>NZ_WIAD01000100.1 GCF_009618275.1 Roseimaritima sediminicola
AGCAAACTGGTTTTCACAGGCTGGAAGCCTATGCCACTGGTTTCACAGGCTGGAAGCCTATGCCACTGGTTTCACAGGCTGGAAGCCTATGCCACTGGTTTCACAGGCTGGAAGCCTATGCCACTGGTTTTTACAGGTGATAGAGCGGCGTGTAACGGTCGGTTAGGCTCTTGATCAATGGATCCGATGACAAGGGTTTGCCGGTTGCCCGCTGAATTAATTCTGCTGGATCGAAGACGCGGCCGGGGCGGTGGATGCGGGTGCGCAGCCACTGGAGCAGCTCGCCGGTGTCCCCGTCGGCGAACGCTCGATCGATGTCGCCCAACTGGTCCGTGGCCGCTTCGAATAGCTGCGCTGCACAGAGATTGCCCAGGGCATAGGTCGGGAAGTAACCGAACAAACCGGCCGACCAGTGGACGTCCTGCAGCACGCCGTCGGCGGCCGTCGGGGACTCGACGCCCAGGAACTCGCGGTATCGCGCGTTCCAGGCCTCGGGTAAATCCTCCGCGGCCAGCTCGCCGCTGACCAGTTGCTGTTCCAGTTCGAAACGGATGATCACGTGCAGGTTGTACGTCGCTTCGTCCGCTTCGACGCGGATCAAACTCGGACGCACCGCGTTGACCGCGAAATGCATCTGTTCCAACGAAGCGTCGCCGAGACTGCTCGGAAACGCTTGCTGGGCGTGGGGAAACAGGTACCGCCAAAAGGCCAATGAACGCCCGACCAAGTTCTCCCACAACCGCGACTGCGACTCGTGGATGCCCAGCGACACATAGCTGCCCGGCGGCAGGCCGTACCAATCGGCTCGCAGCCCCTGTTCGTAGATCCCGTGCCCCGCCTCGTGCAGCGTGCCGAACAGGCCGGTGGGAAACCAGTTGGGTTCGTAGCGCGTCAGGATTCGCGAATCGTCCGGCCCCAAGCTGGTGCAGAACGGATGCGAAGTTTCATCCAAGCGGCCACGAGTGAAATCAAAACCGATGGTCTGGGCCGCGAAGCGGGAGAAAGCTCGCTGTTGGTCGATCGGAAACTCGCGTCGCAGCAGATCGACATCGGGCTGGCGTGAGGCTTCGGATATCGCCTGCACCAACGGCACGAGTCGGGCGCGCAGCTCGGCAAACACGGCCGCGATTTCCACGGTCGAGGCGCCCGGTTCGAACTCCTCCATCAGGGCGTCGTAGCGAGACTGGCCGGAGGCGCGCAGATGGTCCGCCGCCTCGCATTTCAGAGCCAGCATCTGCTGGAGCGCCGGCAGGAAGGCGTCGAAATCATCGGCGCGACGAGCCGCATCCCATTTCTGTTGTCCCAGCACCGTGGCTTCGGCCAGGGCCTCGACCAATCGAACCGGCAGCTTTTGTTCACGCCGATAATCTTCCTGCAGCCGCCGGACGGTTGCTCCCTCGTCGCTCTCAGGGTCTGCCGCCAGCGGACTGTCGGCCAAATGGCCGAGATGTTCGCCGACCAGCGGATCGGTTTTGCGACGGTGCACCATCCCGCGCAGCAGCGTCACCTGCGCCGCGCGGTACTGCCCGGCCGCCGACGGCAACCCCGTCCGTTCGTCCCATTCCAACGCGTCGGCCGTGCTGCTCAGCAGGGCGACTTCGTGAAAATGTTTTCGGAGGGCGCTGAATCGTTGTTCCGGCTTCATCAAATCGGCTCCGCGGCGCTGTCTTTGAGCAATTCCTGTTGCAGGATTTCCAGTAAGGTTTGCAGGAATACCACGATCATTGGCCCCACCAACAGACCGATCGGGCCGAACACCTGCACGCCCCCCAAAACGCTCAGCAGGGCCAGCAAGGGATGCAGCTGGCTTCGTCCGTGCAGAATGAACACCTTGATTACGTTATCGATCGTGGACACAAACAGGGCCCCCCATAATCCCAACGCAAGGGCCGCAAACCAACGCTCGTCGACGAATCCCAGCCACAACACGCAGGGCAACCAAACCGCCATCGCGCCGAGAAACGGGATCAGTGCCATAAACGTCGTCGCCAAGAACAACAGCACCACCGAATCCAGTCCCGCAACGTAGTAACCCAGCGCCGCCAGGACGCCTTGAGCCAGGGCGCTGAGGATCGTCGCCAGCACGACCGCGCGACTGGTCCGATCGAATTCTTCCAACAAGCGTTCTTCATACGCATCGTCCAGCGGGCTGAGCCGCATCACGGTTCGCGTCATCGCCGGTCCATCGAGCAGGAAGAAATAGATCGCGATGATCAGGACCACCAGTCCAAACCCGATGTGAAACAAAAACCCGGTCGTGGCCGACGCGACCGAGGGCAGCTGGGCCTGCAAGTACATCCGGCCGCGGGTAAGACCCTGGTGGATCGTCTGGTCCGAGGGGTTGGCCAACATCGCCAGTTCGGCTTGCATCGAGCCGCCCAGCAGCTGCTTGCGCAGCTCGTTACTGGTGTCTTCCAGTTTGGCCAGCGTCTGCTGATAACCTTGCCACTGCTGCCAACTGGTCAGTCCCCGCGGCACCAGTCCGTCCAGCTCCGCCGTGGTGGCATCGGTCGCAGCTGGCTCGCCAGCCGGCGGAGCGACCACGGTTATTTGTTCCGGTGGCGGCTCCGTCAGCGCCGCCGCATCCCCAGTGATCGCCGCTTCGACTTGTTCATCCAACCGGACCAGAAGGGCATCGAAGCGTTCGAACAATTCGTCCGGCGTGTTCGGTTTGTCGGCATACACCTCTTGCAACTGATCGGCCAAGCGGCGGGTCTGGGCGATCTGTGCGTGCGTGGTTTCCGCGTCGGTGCGCACGGCCAACTGATTGATGCTGGCTTCCAGTTGACGATGCAGCTGGGGGCTCCGGATCGAAAGCCCAAACGCCTCCCGCGCTCTTCCCAACGCGAGGGTCAGGTTTTGAGAATTGACGCCGGACAGCAAACGCGTTCCCTGGGCCGCACCGATCGTCAAAATCAGTGCCGCGGGAATCAGCACGATCAACAGGATCGTGGCGGTGGTCAACAGGGCAGACAGTCGAGCTCGATTTCCCAGTTGCCGCTTGAACCATTCATGTAGGGGACGAAAGATGACGACCAACAGCGCCGCCAGGAACAGGGGCACAAAGAAACCGACCATCACGCGATAAAAGAGAATTCCGATCGCCACGATCACGACGATCAGTACCGCGACGGACAACAACCGCGAGATCGATCCGCCCAGCACGGTTCCGCCTGCCGGTGTGGCGGGAGTTGCTGTGCGCGAGGGAGTCGCTTTTTTCTTTGGGCTCATGGATCGCTAGTCGATTAGGGGGCGGTCCCATTATATTGTCAGCGGCTGTTATGCTCGTGACCCTGTCGTCAGGACTGGACCGCCAAGCCACACAGGAACGTTTGAGCGTTTGGGCGTTTGGGCATCGGCGGTCGTCTGCTGTGCAAAGGATAAAGTATTGACAGGTCGTTGGAAGCCGGTCATTCGATTGTTGATCATCGCGGTGGTCATCGCCGGTTTGTTGTGGGCGGTGCGCAGCGCCGTCGACGAACTGGTTTCGGACCCCGATAAACGGCGGTTGTTGTGGCGGATTCACTGGCCATCGCTGTGGGGCGGGGCCGGGGCGTATCTGCTGGCCTTGCTGCCGGCGGGTTTCTATTGGTACTGGGTGCTGCGCAGTTTTGCCGTGCCGGTGCCGGCGGGCCGCGCGGTCGCGGCCCACGTGCAAGGACATCTGGGCAAGTACGTCCCCGGTAAAGCGATGGTCGTGGTACTGCGCGTCGGTGCCATCGTCGGCCCGGGCGTGTCGCCTTTGTTGGCCACGGTCGCCGTGTTTATCGAAACCCTGACGATGATGGCGACCGGCGCGACGTTGGCGGCGTTGGTCATTGCGCTGTCGGACGTCCCGCAGGAATTAATTCCCCTGGCCATCGCATTGGGACTGGTTTCCGCCGTCCCCACCATGCCGCCGCTGTTCCGGATGGTCGTCGCCGTGGTCGTCCGGCGACGCGATCCGTCGCACCGTGCACCGCTGGAGGCGTATCGCTGGACGACGTTCGCAGCAGGGTGGGCGTGGATGACGCTCTCGTGGTGTTTGATCGGGACGGCCTTCGCCCTGATCGTGCACGCGATCGCCCCGCAAACCGGCCTCGACGATTTGGTGTTGGCCGCCGCCTTGATGGCGCTGGCGGTCGTTGCCGGATTCGTTTCCTTGATCCCAGGCGGAGCGGGCGTGCGCGAATTAATACTGACCGCCGCTTTGGCACCGCGGATCGGGACGGCCGAAGCGCTTTCGGCGGCGCTGTTGGCCCGGCTGGTTTTTCTGGCCGTGGAACTAGCCGCTGCCGGCGGTTCGGCGGTGGTCCTGCGCCGTACCGGGCCGAGGGATTCGGTGTCCGAACAGCCGAGTAACCGTGGCTAGCGCCAAAACGGCTAATTACCGAGCAACCGTGGCTAGCGCCAAAACGGCTAATTACCGAGCAACCGTGGCTAGCGCCAAAACGGCTAATTGCGTCGGCATGAATCTTTCGGTGAAACCCCGCGACAACACCCTCCCGCGCAGCGGGAGGGTCGG
>NZ_WIAD01000101.1 GCF_009618275.1 Roseimaritima sediminicola
GGAAGGCTGCGCCGGGGTCAGGCCTTGTTTCCGGTGTTCAGCGAGGGGCGAGACGACGACGTGTTCGGAAACATTGTCAACGTCACCGACCCGCTGGGGAACGAGACGGTTTATACTTAGAACCGTATGAATCAACTGGTGACCGAGGGCAAGGTGTACGGCAGCGGAACACAGAATCGCAGCTACGCTTATGACGCCGCAGGGAACCTGCGGTCGCTGGTCGATCGTAATGATCGGCGGACCGAGTGGGCCTACGACAACCGCTACCGCGTGAGCAGCGAAACATGGAGAACCTGCGCCAGCGTCGATCGCACCTTGACCTACGCTTACGACACCTCAGACCGCACGACGTCCATCGACGATTCCGACCCGCTGGCCACCGATTTCCAGTTCGCCTACGACAACCGGCTGGTCGAGTTCGCTTCCTACCGCGACGGCACCGAGACCAGTTACGGTTACGATAGCCGTGATCAATTGACTTCGGCGACCACCGCGGCGATCACAGGACTCAGCCAACCGTTCGGTCTGGCGTCCAGTGAATCGTACGACTTCGACGCCGGCGGCAACCGCAAGTCCTCCGGCGGCTCGTCGCAATCGGCTTCCCATACGCACAACCAGCTGCAGACCGATGGCACGTACAACTACACCTACGACGACGAGGGAAACACGCTTTCCAAGACCTCGATCGCGACGGGTGAAGTGACCGAGTACGCGTGGGACCACCGCAACCGACTGGTGCTTGTCACCGAGCGAGTTTCGGCCGGCGGCACGATCACCCAGCAGGTCGAGTTCATTTACGACGCCTTCGATCAGCGGGTCGGCAAACGCGTCGACAGCGACGGCGACGGCACTTGGGATCGGGACGAAGCCTTCGTGTGGGCCGACGGCCAGACGGTGCTGCGGTTTGTCGACAGCGACGGCGAAGCGGTAAGCGAATCGTTCCGCATCGCGAACCGTTACCTGTACGGCGACGCCGTGGACGAGGTCCTGGCCGACGAGCAGTACGCTGCCGGCAGCGAGCCAGCGGTCAACTCCAGCACGGCCAGCACAACAGCGGGCGAAACGCTGTGGACCATCGCCGACCACCTAGGCAGCGTACGTGATCTCGTCGACAACAACGGCGTCGTCCGCCAGCACGTGGCTTACGACAGCTTTGGCAATCGGCTGGTCGAGCAGGATTACGACGCCAGCGGGACCGCGATCGCGAGCAGCCACGCCAGCGCCGTGGACACCCTATTCGGCTACACGGGCCGCGACTGGGACGCCGACGTCGAGCTACAAAACAACCGCGCCCGCTGGTACGACCCCACCACCGGCCGCTGGCTCAGCCAAGACCCCATCGGCTTCGCTGCGGGTGACGCGAACCTTTATCGGTATGTGGGCAATGGGCCGACGACGAAGATCGATCCGAGTGGGTTGGAATGGGTCACCAGCCACAGTACAGTTTCCGGTCCGCTAGTCTGGATCTACACAGGTGTATGGGAGGTTGATACGGAAATCTATTATGGAGCGACCGATCAAGGCGGAGAATCGGTCAAGGAGAATCCAGCCCGCACCGCCCTAATGGCTGGTGCAGAAATTGATCCAACGCCGATATTTCCAATCTGCAATGAAGTTATAAATGGTGGGATTGAAGGCAAACCGGCCGGGCAAATTGGACAAGACATCTTAGTCAATGCGGCACCTGGGCCTAATCCTAACATTGCAAAGAAAATTCCCGGCGTGAAGCGTTTATTTGGTGCAGTCCCAGTTAATAAGATTGATGATGTAGCGGATGCCCCAAATCCAACAGCAGCGACGCGTGCGACTGAAATTCACCAAGCAGTTCCCGCCGCAACGCAACGTCGTACGACGGTTGCAGTGACCGAAACTGCACAGGGCACCCGTATCGTTAGCAGTAGTGAGAAGAGGTTGCGACCTGCGCAACGACGGTTGCTCGGTCCGAATGAGGTAGAAGGCGTCGGTCTCGGACATGCGGAAGTGACAGGAGTCAATGCGGCAGGGAGCCAAGGACTAACGCCAACGGGTACGGCTGCGAGTCGGCCGACATGTCCTAGTTGTGATGAATTTCTTCAGCAGAACAAAGTTGCTCCCCTAAGTCCGCTGAAGAAGCCAAGAGGAGGTAAGTAGACATGCCAAAGCTGCGTTTTGACGAAGCTGCCCTGGAAGTTCAGCTCAGTCGGATGTCGATGAGAGCAAGACTTGCGTTCGCACTTCTATGTTGCGAACGGATGTTACCGAACTATCGTGCCTTCGCTACACAAGAGGATTTTGGTGAGCCAGATGTTCTTCGGCAGACACTCGATGAATTCTGGGACTTTCTTGAAAAGGAAGATGAGATCCCAGCATCGGCAGGCAAGACTCGCTGTGAGGAGTTGGCACCAGACACCGAGGAGTTTGAGTCACTGTTGACGTCGCCCGCATTGGACGCAGCGGTTGCAGTCGCAACGCTGTTCGACGTCGTCGGTTCGGAAAGCCCGAATCCAACTCTTGAAATTGCGTGTTTAGCGCGCGACACAGTTGACATGTACGTTCAAGAAATTGAATCGATGGATAGTTCGAGTCCGACGCTTGAAGATCAGATAGCAGATCATGTGTTAATGCAGAAAGAAATTGAAAAACAGCAGAGCGATTTGGCGTTGCTAGATGGCGAATGGAGTGTTGACGAATTGCGGTCAAGATCAGCAGATAGCAATATCGCGTTAACGTGATGCTCATTGATCGCCGCGACAAACGACGGCGATCAAAGGGGTCAGCGACGGTCTTACTTTTGGTCAACATTGATTCGGAAAAAGATTTCCGAATCCCTTGCTGGAAAGTCCAGCGTACCTGGGGGCCAGCCCCCAAACCCCCGAGATTTTTAAAGGCATGGCGAGTGGTGTTCGATGTGACATGCCGTAGACTCAAAGTGCTCGGTGAAACGGAGGTCGGCTCTGGTGAGAACCAACTGGCCAAGGGATAGCCGAGTCGATGGTGCGTCGATAGCGATAAGCCGGGGCGGTGTCTTGTGGCGACTCGAATGGTGTTCACAAGGCACCGCCTTTTGACCGTTCACGCCACAGCTCGTCGTTGCGAACCATTGTGTTCATGATGCTCAGCAGCTTCCGCATGCAGGCAACGATCGCCACTTTGGACTCTTTGCCTTTGCTCTTCAGGTGAGCGTAATACGACTTGAGCACTGGGTTGTGGCGGATGCCCACGACAGCTGACATGTAAAGCACTCGGCGAACCTTTGCACGCCCTCCGCCGATAAAACGCTTGCCCGACTTTTTGCCCGAATCGCGATTGATTGGAGCGACACCGACCAGCTTGGCAATCTGCTCGCGATTGAGTTTCCCCAGCTCTGGCAGCGACGTAATCAAGGTGGAAATCAGCACCGGGCCGACGCACTTGATCGAGTCGAGAATCTCGATCAATCGTGTGTTTTCTTCGTCAACTTTGAGCATTTTGGCCAGCTCGCTGTCGATCTGTTTCAGCTGGTTTTTCAAGCAATCCAGCACGGTTCGAATGCTTTGCTTGGCATCTTCGTCCCAAGTTTGCTTGAGGCGATTGTTCTCCTGATTGATCAAGCCCAGGAGTTGGTCGCGCCGATCGACGAGAGCTCGATGCTTCTTCTCATGCTCTGACTTGCAAGCGATGGGCGCAGGCTGGACGACCTGGCCGTAACGTAAGATCACCTCGGCATCGATGGGATCGGTTTTCGCATCGATGCCAATGCCTTTGGCAAAGTCACGAACTCGGCGCGGGTTGACAACGGCAGCCTCGATCCCGAAATTCTCCAACTGATGCAGCAGCATCTTTTCATAGCCACCGGTCCCTTCCATGACGACGAGGGTGCGTACCTTCTTTCGCTTCAGCTTCTTACACAGTTCCTCCGTGCCATCCTGCGAGTTGTCGAATTGAACGCGGGCTCGTGTATCTGGCCGATACACATCAAGCGACGCTTTCGACACGTCGACACCGACGAAGCAGGTTTCGTTCTTGGTACTCATCAACATCCCATCCTAGTAAATCCGAACTTGCATAGAATGCAGTTCATGCGACGGTTCGGGTTGGTAGATGAACGTCTCGCGATCCCGCTGACCCACGGCATCAAAGTGCCAA
>NZ_WIAD01000102.1 GCF_009618275.1 Roseimaritima sediminicola
TTGAGATTTGAGATTTGAGATTTGCTGACTCCGGCGGAATCTGTGTACGGCTCGGAGCGATAGAAGGTGACATTTTCTCCCCTCTCCCCCGAATCCTGGCTCGCTTAGGCTCGCCAGGCTTCGGGGGAGAGGGGAGAAAACGATTCTCTTCATCACATAGAATCCGTTAATGATCAGAAGATTTCAAATTTTTCGGCGCGGCTGCAGGCGGCCTTGGGGGAACACTGATCTTCACTCATCGAACACTAACCCAAACTGCATGGATTGGATTTCTTATCAGCGTGCGATTAGTGAAGATTAGTGGTTGAAAGGCTCGCCGCGTTGGCTCTCGTCGCTCTCGCGGTCGCTACCTCGCGGCGCTCATGTAGAAGCTGAACACTTGCCGTTCGTCGGTGTCGGCGTGGGCGATCGGGAAGGCAAAGTCGAAGGCCAGCGGGGCTGGGCCCATCGCGGGGATCGCGACGCGGAATCCAAATCCGGGGGCGACGCGGAAGTTCTCCGACTTGATGTGAAAGTCCCGTTCGACGGTTCCGAAGTCGACGAAGGCCACGGCGTTGAAGGCGTCGTCGGCCGTCAGCGGTGCCATGTACTCGATGCTGCTGATCCAGCTGAAACGACCACCGACCTGAGCGGTGGCGATCGTTGGGCTGGCGCCGCGGAATTCAAAACCACGCAGCGTGGCGTAACCGCCGGCGAAGAAGTTTTCGAAGACCGGGGTGTCGCTGCCGCTGACGCCGAACTGCGTGCCCAGCGACAGCGTGTGCTTTCCGGAGCCGTCGGCGCGCTGCCGGACCAGGAAGTAACGGCGATAATCCAGTTCGGCTTTGGGGAAATCAAAGTCGCCAAACGCCTGCTCGAAACTCCACTCCAGCAGATGTCCCTGGCTGGGCGCGAACGGGCTGTTTCGCGTGTCGTGCGTGAATTGGAACTGACCGGTGAACAGGTTGTGGGCGCCCAGGTAGCGATCGATCTCGGGGATCCCGGGAATCCGCGGATCGGACAGTTCGACGCTTTGTCCCTGCAGGCCCAGAGAAGCCGATAGGTCCGGGGTCAGCCGGTACCCGAGCGCCAAACGGCCACCGATGCGGCTTTCGTCCCAGTCCTGGAAGCGGCGGTCGTACAGGAAGCCGGACAGGTTCATGCTGACGTTGGTATCGAACAGGTTGGGCTCGCCGAACTGGATGCTGTAGCGTTGGTAGCGGCTGCCCGGCGCGGCTTCGATACGCAGCGATTGTCCGTCGCCGCGGAACGCCGTGCCGCTGAACAGATCATGGAAACTGGTCGGCCAACGCCGGATATCGAAGTTGCGTTCGTCGATGGTCAATTGTCCGGTGATCCCGGCGTCGCTGTTGACCGCACCGCCGAGCATGATCCGGCCGGTCCGCCCCGGAGCTCCGGTCACGTACAGGTCGGCCACGTTGTCACGCGGCAGGTAGGGCTGCGGAGCCGGGGCAAAGGTGGTGCCACCGTAAGCGGGATCTTGGAAAATCGTGCCGTCGACGTTGGGCCCCGAAGGCACCACTTCGATCGGCGGTCCAGACGGGTAGCCCGTCGCACCTTGGTAGCCCGGTGCACCCTGGTAGCCCGGTGCGCTCTGGTAGGCCGGTGCGCTCTGATACGACGGCGGGACGCTGCCGCCGGCGACGGGCGGCTGGTTGGCGGAATAGGGCGAGGCCGGCGGAGCGGGCTGCGCCGGTGGTGGCAGGGTGCCGTAGCCGGCCTGGGGCGTCCGCTGGGCCACTTGCGCCGAGGGCGCAGCACCGGGACTGGCCGCCGGCGTATTGGTTGCCGGCGGCAGGGACCATGGCGAGCCGCCCTGGGCTCGGATGATTTCGCCGCGATTGGCTTGCAACTGGTCCAGCGGCGGACGGGCCGCGACCGAACCGCGCCGGGCAGCGGGCCCCGAAGCGGCCACCGCCGTGGGCGGGACGTGCACAGCGGTCGAAAAGGACGTGAACGGATGGTCCGCGCCGCGGGGCATCCGCGAACAACCGGTCGCGACGGCCAACAGGGCGGCAAGCAGGATTCCGGCCGGCCGGCCGAAGAGGACGCGGGGGAACCAATACACGCTCGGCTCGTGGGTTGCAGGTCGCATGTTAGTACTCGTAGTCAAAGCTATCCTCCCGCGGAACCACTTTGATGTCCGGTGGGTCGGCCAGCGTCGGATTGGTTTCGAACAGCTGCAGCCGATTCATCACATTGCGGCCGCTTTCCAGTTTCCGCCGGTCGATGTATTGCCCTTCCACCAGGTCCAGTTGGTTCAACAGCATCGTCTCGCGCATCAGGTGGGGTTCGCCTTCGATGTTTACGAAGATCTGTCCGATCTTCCAACGATCCCCTTCGTTGATCTTGAACACCAGGTCGACGCGATTGGGTTCGTCACGCATCACCGGTTGCGGTTCGACTTCACAGTAAATAAAGCCCAGCGTGCCGTAGGCGTAGGTCAGTTCGTTGGTGTCCAGGTTCAGCTTCAGGCCGCTGAAGTAGTCGCCGGGCTTGAGCGACAGCCGTTCCCGCAGTTTGTCTTCGTCGACAAACTGGTTTCCGACGATCTTGATGTCGTTGATGATGTAGCGTTCGTTCTCGACGACCACGAAGGTGACGTTCAGCCATTTGCCGGTTTCGTCGTATTCGATCTGGCGACTCACGTGGGCTCGCAGGAAACCCAGGTTGCGGTAGTAGCTGGTCAGGATGTCGACGTCCTGATCGATCTGCTGGAGGTTGGCGGTGTTGCCGATGTAGTGGCCGACGCCCATGAAGGAGTCTCGCGAGCGGATGACTTTTTTCAGCCGCGCCTCACCCTCGATCTGGTTGCCGATGATATTGATTTTGTGGATTCGCTCTTTGACGCCTTCGTTGATGCGAAACACCACCGCTCGCGGATCCCGGTCGTGGCCGACCTGGGCGCTGATCACGGCATTGTTGAAGCCTTGTTCGCGGTAGTAATCCTCCAGCCGGCGGACGGCCGATTCGATCGTGAACTCGTTCAGCGGATCCTTGGCGGCGATCCCGCTACGGCCGCGCAGTTCGCGGTCGTTCAACCCGTGGTTGCCGAAGTACACGACCTCGGAGACCGTCGGCAGCTCGGTGACTTCGAACGTCACATGCTTGCCGCCCTCGCGATCGGCGACGTGGTAGCGGACATCGGAGAACGCCCCGAACTCATTCAGTTTGCGGATATCGCTCAGTACCGTCTCTTCGCTGAACAGCCGATCCGGGCGGGTTTCCAGCAGCTGCATGATGCGTTCGGTGCCGACGAAGCGGTTGCCGCGCACCTCCACAGCGGTGACGATCGTATCGCCCACCTCGCGGCGCACCCGCAAGCCGCCCATGTCGTGAACATGTTCGCGGAATTTGGCCCGTTCGGCCGGTGGCGGCGCACCGCCTCCACTGCCGCCCATCCCGCCGCCGCCAAACTGACCAAAGCAGGCGGGCGAGCCGGTAGCGACCAGCAGCAATCCACAGCAAAAGACGTTAATCAACGCCAGCCTTCGCGGCATTCCGGACTCCTTTCCCAATGTCGACAGGCTGTCTAAGCACGCGGTAAGTAACGATTCGCCCCGCCCGGCCACAAGAGCAGTATTTGGTTGTGGGTCGGGACCACCCGTAGCTGAACTCGCCAGAGTTTGGAGGAAGCGAGTGGCGAGGGGCGAGTTTGAATCGTGCTCGTGCTCGTGCTCGTGCTCGTGCTCGTGCTCGTGCTCGTGCTCGTGCTCGTGCTCGATTTGAGATTTGAGATTTGAGATTTGAGATTTGT
>NZ_WIAD01000103.1 GCF_009618275.1 Roseimaritima sediminicola
TTCGGTGAAACCCCGCGACAACACCCTCCCGCGCAGCGGGAGGGTCGGGCTCTTAGGCCCGGGGAGGGCCTTACGGAAACCCTCTCCGGGCCTAAGAGCCCGACTCTCCCAGAGGGAGAGTAAAGCCGAATTAAATGTTGCGACGTGCTTACCTGAAACATGAATGGCGGAAGTCGCAAGCGAGACAGATGAGCTGTGCCGGATCCTCGGGCAAGCACTCGTCACTGCCCGCACGAATGAGCAGCACGCAAGAGCCAAAATAAAAACAATCACCCAAGTCGAAGCGACCCAATTTCCAATTTGCATTGTTCAATTTGCAATTTGCAATCTGCCATCTTCCCCGCCCGCCATACTGATGCCCACCGAATCAAAAAACGTCGACCGGGGCGAAATCGAGGCGAACCTTCGCCTGCACGTCGATCGACTTGCCGGACTGATCGGTCCTCGCACTTTGAAAAAGCCCAAGACAATCCAAGCGACCATCGGCTACATCCAAGGCCAATGGGCCGAGATGGGGTACACGATCGATCGCGAGACCTACGACGTGCTCGGCGATGAATCGATTGACCTGATCATCGAGCAACCCGGTACCAAACGAGCCGATGAGATCGTCCTGCTCGGGGCCCACTACGACACTCTCTTCTCGACGCCCGGAGCCGATGATAACGCGTCGGCCGTGGCGGTCATGCTGGAAGTCAGCCGTTTGCTTCGCAACCACACCGGCCGGCGCACCGCCCGCTATGTTGCGTTCGCGTGCGAAGAGCCACCGTATTTCGGCCTGGACGTGAACGGTTACTCGCAGGTGCCTAAGAAAGTCCCGCAGGTGGGATGAACCCACGAGACTCCTGGATGGCCCAACAAAACCCTCGCCAAAGATCCCTACCTCTGCCTTGATCTCGACCGCATCACCGACGAAAAAATGCTGTTGAGGGTACGGTTTTGAAGCCAAAACCCCCGTTTTCTGCGGGCAATGCGGGGTCCAGGGAAGCCACATCGTTGTTAACCGTCTTCCCGAAGTTCCACGTAAGCCATGTCTGGGTAAGCACTTACGCTCCGAGACCTTCCCAAGCTTACGAAACCGAACTTGACACGTCATAATACAGTCATATTATTGTCATGAGCGAGCCGATAACTGGAACTGAGGGCTTGGAGTGGCGGTTGCGAATTTGCCGCCCTGCGTTTCAGGACTTCCAACACCTCCTGCCCCGCTATTCGGTTCGCTCCGAACTGAACCGACAGCTCCACAAACTTCGCTGGTGGGATCCCGATCAGCTTGTGGTCATTGATTTGCCGTGGCAGCGTCTGCAGCCAACCGGTCTGGTGGAACTGTTTGCGCAGCTCGATGACGGAGTCGTTGATACCGTACGAGTCCTGTTTTTCGAGTATTCGCCAAATCCGCAGGTTCCCACGCTGTGGATTCTCGGCGCGATGCGGGCTGACGAGACGCTGGGCAGTTTGCAACACACCATTTATTCAGGTCGCAGCACGATCATCAGAGCACGTGCTGATTAAGGTGACGAGATGTCAATAAGCAACTTAAATGAAATTCCAAGCGATGCTTTTCGTGCCGTGCTGAGCATCAGCCCCGAGCAACGAGACTTCATTCGTCGGTACATGGAGTGCAGCGACGAGGTTCAAGCGGTCGTTCGTTCGATGTTTGCGGTAATCGAGCACGAACAGACGACGGATGATGATCGTCATCGAGCGTTTGCGACCATTGCAGACGCATTGTATCTGAACCCACAAGAGGGCCACGGCGCCTACGGTCTCGACTTTCGAAAATCGCAAGTCGAGACCGCCACCCAGCATCCCGATCCGGCTTGGAGACCAATCATCGCCGCTCGACACGAGCAAATGGCCACTCAGGAGGCCACCTTCGCCGATCGTGTCAAAGCGATTCTGCAACAGAAAAACATCACTCAAGAAGAACTTGCGGAGCGTATCGCCTGCACCCAGTCGGCGATTTCGAAAATGCTTTCACGCAAATCGCGACCGCAACGAAAGACGATCCTCAAAATGGCAACTGCACTCAACGTTTCCCCCACTGATTTGTGGCCGGACCTCGAAGTCGCCGCGAGCCTCGACTCGACGGCAGAGTTCTTCAATGATCGAGAACTCACCGCCGCTCAAGCCGAAGCATTGGACGCTGCTATTTCGCGACCGCCTGCTCAAGTTAAGACTCGCGAGTTGCCTTCGAGAGCAGGGCGATAAGCATTGTCGCGGTCCGAAGAAAAGCTGCTCTATGCAGATCCATTCACACCAGCCGATTTGCCTTTCCTGGCCGATCTGCATTGCGGTGATGAAGCGTGGGCACGTGCAGCGACCGAGTGGATTCGCGGCTCGGAAGTTATCGACTCGATTGAGAAACACGAGACCAAGGTCTGGATCTATCGCCACAGCGAGGCCGACGACTCGATCGTTGGCTTCGCTTCTTTATCGGCGACGGGCTGGTTGAGATGGCCACCGCCCGATGGCAAAAAGTCTCGACTACTATACATCCCTCAACTTGGCCTTGATCACAAGTACCGCGGCAAGCCTTCCTCGCCAGAATTCCGCTATTCCAACCAGATCATCGAGCATCTGATTGGTCAAGCCAAGAAAGCCGCGGAGCAAATCCGAGAAGACAAGCCACCGAAGAAGCACGTTGAGTTGTTAACCCTGCGAGTTCATCGCGACAACATCCCTGCTCAAAAGCTATACCAGCGTTACGGCTTCGAGTTTTTGCCCGAATTTGATGAAAACGATCATCTCGCGATGCAGCATAAGTTGGCTCTCGATCTTTGAAGTTTCGACATAAAACTGCGGATTCCATCTCTCTGAATTGAACGCTAGCGGGATTATTTACATCTGATTCGCGATGAGCTCTCAAAATGGCACCGAAGCTACCCCCTGATCTCAAAGAGACAGTGGTCTATCACTACTGCGACGCAAATGCATTGCTTTCCATACTCAGCAATCAAAAGCTATGGTATACGCATGCTGCGTATCTGAACGACACCATGGAGATAAAGAAAGGTGTCGAGTTCTGCCAAGAGCTGCTTTCTGAGAAATTGAACGCGGATCCAAGCGATCCTGTGCTTGAATCAGCGAAGTCTTATCTGGCGAACGCGGAACGATGGCAGTATTACATTTGCTGCTTCTGTGCCAGCAAAGACAAGTTAAGCCAGTGGAGAGCCTACGCCAACGACGGTGACGGTTTTGCGATCGGAATGAAAACGGAACTTCTCTTCCAAGAGACCGACGGCGTCTTCGAGTGCAGACTCGATTCAGTTTCGTACGAGGAATCACCTCTTAAAGACGGGTTCGATGCGATCGTCAACGACTTGCAATCCCAACTCGCGGCATTACCAGACGACACCGATCAGAACAGGGTAAACTGGTGTCGTAACAACGCTGCTGAAAGGATCGGGGGCTGGTGCATCGACCAGTCCGCCTTCCACAAAGATGCTGGCTTCAGCGTAACCGTACACCAAAACCCGTTGCTGGCGAGCATTGCCGATCGGACCGTGAGCAGGTAGGAGACGCTCGCCGGATCTGTCGGTGGGCGAGCTAACTGATTAACGCTTCGGGAGGCGGCGGCGGGCTCGGCGGGTTCGTTTGCGGTCCGCCGCTTGGCGACGCTCGTCCTGC
>NZ_WIAD01000104.1 GCF_009618275.1 Roseimaritima sediminicola
CCAAGACCTATTCGATCTACAAGACGTTTGGAAGCTTCGATTTCCAAACAACACAGTGTAAAGCGTTAAGACCCCAGCAGCGGCCTTTTGGTAGATACTAGGCCTTGTTTCCGGTGTTCAGCGAGGGGCGAGACGACGACGTCTTTGGAAACATCGTCAACGTCACCGACCCGCTCGGGAACGAGACGGTGTATACTTATAACCGTCTGAATCAATTGGTGACCGAGGGCAAGGTGTACGGCAGCGGAACGCAGAATCGCAGCTATGATGCCGTCAGCGGCGGCCACGCGGTGGCTCCGCAACTGGCGACGTTCGAGTACAACGCCGCGTCCCAGCGGACCGACCCGCGGCGCTACTCGGCCGCAGCGGCCGACCCGAGAAGAAGGCTTCGCCGGGGTCAGACCCGGTGTTCGGTGTTCCCAACAGTGGTCAAGCAGAAGTGCATTTTCGAATACCGAACACAAGGCCTGACCCTCGCAATGCGACTCCCAAGACGCCCTGGGACGGATGCGAACCATCATCGGCGACGTCCCCACCCAAAACACCCGCTACTGGGCCGTCGGGTCCGTGCGTTCGGCAACCGACCAGCTGGGCAATGTGGCCCGGTTCGATTATGACCAGCGAGGACGCCTGTCGACCGCGTACCAGCCTCGGCCCGAGGCGTCGGTCGTCTCGCCCGAAGTCGGCTACCAGTACACGGTCGATGGCCTGCTGACCGCGGTGACCGATCCACTGGGCCGCGTCACGTCGTACAGCTATGACGATGGTGGACGCGTAACCCGCGTGACACAGCCCGACCCCGACGGCGCGGGTTCGCTGGCCGCGGCCTATACCGACTACGTCTACGACAGCCTCGGAAACACCGTCTCGACCAGCGACGCACTCGGGCAGACAAACGCCGTGGAGCGGGACGCCTGGTATCGCGTGATCGCCTCGACCGACCCCTCCTCGGCCACCACCTCGACCCGCTACGACGTGTTCGGAAACATCGTCAACGTCACCGACCCGTTGGGGAACGAGACGGTTTATACTTACAACCGTCTGAACCAACTGGTGACCGAGGGCAAGGTGTACGGCAGCGGAACACAGAATCGCAGCTACGCTTATGACGGCGCAGGGAACCTGCGGTCGCTGGTCGATCGCAATGACCGGCGGACCGAGTGGGCCTACGACAACCGCTACCGCGTGAGCAGTGAAACCTGGAAAACCGGCGCCAGCGTCGATCGCACCTTGACCTACGCTTACGACACTTCGGACCGCACAACGTCCATCGACGATTCCGACCCGCTGGCCACCGATTTCGATTTCTCCTACGACGACCGCAGCCAGTTGCTGGCCGAACGGCAGCTGATCAGCTTGGTCGGCACCAGTGTGGCTTTGAATCGCGCGTTCGATGACAACGGAAATCGGATCACCCTGGGTGCCAACTTCGGCGGCACGCTTGCGGGCACGTCGATCGTCGGCGGCGTCGATGATTTCACGCGACAGTTCACTTACGATGGCCTGGGACGGTTGACCTCGGTCAACTCGGATGCTGTCAGCGGCGGCCATGCGGTGGCTCCGCAGCTGGTGACGTTTGAATACAACGCCGCCTCTCAGCGGACCGACCTGCGGCGCTACTCGGCCACGACGGCCGACCCGAGCGACCTGCAGGTTCATTCGCGTCGCGGCTACGACCAAGCCGGGCGGCTTGCCAGCATCACCCACGGCACGGCCGAGATCGCCGCGGGCGAAACCTGGGACGGCACGTCGTCGCTTCCCGCATCACTCGGTTCGAGCAACATGCTGGCCGGCTACTTCTTCGGTTACGACCAAGACAACCGGTTGGTCGAATTCGCTTCCTACCGCGACGGCACCGAGACCAGTTACGGTTACGATAGCCGTGATCAATTGACCTCGGCGACCACCGCCGCGATTGCAGGACTCAGCCAACCGTTCGGTCTGGCGTCCAGTGAATCGTACGACTTCGATGCCGGCGGCAACCGCAAATCTTCCGGCGGCTCGTCGCAATCGGCCACCGACACGCACAACCAGCTGCAGACCGACGGCACGTACAACTACACCTACGACGACGAAGGAAACACGCTTTCCAAGACGTCGATCGCCACGGGTGAAGTCACCGAGTACGCGTGGGACCACCGCAACCGACTGGTGCTGGTCACCGAACGGGCTTCGGCCGGCGGCACGATCACCCAGCAAGTCGAGTTCATTTACGACGCCTTCGATCAGCGGGTCGGTAAACGCGTCGACAGCGACGGCGACGGAACCTGGGATCGGGACGAAGCCTTCGTCTGGGCCGACGGCCAGACCATGCTGCGATTTGTGGACAGCGACGGTGAAGCGGTAAGCGAATCGTTCCGCGTGGCGAACCGTTACCTGTACGGTGACGTCGTTGACGAGGTCCTGGCCGACGAGCAGTACGCTGCCGGCAGCGGGCCAGCGGTCAACTCCAGCACGGCCAGCACGACGGCCGGTGAAACGCTGTGGACCATTGCCGATCACCTGGGCAGCGTCCGAGATCTTGTCGACGACAACGGCGTCGTCCGTCAGCACGTGGTTTACGACAGCTTTGGCAACCGGCTCGTCGAGCAGGATTACGACGCCAGCGGGACCGCGATCGCGAGCAGCCATGCGAGCGCCGTCGACACCCTGTTCGGCTACACGGGCCGCGACTGGGACGCCGACGTCGAGCTACAAAACAACCGAGCCCGCTGGTACGACCCCACCACCGGCCGCTGGCTCAGCCAAGACCCGATCGGATTTGCTGCCGGTGACGCGAATCTTTATCGGTATGTGGGTAATGGGCCGACGACAAGGATTGACCCGAGTGGTTTACAGGAGCCCACTGATGGCCCAACTATCGGCGCTCATCCGAACCCAACTCCGGTTTGGCAGGAACCATTTGTCTACGATCCGCGAGACCCTGACGTTCTCTATAAACCCGGAATGCTTGGGTGGACGGTCAGCAATCTCTATCACCGTCTGGGGTTTGCGGGTGCCGTAAACGGAGTCCGCGGTAATTTGAGTCTTTGGTATAACGATCCTGGCGAAGCGGCGATGAACTGCACCGGCCCCGGGTTTATGTACAACTTCTTTGCTGATGGTGGCCCCGAGGCCATCGCGTCGATGAGTGACCTTGAGAAGCAAGATATTCCCGTCCAAGTAGCTACCGGGATCGTGACCGGAAACATTCTTGGAAACGTGACTGGTGTGCTTCCGGTGCGTGTTAGTCGCTCCGGCTACAAGTTCCGAATTATCAGTCGCGAAGGGAAGGTTCTCGAGATTGCTGGGGAAGGTCCCGAAGGAAGGCTGTATTCGATACCCGAGGTTATTGATCAGGGCGATACAGTTTGCCTTCGGGGATTCGACATTGATGGACCGGGCGCAGGGTCGTTCAGCCGTTATGAGTTGAAGTTGCTTGTCCGTGATTTAGTGGAACAACTTGGATACAAACCTTCGAAAATCCGTATTGAAGGCAATCCCCGAACGACCGGTGCCAATCCCGGCAAGCAGCCTC
>NZ_WIAD01000105.1 GCF_009618275.1 Roseimaritima sediminicola
TCCTGTTCTACTCACTCGACGCCCAATTCCAATTTCCGCTGAACCAGCACAAAGGAACAGGCGGAAAATCTTGGACTCGGAAGAATCGCCGGTCTTGAGAAACACATTCGGCACTATCGCAATGGCAAAGACATCACCCAACGTTCACGGAACGTGATGGTTATTGATCTCTTTGGCCTCACGGCTGAACAAGTCCAGGAAAAGTTTCCGGAGGTCTATCAGTGGGTCCTGAATCGTGTGAAAAGCGAACGCGAAAACAAAGTTGGTGGAACCAAAGATTCAATCACCTACGCGGAAAAGTGGTGGTTGTTTGGCAAAACCCGCAACACCTTTCGTCCGGCTTTAAACAGCGTCAGGCGTTACATTGCTACGACGGAAACCGCAAAGCATCGTTTCTTCGTTTGGCTAGACGAATCGATTTTGCCTGACAACATGCTTATCGCGATCGCGATTGATGACCCCGCAATTCTTGGGGTCCTTTCCAGAAGGATTCACGTCTGCTGGGCGTTGGCTACAGGTGGACGTCTTGGAGTCGGCAATGACCCGCGATACAACAAAACGAGATGCTTCGAGACGTTTCCGTTCCCTAACACGGAAGACGCGAAACGCGGAAACATTGGCAAGTTAGCCGAGCAACTGGATGCACATCGCAAGCGTCAACAGGACCTTCATCCCAAATTGACCATGACCGGCATGTACAACGTGCTGGAGAAACTGCGGGCAGGCGAGACGCTGACCGCCAAAGACAAAACGATTCACGAGCAGGGACTTGTCTCGGTGCTGCGACAGATCCATGACGATCTCGACGTCGCTGTTTTCGACGCATACGGCTGGCCGCAAGATCTGGACGACGAAGAGATTCTGCAACGCCTGGTCGATCTGAATCACGAAAGGGCCGCAGAGGAGGCCCGCGGGCTTGTTCGTTGGTTGCGTCCCACATTCCAAAACCCTGACGGCGCAACGCAAACGACGTTCACTGATACAGACAAAACCAAGCCAGCCCAAAAGGCGGCCACAGCGAAGATCGTCAAACAGGACTGGCCCAAGGAGCTGCCGCAACGGATGGTCGCCGTCCAGAGCGCGTTGCTTCGGCACAATGGACCGGCCGACGCTAAGCAGATCGCGGCCTACTACAAACGCGCCAAGAAAGCTGACGTCGCGGAAATGCTCGAGACGCTCGTCGCGGTCGGCTCCGTTCGCCAACTGGAAGACGGTCGCTACGTGGCCTTCACCGGCGAGGCCGCGGCCTAGCTCGTTCACCGAGCTTGAGGTTTATTCAAACCATGAACTCCTTTTCGAGAACATCCAACAACGCCGTTTTCGCTGAGTGATCGTCCTTAAAAAGCTGTCGAAGCATTTGCAATGCCAGCGTTTGAGCATGCTGCCGTGACATACCGATTACGATGCTGCTCGACCTGCTTTTATTAACAGCCCGATCGTCTCCTGTTGGACATTTGCGTGCCTGCAACGCTAGACCAAGCCGTTCAGTGGGAAGATCCCAGCACTCCCTGCCGTGTGCCCGCAAGACCTGGAAGACGTATTCGTTTACTTGGGAGCCACTATCTCCCAGTTGTATCGCAGCAACCGGCTCATTCTCTCTAGACATTTGATCGTCCGTTAAAACTATATTTCAAAGGGACCCAGCCGCGTCAAACGCTGAACAACGCAACGGCCAGTCAGACGCGTAGCTTAACAGAATAGCACCCAAAACGATGGACATATACGCGGTCATTACCGAAAACGACGAATCCGCTTGCCACGACACCACGGGAGTTTCATACCACTTTCCGAGACGCTATGTTCCGCACCTAACGCCAAACACGAAGGTCGTCTTCTACAAAGGACGAACCAGGAAATCCGAGTTTCGCGAAGAACGCCAGTCTGACCACCCACACTATTTTGGTCCCTCCGGGTTCGTCGTGGGAAAGCCAAGGATGGTGGATTTTCGGAGGCACCCCCGGTGGTGTCCGAATGATTCTCCTGTGGTGTCTTCATCCATTACGTTGAAGTTGCCGCGAGAAACGGAAGCAAGCTCTGCGGGGACGCGGGCACGGCCAGGGATATCGCGGTCGGGGTGCGCCCAGTGGTGTCTCTGGCTGGCGGCAAGCATTGGCTGCCGCCAGCATTTTTGATCCGTTAGACCACACCTTTCGGACACCACCGCGGGTGCCTAAGAAAATCCCGCAGTTAGGATGAACCCACAAAATTCCCGGATGGACTGAGAAAAACCAAACTGTAAAAGTTGATTACGCTTCGCTGCGTTGCCGGCGGAGCTGCTCCATCCGCTCGAACGTGGCCTGCTCTTCGGGCCTGACCTGGTCGGCCAGCGACCAGCTACCCCCCGGCAGAGATTACAATAGCCCTTCGGAAGCCAGCTGCCTGCAGCTGCGGCTGCGGTGCGGTGCATCCTCAGAAAAGGGCAATCGGGACATGGGCAATCTGGATACGATCATCGCCGGCATCGCCGCCAGCATATCGGTCGCCGTGGCCGTGGCGTCCCTGGTTGCCGCAATCCGCACCGGCGTACTGAAACGTCTCGATACTTCTGACGTGTCGCAAGCGTCGGCTGAACGACCGGCCGTCGTGACCTACTCAGGACGGACGCGATCCGCCGAGCCTCCGGTGGCTTTCGAAACCGAACAACTAGCTCAGTTCTACAGCCAGGTTCTCTCACAATCGCGGATTAGCTTTTGGTTCAGCCTAGTCTTCGCCTCGTTGGGGTTCGCTGTGATCGTTATCGCTGCTGCCCTCTACACCTCGACCGACAACACGGCGTCGACCGTAGCTCAGTTCATCGCCGGGCTGGTCATCGATGCCGTGGCCGGCCTGTTCTTCGTCCAGTCTCGACGGGCGCAGGACGCGATGGGCACCTTCTTCGATAAGCTCCGCGAAGACCGCCTGCAACTCGAATCCCGCCGGCTGTGCGAAACGATTGAAAACCCGGTTGCGAAAGATGCCCTGAAAGTCGACCTGGCACTCTTCTATGCGGGGGTTGTCAGAAACAAAAGTTCCGCGGACGCGGTCGTCGGCGACTGGCTCACGAAATACGTCGAACGCTCGCACCGCCCAAGACCTGCCGATTGATCAAAAACCCCGAGTCATGCCGACACAACCAACAACCAACAACGCGTCGCT
>NZ_WIAD01000106.1 GCF_009618275.1 Roseimaritima sediminicola
CGCCAATCCTCGGCATCGTCGAAGCGACGCCGCAGGACTTCGATCAAGCCATCAGCAGAGAGATAACGACGCGAACTGGGGACCGTAAGATCAGCGTTCATCGAGAGCGGCAAAGAGAGTGCGGGGAACATTCAACCAGCCTATTAAACAACTAAGCCATTGCCTGCCGGCAAGCGAACCAAATCGCGAGACGCTAGCATAGCCTCGTTAAGGATTTCCTTGGTTTTTTGTACTGGCCGGGAATTGCTGGGCCGGATCACTGCTTTCCTTAAAAAGGTACTGTCTTCAAGGCCAGTTTGTTGCGATGGTCGTGGGCTCCTAACGACCGTCGCTGTCAAAAAACGCGTGTTCGAAACAGGAAGGAATGTCACCATTGAAAGGAACGGAAATCTCAGAATTGTCTGTCATGATCTTCTGTTGAAGTTGAGCTATGTTGAAAGTCCTCGAGCGTGGCACTTATGCACCGTGCGTTGCTAATGCTGCCTAGACACGTCGCCTTGTAGCCAAGTGGAAAGTCGGGTTGCGCGTGCATCCCACGTGAATTTGGCGCGGTGTTCTGTTTTTGCTCGCCTTCCAAGTGCAGTCCGGAACTCTTTGTTGTCTCTTAATGTAATAAGTGCCGACTTCCATTCTTCTGGGTCATCAGGCTCAACCAGTAAGGCGGTTTCATTGTTAACTACTTCTTGGATCGATGGCAGCTGTGAGGCAATAATCGGTTTACCCGCTGCCATGTATTCGAAGAGTTTCAATGGAGACGTGAACTGGCCAATGTCTCGAGACTGCCGCCCGGTCCGCATGCTGAACTGATTTGGTAAAAGGCATACGTCAAAGGCGTTTACGTATTTAAAAACGTCCTTGTGAGGGACCTGTCCATAAAAGGTAATGTTGTTTGGTAAGGCTAAGCGAAGAGAGCGGATGTCGCCGGGCGAACCACCGACGACATGGAAAGCAATCCTGCTATTGGTCGTGATCGCCGCAACCTTGATAATATGCTCTATGCCTTTTCCTGGCTTAAAGCTCCCAACATAGCCAACGTGGAGGCGGTTTTTCCGTTTTCCGATATCAAGTTGTTCCTTGTTAAACGGTTCACTTGCCGCATCGTGGGCAACGATTAGTTTTTCTTGTGGGAAGTCAGGGCAGTAGGAGAGGAATGCGTTTCGTAACGTTTCGGAAATAGTAACGATTCCAGCTATCAAGGGCGACTTCAGGCAGGATCTAAGGTAGCTGCCTTCTGATGATGTCGAATTCCATACGTCGGCATGAAATTCGATAACACAGGGAACCCTATGTTGCATAGCATTCCAAGCGCCGTATGGGCAGCGACAGTACGCAATCGAAGACCTGTTCTGTTTGGCGATTCGTCCGGCTCGGTGGCCATACCAATGGCGAAATCCCGGAATGGGCCAACGCTGGACAAGTTGTAAATTAAACTCTGACGTACTGTAACGGTCGAAGATCCGCCGCAGTGAATGAGCTCTGCTATTGGTGTATCCGACAAGTCCGACTAGCTGGTCTCGGTTCGCAAGCGCTTCTCCCATCTTCATTACATGCACGGTGTTTGCTCGGTCGGACGGGATAAGCGAACTCGAAATGTAAGTTATTCTTGCTCGGCCGTCGTGGTCTCTAAGTGTCATCTCAGATTGTTCACTGTGCTTTCTGCCGGGATGATAGTCTGTCACCTGTTTTCTGTGCTATCGGAGCCGATTGGGTCGTTCTCGCTGAAGTCGCGAATTAAGGCATGTTTTGTTCAATATCTTGTGCGTCGACGAAATGATGCGGCGGCTTTGCAAGGGACCGGAGCTGTCGGTAAATGGAGGCAATGTGCAACGCACGGCTGGGGTCTGTGCCGTAGAATACCTTGGGAATGTCTAGGATTGTAACTGGTATGCGGTTGCCAAACATTGTTACTATCGTCTGGATTGCCGATGAGCACATGGCGAAAACTCTTTCTGGTAGAGAGGACGCTGTGGCTAGCTTTAGTTCTATAGGGCCATCGTAAGGAAATGTTTCCCAGCCCGTTGCTTCTTTGATAGCTGCAAGCGTTTTGCTTGTTTCTCTTGGGTGGGCGTAGTAAGCGATGTTGTACTGGCTGAGGCTGTTCGCTTGAATGTTCTTTAGGTAGCTCAGGTATTTGTGGAAGGGAGCAAGGGGCCTTGGTATGTCATAAACAGGCTGGCCTAGGAACCAAGCTTTGCCGGTCTCTGTGTTTAGTGTATCGGATATAATTTTTTTTAAGAACTCGTACCTGTTTAGATGAAAATTTTCGCTGCTCTCCTGTTGTGCTTCGTATGCGGAGAATAGTTCTGCTCCGGGGATCGGGCCGGTGTGTAAACCAAGAACGTTGCAGCAGTAACGGTGTATTGGTGGCTGGTTCAGGCTTACGTTCCCGTGTCCGTTTAGACCTGCGGAAGCAGCGCCGTCGTCACAAATGATCAGCCGTTTGGCACGTATTGAAGCGGCCATATGGCGATGTAAAAGTTTTCGAATGTTTCCGATCAATAGGACATTGCAGTTTCGTAACCGTTTGATAGTGGGTCTTGATTGTTTTCTGTGACTGTAGTACCGGGCTAGTGCGCCCAGCCGAATTCTTGTTTTCCCTTTGTGTTCTCCCTGGTAGGTTCGTAGTTCATAGCTCTGCCAACGTTTGAACAGGGGGAGGGGTTCGTAGTAACTGATGTCAAGCACCGAGTCGGCTAAAATCAGGGTGTCTATTTCTAAATTGAGCGCGTGTGTCGCTTCGATAACATTCAGGTATTGCAGTGGCGTGGACACAATTGCATGGCACGGTGTCATATTGGTCTGCATTGGTTTTTTAGGAGCATATCTCGGTTAGATGGTCTACGTCGCGTTTGTTCTAGGAACCGTTCAAAAACAACTTCGGCAATCGGATAAACTGAACTTGCCAGCTAACCACGGAGGATTGCCATGAGTAACCGTTCACGGGCCGGACTAAGGTATTAGGCAGCGACTGGCATC
>NZ_WIAD01000107.1 GCF_009618275.1 Roseimaritima sediminicola
GGAACTACTGCTTGACGAGGAGCTGCTGCTGGAAGAAGAACTGCTGCTGGAGCTACTTGACGAAGAGCTGCTGCTGGAAGATGAGCTGCTGAAGAAACCGCTTGATGAGCTGCTGATCGACATGTCTACCCCGTATTCGTAGCTGTCCTGAAGAGGCCCCACCTGAGTCACCGCCAATGACTCGGCGAATTCAGGGTAGCGGTCACAGGCGGGGGGGCAATAGTTACCGCCCTGTTTTTGCGAAGGAACCTACCCTAGCGTCGCCGCACCGGGGACAAACGCCCCGAGCCGTTGAAAGAAATCTCGCCATTGCGGCGATCGCTTCCGCTTCGCCAGGGTCAGGCCTTGTGTTAGGTGTTCGCAATAGTGACCAAGCAGACGTGCATTATCGAATAGCGAACACAAGGCTGACCGTCGCGAAGCGACTCCCCCACTTTCCTAGATCGAACACCGAAAACAGGGTCTGACCCCGGCGAAGCCTTCCCCGTATTCCGAATGATTCCCGTGCACGTGCTTAGCAGCAGGAGCCGTATGAGGTAGTACTTCGCGTACGGATCTGTGCGGGGGACGGCTGGCAACAGTCGTCCCTACCGCGATCCCCGGCGCAGCCCTTGACCCCGGTGCGGCCCTTTGACCCCGGCGAAGCCCTTCACTCTCCTATCTAATTCTCCTGGACACTGCAATGGTTAGAGACTGCAGCTCAGGTAATCGCTCTAGTTGCGCGACTACTTCAACGCACGATCCGGTTATGCTCAGTTCCAACAGGTTCTTGAAACGCAATAGGTCGTTTAAATACTGGTCTTCAAAATGCTGCCGAATGTGCAGCTTGCGAATGCGATCTGTCTGCTTAAAGTGCATTAAATCAGAATATGCACTCACAGACAGTTCATCCAAAGAGTCAAAATGAATTCGGTCGCCAATTGCGTAGGAAGATCTTTGGATCCCGAAAATGTCGAGGACACGAAGATCCGGAAGCTTCGAAATCGCACTAAAATCTTCGCGAGTCAAAAGGAAACCCAACTGCAACCTTTCTAGGCCTTGAAGTTCTCCGAGAACGGCGCACCGTCGAATAGACGTCTCCACAACCGGCAGCCGTAGGATTTTCAGATTTTTCGCTTGCCCGAGAGGCGACAGTGTGTTGTTAAGGTCAAGCTGTGGGGGTTGATCATGCACAGTTAGAGCGCGTAGATTCTCAAACGAGGCAACAAATGCAATCAGGTCACGGTTGATGTGCCCTTCCAGCTCAACCGAATCAACGTCCGCAAACTTTTTTGAATCATTTAATCCTCCTTCCGTTCGCAAGCGTGCGCCATCACGAATCAAAATAGAAGAAAGTCCCAACACCACGATGTCTCTGGAAGGAAAAGTTCCATCCGTGACTATTGGGCTGGCGCTTCCGATTTCATCTTGGCATAAAGTTGGAGAAGGGAACGTGCAACTGATCAAAATTGTCAGCACGAAAAGCAATACGTTCCTGAAAAAAGCGTTACGAGCGAAAGTCATGTGCAGTCTCCTGGGAAATCGCGACGCACCCAATTATTGATTGAACCTTGACGCATGCAGTGCCACAATACAGTCACAATGCAGCCGCCACGCTCGCCGTCGCAGCAGCCTTCGTCGCGTCCAATTGGCTGGCATACGCCCTTATACGTCGCAAGAACGCTTTCTCCTATCATGCAGCTTGCATTACCGTATCCAGGAGGGGAAATGGCTTGCAGAACACCAGCTGGCCGTTCAATCGCCCCATTGTCCCCCGGCACGGACAGTATGCAATTGCATTTCCGATCGTCGTCTTGGTCTTCGTAGCCCTCTGGTTTCCATGTCCGAAATTCCTCGGCGTTAACAGCTACAGGACGTTGCTCAACTATCCATATCGGCGGGTAGTGTGAAGGCTCTCTGGGCTCTCCGTGTCGATCCGGTGGCAGAGACTCCCAGTCACCTGGAAGCGAATTGTTCTCGAAACAAAAGTAATAACAGTCATTTTCTGAGTAACCGGCTCCGCGACAATAATCGTAGCAACCGGGGCTACCTATCCAGTCAGGGTCGAAACTGCGGAGCCCCGTAGGATCGACGCGGGACAAGATGAAACGCAACCGATACAACGACAAACCTCCCGCATATGCAATCGGATCTCTAGAACAAAACCGCCCCAACTGCGGGCTGTACCAGCGGTTACGGAAGTAGTAGATCGCGGCGTCGGGGGTCCATTCTCGATTGGTGTAGGTGTAGCGGGTGTTGTACGAACTGGTGCTCCTCGCCGTGTAGTCCGCCGCGAAGAACGACAACTGACCGTAGGGATCGTATTCGTAGCGCTCCGCGACGCTGCCGCCGCTATCGACGACGGCCACGGTGTTCCAATTGGCGTCGGCACAGTGGTGCAGCCGCTCGTCGAGCGTTCCGTCGGCATTGGTATCCCGATCCCGAACGATCAAATCGTCGATGTAACGCAGCCCCCACACGTGCTGCCGTCCAGGCGTCCTGGCACTGCCAAGCCGTTCCTCGACGCACTGCCAGTTGTCGGTGAAATAATAGTGCCGGGTGTCCGACAGCGTGCCACCGCTGTACTGCTTGGCGACGATTCGGAAGTTGCGACCATCGAACTCGTTCTTAAGTAATGTGCTCGAGGTCGAGTTGTCGACCAGCTTGGTCATCCGGTTCCAGGCATCGTAGGTGGCGGTCATCGATGCGCCGCTGCCTAAATCGGGCCGGGGAATACTGGTGCTGTTCCCGTTCTTGTCGTAGGCGGGAGTGGCCCACGGCGTGCCGGACAGATTGTCGATGTCGGTGATCTCGTTGACGGTGTTCGCCGTCCGATCCTGGATCAAATCCCAAGTCCCGTCGCCGTTGTCGTCTTGACGGTAATGCGACCAGTTGCCGGTCGGATCAAGCGTCCAACACTGCGCCAAGTCGAGCGTCTGAATCGCCGAATGAGCCGTGTTGAGCTGGCCCCGATCCGCCGACTGCAA
>NZ_WIAD01000108.1 GCF_009618275.1 Roseimaritima sediminicola
CCCGCAACATCCGCCGCCCCGCGCAGCAGTGGCAGTCAATGCAAGCCGTTTCGAGAACTGATCGTCTGAAAGTGTGAAGCCGGCTTGTCGTCCCAACGCATCCATCAAGACCTCGTCGCGGAGCATGGTTTCGAAGGGAAGTATTGGTCGGTCAACCGCTTCGTCCGGTCTCTCCGGAAGCAGCACGAACTCCCGTTCCGGCGCATGGAAGTCGAACCGGGCGAAGAACTTCAAGTCGACTTCGGCACCGGTGCAAAGATTCGAAACGCCGACGGAACCTATCGGCGTACGCATGTCTTTCGGTGCGTCCTAAGTCATTCTAGAAAGGGAGATTCCGAAGCGGTTTTCAAGCAGGACACGGAGAGCTTTATCCGGACTCTTGAGAACGCCTTCTGGGCGCTCGGCGGTGTGTCACAACGGATGGTCTTTGATAACGCTACATGTGCCGTGAAGACGCCCGACTGGTACGACCCAGAACTGAATCCGAAGCTGGTCGATTTCTGCAAACACTACGGCTGTGCATTCATTCCGACTCGGGTACGAACTCCGTGGCATAAGTGGTAACTGTTCACGGATCAGCAGCGTGTGCGAACCGAATGGACGAGGCACCTGCCAGCAGGCGTGAATCAGCGTTGACAGAGTTTCTATGAATCGCCCGCGAACAGCGAGGGCGGCGGTTCACCGGCCAGATGCTGCTTCACGGCCTGTCGCAAGCAGTCAAACAGCGAGAATTCCCGCTCTTCGCAGGTCGCCATAAGAGTCCAGATCCTTTCAAGCCTTCGCTGTCTCTGCTCACTCTTGCTGCCTTGGGTCACGCGGCGGTCGATGACCACGAATCGTATTGCCCGCTCAGCAATATTCTTCGTCGGCTCCAGTCCCGGCGTCGTTAAGAACCGCAGATAATCGTCGCCGTGCTCCTCGAATCGCCTTGCGAGATTGCAGGCCTTCGGATCTTTAGGAACGCGATACGTTGCCCGCATCAGCACCATCATCGCGGCGTCTTCCAATTCCCCATCGAATCGCTCGCCGAGCTTCTCGCGATCATGAATGACCCGAAACATGTCGCGGCTCGCATCCAGAAGCCGCCCGGCCCAGCCATGGGTTCGCCCGCTGGAATGCTCTTTGAGGAAACGCAGATCGCGGATCAGGTGAGCAAAACAGAACTGAACCGCACAGTCAGTCAATCCGCGGTACTTGTGATATGCACGGAAGTGGTCGCAACCAATGACGCCGTCGAACTCTTCGCCGAATACGTCCAGCAGGACGCCACTGCTGCGGCGAGGATCGATGCGGAAGACAGTGAATCCGTTGGATCGGAAGCACCAGGTCCACATCTTCTGGCCTCTGTCTCGGTGCCCCGTCTCATCGACGTTCAGGACTCGCTCTGCCTTCAGATTGTCGAACAGCGACTCGTAAATCGGGGCGATTGCTTCGCTAACCTTATTGATGGTTTTCTGCAACATCCCACGACTGAGCTGCAAGCCATAGACGTCATGGAGATACTTGCAAATCGTAGAGAAGGACGCAGGGCAGGCCCCCCTTGAGAAAGCCGATGATGCTTGTCAGTTCAGGGCCACAGAGGCCGGCTTTGCGGACCTCGAGAGGAATTGGGCAGGTGTGGGTCTATTGGCATGCACCGCAGTAACACCGCAACGACTGATGTTCAGTTGCTTCGATGGGCTTGGCTACCACCTCGATCTGTTGAAGTACGGATGCGGGGTCTTGGGTGTTCACCTGAACCGGGCCGCCACAGTCCGGGCAGACGTCGTAGGAATACTGCATCAGCCAGTCCGGTTCGTCAGCCGGCAACGCCTGCCTCAAACTCCGCTTATGCCCCTTTTGGCCTCCGCATTTGTTTTTGCCGGTCGGACGTCGTCTTTTGCCCGGCTTGACGATGTCCGACGAAGGCGGCTTGGAACTGTTGGTAGAATCCTTAGTGGCGCCGGCCAGCTTTCGTTCGCGTTCCTAGATCCGCAACGCTTGCTCCGCAACTTGTGGACGCAGCTGCTCCGTAAGCTTCTCCAGCCGCTCACAGTTCGGGCATTGGTGGGAATGAGGCGTTGAGTTGGCCATAATAAGACCGGGTTACAGACCGCCGTGCCATTCCCAAAGTGAAACACTACAGATTGCGCATGTGGCTTAATGCTTGCACTACATGCAGGGGCACGCCGCCCGTCGGGCACCTCAGATTCGGCTCAAGATTCCGTGAACAGTTACCGAAGCACTACCGAAGCCCGACCGCAAACAAGTTTTCGTTTTCCTTCCGTACAGCCAGAAGCAGAAGATTAAGCGAGAAGAGGCGTTCCAGATTTCCAACCCGTACTATCCGCACCGAATCTATTGGGAACGTCTTACAGAAGTCGCCGACCGCTCAGTAATGATCTTCCGCCCCAGTATGTTGAGAGACCTTGAGCGAGCGAAATGCCTGAATGGGGCCAGTCTGGTAAGCTCCGTGTGGTCCGGCTACCTCGAAGATAGCCGCCGTGAACTCGACAGGATGGCCGAAATGGGGATAGAAAGAAAGCATATTCATACATCTGGTCATGCGACAGTGGACGAACTTCGCCAGTTCGTCGAGGCGATCCCAGCCAGACGAGTCATCCCGATTCATTTGGAAGATCGAGACGGATTCGCAGAGTTGTCGGATCGAGTGGAAGTTCGAAACGATCACGAATGGTGGGAGGTTTAAAGTGCCGTATCCGGGGTATTACTTTGATGGAGAAGAAGACGTTGAGTGCGAGATCATACGCATGGGTGCCAATAATTCGAGGATACGCCTTCGAGACGGGACTGAACTCCTCAAGTCATCTGACGCTGTA
>NZ_WIAD01000109.1 GCF_009618275.1 Roseimaritima sediminicola
GTGTTGGAACCCGCTGGGCTGCGGCCGGATTGATCGGGATGAGACCCGAGGCTCGCGCCTACGGCTGATTGGGTTACCGCCGCCGCTAGCCCGAAGGGCGACACAGCCCCTGCCGGGGACGTGAGTCCCCGGTTGCCAGCCCCCCCCAAAGAATCTCAAGCCCCGGAGGGGCGACACAGCAACTGTGCATTCTGTGCCGCCCCTCCGGGGCTTTTGTTTGTTCGGGACACGCGGCTTGGCGATTGACACCGCTGGCAGGTCAGCCGCATCGCCCGGAGGTCCTCGGTGCGAAACATCTTGTAACAGGTCGCTTCGTCGGTGATGCGTGTGCTGTACAGCATGCGCACCATTGTATTCAAAAGAGAGACGCCCCCAAACAAACAGGCTAAACGGTCGCTCGCCCGAAGGCCTACCGGCCAGTCGCCGCGAACCATAGACGGCAATTCCGCGGCAATCTCGCATCCGCTGCAGCAGCAGCTTCAAGTCACTCGGATCGTATTCCAGGTCCGCATCCTGCACGACCACCAAAGGCGATGTGACATGATCTAGGCCGGTGCGGATGGCCGCCCCCTTGCCGCGGTTCTCTGGGTGCCGACCCAGTATGGCGTTGAGCTCCCAGCCGGCGATCGTTTGCTCGACGATCTCAACCGTGCCGTCGGTAGACGCATCGTCAACGATCACGATCTCGCCCACGTCGCCGCAAGCGTTGGCAAATGCCTGTGCGTGTCGCAAACATGCTGCCACACTGGACCGTTCGTTGAAGACGGGGACGATGATCGCGAGGCGACCGTCGTTCCGATTGGGAGCACTCACGCGTAGCATCTCCGCTTCGGTTCAGGAAGCATTCAGCGGGGACGTATCGCCTCGCCCCACCCAGCGGTAACGGAAGAAGGCGAGAAGAGCCAGCGTCGCGGCAGCACCGAGAAGTAGGACGACCCACAGTGAACGTGGTGATCGTGGCTGCACCGGTTCGGGCAGACCGAAGGCGGACAGGCGAAAATCATTCTTGTGTGGCGGTTCGTCCCGCCATTCGAGCCGCACAGAACGCTCCAGCGAGAATGACTCGCCTCCGACCGAACCCGGCGGCGGTTCGTACGACTCGGTGCCTACCATCCGCGTGACAACGGGACGTCCAATAGCGTCTGGTGTTGCAAACGTGTTGTGCGTCGTGAACCGACCCGTCGTGCCATCGATTTCCAGTTTCGCCTCAGCGTGCAAGATCTGCCACTGGACATGCTCCCCCAGTTCGAGCTGAACGGATTCGATTCGGAGGCCGTTCGCTTGACCGGACGGTGTGCGCGAAAGTTGGAGTTTCAGGATGTCGCCCGCCGGTCCTTCATGCTTGGAGAGATCGGTTACGGCAAGAACTCCGGAGCGAATCGCCTCGGGGATCGACTGTCCGAGGATTCGCAATCCGTAGACGCCGGGCGTCATCGATAGTTTGCGCTGCAAGGAATTGGGCGGGACGCCATCCCAATGGACAAGGGCTAAGCTAAAGTCGTCCGCACTCGACGGTCGTGACACTTTAAATGAGTAGTCAGCGTTCTTGCCCACTGCTTCGAGGGCGTGCGGAGAGGATTCGTCAAGCGACTCGGACGCCAACCATTCCTGCAAGATGGCACCGTCGCGCGAGCTGACACGTCTCACCTTCGCTTCCGTTTCTATGTTCTCGACACCCTTTGATTCAAACGTGACCTGGACGCGGTACGGTGGAAAACTTGACTCAAACGAACGCCACGCGTCGAGAACTTCGTTAGGCATCTCGTCCGCGAACACAGACTGAGGACAAGGAAGTATCCAGCCAGTGCAAGTCGCTAGCAGTAACATAGGAATGGCCTTCTGGCAGCCACTTTTGGTTAAATGCACTATCGTCTCTGTGTTACGATGCACGAAAAAAGAACCCCTATGAGACATGGCATGATAACTGCGAGGCACTGTTGGTGCGTCGCTGCAAACTCGAGAATGCAACACGAGTCGCGTGTCCTACGGCACATACTTGCAAATGCAGTACGCCATCTCCTCTGTGACCTCCTTTGTGCATTCGCAGCCTTGGCATCCATACCCTATCCCGCACGACCCTTGCGAGCAAAAAGACGGTGGTCGTTGGTGGCAGGTCACGTCGCAATAGCTGCAATCTGTCGCGAGGCAAATCGACGCGAACGCTGCTCCTCCAATGCTCACGCAAGAAATAGTCACCAAAAGCAAGGCTGCATTAAAATGTTGCTTACGCACAATAATTCTCCAAGAAAAGTAGAGTAGACGCATCTTTAACAACGATCATTCATCAGGACTGTACCGAGGAAAATAGTGCCGAAGGGTTCACTGGCCGCCTTCTCGTGTTGCCGGAAGCGCTTGCGTGATCATCGAAGCGTTGGCGAGTACCAGAGGTGAAAAGCACCACAGGGTAAGCGAGAACAGGCCGGCGCGCTGGCCGTACAGACTGCGGCTCCAGCAGAAAATCGTCCCACCCGCGATCAGGATGAACGGAATGGCCGTTATGCGTGCAAGCGTGAGATACGCGTAAGCCTGCAAGCCGTGACGCTGCCAGAAACGGGTTCCCATGGGGAATTCCGGACGGTCGCGCGTATCGGCGGCATAGATGTAGTCCGTCTCGACGTCCATCTGGGCCAGTGGCAGAGTGGCGACAGCGCGAACCAGCGGTGGGTTGACGCGGTACAGCCCAAAATCGCCGTACTGCCAAATGCTCAGCCCCGCCGGCAAGTGT
>NZ_WIAD01000010.1 GCF_009618275.1 Roseimaritima sediminicola
CTGGTTTAATTGTCATTTTCTCTGTTCCTATCGTGTTAAAATAGGAAGGGAGCGCGAATGTCGTGCCAAGGCCAGCCTGTTTTTGCGTGCAATTTGAAAAACTATTGGGTAATCCGCAGGGCTCGCGTCCCAGGCTACCACCTGCCGCCGCTCCGCGGCTGGTTGGTTGGCGGGACGACACGCGGTGTCGACGGGTGTGGTGGGGTGCGTTTGTCGGGGCACACGCCGTGGTTGGTTTCCAAAACTCCGCTCCGCGGCTGGTTGTTGGCGGGACGACACGCGGTGTCGAGGGGCAAACTGCCAGCCGTGCGTCTTTCAGCCCGGCGTGGCAACCCGCTGGGAGACGAATGCTGGGTAGAGTCGACAGCGCGTCGACTTCATTTGGAATCAATCATGCGTCCAAGAGGTCGACAGCGAGTTCGTTTCCCCCAGACTAACATCAAAGAGGCCTGCCCCCTTCGATTTGTCCGCACCCTCGATGACTGGCCGGAGGGTCTTGGCGACCAGACGCGGGTTACTCTGGCTGCTTGGGGGCGGCGTACAATTCGCCGACTCCGTGCTCCAGGCGGTAGAGCTGATCTACCTCGGCCGCGCTGAGCGCACGATTGAAGACGCTCAGGTCGTCCATGTGGCCAACATAAGCAGCGCCGAGGACCAGTTGCACCGCGGCGGGATCCCAACCGAAGGTCAGATCCCAGCCTTCGATTGCTCCCATCGATTTGCCATTCAGATACAGCCGTCCCGATGGCTTGTGGTCTTTGCTGTTGAGGTGCTCGACGGTAAACACGGCATGCGTCCACTCGTCTCGAGAGAAGGGTGGCTTCTCCACCTGGACCATCGGCCGCTGGTCGAACGGGATGTCGGCCCAGGAAACGTTGTTGGGATTCCAAATGTGCTTCAGCGGCCGAATGGCATAGCGAAAGTAGCGTGGCGTTTCGTCCTTGGAGAACTCCAGGAAAATAAATCCCTTGGCGCTACTGTCGCCGACGATCTGAACCGGGTCGCAGTACCCCGGTTCCAGATCTTCATCCGGGTTCAGCCGTAGCCAAACCGATACCGTCGAGCTCCAGTCTTCCGCGTTGTAATCCAGCACGCCAGCGTTCTTAAAGATCGGCCGGAAACCAGCTTTCCTCGTGAAATGCAGGGCTCCGCCGTAACGCCCGGCCTCGGCTTCCAGTTTGCCGTCCTCGGTCGGCTGGGCACGCTCGAGCTGTTTTCCAACTCGCAGATAACAGGTCCGATCACCGCGAGAGAAATCGGCGTCCAGGCCCTCGTCGAAGGAGGCGTGCAGCGTCAGTGCACTGGACAGTTTGGAACGCGCATCGTCCTGCTCCGCGTGGGCACTGGCAGGCAGTCCCATCATCACGACGACTAACATTAATCTTGCCAAACGACGACTCATGCTGGCTTTCCTCTCAAGGGTGCGAAAAAGTGTCTAGTGGTGCGTCAAAGCCCATTTTAGGATAGCGGATCTCGCCAGAGATTGGATTGAAGCGGCGAAAAGGTCCAAAGTCTGGCGACTTCAGCTACGGCCAGACCCTAAAATCTAACGCTGACGCAGCACTAGCGTTTACCCAACGACCGCTGCCACAGCTCGGCGGCGTTGGTGGACTGGATGGCGGCCGTGGCATAACCGCCCAGCTGCGATTCCTGAAATTTCAGCAGAGCCGCTTCCAAATTGAAGAATGGAAAATACGAACCGAACAGCAGCCGCTCGGGCGGCAGCTCTTTGACCCACTTCTCCAGCGCTCCCACGCCTTCGAAATGCGATAGCTCGAAGTAAACGTTGCCAAGCTTCGCCAGTTCGCTGGCGGCCGGGGGCCGGACGGCGGCGGAGTTGTTCATGACGATCAAGGCCAGGTCCGGGAAATCTCCAAGCAAACCACTCAAAGGCTCCGTATCGACGACGGGAACCTGCAACAGTGGATGCTGGACGCGAACGTCCTCCATCGTGCAGACCAACTGGACGATCAGACCACGCTCACGCGCCGCGGCGAACAGCTCGCGGCAGGCGTCGGAATCCAGCGTGTACCCATGGTAGTTGGGATGGATACGGATGGCTCGCATCCGATGCTCTTCATGACACCGCCGCACGTCGTCTTGCCAATCGGGCAGCATCGGATTGACCGTCCCCACGGGCAGCAATAAACCGTCGCCATGCTGCCGGCAATCGGCGACCAAGCGTGAATTCACACCCGCAATATCCTTGTGCAGCAGCCCATCAAAGCTGCCGGCCCAGGCTCGTTGGATTCCACGCTGCCGTAATTTGGCGACCAGCTCGGGCGGCGAATCATGCGGTAGTCGCCGAAAGGGCCAGCGAGACAAATACACATTGACATCGATCATGACTGTGACATCCCCTTACGGTCCATAATCGGTCGGAGCATGCGACGCAGGTTGCCACCCAGAATGGCAACCCGCTGCGAATCATCGAGCTCCGCGCCGTAGACCTTGGCCAGCTGGGAAGCAAAGCTACGCCCGCCACAATCGCTGCCATAGATAACGCGTTCAGGGCCCAGCTCCCGCACGGCCATGTCCACGAAGCCGGCCGCCGGATCGCTGCCACTGATGCCGACCGAGATGTTAGGGAAGGGACGGACCGCACGAATCCCGCGAGTCCAGTCGGCACCGGTGTGTCCGCAAATCAAAGGCACTTGCGGATGCCGCGCCGCCAACTGTGCCAAGTCCTGGGGCGTCGACTCGCCAGGCAGATTGCCGGCGACTTTCAGGTAGGTGTGCTGGAAGACCAACGCATCGAGCTGGCCGCAGCGGCGAATCAGCGGATCGATGTCTTCGGTACTGCATCTTCGGCCCACCCACAGCTTCACGCCCACCATCGGGCCGTCATGAATACAGCGTTCGATCTCCGCCAGCGATTCTTCGGGATAGGCTGCGTTCAAGTATGCAAACCCCAACATACGCTCCGGCCACCGATCGAGGGCGCGCAACACCTGGTCATTCTGACGGCGAAACTCGGCCGGTTCTGGAGTGTGCGACCAGGGCCAGCCCATGAAGAAAATCAGCCGCTGGACATGCATCCGGTCGGCGTACTCGAGCAGTTGCCCTCCGCGCTGCTCTACGCTGTCCCCCGGCACTCCCGAAAAATGGCAGTGCAAGTCCCAAATCCGGTCGCTGGGCTGCGTCTGAAACGGAACAACGGACTCCGCGGCCGAGGTTGACTCCGCGGCCGCATCTGACTGCGCGGCCGCATCTGACTGCGCGGCCGAGGCGCCGCGAGCCGCACACGCTACGCCTCCGGCGGACAGCGACAGGAAAGATCGTCGATCCAAAGGTGCCATCAAAGGTTCCTGTATAAAAAGGTGGGTCAGTCGTCTTTCGAGCCTGCGTCACCGGGGGGTCGCGGCCTGTCGACTGATTGAGCCGTTTAGCCGCGCTGGCCTGGGTTTCGTCACCGCAAACCGGGGCTATCGCCCAAACGGCTCACATCCGCAATGCGTTTTCGAATGCATCGACAGGCCGGTCGGTAACCGGCGGTGCATCACGATTTCCCCAGCGACAACAGATACGCGATCAAGTCCGCCATCTGCGCCGGCGAGATCTCCGTTTCCAAGCCCTCGGGCATGAGCGACTTTCCGGTCGCGCGCAGCTCTTCGATTTCGCTGCGTTCAAAGGTTGTCTCCACGCCTTCCGATTGTTTCAGGGTAATACTATTGGTGTTTTCGGCAGCGATCATCCCACTGACCACCCGGCCATCGGTCGACAGCACGACATACTCCAGAAACTCCGGACTGACCTCTCGGCTGGGATCGAGGATATTCACCAGCAGTTGCCCGGCGCCGCGATTCTGCACCGTTGCCAGATTGGGTCCCACCTCGAATCCGCTGCCATCATAGCGGTGACAGCTTTGGCAGTTTTTGCGAAAGACCTCCACGCCGGCCCGCGCATCGCCGCTCTGTTCGAGGACGCTCTGGTATCGGGCGAGGACTTCGCTGCGAGAGCTGGAGACATCGTCCCCAAACAACTCGACGGCCCGTTGTTGGATCGCCTGAGAGCGGCTTTTCAGATAAGCCGCACGTCGGTTCGGTGCGATCAATCGAGCCGGAACCACTCCCGCTGCCACCGCGTCGAGCACGTCGGGAATCCAAACGGTGCGCTGCAGCAGTTGATCGACGATCACTTTTTGCACGCTCGGGGTCAGCTCCGGAAACTTTTCGAGCAACCGCGGCGCGACGTCGGGCCGAGCGGTGCCGACCAACGCCGTGACCGCAGCCGACTGGATCTCCAGTGGATGCTGGATGCTCAGCAAGTCGACCAGCAGCGTCTGCTTTTCCCCCTCGCCTGCAAAGCCCAGCAGCGTGATGGCCTGCTGTCGCCGCTGCAGGCTGGCCGCCGTGTCGGTCGCGATGCGGGCCGCATCATCGAGCGTCGAAGCGACCAGTGCAGCACTCTGAAAACTCGGTTTCGCAGCCGCCGAAACGAGGTCTTGTTTGGCCCGCCGCAAGCCGGCCGCCAGGTTGCGGACCATCGTTTCCTGGACCGGACCAGCGTGATCGGCCGACGCCTGCAGCAACGCATCGACAACCGTCAGATCGCCCGCAGCACCGACCATTGCCGCCAACTGGCCGAGCAGCCCCCGGCCCGGAGCCGAGTCTGCAAAGGCGTCATTCTCCAACAGACTCTTCAACAAAGTCGCTTCCGTGCCTGCGGCCGAGCTGAGGATAGCCGTGCACATCCGCGGATCGTCAGCGTCGCGGCGAGCCACTTCGGCCAGCGCCGCGGTCGCCGGTTCGTCCTTGATCTGGCCGAGCGTGAACGCGGTTTGAAAACGAACGCGAGGATCCGGGTCGGTCGCCGAGTCGATGACCAATTGACGAAGGGTCGGCGAGTTCGGCAGGCGCGGCTCGGCGATACGAATCGCCTGTTCCCGCACCCGGGCATCGGCATCCCGCAGGGCGGCGGCGAGTGTCTGGTCGGTGAGCGACCGCAGGCCCTCGAGCGTCCACAGGGCATGGACGCGCGCGACCGGCATTTGATGCTCGCCCAGCATCGTCTCTAACGCCTCATTTTCGCTGGTATCTTGGCGCTCGAACAGCAAGCGATGTGCGGTCTCGCGCCACCACGAATTGGGATTGGCAAGTTCTGCGACCAGACGCTGTGTTGTCGCGGATCCCAACCGCGGCACGGGCGGCGGAACAAACCCGTCGCGATAGTGCTCCGGCACCAAACGATAGATGCGTCCGCGATCCCGCCCACTGGTCAGATCGACTTGGGCTTTCAGATCATCCGGCATCGACCAGGGATGCTCGATGGTTTCGCGATACATGTCCAGGACGTGCAACGTACCATCGGGTGCGTTGATGAAGTTGACAGGGCGGAACCAATTGTCCGTGGACGCCATGAACTCACGGTTCTCGTGTGCCCGCTGGCCGGTAAACGTCACTCCGTCGGGCCGCAGCGCGTAGCGCATCACCAGGTTACCGGCGACTTCGCCGATGAACGCGTTGCCGTAATAGGCCTCGGGATAAGCGGCTCCGCGATAAATCGTCACGCCGCTGGAAGAGGTCACGTAGCCTTTGGCCACGGTCGAGTCAAAGGGCGAATCCTTGGTGGAGTCCGCCGCCAAGCGGGCGGCATTTACCGCCCGCCAAGGCTCGGCGGGACTGATCGGAAACACCGCGATGCTGTCGCCCGAGGGAACCACGTCATGGATGGGACGCGGCGCGCGGAGCCGCGGATTGCGGCGTAGATACCGAGTGGGAAACAGGACATGCTGGACGGGGTTGCGAATGTCGGTCAGAAAACGGTTCCCCCAGTCGTCACGGGCGTGTCCAAAGCGAGCCCCGCCGGAGATGGCTTCGAACTTCTCGTCGCGCGGATCGAAACGAAAATCACTGCGGCGAATCACCGTTGGGGACGCGGTGTCTTGATCGAAGCGGGAGTCCGCCGATTCGATCTTGCCTCCGTTGCTCGAGCCGGCGGCATAGATTCGGTGATCCAATCCCCACTTCGGATTGTTCATCACGGCTTGGACATTGTATTTCCGGAATCCGGTAAACACCTTTCGGCGAATGTCCGCTCGTCCATCCCCATCGGTGTCCTTCAAATAGAACACATCGGGCGTGGCCATGACGTAGACCCCGCCTTTCCAAACGGCGACCCCGGTCGGCCAGGAGAGCCTGTCCGCGAAGATCGTCGACTTGTCGAACGTTCCATCGCCGTCGGTATCCTGCAGCAGCCGCACCCGGCCGATGGGTTCCGAAGTCTGCTCCTGCCAAGCCTGGTCGTGCGACTTATCGCTGTAGGGATAGTCGTTCATCTCGACCACATACGCCGCTCCGTTCTCGTCGTACTGCATCGCGATCGGGTCGGTGACCATCGGCTCCGCAGCCACCAACTCCGCACGAAAGCCGTCCTCGAGCACGATCGTTGCCAACGCCTCTTCGGGGCTTTTGGGAGCGATGCGAGGTAGATCCTCGCCGCGCGACACGTGACCGCAAAGGCACCAGCAAACCAGTCCGACGAAACATGAGCGTGAAACAATCTTCCGCGCGTTCCACCGCGCTGCCGGTAACCGAGCCCACTGCCAAACGATCATGGATAAAACCCAAACAATTGCCTGCTGATTCAAACGGTCCGCCATGATAACTGAGTCGTCGCAGGCGTGTTGCTTTCACAGGCTGGAAGCCTATACCACTGAGTAGCTCGGCTGTCTCAGCCGAGAGGGTGTTTGGTCACGGCTGGGACAGCCGTGCTACTCTTCACAGGCTGGAAGCCTATGCCACGCCCAAGTACTGCTGGACGGCGGCCAACAGCGGATCGATGGCTTGGGCTTGCACTTGGTGCGGTGGGTCCCAGGCGAACCAGCGGCAATCGCCGTGTTCGCTGCACTGGACCTCGTGGACTTGCTCCACCCATCCCAGAAAGATCGTCAGCCGCTTTTCGAATTCCCTGTCCGGCTGATCGGGGTAGCGGACCGAGTAGACCGAGCGGAAGCGGAATTCGGTATCCAGCGTAACGTGCCTCGGATGGATGCCGGTTTCCTCGTGCATCTCGCGGAGGGCGGTCTCCGCGGCCGACTCGCCCGCCTCGGCGTGCCCTTTGGGCAGATCCCAGCGGTCGGTATGTTTCATCAGCAGAAACCGGTGTGGTTCGGGTCGCGTCATCAACAGCACGCCGGCGGCGTACACAATCGGTGGCTGGGTCAAAACGAGTTCCTCAACGCAATTCAGGGGTCGGCTGCGGCCGCCGCAAAAACACTTTCCATGAAAATCTACACACGAACCGGCGACGCCGGCAGCACTGGGCTTTTCGGTGGCCCGCGGGTCAGCAAGGATGACGTACGAATCGAAGCCTACGGTACGGTGGACGAGTTGAACGCGGCCCTCGGCTTGGTTCGCGCCGCCGGCGTGGAATCGGAAGTCGACGCGGCGTTGGAACGAATTCAGAGCGAGTTGTTTTCGGTCGGAGCCGAGCTGGCTTCGCCCGATCCCGACCGGCATAGCCTGCGGTTGATCGGCGCAACGCACATCGCGCAGCTGGAAACATGGATCGATCGCTTCGAAGCCGACCTGGCCCCGCTGAAGCAGTTTATCTTGCCCGGCGGACACCCCACCGCGGCGCATCTGCACCTCGCTCGCGGCGTCTGCCGGCGAGCCGAACGGCGGGTGGTCACCCTGAGCGGCGTACCCGGCCAGGCCGGTCCTCCCAGCGGCAAAGCCAGCGACGCGGGAAACGAGACCGGTGAGGGCGGAGAATCCCACCCAAACGCGGGCGCATCGGCGGAATGCGTGATGTACCTGAACCGGTTGGGCGACCTGCTGTTCGTCCTGGCGCGGTGGTGCAATCACACCGCTGGAGTCACCGAGACCAAGTGGCAAAAGCCTTCGAGCGACGCCTAGCACATCTCGCAGCCGCACCCCCATCGGTTACAATCGGGATCAGCCGCAGTTGATTTGTTCTTCATATGCTCGTTGCTAGGGACCTCCGTTGTGAAAAAAGTCGAAGCCATCGTTCGCCACTTCAAACTGGAAGACGTCAAGAACGCGCTTACCGAGCAAGGGATTCACGGCATGACGGTCAGTGAAGTGCGTGGGTTTGGCCGCCAGAAAGGCCATACGGAAATCTATCGCGGCACCGAGTACGCGATCGACTTTGTGCCCAAAGTCAAAATCGAAGTCGTCTGCACCGAAGACAATCTGCAGTTGGTCATCGAGACGATCCTGGAAACGGCCCAGACCGGCCAGATCGGCGACGGCAAGATCTTCGTGACCGACCTGCAGGATTCGATCCGCATCCGCACCGGCGAACGCGGCGAGGACGCGTTGTAGCGAGCCCGACAACGTCCCGCGTTTTGACCGCCCCGCGTGTCGACCGGCCGGCGCGGTTTCGACCGGCCGCCCCGCGTTATCGTCCGATCCGGCTCCGCGAGTTCCATGTCTCCTTTTACCGGCCCCTCCCTGCGACCAGCGGTCATCGAAGCCCGCGAGCGACTGCGGGCGGGTCGCGAACGGATTCGCCAACAACACCAAAGCGGCTTGGCCGGGGTGCTGGTCTCGACCGCTCTGACGGATCTGTTCGACAGCGTCATCCTATCGCTGTGGGAGGACACGATCGCGACGGTGGGCGAAGACGAATCGGTATCCCAAGCCGTGTTGGTCGCCCACGGCGGTTTCGGTCGCCGCGACCTGGCTCCCTACAGCGACGTCGACCTGATGGTGGTCCCCAAGTCGGGCAATGCCGAAGCCCTGCAGCCGGTGGCCAGCCAGTTCACCCGCGACATCGTCGATGCGGGGCTGCAATTGGGCTTTACCGTCCGAACCCGCGCCGAAGCCTGCCACTGGGCGTGGAAGGATGCCACCGTGTTCAGCTCGCTGGCCGAGAGCCGGTTGTTGGCGGGCAGCGTGCGCACGTACCAGCGTTACTTTGGCGCCCTGCGCAAAGGTGCCCAGCGTCGGCAGCAACGCGTGATCGATGCCGTGGAAACGGCTCGCCGCGAGGAACGCCACAAGTGGGGCGAAACCAACTATCTGTTGCGCCCCAACGTGAAACGCTCCCGCGGCGCCCTCCGTGACATCCAACTGATCCGCTGGGTCGGCTTTGCCGCCTATGGCGAAACCGAACTCTCGCGGCTGGTGCGGCTGGGCGACCTGCCGGAGGACGATTATCACCGCGTCCACGCCGCTTACTCGTTCCTGCTGCGGCTGCGCAACGAGCTGCATTTCTCGTCGGGCAAGAACCTGGACCTGCTGGACCGCGCCGCCCAGGTGGAAATCGCGACCCACTGGGGCTACACCGAACACGATGGCAGCCTGCCGGTCGAGTGGTTCATGAAGGACTACTTCGAACACACCCGCAACGTGCGCTATGCGGTCGCCCACTTTCTGGCCGCCACCCGCGGCCACCCGCTGCTGACGCGCAGTCTCGACCGCGTGTTCTCCAAAGCCCTCGATGAAGACATCCGCCTGGGCCCCTATCACATCTGGGTACGCGACCGAAACCTCTCGCGGTTTGCCAAAGACCTGCCCAGCGTGCTCCGCTTGATGGATTACGCCAACCGTTACAAGCGGCGGATAGCGCATCGCACCTGGCAAGAGATCCGCGATGCGATGATGGAACAGGCGGTCGAGCCGCTGGACCTGCAGACGGGCCAACAGTTCATGTCCCTGCTCAGCCGGCCCGGCCAACTGCCCAGTTTGCTGCGCCGCCTGCACGAGCTGCGGATTCTGGAAAAGCTGATTCCGGCGATGAACCGAGCTCGGGGGATGCTGGAATTCAACCAGTATCACAAGTACACCGTCGACGCGCACTCGATCCGAGCGGTCGAAGCGGCTACGCGTTTCGCCGATGAGGAGGGCCTGGCCGGCGACGTCTATCGCGGCATCAAGGACAAACGCCTGCTGCATCTGGCGCTGCTGATGCACGACTTGGGCAAGGGTTACGAAGAGGACCACTGCGAGGTCGGCTACCGGATCGCCATGGAAACCTGCCCGCGGCTGGGCCTGGACGCCGACGCCACCGAGACCGTGGCGAAATTAATTCAGCTGCATCTGGAAATGAACAACACCTCCTCGCAGCATGACCTGAGCGATCCGGAGATCGTCTCGCAGTTCGCCGCCACGGTGGGTTCGATGCGGATGCTGGACATGTTGCTGATCCACTCCCTGGCCGACATGACGGCCGTGGGCCCCGAAGTGCTGACCGACTGGAAGCGACGCCTGCTGGTGGAGCTGTACGTCCGCACGTGGCGGTTCTTTGATTCGGGCCACTTGCCCGGCGAGATGGATGACGCCACCGAGAGCAAACGAGAGACGATTCGTCAGCGGATCCAGGCCGCCGGGTTGCCGGCCGAGGTGGCCGCCCGCGGCGAAACCGTGCTCCGCAGCCTCAGCGCCCTGATGCTGCAGCGCCGCGACGTCGAACCGCTCAGCAAACAGGTGATCCAGGTCGCCGGTTTGGCGCCCTCGAGCAGCGTCAGTTGGTGCCGGCACCTGCCCGAAGAGGACGCCGCCGAGTACACCTTGGTGCGCGTGAACCAGTCGGCGGTCAGAGGCTTGTTCGCCCGCGCCGCCGGCACCCTGACCGCCCAGGGCCTGGGAATCATGCGAGCCGAAATCGCCACGCTGCAGCCCGACATCGCCTGGGACACGTTCGTCGTTCGAGATCCGGAACCGGCCGAGTCTCGGTCGCTGCGGCAAGCGGCCGTGTGCCGCGCGCTGTGCGAAGCGATCGATGCAGATAGCCCACCGAAACTGAACTTCCCCCGCGTCTGGAAACCCTCGACCGCCGGTGGCGAAGCCGTGATGTTGCTGCCCACACGCGTCGCCTTCGACAACGAAACCTTCGACCGCTACACCGTCCTGTCGCTGTTCGCCTACGACCGTCCAGGCCTGTTGTACTCGGTCGCTCAAGTCCTTTCCGATCATTCCACCCTGGTCCACTTTGCCAAGATTTCGACCCATCTGGACCAGGTGATGGACATCTTCTACGTAACGGATCTGGCGGGAAACCAATTGACCGATCCCGCCCAGCATGAACGGCTGCGCGAAGCCTTGATCGCGGCGGCAGCCTAAACAGACGCCCCCGGGGGAAACTCTCCGGGGGGGAAACTCTCCGGGGGGAAACTCTCCGGATCGGGCAAAGTCGGGGGATCGAAACGGCCACACGGCCGCCCGGGCGGCAAAGCAACACAATGTGGCCCAGCGGTTGTGGCACGAGCCCGGAAGCGCGGCAATAGTTGTTCGGTGGCAACACCAACGAAGTTCCTTCGGTTCACCCGCCGCGACACCAGCCCCGCGGTTAATGTGGTTCAGGTTACCACGAATACAGGGCGACGGACCGACGCAGACCGATTGCCAGCGGACCCTTTGTTCCGGTGCGTGACTCCTGCACCGCCGCACCGGGTCCGCTGGCGACGGTCGTTCTGCCGTCTGTTTTGTCTTTCCGTACTGAACCAGGAGGGTGTCCCATGTTGTGGCCCAAACGCTTCTTCGCGTATTCCGCCGCCGGTTGTCTGTTGTTTTCCACGGCCGCTCGAGCCGAGGTGGACCTGAACCTGTTGCTGGCCCAGTTGAACGAGGCCGAGGAAACCAACACCGAACTCGCTTCGCCTGCCGAACAGCCCCCTGCGGATGAGGACGCTCTGTTGCTGCCAGCGGCCCCACCGCCTTCCGACGCGGCCCCACCGCCTTCTGACGCGGCCCCATCACCTTCTGACGCGGCCCCACTGCCTTCTGACGCGGTCCCGCCGCCTGAGCAGTTTTCGCCACCGCTGTCCGACGAACTGCCTGCAGCCGGCGAAGGCATGATCGCCGAAGAGGAGCTGCGAGCGCCCGTCCCGGCCCCTGCTCCAGTCGCGGCCCCTGCTCCGGTCGCGGCCCCTCCTCCGGTCGCGGCCCCTGCTCAGCCCTACACGCTCCAGCCCTCTTCGCCGGCTCCCTCCGCAACGGCCCCGGGCAGGCGGCCCGGCGACGGCACGCTGCCGCAGCACGCGGCGGCTCCTTCGCAACCTGCAACCGCCGAATCACGCATCGACTTCGAGCGGCTGTTTCAGCATCAGGCTCGACATCCGGGCGACATCGCGCGCCGACCCCATCCCGCCGCCCGCCCCGCCTGCGGCTGCGCCGGTCCCCGGCATACTTGCCAGCCCCACCGGCGTCCCTCCCTGCCGCCACCGGCGACGCTGGAATCGATGTATCACTGCAAACCGTGTTATCGCGACGTCTGGGCGGGCTACGAAGCCGAGCGGCAGCACGCATGCGACAAGTACCACAAACACCTTCACGGTCGCTGCGATTGCTTCCAGCCGGAGCCCGAGTACAGCGGGCCGCCGCTGTACGCCCAGCCGCTTTGCCAACCCGAGCCCTGCGATAAATCCAGCGGTCTGCTGCACCGCCTGTTTCATCGCCCAAAGTCCCCCACCTGCGGCTGTGAGTCAGCGACGACGTGCGACTGCGATGGCTAAAACCGCTCGGCAACCGGTACCGCGGGCGTGGACGCCTCCGGCAAGCTGACCGCTGCAGTTTTTTCTGCGAGCCGGAATTTTCGGTTCAGGTTTGGAATCACCCTTCCGATACTACTTGTACCATGGATTGGGAGGGTGGAACGAAAAGGTACCATCGTTCCGACAGATGACGGGTCATGGTGAGGCAGGGAGGGCTTCACCATGACCCTTCTCTTTTGCGCTGACCGCAACTCCCCCGTCCCAAAGTAGCTCGGCTGTCCTCAGCCGAGAAAGTATTCAAAGTAGCTCGGCTGTCCTCAGCCGAGAGAGTTCTCAAAGTAGCTCGGCTGTCCTCAGCCGAGAAAGTATTTGGTCACAGCTGGGCCAGCCGCACCACGGTTCACAGGCTGGAAGCCTACGCCACAGTTATGCTGTGAACAGGTCCGACAGCACCTTGCCGTCGCGCACCAGGGTGATCGGACGGCCGGTTTCGGTTTGGAATTCCAGCTGCGGATCGATGCCCAGGTTGTGGTAGAAACTGGCCGCCACGTCATCGGGCCGAATCGCTTCGTTGGCCGGTCCCGAGGCCGTCGCATCGCTGGCCCCGATCACCTGTCCGCCGCGGACGTTGCCACCGGCCATCAACATAAACATGCATCGCGGGTAGTGATCGCGGCCGCCCTCGGCACTGCGGCTGTTGATCTTGGGCGTGCGGCCGAACTCGCCGGTGGCCAAGACCGCGGTGGAAGCCAGCAAGCCGCGTTGCTCCAGTCCCCGAAACAACCCGCTCAACCCAGCGTCCAGCTTCGGCAACAGATTGGTCTTCAGCCGCGTGAAGTTGTCTTGATGCGTATCCCAACCGCCCAGCTGGACGGTCACAAACCGCACACCGGATTCCACCAAGCGCAGGGCCAACAAACAACTTTGCCCGAAGGAATCCTCGCCGAACTGGGCGGCGAAACTGGCCGGTTCCCGACTGATATCGAAGGCCTCTCTGGCCCGCGGAGACGTGATCAGAGCATGGGCTTGCTGGCCAAACTGATCGAGTCCCTCGATCAATTGGTCCGCCTGATCCAGGGCCGCGAACCGTCGGTCCAAACCCTGCAGCAAGGTTTGTCGGCGCTGCACCTGGTCGACCGATACGCCCGGCGCAAGCGAAACGCCGCGGACGCGATAGGGCTGGCCAGCGGTGGGCGTGCTGTTGGTATCCAGGGCCGAGTAGCGGATGCCCAGAAAGCCCGCTCCTTGGCTGGCACGGGGGATCGCCACGTTCGTCGGCAATTCGGGTTCCGCCGGCGACTGCATCGAGACGACGCTGCCGTAACCGGGATACTCCAGCGACGCCAGCGGACGCGAGCCCGTACACACGTACTCGCGTCCCAAGGCGTGGGCGGCCAAGGTGTGGCTGACGCCGCGGAGGATCGCGTACTTGTCGGCACAGGCGGCCAACTTTGGCAGGTGCTCGCTGATCTGGATCCCAGGAACATTCGTCGCGGCCGGACGAAATGTTCCACGCACCTCTTCGGGGGCGTCGGGTTTTAGGTCGAAGGTATCCAGGTGCGACGGGCCACCGGGCAACTCGATAAAGATCGCCGAGGTGGCCCCACCGGCCCGCACCTGGCCGGCCTCGGCCAGGCGGAGGTAGCCGCCCAGGGTCAACCCGCCGAATCCCAATGCCCCGGCCCGCAGAAGATCGCGTCGTCGCACTGCGTCGCATGTTTGATGAACTGCCATGGAAACGAAACCTTCGAGGCCACGCCACGAATGGGCAGCACATTGTTCAGCTGCGCCTCGCTGTTGCCGGTCCAGTCCGAGAAACGCGTCGCCCACCAGGCGGCGTACTCCGGCGTTCCCAGCAGCCGTTCGACGACCGCCTCGCGTTTGTCCTCGGTGGGATCGTCCAAGAACCGCTGGACTTCGTCGGGGGAGGGCAGGGTACCGGTCAGATCCAGGCGGACGCGCCGCAGGAAGTCGGCATCGCTGCACACGGCCGAAGGCTGGATACCCAGTTTGCGAAGTTTCTGGACGACCAATGCGTCGACCGTGGTCGTGGTGGCGACCTCCGGATAGCGGGGTCCGACCAGATCACTAACCGGCTGAATCACCGGCACCGGTACAACGGCTTTGTCGTAAGCGACCACGACATGAGTATCGCCCGGATCGGCGGCCCGGACGGTCCCCTCTTCGCTGATCTCGGCAACCGCATCGTCGTTGCTGGTGAACCGGCACAGGGTCGTCACGTCTTCGCTGGTGCCGCCTTCCCAGTGGGCGATGACCCGCAGCGTCTGCTGCTGGCCCTTGCCACCGAACACGATCTCTTCGGGCAGGACTTCCAGCCGCGTCAGCTGTGCCGGTTGCTCGTCCTCGTACTCGGCTCCGGCGGCGATCCAGGCGCGAATCAGGTTGTATTGCCAGCTGCCCTTGTCGTATCGCTTGCCGCCCTCGTGCAGATCGGCATCGGTGGGTTTTGCGATGATCAGGCTCTCATCGACATCCTCCTGGTCGACGCGTCCACTGTTCGCTTCCCACAGCGCCGCGTGGTCGGCGGCAAAGTCATAACCGAACAAGGACAATTGAAACCCGCCGCGTCCCTGGAACGATCCGTGGCAGGCGCGACCGTTGCAGCCCAGCCGACCCAGCAGCGGCGTGACGTGTCGCTGGAAATCGGGCACCTCATCCGCTTGAGCGTCGGCGAATCGGACTTCCGGACCCGGCAAGACTTTTTCAAGCTCCGAAGCCTCCGCAACCTTTTCGGGTTGCCGGCCATCGGCAGCCTGCACACCGATAGTCACCAATCCGGTCGCGGCCAGGGCGAGCAACCAGCACGAGCAGGCGATCCTCACGTCAAAAAGCGTTCTCACGGTTGCGGACTCCGAGGGTTGGAACGATCGGCGGCTTTGCGCTGTTCGATCGCGGGCGACGAGGGGGCAGGCGATTGCTGCCGGGAATTGGTGCGTTGGTTTGGGGTGCGAGCATCGCCAGGCGTCGCAGCGGTCTGGGAACGAGGAGAGGACACGAAAAGTCAGTTGCGCGAGCGGCGAGATTTATTGTCGAGAATCGACTTTTTTTTCGAAATGAATTGTACCCGCTGCTCCCCTGGCCTCCGGACTTGGCGGCATTTATCCTGCAATCTGTCGCCGACGCGGCCCGGCCGGGCGGCCCGCGACACACGGCTTTGATGTTTTGATGTTTCCATGTTTTGATGTTTTCATTCGCAGCTCGGATCCCCACGGCCCCCTGCATGAGCAAAGCAAACCCACCCGAGGACTCGGTCTGGATCGGTTTCGATCTGGGCGGCACCAAGATGATGGCGGTCGTCTATGACCACCAACTGCAGCCGCTCGGTCGCCGCCGCCGCAAGACCAAGGGCGCCGAAGGTGCCCAGGCAGGCCTCCAGCGAATCGGCTCGACCATCGAGCAGGCTTTGAAGGAAGCCGACGTCCCGGCCGACCGCGTGGCCGGCATCGGCATCGGCTGTCCCGGGCCGGTGGACCCGACTCGGGGCAGGATCCTGACGGCCGTGAATTTGGGCTGGGACGATGTCCCGGTCGCCGAGCAGCTGGGCAAACGATTTCAATGCCCGGCCTGGGTTTTAAACGACGTCGATGCGGGCGTTTACGGCGAGTATCGTTTCGGAGCCGCCAAGAGTGCCCGCTGTGCCGTGGGCATCTTTCCCGGCACCGGCATCGGGGGCGGGTGCGTGTACGAAGACATGGTGCTGCACGGCAAACACATCACCTGTATGGAGATCGGCCACACGCGAATCTGCAGCAGCTCGCGGACCAGCGGTTTCCCGCTGACCGGGACTCTGGAAGCCGAAGCCAGCCGGATGACGATCGCGGCCGAAGCGGCCAAGTCGGCCTTCCGCGGCGACGCCCCACACCTGCTGAAGTACGCCGGCACCGACCTCCGCGAAATTCGCAGCGGTGCCTTGGCCCACGCCGTAGAAAAAGGCGACAAGGCGATCAAGCAGCTGATCGTCTCGACCTGCGAAACCATCGGCATCGGCGTGGTGAACATCGTCCACCTGCTGGCCCCCGACACCATCGTGCTGGGCGGCGGCCTGGTCGAAGCGATGGAAGAGTTGGTCGTTTCCACCGTCAAAAAGACCGCCAAGCAGAACTGTCTGGAACCCTATCGCGACAGCTTCGACGTCGTCCCCGCCAAACTCGGCGACGACGCTGCGGTCCTGGGCGCAGCCGCCTGGGCCGCCAAAAAAACCACCGAACAGGTAGCAGGATAGTAGCACGGCTGCCAAAGTAGCACGGCTGTCCCAGCCGTGAACCGTGCCGCTCTCGGCTGGGACAGCCGAGCTACTATGCCGCTCTCGGCTGGGACAGCCGAGCTACTATTGGCTACACGCGGTCGATGTAGCGATTGAAGACGGCTTCGAGCATCTCCTGGCGGCCGCTGGTGTTGGGGTCGCTGTTGCCTTTGTCCAGCATGTACTGCTGCAGCTCCTCCAAGCCCACTTTCCCGGCTTCGATCTTGGCCCCGATGCCGCTATCCCAGCTGGCGTAGCGTTCGCTGACGAACTGTTCCAGTTTCTTGTCGGCCCGGACCGCCGCGGCGATCTTCAGCCCCTTGGCAAACGCGTCCATCCCGCCGATGTGGGCGTAGAACAGATCCACCGGTTCGAAACTTTCCCGCCGAACTTTGGCGTCGAAGTTCACACCGCCCGAACCCAAACCACCGTGCTTGAGGATCATCAGCATGGTCTGAGCGGTCAGGTAGTAGTCGGTCGGGAACTGGTCGGTATCCCAGCCCAACAGCAGGTCGCCGGTGTTGGCATCGATGCTGCCCAGGGCTCCCTGGCCGCCGGCATAGTCCAGCTCGTGCATCATCGTGTGCCCGGCCAGCGTGGCGTGGTTGGTTTCGATGTTCAGTTTGAAGTGATCCTCCAAGTCGTAGGCCCGGAGGAAATTCATGCAGGCCGCCGCATCGCTGTCGTACTGGTGCTTGGTCGGCTCTTTGGGCTTGGGTTCGATCAGGAACTGGCCTTCGAAGCCGATCTTTTTGGCGTAGTCGACGGCCATGTGCAGGAACCGGCCCAGGTTGTCCAGTTCGCGTTTCATGTCCGTGTTGTACAGGTTCTGGTAGCCTTCGCGGCCGCCCCAGAACACGTAATTCTCGCCGCCCAGTTCGTTGGTGATCTCCAGGCACTTTTTGACTTCCGACGCGGCGTACGCAAACACGTCGGCGTTGCAGCTGGTCGCCGCCCCGTGCATGTAGCGGGGATGGCTGAACAGATTGCACGTGCCCCACAACAGTTTGACGCCGGAGCGTTGCTGTTCCTCTTTGAGCACTTCGGCCACGGCGTCGAAGTTCTTGTGCGACTCGGCCAGGTCGCTGCCTTCGGGTGAGACGTCGCGATCGTGAAACGCGTAGTACGGCGCCTGCAGCTTTTCAAACAACTCGAACGCCACCCGCACGCGATTGCGAGCGTTGTCCACCGAATCGCTGCCGTCGTCCCAGGGACGCACCGCCGTACCGGGGCCGAAGGGGTCGCTGCCGGTGCCCCGGAAGGTGTGCCAGTACACGATCGAGAACCGCAGATGGTCCTTCATCGTTTTGCCCTCGACGATCTCGTCGGGGTTGTACCACCGAAAGGCCAACGGGTTGTCGCTGTCGGGACCTTCGTACTGGATCGTATCGATATCCGGAAAAGCACTCATGAGGATCGTTCTTCGCGCTAAGGGTTCAGGGGGAAGACAACGGCGGGATGGCGGCGGGGCCACGTATGTGGATAACGTACCAGCGGCGAAACGGTGATTAAAGAGCCGGTTAGGGCTGCGCAGCTGTCTAGGACTCCGCGGGCGGCGGCGGCGGCGTGCGCGACGGGGCGGAACTGGTGAACCGCAGCAGCAACCAATCACCCAGAGCCGGCCAGCAATGCCCGATCGCCACCAAGGGGCGCAGGTGCCAGGGCAGGATCACATCGGCACTGCGGCGGCGGATCATCCGCACCACGGCCTGGGCCACGCGTTCGGGCGGCAAACCTTTGACGCGCGTGCCGCCGCCCGGCTGGGCGGCTTGGGCCGGCAGACCGCTGCCCTGCTGGACCTGTTGCTCGTAGCGCCGACCGGCATCGGCACGGCGGATCGGCCCGGGACTGATCAACCCCACGTGCACGCCCCGCGGCCGCCACTCCAGCCGCATCTGCTGGGTCAATCCCGCCAGGGCGTGCTTGGCCAGCGGGTAACCGCCCAGGAACCTCGCGCCCACCTTCGACGCCAGCGAACCGATGTTGACCACACACCCGCCGGAGCGTTCCAGCAGCGGCAAACACGCTTGCGAGCAGAGCAGGGCAGTGACCACGTTGGCCGTGATCAACTGCGCGACGCGCTCCGGCCCCAGATCCACAACCATGCCGCGGTCGCTGGTGCCTACGACGTTGACCAACACGTCCAGTCGTCCGTAACGCTCGTCGACCTGCTGGCACAGTCGCCCGACCTGCTCGGGATCGCTCACGTCGCAGGGCAGCGAAACCGGCACCACTGCGCCCTCGGCCGACAATGTTTGCACCACGTCATTCAAACGCTGCGGATCGCGAGCGACCAGGATCAACTGGTAACCCTCGCGCAGCAGAGCCCGGCCGATGGCCAGCCCCAGCCCCGCGGTCGCCCCGGTGACCAGGGCTACGGGTGGAGAGAAAGAGGCGTTTGAGTTCACGGCGATTTGAGATTTGTGATTTGAGATTTGCTGACTCCGGCGGACTCTATGCAGGGCTCGGAGCGGTAAAATGCAACGTTTTCTCATACATGGATTTCGCCGGCGTCCGGAGATTTGAGATTTGACATTTGCGATTTGCTGACTTTAGCGGAATCGACCTGCGACCGCGACTCTCGACAGCCGGCAGCCGACAGCCGGCAGCCACCGGGATCACAGAAGCCGAAAAATAACCTACATTCTCTGCAGCCGAACTATTTGGCCCCGAAACAAGAAAAAAGGATTGCCCATGGCCCGCCCGACGCTTCGCGAAGCCTCCACCAAGATCATTGCCACCGTTGGTCCGGCCTGCGATTCGGTGGCCATGCTGACCCAGATGATCGAAGCAGGCGTGGACGTCTTTCGCATCAATACCGCACACGGCGACCGCGAGAGCCATTCGCAGACTCTGGAAAACATCCGCCAAGCCTCCCAGGACACAGGTTTTCCCGCCGCGGTGCTGCTGGACCTGTCCGGCCCCAAGATCCGCCTGGGCCACCTGGTCGAGGACCCGTTGGTCTGTGAACTGGGCATGGAGCTGGTCTTTATTCGCGACGAAACGGCCAGCGAGCCCCATGAACTGCCCAGCAGCTACCCGCGGCTGCTGGACGAACTAGAGGTGGGCGACACGGTAATGTTGGCCGACGGGATCGTCTCGCTGCGCGTCGTTTCCAACGATGGCCACCGCGCCGTCTGCACGGTGACCGCTCCGGGGACGCTGCGCAGCCGCCAGGGCATCAATCTGCCGGGCGTCAAACTGAGTGTCGCGTCGATGCGCCGCGAGGACGTCGACAACGCGATCTGGGGCGCCCAGGAAGGGATCGATTTCATCAGCCTCAGTTTCGTACGCTCCGCTTCGGACGTTCGCAGTCTGAAAGACCTGTTGACCAGTTATGAATCGACCGCCCTGGTGATCGCCAAGATCGAGAAACGCGAAGCGCTGGAGGATCTGGACAAGATTATCGCAGCGGCCGATGGCGTGATGGTCGCTCGCGGAGACCTGGGCGTGGAGATCGATGTGGCCGAGACGCCGGTCGCACAGAAACGCATCATCGATGCCTGCACCAAACAGCTGAAGCCGGTCATCGTGGCCACGCAAATGCTGGATTCGATGCATCACTGTCCCCGGCCGACGCGGGCCGAAGCCAGCGACGTGGCCAATGCCATCCTCGACGGAGCCGATTGCTGCATGCTCAGCGGCGAAACGGCGATCGGCGACTATCCGCTGAAGACCGTCGAGACGATGTCCCGGATCATGCAGCACACCGAACGCGCACTGCTGCCCGCCAACCAGTCGGTCTGGGGAACGCTGAACAATGATCACCCCATCACTTCGGCCGTCGCCCAGAGCGCGATCATGTTGGCCGAAAGCATCGAGGCCCGCGCCCTGGTGATCGCCACCCGCAGCGGCGGGACGGCCTGGGTGGAGAGCAAACTGCGGAGCCTGGTGCCGACGTTGGGCGTCAGCGACAACGAACAGGCCCTGCGGCGGATGAACCTGTTCTGGGGCGTCAAACCGGTACGCGTCTCACAACTGGACGACCCCGCGCAATTGTTCGACGAAATCACCGCCTGGGGTTGCCGAGCACAGATGCTCAGCGGCAGCGAGCGAGTCGTCATGGTCACCGGCGGCGGGGTCATGGACCGGGCCCACAACCTGGTCGTCGTCCACACCGTCGACCCCGACAAGTGCTGCGTCAGCATTTAATCTTGGGCTCTGGCCGTAGCTGAAGTCGCCGGACTCTGGACCTTCTCGCCGCTTCAGTCCAATCTCTGGCGAGATCAGCTACCCTAAAATGAGACCTAGACGCACAGGCTAGAAGCCGATGCCACGGGGCCCACTTTCTGCCTAGACCTCGCCGCGGCCAATCGATTAACCTCGCCGGCACCGACAAGGACGTCGGCGAGGACCGTCGATTGCTGTGAGTTGCTGCTGCAGGGCCCGCGAGGAATGGATTTCACAAGACGTTACCGGGATTTAATCCTGCCGGTTGGCATTATTGCCTGCTTGCTGGTGATCCTCGTGCCGTTACCGCCCTTCCTGATGGACGTCCTGCTCGCGGCCAATATCACGGTCGGCTTGATCGTGTTGCTGACGACGGTGTACGTCGCGACGCCTCTGGAATTCAGTATTTTCCCGTCCCTACTGCTGGCCACCACGCTGGCCCGGTTGGTCTTGAACGTCGCCACCACGCGGTTGATCCTGACCCGCGCCGACACCGGCGAAATGGATGCGGCCGGCGGAGTGATCCAGGGTTTCGGCGAATTCGTCGCCGGCGACCGCATCGAAGTCGGCTTGATCATCTTTGGGATCATCATGCTGATTCAGTTCATCGTGATCACCAAAGGGGCCACGCGAATCAGCGAAGTCGCCGCTCGGTTTGCTTTGGACGGGATGCCGGGCCGCCAAATGGCCATCGATGCGGACATGAACGCGGGGCTGATCGACGAGAAGGAAGCCCAGCGGCGGCGTGAAGAAGTCGGCGCCCAAGCGGATTTTTACGGGGCCATGGACGGTGCCAGCAAGTTCGTTCGCGGAGATGCGATCGCGGGCTTGGTGATCATGGCGATCAACGTCGCCGGAGGGCTGTACATCGGGATTTTCCAGGCCGGCATGACCGCCGGCGAAGCCGGATCGCTGTATACCAAACTGACGATCGGCGACGGCCTGGTCAGCCAGGTTCCGGCACTATTAATTTCGCTGGCCGCCGGCTTGCTGGTTACGCGGAGTGCGCAAAAGACCAACCTTCCCGAGCAGTTCCTCAGCCAATTGTTCGGCAACCCGCGGGCGTTGATGGTTGCCGGAGCGTTTCTGGCCTTGATGATCCTGACCCGCTTGCCGCGTCTGCCCATGGCTTCGCTGGCGGTCGGCTGCATCGGTTTGGCCGTGGTCATGAACCGCCAGACCGCTCGCGAAGAAGACGAGAACCAACGCCGCGAGGATGAAGAACAAGCCGCCGCCAACTCGCCGCCCGAGAAACGCGTCGAGGACTACCTGGCCGTGGATCCGATGGAGCTGTCCATCGGGCTGGGCCTGTTACCGCTGGCCGATCCGGCTCGCGGGGGCGATCTGATGGAACGCATTGGCGGGGTCCGCAACGCGGTGGCCGCCGACATCGGAATCGTGCTGCCGAAGGTGCGCGTCCGCGACGACATGCAACTGGGCGACCTGGAATACGAGATCCGCATCGCCGGCAATCCGGTGGCCCGGGCGGCCGTCTATCCCGACCGCTTCCTGGCCATCGATTCGGGCGCGACGACCGGGGTCATCGACGGCGAACCGACGCGGGATCCGACCTTCGGCGAACCGGCCGTGTGGATCGATCCGGCTCGCCGCGAACAGGCCGCCATCTACGGCTACACCACCGTTCCCCCGGGTTCGGTCCTGGCCACGCACCTGCAGGAAATCTCCCGCCGCCACGCCGACGAGCTGCTCTCGCGCGACGCGACCAAACATCTGTTGGACGAGCTGAAGGAAGCCGCCCCGGCGGTAGTCGACGAACTGATCCCGGGCCAGATGAAGCTGGCCGAGGTGCAACAGGTCCTGCACATGTTGCTCCGCGAGGACGTCCCGATTCGCCAGCTGGGCATCATCCTGGAAACGCTGGGCGATTCGGCCGGCCGGACCAAGGACCCGATCCTGTTGACCGAATTCGTGCGTCACCGCCTGGCCCGAACCATCAGCACCCGCTACCGCGATCAACAGGGCCGGTTGCATGTGGTGGCGCTTGACCCGGCCGTCGAAGACCGCATCGCGGCCGGCGTGGAACACACCGAACGAGGGCTGTTCGTGCGGATGAGTCCGCAGGCGATCGAGACCACCTGCGGGCGCATCGACGCGGCGCTGAAGAAACTGGTCACCGCCGGACACCCTCCGATCGTCCTGGTCAGCCCCCGGATCCGGCCCGCGCTGCGCCAGATTACCAGCTCCGCGCTGCCTCGCCTGCGCGTGCTTTCCTATAACGAAATCACCCAGGACACCACCATCGAATCGGTTGGTATTGTCACCGACGTTTAGCATTGGTTAGGAACACACCCACACCCGACCAGAATCGTTCACCGCCCCCAAGTCCATGCATATCCGAACCTTCCGAGCCGCGAATCTTCAAGCCGCCCTGGCTGAGATCCGTTCCCAGATGGGGGCGCAGGCCACCGTGCTGCATACGCGGCAGGTGCGCGACGGCTGGATGGGTTGGTTGGGTCGAACCCAGGTCGAAGTCACCGCGGGATTGCGTGAACACAGCGACCGGCCACATCACCAGCGAATGCCCCTCGGCGACAACGCGTTGCATCGCGAGACCGAGGTTCTGCGGGAGCGGTTGATGCGGGTGGGTGTCGACGACGCCCTGGCCCGGCGCTGGAGCCAGCGTGCCGAACAGACGCTGCGGGCCGACCACGGCGGACAGACGGTGGCCTTCTCGCAGCCCGCCCTGGAATCCACCTTGCGGCGCGTGGTCGTGGCCGATCTCCGCTGCGGACCGCCGATCCATACCGCGGCGGGCGGGCGTCGCGTCGTGGCCTTGGTCGGTCCCACCGGCGTGGGCAAAACCACCACGATCGCCAAACTGGCCGCCGGCTTCCGCCTGCAACAACAACGTCGCGTCGGTCTGTTGACGATCGACACCTACCGGATCGCCGCGGTCCAGCAGCTGCGCGCCTACGCCGAGATCATGGACCTGCCGATGCAGGTCGTCGAACGTCCCGAGCAGATGCAAGACAGCCTGCGGCAGCTGGGCGACGTCGACCTGGTGCTGATCGACACGGCCGGCCGGAGCCCGAACTTTGGGGCCCGCATCGAACAGCTACGCGTCCTGCTCGCTGCAGCGAACGTCGACGAAACCCACCTGGTCCTCAGCGCCACGTCCAGCGCCGCGGCGACCACGCGAGTGCTCCAGGGCTTCGCTCCGGTCCAGCCCACCGCGACGATCCTGACCAAGTTGGACGAAACCGAACAAACCGCCGACGTGCTGGCCGCCCTGATCGGCAATTCGGCCGCACCGCTCAGCTACCTGACGACCGGACAACAGGTCCCCGACGACATCGAAACCGGTCATCCCGAACGGCTTGTCGGCACCTTGTTGGCCGCCTCTGCAACTCTTCCTGCCGCAGCCTAACGGCTTGCCCAGGCAGGGCTGGCAGAAAAAAAGACACAAAGCTCACGAAAGGATTGATTTTCACCGGGCGAGACAACCGATAACTCAAATGCTTACGGCTTGCAGGTCACGATAATCGCGACCGGCAAGCGGTTTGATTTTGAAGCCGGAAGGTTCACCTTTATGCATCGCAGTTTTGCCGTTGTGCTGGGCGCTTTGGCGTTGGCATTGGTCGCCCTTCGGGGTGGACTGCGAGGCGAAGTGGCAGCCGACGTTCTACGCGAAGGTTTGGCGGCCATGATGATCTTCACAGCGATCGGTGCGGTCGCCGGGAAGATCGCCGAACACCTGCTTCAACACACAGTAGAGACGCAGTTCCGCGATCGGGTTCAGTGGTTCCAGCAGGAACGACAAAAGCTCGAAACGCAGAACCAGACCCCCGACGAATCTTGAAGGCACGGATGCCCTACAGAGACGTCGGTTAAATGGAACCTTTCCGATTCGACACGGATGTTGCATCGGTGGGGTTCCGCAAGCACACGGTGCCGATTAGGCCACGGAGAATATGGATGGCGACGACCACGGCTGATGAAGAAATCAAACAGGTTTGGACCGAGTTCAAGACGACGGAGAAGAACGGTCCCGGCTATGAAGACCTTCGCAACCGGTTGGTGGAACGCTATATGCCGCTGGTTCGCTATAACGGCGAACGCATCTGGCAGCGTCTCCCCGACGGTGTGGAACTGGACGATTTGATCAGCGCCGGAATCTTCGGGCTGATGGACGCCATCGACGCCTTCGACCTGGAGCGCGGTGTCAAGTTCGAAACCTACTGTGTGCCGCGAATCCGCGGAGCCATGCTGGACGAACTGCGAACCATGGACTGGGTCCCGCGGCTGGTCCGCAGCAAGGCCAGCAAGCTGAACGAAGCTCGCAAGCAACTGGAAACCAAACACGGCCGTCCGCCGACCGTCCAGGAATTGGCCGAACATATGGGCATCAGCGTCGCCGAGTGCGAGAAGATGCAGACCGAAGCCAACGCCGTGGGCCTGGTCTCGCTGAACAAAAAGTGGTACGAGACGGACAGCTACAAAGACGTCCGCGAAATCGACATCCTGGAAGACCAGAAGGGTGAAGACCCGACGATCCGCATCCAGAAAAACGACCTGATGCGGTTGGTCACCAAGGGCCTGAACCGCAACGAACGCTTGATCATCATTCTTTACTACTACGAAGAATTGACGATGAAGGAAATCGGGGCCACACTGGATCTGTCGGAAAGCCGCGTCAGCCAGATGCACAGCTCGATCGTCAATCGATTGCAGAGCCAACTGGGCACGCGGCGAATCGAATTCGGGACCTAGTGGTCGGCCCACGCGATAGCGGCCGCATCGACGGGGCCCGCGTCTGTTGCCCGCGGGTGCTCCAGCAATGCTGCTGCTGATCGACGGCTACAATCTTCTGCATCAATCCGATCTGCTCCCGCGCGGTCGCGGCCAACACTGGCTGCGCCGCGCCCGCCAACGTCTGCTGCGGCGATTGGCGACGGCTCTCGACGCGCCGCTGCGCAGCGAAACCTGCATCGTCTTCGATGCCTCGGACCCGCCGCCAGGGCGTCCCGCCCGACTGCTCCACCAAGGCATCGACGTCCGCTTTGCCGTCGACGCCCCCGAAGCCGACGACGTGCTCGAACGGTTGATCGCCCGCCACCCCACGCCGCGACGGCTGTTCGTCGTCTCCTCGGACCATCGCATCCAACGCGCCGCCCGCCGCCGCCGCTGTGGCTTCGACGACGCCGACCGCTGGTACGAACAACTGCTCGATGGCCAGCTTCGCTTGGCGATCTCCTGGCCACCGCCAAACGACAGCGACGCGCCGGCCAAACCCACTGCGGCGGTCGATCCGGAACTGGTCGGCGATACCGCCGGGTGGATGGAAGCGTTTGGATTCCCGGTCCCCGGACAAACCGATGCCCCGGAGCAGACCCCCAAATCCGAACAGGGCAGGACACCCGAGCAGGGCACGGCATCCGAGCAGGGCGCTTCGAGCGCACCGCTCACCAATTCGATCCAGCCGCCGCGAAACAAACCAACGCAGAGGAACAGCAAACGCTCGAAAGCGGCCCCCCGACGAAAGAAGCCATCCGGTTCAAAGCGGACCCCCAAAATCCAACGCCCCAAACGCCCCAAACGCCCGCCGTCCCACGATCCCAACCGCCCGCTGGACGGCTCGGCAAACAATCCGTTTCCCGAAGGCTATGGCGAGGATTTGTTGGAGCCGTGAGTACGAGTCCAGCCTGCGTACGATGGTTGCCCCCGCAGCCTCAACGCTTACGCCAGGGCTGCTTGCAGCCGTTCGCGGACCACGGTCAGGACGCGCTGTTGAACGTCTTTCAGGCTGCCTTCCAAAAAGGCCCCCGCGGCGGCTTTGTGACCGCCGCCGTTGAACTGCTGGGCGATCTCGTTGCAGTCCATCGCACAGCGGCTGCGGAAACTGAGTTTGAATCCGCCGCCTTTCTGTTCGATCATGATCACGGCCGCTTCGGTCCCGCCGATCGCCAGAGTCAGATTGATCGCGTCTTCGGTGTCGCTGGGCAGGGCACCCGTCTTTTCGAAGTCCTGATTGGTCACGTAGGTGTGCACCAGTTTACCGTCCAGCTCGGCTTCGGTGCGCGACAGGATCACGCCGCGCAGCCGCATCCGTCCCAGGGTGTCGCGTTCGTACAGATCGCCGTACACCTCGGCCGGCACGACGCCGACGTCGATCAAACGGGCGATCACGCGAAACGTGTCGCTGGTCACGCTGCCGAAGCGGAACCAACCGGTATCGGTCGCGATTGCGGCGAAGGCGGGAGCGGCGATCGCGCGGGTCAGCGGCACGCCCAGGGCATCGGCCGCTTGGATGACCAGGTGGCCGGTGGCTTCGGCGTGGTAGTCCTTGTACATCGTCGCCCCCAGATCGTCCTCACCCACGTGATGGTCGACGACGATCTTGTCGGCTCGCGTGGTCCGCACCACATCGGCCATGTCGCCCAGCTGCTGCCAGGCACTGGTGTCGAGCACCATCAAGCAATCCGCTCGCACCTCTTCCGGTTCGATCGTGTCGCCCAGGACATCGATGCGGCCGGCCGGGTCCAGGAACTGCAGGGCAGGGGGGGTGCGATGGGCGTTGACGATCCGCACCTCTTTGCCGACCGCTCGCAGCACTTCGGCCATCGCCAACTCGCTGCCCAGGGCATCGCAGTCCGGACGGATGTGGCTGGTCAGCACGAACGAGTCGTAGTGACTGATTTGGTCGACAAACGCTTTCCAGTTGACACTCATGCTTCTGCTTTTCTCGTTTTCGGTTTTAAGGAGCGACTTCGGCTACGATTGCTTGAACCTGTGCGACATCGCGCCGAAGTTGTTCGCGAAGCTGCTGCACCGAGTCGAAGGCAGCAATGTCACGGACCCTCGCCAGGAAGTCAACCGACAGCCATTGGCCGTAGAGGTCACCGGCGAAATCCAACACATGGACTTCGATCTTCTCGGTGTCGCCACCAAAGGTAGGATTGGGACCGATGTGCGTCGCCGCGGCATACACCCGGTCGCCCAGCCGCACCGTGGTGGCATACACACCATGCCCCGGCACCATCGTAGTCGGTTGTTGGACGTTGGCGGTGGGAAACCCGATGTGACGACCGCGTTGGTCGCCACGGCCGACCTGACCGCTCAGGCGATACACCGCGGTCAGTCGCGAGTTGGCCTCGGCGATCTGTCCGGCGGCCAACAAGCGGCGGATCTGCGAACTGCTGATCATCGCCTCGTCACGCGCGATGGGGTCGACCACGGTCAACTCGATGCCCGCCTCGCGGCTGAACTGCTCCAGCACCGTCACATCCCCTTCGCGCTCCCGACCAAAGAAAAAGTTGGGACCTTCGACCAGGGCGCGGGCTCGCAGGTTCTGGACGATCACACGGTTGAAAAACCGTTCGGCCGACAGCTGCAAAAAGTCGCGATCGACCGGGCAGACAACCACGTGCGTGGCCCCCAGCTGCATCAACAACTCCGCCCGCCGCTCGATCGTCGTCAACCGCGGCGGCTGCCGTTCGGGTCGCAGAATCGCCGCCGGATGCGGGTCGAAGGTCACCGCCACGGCCGGACCGCCCAGCCGAGCGGCTGCCTCGCACAAGCGGTCCACCAAACGGGCGTGACCGCGATGCACGCCGTCGAAGTTGCCGATGCTGACGGCGCCGCCCCGGGCCGCATCGCTCAACTGATCAAAACTGCGATACAGGTTGGGGATCACGTCAGGACAGAGCAGGGCAGAGGACGGGACGGAGCGGAGGGCAGGGCGGTCGATTTCATCTGCGTCCAGTATGACCGCCTGCTGCCGAGCGACAAGGCGGTCATGCCTCCACCCCCTCGGCTCGGTGGCTCTGGTGGGCGATCATCCCGGCCACGTAACCGCCCTTGAAACCCGCGTCGATATTCACCACCGCCACGTTCGATGCACAACTGGTCAACATCCCCAGCAGGGCGGTCCACCCCGACAGAGCCGCCCCGTAGCCGACGCTGGTCGGCACCGCCACGACGGGAACGGCCACGTGACCGGCCACCACGCTGGGCAGCGCCCCCTCCATGCCGGCCACCACGACCAGGGCGTGAGCCCGGCGCAGACGGTCGACCACGGCCAACAACCGCTGCGGTCCGGCCACGCCGATGTCGTCCAAGATGTCCACCGCCACGCCCATCCAGGCCAGCGTCTCGGCGGCTTCGCGGGCCACCGGCAGGTCCGTGCTGCCCGCACACACCACGGCCACCCGGGGCAGGGCGGGGCGGGCGGCCTGTTCGGCGGTGCTGGCAGCGGCCCGTTCCCCGGCCCGTTCCCCGGTCCGTTCCCCGGCCCGCTGCGCGGCCTGCTCGCCGGCCTGCGTGAGCGGTTGCCGGCTCAGCCGCAGGGTTCGGGCGCTGCGGGCATAGCGGTGATGGGCGAAGCGGCGGCCGACCTGCTCGGCGACGGCCGGCTCGCAGCGCGTGACCAAGACTTCCCGCTGTTGGTCGATCAGGCGACCCGCGATGTCGATAATCAATTCGGCCGATTTGCCTTCACCGTAAATCACTTCGCCAAAACCGCAGCGGGCCGCGCGGCCCAGGTCCACGGTCGCACCGTCGATAAATGCCACGGCCGACGGATCGAGCCCCTGCTCGCTTGCGCGGGCGGCTGCCGCGGCGGCGTCCAAGCGGCCGGCGGCGACCTGCTGGAAAAGCTCCAGCAGAGCAGGGGAGGGGGCGTTTTGTGGCGGGCCGGAGGCGTTGTCGTCGGGAGGCTGGGGAGCGGTCATGGTGATCTGGGGGCGACGGTTCGGAACGAGGCAGCCGCTTCATATTCTGGTCCGCTTGTCAGTTTGGCCAGTGGGCAACCACAATAGGCCCAACCCTACCGACCCCACGACAACCTGAAGGCCGCGCCCTCAAGCGGCTGGGAGACTGAGAGAACGATGAGTAAAAGCTGCGTCCTGGCATATTCCGGCGGATTGGACACCTCGGTCATTCTGGGCTGGTTGCAAGACCAGGGCTATGACGTGCACGCGGTGTATGTGGACCTGGGCCAGCCCTGCGAGGACCGCGAAGCGACGCTGCAGAAAGCCCGCGACTGCGGCGCGGTCAGCTCGCGGATCGTCGACGTCCGCGAAGAACTGTGCCGCGACTTTGCCTTCCCCGTGCTGGCTTGGCAGGCCAAGTACGAATCGATCTACCTGCTGGGCACCTCGATCGCTCGTCCTTTGATCAGCAAAGTCTGCTTGGACGTCGCTCGCGAAGTCGGCGCAAGCGCCTACGCCCACGGGGCCACCGGCAAAGGCAACGACCAGTGCCGTTTTCAGTTGGCCGCCGAAGCCCTCGATCCCAAAGTGGAAATGATCGCCCCCTGGCGCATCAAAGCCTTCCGCGATGCGTTCCCCGGCCGCACCGAATTGATCGCCTACTGCGAAGAGCGCAACATCCCGGTGAAGGCCTCGACGGCCAAACCCTACAGCAGCGACGAGAACGTCCTGCACATCAGCTACGAAGCCGGTCGGCTGGAAGAGCTGGACGTCAACGGTGTAGAGGCGGTCGACTTCGGCATGGGTGTCAGCCCCCAGGAAGCCCCGGACAAGGTCGAGGAAGTCACGATCGGATTCGAATCCGGCGTCCCGGTCTCGCTGAACGGCAACACGGTCTCGGCCCTGGAGATGGTCGAAGGCCTGAACACGATCGGCGGCCGCAACGGCGTCGGCCGCATCGACATGATCGAGAACCGGTTCGTGGGCATGAAGAGCCGCGGCGTGTACGAGTCGCCCGGGATGACGATCCTGTACGACGCCCTGATGTACATCGAACAACTGACGCTCGATCGCGACCTGCTGCACCTCCGCGATCGCCTGGCGCCGGAAGTTGCCGAACTGGTGTATTACGGTTTCTGGTACACGCCCAAACTGGATGCCTTGATGGCGTTCATCCGCGAAGCCCAACAGCCGGTCACCGGCGAAGTCACGCTGCAGCTGTACAAGGGCAACATCATGGTCTCGCGGCGCAGCAGTCCGAACAGCCTGTACGACGCCGAGATCGCCACGATGGAAGGTGGCGGTTCCTACAACCAGGACGACGCCGAAGGTTTCCTTCGCATCCAGGGGCTGCCCTCGCGAGTGCAGGGCAGCGTCCGCCCGCGAACGTACTAGTCCAAGATATCGTCGGCCAGTGGTTCGCCGCCGGCCGGACTGAGCAGGGCTTGGACCTCGCCCGGGGCGAGGCTGTCGCGCAAAAAATGCGTGCGTTCGGCGACCGTGGCGATCATCGCCCCGCCCGCATAATGCCCGCCGATCTCCACCCCGTCGTTGGCCGAGATGGCGAACTGCATGCCGCGGACGTCCAGGTCCACCGGCTCCATCCAGTTCAATCCACTGACCGTCGGTGGTTTGCCCTCGACCACCAAAATGGTCTTGGTGGGGTCGTCGACGATGTCCTCCGGCCCCAGAGCGGTGGTCGCCGTGGGAAACAACGTGCCCGGACCGGTCACCAGGAAGTAAGCCGTCTCGAACCCAAGGTTCTGCGAGTCGCTGGTGCGATACTCCTTGGGCATGACGTACATCGTGTTCATATTCTCGTCCCAGGGTACGCTCATGTTGTACTGGGCATATAAATCGTCGTATCCCAAATAGGGCAGAATCAAAACGCGCCACGAGTGCATCGGCCGGCCCGACGAATCATTGGTCACCGGCGGCGGATAGGAACCGTAGTCGGCGGCATAGGCGTTCAGGGCCTGAGCGATCGCAGTCAGATTCGAACCATCGCGTTGTTTTTGACGCGTCTCCTGCATGCGGGCCAGCGTCGTGCCGCCAAAGCGAAACAGTACGAACAGGACGCACGCGGCCAGGGCCAAGGTCATCGTGCCGGCGATCGCCAAACGCACCGAACGGTTCTGCACCCAAGACGAGGCCTGCTCCGCGTCGACCGGCCCGAGGTCGGCAAAGTCCGGCACGTCGATCGGCTCGCGACAGATCGCACAGTCGCCCGACAGCCCGCTGTACTCGTCGCCCAACAACGTCTGTGTCTTGCAATGCGGACAGGTAAATAGGTATGACATCACGCTTCCGCTGGAGGAAAAGTCGAAGCTCCATGATAATACCCTCTCGCGCAGCGGGAGGGTCGGGCTCTCAGGCCCGGGGAGGGCCTTCTCCAAAACAGTCTGCCGGCCGACTTGCCGGCGCATTGTAGCGGACTTTTTACGGCCCCGAGAGCCAAACCACCACACCAGGAAAACCAACCGATGCGCTGCGTCCTTCAACGTGTCCGTCATGCCCATGTCGACGTCGACGGAGAGACCGTCGGAAAAATCGACGGGGGATTGTTGGTGTTGGTCGGAGTAGGGCAGGGCGATACGGAAAAAGACTGCCTGGCGGTCGCCGACAAGACGGCCGGCCTGCGGATCTTTGCCGATGCAGACGACAAGATGAACCTGTCCCTCTTGGACACCGGCGGGCAGGCCTTGGTGGTCAGCCAGTTCACGCTGCTCGCCGACTGCCGCAAGGGCCGACGACCGGCTTTCACCGCCGCCGCGCCACCCGACCTCGCGCGGCAGCTGTACCAGCGATTCTGCGAGCGGCTCCGCGAACAGGGCATCGAAGTCCAAACCGGCGTCTTCGCTGCCGACATGCAGGTCCACCTCCAAAACGACGGCCCGGTCACGATCTGCCTCGATAGCGACGCGCTGGCAAAGTAGCTGAAAGCGCCAGAGTTTGGATGGGAGATCTGAGATTTGAGATTTACTGAATCTAACGGATTCTATGTATGGCGTGCGAAGCTCGGTCGCAGCAGCCACGGAGTGGCGACATGTGGTAGCCCCAGGCGCGAGCCTGGGGTGCCCCCCCCACACCCACGTGCCAGTCCCGGAGGGACGACACACCCGCGCGCCATTCCCGGAGGGACGACACGAATTCCGGTGCTAACCTTCATGTCGCCCTTCCAGGGCTTTCGTTCGTGTTGTTTACGTTTCCCCAGGCTCGCGCCTGGGGCTACCACATGTCATCGCGCTGCGATTACGGGGCTGCCCCAAGCCTAGCGGCGGCTCAGCGGGGCACGCAGCTTGTCCAGCCACTGCTCGGCGGGCTGGGCCAGATGCGGCACCTGCGACTCGTGCAGGTGCGGCTCGTGCAGGTGCGGGGCGTGCTTCTGCAAGAAGCCGTGGTCGTTCCAGGCCAGATACGCCAACAGAAACAACTTGGCGTACGTCGACAGATTCGCCCAGGCGTTGTTGCTGGAAAACTTCAGCGCCGTGCCGAATGATCGCTTCAGCCGGGTGCGCCCCAAACGCACCTGAACCGACCAGATCTCATCCATGACCAGGTGCGTCATGAACCCCAGGGCCACCGCCAGACTCTTGTAGACGCGGATCGCTTCGCTGGGACAGGGAATCACCAGGTAGGCCAACAAGCCGGCCGAGGCGGCGGCGGGAAGGCTGTGCCACATCCCGCGATGAACGGTGTACTTTTTAAAAATCCCGACCAACACGAAACGCATGAACAAATAGATCAGCATCGCCGCCAAGGCCATCTCTTCGGCCGTCATCTGCAGGGCGCGAAAACGGTCGATCATCAACATCGGCACCAGAGCCGAGGCGGCGTTGCTGGTCTCGCGCAGCGGCACGCCCGAGTCGCTGTCCAGATCCGGCAGCATGCCGCTGATCGCGCACAGGCCCGCGGCCAACATCCCGCTTTCGATCGGCATGCCCTGGTGAACCGTTCCCCAGTAGCCGTAGGCCACTCCGACCAACGTGCTACCGGTGATGTGCGCTTTGAAACCCGCCACCGGCGACGCTCATGTTGTGCTAGCAATTATACGAATGCGATGCTTCAGGGTTTCTCATAGCGGTTTTTCCCCACCGCTGCCAAGAGCGAACCGGCCCAGCAGCGAACCGGCCCAGCAGCATACCGGCCCGTATTGGGCTTCGGCCGCCGCGGCGGCTTTGCTACTTTCTATGATTGCCCTAAAACCCCGGTCGCGCATGGATGGAGTGAGATTTCGAGGAGTCACATTGTTGGAGACCTACGACATTTTGATGCTGGTCGTGCTGGGCGGCGCGGCGCTGTTCGGCGCGATCAAGGGCTTTGCCTGGCAAGTCGCCTCGATCGGATCGATCGTGGCCAGCTACTTCGTGGCCTATCGCTACCGCGAACCGTTCAGCCAGTCGATCAGTGCGGATCCGCCTTGGGACCGGGTCCTGGCGATGGTGATCCTGTACGTGGGCACGGCACTGTTGATCTGGGTGGCGTTTCGGATGCTCAGCCGCACGATCGACCGCATGAAACTGCGCGAGTTCGACAGGCACATCGGAGCGGTCTTCGGACTGGGCAAAGGCATTTTGTATTGCACGCTGATCACGCTGGCCGCAGCGACGATGCTGGGGCCCGAGAAACGCGACGTCATCGCTCGCTCGCGCAGCGGTTTCTACATCTCGAAACTGCTCGCTCACAGCCGGGGCGTGATGCCGGGCGAAGTCCAGCAGGCGTTGCAGCCGTACATCGATCAACTGGGTCCGCCGCCGGTCGCCGGCGAAGCGCCAGGACCGCCACCGACGGACGCACCATCCGCCGCCGGGCGCTAGTGCAATGCCACTTCCTTTGTAGCGGAACGGCGCGAGCCGTCCGGTTTTGCGGTGCGAACCTTCACACACCGGGCGGCTTGCGCCGCTCCGCAGGACCGCCACCAACGGACGCACCATCAGCCGCCGGGCGCTAGCCCACGGTTCCGCCAGGGGCGCGACGCGGTGAATCGCCCGAGCAAGGAACCGTACGCTAGCGCGTTGCGGCTGATGCATGCCCCGGCCCCGCCCAGCGGCCGGTTTTCCTAGGAAAAATCGACCTCCAGTACAACATAAGAGGCATTATCGGACGTTGCTCCTGGGGCAAAACGGAGGCAAATCCCCGGGAAACCGGCCCGGCACCGGGTTCTAAAGCTGGCCGATTCGGGCATCATAGGCGGTGGCCGATCCGAACCGCTTCGCTCCCTGCACCTCGCCGGCGACTTCTTCATGACACGATTGCAGTGGCCTCGCTTGCTGTCCGATTACCGTTGCCCTCGCCCGGGCAACGAGCCGCGTCCTTCGCGCGACGATCCCTTCCGCTCGGCCTTCGAAGCCGACTACGACCGGATCGTGTACTCGGCCGCCTTCCGCCGCCTGGCCCGCAAGACCCAGGTCTATCCCACGGCTTCGCACGAACACATTCACAACCGCCTGACGCATTCGATCGAAGTGGCCAGCGTGGGCCGGTCGTTCGGCAAACGGATGGCCGACCTGCTGTGCCGCCGCGGTGAATTGCCCGAGAACCGCACGCCCGAAGATGTGTGCCAGATCCTGCAGGCCGCCTGCTTGGCCCACGACATCGGCAATCCGCCCTTCGGCCACGGCGGCGAGTACGCGATCCGCCAGTGGGTCCGCGACCATGCCGAACAGGTCTTCGGCACCCACGGCGAGACGTTCGAGGACGGGTTGCGACGCGACTGGTTGATCTTCGAAGGCAACGCCCAGGGATTCCGCCTAGCCGCCCGTGCCGACAACCCGCAAGCCGGCTACATGCGGCTGACCTATGCGACGCTGGGCGCGATGGTCAAATACCCCTGGGATTCCTGCGATACGCGCGCGCTGAAACAACAAAAGTTCAACGTCTTTTCCAGCGAACGCAAACTATTTGAGCAGACCTGGTCGCACATGGACCTGGGTACCGGAGCGCGCGCGTGCCGGCACCCGCTGTCCTTTCTTTCCGAAGCCGCCGACGACATCTGTTACCGCATCCTGGACCTGGAGGACGCCGTCGATATGAACGTCCTGGACGAAACCCAGGTCCGCCCGGTTCTGCTGCAGATCCTGGGCAGCGACGCGTCGCACCTGCCGCTGTCGGTACTGCGTGGGCAGGCGATCCAGACGCTGGTCAACGCGACCTGGGAGATTTTCGAAGACCAGTACGAAGCGATCATGCACGGCCAGCGGACCGACGACCTGAAGACCAGCCTCGCCGACTCGCTGGCCGACGCCCTGGAACAGGTGGCCGTTCACTACACGACGATTTTTGCCCACCGCCTGAAAGTCTCGACCGAGATCGGCGCCTACCAGGCGCTCGGCCGGATCGTCGGAACGCTCAGCGGAGCGACGCGGCAATTAAGCGAGCGGGGCGGTTACGACCATACCGATTTCCTGGCCAAACGCTGCATGATGCTGGCCTGGGGGGAACGCTATGTTCGCCAGCACCAGCACCGCCCTTATGCCTGGTGGTTGCACCAGGTGATGGATTATTTTGCTGGCTTAACCGACAACCATGCCATGCAATTATCCCAGCAGATCGCCGGAACCTAATCCTTAAAACGGCACGTCGTCCTCATCGAAGGCCGCTTCGGAAAGGCTATCGTTTACGCCCTGCCCTGCTCCGCTGCCGCCGTCAAGTTTCTGAAAGGACATTCCTTCCACATTGACAAAGTAGCGTACTTCGCTGTTGGCATCCCGCTGCCATTTCCGGCCGCTCAAACGATACGTCACTTCGACCTGATCACCAACACTTAGATCGTCGACCATATCGCAGCTGTCACGAATAAATTCCACGGGAACATAATTCGTGAAACTACCCAACTCCTGTTCCAGCACGACCAAGCGTTTGCGGAAACCTTTTTGACCATAGGTCTTGGTTTCTTCGATCAAATGGACCACGCCGGTGACTTTGGCATCATTACTCATTTTACTATCCTTCAAAACAATTTATTTAATCTTATCAGGTGGTTGCGGCTGGAAGCCTATGCCACATTTCACAGGCTGGAAGCCTATGCCACATCTTACAGGCTGGAAGCCTATGCCACATTTCACAGGCTGGAAGCCTATGCCACATTTCACAGGCTGGAAGCCTATGCCACATGCGTCATACCTCACTGCCCTGCTCGGCTACGGCCTGTTCTAAAAACACACCCATGCGGCGGAACTTGTCATAACGATTTTCCAGCAGTTCGTCGATCGGCGTCGCTTCGAGCTCACCGAGGGTACGAGACAAATACGTCTTTAAACGGCTGGCCATTTGATGATGGTCGCGGTGGGCGCCGCCCAGCGGTTCTTCGATCACGTCGTCGACGACCCCCAGTCCTTGCAGGTCCTTGGAGGTAAACCGCAGGGACTCCGCGGCGTTGGGCGCGTACTGGTGGCTCTTCCACAGAATGCCGGCGCAGCCTTCGGGGCTGATCACCGAGTAGTAGGCATTTTTCAGTACGGCCACGCGGTCGCCGACGCCGATCCCCAGGGCTCCGCCGGACCCGCCTTCGCCGATCACCACACAGATCACCGGCACCCTCAAGCGGCTCATCTTGAACATGCTTTCGGCGATGACCTGAGCCTGGCCACGTTCTTCGGCCCCGACGCCCGGATAGGCGCCCGGCGTATCGATAAAGCAGACCAGCGGCAGGTGGTACTTTTCCGCCAGGCTCATCTTCCGCATCGCTTTGCGATAGCCCTCGGGATGGGCGCAGCCAAAGTGACACGCGGCCCGCTCTTTATAGGTCCGGCCCTTCTGGTGGCCGATCACCATCACCTTAAAGCGATCCAGTTTGGCGAACCCGGTCAGCATGGCGCGGTCGTCGCCGAAGTGGCGGTCGCCGTGCAGTTCGACGAAATCATCGAAGGCCAGTTTCAGGTAGTCGCGAGTGTAGGGCCGGCTTTGATGGCGAGCGACTTGGACCGTTTGCCAAGGCGTCAAATTGGCGTACACCTCGCGCAGGGTTTCGTTCAGCTGTTGCCGCAGCGTGCGGATTTCGGCTTCCTGTTCGGCCGTGCGATCGGCCAGGCGTTCCCGTTCGGCCAACTGGTTTTCCAGCTGGACGATCTCGCGTTCGAATTCCAACCCGGGACCTGCATCCATGGTGGTGCTCTCAATACAGATACAAAAACAAAAACAAAAATTTTGAAACGAAAGGATTAGCTGCGGAACAGATCGTCGGGATTCTTGAAGCTGGGTAGATCGTCGAAGACGCTGATCTCCGGCGCGCGAGGCGTGCGTTTGAAGATGTTCATCGCCCGGACCTCTTTCAGGAATTCCCACATCGAATCGGGCCGGTTCTCCGGGGACTTGGCCATCATCTTGCGAATCAGGTTGGCAAAATCGGCGCTGACGTTGTCGTTGTGCACGATGGGCGTGGGGATGTTGGCCTTGAGATGCTTGTTCAGCAGCTCGTTGGGGGTGCTGCCGGTATAGGGCGGCTTGGCCGTGACCAGTTCGAACAGCACGCAGCCGAAACTGTAGATGTCCGAACGCTCGTCGACGTTTTTGCCGCGGATCTGTTCGGGCGACATGTAGCTGCGGGTGCCTTCGATCGCGGATTTGCCAAAGAATTTGCTCAGTCCGGTGCGTTTCTTTTCGGCGATCTGAAAGTCGATCAGTTTGGTTTCGCCTTCGCGGCTGACCAAAAAGTTATCGGGCTTGATATCGCGATGGATCCAGCCCTTGGTGTGCGTGAAGTACAGGCCTTCGGCCGCCTGTTCGACGATTTTATCGAGCATGAAGGCCAGCGATTCGGGCCCCCTCCGCAGAGCCTGCTTCATGTTCAATTCGCTGAACAGTTCCATGACCAACAGCGGCGTGTCGTTTTCGATCCGAAAATCGTAGATCTTGATGACCCGGTTGCTGGTCGCCAGGGTGGAGGCCACGGCGTATTCGTGTTTCAGCGAGGCCAGCTCGCCTTTGTCGTGCCGATTCTTGGGCCGCAGGATCTTGAGGGCGTAATGCTCGTCGGTTTCGGCTTCGATCGCCTCCCAGACCTCACAGGAGCGACCGGCCCGGATCAACCGGGTCAGGCGGTAAGGTCCCAAAAAATCGCGAATTTTCGTCATCAGTCGTCACTGGGTTGAGCGGCATAATCGGCAGTCCCCATCTTAGCACCGCTGGGACGGGCGAAAAGCGGCGGCAGTTCAGCCGCCCTGCCCTGCTTCGCCCAAACGCGCCCCGCCCGCCAGCGGCCCGCCCGCGAGAGGCTCGTTGAGCAGTTGTGTGTAGAGTTCCCGCAGCCGGCGAGTCATCGTCTGATGCCGAAAGCGATCGGTGAACCGCTCCCGGCCCTGCTGGCCCAGCCGCCGCCTGAGCGGTTGGTCGGCAGCCAACTGAGTAAGCCTTCGGGCCAAGCCCTCGCGGTCCCCCGGCGGCACCAAAAACCCGCTCTCGTCGTCGATGACCACCTCGCGGGCTCCGTCGATGTCGTAGCTGACGACCGGCTTGCCGGCGATCAGACCCTGAGGCAGGGCCCGAGCCAAACCTTCGCGAAACGAAGCGTGGACCAGGACATCCATCGCGCCGAGCAGCTCCGGGATCCGCTCCGGATCGACCAGCCCGGTAAACACAAAGCGATCGCTCAGTCCCGCCCGGGCGATCTGTCGCTCGAGCGATTCGCGGAGGATGCCATCGCCGACCAACAGAAAGCGGGCCCCGGGCACCGCCGCGACCACTTCGCTCGCGGCCGCGATCAAGTCGGCGTGTCCTTTCAGGTGGTACAGCCTGGCGATCTTGCCGATGACCACGTCGCCGGGAGCGAAGCCCAGTTGTTGCCGCATCGCCACGCGGTGGTGGTCGGCGGCGAGAAACGGTTCGACGTCCATACCACTGTAGACGGTCGTAAACTTGTCACGCGGGGCAACGCCGCCTTGGACCATCAGGTCGGTCATCGCATCGGCGACCGAAACCAGGCGGTGGCACTGAGCGGCCGCGCGGCGCTCGCAGTGCCGGTAGAACCAGCGCACCGCCGGATGCTGGTAAGCGTGAAACGGTGCCCCGTGAACGGTGTGAACGATCGCCGGCACGCCCAGCGACCAGGCGGCCTGCCGGCCCAGAATGCCGCCTTTGGCGCTGTGGGTGTGAACCACATCGGGCCGGAACTGCCGCAGCGTGCGGCGGATCGCTCGCAGCGCGGCCGCGTCTCGACCCGGATGGATGGCCCGCCGCAGACTGGCCAGTTCCGTAACCGGCAACTCCCCTGCCCTGCCCTGCTCCAGCAGCCCGCCTTCGGGCCCCAGCGACGGTCCGGTGACCAGCAAGACCTCGTCGCCATAGTCCCGCATCAGGCCGTGGCAGGACAGCAGCGTGTTCTCCTGCGCGCCGCCGACAATCATTCGTGTGATAACGTGTGCAATGCGCATACAGAGGCGGCGTTCGTTTTGTGGCATAGGCTTCCAGCCTGTGAAAGCGTGGCATAGGCTTCCAGCCTGTGAAAGCGTGGCATAGGCTTCCAGCCTGTGAAATTAGCACGATCGCCCCGAGCCGTGCACCGCGGGCCCACGGTTCCTCAGCCGCCGGACGCTAGCCCACGGTTCCGCGGCGCGGTGAATCGGCCAAGTACCAAACCGGACGCTAGCGCGTTGCGGCTGATAACTCCGCCCATCAGCCGCCGGGCGCGAGCCCACGGTTGCTACACCACCCCCTCTCGGCCCAGCGGCTCGATCTCGTAATCGACGCGGGCCAGAAACAGGCCTTGGGGCGGGGCCGTGGGTCCAGCGGCATCCCGGTCGCGAACCTCCAACAGGTCCTGGATCCATTCGGGCGACTGCTTGCCGCGTCCCACCTCCAGCAGCGTCCCCACGATGTTGCGGACCATGTTGTACAGAAACCCGTTGGCTTCGATCTCGATATCTACCGGGCGACCGCCCTGCCCTGCCGGTCTCTGTCCCCCCTCGCATTGCCGCTCGAAGATATCCAGGGCGCGCACATCGCGGACGGTTGTCTTGCGATCGGCACCGGTGGCCTGGAAACTTGCGAAGTCGTGCACGCCGATCAGATACTTGGCTGCCTCGCGCATCGCCGCCACGTCGACGGCGTAGGGGATGTGCCAGCGGTAGCGGTACTCGAAGGCATCGCGGATGCCGCCCAGCTGCAACTGGTAGCGGTAGCGTTTGCCGACCGCGTCCCGGATGGCGTGGAAATTCACCGGCATCTCCACCGCGTCGATCACCGAGATATCGGCGGGCAGTTTGGTGTTCATCGCCCGCATCAGACTACTCGGCGAAGCTCGCCACTGGTCGGTCGTCAGGCTGGCGGCTTGGGCCAGGGCATGCACGCCGGAATCGGTACGACCGCTGCCCGTGACGGCGATCCGCACGCCGGTCAGCTTGGCCAGCGCCCGTTCCAGCATCCCCTGGATGGTCAACTGCCGCGGCTGGATCTGCCACCCGGCGTACTCAGTGCCATCGTAGGCAACGACCAGTTTAAACGTTCGCAGCACGGGGTTTCTCGATCAATAGGAAAGCCTTTCGCATCCGGATTTCGGACCAAGCCTAGCCGGGCGGCCCCACGAGACCAACCTACCGCGAGCGAAAAAAAATCCCGCGGCCGTGCGGTTATGAGGGCGGGTTGTCCATTTACATCACAGCATCCCAAAGCGGGGGGGCACCGCGAGCGATTGAACTGCTGTTGACCCTGTTTGAGGTTTCACCGGACAATCCGGGTGTGGCTTTTGAGCATCACCGGGGCGGCTTTTGAGAACCGGTCAGTCGCGAACGTGCGGTCCGGCTCTGGCGACGACACAGGACGGCCCCCGGACCCCCCGAGACACTGATTCTTTTCTCCGATGCATGTCCTAGACTTCGGTGGCGAATCGCCTCTGGGCGAGCTCCCTAGTCATATCATCACTGCTGCTATTCCGGTCTCCCAGGCGGGTGCGACGTCGGTTTTACCAGAACGCGCGTGCTCTAGCGGTTGCCGGTTCGCTTCCTCATCACTGCTCGACTATGTATCGTCCATCCAACGCCGCCGGTCCCACCCGCGCTTCCAAACGCCGCCGTCTTCAACTGGAGACTTTGGAAACCCGCCAGTTGTTAGCCGGTGATAACGGCGCGTTAGACATCACACCGCATTCGCAGCTGTTGATCGAATTGATCAATCGGGCTCGCGAGAATCCGGTCGCCGAAGCGGGTCGCTACGGGATCGGCTTGAACGACGACGTGCCGCCGGAGAGCACGATCAGCAGCGACGCGAAACAGCCGCTGGCCCCGCACCAGGCGCTGGTCGACGCCGCGATGGCGCATTCGCTGGACATGCTGGAGCGGGATTATTTCGCCCACAATTCGCCCGAGCCCAACAGCACGACGCCTTCGGACCGCGCGATCGCGGCGGGTTATCCGGTGGGTGCTGGTGAGAACATCGGCTGGGGCGGCACGACGGGCACGGTCGACCAGATCGCTCACGTGTACGTTCGCCACGAGCGGTTGTTCCGCAGCGTCGGTCACCGGATCAACATGCTGTACAGCCCCTACCGCGAGGTCGGCACGGGCGTGCAGTACGGCGTATTCACAGCGTACAACCAGCAGGCCGGCCGGGACATCGACTACAACGCCAGCATGGCGACCGAGATGTTTGGCAGCCGCGGCGGCAATTATTTCATTACCGGCGTGGCCTTCGACGACAGCGTCACCGACGACGCCTTCTACGACATCGGCGAAGCTCTGGGCGGATTGGCGGTCCAGGCGGAAAGCAACACCGGAAATGTGTATCAAACCACCACGGCAGACGCCGGCGGCTATGCCTTGGAAGTTCCCGAGGGTACGTACACGATAACGTTTACCGATCCCGCCACTTCCAATTTCGTATCGTTCGAATCGATCATCGTCAGCGGTGAAAACGAGAAAGTGGATCTGGACACTTCGGCATCCGCGTGGATGGCCGCCGCCCCCACGATCACCACCGAAGTCCAACTGGACCGGGACCTGGAACTGCGATTCCGCAGTAGCGACAGCCTGAACTGGGGCGGTTGGCAAGAGAAATGGATCTTCAGCAACACCAACGACTGGTACTTCATCACGCCCAACGGCAATTTCTACCAGTGGGATTCGAGCGATTTCGAGGCCAGCCCACTGGTGGCCACGTTATCGGCTTCGGTCTATGCCGACACCAGCCTGCTGCACAGTGCCTACGATCGCCTAGCGGCGCAGTACGCCAACGCCGAAACACTGGTCCCGCAAAGTAATGCGATCGAATTGGACTCGACGTACAGCCTGAGCATTTCGCCTGCCGGCGACTACTTCAACCATTCGGGCTTGCAAGAAAAATGGGTGCGTGCGGCGAACGGAACCTGGTACACGATCCGTCCAAGCGGCGATTTCCACAAATGGAACGGCGGTAGCCGGTTCACATGGTTAGGTCGAGTGGAGACTTCTGCTTACGACAATCTGTACAAATTGGCTTCAGCGTCGCTGCTAACCGAAGAGATCGCCGCGCTGGATGAAAGCCGAAACCTCAATCTGCCCAACAACATTTGGTTGAACTGGGGTGGACTGAATGAGAAATGGATCGCAAGTGGTTCAAACACAAACCATTACATCACACCTGATGGCAAACTATATCACTGGCATGGCGGTGGGGTCACCAATGCTACGCAGGTTGCGACCATTGACACAGTATTCTACCAACACCTGGACTTGCTAACGACCGCATTCGGTTAAATGCGGCTACCAGAAGAGGCAAGCAGACATGCGGCAAGACTTGCAATTGCGGTGAACGGCGAGCGTTCAAGAACTTCTATGCGCGAGAAGACATCAGCAGTTCGCCGCACTCTGGGGGCTCGACTGTGCCGCAGGCAGTACGATGGCAACCAGAAAGACCAAGCCTAAACCGTGGGTCAATAGCGTTGTAAACACACCAGAATCACTAAGCATCAAGGCGGGCAAAAACAACACCGTAGCCGCCAGACGAAAGTCAGACTTGGCGGCCAACGAGTCATACGCGTGCAACACTGCCCCCAGCAGCAACGAGACACCGATAACCCCAATGTAGCCAAAGTTCGCATAGCCATCCGCGAACAAATTGCCACATGCGTTCATCCCTACGACGCCATACATTTCTTCGCCAACCAGACGGCCTGGGGATAAATCGTATGGATAATCGACGACCGACCCCATGAAACTATGCCCCAGCATCGCTTTGGGACTTTGATAGAAAAAGTCGAACCAATTTGCCAACATAATACCGGGATTCATGAACTGCCGACGAAGGAAGAGTATTGTTAGCGTAGATCCGTCTCGAACAGCATCGACCGCGAGAAACAAACCGGTGGCGACCGCCGGGGCGGCGAGCCCCCAAAACACACTTCGTTTCAGCATGGGGGTTACGCAGTAGAGTACCAGAACCAGCGGGAGGTAAAAAAGCGTTCCTTTCAATGCTGTCACACTATAGAGATAGCACTGCAGAAACACGGCAATCCCTAAAACCCACCACCGTCTGTTGTGCAAGGCCAATATAAAGGAGCACGGGATCAGCACGTTCTTCAACCAGTTCAGGAGATACCTAGCCAAAGTACTTTTGGAGGTCACCTCCTCACGCATGTCCAGTCTCGTGTCATAAACATTCTCAAATGAGTGGATTTTAAACACGAAACCGAACTCGGCCACAATTACAGCGCAGGAGACTAGCGTAACCCCCAGCAGAAGCGCCCCTGCATTATACGAGCTTAACTGCGGCTTCGGAATCTTCCATAACGGCAAGCGGTAAACGCTCGAAATAACAAAGAAACCGGCGAGCAGCCAGACATCGAGCATCAAGTACTTGGCGGGCGGTTCTGCCCCGGCCAACATTGGAAACAAGCAACACGGCACATACACGCTCATATACAAAAGGATGAACACTATCTGGGTCGGTCGCCGCACAGTTAGGTCCAGCCAAAGCAGCGGCCCCAAGCTAAACATGATGGCCGCGGCACGCATCAGCAACGAGACGTCGTTGAACCGATATCCTTGCGACCTCAACACAACCGTGATCGTGTCTCGATAGGCGGAAACCAATAGACAACCGAAGATCAAGACAACAACCGCGAGCTTGACGCGAGTAAAGACACCATACGACGGGCCTGCCAGCACCGTCGCTGTTGAGGCTGTCCCGACTCCATCGCGCTCTGTTGCATTCATTGGTTTCAAACCGGGACATCTTGCCCGTTGCGGTCGATCAACACCCGGCTTCCGCAGGCCGTGCATAACAGGCTGCTTCTAAAGGAACTCAGGGGGACAGAGCAAGTGCAGTCTGGCACACCCAACTGCCCTCCCCCCGGCGTTCGAGATTGATCTTCCGTCATTCGGGAAGCTCTCGCTAGACTCACTCAAGACTTTTAATTGCGAACGCTCGAGCGCTCCATACCCGAGCAGCCAGTGCCCCCGAACGTCCTTCCAGGCCGATCTCCCAGCAACGACCGCCTCTAGACGACGCGGCTACACGACGGAGCCAATTGCGCTGAGGAGGGGTAACATCGGAGCACCACTCAGCCGATGGACTGGCGTCTACCAGAACCAAGGACGGACGGATGAAAACACGAAACGAAGCGGCGACAGAGAGCCCAACCAGCAGCAACAGCTCACGTCGCCACCTGAACAACTTCGTCGCCTCCGGAGCGTTGCAACTGATCGCTGTCCTGGCACCGCTCACAACCCTCCTCCTCATGGCGAGATGCTACGACATGGCCGCATTTGGCCAATACAGCGTCGCACTCGCGTTCGTGAACGTGTTGACGGTGTTCTTCGGCCTTGGGGCGAGCGCTGCCACCTGCTTCCAGATCGCCCGGATCGAGCGTCAGCACTTGCGACGACAGGACGGCGTCATTGGCGCCGGATTGCTATCTGTCTTATGTTTCACCCTGTTTTTCTCACCGTTTGCCTGGGTGATACCCTGGTTGCTGGGCTACAGCAACGAGACTCGCCAACTTGTGCTGTTGCTGACCGCCGGAGGCTGGTGCTCTGTTATTTCGGATCTCTTGAACGGAGTGTATCGCGGCCGCCGTGAGATGAGCTGGCAACTAATCCCCGTCGCCTCTGTCGCGGTGGCAACCCTTGTCTGCGTTACGCCCCTGTTGATAGCTGGCAAACCACTGAAACAAGTCGCCGTCACGTGGAGTGCTTGCCAACTACTAGGCCCCTGCATTCTGTTCCTTTGCTTGCGACGAAGCGGCCTGCTAAGAAGCTTCAAGCGGACGCCACGCCAGCTTCCAACCGTCTTTCGTCGAGCCTTCACGATCGGACTCGACGGAGTCATATTCCGTGTTGGCATACAAACCGTAACATTACTGCTGCCCGTATTGCTATCCGTTCGAGCGGCCGGCATATTCAACGCCGCATCGAAACCGCTCGCAATGCTAGTAATCGGAAATTCCTTTATAATGCGTTTCTTTGGTCCTTACATTGCCTCTGCAGGCGACAAGGACCCGACATGCATGACGCTGCGGATCCAAATGTGCCATAAGCTGGCTTTTTTCTTCACAGGCAGCGTCTTAGTCGGCGCACTGACATTCCCCCATGTTATCTGCAACATCCTGTTTGGCGCAAAGGCCGAAGAAATTGCCGAGTACATGCAAGTCCTTGCGATCGCGTTCATTATCTACTACGCGCCACCCTACTCCGCCAACCTCAAAGCGATCGGACTAGAGAGGCAGGTGGTATGGTGCGGGATTATCCAATGGGCAACGATGGTAGTTGCCCTTTTCGTCCTCGCGCCCCGTTACGGCGTGTGGGGCGCCGTTACTGCCACGCTGCTGGCCTACAGCGCCTACTGGCTCACCGAAGTATTTCTTTACAGCTTCAATCGCCTGAAGGGCGTTGCAAACGCAGAAAGATACCTAGCTTACCTCTTTGGCTCGACAGCCCTGGGATTTACGTACAACCAGTTCCCAGGCGGCACGCTGTCGATCATATCTTTTGCGTTGACGGTCCTGACACTTTCTCTGCTTGTCTACTGGACCCCCGGCGAAAGAGAGCAAGCTCGCTGGCTGCTTCGCAATTCCCTCGCTCCCAGACGGGCTTAAACATGAGCCCTGACGCGTCACCAACTCGGCAATGCTAGCAAGTAGCATAAGACACTGTGTTGATCTTGTGTCAGTTAAACCCTCACCCTAAACTTTTGCCCCAGGAGCTACGCGGCCCCACGAACCAATCCGTTTCTTCGCTAGGTAAAGCATGAGCACGGCAAGCGCAGACCCTCAATTGCAGGACGAGGAATTTTGGTCCGAAAAGTGGATCAAACATATCGAAACCTACCTGACGGCTGACCCACGAACTGGCAGGTGGCTACAGAGTCGCTTCAACCTCTGCGGGCAGACGGTTCTGGAAGTCGCCGGTGGATCCTGCCGGGACTCGCGCTTTCTTCACGAACAGGGCGTCGACGCGACGGGCAGCGATTTTGACGCCAGAACCCTGCAGTACTTAAGAGACCGGGACAAAGCTTCCGAGTTCAGACTTCGTCGAGAAGACGCATTCGCGTTAGACTGCGAATCAAAATCATTCGACGTGGTATTCCATAACGGGTTCTGGGTATTATTTGACGACGATGAAAAGCTGGTAGACTCCCTGCGCGAGCACGTTCGTGTGGCCAGACGCTACGTGGTAATCCTAGTCCACAACAAGCGAAACCGGAAACTGGTTGACACGTTCTCCCGGAAAGGAAAAACCGACGCGCTCTACAATATTCGGTTCTTCACACCCGAAGAAGTCAGACGCCTCTGCAATGCTCCCGGACTCGGCATCAAGCGGGTCCACATTGAAAAGTTCGGGGGCCCGCTCGACGGCTACTATGGAAACAACCGTCGAATACCATTGCCGCTGAGACTGCGTCATTACTTGATTCCCAAACTGTATCGCGCCCAACCCTGGCCTCTGGTAGAACGAGTCGCTGCGATCATCGAACTGGAACAGCCTGCCACGCGATAGACGTTACACGGCTCCTAAAAGCACGATTTCTAACAATGCAGAAAGCTACCGCGTTCATCCTAGGATCGGGCTACAATGCGCACGGACTTGCCCGAAGCTTGGCCCGCGTTGCCACCGACTGCCATGGGTTTGATGACGACTCGACGGGATTCCTGCATCACTCACGACTGTTCTGCGAACGGTATTCGGCGCCGCACGACTGGAGCCTTAGCCAGAAACGAGAGGCAATTCTGGAACGCATTCGCGACATCGGTGGCCCGGTTGTGTTGTTTGCAACCGACGAACAGTGGCTGGTGGACCTGCTATCAAACCTCGCGATGTACCAAGAAGCGGGCGCCGTCATCCCTTGCTTGAACCCTTCGGCCGCTTTGCTATGCGCCCACAAACAGCACTTCAAGTTATGGTGTCACTCCGAAGAGATCATCACGGCCCAGTCAGCTTTTTACAATGCTGCACAGCCGACCAACTGGAATACGTTTATCCAACAAGCCAGTGAACTGCCCTACCCTGTAGTTGTGAAACCCAGCACCAAGGGTTCCGGACAGGAGGAGCTTGGGTTCACATTTTACAAAAAGTTTGATTCGGAAGAATCCTTCCGAGAGTGGGCAATTAGTCGTAATGTCGACGATCTTTCCTGCGACATTCTTGTCGAGGAATTCATCTCAGGCCCCGTCACGTCGCTAGTTTCCCTGCAGGGCTATGTTGACAGGGAAGGACAGGTACACGCCGGCCAGTATCGCAAGCTGTCGCAGACCCAAGGCATGCTGGGATGTGGTAACGTGGTACAAATCGAGCCCTGCGATAGAGAACTCTTCGATACCATTTCAGTTGTCTTGTCAAAACTGGCCTTTCACGGCTTCTTCGACGCGGAGTTCAAAATCTGTGAAAAGACCGGCAAACCGTACCTGATCGAGATCAATGCTCGACCGTGCATGCTTAATTACGCGGCAACTGTAATGGGCCTGAACCTCCCCGCGTTGGCAATGACGGACATGGTTCCATCCTACAATGCCTGGAGACCTTGCTCGAAACCACGAACGCGAAAATGGGTGTGGTGTCGGCATTTGCCGCATTTGATAGACAGTTGCACCGAGGCTTATAGTGCGAACAGCCTACTGTTTCCTCTGTCGGCGTTGAAAGCGTGGATAACACCGTTTCGGTTCCTTCCCACCTACGATCCCTTGGTTTCGCTGGCGGACCCACTGCCGATCCTTCACCTATCGCGCAAGCTCATCCAACAGGCTGCATCACGCATCCGAGCAAAGTTCGCTACCCGTGCTCTCCGAACAGATGCGAATGCGTCCACCAGCACCGAGCAGTCTGTCGCACCAAGTGCGACCAGACGGACTTCAAGGAAGCGGCGGGCAGCTTAGCCCGAACGGGTCAAGCTGCCGAGGTTTCGAGAACGTCCAGTTCGTAACTGCCTTCTGCTGCGAGCGGCGTTTGCAGAATGGATGCATACAGGGCGACCAATTTCGCTTCCTCGCATTCCCAGTTGAAGGTTCGTCTCACAGAGGCTTCGCCTCGCTTCCCCATAGCTTTAGCTTGCAGAGGATGGTCAATCATGTGCTGCATCGCCTCCGCGATGGCGTGCGGATCCAACGGATCGACCATCAACCCGGCTCCGCAACCTTCGACGTACTCTTTCCACATGGGAAAATCTGACGCGATCACGGGCAACCCCGCTGCCATGTACTCAAACATCTTAATCGGCAAAGAATCCAGATAAGCCGGCGTTGGATGCAGTGTCACCAAGCCGGCTGTCGCCGACGCGAGCAGTTGTTCAATTTGCTGATTGGGAAGCCATCCCAGCAGCTTGACTCTTTGCAGCTTGTCCACCCGTGCAATTTGCTCCGCCAGAGCACCGGGAACATCCCCAGCGATCAATAGCTTCGGAACATGCTTGGGGGACAGCAAGTTCACTGCAGCCGCCATTTCGATCATCCCGCGAGTCTGCGAGATACTTCCTGCATAGACAAAGCAAGCAGGCGAAGCAGGCTCGCCTTCAGCAACGAGTTGTGGGAGTCGTTGGCGAGGAAAATTCTTGACGGTAATGGTGGGCACCTTGTCAAACTTTCCCGCGATTGAGTCGGTCGCGGCTACGACTGCGGTCAGCCGGCGTGAAATCATCGACTCCATCGCATCCACCAGCCAAGCAACCGGACGACGACTCCACCGAGGCAACCAGGTTCGGTGAAGAGTCTGTTTCGCGAGATCTTCATGTACGTCGTAGATGACTTTCTTCCCGAGCAACCGCAGCAGGAGACCGGCCGGCAACAGTTCGGAATCATGAATATGATAAACTTCGGCATCGTAAGCCAACGCTCTACGCACCACTTCGGCAACAGTGACCGTGAAACGCAGGAGTCTTGAGCGACGTTTTTTCAACAAATCCAGGCGAACGCCGTGGGTATTGGCGACCGGCTCGTTTGACGGCGCAATGAGCACGACATCCAACCCATGCTGTCGCAACGACACGCATTCCTTTTGGAAGACACGAACATCGTCTGGGCGGTGGACGGACGTTAGATGCGCAATCATTGCTTTTACCGAAGTCATTTGATTTCCAAACCCATTTTCTCTTAAAAAGTCCACCGACCGTCTTCACGAAGCCTACGCGGCGGCGTGCAAAACGGCCCGGTACAACTGCCGTTCGGTTTCTTCAGAAAGGTTATTATTGTGCCACAGCAAGGTAAACGTACCGTTTTGCTTTTTGCAGTTTTGGGCCAGGTCTTTGACCCGCTGAACCACACCATCATGCTTCAACCCTTCGTAGATGAGCAGCGAACACTCCATAGCAATCAATGGTTTTTCGACCAGATTGAGCGGCCTTCGCGACTGGACGTCGTAGGCATTAAAGGGATGACAGGTTCCGCAACGGAATCCTGCACGGTCAGCGAAACCGACGCTGCTATCGTAGTCTAGGCCGCAGTCATTCCAAGCATTCCATGTTGTTGGATTGCGCCACCGCAGATAATGCTGACGACCACCCCAAGATGCCTGTTTGATATCCAGTTTTTCGCAGCTTCGCCGCAAAATTTGAAACTCGCTTGAAACGATCTCGGGATTTTGAAACGAGCTATAGCTGGGATGTAGCCCCACTTCATGACCGCGAGTTGCGACTTGCCGCACCACGTTCTGCACGGCTTTACTACCAAAGTTGTGCGTCCCGTCGATTCGACCCAACTTCCGATCGGTAATAAAGTAAAAGGCGCTGCGACAACCATGGGCTTCGCTGGCGTCCATGATGAAATTAAACGAGTTGTACGCGTCTTCATCGGCGTTGCCACGAAATGCCCGCGCCGCGCGAAGCGTTTCGCCGACCCACCGGAACGATCGGCGGCGGAGCCATGCCTCCTTGGCAAGGCGTCGCACCCCTTCCCTTGCAGATCGACCATGATAGGCGAACGGGGAATCGACGTCGTGACTCAGCTGGATGCTGTAGGTGCCCTGTTTCCGGACCAAACCTGGCCAATGCCGCTTCAGCAGTTCCCACAGAATCTCCACATACTCATCGGCCAAGGGGCGATGCAGGAAGTCGCACCTTGACGCTATGGAATGCTCTGCGGGGAATCGACCGTGCTGATCCGTGGGGTGAACAACGACTTCTTCATAGCGACTGAGCAGGAAGAAGATGCTACCCAACAGATCGACTGAACAATTTCCCTCTGGGTCCAACAAGTTCACCCATCCTGCCTCCTCCGGTGGTCCGGCAAATAGGGCCGGTGTTTGGCTCTCGCACAGTACCGACTGGTCGAAACCTACGGGCAACCGAATATCGGCCAAAGGCAGTTCTGGAAGCGAATTTTCCGCCAGCCAGTCTTTTGACGCTTTGGCAAAAAAGTCGTCCCGCAAATGAAGCGTCGCCCCCTCCGCAGATAAGCATGTTCCCTGGTTAGACGGATCGTAGGCAACGGATACGTCGAGCCCCAACCGCTGCCTGAATACCCAATCAATGACATACTCGCGTTCGGCAAAGCAGTTCGCGGGACAAGAAACATGCATTGTCATTTTGAACAGCAGAGCCTTGAGAACAGGTGGAAGAAACGTCGGTCTCGAGTACCACGCAGTAACAAATCTGCCGGTCGGGACGCAAGCCCATCTGGACGCCCCCCGACGGAGTCTGGCTTGACACGGCGCCCTGCTTTCCTCTAGTTAGTTCGGCACCGAAATTTGCTGTGATTCACCAATCACTTATTCAAAGGATTGAAGAGTGGTCAAACGAAGTTTTGATATCGTTTTGTCGTTGACCGCGTTGTCGGTCGCTTGGTTACCGATGGCGATTATCGCCGCCACGATCAAGCTGACGTCGCCAGGTCCGGTGCTGTACTGCGGTTCGCGTGTGGGACGGTTCGGAAAGGATTTTCGAATCTTCAAATTCCGCTCGATGGTCGTGGATGCCGAAGCCCTGGGCGGAAGCTCGACCTCCAATGGCGATTGCCGGATCACACCGGTCGGAAGGTTTCTTCGCAAATACAAACTTGATGAACTTCCCCAACTGTTCAACGTCCTGTTCGGGCAGATGAGTTTCGTGGGTCCTCGTCCCGAAGTCCGCGAATACGTGGACCTGTACTCCGCTGAAGAGCAAGCGATCTTGAACCTGCGCCCGGGTATCACGGACTGGGCATCGATCTGGAACAGTGACGAAGGTTCGATCCTGGCCGCATTTGCGGACCCCGACCAGGCCTACCTGGACGTCATTCGTCCCACCAAGTTGAAACTTCAGTTGCTGTACGGCCGCAACGCCGGCGTGTGGGAGGACGTGAAGGTCATTGTCTCCACGGCCCGTCGTCTGGTCGATGACAGCTGGCAACCGACGACGGTTCTTAAGCACTCGGAACCCTTGCCGGCGATCCAAGCGCGTCATCTCGAGCGTCTGGCCGCAGCCGAACAACCAAAGGCCGCGGCGTAATGATACGGATGCCCCCTCCCACAGCCCCCGAGCGATTGACCGTCGTCGTGCTGTGTCGCAACGAAGCTGATCATATCGAAGCGTGTTTGCAGTCCTTGGTTGACAGCGACTTTGACTTTGCGGATCGAGGCGAAATCGTTGTCGTCGATGGCAGGAGCGAGGATGGCACGCGAGCCAAAGTCGCGGCATTTGCGAATCGCTTTCCCTACGTCCGGCTGGTCGACAACCCGGCGAAAGTGACTCCCGCGGCATTCAACCTGGGAATCCAACACAGCCGTTCTGATGCGATTCTATTTGTGGGAGCGCATGCGACGTACGCCTCCGATTACGTTCGCCGCTGTTTCGAGGGTTTGCAGGCCAATCCCGAGGCGGATGTGATGGGTGGGCTGTTGGGCGTGAAAACCGACGGCACAGCCTGGAGCGAGGCGATTTCAGTCGCCACGACCCATCGCGTGGTCACCGGAAACGCCTCGCACCGGACCTCCGTGGCCGACTCGAAGATCCGGCGTGTGGATGCGGTGTTCGGTGGCTGCTTTCGGATCCGTGTCTTTGAAAAGCACGGAATGTTCCATCCCCGTTTAACGCGAGCTCAAGACCGCGAATACTTCCGCCGGCTCAAACGCGCAGACGCCACGGTGCTGCTGGACCCTACCATCCGCTGCAATTACAAACCTCGAGGCACCTTTGCCAGTTATGTCCAGTGGTCGTTTCGAGGTGCGTATTGGCTCGAGATTGCGCATCGATTCGTCGATACGCCCTTGCGCTCGCTGCGCAACTTTCTGCCGGCCGGCTTGTTAGCGAATGTCGTCTTATTGTTGCTGGTCAGCGCCGCGTCCGGCCTGGGCTCCGCCACCGCGGTCCTGACAATGCCACTGTTGCTGTACGCCCTGCTGATCTGCGGTTTTGCTGTTCAACAAGCCTGGCGAACCGGCAATCCGAATGTTGGCTTGATCCTTGCGGCGCTTGTCCCGGCGATCCATTTGAGCTACGGCGGGGGGACGATCGTCGGTTTTTGCCATCGCTTGATCCGTGGAGACGACGTGTCGGCGCCGCCCGCTTTGGTTCGCGCCAACGCCTCCACAGAACCATCCTCTATACATTCCGCCCCCCAGCGGGTCGCGTAGTCTTTTCGAATTAACAACGCCCATGTCTCTCACTACAAACACCGCTGCGATCAGTGACCTTGCGTTCTTCCGGGGGCGTTGTGCATTAACCGCTCTGCTACGGAGCCTGGGGATTGGCCGTGGTGATCAGGTGGCCACCCAGGCGTTTACTTGTGTGGCGGTTCCCGAAGCGATCAAGGTCAGCGGAGCGAGCCCCCTATTTGTCGACATTCAGTCCGCCGGCCTCAACCTCGACGTCGAGGACTTGCGGGCCAAATGGAATCCGATGGTCCGCGCGATCATCGTGCAACACACCTTCGGTATCCCTGCCGACATGACTGCGATCATGGAGTTTGCTCAGTCGCAGGGCGTGCCGGTCATCGAGGATTGTTGTCACACGCTACACTCCACCTATCAAGGTCGCCCGGTCGGATCCTTTGGCTGTGGAGCGTTTTACTCGTTTGAATGGGGCAAACCGCTAGTTGCCGGAATCGGCGGAGCAGCGATCGTTAATTCGCCGGAACTACACGCGAGGATGCGTGCGTACCACGCGCGGCTTGTGCCGCCTCCGGTCGCCCAGCGGCTGAAGTTATCCGCCCAGTACCAAGCCTTTCGCATGCTGTATCGCCCGGCGTTCTACTGGGCACTGCGTAGCGCATTTCATCAACTTAGTCGGCTTGGGTTGGCGGCGGGGAACTACCAAGCCGACTACGACACGGACTTGGAATCGGCCGAGTACCGCTGGCAGATGGCGCCGCAGTTCCAACGCCGACTGGTTAAGAAACTGCGACACCTGGAGGAGCGAACCCGCCAGCAGCAAACGATCGCGACGGCCTATGCAAGCACCCTAGGCGGTCGCCAGGTCGCCCTCCCGCAGGCGCCTCTGGTGTCGGAGCCGGTCCTGGTTCGTTTTCCTCTGATGGTCGAACAAAAAGAACGGCTGCTCGCCAACGCGCAGCAAGAAAAGGTCGAAGTCGCCGGCTGGTACCAGCACGCGATTCACCCCCTGCCCGATGAACACGCCGCCTCGCTGTGCTACGAGCATCAAAGCTGTCCCCAAGCCGAACAGCGGGCAGAGGAAATCATCTCGTTACCGATCAACGGCGGCGTCACCGAACGTTACCGTGAGCGGGTCGCCACGCTACTGGAGAAGTCTGCCTGATGTCCATTCGCTTCGCCCCGCTTGACCAACACGCCTCGCCCGCGATCTTCCGGGACATCGCCGAGATCCACCAAGCGGAGATCCCCAACGGCTTTCTGGCCTCGCTGGGCACTCCAACGCTGCAAAAGCTTTACAAGCAGATGGCGGGCTGCCCCGCGGCCTTCTGCGTCGCCGCCCTGGAGGCCGAGCGCTGCGTGGGCTTTATCTGGGGATCGAGCGATACCTCGGCGGTTTACCGCTACTGCTTGCCCCGATGTGCGGGCTCACTGGCGCTGCCCTTGGCCGCCCGAGTCCTCCGCCCCACGATGCTCTTTCGCGTTTGGGAGACTTTACGCTATCCTTCGACGCAATCGGAGTCCCATGAGCTTCCGCGAGCGGAAATTCTGAATTTCTGCGTGCGGGGTGACCAACAAGGTCGCGGCGTGGGGCAGCGATTGTTTCAAGCCTTGTGCGAGGGTTTCCAGCGTCGCAACGTACCGAGTTTTCGGATCGTGACCGGCGAGGAACAGACCACCGCGCACCGCTTTTACGAAGCAGCCGGTGCGGTGAAGCACTCGCAGATCCAAGTGCACAAAGGAGTTGCCTCCCGAGTGTATCTGTACCAACCTTCAACCCTGCAAACGGTCTCAGCGGCCTAGCGTCACGAAAAGGAATTCCGATGGCACAAGCGACGATTCGTAAAGTCCCGTTTTTTGTTTACCCGGACATCTATCAGAGCGACGCCGCCGAGATTGACGAAACCATCCGTGCGGTTTGCTCGCGCGGTGCCTTCATCATGCAGCGCGAGCTGGAGGAGTTCGAAAGCAATGTCGCCGAACTGGTCGGCGTTAAGCATGTGATCGGCATGGCCAACGCCACCGACGCACTGCACTTGGCCGTGCGAGCGGCTGGGATCGGCCCCGGCGACGAAGTCATCTTCTCGTCGCATACGATGGTGGCCACACCGGCCGCGGTTCACTATGCGGGCGCGACACCAATTCCGGTGGAATGTGGCGAAGACCACTTGATCGATGCAGATGCGGTCCGAGCGGCAATTACCGAGAACACCAAAGCGATCATGCCGACCCAGTTGAACGGTCGCACCGCGGCAATGGACCCGATCGTGGCACTTGCCGAGCAGCACGGGTTAATGATTCTCGAGGATGCGGCGCAAGCCCTGGGATCGCGATACAAAGGGCAAGCCGCCGGTTCCTTTGGGCTTGGGGGTTGCATCAGCTTCTATCCGGCCAAGACCCTGGGCTGCCTGGGCGATGGCGGCTGTTGGCTGACCAATGACGACCACATGAACGACCAACTTCGCCTGCTTCGCGATCACGGTCGTGATTCGTCGGGGGATGTCTCCGTCTGGGGTTTAAATTCGCGTCTGGACAATGTTCAAGCGGCCATTTTGAACATCAAACTGAAACGCTATCCCGAAGCGATTACGCGACGTCGGGAAATCGCCTCGCTCTACGACTCGATGCTTCGCGATGTCCCGGGCCTGAAACTCCCCCCGGCCCCGACCTCCGATGGTGAGCACTTCGACATCTTCCAAAACTACGAAATTGAAGCCGAAGATCGAACGGAGCTGCGAGCCTACCTGTCCGAACGTGGGATCGGTTCGCTGATCCCTTGGGGCGGAAAGGCAACCCACCAGTTCGATAAACTGGGCTTTCATCAGAGCCTACCTTTCACAGAACGTTTGTTCGAACGCGTACTGATGATCCCTCTGAACACCTCGATGACCGACGAGGATGTGGTTCATGTTGCTCAAACGATCACGCAATTCTATCAGGACAAAGATTTCTGAGCCGTGTGACGCAGCGCCCTGCGACGCCAGGCCCTGAGCCCTCCAATACCAAGAAACGGATTTCTATGGACACGCGAGAGTTAGCAAAACGTATCCGCATCCACGCGGTCAACATGACCAGCCGCGGAGGAAGCTCCCATATCGGCTCGGCCTTGTCGATGGCTGACATCCTGGCGGTGCTCTACGGGCAATGCCTGAATGTCGATCCGGCTCGTCCCCAATGGCCCGCACGAGACCGGTTCATCCTCAGCAAGGGACATGGCGGCGCAGCGGTCTACGCGGCTTTGGCTGAGACCGGCTTCTTTTCTCCCGAGGTCCTCAAAACCCATTATCAAGATGGCGGGAAACTCAGCGGCCATGTTTCGCACAAAGGCATTCCCGGAGTCGAGTTTTCGACCGGAAGCCTGGGGCACGGTCTGCCGGTCGGAGTCGGGATGGCCAAAGCCGCCCGACTGCGCGAGCAGGCACACCGGGTTGTGGTGTTGTTGAGCGACGGCGAATGCGACGAAGGCTCCAACTGGGAGGCAATTCTGTTCGCCGCGCACCACGGCTTGGACAACCTGATAGCGATTGTCGATTACAACAAGATCCAAAGTCTGGCACCGGTTGCCGAAACCTTGGGCCTGGAACCCTTTACCGACAAATGGCAGAGTTTCGGCTGGGACGTGAAGGAAGTCGACGGCCACGACCACGACCAGATGGCGACGATGCTGGACAATCCTGAGCCGGGAAAACCGCGTGTCGTCATCGCCCACACCACCAAGGGCAAAGGTGTCTCTTTCATGGAGAACTCGGTGCTGTGGCACTACCGCACGGCGCGAGGTCAAGAATTCGAAGCGGCCATTTCTGAACTTGAACGATCTGCGTAAGCCTTCCCTGCACGCCCCCTCCCTGCCCCCGAGTTGATCCCATGCGAGATGAGTTTATTCGCACCCTGACGACCATGGCCCAAGCCGACGATTCGATCGTTTTGATCACCGGCGACCTCGGATTCGGTGTTCTCACCGAATTCGCCGAACGCTTTCCCAAGCAATTCATCAATGCGGGCGTCGCGGAGCAGAACATGACGGGGATCGCTGCCGGCATGGCTCTGGAAGGCTACAAAGTCTACACCTATTCGATTGCGAATTTTGTGTTCATGCGTTGCCTGGAACAAATCCGCAACGACGCCGCCTACCATGACGCCAACGTCAACGTAGTCTCGGTCGGTGGCGGTTTCAGCTATGGTGCACTGGGTATCTCCCACCATGCTACGGAGGATCTGGCAATCATGCGGTCGCAGCCCAATGTCAGCGTGTTCTGTCCTTCGGATCTCGATGAGACTCGGTGGGTTACCGAAGTCTCGGCAAAGACCAAGGGCGTTTCCTACCTGCGGCTGGACAAAAGCAAGGCGGATGACGCCGCACCGCTGGGTCCGTTGGCTGTCGGCCAAGCCCGTCCACGTTCGAGCGGACGCGATATCACCTTCGTGACCGCCGGCGGGATCTTGCAAGATGTCTGCATCGCTGCGGACCGATTACGGTCCGATGGCTACGACGTTGGCGTGATCTCGATGCCTACCATCAAACCCTTTGATCACTCCACGATTCAGAAACTTGCTGGAGAATGCCGGGCCGTCATCACCGTCGAAGAACACAACGTGGTCGGCGGCCTAGGATCTGCTGTCGCGGAGAGCTTGATGGCTTCGCCTCGACGCCCCGAAATATTTCGATCCATCGGCCTGCAAGACCAGTTCTCCTCGGTCGTTGGTAGCCAAGCCTACCTGCGAACCCACTACGGAATCGATGCCCAGGGCATCTACGAGAAGACGCGGCAAGCCGTTGTGAAGTCACCTGCCATCGCGGCCTAGAGGCTCTTCCGGGCGAGGTCCGCGGAACCCCCGATGGCCTAGGTAAGGGCGCCGAGCGATGGCCTCGGTAAGGGCGCCGAGCGAAAGGAAACGTCGCGTCCCGGTTCCCCGGGACAGCTGCCCCATTATTGCCGAAGGCGCGGCCCACGCTGTACCGGCGGCAACCGAGGCGGGCCACTGCCTGGCGTCATTCGCTCGCGAGACGACTCGCTAGCCCTGCGTGCCCACAGGCTCCAGGTTGGCGATCATCGTGTGGCACACGACCTCCTGTTGCTCGGGCGTCAGGTGCGGGCTCATCGGCAGACTCAAGCAGCGATCGGCCACCCGTTCACTGACCGGGAAATCTCCCGGCTGGTAGTTCAGCGACCGGTTGACCTCCTGCAGATGCAGAGGAATCGGATAGTAGACGGCCGTTCCCACGCCTTGCTCCCCGAGCACTTTCAGCAGTCGGTCGCGGCCATCGACCAAAACGGTGTACTGATGGAACACCGACAAGGCGTCAGAATTGCCTGCCGTTGGCAGGCTGATCGGCTGGTCCGCCAAGCCTTCGGCGTACTTCGCAGCGGCGGCTTGTCGGCGTTGATTCCACTGTTCCAGGTGGGACAGTTTGACTCGTAGCACGGCCGCTTGGATATCGTCCAGGCGGCTGTTGACACCGTTCTCCGTGTGGTGATATTTGACTTTGCCGCCATGACGGCGCAACATTTCGGCACGCTCGTACATCTCGTCGTCGTTGGTCAGGATCATTCCGCCATCGCCCATGCAGCCCAGATTCTTGCTGGGAAAAAAGCTGAGACAGCCTGCCAGTCCCATCGTACCGGTTTGCTTGCCCTTGTAACTGGCACCGACGGACTGGGCGCAATCCTCGATAACTTTTAAGTGGTGTTGCTCGGCGATCGCGAGGATTCGATCCATCTCACAGGGCAGACCGTACAGATGGACCGGGAGGATCAGCTTGGTTCTCGGCGTGATCGCCTCCTCAATCTTGTCCGGGTCGATGTTGAAAGTCACAGGATCGATATCGACGAATACCGGCGTGGCGCCCACCAAGTTGATCGCTTCACAGGTTGCGATAAAGGTAAAGGGAGTCGTGATGACTTCGTCACCCGGCCCAATCCCCGCGGCTAATAGGCTGATGTGCAAGGCATCCGTACCATTGCCGACGCCGATTGCGTACTTGCAATCCGCGTACGCCGCAAACTCCTGCTCGAAGCCCCGCACGTTGGGGCCCATGATGTATTGCCCCGCCGCGGCCGAGGACAGCAAGGCCGCTTCGAGCTCGGCCTGCAATTCGGTGTACTGCTGTTTCAGATCACACAAAGGAATCATAGGAACGACCAAATGAGCTCGAGAAAATGGTGAAAACGATCCATCCTGACCGGGGTCAGCGGTTGCTGGGGACCAACGCCGTAGTCTCATCTACCGCGTAGGTTCGTCCACAATCCTGGCAGAGGTAGACGTCTGGCTGATTCGCCGACGCTTGTAAGCGAGTGCCACACTCGCATGCCCAGCCACGTTGACGAGCAGGATTGCCGTACACCAGAGCATAGGCGGGCACGTCCTTGGTGACTACCGCACCGGCACCGATCAGCGCATGCGGACCGATGGTAACGCCGCAGACAATCGTGGCGTTTGCTCCGATGCTGGTGCCGCGCCCGACCCGTGTTTTGGCAAAGTCGGCTGCGGTGTTCCGGGGAAAAGCGCAGCGCGGCGTGATCACATTGGTGAACACCATCGAAGGGCCACAGAACACGTCGTCTTCCAAGGTGACGCCCTCGTAGACCGACACGTTGTTCTGAATCTTCACATTGTTGCCGACCTCAACCCGCGGGCCGATGACGACGTTCTGGCCGATACGACAGTCGCGACCGACGCGGGTCCCGGTCAACAGATGGCAGAAGTGCCAGACCTGGGTTCCCAACCCAATCTCGACGCCGTCATCAACGTACGCCGATTCATGAATCCTGGGCTTGCTAGCACCGCTCACGACACAGTTCCCGCATTGAAGTGACCGCTTCTTCGCCGCCCTCCTACGCCATCGGATCCGGCGTAGCGAGCGGTTCGAAAACGCAGGGGATGTAAGAGCTCCGACTAGGCAGCCACCCGAAATGGCAGCGGCTTGCCGTCAATAAAAGGATGCCGCACACCGGTTGGCGTGCATGCCGGCGTATTGCTGATCTGGTGCGCTAGGGCGATGGAGGGCTTGGCATCGCCGAGCCCGAACCCGCCTCCATCGAGGATGTCTCTGTAGACCCTGGTGTGCAGGTCCGTAAACCCTTTAGAGAACTCGATCTCTTGGCCATCGTAAGTCATCGACCGATAGGCATAACCCCCGTTGTCGACGACTTCCTTCGGCAGATCATTGGCATCGGTAGACAGGAACCAACGGACGTTGGCGCGTTCCAAGCGCAGCAAGCCGCCCATGCGATTGGCATCGGCCAGGTGGACTTCGTTATCCGTCGCCTCACCGAACAACCACAGCATCAAATCAAAGAAATGAATACCGATGTTCATCGCCACGCCACCCGACTTTTCTTTCTTTCCTTTCCAGGAAACTCCGTACCAAGCCCCGCGTCGAGTGATGTAGGTCAGGCAGATATCCGCCTTCTCCTTGGTCTCGGTTTGCCGCAGCTTCTCCCTCAACTCGATCAACGAAGGCAGCAAACGCAGCTGCAGCACGTTGTAGACTCGGCCGGGGCTCTCTTGCTCGATTTCCTGCAAGGCGTCGATATTCCAAGGCGACAGCACCAATGGTTTCTCACAGATCGCGTCGGCGCCTAAGCGCAGAGCTAGCCGGACGTGAGCGTCGTGCAGGTAGTTTGGCGAGCATACGCTGATGTATTTGACGCGTTGCTCCTCGCCTTGCCGACGCAGCTTTTCCAAGTGTCGGTCGAAGCGTTCAAACTCGGTGAAGAACCGGGCCTCGGGGAAAAAGCTATCTAAACGGCCAACACAGTCATGCGGATCGAGTGCGGCAACCAGTTGGTTACCCGTATCATGAATGGCTTGCATGTGTCGCGGGGCGATATATCCAGCCGCACCAATTAAACCAAAGTTCGTTGAAGTCATAATACACGTCCTTGTGTTGGGTCTCCGAGGACATTCTGTCGTCGGTCGAAAGTGAGAATTTAGTAGGAATCAACAATGAACGTCAACAGAGTTTATCAGCGCAACCGGCGCACCTTTGCTTGGTCGATCAAGTAAGCCAGCTGGCGAACCTGTTCATCACGCGGCGAGATTTGGCGGCAGGTCTCCAGATCCTTTCTGGCGTTGACAACCTCTCCGAGCTGCAACAGAAGGTTCGCCCTTGTCAGCAACAGCGGGACACGACGTGGACGGAGGGCGATCCGGCGATTCACCACGTCCAGCATCAGGTCTTGATCATCGATCCGCTGGGCGATCCGGAAAGCGGCTGCCAGCAGATGCCCCTGTTCCTCGAGACTCGGAGCTCGCGACGCATCGACAACCAGTTGGTTGCAGTAATGACGTCCGACGATCTGCCGCGATTCCTGGGATTGAGCGGGAGTGTCGACAAGAGCGAACAGCAGCGCAGCGGGTTCACGGGTCGGATTCCAGCGGCGCAGGATCTCCTCGGGGGAATACAGCATGGCCAGCGTCTGGACCACATGCTCCCGGCAGGAAGGGTCCGCCTCCAAAGCGATCTTGAATTGCCGGTCCGCCTGGACTTGGTCCTGCAGCATGATCGCGTTCAATCCCATCCTTAGGGCTACACGTCCGTCGACCATTCGCAAACGCTGGGACTGAGCCAACATTCGCTGCTGCAGTTCCACCGCTCCGCCCAGCCGTGCCGAAGCGGTTGCCGCGTATAGGTACGACCTTGATTCCGAAGGGCAGATCGCCGCTAGGGTGGCTGCCTGCGACAACACGTGTTCAGCCAACGGCTTGGGATCCTGCATCTGAAATGCCTGCCGCTCCAGTTCCGCCGTTAATCGATGCGTCAATTTAATTCGGGCGAGGATGTGTCCGGGATCGTACCGCAAAGTTTCCTGCAGCAGCGCGATCTCTGCGCTGCCGTCTGCAGACTCCTCGCCGGCCTCCCGATCACGAACCAGCCGCCGATAATCGTCCCAGGCCCAGGCGGCTTGAGACTGCGGCACCGCTTGCACAATCGACCAGGCGTTGCCGGCCAGCAAACCGATTGCCAGCAACAGCGAGCCGGCGAACAGCGGACGCCGAACCGGCGATGAACAAGCCGAGTCGGAGTGGCCAGCTTGCTCCACCTTCACCAGGACCGGGAGACGTATCGCGATAGCGGCCAACACCAACACGACTACAAAGCAAGCGGGGATGTGCCAGGGGAAATCTCCGATCGCATGGGCGCAACTAGCGATCAAACCGGCGAGCACGGCACAGCCCAACAGGGGACTCCATCTCGCTGTGGGGTTTGAAAACGCCTGTGTCGTGTGAACCAGGGTCGCGACGACGATCAGCAGCGCCAGCGAGACGCCAACCGAACCGGTTTCCACCAACAACTGCAACCAACTGCTTTCGCCGGTGGAAAACGTCTGTGGAAAGTATTCGTCCAGATACGCCCGGTAGACGTGGCGATGGTTTCCTACACCAATGCCCAACAAAGGGAAATCCTGCCAGATGGCATAGTCCACGGACCAGATCTTGGCCCGCCAATAGGACAGACGATGCACTTCCGTAAACAGAGCCGCCGCGGCCACCACCAGCAGACCGACACATCCTCCGACGCCGATCCGCATCCACAGTTGCAAAGAGAAGTCTCGAAGATAGCGAACGCCGATCCACCGCCAGAGCGCCAATGCAAACCACAACAGGGCCGAAAACGCGATCACCACTGCCCCGCCCCGTGATGGCGTCGCGAAAACAGTGCAGATGACGATCACACAAGCGATCGCTGCGACCAGTCGTTGCCAGTCACCCGCGGCGAGTCCTCGAAACCGGCGAGCTCTGAAGTGCTGGTGATCGGACCTCTGGTGATCGGAGCTCTGGCGATCCTCCCGGTTGACGCCAGGCCCGCCGCCGGGTGACGCCGCCTTTGGCACACGGAACAAGAAATACAAGACCGCAGGAAGAATCGAAGCCAATAGGCTGGACAGGTGATTCTCGTTTTGAAACGGTCCCCGCGGTATCGTCCCGGGCTGGCGACTGGGATGGTCGTACAACCACAGGAAAAGCCCGTTTCCCCAGCTGGCCTGCAATAACGCTACCGAGGCCAGGGTCAACGCCGTGGCCACCAACCAGAGCAACACCCGCTCGATGTCCTTGATCGACTCCAACCGGCAGACGACGATGACCAACAGGCACAGGTAGGTCACCAGGATCGGAAGCGCACGCCGCGTCGTGAGGATGGACAAGCTGAAGCTGTTGTGCAGTTGCGAGGTCGAAACCAAAGGCACGTCTTCCGCAAACAGTTTTTCGATTCCTGGGGCAGCGTGCTCGACCCATCCTGGTCCGACCGGAACGATTTGCAGCAGGGGAATTGCCAGACAGAACAGCATCGCGGCCAGCGTCCAGACCGTCAGCCGGAGCCGGCCGCCGGCGACGACTTTGACCACCACCCCGATGGACCCAAGCAACACCGCTACCATCAGCACCAGGCGGCCGTGGGGATGACGCCCTCCCAGCACCAGGGGCGCCAGAAATAGAACCGCAAGCAAGGACAGATCCATGCAGCGATGCCCGGTAGTGATCCAAGGATCCCGGCCAGGACTTGGGGCCAGCGGCCGCATCGGTACCGGTTGGTGCTTGCCGCGCGTCGCTGAGAACATCAAATACCTTCGCGTCGAAGCGGAGAAACAGGTTAGGCAGCCCGCCGCCGCGGAGCGGATCGAGTGGGTGAACGCTTGCGAGGCGCCACCGGTGCGGCGGCCGATAAAGACGCCGGCATCGGCGGCGTTGCGCCCCCGGCGGAGACCGGACGGACAGCTGGGTCCGTGGATTCGAAGGGCCCTCTGATCGCAACAGCTTCGGACTTCGGTATCACGATCGGCTGCTTCTTGTCGGTTAGTTCCTCGCCGTAACCGTAGCCATAGCCATAGCCGTAGCCATAGCCGTAGCCACCGTCTTTGCTCGCGTCCATCGCGTTGACGACCAAGCCAAACACGACCGTTTCAAACCGAGCCAGGCGTTCGATTGCTCGTAAAACGTGCCGCCGAGAATTCTTCTCCGGACGGACAACCAACACCAATCCGTCGGCCAGGCGACTGACCATGGCAACATCGTTTGCGACCAAAACCGGTGGGCAATCCAACACCACGTGGTCATAGTTGGCCGCCGCCCACTGCACCAGTTCGGCGAAGGCCTTGCTAGACAGCAATTCGGCCGGGTCCAGCGGACGGGCACCGGAGCTGATCAGTTCCAGGTTCTCCACGCCCGTATCAACGACGTAGTTTCGTACTGCCGCGACCGGTGACGGCTCGGCCAGCAACTGAGTCAATCCGGCGCTGTGTCGCAGGTCGAACAGATTCGTCATACCGGGTTTTCGCAAGTCGGTATCGATCACCAGGGTGCGTTTTCCGGCCTGAGCCAAGCCGACCGCCAGGTTACTGCTGACCGTGGTTTTACCATCGCTGGGTTCACTACTACTGACGGCAATCAACCGCGGCTGTGCGGGGTTGAGCATCAAGCCCGCACGAAGTGTTCGAAAGGCTTCGCTAGATCGGGCTGATGGATCGACATGCAATTGAATCGCTTCCGCACCGTGTTCGACGCGGGGCGACAACTTTTCGACGACGGCCAGAATTTCTGTACGCGTTTGGCGTTCGACTTCATCCAGACTGGCGAACCGATCGTCGCGTAGGTCTGCCAAGAAGACCAACAGCACACTCAGGGCGGTTGCGATCCCAAAGCCTGCTACAACCAGAAACTTCAGACGCGGCGAGACGGCGGCTCGCGCGGCTTTCGGTTGGCCGATTTCGGAAACTCGTACCGCGGCTTGATCCTGCCCTAAGTCCACTCCGTGGATCTTTTCCAACAGCGTATCATAGGATCGTCCCAGTCGGTCTACCTCGCGCTGTGCGAACAGCATCTCACTTAAACTGCCATTCATCGCGACGACTTCTTTCTCCAGCGACTCATATTCGCTGCTCAACAGGGCTTCGTGTTGCGTGGCTTCTTCGAGCTTTTGCTTTACCAGGTCGCCTAACAGGGCTGCAAACTGTTGGCCGCTGGCGTTACTGGCCCGACCGTTGACGCGTTGTTGGAAGTCCCCCAAGTATTCCTGAGCGTTGCTGATCTGTTCACGAAGCGCGATCATGTCGGGATGCGTCGGCCCCAGGTGCGTGGATATCCTGGCTAATTCCGCACGGTCATTTAACAGTTTCTGTTCGAGGGCATGGATGGAACGCATCTGTTCCGGAGCGACGCCCAACACGGCCGCCGTCAGCGACCGTGCAGCATCGGGATCCACCGCATGCATATGAGGTCGCGGGTCCCGTCCCTGACGAATCGATTCTTCTACCACCGCGGCGATCGCTTGCAGTTCAATCCGGTCCTTCTGGGCCTCGGTTAGGCTCGTATTAAGACTCTGGACCCGTTGCAGAGCCGGGTGCGAGGCGATCGATGCGGTGTCGATGCCTACGACCCGCGCCTCGTCACGAAGTTGGACCAAACGGTCTTGTTGTTTGTGCAACTGCGTTTCGATCTTCTCGCGTTCGCTCTGCAGCAATTCCAGCACCGACACCGAGGTGTCTTGATGGTGCTTCAACATGAAATCCAGATAAGCTTCGACCACCACCCCCAGTACGGCCTCAGCCGCCTCAGGGCTTGCCGACTTGTAGGACAGCTCGATGACATCCGTATTTCGCACCAGTTGAACGCTTAGACCGCCGCGCAGGGTCACGAGGCTGCCGTCATCACTCCGCCCCTGAATATCGACCTGCAAGTGCGGGGGCAACTCCCGCAACTGATCGAGGGCCTGTTTTAGCACGCGATCGCTACGAATGATTTTTTCTTGTGTTGGCAGCTTGTTCGATGCTCCGCCCACCGTATTTCCAGGCAGCATCCCCAGACTGGGTTCTTCCACCAACAATTGGGCCGTGGCTTGATAGACCCGGTCCGCCGTCACATAGTACAGCCCTGCCACGACGCCCACGAGCGCAAACGTCGCAGCGACCATCCGCTGACGACGCAGGGCCGCCTGCCCAAAACGCACGACCAAACGCACCGCTTCGGCGGCACTCATCTGATGGGCCCCGCCCGGATTCATTTGACTCATGATTCGATCCGTCATGCTGTTCTTTTTACAACCCTGGAATTGCAGCGCTAAAGCCGACTCGGAAGAAGGACCGAATTGTTTGTAGCGCGACCGTGGACGGCGTCTCTTCGACGCTGACGACGTCGCCAGGAGCCAGCCGGAGGTTGTCTGGCCCGCCGGAGCGAGCGTTCGCCAGCGAAGCTTCGATGACGGTTGTCCCACCGGTTTCGGGAACGCTGCGAATGATGTGCACCTTGTCGGCGATCGAAAGCGTCGTGCCGCCGGCTTGGGCGATCGCGTCCAACAGCGTCAAGTCTTCGCCATCGGGCATCTCGATCTGGTCGGGTTTGTTGACCAAGCCCATCACGCTGACCACCCGCTTGGGCTCGCGGGTCACACTGACCACGCTGCCGTCGAGCAACTGCAGCGACTGGGGCGAAAGATTGTTCAAGTCCGCCAGGTCCACGTTCACCACCGGCGCCATGGATTGCGGCTGGAACGACGCCAGGGCCACTCCGTCGGGACCGACCGGCGGCGACCGCTTGGCATAATCCGACAGTGCCGCCGGAGTGTGCCGGATTTCGATAAAGCGACTGGCTTCGTCCGAGACTCCCTTGGCCATCGTCAGGGCGGTCATCAGATCGCAACTGGTTGCCGGGATCTCATACGTGTCCGGTTCGTTGACCGCTCCCACCACCGTGATTTGGTAACTGCGGCGTTTATCAACCGTCAGTGTGACCTTGGGGCTAACGTAAACGCCTCGTTCGATCGCCCGATCACGAACCCGGTCGGCCGCCACGTTGGGCGTCAGGCCCGCGATCGGTACCGGTCCGACCAAAGGCACATCCACTGCGCCGGAATCGTCGAGCCGCAGCGTCCAGGCGGTCGGGGTCGTCTTTTCGATGCCCGTCGCGATGGATAATTCCACCGTATCCCCGGGCTGCAACCACTCCGAAGGAGTCGACGTCCGCGGCATCTGGCTGAGGTCCACATGGCGCGCGCTGACGTGATGGGGAGCCGCAAATTCGGGTGGTAGGTTGGCCGCGGAGTACTGCGCGTGCGAACAGCCGATCGCGGCAAGCAACCACAGGATCAGCAAACCAGGGGTGATCCGACGCATCCGTGCATCCGGTTAAAGGGGAGCGCATTGATTATCCTGCATTCCTTTGCAGGGCAGTCGGGGGGAGTGTATCGAGCCGCCGGGCCGCAGCGAAACCCCAATTCCCCGTCAAAATACGCACCTACGCCACTTTCTAACCGCCCTGCCCTGCTCTACTTGTCCCCGCTCGGCTCGTCCGGCTCGTCCGGCTCGTCCGGCTCGCTCAACTCGCGGAGCTTCCGCTGGGCCGCCGCTCGCGCCCATCGGGCGAGTGCCTGTCGTCCGGCGGGGGCCTCGCCTTGCAGGCCCGCGTGCAGGGCGTGCCACTGCCGCCTCCGGGACTCGTCACCGAACAAACCGCCCACGGCCTCCCGCTGCTCGGGCGTCAGCTCGGCAATGCTGGCCGTCATCCGGTCCAGCCAGCGGCCGACTTCTCCTTCAATCAGCGGCTGGAGGTCCCGCTGCACCGCGTCCTCGTCCAACCGATCCAGACCGGCCTCCGCCACTTTGGCCGCGGCCGATCGGTGGACGTGAGAGAGCAAGTAGGCGACGGTCCCCAAACCAAGCGGACCGGTTTCAGGATCTGCTAGCATTTGATCAATCACTTCCGTAGCGTGCGCGCCACGTCCCAGCACCGCCAGGCAAACCTCCCGCGTCACTCGCAACGGCCACTCGCCTTCGGCGAACACGTCGGTGGCCGCGTGCAGGACCGCACGCGCCGCGACTTTCCGCATCATGGTTTGCCAATCGCCTCCGCCCGTGTTCGGCTGGGCAGGAATAAAAAACCGCTCCTCTTCCCTGCCCCGCTGCATCCTGCGGATGACCGCATCGGCCGGTTCCAGCAGTCCGCCCTCGGCCAACCGCCGCAGGGCGGAACCGAGATGAGGGTTCGACCGAACGCCTTCGGTTCGCAGACGGTTGCTCAACTGAGTCGCCTCGGCCCAAACCGGCGGGCTGCACAAAAAAGCGGCCAACGTCCCCAGCGGCCGCCCCGGCTGGTAAGCGTTGGGTTTGTGCCCATGCTGTGCAAGCAATTCCCCTCGCAGGCGCTCGAAAGCGCCCTGTTCAAAACGGACCTGCAGCAACTCGGTTTCCCAAGCTCGAATCTCGCCGCTGTGAATGTCTACCTCCAACCGATCCTCGCCACGACGACCGATCAGCACGCCATCGACCACCTCCTGCTGCAGCTTGGACTTGTAAGCGAATGGCAACAGATCGGCTGGACTGACATCAAAGGCGTGCTCGACCACGTTCTGACCAGTTTGCCGCTGATTGTTGACGTTGAAATGCAGTCCAAGGCCGAACAACCGGTCCTCCTCGACCGCCGCTCGCAATTTGGTACGAAAGGTCAACTGGGCCGTCACCGCGTCCAATCCCAAGGACCATCTTTCCGGATGGTCCGAATGCATCAGAGCCAATTGCTGGGGATCCATGATCAAAGCCATGTCAGCCGCACCGGAACGATCGCCGGCCGCGCCGGAGCGCGTTACCTGCAGGATCATGCCTTGGTCGGACTGGACGCTCAGAAAATGGTAGGGCGGGGCGTCCGCGGTGATGACCACGTCCTGCTCCAGCCGGTCAAACGTTCCCAACCACCGCTGAGCCCGCCGGTAGATCTCCGCTCGTTCGCTGATCGGCTGGTCCAGCGGCGGCAGGCCCGGCGTCTCCTCCACTTCGATGATCAAGCGGCCCGTCCCCGATGCGGTTCGCTGGAACTGCACCTGTTGTTTCTGGAACCGGCCGCTTTCCCACAGCTTGCGCGTCCAGTCAGCGATTTGTTGGCGATCGACCGCTTGGCCCACCTGGACGCCCAAATGCTGCTGAATCAACAGCGACGGATTGATCGGGCCGCCCCGCACTTCGATTTCCTCGACCCGATCCCGGGGCCCTTCTTCGGCCACTTGGACGACCAGTCGGCCGGTCCCGGCAGGCTGATCCAGTTCAATGCGAACCAAGGCCAGAGCCTGGGAATACCCCAGATCCTTCAGGGCCTGGACAACGGCTAGGTGGAGCAGGTTTTCGGTATCTATCGGCAGCGGTTTGCCGCGCGGCCAAACGGGCTTCTCCAGCTCGACCGCCTTGCCCGCGGAATCGGTCCACTGCTGCACCACTTGGCCGTCGAGCTGCGAGAAACGAGGAAAGACGTCGCCTTTGGGATAGGGCTCCGTCAGCCGCTGGCGAAGCCGGTCGAAGTCCAGCTCCGTCCCGCCGTGGATCCGCACCTCGCCAACTCGCAAGCGTGATCCTTCGTCGATCGAAACGTGAGCCCCGACCGGATCGCTCGTCGCGGCGACTTCGATCTGGGGCGAAGGAAACCCCTGCCGGCGGTAAGCGGCAATCAATTGCTTTCGCATCACGCCCGCCAATTCGTCGGATGTGCCCAAGGGGTGGGCGGCGAGCAGAAAGTCGGGATCCGCTAGCAGGGCGTCACGCAGCTGGGCATCGCCAAAGGTCGTGTTGCCTTCGAAGGTGAAGCGATTGCGGTCATCGGTCGAGCTGGTCGCCGGGGTTTGAGCGGCCGCTGGCCGAAGCGTCAGCCAACCACCCAAGACGATCGCCAACACCATTCGTAAACTTCGCAAGCGGAGCCAAACCATCGGAGCATCCAAGCTGGGGAAAGGAAGGACCACGAGAAATCATACCGTAGCTCGATCAAGCCGTAGCCGAAGTCGCCAGACTTTGGGAAGTGACGGGTTAATCCCTCCAAACTCTTGCGGGTTCAGCTACGACGAGTCAGCCACTGCTCACAGGCTGGAAGCCTATGCCACTGTTCACAGGCTGGAAGCCTATGCCACTGTTCACAGGCTCGATAGGCCCAACGGGCCGGCGGTATGTCAGCCCAGGGCAACGCCCTGGGTTAGGAAGACCGCCGAGAAACCAAGCCCCAACGGGGCGGCCCTAGTCCTTGGTTTTGGACAGGGTGTCGGGAGCTCGAGCGGAAGCGGGGTGGCAACCGTTCGATCCTAGGACCGCCCCGTTGGGGCTTTTCAGAGTGGTTTGGGCCGGTTACCCAGGCCGGTGGCCTGGGCTGACGTAGGGTTGCCCCGTTGGGGCGAGGGTGGTTTATACAGGCTCCGCGGGCGATGCCACGGTTCACAGGCTGGAAGCCTATGCCACGGTTCACAGGCTGGAAGCCTATGCCACGGTTCACAGGCTGGAAGCCTATGCCACTGTTCACAGGCTGGAAGCCTATGCCACTGGGCTCACCGAGCGTTCGAGCCGATACCCTAGGCCGCGCAGGGCGAGGCAGACGCTCAACATGACCGCTCCCATGCTTTGGTGGCTGATGACGATCCCGGTAAAAACCTCGCTGCCGCCGCCGGGTGTTCCGAGCAGGCCGATCAACGCCGCCATCTCGGCCGCCGCCAACAGAAAACAGTAAACCACCCAGACACCGATCAGCCGAAGGATTCGCTGCGGTTTCGCGCCCAGCGAAATCCAGATACAGGGCAGCTTCACCAGCAAGCTGACCACTCCGTAAATCGAAATTAATATCAATAGCTGCGGCTCGGCCAGGCCACTGGCCTCCCAAGCACGGAGCAAGCTGAGCTCCTCTCCCGCCAGCATCGCTCGCCCAATTCCCATACTGATCGCCAACAGCAACGTGCCGACAAGGATATCCCGAATCGCGTAGCGAGACCCGCGCTCGGCGCGAGTTTGGGTTGTGGAATCCTGAATGATCTGCCAGCGAAAGCCCAGGGCCGCGATCTTCAGCGGCACAAAGCTGGTCACAAATCCCAACATCCAGATCACCGCCAAGCCGAGCATCGCGTCGGGATTCGGTCCCCGATTCTCCACCCGGATGCCCCAGGCAAACCCGCACCAGGACACGACCAACAGCAGCAATGTCCAGGGCAGCCGGATCCAGAACGTGCCTCGAACCAGCGTTCCCCAAACGCAGATCACGGTTAACTGCGCCGTGACGATGCCCATCGCGGTTAACGCGGGGATCGCATCATCAAAGACCTGAGGGGTCATCACGTCGGCGATGAAGAAGCCGACGCAACACAGCGCGATCAACAGCAGTAGCAGATTCCGGCGGACAACGTCCGGCGGAGGCGCGCGGACCGCGGGGGAAGCGTCGTTCATCGTGCTGGCAAGCCTCATAGTAGCTCGGCTGTCCCCAGCCGAGAGCACCCCGGTCACGGCCCGGACGGCCGTGCTACTATGTTCTCACAAGCTGGAAGCCTATGCCACGGGGGCGCTTTTCATCAGCAGTTCGGCGATCTGCACGGCGTTGGTCGCGGCGCCTTTGCGAAGGTTGTCGCTGACGCACCAGAACGCCAGCCCGTTCTCGCTGCTCAGATCCTTGCGGATCCGGCCCACAAAGACATCGTCACAGCCGTCGCAGTCGCGCGGCATGGGGTAACGCTGGCCGGCCAGGTCGTCGACCACGGTCACGCCCGGGGCAGCGGCGAGCAACTCGCGGGCTTCTTCCGCCGAAAGCGGTCGCTCGGTCTCGATCAGGATCGATTCGCTGTGGCCGACCATGACCGGTACGCGGACGCAGGTCGGACACACCTGAATCGACTCGTCGCCGAAGATCTTGCGAGTCTCGTACACCATCTTCATCTCTTCGGAGGTGTAACCCTGATGCTTTTCCGACCCGATCTGCGGGATCAGGTTGAAGGCGATGTCGTGCTGGAAGGTTTTTGGCGAGGCGGGCGAGTCGGCTTGACCGGCACCGAGGGCCGCCTTGGAGGCTCGTTCCAGCTCCGCCGGTCCGGCCAACCCGGCTCCGCTGGTCGCCTGGTAGGTGCTGACCACGACGCGGCGAATCCCGGCTTCGCGATAGATCGGGGCCATGGCCACGACCATCTGCGTGGTGCTGCAGTTGGGGCTGGCGATAATGCCCTGATGCTGGGTGACCGCTTCGGGATTGACCTCCGGAACCACCAGGGGCACCTTGGGGTCCATCCGCCAGTAGCCGCTTTCATCGACCACCACCGCCCCCCGCTCGACGGCCCACGAAGCGAACTCCGCGGACACCTCGTCGGGCGTGCTGGCGATCACCAAATCGACGTCATCAAAAGCCGATGGCTCGAGCAATTCAATGGTCTTGGTTTCGTCCCCGAACCGAACGGTTTTGCCGGCCGAACGGCTGGAAGCGAGCAGCTTTAAATTGCGCATCGGCAGTTGCCGCTTCAGCAACTGATCCAACACGATTCGTCCTACGGCGCCGCTGGCACCGACCAAAGCCAAATTCTCGTACACGGGAACCTCGAAGTAACGGTTCAAGTAGAAAGGGGGTGCATGCGTCGGGCGAAGCCAGCCGTAGCCGAAGTCGCCCGACTTTGGAGGTAGCCGAAGTCGCCACACTTTGGACGGGTTTAACGGAGGCTGGTCCAATCTCTGGCGAGATCAGCTACGGGGATCGCCTACTGGTTTTCGCGCCATTTCTCGATCGCTGCCGGCAGGTCTTTGTCGACTCGGCCGTACCCGCCGCGACCGCCGCGGACGCGCGATTCGATGGCACTGATTTCCTTGGGCGTGATCGACTCCCAGAACTTGCTGATCGTCGGTTTGTCCAGCGGCTCGTAGGAGCGCACGATGCGGAAACCGACGCCGCGAGCCGGGTCGGAGGTGAACCACCAGGGGCTGCGAGGATAGTTCGGGTCTTCCTCTTTCCAGTCGGGATCGTTGGATCCCATCCGGGCGGCGCTGCGCAGATCCGGCGGATCCGATTCCCAACTGCCTCCGCGGACCGTGCAGGGATAGGTTTCGGTAGGCCACTGGGCTGCGGTGATGCCGGTCAAGCCCTCCGGATCGAGGGCTTGATAGCCGTCTTCGGTATAGGCGTCGACGGTCCACTCGGCAACGTTGCCATGCATGTCGAACAAGCCGAACGCATTGGGTTCTTTCTGGCCGACCAGTTCGGGTCCTTCCTCGGCGTTATCGAAGAACCAAGCGTATTGGTCCAGGTCGTCGGCCGAATCACCAAAGGAATAGGCCGTGGTGGTGCCGGCCCGGCAGGCGTACTCCCACTCCGCTTCGGTGGGCAAGCGATACTGCGTGCCGGTGATCGCGCTGAGCCACTTGGTGTACTGCTTGGCAGCGTACTGGGTCATGGTGATGGCCGGTTTTTGCGGATCCTTGCCGTACTCGTAGGTGTGATCCGGGCTGTACAGGCTGGTCGGAGCGGTCACCGTATCGGTCAGATCGCTGGCATCGACCGGGCGGATGCCTTCGGCTTCGAATTCTTTGAAGGCGTTGTACAGTTCCATGTACTGGTCGTACTCGTCCCAGGTCACTTCGGTCTTGGCCACCCACATCGGCGCGACCGTGATTTTGATCTGAGGCCCTTCGTCTTCTCGGTGTTCCTCTTCCGATTCCGGACTTCCCATCAGGTAGGTCCCAGCCGGGACCGGGATCATCTCGAAGCTGACGTCGCTGCCAGGAATCCGCTGGGTATAAGGCACCATAAATCCGCCCTCGACCTCCACAAAAGGTCCCTCGGCGGGCTTTTCAGAAACGATCCCGGGCGGGTCGTCGGCAAACCCCACGCCGGACAGGCAGACCAGGGCACAACAGGCAAGCATATATCGCATTTGGCAAACCATTTTTAATGGAACAATTCTCTGGATACTCTCTGGACATTCTCTGGGCAGAACGAGTCGCTGGGCGAGCAAGTCCGCTCGCTCCGGGCATATCGCCCGCCGGGGGCGGCGACCAGCGGGGTCATTATCACCCAAAATCGATATTAATAAAGATCTACCGCCGGGTTTTCGGGTATTGGCATGGTTTACCGCATGGCCAGATCTTCGGGCCGCTGGCCGATCGCCACCGTCAGGGTGTGCGTTTGGCCTTCGCGACGAATCTCCAGCTGGACCGTTTGCCCGACGCGGACATCCCCCACCTGACGCATCAGATGGCCCATATCGGTCACCAGCGTTTGATCGATTCGCACGATGATGTCGCCGGCCTGCACGCCGGCACGCGCCGCCGGAGAATCGGAATCGGCCAGCCCCGTGACGTACGCCCCGCGAACCCGTGCATCTTCGCCCTCGTGCAGCGCGTCGGGCACCTCCGACAGCGCCACGCCCAACCAGCCTCGCTGCACCCGGCCGCTCTCCCGCAAACGTTCGTAAACCCCCTTCGCCACATTGCTGGGGATCGAGAAACTGACGCCGCGATAGGTGTCGCCGACGATGGCGGTATTGATTCCGATCAGATGGCCGCGAGCGTCCACCAAGGGTCCGCCGCTGTTGCCCGGATTGACCGCCACGTCGCTCTGCATGAAATCCTGGTAACGCGTGCTGGCTTTGACGACCCGGTGTTTGCCGCTGAGGATGCCAAAGGTGACCGTACGATCCAGCCCAAAGGGGCTGCCGATCGCCCACACCGGCGATCCGACGCGAATCCGGTCGCTCTCGCCAAAGGTGATGGGGATCAAACGGTCGGCGTTGATTTTCAGCACCGCCAGATCGGTCAAGGGATCCACACCGACGACGCTGGCCGGCACCTGGCGCCCGTCGCTGAGGCCCACCTGGATGCTGTTGCCTCCGGCGATGACGTGTTCGTTGGTCAAGATAAATCCGTCGGTATCCACAATCACACCGCTGCCCTGATCCGACGCTTCCTCGGGCAGGTAGCCGCCGCGTTCCTGAAGAAAGTGCGCCAAATCGGCCTGCTGGGGACTCAGCTCCCGTTGGACTTCGATATGCACCACGCTCGGACCCACGTGCTGCATGACCATCTGATAGGCCTGCGAGATCGATTCGAGCGAGGCGTTCTGCAGCCCTTCGCCGCTGGTCTCGTACTCCGCCCGCAACTCGCCCCGGTGCCACGCGTAGCGAACCTCTTCGACGATCGCAGGGACCATAAAGCGGGCCGCGGCAAACATCAGAGCCACGGTCAACAAAAACAACACGCTCTGGCTGAGCGCCGTGTTGGACCCGGCCACGCGGTCGCTGGAACGCTGCGCTCCGCCGCGGCGCGATCCGGCCGCGTCGGTTTCCGGCCCCGCCGCCCCGGAAGCGTCGCTGGCCCCGGAAGGACCGAGAGCCCCGGAAGGACCGAGAGCCCCGGAAGGACCGAGAGCCCCGGAAGGGTCGCGGGGGCCGGACGGATTCGGCGGGCCGCCGCCGAGACCACCTTCCTCGATCGCGATGCAGCGCTGCTCGAAATCCTTGCTGGCTTGCTCGCCAGGAACGCGTCGAGAATCAGGTTGCGGGATCATAGGCTCGCCACGGCACAAGGTAGACGGAGGGTTTATTGTACGGCACCGGCCAGGGATTGGAAAAAAAACGCTGGAGCTTTCTGCGCAATCCCCCCTGCCCTGGCCCTACAATCCGGCACAATAGTGGTCCACTGTGCTGGCTAGGGCAGCTGCGAGGCTGCTTTCGCGGGCATTTCCGACTATCTTTTGCTATGGCGGACTCTCGGTATCGTCCGCCCGGCCGGCTGGCTGCCGGCGACCGCCCCCAGTCGAACCCCACAGGCACTCCGACTCCATGTCCGACCAACTTCGCCAAACCATCTATCAAGCCCTGGCCGATATCCGCTTGATCGATCCCCACACGCATATCAACCCTCATGCCCCGGCGTCGGACACGTTGGCCGACGTCCTGGGCTACCACTACTACACCGAACTAGCTCATTCGGCGGGCATGCCGCGAGACTTGATCGAACAACCCGGGCTGGGACCGCGCGAGAAGGTCCAGCGTTTGGTCGGCGGCCTGGAACCGCTGGAGAACACGGTTCAGTACAGTTGGTTGATCGATATCTGCCGCCGCTTTTTCGGCTTCGACGGTGGCCGGCTGGACGGCGACAACTGGGAAGCGGTCTACGATGCGGCCGAGCAACAGATGCAGGTGGCCCAGTGGCCCGACATGGTGCTCGAGAGAAGCAACGTCGAAGCGGTCTTTCTGACCAACGATTTTGACGATGCCCTGAGCGGGTTTGATACGCGCAAGTACATTCCCTGCCTGCGGACCGATGACCTGGTATTCCACCTGGCCAAGCCCGAGGTCCGCGAGCGGCTGCAGGCGTCGAGCGGCGTCGAGGTCCGCGACCTGGGCAGCCTGCGAGCCGCCCTGGAACAGCGTTTCGATCATTTTGTCCGCCACGGCGCCCGAGCCTGCGCGATCTCGCTGCCGCCGGGCTTCGCCCCCGGGCCGGTCGCCGATGGCCGCGCGGCCACGGCCCTGGAAGCGGTGCTCCGCGACGGAGTGGCCGCCCAGGACGCGCACCGTGATGCCCTCGCCCGACGTGTGTTCTGGACCCTGGCCGAATTGTGCGACCACCACGGTTTGCCGTTCGATCTGATGATCGGCGTCAACCGCGGCGTGTATCCCGAGGGCGTCTACCAGGGCCAGGACCTGTACGACAGCCGCGTCTCGTTGATTCAGTACAAGCACCTGTTCAACGCCTTTCCCGACGTCAAGTTCCCGATCTCGGTGCTGGCCAGCGTCACCAACCAGGAACTGGTCAGTTACGCCTGGATCTTTCCCAACGTGATCACCAACGGCCACTGGTGGTACAGCAACACGCCCAGCTTTATCGAACGGGACGCCGCGGCGCGTCTGGAAGCCGTCCCCCAGACCAAACAGATCGGTTATTACAGCGATGCCTACAAGCTGGAATTCGTCGCCCCGAAATTCGACATGTATCGCCGCATCCTGGCCAAGGTGCTGTGCGAATCGTTCGTGATCGATCGCGGCTGGAGCGAAGAGCAAGCGATCGAGCTGGGCCACCGCGTGCTCCGCGGCAACGTCGAAACCATCTTCCCGGACCGCACGCCCGAACCGTCCGGCGACCCTTCGTCGGTGGCACCCCCGGCGGTCGAGTCGGCCGGAGGCGCGCCGGAAGGCCCCGCGCTCGCCGCCGGCAGCTCGGCGGTGGCGGGCGAGGAGGTGGCCGGCGTCCTGTGGCAACAAGCCCCCGAAACGCAAGCCCCCGAAACGCAAGCCCCCGAAACCCCGGCGGCCGAAACCGATGCGGCCGAAACCGAGCCGGCCGAAACCGAGCCGGCCGAAACGCAAGCGGCCGAAACCGAGCCGGCCGAGTTCGACTGGCAGGATCAAGCCGTCTCGGAGCAGCCCGTGGTCGGGCCGGTCACCGGCAGCGACGCGCCGTCCGCCGAGCGGGCGGACACGGCAAGCGACGATCCCCTGGCCGCTCCCTCGCTGGACCAGCTGGCCGCGGACGATTCCGCCCCCGATCCACTCGCCCCTCCCCAGCCGGAAACACCCCAGCTGGAAACACCCCAGCTGGAAACACCCGAGCTGGAAACACCCGAGCTGGAAACACCCGAGCTGGAAACACCGGCGGGGATCACCTTCGACGCCGAGCAGGAGCTGCTGGACGAGCAGGACGACGCCCAGCTGTGGAATGCTGCGGACGATCAGGACGATCTGCCGGATTACCAGACCACCGACATGGACGACTTGCCCACGGTGGTCGAGGACGCCGCTCCGCCGGCCAAGCGAACTCCGGAACAGGACCGGGAACAGACCCCCGCACCGGAAAACTCGTCGCTGGCCTTCGACCAACAGCAGGAGGACGCCGACGCCCAGGACGATTTCCAGCTGTGGGCCGACGACGAGGAGGAACTGCTGCTCGAACCGCTCGACCCCACGCCCCCAGAGACCTCCCTGCCGCATTTGGAGGAGTACGAACCGCTGAACGATTCGGGCACCTCCCTGTTCGATGAAGATTCCGGCGAAGGCGATGACGGCGAAGGCAGCGACCAGCCCTCGACCGACCAGCCGGAGAAACCGTAGCCGAACCAAGGAGGTAGCCGAAGTCGCCAGACTTTGGGCCCCGGCCGGCACCGGCTGCCGGAAGCGGCGACAGCCCCTTGCCGGCGGCGTGAGTCGATCGACTATGATTAGGCCATGGAAGTCTCACAAGAAATAGCCGATCGCGTTTTACACCTCGTCCACTCCCCCCAGTATCGCCCCAGCAAAGCCAAGCAGATTGCGGCCGCGCTGAAGCTCGACAAGGAAGAGGCGAGGGAGCTGAAACGGGTCTTAAAATGGTTGGCCGCCCGCGGGCAAATCGCCTACGCCGCCAACCACCTGGTGCTCAGTCCCGCCGTGGCCAGCGGCAACCCGGACGTGATCCGAGGCAGTTTTCGGCCCGCCGCCGGAGGCTTCGGATTCGTGCGTCCCAACAGCGGCGGCACCGAAACCGAACCACCGGACGACGTCTTTATTCCGCCCGGTGAAACGCTGGGCGCCATGTATGGCGACCTGGTCGAACTGCGCGTGCGAGGTCGCAACGACCGCCGAGGCAACGGCTTCGAAGGCTCGATCCTGGCAATCATCGAGCGGGCTCGGCGGCAGTTCACCGGCACCTTCCGCCGCGAAGACGGCCAGTCGGTGGTGTACCTCGACGGCGTCTACTTCGACGCCCCCGTCTCGGTCGGCGACGTTCGCGGGTTGCCGCTCAGCGATGACGACAAAGTCGTTGTGGAAATGGTCGAATACCCCGACGCTCAGGGCCTCGGCGGCGAAGCGGTGATCATGGAGGTGTTGGGCACCAGCAAGAACCCGGCGATCGACACCATCGCGATCATGCGGCAGTATGGGTTGCCCGAAGCGTTCCCAGAAAAAGTGATCGAGGAGGCCCGCGAGCAGGCCGACCGCTTTGACGATGCGGTGGTGCCCGGGGACCGTCGCGATTTGACCGACCTGCTGACGATCACGATCGACCCGCACGATGCGCGTGATTTCGACGACGCGATTTCTCTCCAGCACGAAGCCGGCCGCTGGACGCTGTGGGTTCACATCGCGGACGTCTCGGCCTTTGTGCCCCGCGGCGGGGCGGTCGACCAGGAAGCTCGGCAGCGGGCGACCAGCGTCTACCTGCCCGACCGCGTCATCCCGATGATCCCGGAAATCATCAGCAACCACTTGGCCAGCCTCCAACCCGAACGGATACGGCTGACCAAAACGGTCGAAATCGAGTTCCTCGACGACGGTACCGTCACCAGTACCGAGGTCTACAACGCGGCCATCCGCAGCGACCGCCGGCTGAACTACGAACAAGTCGATCGCTTCCTGGCCGACCCCGAGGCGTTTGCCCAGTCCTGGGGTCCCGAGGTGTGCGGCCTGGTCCGGCGGATGCACCAATTGGCCATGACGCTCCGGCGGCGGCGGATCGAAGGCGGTTCGCTGACCATGGACATGCCCGACATCAAGCTGGAACTGGACAAAGCCGGCAAGGTCAAAGGCGCAAACCTGGTGGTCAATACCGAGAGCCACCAGATCATCGAAGAGTTCATGCTGGCGGGCAATCAAGCGGTCGCCACCTGGCTGGACGACCTGGAGCTGAATTTCCTGCACCGGATCCATCCTCCGCCGGAACGCCGCAAACTGCGCCAGTTGGCCCAGTTCGTCAAAGACATCGGGATTCACGCCGGGCCTCTGGAAAGCCGCTTCGAGATCCAAAAAGTGCTCGATGCCGTCGCCGGAGGACCGCTGGACTATGCGGTGAATTTCGCCGTCCTGCGGGCGATGAACAAAGCCGTCTACGGTCCTCACCGCGATGGGCACTACGCCCTGGACATGCAGCATTACTGCCACTTCACCAGCCCGATCCGGCGCTATCCCGATCTGATGGTCCATCGGTTGGTGCAAAACGTCATCGACCAAAAGCCCACCCCGGACGACCCCTTCCCGGTCCTGCTCCGCGAAGGTCACCACTGCAGCGACCAGGAACGCAACGCCGAACGGGCCGAACGAGAATTAATTCTGCTGAAACTGCTGCACTACCTGAAGAAACATTTGGGCCAGCAGATGGAGGCGGTCATCAGCCGCGTTTATCCCGACGGCCTGTACGCCCGCTGCCTGAAATTGCCGGTCGAAGGATTTATTCCGATAACCGCCCTGCCCAAGGACAAATACCGCTACGAACGCCGCGGACAGGTGATCGAGGGCTTTCGAGAATTCAACCGCTTCCGGCTCGGCGACCGCCTGACCATCAAAATCGCGAAAGTGGATATTCGCGAACGGATCCTGTTCCTCGACGTGATTCGCAACCACACCGCTCACGCCGAAGGCAAACAGAACGGCGGCAAGAAAGGCAAAAGCAAACCGGCGAAACCGCGTTCCAAAGGCGAAGCCAAGGCCGCTAGGCGACAGAAAAGCAAAGCCACCAAACGCAAACGCGGCCGCCGCTAGGCTGATCCGCGAAATCTCGCAACACCACCGCGAGCCGCTCGGCAAATTATTGCGAAGAAAAACTGCCGGGGAGGGCCTACAGACCAACCCCCCTGCCGGCGGTAAAACCGGGAGGATTAGGCGGCTGATTCGGCCCAAATGTGGGCTGATGGGGTGGCCGAGACGAGCTGCTGACATCGTCTGTCACCACCTTCTCACACACATAGTGGTGAAGACCCACCCAAAAGAACGGGGGCCTTCATCTGAGGGCCCGGCCCCCCTCTAAAATCTTCGGCTTCCCGAAGTCTTCTTACCGATTTCAGTAACGTACTTTCTTTTAGCGTCGGATCGCATCCTGATCCGACGTGCTGGTACCGGAGCCGGTGCAGCGGGTCGCGGTTCGACCTCTGCCCTGCCCGGCCGCCATCGTCCAACGGTTTGTTCCTTTGTCTTTCGGCTCTACCAACGAACGTGTCATGACACTTTCCCTGCCCACGCACCTTCCCGTCGTCGACCACGATGAACTGCATCAACGGATGATGGGTAATGCGCTCCTGGCCGAACGGATGCTGAACAAGTTCGTCGCCACCGCTCCGGCGGAATGCGACCAGTTGGAATCGGCAATTCGCATCGGCGACAAATCCACGGTTACCTCTTTGGCCCATCGCCACAAAGGGACAGCCAAGACCTTGGCCACCCACCGCGTGGCCGCCGCAGCAAGTCATTTGGAAGAACGAGCCGCCACCGATAGCGTCTCCGAATTGCTCGCACTGCTCGAGGAACTCAGGCAGTTACACCAAGAGGTTCGCGACGTAGTCGGTGGCGAATCCACGTGCAGCGCACCAGAAAACGGGGCACAGCGTCCATGAACAGCACATCCAAATCGCTCCGCGTCTTGGTGGTCGACGACGACCCGATCGCCGCCGAAACCCTGGCCTACGCGATGTCCCAGTTTGGCTACTGCAGCGAGGTCGCCGGCGACGGGATCGAAGCTCTCAAGCACGTCCGCACCGGTCAGTTCGGGATCGTCATTTCGGATGTTGAAATGCCGCGCATGAACGGCATCGAGCTGTGCAAAGAAATTCGCGCGCGCAACGCCTGCGGCTATACCTACGTCATCCTGCTGACCGGGCGCAGCGACACCGACAGCATCGTCGAGGGCCTGGACGCGGGCGCGGATGATTACATCAGCAAACCGTTCCATCCGGCGGAGTTGCAGATGCGGATCCGGGCCGGCGAGCGGTTACTGATGCAGCAGAGCCGCGAGCTGATGATCTTTGCCATGGCCAAACTGGCCGACAGCCGTGACAACGAAACCGGCAGCCACCTGGAACGGATCCGCGAGTACTGCCGATTGTTGTGCGAAGAGCTGTCGACCTGGCCCCAGTATCAAGACGTCATCGACGGGATTTACATCCAATCGATCTACGAGACCAGTCCCTTGCACGACATCGGCAAGGTTGCGATTCCCGACCGCGTCCTGCTGAAACCGGGACGGCTGACGCCCGAGGAATTCGCGATCATGACCCAGCATGCCCAGATCGGGGGCGACACCCTGCGGGCGGTGGCCGAAGCGTATCCCGAAGCGGTGTTTTTGCGCATGGCCTATGAGATCGCCATGACGCACCACGAACGCTGGGACGGAACCGGATACCCGCGGGGCCTCAGCGGTGAAGACATTCCTTTGTCGGGACGCATCGTCGCGGTCGCCGACGTGTACGACGCCCTGACCAGCCAACGCGTTTACAAACCCGCTTACAGCCACGAGAAAGCCGTCCAGATCATTCGGGAAAGTTCGGGTTCGCACTTCGACCCGGCGGTCGTTCGCGCGTTTTTGATTTTGGAAGACAGATTCCGCGAGATCAATCGCGAACTGGGCGATGTCGTGGGTTACACGGCCGGGCCCTCGCATCTGCCCGGCACGGCCATCCGGATGGCTTGAACCGACGCGGGCGAGCCCCCGTTTCTCGCCCCCCACAGCATGACGCCCCATTCGCCTGATGCCGGTGAACGACATCCCGCGGATTCACATCCAATCGATTGCCACGGAAGGTAATACAGTGCGCTTCTCACAATGTTTTCTCGGGATGGTTCTGACCGTCCTGGTGCTCCAGCCGGTCCATGCAGCCGGCACCATCTCCAATGCGTTGGGCGCCCGTCAGGCTGGCCGCGGCGGCACCAACATCGCGATGTCCGACAACGGTGTCGTGCTGCTGGACAACGCCGCGGGCATGGAGCGATTGGTCGGACGCTGCGACCAGCACAGCTCCTATGTGGACTTCGGATTTGCCGCACTGTTCACGGACCTGTCCTATCGCGATGCCGAGAATCCGACGACCGCTGCCGCCGACAACCCTTCGGGACTGGGACACTTCATGCTGGCCCGCCGCGTCCACGAGGACGTGGTCTTTGGCTTCGGCGCTTTCACCCCTGCCGGCTTCGGTGCCGATTACGACCTGCGAGGCCCCGCCACCGTTCCCGGCCAGCACACCTACAAATCGTTCGGCGCTCTGATGCGCATCCTGCCGGGTCTGTCGGCCCGGTTGACCGACCGATTGACCGTCGGCGGCACGCTGGGTGTGGCGGTCAGCCACGTCGAACTGGAAGGTCCCTATCACGTCAACAGTGCCCCGCTGCGAGGCATGCCCACGGTGCTGGACCTGCAGACCACCGGCGCGGCCCTGAGCTGGTCGTGCGGACTGCAGTACGAACTGTCTCCCCGCACAACCTTGGGGGCGCGCTATCAGAGCGCCAATCGCTTCCGCTCCGACGGCCGAGCTTCGCTGGCGATCGCCCCGCTGGGTGTCAGTTACTACGATGTGGACGTGGCGATGACCTGGGCCAGTTCGGTCGGTCTGGGGTTGGCGCATCAACTGGACGATTGCCAGCGGATCAGCGTGGACCTGCAGTGGGAATTCTGGTCGTCGGCCTTTGACGAGGTGGGCCTGTCGTTTACCAATCCCGACAACCCCGTCTTCCTGGCGGCCGCCGGCCCACGCTTTGACGAAGCGTTCCCGCTGCACTGGGAAGATTCGGTCGTGGTTGGTTTGGGCTACGAGCGACGGTTGGCGGCGGGCCGCACGGTCCGCTGCGGCTACCGGTACCAGGACAACCCGCTGCCCGCGGCCACCACCACGACCTTTCTGCAAACCACGCTCGAACACCATTTCGCCGTGGGCTACGGCTGGCAGCACGCCGACTGGCAGTGGGACCTGGCCTACCAGTTTGCCTTCGCGCCGAAAGTCCACACCGGGACCAGCCTGTATCCCGGTGGCGACTTCTCTGCGGCCGACGTTCGCACCAACACCCACATGATCTTCTGTGGAGCGATGCGACGTTTCTAACGTCTGCGCGGTGCGGCGTTTTTCATTCGGCTCGGCGCGAACCGGCCGCGGCTCAGCGTTTGATCATTTCCATGATGACCACGTTCTCGTTGCGCTCGGCGATCACGCGGATTTCTCCGACGCTGGGTTGCTCGAGTTCGTCGGCCAGACGCAACATATCGCCACGGGTGCGGTAGATCAGATGCCAGTCCATGAACATCTCCATGTAACCGACATCGCGGATCTGAGGCAGGAAATTGGCCAGCACCAGCCGGCCGCCGGGACGGAGCGCATCGAACAGGCTGGCCGTCAGTCGCTGGGCCGTGTTATCGGCCAGGTAATCGTACAGCCCCGTGCTGTAGATCAAATCGAACTCGCCCAAGTCCATTCGCCCGGTCAGCAGACGTCGGACGTTGGTTTCTTGGGTTTCCACGCCATACGCGCCGTAATCGTTTTGGACCACCTGCAGGCTCTCCGCGTCGGCATCCATGGCGACAAACCGCTCAAAGCAGCCGCGGCGAATCGCTGTCGACACGCCGGCTTCGCGCAGGTGCCCCGAGGCGACGGCCAGGGCGTGTTGGCCGGGTGCTTGGCGGCCCAGGCGGTCCAGCAGTTCCGCGATGTAGCAGCGCCGCTCGCGGACCCCCGAGGAGGCCGGCGCGGCCGTGGTGTACTGGTAGATCGCGTCGCCCACGGCGGTTGCGCCCGGACGCGGCCAGTTCTCTTCACGACCATAGATGTAATCCATCATCACGGCGTCACCGGCGTAGCCGCGAGGCTTTTGGAACGCGCGGGAGGTGAACGGATCCTGATGCACCAGAGCCCGTACCGGGTGCTGACGCCCTTGGGCGATCATCTCCTGCCACACCGCCGGATCGGCCTCCGCACGAAGCGAACGCAAACCGCGGAACAGGGTATCGACCGCGGACTGCCACTGCACGGGATCGGCGTTTTCAATCGCCAACACCTCGTGCACCTGGTCCAAGAGGTCGTCCAGCCGCAGCGGACGAGTGCTGGTCGTCGCGGGCGACGAAGCCGCCGAGACAAGACGGTTTCGAACTTTGCTGCCGCTCGTCGTACGAGCTCGGCGCAGCCGGATGGAGTCGGTTTTGTGGGAGGAGACGCTGTGCATGATGGAGGGTGCCCCGGCAAGGAAAAGGAAAACGCCCGCCGCAAAAGGGGGGCGAAGCGTCGGCAGTTATTCCGATTTCCGGCTCGGCGTCAATCAACTCCACAAGACACCCCCGGCGGAAGGGGTTGGCAAAGCCGATCGATGGTATGACCAGCATCGATCAGGCAAAGTTTTTGCTCGCTCGCGGCGCGTTAACTCAGGCTGGCTCTGCGCCCGTCCCCGCTGGGCAGGGCTGCCCAAACCATACAGGCCGCCTTCAGACTTCCCCCAATATCGCTTTTTTTGCCGCGGCGAACCGTTCCTGGCACCCCCTCCTACCCCCTCGCATGGCGAGAGCACTGTGGTCCGAAAAACGGAAACGAATTTCTCTTTTTTGAACGTGGGGGGCGGGCGTACAGCGTTCAGGGTCCGTCCAGCGATTGCAAACCAGCCCTCCGCCTCGGCGCAACCGTTTTTATTGATAGGAACGGTTCGGTTCATCTGCGGATCGTCTTGGCCCGAGCAGGAGAATCGCCGACGGCCGCCGGGAGAAAGCGATATTTCAGGGTGCTGGAGCGGACCTCGTGTCGTGTACTGGGGTAGTACACAGGCCCCGCCCACTTAAACGTTTTCAGCCGCTGTCTGGTTCATGACCGCCGTCGTCGCCTCGATCGACTTGCAGGGATACCGCACCACCGCCGCGCCGCAGCGCAGCGGCAAGCTGCTGCTGTGCGCGGTGGAGTCGTTGGTCGATGGTCGAGCGGGGATCGCCCAGGTCGTCCGCGCGGCCGACTGCTCTGCGGCCGACTACCAGAGCGTTCGCGCCAGCTGGTTGGCAAATCGCAAGGACCAACCGCAAGGCAGCCTGCCCCAGTGGGATTTTTGGGAGTCCTCCGACCGCTTGGCCCGCGTCGTCGCCGTCCCCACGGGCACGCCGCTCAGCGAACAAATCTTCCGCCACCGCTTTTCGGTGGACGATACCATGCAGGTGGCCCTTTCGCTGCTGGAGTGCTTGGCGGACTGGCATCAACGGGGCCCCATCCATGGACGGTTGAGCGCCGAGAGCGTCCTTTGCGATCCGCGCAACCGCGTCCAGCTGGAAAGCCCGGTGGTGATGGCCCTGCGAGCTCCTCTGGACCTGGCCCGGATGGATGTGGCCGACGTCGCCTTCTGCTCGCCCGAGCAGAGCGGTTCGCTGAAACGGGATATCGGTCCGGCCGCGGATTTGTATTCGGTAGGCGTCTTGCTGTTCGGGATGCTGACCGGACGGCCGCCGCTAGAGGCGACCACGCCCAGCATGTACTTGAATCAACAGTTGTGTGCGGAACCCGCGCGACTGCGCGCCCAGGGCGTGATCGTCGGCCAAGTGCTGGAAGACATCATCGCGCGGTTGCTGCGCCGTGATCCGCAGGACCGGTATCAGAGTGCCTCGGCGCTGCTGCATGATTTAAAGAAAGCCAGTCACCTGGGCCATCTGCATACCGGTGCATCGGCGTTTCCGATCGGCACCCAAGACATCCGGCAACGTTTGGCCGAGGCCAACCTGATCGGCCGCCAACGAGAGCTACAGGAGCTGCAGACGTACGGGCCGGCCGTCCGAGACGGGGCGACGGGGTTCCTCAGCCTCGTCGGCCAGGACACGCATGCATGCCGCGGTCTGCTGGACGAAGTCGCCGTGCGCTGGCAACAAGACGGATTGAAGGTCTTGCGTGGCGGCGGCAGCGAGTCGCTGCATCCGCGCCCCTTGCAATCGCTCGAAAGCGTCATTCAGGGACTGGCCGAACACTGCCGGCAAGACCCTCACCTGGCTCGCCAACTGGCCGCCGAGCTGCGCATGCACGCCGAGATGCTGGGCCAGCTGTTTCCTCACTTGGCAGCGCAGTGGCCGCGTTCAGGCATTCCCGGGGGACCGGACGCCTACGCCAACCAACGCGCTCAACAAGCCATCGAAGCGTTGTTCATTGCGTTCGCCAAACTGTCCGGCGGTGCGATGTTTCTGTTCGACGGTTACGAACGTCTTGATCCGCTGACGCACCGCGTACTGAACTCCTTGGCCGAGCGGATCGAGAACCACGAATTAACGCATCTGTTGTGCGTTGTTTCGCGGGTCACGCCTCCGCCCCATGGCGGCACCACGCTACCGCTGCAGCCGCTGGCTGCCGAGGCCATGGCCGATCACCTGCAGTCAACCGCCGGGCAGATCGATCAGCAGGTCCAAGAGGCCGTCATCAAAGCCGCCCACGGCAGTCCGACCCACGCCTCGGCCATCCTGGCGCGCTTGATCGACTGCGGCGCGGTCGCGGCTTCGCCGACCGGTTGGCGGGAACAGCGCGGCCTGCGCGAAGCCTTGCAGGAGGACGAATCGATCGGGCAACTGCTCGAGCGGCAGATCGAATCGTTGACCGCCGACGCCAAGCAGACGCTGGCCGCGGCGGCCGTGACAGGCCGCGTGTTCAACCTCCGCATGCTGTGTCACGTCGCGGAAATCGAACACGCCGCCGCCCTCCAGGTCGCGACCGATGCCCTGCGGCGCGGGTTGCTGCAGCGCGAGGTGCGCACCGATGGTTTCCGCTTTGCCCACGACCAGCTCCACGCCGAACTGCGCCAGTCGTTGGCCGCCGATCATCGCCGCCGACTGCATCGCCGAGCCGCCTCCTACGTCCAGACGCATGACTGCGAAAACGCCATCGACCTGGCGCATCACTACTACCATGCGGACATGCTGCAGGAGGCGCTGCGTTACGCGTTGGCCGCCGCGAAGCTGGCGCGCGAGAAGTTCGACTTTCCCATCGCCATCGAACAGTTGGAAATCGCCAAACGCTGCACCGGCCTGGGCGATCGTCAGCTGAGCCTGCAGATTGCGGAAAGCCTGGGCGAGATCTACCTGTTGGTCGGTCGATACGACCGCGCCGATGCCTGTTTGCAGTTGGCGTTGGTCCTGGCCGACCAACCGCTGCAGCATGGTCGGACGCTGCAGCGGATCGGCGAATTGGCGTTTAAGCGCGGACGATTTGACGAGGCGGCGCGGCACTACGAACAAGCCTTGGTCGTGCTGGGAATCTGCGTCCCCCGGTCCGCCGTGGGCATGTTCCTGGGACTGGTGTGGCAGACGTTCCGCCAAAGTCTTCACAGTCTCTTGCCCGCCGACTGGGTCGCCCGTCAGGGTGCGCTGACGGCCACCGATCGCCTGCGTCTGGAACTGCTCAGCCAACTCTCTCGCGTGTACTGGTTCAGCCGCAATCGGCTATGGACCCTGGGCAACCACCTGCGCAGCTTGAACGAAGCGGAGACGTTCGCGCCGAGCAAGACCTTGGCCGCGTTCTACAGCGAGCACGGCCCGGTGATGAGCCTGTTGCGTTGGTTCGGCCGCGCCCACCGCTACCTCGATCGCTCCCTGACGATTCGCCGTCAACTGCAGGATGTTTGGGGCTGTGGGCAAACGATGCATTACAAAAGCGTCGTGCTGCTGGCCGAATGCCGTTTCGAAGAAGCCATCGCGACGACCGAAAAGGCGGTCGAACAACTCGGACAAACCGGCGACCTGTGGGAGATGAATATGGCGCGGTATCAGGGCGCCAACGCCCTGTACCGCCTGGGCCGGTTGGAGGAGGCCGTGGAGATGGCGGCCGCCATGCATCGCTCCGGCCGCCAGATAGGCGACGAACAGGCCACCGGGATCAGCCTGGATGTGTGGGCCCGCTGCGCCCCGGAAACCCTGCCCCTGGAACAGGTCGCCGACGAAGCGGCTCGCCACCGCGCCGACGCCCAAAGCAACGCTCAGACACAACTGGCGTTTGCCGTGATCCTGCTGCATCACGAGCGTTTCGACGAGGCCATCGACACGCTGAACGCGGCGATCCGCTGCACCGTCAAGGCCGGCCACCTGAACACCTATATTTCGCCCTGTTATGCGTGGCTGGCCACGGCCCTGCGGCACCGGTTCGAAGCGACCGATCGCCGTCATGGACGGCTCTGCCGGAAACGCTGGACCGAAGCGATGCGCGCGGCCCGGACCGCCCTGCGGATCGCTCGGGGGTTTCCCGCCGACCTGCCCCACGTCTATCGCGAACTGGCCATCCTCCGCGCCACGGCCGGCTGGCGGCGCCGCAGCCGACGGGCGGCCCTGGCCAGCATCGCAGCGGCCCGCTGCACGGGCCAGCCGCGGGACGAACTTGCCGCCCTGCGGTTGTTGGTCGAGCTGGCTCGGCAGGACGGCCAACGCCCTTCGGGCCGCGCCGACCTGAGACGCCTGCGCGAGCTGGAATGCCGTTTTGCATCGAACGACCCGGCGGCCGAATCGGCCGCCGCGGACGATTCGGCCAGCCTCTCGCTGGCCGACCGTTTCGCCACCGTGCTTCGCTCCGGTCGCCAAATCGCCCACGCGCTCTCGACCCAAGGCGTGCTGGCCGAAACCCGCGAAGCGGCCCAGCGTCTGCTGCACGGACAATGCGTGTATTTCCTGGCCGTCCAGAGGCCCCAAAGCACCACCCCAAGTGATACGATCAGCATCAAACCGCACCCCTTCTCCAGCGCCGACCCGGCCCTGGAAAACCATCTGCAGCGCTATCGCAGCCTGGTCCAACGGGCTGTCGAGATCGATGCCGCCGCCTGCACCGATGCGGCGGCCGCCAGAGCCACCCTCGGCGGTGGATGTGCCGTGGCGGCCCCGATCGCTGTCCGCGGGGAAACGACCGCGGCGCTGTTGGTCGTGCACGACGACCTGCCCGACCTGTTCGGCGAGGACGAACTGCGGATCGCCGGTTTCGTCACCACCCTGGCCGGGGCGGCTCTGGAAAACGCCGACGGGTTTGCCAAGCTGGAACAGTTAAATGCAACCCTCGAACAAAGGGTCCACGAACGCACCCAAGCGGCCGAACAACGAGCCCGCCAGTTGGCCCACAGCAACCAACAATTGCGCGCCATCGAAGACCAACTTCGCCAAGCCATCGCGCAGGCTCACTCCGCCAACCAAGCCAAAAGTCGCTTCCTGGCGACGATGAGTCACGAGATCCGCACGCCGCTCAACGGCATCCTCGGCATGACCCGGCTGGCCCAACAATCACCGGCCGACGCCCGCCAGGCGGACTACCTGGATACGCTGGAAGTCAGCGGGCAATCGCTGCTGAACCTGATCAACGACCTGCTGGACTTTTCCAAACTCGAAGCCGGCAAACTGGTCCTGGAACGCATCGCCGTGGACGTCCGAGCGCTGACGACCGAAACCCTTCGCCTGATGAATGCTTCGGCCCAGCAAAAAGGTGTGAAACTGGTTTGCGACGTCGATCCCGAAGTCCCCCGAGCTGTGCTGGGAGACCCTTCGCGGCTGCGCCAGGTGATCATGAACCTGCTGGGTAACGCCATCAAGTTCACCGCCGAAGGCTCGATCCGAATCGAGGTCCGGGTGGAGCCGCCGGAATCCGATTCGCCCGACGTCTCCTGGTGGACGCTTCGCGTTCAAGACACGGGAATCGGAATCGCCGAAGACAAACAGCAACAGGTCTTCGAGTCGTTCTCGCAGGCGGACAGCAGTACCACGCGTCAGTATGGCGGCACCGGATTGGGACTGGCCATCTGCCGGGAATTGGTCGAGATGATGGGCGGCACGATCACGCTGCACAGCCGCCTGCACCACGGCAGCACGTTCACCGTCCGACTGCCCCTGGAAACCGCCGAGAACGCGGCCGCGGCGGATGACGCCCCGCCTGAGGACGAACCGCCCCCCGCGCAACCGTCCGACAAGAAACCGTCCGACAAGAAACCGTCCGACAAGAAACCGTCCGACAAGAAACCGTCCGACAAGAAACCGTCCGACACAGGATCGTGTTCGCCGGCGGGAACCGCGGGGCTGCGGATCCTGGTCGCCGAGGATGGTTTGATCAATCAAGAAGTGATCGTCGGCACCTTGGAGATGCGTGGCTACGAGGTAATGGTCGCTCAGGACGGCCAGGAAGCCGTCGAAACGGTGCTTCGTACGCCCCCGGATCTCTGCCTGATGGACGTCGACATGCCCAATCTGGACGGCATCCAAGCCACCAAGGCCATCCGTCGGCGCGAAGCGGAAACGGACGCGCGTCGGCTGCCGATCATCGCCATGACCGCCCACAGCCAGGAACAGATTGCCGAGACCTGTCTGGAGGCTGGCATGGACGATCATCTGTCCAAACCGCTGAACCCCGACCAGTTATTTGAAACGATCGAGCGGTTCGCTCGGCACGCAACCTGACCGAGCAACCCACCCATCCAGCAAGGCGCAAGCACCCCTCACAGGGCCCCACCCCCTTGTTAATTCATCTTGTTTGCGAATAACTGTTGTTTTTACCGGAACTTCAGACGCGCTACTGCAATTAAGATAGCGGGAAAGACCGTTCGGCCTACCACAAAGTAGGCGTCGACAACATTGGCTGGTCTGGGCAATCGGCGGGGGCGGGCTGCGAAGCCAGTGCTTCTCCGTGGCAGAGCAGCGCATCAGAGGGGCATCGTTTCGTGGGCAAGCGAGATAGGGGGAGATCGAAATTGTTTTTATTGTTCGTTGTATCCAGATAGGAATAAGTATGAAACGTCGTCTTACGAATCGCTCCCAGAGAGGTTTTACGTTGGTGGAGCTGTTGGTGGTGATCGCCATCATCGGTGTGTTGGTCGGGCTGTTGCTGCCCGCAGTACAAGCGGCTCGGGAAGCCGCCCGGCGAATGTCTTGCTCCAACAATCTGAAACAGATTGGTCTGGCGACGCACAACTTCCACGACACCTACAACGCCATGCCTCCGCTGGTGAACCACTCCGGTGGCCCCACCTTCTTCTTCCATCTGTTGCCGTTCATCGAACAGCAGAATCTGTACGATTTGTACAACGGCGGCGCCAACGACGGCTCGAACTCGACCAGTCTCGAGCGGCACATGAACGAGAACTTCCGGATCATCAAGGCGGCGTTGGGCACCAATGCGGTCGGCGGGATCGAAGGCTACCACTGTCCCTCCTACCGCACCGCCGCCGTACGGACCAACGAAGTCGCTGGCGATGCTCGCCAGGAAGCGATGGGTCCCAAGGGCGACTACGCCGTCGTATTCACGCAGGGCCGAGGCGACAATCCGACCTTGGACTATTCGGGAACCGAGAACAGCTGGTGGGGGCACCACAACAGCACCAACAACGGTGACCGCAACCGCCAAAAAGGTGCGATCATCACCGCCAACGGTAGTGGCATGCCCAACACCTCGACGATCGGCGACAGTCGCCGCGCACAGGCCAGGATCAAAACTTCGTTCGCTTCGGTCGTCGACGGTTTGAGCAGCACGGCGATCGTGGGCGAGAAATTCTGGACGATCGGCGAATTTGATCGCAACTGCTGCAACGGCAACGAATCGGACGGCTCGGTGTTCGTGCAGGATGGCTCGTGGCGTGAATATATGGCCGCTCGCAACATGCGGTTCCCGCTTCGCACCGGCCCGGTCCAACGCGGCAACGACGATTGGCCCAACGTCAGCAACCAGGGTACTACCGCGGCCCGCTCCGGCGGCTTTGGCTCCTGGCACCCCGGCGTGGTTCAGTTCGCGATGGGCGACGGCTCGGTACAAGGCTTTACCGAAACGATGGACAACCAGATCCGCTTCCGCCTTGCGGACCGCGCCGACGGACAAGTCGTCCAGATGCCGTAGAGCCAATCGCTCGCGGGCCCCGGCACGTGCCGTGCAAAGGGTCCAACGTGCGAAGGGTCCAACATGTCCAATCAACGGCACGCTTTGGTCCTCACCAAACGTGCCGTTTTTTTGTCTTGCTCGCCGGCCGCATCCGCCGTTCGCATCTGGCGAATTTCGCGGCGGCCCGCGGCGCGTCCCCCCTTCAAGAAAATCGGATACCACTTTGATGAAGTTCCATTCCTGTTGTGTACTGTTGGCCCTTTCCTGCTTCGCCGTCCTGGGTTGTGGACCGGGCGGATCGGAAGTGTCGGGCACCGTCCTGGTCGGCGATCAACCCGCACCCCGCGGCACCGTGAACCTCGACGGCGAAGAAGGCTCCTACCGCGGTGGGATCGGAGAAGACGGGACCTTCACGATCGAGAACGTGCCCGAAGGATCCTATCAGGTCGCTGTCGCCGGGGTCCTGGACAAGGCCCCCGCCTCGGGAATGGGCGAGGACATGTACAACCAGTCGGGACCACCGCCCAAAAGCCTGATCGATCCCAAGTACTCCAGCCCGACGACCTCGGGTCTGACCCTCACCGTTCCCAGTGACACCTACGACCTGACGCTGGACCAGGCCAACTAAAGCAGCACGGCCGTCCCGGCCGTGAGAGAAACAAAGCAGCACGGCCGTCCCGGCCGTGGGCTTACTGGGCCGACACGATTTCCAGTTCGATCCGGCCGATCACGCTGAAGATCGGGTCCAGACATTCGTACTCGTTGCCGCTGGCCAGGTTCGTGGTCACCAGGGCGATGCGGCTGGCCGGAGCGAGCCCACCGAGTGTGGCATCGACCGGCAACCAGCCCTCGTCGACACGAGCGACGTTCCACATGTGGTACATCATCACCGCTTGGCCGTCGCGGGTGACGTAAGTCAATCCGGCCACCAAGCGGGTGGGGATTTCCATCCGCCGCAGGATCGCGGCCAGCAGCACGGCATGCTCGGTGCAGTCACCTTGCCCCTCGCGGGCGACCTGCGAAGCGGTGGCAAATCCTTGCGACAGGTCTTTACGGCGGATGTACTGGTGCACAAATCCGGTCGCCTGCAACACTTTCTCTCGCGGGCTTCGCTCCGGCCCCGCCTCGAGCGCTTGCACCATCCGGGCCAGCCGCGGGTCCTGATGGTCGATCACAGGCCCCGCCGCGGTGTCCGAGTCCTCGACCGGCGGCAGCGGCGCGTTGCGGTCCAGGCCCGCTCGGACGGTGATCAATAGGGACTGCTGGTCCTCGGCCGGTTGAAGCCTTTGACCCGCCGCCGGTTCCAGCCTCGGCACCGCTGCGCCCGCGGCCATCGTCAGACGAAAGGTCACCTGCGAGGCCTTCTCGGGCGAGGCCAAGGGAACACGACCGGTCAGGGGAATCGTGCCGATGTCCAGCACATCTTTGGTAGGCGAAGCGGTTGCCGTGGCCGTGGCCTGGTCGGTCCGATAAGCCGTCAGATCCATCGCCGGCGTGTAAGCTTTCAACGTGTGGCCTTGGGAGTCGATCCACAGGTAGGATTCCAATTCGGCTCCGCCGGCCAGTTGCAGCCGACTGTGAATCTCGGTCAACCGCTGAGACTGGCCGCCGAGCATCGGTACGGCCACTTCGGCCGTGGCCCGCAGATCGTAACGGCCGATGCGATACTGCACCGGCAACAGGGCTTCGATCCGCCGCCGCTGGCCCACCGCCAAGGGCTGCTGCCGCAGCGACTGCTGCACGCCCAACAGTCCCCAGTAGTGTTCCTTCCAGGCGATCGTGTCGGTGCTGCGTTCGTCGCCGCGAATCCGCTCCATCCGCAGCTCTCCTTCGCTGCGGGTGCCCTCGACGCGCGTCACATCGGCTCCGCTGTGCGTTTCGGCTTCGAACGACTGCAGACGGCCTCGCGCGTCCTGCACGCAGCGATGCGTGACCTGATTGACCAACGTTTCCTCCCCCCGCCGCAGCGTCATCCGGTCGTGCATGTGCAGCACCGTACCGCCGCCGGGCTGCGATTCGGCGCGGACGTGGGAATAACCGATGTGCTCGCCGGCCATGTAATACGCGTCCCACGCCTCCCAGGGCGTCCTCTGGCCAGCCTGCGGCCCGACGGGCTGCGGCCCCCCGGCCGCGTTGTTCGCCGCCTCGTCGGCCGGCAGGTCGTTTTGCTCGGCCGCAGCGCCGGCGACCGCTGCGTCCCCGCCGCGAACCGCCTCCGGCGGCGGCGCGGAGATCGCATCGAGTTCCTTCACCAAGGCGTCGTTGGTTTCGCCGGCGACCGGCGGCCTGGGCGGCGGGTCACAGCCGCCGGACAAGGTCACAGCCAGGGCCGCGTTCAAGCATAAAACCACGCGAAAACCAAGCGGAGAGCGACAGCACATCGGGCAACCAGCATCCGGGCGTTTGAAGAGAACAAATCGAAACTTCGATGGCAGAGCCGTACCCGCCCGATTATATCGATCACGCCCGATATTGACGATTGCGTCGAGAATGCGGCCCAGAAATCCTCAGAATAAACCCGAACCTTTCGCCGCGTCCGCAGTCGGGGCGCGGGGTGACCTAGCCTTCAAGCATACGGAGCACAAAGAGCCTTGGCCGTCATGGCCATTAACATTTATCTAGTGAGACCAAAGCGAATGGGCTTCCTGAAACGCATCCTCAGAAGTACCGGTCCCGAAGGCACCGCGGCAGCCGAACATGCCGACAGTTTCGGACGGTTGAGCGATGAAGAATTACAGACGCATATGGGCATCGATCGCTACGACGCATTCGATCTGACCGCGGCGATCCGTCCTTCCTACGACCTGCAGATCATCCCCCGGCAGGGCTTCCGTCACGATGAATATCGCGACGATGCCAGCGGGGCGGTCGTCCCCGTCCTGATGGCTTCGGCCACGCGGAACATCCTGATGGATCTGTTCCTCGACCTGATCGATCCGCTCGGACCGGTCGTCGACGTGGTGCTGGAAACCAGCCATCACGCCACCGGCGGACACCAGGACCTGTACCGCGAGCACATCGACCTGCCGGTGCTGAAGAGCACGCTGCTGGAGTTCGAGGACATGCTGCTGAACGATGGCTGCACGGGCATTGCGATCGTCAATCCCCAGCGTCAACAGGAAGTCCAGTTCGATGAGCACAAGATGCTGATCGCCTACGGTGCACCGCTCGATCGCTTCGAAAAAATCCTGATCGACGCCGACGTGTATCCCGATCCCAAGCTGCAGTTTCTGACCGAAGCCGAGCACGTGCACAGCAGCAGCGAACGCTACCTCCGCGAGTTCGATGTCCTCAAGTCACGCCTGGGGATGGATTCGGAGTGGTCGTAGGCGGTCGTTGGTTGACCCGGCCGTAGCCGAACTCGCCAGAGTTTGGGCGTTGCTCGTGGGCGGGGCCCGCAACCGTAGAGGCGTCAATTGCAAATTGCAAATTGCAAAATCTCAATTTCAAATTTGCTGACTCTAACGGAATCTATGTATGAGAAGAATCGTTTTCTCCCCTCTCCCCCGAAGCCTGGCGAGCCTAAGCGAGCCAGGCTTCGGGGGAGAGGGGTTGGGGGTGAGGGGGACCAGCAGAGCAGCACCACTTCCGTATTTCACTGCGGTGCGGGAATCGGAAAGGCGTACGCAAACAGTCATTGCGTTGCACCCGAGCCCCCTCACCCCCGGCCCCTCTCCCACCACTGCTTCACTCGCTGACGCTCGCGGCGCAGCGGGGGAGAGGGGAGAAAACTTTGTCTTCTACCGCTCTGAGCCATACATAGAATCCGTCAGAGTCAGTCAATTTCAAATTTGCAATGTTCAATTTGCAATTTGCAATTTGCAATCCCCACGCCCACCAAGGCCGAGCGACTTCAAGTCTCAGGGCGCAAGCTCAAATCTTTCCCTTCCCAAAGTCTGGCGACTTCGGCTACGGGCCGGTGGGCCGATATAAGCGGTGCGAGTCGATATACGCTTCGACCGCTCGTGGGGTTTGAAACCGGATCGTACGGCCCTCGGCGACGCGCCGCCGCAGATCGCTGCTGGACATCTCGATCAGGGGCATGCGGATCTCGGCCGCTCGGCACCGGGCGATCGTCTCGGCATCGGCTAGCGACGCCAACACGCCATAGTCCAGCGGCGGCTGGCCTCCTCGCCGCACCACCGCCAGGGTGGCCAGTCGCAGCAGCCGCTCGGGCCGATGCCACTGTGGCAGCGACGCCAGCGAGTCGGCTCCGACAACTAAAAACCACTCGGCCGACGGCTCCCCGTCGCGCAGCTCCTGCAGCGTATCGACGGTGTAGCTGACGCCGCCGCGGCGCAGTTCGCGATCGTCGACGACCAGACAGTCGGTCCCGCCGGTGGCCAAGCGCAGCATCTCCAGCCGCTCGGAGGCCGCCGCGTGGGTTCCGGGCGGTTTCAGCGGCGACTGGGCGGCCGGGATCATGCGGACGTGATCCAGATGCAACTGCTCCCAGGCCCGCAGGGCGATCAACAAGTGTCCGTGGTGCACCGGATCAAAAGAGCCGCCGAAAATGCCGATTCGCATGGTTTGAGCCGATTGCGCAAAAGGTGAAAGGACCAGACGTGTCACGCCCGGCGGCGATACTGATCGCTGCACAGGGACTTCACTTGTTCAGGATCCGGCGGATATGTTGTCACATAGCCAAGACGTTCAACACCCCACGTTCTCACCACTGGAAGCGTTACCGATCATGCCTTCCGGGCCCCCTCAGTCCGACGACGACGAGCGTCAGGCGGAGCTGTTCGACACCCAGCCACCGCCCTGGGAGTTGGTCGCGGAGAACGAAACCGAAGCGGCTGCGGTGGTGTTTTCGGAAAACCCGTTTGGCCCTTTTCACTACAAAATCCCCGCCGAATTACTGGGCGTCGTGCGGCCGGGAATGCGGCTGCGAGTTCCGCTGGGCAAGGGAAACCGCGCGGTCGTCGGCTGGTGTGTCGCCGTGGAAACCACCAATGTGCCGCCGCGCAGCCTGAAGGACATCCTCGAACCCTGCGACGAGGAACCGCTGTGCGACGACAAACTGATCAAGCTGGTGCTGTGGATGAGTCACTACTACCAGGCGCCGGCGGGCCAGGTCTTTGATGCGTTGATTCCGGCCGGGGTGCGAGCCGGCGCGGGAACGCGTCAGCAGATCTTCCTCACTCCCTCCGCCCGGGCTCTGGACGACGCCCAGGTGGACCCGCTGCCGGCCAAACAGCGCAGCGCCCTGCGGCACCTGATCGCCGCGGCGCGGCCACTGACCGCCGCCCAACTGGCCTCGCTGGCCGAGTGCACCGAGGCTCCGATCCGGCAGCTCCGCAAGAAAGGCTTCCTCGCCGCCCAGGCGCGGCGGGTGCTGACCGCCACCGGTCCGCTGCACTCGGTGCGCGACCGCAGCGCCGTGGAAATCCCGGAATTGACCGCACCGCAAGCCGCCGCACTGGCATCGATCACCGCCGCGATCGACAGCAACGCCCAGCGGACGCTGGTCCTGCACGGCGTGACCGGCAGCGGCAAAACCGAAGTCTACATCCAGGCCATCGAGGCGGTGGTGCGGCAGGGCAAACAGGCCATCGTGCTGGTGCCCGAAATCAGCCTGACGCCCCAGACCCGCCATCGCTTCCAGGATCGCTTCGACGACGTGGCGGTGCTGCACAGCCAGATGAGCGGCGTCGAACGGCACTTTCACTGGCAACGCATTCGCAGCGGTCAGGTGCAGGTCGTCGTCGGCGCTCGCAGCGCCGTGTTCGCCCCGCTGCCGAACCTGGGCTTGATCGTCCTGGACGAGGAACACGACGCCTCGTTCAAACAGGATTCGGTGCCTCGCTACCACGCCCGCCGGGTGGCCTTTGTGCGCAGCCAGATCGAGAACATCCCGCTGGTGCTGGGCAGCGCCACGCCGTCGCTGGAAACCTGGTACGCCACCGAAACCGGGCACGCGGAATTAATTCAGTTGAACCAGCGGATCGCGGGCCGACCGATGCCGCACGTGCAACTGGTCGACCTCCGCACCCCCGGCGAACGCGTCGGTGGCGGAGCGATCAGCCGTCCCCTGCACAACGCCGTCCGCGAAACCCTGGCCGAACAGGGACAGGTGATTTTGCTGCTGAACCGCCGCGGGTTTGCCACCACGATCCAGTGCCCCTCCTGCGGCCACGTGGTTGCGTGCCCGGAATGCGACATGCCGCTGACGCACCACCGCGACGGCGGCAAAGCGGTCTGCCACTACTGCGATTACCAGATCCCCACCCCGCCCTGGTGCCCGGTCTGCAAGTTCGACGGCATCCGCTACAGCGGCCTGGGCACCCAGCGTTTGGAGGTCGAAGTCAAAGCCAGGTTCCCCGACGCCAAGATCGCGCGGATGGACAGCGACACGATGCGGCGGCCGGGCAGCCACGAACGAGTGCTCGGCCAATTTCGCAGCGGCGAACTGCAGATTCTGCTCGGCACCCAGATGATCGCCAAAGGGTTGGACTTTCCCAACGTGCTGTTGGTGGGCGTGATCAACGCCGACAGTGCCCTGCACTTCCCGGATTTCCGGGCCGCCGAGCGGACGTTCCAGTTGGTCACCCAGGTGGCCGGCCGCACCGGTCGCGGCAACCGTGGCGGCCGTGTGATCGTACAAACGTTTACGCCGGAGCACCCGGCGATCCAGGCCGCATCCCAACACGACTACCACCGCTTCGCCGAAACCGAAATGCTGCAGCGGCGCAAGTACGCCTACCCGCCGCTGGGCAGCGTGGCCCGGATCATCATCCGCGGACCGCTGGAAGAGACGACCGAAGCGTTTGCCGATACGATCGTCGAGCGGCTGGAGCTGAGCCGAGACAAATTAAAGTCCGAGGTTCGGATTCTGGGGCCGGCGCCGCCGCCGATCGCCAAGCTCCGCGGCAAGTACCGCTTTCACATCCTGCTGCAAGCCGCCGATGCGACGAGCCTGGGCGAAACCATTCGCCGCGCGGTCGACAATCTGAAACCCGCCGGCAAAGAAGACATCCAGTTCGTCATCGACATCGATCCGCTGGACATGCTTTAGTAGCACGGCTCTCCGAGCCGTGACGGACCTCGCGCGTACCAGCAGCGGAACTACAAACCACCGATTCCCACCAGAATCGCCGTACAGATCGCGACGCCAGCGATTATCACAGCGACGCCAACGCCGACCGACAACCCGAAGTTGATCAACATGTCGGACCACCACGCGTGGCGGCAGGGACGCAGCAGGAACAGCAGCGGGGCGGGAAAGAAGGGCGACATCAGAATCAACGCGACGAACAGCGGCGCTCCCTGCGCCAGCCAGACAAAGAATCCCAGCATCACCAACACGCCGATCGTAATGCCCAAGACCCGATTGACATCCTGACTGTGCTGGTTGATCTCGCCTCGAACCTTGGGCAACTGCTCGGGTACCGTCACGCTGCCGACCGGTTGGTAGGGATTGACCAACTCACCCGAACCGACCTCCCCCGAACCGACCTCACCCGAACCGGCGCCGATATCGGCAGGCCCCCTCGCCTCATCTTGCCGGGGTGAATTTGGATCAGACATCGTCGCGAGCCCTCCTGGAAGCTCGTCGCGCGACGGTCACTCGCCGCACGCGATGGCTGAGCAGTCACATGCGGCGACGACCGAGGACGAGAAAAACGGTAGTGTTCAACCTACCCCTCGCCAACACCCGAGACAATATCGCGTCCCCCCCCCGCAGCGGCTCATCGCCGGACTTTGGCTCCCAATCCAAACTACCGCGGTTTTTCCATCGACTCGCCTCCGTCCACGATTGCGTTTAAACTGGACACCCCATCCATTTCCCTGCCTCGGTTGCGGATTCTTTCGTCTCGATCCGCTCCCGCCTCTCTGCTGCGTGATACCTGCTGTGCTTGTTTCGATATCCCCCTTGCGGTCCCTCTGGGCCGCTTTGCTGCTTGTTGCGTTCGGCCTGCCTTGCCTGTTGCTGGACGATTCTCCCTCGGCCGCTCAGGAAACGCTACGGCATCCGCTGCCGCTGCACGATCAACTGCGCCAGGTGCCGAAAGACGAACTGGCCCGCGAGACGCGGCTTCGCGGCAATCCGCAGCGCGGTGCCCTGGTCTTCCACAAGTCGGCGGCCGCCTGCGTGCTGTGCCATGTCAGCGGCGAGGGCCCGTCGCCGTTGGGACCGAACCTAGCCAGTTTGGACCGCGAAACCGACGAGGCGGATGTGGTCGAGGCATTGCTCGAACCGTCCAAGCGGTTGGCTAAGGGTTACGAGACAGTGATCGTGGCGACCGACAGCGGCGAGGTGGTGTCGGGGATGTTGGTCGAAGAAACCACCGACGAAGTTGTCCTGCGCCAAGCCGACGACCTGACCGCCACGCGGCGCATTGCCCAGGACACGATCGAGGCGCTCGAAGCATCGTCGCAGTCGATGATGCCCGACGGGTTGATGTCGGCCTTGGACAACCCGGGCCAGTTCTATGATCTGGTGGCCTACGTCACGGCGGTCGCTCGGGGCGGACCGTCGGCGGCAGCGGACCTGCGACCGTCGGCCGAAGCCCTGGCCGTGACCGACGATTCGGCCAACCTCGATCATGCCGGGATCATCAAACGGCTGGGACGTCGCGACCTGCAAGCCGGCGAGAACATTTACCACGGTTACTGTGTGGAATGTCACGGCGCCGACGGCAACCGCCCTTCCCTGCCCACGGCTCGCGCTTTCGGCACCCAAAAACTGCGCTTCGGTGCCGATCCCTACGCGATGTTCATGACGCTGACCCGCGGCAACGGTTTGATGGCGCCGATGTCGCATCTGACACCCAAAGAACGCTACCAAGTGGTTCACTACATTCGTGAAACGTTCATGCGTTCTTCCAATCCCGACTACAAAGCCGCCGACGAAGCCTACCTGGCCGGCCTGCCCAAGGGCACCGAACTGGGCGACGAAGTGCCGGTCAGCCCGCGCGACTTCGGACCGGCCCTCGCCTCGCAGCTCCGCCGCGACTTCACCAGCGTGTTGTCGATCGATCTGAACGGCAAGACGATCGCTTACAACACCCACACCATGGACCAGGCCGATATCTGGCAGGGCGAGTTCGTGGAGTACAGCCAGACGCAGCACAACCGGGATCGTGGCGAAGGCACGGTGAACCCGGCGGGCAAACGCCTGGAAGGGCTGGCCGGATGGCGATGGGCTCACGATGGCCAGGTCGACTACCCGCGCGCCGGCCTGCTGCCGCGCGGCCCCCTGCCCAAGGCCTGGATGGAGTACCAGGGATATTACCTGCACGGCGACCGCGTTGTACTCAGCTACCACATCGATGGCCGAGCCGTTCTGGAGATGCCCTCGCCGGCCGGCTCTGGCAAAGACGCCGCCGGCGTACGGCACAGCCTCCGCATCGGTGGCGGAGCGGCGCTCCGCCTGGTCGTTGCCCAGCGTTCCGAAGCGGCGGACGCTGCGTTTATCGATCCACCGCTGGGGGCAGCTTCCGCCGCCGGCGGATCGTCCGTGAGTTCTTCGTCGCACCAAACCGGTCGCCGGTCCGCTTCGGCATCGGGAACCGTTGCGATACTCGGAGACCGAACCGACGGCGACTGGCAATCGGCGACGGCCGCGATCGTTCGTGGCGATACGGCGGGACTGCGTTGGCAAACCGATGCCAAGGGTCGTCTGATCCTGCACCTACCGGCCGACGAAGCCGACCGGCGGATCGAAATCGAACGTGTGGCCGTGTCCGGCGCGGCCGCGGCGAGCCGCGAACTGGAGCGACTGAGTGCGGCCAGCAGCGAAGCCCCGGCGCATGATCCGGAAGCATTCGTGCAGGGCGGACCGGCACGCTGGACCGAGCCGGTTCAGAGCACCGGTTACCTGGGTCTGGAGCGTGGTGCCTATGCGCTCGATACGCTGACCCTGCCCACCGAAACGCCGTGGAACACCTGGTTCCGCACCGCCGCACTGGACTTCTTCTCGGACGGCCGGATGGCGGTGTCCACCTACGGCGGCGACATCTGGATCGTCTCGGGCATCGACGATTCGCTGCAACAATTAACCTGGAAGCGTTTCGCCGCCGGACTGTACGAACCGCTGGGTTTGAAGATCGTCGACGATCAGGTCTACGTGACTTGTAAAGATCGCGTCGCACGGCTGCACGATTTCAATGGCGATGGCGAAGCGGATTACTACGAGAACTTCAGCGCCGACGACGACGTCTCGATCCATTTCCATGCCTTTAACTTCGATCTCCAGCACGACCGTCAGGGCAATTTCTATTACGCCAAAGCCGGCCACGGTGCCGATTACGCGTTGCCCGGAGCCATCATTCAGATTTCTCCCGATGGCCGGCATCGCAACGTCTACTGCACCGGATTCCGTTCGCCCAACGGCATGGGCATCCTGCCCGACGGGCGGCTGACCGTCAGCGACAATCAGGGCCAATGGACGCCCGCTTCGAAAATTAATTTGGTTCGTCCCGGCGGTTTTTATGGTTGGGTCCCGACCTATGCCCTGGCCGGCAAATGGGCTCCGGACGGCGGCCGTTTGGATCTGGACAAAGTTGTTCCGCCCAAGACGCACGACCCGCCTTTGGTCTACATGCCGCAGTGGTTCGACAATTCGTCGGGCGGACAGCTCTGGGCCGGAGACGAGCGTTGGGGGCCGCTGGCCGGGCATCTGTTGCACACCAGTTTCGGCAAGGGCTGGATGAGCTATGCGTTGATGCAGCAGGTCGACGGCCAGGATCAAGCCGCCATCATCAAGCTGCCCTTCGACTGGCGAAGCGGCATCATGCGAGCTCGCGTGAATCCCGCCGATGGCCAGGTCTACGCCGTCGGACTGCAGGGCTGGAACGGCGGCGGACGACCGGGTCTGCGCGACGGCGGCATCCAGCGTCTTCGCTACACCGGCCAGCCCCAGTGGATGGTGGTCGACGCCAAAGTGGCCGCCGGCGAACTGCGGTTGCGCTTTACCCAGCCCATCGATCCGGCTTCGGCGCAAGCCGACGAAGCGTTCCAGATCGAACACTGGAACTACCTCTGGCAAGCGTCCTACGGCTCGAAGCAGTACCGCCCCAGCTCCGGTGAAGTCGGCGTGGACACGCTGGAAGTTTCCGCCGTGCACGTCGACGACGACGGCCGCGGGGTACGTTTGAGCGTTCCGGACCTGCAAGCGGTCGACCAACTGCACCTGGTTATGCGGTTCGTGGGCGCCGACGGCCAGCCGCTGCTCGAAGAGCTGTACTGGACGATCCACGCCCTGCCGTCCGCCGACGAAGCCACCGCCGTCGCCCCGTAGCTGAAGTCGCCAGACTTTGGACCACCCTCGATCCAATCTCTGGCGAGATCAGCTACCCCGACGTTAATCCTCGCCTTGACTTCACCACCGCCAACCGGATTCAGGAAAAACCCCACACCACAAACCAGAAATTTGGACTGCCCTTTTTATGGCCAGAGCGCAACAATCGGGATAACACCTGCGGGGCAGAGAAAGAGACCGCTTGAGAGACTTGCCGGTGCAGGATGTTGACTGGTCCATTTTGCGTCTCGTTCCTTCTTGGCATTGGTACCCCTTTCATGACATATGCAGCGTCCCTTCCGGCCTCGCCTGCTTCATCTTCGTCGCTGATTCCCACCCGGACGCGACCTTCGATCCAACGGCAAGCGCAGGCTCGACTGCAACAGAGCAGTTACGCGTTGCTGCGGAATGTCGACTGCACGGTCACCTCGGACACCCTACAGTTGACCGGCCAGATTCCCTCCTTTTTCCTGAAGCAAACCGCTCAGGAACTGGTCCGCGACGTGGCCGGCGCCAAACGCATCAAGAACGAGCTAGAAGTCGTCGACACCCTAGCCCTATAACCAGTGGCATAGGCTTCCAGCCTGTGAGCAGTGGCATAGGCTTCCAGCCTGTGAGCAGTGGCATAGGCTTCCAGCCTGTGAGCAGTGGCATAGGCTTCCAGCCTGTGAACCGTGGCATAGGCCGCGGAGCCTGTATAAACCACCCTCGCCCCAACGGGGCAACCCTACGTCAGCCCAGGCCAACGGCCTGGGTGACCGGCCCAAACCACTCTGAAAAGCCCCAACGGGGCGGTCCTAGGATCGAACGGTTGCCACCCCGCTTCCGCTCGAGCTCCCGACACCCTGTCCATAACCAAGGACTAGGGCCGCCCCGTTGGGGCTTGGTTTCTCGGCGGTGCTCCTAACCCAGGGCGTTGCCCTGGGCTGACATACCGCCGGCCCGTTGGGTCTATCCAGCCTGTGAACCGTGGCATAGGCTTCCAGCCTGTGAACAGTGGCATAGGCTTCCAGCCTGTGAGCAGTGGCATAGGCTTCCAGCCTGTGAGCGCCGGTGCCGCTCACTTCCACAACTGTCGCTTCCAGAGATCGATCTCGGCGTCGTTCTTCTGCGGTTGGCCCGGGGTGCTGCGTCCCTCGGCAACAACCTGCTGCAATCGCTCGATCATCCGCTCGGCCCGCTGCGGATGGGCGTCAACCAGATTCTTCTGCTCGCCGAGATCCTCCGCCAAATCATACAACTGCATCTCGGGCAAGCCTGCTCGAATCGCCGCGCGGCCCTTGGGCGACGTCCAACCGCCCGAGCCCGGTGCGAGCAGCAGCTTCCAGTTGTCGTGGCGGATCGCGAACTGGCCCGTGACCGAATGATGGACCAGGGTCTCGCGCGGCTTCGCCTGCGGTTGGCTCAGTAGCGCGGGTAGGAAACTGATGCTGTCCTCGGCCGCATCATCGGGCAGCGCCACATCGAAGAACTCGGCGAAGGTGGCCATCATGTCGACCAGACAGATCAACTGGTCGCACTGCGAGCCGGCTTCGATTCTTTGCGGCCAGCGAACGAGGAACGGCACCCGGTGGCCGCCTTCCCATAGGTCCGCTTTGGACCCACGCAGGTCCCCGCTGGGATAGTGTCCTTGCCGCTGCAATCGATCGATGCCGGCGGCTTTGGACGTGCCGTTGTCCGCGGCGAAGAACAGGATCGTGTCTTCGGCCAGGCCGTTCCGCTCCAAAGCCTCGATCACGGCCCCGACCGCGCCGTCGGTTTGCGCGACGAAATCGCCGTAGTCGCCCAGCTCGGTGCGTCCCTGCCAATCCTCGGCTGGAACGATCGGCGTATGCGGCGAGCTGAGCGGAAGGTACAGCAGGAAGGGCTGGCCGTTCTTGCTCGCCGCGGCTCGCTCGTCGATGTAGCGGGTCGCTTCTTCGACCAACAGCGGCAGGACCTCTCGCGGGTCGACTTCGTCCACGATTTTGTCATCGCGAACAATACTGCCCATGCTGCGGGCATGGTGAAAACCGTAGAACGAGTCAAAGCCCCGGGTCATCGGCCCGTCGGGAATGATCGTCCCGATCGGTGCCGCGGCCAACCGGCGTTTCTGTGCAGCTTTCCCATCGCGGGACCGTTTGCCTTTGGCGGTGGACGCATCGGGCCGCTGGTAGTTGTAGTTCAGATGCCACTTGCCGATGGTCGCCGTGTGGTAGCCCTGTCGCTGGAACAGATGTCCCAGCGTCAGGCGGTCGGCAGCGATCAACGGATCGCCATCGCCGACCATCACGCCCCGCTGCAGTCGCGTCCGCCAGTTGTACCGGCCGGTCAACAGGGAGTAGCGAGTCGGCGTACAAACCGACGAGGTCGTATGCGCATCGGTAAACACCCTGCCCTGCTCGGCAAGCGAATTCAGCGACGGCGTCGGAATCGCGCTGCGATCCGGATTGAGCGCCTCGATCTCCCCGTAGCCCATGTCATCGGCAAGGATGAACACCACACTGGGCCGATCGGCAGCCTGCAAAGTGCCCGCGGCCAGCCAAACGGCAAAGACATGTACCAGCAATCGATTCATGGTGTTTCCTTGGTGATCCAGGTGAGGTCTTCCCAGTGTCCGGTGTCGTTGGATTGGGGCGGGCCCGGGGTGGTTCGGCCTTGCAGGACGATCTCGGTCAGCTCGCGCGTCAGCCGCTGGACGACTTCGGGATGCGCGGCGGCGAGGTTGTTTTGTTCCTGCCGGTCCTTTGACCAGTTGTACAGCTCGTCCTCGTGGCGGGCGTCTCGCATCACCAGTTTCCAGTCGCCGTCGATGATCGCATAACGGTAGTCGCGCCTGCCGTTGCCGTGGGTGACCAGAGGCAAGCGAGGTTCCACGGCCGCCGGCTCGGTCAACACGGCGGCAAAGCTCTGACTGTCCTCACCGGCGTCGGCTGGCAGCGAGACGTCCAGCAGATCGGCCAGGGTCGCCAACACGTCGACTTGGCCGACCACGCGGTCGCTGCGGCGACCGGGATCAACGATGCCGGCGGGCCAGCGGACCAGCAAGGGCACGCGATGGCCGCCTTCATAAACCGAACGCTTGCCCTCGCGCAATCCGCCCCGGCTGTCGTGCCCGTACCGCTTGATGCGGCCTTCCCAAGAGCGCTCGGGGCCGTTGTCGCTGGTGAAGATCACGATCGTGTTCTCCTCCAAGCCGGCCTGCTGCAGGTATTTCAGCACGCGGCCCACATGATGATCGGTTTCGATCATGAACTCGCCGTAGGCACCCGCGTCGCCCTCGCCGTGGAACCGAGGCAAGGGACAGACTGGGTAATGCGGCGATGTGTACGGCAGGTACAGAAAAAACGGCTGGTCGGCTTCCGACTGTGCCGCGTGCGACTTCATCCACTCGATGGCTTTGTCGGTAAAGCGGGTCAGGCACTGGTTGTCGATGAAGTCCGGGGCGACTTCGAACCCGTTGGATTTGCCGCGCTCGTTCAAGCGACTCTCGTGGTACGGCGGCCGGATCCGGTAGTCGACGTACCGAGGATTGGGTTTCTTGCCCGTGTACTGCGTTGGCGGCACGGCGGCGTGCCGACCCTCGAACCAGGCCAGGATGCCGAAGTTCAGCGAGGCGGGAATGCCGTAGAAGTAATCGAACCCCTTGTCCAGCGGCATGTCGCGAACGGGCTGGGACCAGTCGCGGTTTTCCGGCGTGCCGGGAAAGTCCATGCCCAAGTGCCATTTGCCGACTATGGCGGTGCGGTACCCCTGACTTTTCAGCAAACTGGCCAGCGTCATCCGTCCGTCGGCGATCAAGCAGGGGGCTTCGGCGCCGAACACGCCGCGTTTCAGATGCGTCCGCCAAGCGTAGCGTCCCGTCAACAGACCATAACGCGAAGGGGTGCACACCGAATCGGGACTGTAGCCACGGGTGAACGCCACGCCCCCGCGAGCCAGACGATCCAGATTCGGCGTGTTGAACTTGGCTTCAGGATTCAGTGCGCTGACGTCGCCGTAGCCGCAATCGTCGACGTAGATCAGCACGACGTTGGGAGGCGCATCGGACGCAGCAGATGCGTCTGCGCCCATCCAGAGCGAAACGACCAGAGCGGCCAGCATCAGCCCTGGCAGCAAAGCCCACCGCGAGCGGCGTTCACGACGACGCGGGGCGCACGATCCGATGCCAGAGGTCGTGAAGTGATCGAGGATACCGAGCAAAACGAATCTCCCTGGAGGAACCAAATCGAGCGACCGAGAAGCCGCCGGTGATCAAGCCAACAGTTTCCCCGCCAGAGATTGCCGAGTCAAATATCGCCGTGCGGTGCTGCCTTTCGCTCCGCGAAAGTTGCCAAGTGTCGCCTTTCGCTCCGCGAAAGCAGCCGAGGATACAGCCAGCTACTTTCGCGGAGCGAAAGGCGACTCTCTTCCCGCCCTCATGGCGATAGACCATCCACCTCGGCAGCGGCCCCAAACATGCATTCTGCGAGATGCTTTTCGCAAACATGAAAAACAATCAATAAACGCCCCATCATAAACATTGATTCTCAAGAGCTTTGCCACGGTTTTGCACCGAAAGCTCTACTCCTAACAGCGACCTTAGTTAGAATGCACAGGACAGACTAGAGCTGACACACACTCTGTCTTTTTTGGCTGGCAAGTCCTTTCTATAAAAAATCCTTTTGACCCTGTTTGTGATAGTGAACTGACTTTCGCGGATCGCCCCGGACCAGCTAAACCCAGCGAGTGAGCGATACATCGCATCGCTCACTCGGCTTTCTTTGACAACCTTCACGCGAAGGTTCTAACGCTGTTGCAACGTTTTACAGGAATATTGTTTTTAATATGAAGATGATTCGATCGCCGCGACGTGCTCGTGGTTTTACGCTGGTGGAACTGTTGGTCGTGATCGCCATCATTGGCGTGCTGGTCGGCCTGTTGCTGCCGGCGGTCCAAGCGGCCCGTGAAGCGGCTCGCCGGATGCAATGCACCAATAATCTCAAGCAGTGGACGCTGGCCGCACATAACTATGCGGATTCCAACAAGGAATTCTTCCCCGTGGCAGCCAACCCAGACGTCCGCAAGGTAGAAAACGGCCGGACGTACCGCCGCATCTCGTGGCCGACCGAACTGTGGCCCTACGTCGAACAGACGAACCTTTACGACCGCTACGACTTCAACCTGCACTTCTACCAGAACCCCAACATCGACACGTATCGCATCGATGTTCCCGGTTACAACTGCCCCTCGGACGTCGGGCCGGTCACCCAAGACCAAAGCGATCCGTACTGGCGGGTGATGGGCAACTACGTTACCAACATGGGCAATACGCACCTGCACCAGAACGCCGCGGACCAGCAGATTTTCACCGGCGCGCCCTTTGGTGTCGGACACGCTTACCGGATGGCCAATATCACCGACGGCTTGTCCAACACGGCGTGTTTCTCGGAGATCATTATCGCCACGCCGAATTCGGTGGCGGACAATCGCGGCGACATTTTGAACAACGAAGGCAGTCCCGGGTTCATGTCGATCCTGACGCCCAATTCCAGCAGCCCCGACCAATGCCGTCGCTGTGGCCCCGGCACGACAGATCCGAACAACAACCTATATCGGACGGTCCCTTGTGCTGTGGTCGGCAACAATACCGAGTACCAGATCGCGGCTCGCAGCCGCCACCCGGGCGGCGTAATCGTGAGCATGTGCGATGGTTCGGTGCGGTTTGTATCCGAAACGGTGAATCAAAACGCGTGGACCGCGGCCCTGTCGGGTCGTGGCGGCGAAAGCGAGATGTTGCCCTAACGCTTGCCGCAGGCCCTCTTCGGGCCTGAGAGCCCTGCCCTCCCGGGGCAAGGGTATTTTTTCGACTGGCGTTTCCCCTCTGTAACTCTGATGGAACCTTCCATGCTTCATAAAACTTCTCTGTTAGCCGCTGGTCTCGGGCTCTTGCTTGCCACCGGCTGCGGCGACACGCGTAATGAATTGACCGTTTCCGGTACGGTCACGGTCAATGGTGAACCGATCGAAAACGGAACGATCAGCTTTGTTGCCGCCGACGGCGTGGCTGCGACCGGTGGCGGTGTGATCAAAGACGGCAGCTACACGGCGTTCGTCGCACCGGGCCGCAAGAAAGTGGTCGTGCTGGGTAATAAGGCCGTGGGCGAGGAGCCGCTGTACCAGGGCGTCCCGGACAGCCCGACGCAGACGACCTATCAGACCATCACGCCCACCAAGTACAACGCGGCTCACCTGACGCCGCTGACCGCCGAGATCTCCGAAAACCAGGAAGGCCTGGATTTCGAGCTGACCGGTGATCCACCCTCGGCACAGGAACTGGCCGGCTAGGTTAGTTGTTAGTTGTAAGTTGTTAGTTGTTAGTTGTTAGTTGTTAGTTGTTGGTTGTTAGGTGTGCTCAACCATCAACCATCAACTGACAACAACCATCAGAGCTTGAAGGCGGTGCGGAGTTCGTCGATGACTTCGGATGACATCGATGAGACGTCTCCGATGGCTCGGGCATTGATCACGGCTTCGGCCGTCGACTCGAGCACTTCCAGGCGATCGAAGGCGTCCAGGACGCTCGACCCGGTCACCAGCACGCCGTCGTTCTGCAGCAAGACGGCCGGCGTGGCTGCCGACACATGGTCGGCGATCTGGCCGTCACTCTGGTACTGCACCCCATAGGGCACGCGGTGCACGTCCTGCAGAAAGACGTAGCTCTCGGGGATCGTGCGCGTATCGAAGGGCACATCGGTCACGCTGAACGCGGTGGCGTGGACGGGGTGTGCAAACACAATCGCTTGCATCTGAGGATGCCGCTGGTAGATGGCACGATGCGCCAACACGGCTCGGCTGGCCTTCTTGCCGCTCTCACGTCGCCCCTGGTCGACCAGCACCAAATCCTCCAGCGCCAGGTTCTCGCGATCTCGTTGGGTGGGCGTGATCAGGAACGCGTCGTCGCCCACCCGAGCGGAAAAGCTACCTTCGGTGCTGATAAATAATCGCTGCCGGCAGCCGCGGCGGAGGAAGGCACACAGTTGCCGGCGCAGCTCTCGTTCACCTGCCGAGGCAGTGCTCGGCGTGAATTTTGGCAGCGCCACGCTGCGTTCGGCCGCCTGCCGCAATTGCGGCTCGTCCAGATACTGTACGTCGCCGATCTGCTTGGCAGCGATCAACGTCTTGCCGGCGAATTCAAACGCCTCGAACCGCTCGAAGGCGTTCTGCAGGTCGGCCGCGCCGACGACCACGCCGTGGTTCTCCAGAATGACGCTGTCGCACCCTTGGGCGAACGTGTCGGCGATACTAGCGCCCAACCGCTCGCTGCCCGGACAGGCGTAGGGTGCAAAGCCCAACCGACCACAGATGGAATGCGTCTGATGAAACAGCCGCGTATCCGGCGTCGCCTGGCAAATACTAAAGGCGACCAGGGCCACAGGGTGGGCATGCACGATGGCGTGGATATCCGGCCGGGCGGCATAGATTGCCCGGTGGAAGGGAAACTCCGACGAGGGCGGATGCAGACCATCGACGGTGCCGTCACGGCGAACGCAGACGATGTCGTTGCGGGTCAGGTTGCCCTTGTCGACGCGGGCAGGCGAAATCCAAATATCACCTTGTTCGTCGCGGATCGACAGGTTCCCGCCGGACGTGGTCGTCATCCGGTAACCATAGATGCGGCTCATCGTCTGCATGATCGCATCGCGCGGATGGATCAGCGCTCGCGGGCTGGACATAGCTGTAGGTTCCTGGTGCCGATCGGCCGACGTGGTGCTCAGTCGCTCAGAGGACGGACGACCGACGTGCTGCGGTAATAATCCATCAGCGTTTCCGGCGAGAGAACGCCGCCGCCCATGCCGCTTTGCTTGATGCCGCCGTAGGGGACGCCGTGGACGAAGACGTTGTGGGCGTTGATCCAGCTGTTGCCGGCCACCATCGATTCGGCCACGCGAGCGACACGGCTGAGGTCCTCGGTCCAGACGCTGTTGGCCAATCCATAGCTGGTATGGTTGGCCATCTGGATCGCTTGCTTTTCATCGTCGAAAGGCGCGAGATACGCGACCGGCCCGAAGATTTCTTCCTGAGCCGCGACGTTGTCCAGCGAGCCTGCCATCAGGGCCGGTTTCACAAAATGTCCCTGATAGCCTTCGACGGTGGCCGGTCCGCCTTCGAGCACACAGGTTGCACCTTGCTGGCGTCCTTTGTCCAGGTAGCCCAGGACCCGCTCGCGCTGCTTGGCGCTGACCACCGGGCCCATCTGGGTTTGCTCGTCCAACTGGTGCCCGATCTTCACCTGAGACAACCGCTCGACGCAGGCATCGACGAACTGGTCGTACACCTTGCGGTGCACCAGCCAACGCGTGGCGTCACAGCACACCTGTCCGGTGTGGAAGGTGATCGCCGCGGACAGTTTGTCGGCCGTTTGGGAAACGTCCACATCGTCGAACACCACCGCGGCACCTTTGCCGCCCAGTTCCAGTTTCACCGGCACGAGGTTGCGTCCACAGGCCTCGGCGACCATCCGTCCGACTTCCGGCGAACCGGTAAAGGACATGCGGCGGATGTTGGGGTTGGCCGACAGCGCGGCCCCGGTCTTGGCGCCGCTGCCGGTGACGACGTTGATCACGCCGGCGGGCAGCCCGACTTCGATCGCCAATTCGGCCAGATAGATCGCCGACAGCGGTGTGTCTTCGGCCGGCTTGATCACCACCGTGTTGCCGGCGGCCAGCGCCGGTGAGATCCCCCAGCCGATCAACAGGAACGGAAAGTTCCAGGGAAAAATAAATCCGCACGCGCCCCAGGGTTTGCGATACGTCCAAGCTTCGTGCCCTTTGACGGCCAGCGTGGTGCGCGGATTCATGTGCTGGGCCATGTCGGCAAAGTACCGCAGCGTGTCGGCCAGATTCTGCACATCGCCTTGAGCTTGGGCCTGGACCTTGCCGGCATCCAACGATTCGATCTGGGCGATCACGTCGCGCTGCTTCTCGACCGCGTCGGCCAGCCGGTGCAGCAGGGCCGCCCGTTCGTTGACGGGCATGGTGGCCCAATCACTGCTTTCAAACGCTTCATTCGCAGCGCCGACGGCGCGGTCGACCTCTTCGGCCGTCAGCGCGCTCACCTCGGCCAGTTTCTTGCCCGAACCCGGATCGTGGGTGGCGATCGTCTCGCCGCTGCCGGAGACCAATGGTTTGCCGGCCACAAAGCTGCCGTGGACGGGGCGATCCAGAAACGACTCGACAGCCGGCAGCAAGGGCTGCGATGCGATGGTATTGCTCATACGAACGGTTCTATCGATCTCTCGGGGCGGGCGGGAAAACTTTTATTTTAACGCGGCCGGCGGTGGCGTGGTGGGCGGGACGGGTGAGTGAGGAGGTGACCGGTTCAGCCGTTGGGGATCCTAGGCACGTCGGCATGAATCTTTCGGTGAAACCCCGCGACAACACCCTCCCGCGCAGCGGGAGCGTCGGGCTCTTAGGCCCGGGGAGGGCCCTGCGAAAACCCTCTCCGGGCCTAAGAGCCCGACTCTCCCAAAGGGAGAGTGATGCCGAATTAAAGGTTGCGACGTGCTTAGGCCGGGGAGAACCGTGGCTAGCGCCAAAACGGCTCATAAGCGACCGGAGAACCGTGGCTAGCGTCAAAACGGCTCATCAGATTTCGCCTCGTCTACCACTAACCGTACAGCGGCCCGAAGTTCTGGCAGGCGCGGAAATCGGCGGCTTCGCGATCCTCGGTGCCGAAGGCGTTCCAGGCGTGGGGGCGGAAAACCCGAGCTTCGTCGACGTTGTGCATGTACACCGGAATCCGCAGGATCGAAGCCAGCGTGATGAACAGGTGGCCCACGTGACCGGCCGTCATCACGCAGTGGTTCGCGCCCCAGTGGTTCATCACGTCGTAGGTCGAGGCAAAGGCGCCGCGACCGGTCACGCGAGGGGCAAACCAGGTCGTGGGCCAGCTGGGGTTGGTGCGGTTGTCCAGCACGTCGTGCACCTCGTCGGGCAGGGCCACGGTGTGGCCTTCGGCGATCTGCAGGGCCGGCCCCAGTCCGGCGACCAGATTGATCCGGGTCATCGTCGCCGGCATGCCGCCGCGAGTGCGGAACCGCGTGCTCATCCCGCCGCCGGGAAAGTACTCCGTCATCGACGGGTGCCACGTGGTGGCCTCGAGACAACGCTGGACCTCCTGGTCGCTGATCTCCCAGAACGGCTTCATCGTGGGCTGGCCATCGGCATCGGTCTGCTGGCCCGTACCGTCCAGGGTTGCCGGTCCGGAATTGATCAGATGCAGCAGGCCATCGGCGGCCGGGCCTTCGAGGGTGTAACCGTCGCAGACCTCGGCGACCGCCGCGGGGCTCCAGTAGGTTCGCAGGTCGGCAAAGAGTTGTGCGGAGCCGGTCAGCAGGTGGCCCAGCAACATCGTCGCGCCGTTCAGGGCGTCGTTCTCGGTGGCCACGATGTACGGGGATCGTTTGCCGTTCCAGTCGAAGGACGAGTTAAGGATGGCTTCGAGGAAGTCGCCATTGGGAAAGTGATCGGTCCATTGGCGTTGGCCTTGGAACCCCGCGGCGGCGGCTCGATGCCCGTGAGCTTGTTCGCCCAGTCCCATCTCGGCCAGCCGAGGATTGCCGACCATCAGGTCGCGAGCGATCAGGGCCATCTTGACGCAGTCCTCCCACTCCCGGTCCAGTTGCTCGCGATCACGCTGCATTTCCGGACTGTTGTAGTCCTGGCCCTCGGGACAGTGCTGGCGAGTCCAGGCCAGGGCCCGCTGGTATTCCTCCTGGTCGTACTGCTGCTTGTTCATCCGCCCGATGAACTCGCTCATGTCGATGTCTTCGACCCGCATCCCCAACCACTGTTCCCAGAAGCTGTAGTCGACCATCGATCCGGCGATCCCCATCGAGGTGCCGCCCATCGAAAGGTAACTCTTGCCCTGCAGCAGCGCGGTCGCCAGAGCACAGCGGGCGAAGTTCAGGATCTTCTCGCTCACGTCCTCCGGCATCGCATCCGAACCGGCGGGCTGGACATCGTGGCCGTAGATCCCAAAGGCGGGGATGCCCTTTTGGGCGTGTCCGGCCAGCACGGCCGCCAGGTACACCGCCCCGGGCCGCTCGGTGCCGTTGAACCCGAACACGGCTTTGGGACGCACCGGGTGCATGTCCATGGTTTCGCTGCCGTAGCACCAGCAGGGCGTGACGGTCAGCGAGACGCCCACGTTTTCGCGCTGGAATAATTGCTCGCAGGCGTCCGCTTCGGCGACGCCTCCGATGCAGGTTTCAGCGATGACGACCTGGACGCTTTCGCCGTTGGGGTATCGCAACTGGCTGCCGATCAGGTCCGCCACCCGCCGGGCGAGGCCCATCGTCTGATCCTCCAGCGATTCGCGGACGCCGCCCAGACGCCCGTCGATCGTCGGCCGGATGCCGATGCGAGGCAGGTTGCCGGTCCAAACATGCGGTGCGGCCAAAGCGGAGCTCATCGATAGGTTTCCTCGTCTGAAAGAATCGTCGTTGCAAACCGGAGTGGGTTTCTCGGTGTACAACTTAACAAGCTGCTGCGGCGACTGGGGAGCCCGAGCGACTCAGTGGCATAGGCTTCGGTGCCTGTGATCGTAGCTCGGCTGTCCCAACCGTAGATCGCACCCCTCTCGGCTGGGACAGCCGAGCTACTCTGGGACAGCCGAGCTACTTTGGAGCCTATGCGACACGGCGATCCGCCGCTGAGTTTATTACAATAAGCGTCGCTCGTCCCGCCTTCCCGCCTCCGCTTACCGAGCTCAGACCATGCGCCCCCACCGTTTCCCTTGCCCTGCCCTGCCCTGCCGCCGCACCGTCGCGGTGCTGTTGTGCGCGGTTGTCGCTGGATTACTCGGCCAAGTTTTCGACTTGTCCGCCGGAGCCGCCGAGCCGCGATCGCGTCCGAACATCATCTACATCATGTCCGACGACATGGGTTATTCCGACATCGGTTGCTATGGCAGCGAGATCGATACACCGAATCTGAATGCGATGGCCGCCGGCGGGCTGCGGTTCACCCAGTTCTACAACACGGCGCGCTGCTGTCCGACGCGGGCCAGCTTGCTGACCGGCCTGTACCCTCACCAAGCCGGTATCGGCCACATGATGAACGACCGTGGCCATGACGGTTACCGCGGCGAATTGAACCGGCGATCCGTGACGATTGCCGAGGTCTTGGGCGCGGCCGGCTACCGCACCTACATCAGCGGCAAGTGGCACGTCACCCAGGTGCGGCATCCGGTGGAGGAAAAGGACAAGCAGAACTGGCCGGTGCAGCGCGGCTTCGATCGCTTCTACGGCACGATTCACGGTGCGGGCAGCTTCTTCGATCCCAACACGCTGACTCGGGACAATCAATTTATTTCTCCCTACGCCGATCCCGAGTATCCCACCGATTCGTATTACTACACCGACGCCATCGCCGATCATGCGGCTCGGTTCATCCAGGACCACAAACGCAGCAGCGGCGACCAGCCGTTTTTCCTGTACGTCAGTTTCACCGCCGCGCACTGGCCGATGCACGCCAAAGCGGAAGACGTGGCCAAGTATCAGGGTCGCTACGACGCCGGTTATCAAGCGGTCCGCGACGCCCGCTACCGCCGCATGCTGCAGTTGGGCGTGATCGATGCGGACAGCACCGAGAATCGAGCGATTCCCGAAGAATGGAAGGAGAAGGAGTACTGGCAGTGGGACAAGCGCAATATGGAAGTCTACGCCGCGATGATCGACAACATGGATCAGGGCATCGGACGGATTCTCCAGGCCTTGAAGGCCACGGACCAGCACGACAATACGCTGGTGTGTTTCTTTCAGGACAACGGCGGGTGCGCCGAAAACTACGGCCGGCACGGTGAAGGTCCCGAGCGGGCCGAGTCGCCTACCCTGCCGCCCCTGGCCGACGACTACCTGCAACCCGACATGCAGCCCAAACAAACCCGCGACGGTTACCCGGTGCGAGTCGGCAAGGGTGTGATGGCCGGACCGGCCGATACCTACATCGGTTACGGCCGAGCTTGGGCGACAGTGTCCAATACGCCGTTTCGTGAATACAAACACTGGGTCCACGAAGGCGGCATCTCCACGCCCCTGATCATGCACTGGCCGGCCAAGATGAGCCGAGCGGGCGAGCTGGAATCGACGCCCAGCCATCTGATCGACCTGATGGCGACGGCCGTCGATGCCGCCGGCGCGGAGTACCCGCAGACCTTTCACGGCGGCAACGAGATCAAACCCATGGAAGGCAAAAGTCTGCTGCCGGTTTTGCAAGGGCAAGCGATCGAGCGTGAGGCACTGTACTGGGAACACGAAGGCAATCGAGCCGTCCGCATGGGCGATTGGAAATTGGTGGCCAAGGGAGCCGGCGGCGATTGGGAGCTGTACAACATCGCTCGCGACCGCAGCGAACAAAGGGACCTGGCCGAGCAGCAACCCCAGCGAGTCGAGCGGATGGCACAGATGTGGGATGCCTACGCGCGGCGAGCCAACGTGTATCCACTGAACCCCCGGCGCCAACCGAACGCACGGTACAACAAGGCACAGCGTCACTTCGAACTGGGCGGCGATGCCGACCTGTCGACCGATCGTGCGCCCTACGTCGCCGCTCGTCCCTTCGCTCTGACGGCTCAGGCCACGGTCGCCGGCGACGGAGTGATCGTCGCCCAAGGCGGCTCGGCTCACGGATGGTCGCTGTATGTCCAGGACGGCCAGCTGAAGTTCACCGTGACCGCGGGCGGCAAACGCTCCACCGTCGCGTCCTCTCAGCCGCTGGACTCTTCCCAGCCCGTCGGTGGAAAACACATCCTGAGCGCTTCGATCGATGGCGACCGCCGGGTAACCCTCTGCGTGGACAACCGAACCGTGGCCGTGGGCACGGTGGATTCGCTGCTGCAAACGCAGCCCCAGGACGGACTGCAGGTGGGCCGCGACAACCGCGGTGCGGTCGGTCCCTACGCGGCCCCCTTCACGCTGCAGGGATCGGTCGAATCGGTCGAGATCCGCCTCGCGCGGAAAGCCGCCGCCACAGAGTAGCTCGGCTGTCCCAGAGTCGCTCGGCTGTCCCAGAGTCGCTCGGCTGTCCCAGAGTCGCTCGGCTGTCCCAGCCGAGAGCAGACTGGTTCACAGGCTGGAAGCCTATGCCACTGGTTCACAGGCTGGAAGCCTATGCCACTGTTCACAGGCACCGAAGCCTATGCCACTGGTTCACAGGCACCGAAGCCTATGCCACAAAAAAAAACACACCGCCGTTTCCGGTGGTGTGTTTTTGCTGGTCACTGCATCGCGCTGGAATTCGAGCGGATCAGGAAGCGTCGTCGTCGTCGTCCAGAGCCAGCGGGATAGCGATCGCGGCGGCGATCGCAGCGGCTCCCAGCACGGCCACGTTGGGATTGGCCAGGGCGCCCTTCAGCTTGCCGCCGAAGCCACCGCGGTGATGACCGCCACCGTAGGCGTCGCATCCGCCACCGTCGCAGCCGGGATCGGAGCAACCGCAGGAACCGCGGACGACGTCGTCACCGGCCACTTGGATGATACCCTTGTCGGCAGTTGCCGGAGCCTCGGTGGCGTCCCAGACGCGAAAGGTTTGGATGCCGGCGTGGGTGGCCACTTGGTAGACGCCCGGCGTCAGGTTTTCGAAGCTGTAGCGACCGGCTTCATCGGTGGCTTTGACGGCCAACGTCTTGCCTTGCTGGGCGATCACAGCGGGCTGGCCGGCCAGCGGTTTTCCGTTGGCGTCGACCAGAGCACCGTGGATGGTGCCCTGATGCATGGCCAGGTCTTTAACGGTCGTGCTGACCTGGATACCGTCGACGACCATGGCTTTGGCGTGCGCGGCTTGGACGGCTTGAGGGCAGGCCAAAGCGACGCTCATCGCGACGGCCAGTGCCGAATGGATCAGTTTCTTTGTCATCAGGGTCAAACTCCGCGTTCAGTTGGTTGATTTTTTTATGGCAACCAATCGCACGCGTTTCCGCTTTCCGCGTCCAACGTTACCGCGATTGGTATATGTCACCTCACCGAATGCTCGTTGCCGAACGCTCGGCGGCCCGCAGACATATTCAGGGTCGTGATCCTTATCGGCGCCAGCGGGAGTGAAACCCCACCAGATTGCGGCAGAAAGCTGGATTTTCCCGTCGGACTTACGGACTTAACCGCTCGATCCGCCACTGCTGCTGTTCACGCGTATAACAGACGCGGTCGTGAATCCGGTTGGGCCGCCCCTGCCAGAACTCGATCCGCCGCGGGTGCACGACGTAGCCGCCCCAGTGCGGTGGCCGCGGCACGCTCTGGCCCTCGTACTGCCGAGCCAATTCGTCGTAGCGCTGCTGAAGGTGTTCGCGCGAGGCCACCGGCGCCGACTGGGCGCTCAGCGACGCGCCCAACTGGCTCTCCCGCGGTCGTCGCTGGAAGTACTCGTCGGAAAGCTGCGGCGACGTTTTTTCGACGCTGCCGTCGACGCGAATCTGCCGTTCCAGATGAGGCCAGAACCAACACAGCGCAGCGACCGGGTTCTCGGCCAACTGCCGTCCTTTGATGCTGTGGTAATTGGTAAAGAACGTGAAACCCTGCTCGCTGACCTGCTTGAGCAGGACGATGCGGTTGCTGACCTGACCGCTGCGATCGGCCGTCGAGAGCGTGGCGGCATTGACCTCCAGCCACGCCGGCGGGTCGGCTTCGCGGGCCTGGTCGAACCAGCGGCGGAACTGGTCGATCGGGTCTGGCAACACATCGGCCTCGTCCAGCCCCCCCAACTGGTAGTTCCTGCGCATCGATTCCAATTCGTCTGACATGACACCTAACCGTTTGAGTTACAAGGACTTGGAGAAGATTTTAGCCCGACCGCTGTGAATTGGCCCGGGGTTTGCCACTAAGTGTGTCGGTCCTGGTTTCACTGTCAACTTGGCCACGGGTTTGGCCGAGAACGCAAGCGAGGTACTTCAGTTGGAAAGGCCCATGACTCAATCACTAACCGGAAATCTGTTGGTAGCTTCCACGGAATTGGATGGCGAAGTGTTTGCACGCTCGGTGTGCTTGGTCGTGCATCACGATGATGACGGAGCGATCGGTCTGATGTTGAATCGACCGCTGCATCCGCAGCCGGCGGAGTTACTTTCGTTATTGGGAAGCGAGCATTCGCGCGTGCCGGCCGCGGCCGAAGGCACCGTTCATTTTGGGGGTCCGCTATCCGGACCGGTCGTCGCCCTGCATGCCCTGCCGGCCCTGGCCGAATCGGAAACGTCCAGCGGGATCTACGTGGCCGCCCAAAAGGATCATCTGGAAAAACTGATGCACCAGGCGGCCCCGATGCGGTTGATCGTCGGTCACGCGGGCTGGGCGTCGGGCCAGTTGGAAGCGGAGATCGCCGAGGGCAGCTGGCATGTCACGCCGGCTTCGCCCGAGATCATCTTCAGCCCCGACGAGGCGATGTGGGCCCGCTCGATCCGTCATGCTTCGGGTCGGACGTTGGCTCGTTGGGTCGGTGCTCGCCCTGTTCCGAGCCCTGAGCTAAATTAAGCGGTTTTCCCCGAAGCGGGTTGCCCGCCGAGCCATTGGCCGGACCTGAGCTTCGGAATTGATCACTGTTTTGCCGAGTAGCTGCGACTGTGTCCGAATCTGCCGCCGAAAAACCTTTTTACATCCAACGACGCCGCTTGGGACGAATTAAATTCATTCAAGCGGAAGGCAAATTCGGATTCATCGATGCCGAAGACTTTCGTGAAGACGTTTTCTTCCACCACACGGCCTGGGACAGCAAACCGCGACGCCCCGAAGTGGACCTGTTCGTCGAGTTCGAAATCGACGAGCCTTACCGGGTGAAAGAGAACAAACTGCGGGCGACCGTGGTGCGGTTGACGACCCGTCCCGAGGGCGCGGCCCTGGATCCCGTCACCGACCCGCACTTGCGCGCCAAGCACCACCCCAAAGCCCGCCGCCGCCGCCCCAGCTGGCGCAACAAAGACGCGGAATAGCCCCCAGTGGCATAGGCTTCTAGCCTGTGAACAGTGG
>NZ_WIAD01000110.1 GCF_009618275.1 Roseimaritima sediminicola
TATTACGAAGATCTGTTGCTTGCTCGCATTAGAGAGTATTTCAACAAGGTTGAATCTGAAGATGACAGAAACAAAGCAACGCCTGATCAAGAAACTTCTCGGGCTAATTCAGTCGATCGAAACGATGACAAATGAAGAAAAGACTTCGTACCCTACAGACGCATTTGGTGACGATTACAATCGGTTGCGCAGCATGGTGATTGAGTCGGAGCCAGAGCTTGAGCGATTCATGCCACCAGAGGTAGAGGTCTATGAAAGCGCAGGAATGGGGCGGTTGACAACACAAAAGTTTGGTGAAATCCACGTGTTCAGTTCACAGATATACCAGCTGCTGTCATGACGAAAGATTGCGTAACCATGGGTTGCTACGGAGGCCGCGAGTTGACGTTTTTGACGTGGTGAGTCGCTCGCGCGGCCCCGCTGAACCCCGTCGTTAGCCAGCAGGACCAATTGGAGCATTTGTGACATCGATCGATGACATCCTCGCGAGAATCGACGTTGTTCTCAAAGAGAACAAGCGAATCGAGTGGATCTATATTGTGCTCACAATCATTCTCTTCGGTACAGGAATCGCCTGTTTTGTTCTGGCATTGATCCGTGGAGAGGTTGCATGGTCGACACCTTCGGTAATCACCACTGGCCTCCTTTACTGGCCGCTACGTGAGATCAAGGACATTCGCGCCAAGAACATCGCGCTGGCGACCGCACCAATGCTGATCACGCAGTTGCCCAAGACCAAGGCCGCTGAAGAAATCCAAAAGCTGCTTCAGTCACTGTATGGGGGAGGTGCCAATGGCAACGTCACCGAACAGTGAAACGGATTCTACAAAGGAAGTATTAGAGCAAATCCTTGCTCAGTTGTACGCGGAGCAAGCCAAGACTCCCTCAACTACAACCGGAGAGCAACGATCTTGCCTGATCGCCGACGATGGTCAATTCTTAGGCAAGATTACCGACAACCAATATGACAATGAGTCGATTCTTAACAAATACGGCCCGTATGGCAGTCAGTACAGCCCGACGAGCATATTCAATCAGTACTCACAATATGGAAGCCCATATGGCCAATTCAGCATTCATAATCCCTATACATCGACACCACCACGCCTCCTGATCGCGGGGCGTGAAATCGCTCGGGTTACGGCCAATCGCATTATCTCAAATCGAATGGCACCTGAAGCATTCTTGTACGCATTGAAGAACGATATACAAGGCTTGCTTCGCGGCGCTCCGGCTACTTCAGAGCCGGAGGCGCGGCAGGCGACCGGACAATCGTACATTCAAGCTGAGAACGGACAGTTCCTTGGCAAACTGAATCCAAACAAGTTTGATAGCGACTCCATATTCAACAAGTTTGGGCCGTACGGCAGTAAGTTTTCCAACACGAGCATCTTCAACAAGTTTTCCGATTACGGTAGTCAGTTTTCCGCCTTCAGCCCGTTCAATAAGTTCACGACCACACCTCCGAAACTATTCCTGAATGGTGAGTTTGTCGCACATCTGACTGTGAACTCAATGTTGTCACCTCGCGTCGATCCTGATCAAGTCCTTGAGTGGGCTGAGCGTAACGTGTCCAAATATGCTGGCTAACGATCCGTTGCACACGGAGCCGCGGGCCGCGCGGTTTCTGAATCCGAAGTCGTTCGCCGCGGCCCGGTGAACGGTGACGTTACTGCCGCTAGCGATCTGCGGTTCGATCTATTCGCCGGTCGGTCGTGGGAGCTTCTGCGTGTTTTGCTGACGTCTTGCGTTGGGGGTCGTCACCTTCTGCGAATGGGACGAGTCACCGGCGTGCTTTCACCTTGGGTGGTCGAACGCCAGGTGATAGGCCGGGCTTCGATGCCTTATCTGTTGTTAACGTTGGGACGCTCGCTCACGTGCTCGCCCGGACGCGCTGAAACAACCGCCGATTTCAGCGAGATTTCGCCTTGAAAGAGCTGTGCGTTCGATGCAAAACGCAGAGTTGCAGAGAGACGCAGAGTCTCGAGCACCAACGTTCTCTGTGTCCCCCTGTGGTCTCCGCGGTTTATCTTTCGTCCTGATCGAAGTCGGTAGGCTCCGTCCGTCGACCGGCAGTCCGTTGTCTTGCTTGCTGTCGGTGCGATTCAATCGGTACAATGCCCACCTCGCACTGTCGCGGGCTGGAACGTCCGTGGGCCAGTAACCAACAAATTCACGTGAGCACGGGTGGTTCGTTTGTCGTTCTGCTTGCTCGTCCTGTGCCCGTGCAAC
>NZ_WIAD01000111.1 GCF_009618275.1 Roseimaritima sediminicola
GGTGCGATCGAGGCGGGGGCCGGTTGTCGGTAGCGGCGAGCGGTTCCAATTGGCGTCCATTCGCGTGATTCGCGGGCCTGCTTTCGGAACGGGGATGTGCCCGCTAATCACGCGAATGGTCGCGAATAGGCGAGTGCTGGTGCTGTCCTGTGGCGCCGGTACCTGCTTCGCCTCTTTGCCTTCGTGGACTCCGTGAGAAGCCGTCATCCTGCGAGCTTGCTTGCTCCTCCTGGGCCCGTGCCACGTGATTTTGAACGTTACCCGACACAAAAATACGAATTCACTAATGCCGAACGAAGCCGCGTTGATGGACAAATCGCAACTGCGCGACGCGCTGGTCCGAAGCATCAAAGGATTCTCGCTGTCTTACGAACAACATCAGCTTATTCATTCTTCTAGCTTCGGTTTACTCGTATCGCACATCAGAGCGAAGCGGAAACGGCTAACCATTGCATTGGTTGCCCTCTCTATGTTCTCCCTAATTCAAGGCGTTCACGGAGTGCTCGCGTACACCTCGTATGTGCCGTGGGCAGTCTGTTCCGTCGTCTGCGGCGTTTGGGCATTTCGACGCTACTCCAAGACGCGTTCGATGCTTGACGCATTTGACGCTTACTCAGCTGCTGGTGGTGATGTCCAAGTCAAACCGAGCACGCTGGCCGAAGAACTCAAGCTGGGTTTCGACCTAGCTTACGGGGACCATCAGGCAATTCGTGCCGGCAATCCTCGCGATGCCGCACGTGCCATTATTGCCCGACGCAAAGCCAACTCGCGAGCATTTGGTCTTGGTGCGGCGTTCATCTCCGTGATCGCGGTGGTGATTTGGGGGTTGTTTGGTGTTGGCTTTGCCGTTCTTATTTGGATTGGCTTTGCCGCGTCCTATGCACTGGATCGGTCCGTTGCGGCGCGGGCACAGTCATTGCTCGATCGCTATCCGCACGCAGGCCCTGACAACAGCGGGGAACAATGCGATGCAACGGAGCCGGGCTTGTAAGCTTTCTCAAATGGAAACTCAAACGTCCCGGCCCGCTGATCGCGGCCGTTCTTGCTGTCCGTGGATGCTCGGTCGATGGTCCAGGTCCGTGATGGATGCGCGGTCGATTGCCGGGCTTGCTGATCGTAGTTGGAATCTCCGTCTGCCCCTGTTCCTGCCGTCGCGAGAACTGGTCACAAATGTCGACCCCCACCTATCTTCCTACCTCCATGTTCCTACCTGTCCCTCGCGAGCAGATGGTAGGAAAATGGAGGTAGGAAAATGCACGCAGTGATTTGCAGGTGACGCGGTCATTTGTTGCTTGACTCCGTTCCGGTCGATATTCTGAGGTCGAGCCCGAGCGGCGGGGTTGGCAAGCCGCCCGTGAATTCGATCGCCTTGCAAGAACAAAGTGGTGCACCCGAGCGGCGGCAACGTCGCGTCGTGTTCACCAGATCCCGGGTCGCCGCCGGGTGACCACCAACGTTACCCGACTGGACTACGACCGCAAGACTCCTAATTGTAACGCGAATGGCAAATTCACAGTTACTCGATGCGCCGCCGAAGCTATTCGAAGATTTGCCCAGTATCCTCGATGCTAACAAATGCCTATTTGTGCTGGTTTCCAACGAAACGACCGTAAGGGGCGTGCGACGAAAGGACACCGCCTGTTACGAAGTTTCCGCTGGCGGGACGAACGTTCACGTCGCCCTGGAACGTCGACTCGGAAACCGTGCGATGTGGATTGCGGTTATCCCAAATCGGAAATCGATTTGGTGGCGCGACAGGCCATCGGAACAATTGGCTGAGCACGTCGCGTCAATTCTAATCGACAACGGTGCTTATGAACCTGTGTGATGCCAAGTATCTGTCGCGGCCATACTCGTACGTTATCCTATATCTACTACTCGATCCGAGCGACGGGTAACCAAGGGGTGAACCAAAGTTGCCGATCTGACGTTGTAGGAATGGCTCATCTTTAGCGGCAACTTGGTTACCCCAGAC
>NZ_WIAD01000112.1 GCF_009618275.1 Roseimaritima sediminicola
AAGCAACGCACGATCAATTAGTGTCGAAGATGTGATGCGTATCGGGTAGACTGCTGGGAGTTCAATTCGATCCCCACAGAGCGGAGCCACGGATGGTCATCAGTTTACGCGACGCCGATTCACAGACCGAGCAACGCCTGCGTGATTTTGCAGGTACTTTGTCGGAGAAGGATCGCAGGCGGTTTGCTGCCATCGAAGCGACACAGCGTGGGCACGGCGGGATCACTTACATCGCCGGCGTGCTTGGCATTTCGACACGAACGATTGAACGTGGCATCGCGGAACTGGATCACCTGCAGGATGACCCAGCGGCCGGACGGGTGCGTCGGCCCGGTGCCGGTCGAAAAAAAAGATCGATTCCGAAACGCCGGAAGAAGCCAACCTGATTGAATGCATCGAGTTCCGTACCGCTGGAGACCCCGATGAAGAGGACATCGTTTACACCGACTTGTCCCCGCAGGATCTGTCGGAGCGTCTGACGAAGATGGGAACCCCCGTGGGCAGAGACGCGATCGCTCAGTGGCTCGACGACGCGGGAATCCGTCGACGCCAAATTCGCAAAGACATCCCTGGCGGCGAACATCCAGACCGAGACTGCCAGTTTGAACGCATCGCCGAGCTCGTCTCGCAATACGAAATAGCCGGTGAGCCCTGGTTCTCGATCGATACCAAAGCGAAGGAGCATTTGGGGCTTCTGTATCGCAAAGGGCGAGTTCGCGGCAACCGTTCGTTCGAAGCATTTGATCATGACTTTCCTTCCTGGGCCGACGGCGTTTTGATCCCTCACGGAATCTTTGACCCGAAGGCCAACCTGGGGCATATCAATTTGGGATTGTCCCACGACACCAGCGAATTTGCCTGCGAGTCATTCAGACGTTTCTGGAATACGTTCGGTCACCGGCGTTACCCGGACGCCAAGTCAATATTGCTGACGTGTGACGGAGGGGGAAGCAATTCAGCGAGCAAGTACATCTTCAAGTACGACCTTGAGCGATTGAGTGATTCGATCGGGTTGCCAATTCGGATCGCTCACTATCCACCGTACTGCTCGAAATACAATCCGATCGAACGACGCTTCTTTCCGCACGTCGGGCGGGCATGCAGTGGAATGCTCTTTGATTGCCTTGACACAGCAGTGTCGCTGATGCGTAGGGCACGAACGAGGACCGGGCTCCGAACGACTGTCGCTGTCATTAAACGCATGTTCGAAACAGGAAGGAACGCCACCAAAGAAATGAAAAACAATCTCAGAATCGTCTATGATGATCTTCTACCAAAGTGGAACTATGTTGCGAACCCCCAAACGTGACACTTATTCATCGTGCGTTGCTAAGTCGAAAACGTCTTGCGCATCGGCCCACAACTCAAACTGTTTAAACATAGTGTCGGTCGCATCAACAGTAAGTCTGTCCTGTTTGTGCATCGCACTAAACACTGCTAAAGCGTCGATCTGCCTGCAAAGATTAGAGGAAACTGCGGAACCCATAGCACTGATCAACGCAATCTGCACTCTTTCTGTAAATTGCGGAAGCTTAATCAGCCTCAAAACCGCTGAGAGCCGAACAGACCGAGTAGAATCCCACCGGCTTAAAGACAACGAAAGCACAAACGTTTCGAGTTGACTCTCCGTGAAACCAGAGGCAAGCTTCCAAATCTCTTTCTCGAATAATTTCGCGTTCTCAGATTCATCGAGCGAAATCGCAATTGTATTAAACGCAAGCTGGCGAGACTTGATTGGCAGTTTTGGGTTGGTAGCAATTTGGAGTAAAAGCGATTGACTCTTCGTCGTCTGTGAATTGAAGGTCACCGGAGTTTCATTTCGAGTTGAGAAAAAGACTAGCGACAAATTGAGGATTTGGGCGGCTTGTGACATAGCCTCGGCGCTAGCCTTTTCAATCCTGGTTTCGCGTTGGTCCCGATTGAGCACGACCTCACCCTGCATCGCCTTCGAAAG
>NZ_WIAD01000113.1 GCF_009618275.1 Roseimaritima sediminicola
GCACTTGCCGGCGGGGCTGGGCATTTGGCAGTACGGCGATTTTGGGCTGTACCGCGTCAACCCGCCGCTAGTTCGCGCCGTCGCCACTGTGCCCTTGACGCTACTGGACGTCGAGACGGACTACATCTATGCCGCCGATACGCGCGACCGTCCAGAATTCCCCATGGGAACCCGTTTCTGGCAGCGTCACGGCTTGCAGGCTTACGCGTATCTCACGCTTGCACGCATAACGGCCATTCCGTTCAGCCTGATCGCGGGTGGGACGATTTTCTGCTGGAGCCGCAGTCTGTACGGCCAGCGCGCCGGCCTGTTCTCGCTTACCCTGTGGTGCTTTTCACCTCTGGTACTTGCCAACGCTTCGATGATCACGCCCGACGTGGGTGCCTGTGCCATGGGCACGCTGTCCTGCCTGGCGTTCTACTGGTGGCTGAAAGGCCGGAACTGGGAACAAACGGTTTTGGCAGGCATCCTGTTGGGCACGGCCGAATTGACGAAGTTCACCTGGGTCCTGCTGTTCCCCTTGTTTGTCCTGCAGTTTGTCGCCTGTGAAGCGCTGCGGCGAAAGACCGAGCTCCGCGCGTCGGCGCAACTGGTGACGTTGTTCCTGGTAGCCGTTCTGGTTATTAACTTCGGCTATGGATTTGCTAGATCCTTCCAGCCGCTGGGCGACTACCAGTTCGTCAGCGAAACCCTTCGCGGCAGCAGCGCCGAGGGCACGAAGAACCGCTTTGCCCAGTCGTGGCTGGGCCACGTTCCCGTGCCGGTACCGGCGGAGTATCTGCTGGGAATTGACCGTCAGAAGCTCGATTTTGAACGTGGTTTTGACTCGTACCTGCGTGGTCAATGGCGTGACCAAGGCTGGTGGTACTACTATCTGTACGGCTTGGCGACCAAGACACCGTGTGGTTACCTGGCCATCTTCGCCCTGACCGCCGGGACGTTCGTGACGAGGTGGTTTTGCAAATCGGAGTTTTTTCTGCTGTCACCAGCAATCGCCATTCTCGTGCTTGTGAGCAGTCAAACCGGCTTCAGCCATCACCTTCGCTATGTGCTGCCCGCCTTGCCTTTCGTGTACGTGCTGGCCGGTAGACTGATGGAAGCATCGATGAACCAGCGTGTGAGCATCGCTGCTCTCGTATTGCTCGGCGGTGGCATCCTTCCCAGTTTGTGTGTTTTCCCGCACTCCCACGCTTACTTTAATCTTGCCGCCGGCGGTCCGGCCAATGGCCACTCGCATTTGCTGGACAGCAACCTCGACTGGGGTCAGGACCTGTTGTACCTGGCTGACTGGAACCGACGTCACAGCGAGATCAAACTGGATGGGGTGGCCTTCCATCACGGCATGCTGCCGCTGGAACCACTGGGGCTGCCCGACGTACCGCCGCCACCGCATGAACAAGGCCCGCAGCCGGGTTGGTGGGCCGTTTCCGTCCAGCGGCTGCACAGCCGCGACGGAGCGTACGCCTATTTCCGGGACTACGATCCCGTCGCAACGATCGGCTACACGACGTACATCTATCACCTATCGGAAGCGGACGTCGCGAAGCATCAGAACGATCTCGCAAAGGAGCAGCGTCAATGAGCGGCTGGGGCGTTATGAGAACGGTCATCGCAGGCTTGCTGTGGTTGGCTGCGGCTGCGAAGCTTGCCCGCTACGACCTCATTCTACTTGAGGAGGGGTTGCTCTCGTGGGCGCCGCTACTGACGTTCACAATTGCTTATGAGGTTGGCGCGGGCGTCTTCATTCTCGCTGCACCTTCGGCCTTTTCCTGGACTGCCACTCTGATCACGTTCAGCGTGTTTTTGGCTGCATCGACTTACGCAGCGGTTGCTGACCGCGGTTGCAACTGCCTTTCCCCGACCCTTAACGCTAAAGCAATGATGCTAATCGATCTCGTGGTGTTGACT
>NZ_WIAD01000114.1 GCF_009618275.1 Roseimaritima sediminicola
TGATCCAGAGTGTAGTGGAAATGATGTTCAGGGAGACATTAGTGCCCCTACACCAGGCACAATATTCGGCGAGCGGGTCAACGTAAGTGCGGGTGCCTACCTAAACTTGTGCAGGGGCATCGGGTCGTAGTGCAGGAATGAAGGGTTGCGTCAGCGAGTACCCGGCCTAGCGATGGGATCGCAGTAACATCGCGACGCGTGTCACGCGTCTGTTCAATATCTAGGGGGTCTGGCGAATATGGCGTGTCTTGTGTTGCGATTTGTTCACTTTCTGGGCCGTCGGGGGGGGGCTGCAGTTGGCAGGGGGCAGCTTAGTTCTTTGCTTTGCTGCGATGCTCGGCTGCAGTAAAACGGATGGCAGCCTGGGGTTGAGCGTCCATCCCCAAAGCCTGAGTTTTGGCAAAGTGAATGCAGTAAAGGACTTTCCGTGGCAAGTCATTCTGCACAACAGCTCCAACAAGCCGCTGACCGTAAAGTCATTGCAAGCCTCGTGCGGCTGCACATCGATCGACGTTGACGAGGTTGTTGTTCAGCCGGGGAAAGACGCACGAATTCGCCTCGTCCTGGACCTAACCAATGCAAAACCGGCAGCACTCGAAGAGCATTTCGAGGTGATCGTTTCAGGCGTTGTCAATGGTATCGTCCTTCGCTTTCCTGTTACTGGAGTCGTCACGCACAAGCTTTGGTGCGACACCACTTATATCAGCCAGTCCTTTACGGTCGCCGAGGTCGCGGGCTCTGAAGATCGTGCTGTCGCTTCTGCATTTATTTCATGCATGGACGATTCAGGAGGCGTTTCCGCATGCATTATCTCTGATGCCCCTGACCTACCTTTTGGTGTTTCCGTAAGCAGTGTTGAGGGGGAGTCTGCGAAGCTTGACTTGTATGTTGAGAAAGAGAAGCAGGTGCCCGCGGGAACGTATCGCTTCCATCTTGGCGTGGGCACCGGGGATGCAACCACTTCAAGCGATGCCGCCCTGGTGTTGGCTGTCGAGTTGCACGCGGTCGGGACGCTGTGCCTATCGGACGGTAATGTGTTAATTGCTGGCGGCGGCGAATCTGGTGCATGGAATGTTAACACCGTCAGCTTGACGGGACCTGACGGGGGGCAGGAGTTTGAAGTTGATAGTCTTGTCTGCCGGCCAAACCAGAATGCGGTCAGTGTGGAACGGGTTGAATACTCGCGGTACGACGGGCGATTCGAAGCGAGAGTTTTTTTTCAGCTATCTGATATTAACGAAACAGAGCGGCAAGCAGGCTTCCTTGTGCTCCGCGATCAACAGGGCAACTGCGAATCGTACAGAATTGGGTTCACAATACTAGGCGGCAAATAATGAACGAACGGCCCACTTTCTGGGAGGCTAGGGTCCACCTGCTTTCGTGTTTATGCGGCTCCTTGCAACGGCTGGCGGCCATCGCAGGGATTGCCATGCTTTTTTCGTTTGGGCCATGCGTGTATGCATCTGATCTCGGCCGTCTCATGAAGGCTTGGGAAAAACGGCCGGAGAGCTACCGAACACTTGAGGTGCGATGGCGATGTAGCCGGATTGTTCTTCAGGAATCCGGCGGGCAGCTAAGATTTCCAGTCGCCGGTAGGCTTTGCCTGGACAACACGGCAAGGCTGCGGTTCGAGATTGATAATATTCCCAGCGATGGGTCCGGCTCTATCGATGACGCACTGGGCGTTATCAGAAGCTTTGCTGTTTTCGATGGAGAAAAAACTGTATCAATGGTTCCGCATGCATCGACTTCGGCGAATGTCGCGACGGTTGCAAGCAAGGAGATCCGCGGCCTTAATGATGTAAGTAATGACGTGCGGTTACTTCCGTTTCGACTGGCAA
>NZ_WIAD01000115.1 GCF_009618275.1 Roseimaritima sediminicola
GGTGAAAGTCCTGATCAGGGAAGTCGTTGCCTCCCTGTAACCAATGGTAACTGCGTTTTCGTGAGAAAGGGTGGAGAGCAACCAAAGGTGAACAAACAGTCCGTAACTGTAATGTGAACTCGATTCGGCCAAGCCTGTCGGGGAGCCTCCTAGCAATCGGCGAACCCCTGACCGCACAACGATCCCCGATGTGGCCCGACTCCGGGTGGCAGAACCACTCTGCAGGGTTCGTGCGGCGACGACGACGATGAAGAAACCGCAACGGATAAAATCGAGCGTCGTGAAATGGCAATGCGGTGGTTGGAGACGGAATGTTTGGAAGTTCAGACGAGATAAGCAGAGAGACCTCGGCGGCAGCAGACTTCGATGCCCGGCCGAGGAGTCAGAGCCTTCGTAGTAGTGTTGACCGTCGGGAACCAAACCCAACGCGAGCGAAGGAAGGCAGGAAAATGGATGCCAGTAGGAACCATGCAAGCGAAACGTAAATCGAAAGACTACATCCCGGTGACAGTGCCGTTCTCAGCGGCTAGCCGTGTCGGAGACCCCGAAGTGAAATCAACACGTGAGATTTCCAGCTGGGCGAATCGTAGCGTATGGACCGACCGCATGTTGAACTCGCTCACCGTAGGAGTGCGAGGAGGAAAATGGCATGCCTTGATCGACAAGGTGTACCGTGAGCTGAACCTGTTCGTGTCGGCCCGCAAGGTGACCGGCAAAAAGAAAGGTGCGGCGGGAGTGGACGGACAAAGCACCGAGGATTTCAGCCACCAGGAGATCGCTGAAATCAAGCGACTACACGAGCAGTTGCGCAGCGGCACCTACCGCCCCCAGGCGGTACGCCGGGTGCAGATTCCCAAGCCTGGCAGCACGCAAGTGCGCTCGCTGGGAATCCCAACGGTTCGGGACCGTGTCGTGCAAACGGCTCTGGTCAATGTCATCGAACCGATCTTCGACAATGAATTTCACGAACGAAGCTTCGGCTTCCGCCACGGACGCAGCTGTCATGATGCACTGCGAGTCGTCGAAGAACTCTTGGAGTCTGGAAACGTCATCGTGGTCGATGCTGACCTACAAGGTTACTTCGACACGATCCCGAAAGACCGCTTGCTGACACTTGTCAGCGAAAAGATTTCGGATCGACGGGTATTGGAACTGGTCAAGGGGTACCTTGATCAATCGGTTATGGAGGGACTCCGCGAATGGACACCCGAGTCGGGCGTTCCACAAGGCGCGGTCCTCTCTCCGCTGCTGTCCAATCTATACCTCAACGAGCTAGACCATCGCATGGCCGACAAAGGCTTCGAGATGGTCCGGTACGCCGACGACTTCGTGATCCTGTGTCATAGTCAGGAACACGCTGAAGCGGCCCTTGAGGAAGTCAAACGCTTCGTCCGTGAAGCAGGTTTGACGCTGCACCCCGAGAAGACCCACATCGTCGACAGTCGTGAAAAGAGTTTCGACTTTCTGGGCTACTCGTTTCGCGGGAAGTTTCGCTTTCCGCGTGCGAAAAGCCATCGCAAGATGGTGGCCCGGATCCGACAGTTGACTCCCCGCAAGAGCGGCCAGTCTATCGACGCGACGATTCGAGAAATCAATCGCGTGAGCGTTGGCTGGTTCGGTTACTTTCGGCACTGTACGTGGAACATATTCGACAGTTACGACGGAATGATCCGCAAGCGACTGCGTCGACTGCTCTTAAAATGGCACCGGACCAATCCGGAGCGTCTGAGCCGCACGCGTCGCTGGCCAAACGCCTACTTCCGCGAGCTGGGTTTCCAAAGTCTGCGCGAAGCCCATACTCGCTATGTTC
>NZ_WIAD01000116.1 GCF_009618275.1 Roseimaritima sediminicola
TCGTCAAGCAGTAGCTCGTCGTCAAGCAGTAGCTCGTCGTCAAGTAGTTCTAGCAGCAGTTCATCGTCGTTTTCTGGCGGCCCTTATCCCGTCCCACCCTACGTGCCGCCGGAAGAGGAAACGTGTGAGGCGAACGAGGGTGGAATCGACCCTTACAGCTTCTATCCGGTGCGCTACGCAACTGGCGAGTTGCAGCTTTTCGAGACCGACCTTCAAGTGCCCGGCGCCGGCGGCCCCTGGGTGCAACGTCGCCAATACAGCAACCAGTTACGCGGCCCCAACAATGTTGGCCTCGGATGCAACTGGCTCGTCGAAGCTTGGCCCTACCTGACCAAGGATGCTGATGGCGCTGTTTGCTTTGTACGAAGTTCAAGAAACGCCCTGTGGTTTGATGAAAGCGCCGGTAACTATATTGCCCGCTTTGGAGCAAAATCGACGCTCACGCTCGATTCAGCCAACGATCGTTTGGTGCTCTCTCAGCCTACCGGCGAAGTTTGGTATTTCCGAGCTTTCGGTGCCCTCTCGTCCTCCAGTTCTTCCTCTTCCAGTGGTTCCGGCAGTGCGCTACCAGGGATGCTGCTCGGCATGATCGACGCTATGGGACAGGCTACGGATGTCGTTGGCTACACCGGCGACGGTCGGATCGAAACAATCGAGCGGGAATCGACCGTCGATGGTCAAACCGTTTCGACACAGTTTCACTATGAGTACACAGGCGGCCAGACCACATCGGTCACCTACCGCAGGCAAGTTGGGACGGGAGCCTGGAACGACATTCGGCGAGCGACGTACGAATACTATGACGGCACCACCGAACACGGCTCTGCCGGAGATTTAATGCGCGTCCGCGTGCAAGAGCCTTCCGGCATCACCTGGAACAACGTGCGGCAGAGTTATTATCGGTATTACAAGGATGCCACGGCAGGAGGTTTTAAACACGGCCTTCGATTCGTGGTTCAGCCCGATGGCTACGCCGATATGCTCGCTGACTCACTCGACCCCACGACCGTGAGTAACGCGGTCCTGCTGCAGTACGCCCGGTACAATTTCCAGTACGGTAGCGATCGCCGAGTGACGCAGGAAATCGTTGACCGAGGCTCGATCACGGTCGGCTATTCCTATTTCACGAGTTCGAACACCGATACCTACAACCACTGGAAGACGCGTGCCATCGAAACGCGTCCCGACGGAGCGACTCGCACCGTCTATTCCAACTACATCGGTCAGCCCTTGCTGAGTGAACTGAAGTCTGGCTCGGACGTGTGGCTACAGGCGGATTCGTACGATTCGGAGGCCCACCGCATCCAGTCGGCAGGCCCCTCGGCCGTCGCCAGTTACGACGCCAACGATGCGGATCTGAACGTCCAACTGAATGCTAGCTCTGGCCTGGTTCGGATCCGCAGCTATTACGCGACGACCAACATCCCTACGGGCGCCGCGAAAGGTTTTCTAGAATCGACGTCCCTCAAGCAGGGCAGCTCGGGAACGCCGATCCTCCAGAGCCATACGGAGTACACATCGCGGACGGCCGGTGCGGTCACGATCTACCCCGCCTCTAAACAAACGCAGTATCAAAACGACGATGGCAGCGGGTCGTTGACAACGCAGTTCGACTACACTTGGCATGATGGGACCGTCCAGCCCAAGCAGCAAACTGTCACGCTACCAGTCGTGACAACGAGCGAGAACGGTAGCGGCGCAGCAACTTCCACGAAAACCGTTTTCGATACTTACGGAAATCCTGTATGGACGATGGACGCTCGGGGATTTATCACCTACAGCGTCT
>NZ_WIAD01000117.1 GCF_009618275.1 Roseimaritima sediminicola
CGCGCCCATGGCTACAACCTGCCGCCACTGCGTGGCTGCTGTGACCGAATGTCCCAACGCATACGTAGATTCTGTTAGAGTCAGTCGCGTCCAAAGTCTGGCGACTTCGGCTACGGGGTGTTTTCCCAGGCGCGGGCGCGGTCGAGGGCGGCGTTCCAGCGGCCGCGGCGCGTGGCCGCCTCTTCGCGGCTCATCTGCGGCTCGAACACACGCTCGGTCTGCCAGACCTGGGAGATCTCGTCGAGGCTGTTCCAGAAACCGCTGGACAAGCCGGCCAGGTAAGCCGCCCCCAGAGCCGTCGTCTCGATCACTTTGGGCCGCACCACCGGGACGCCGATGATATCGGCTTGGAACTGCATCAACAGATCGTTGGCCGCCGCGCCGCCGTCGACGCGCAGCTCTTCGATCTCGAACCCGGCATCCTTGTGCATCGCGTCCAGCACGTCGGCCACCTGAAACGCGATCCCTTCCAGAGCCGCTCGCGCGATATGGGCTTTGGTCGTGCCGCGGGTCAGCCCGACCATGGTGCCGCGGGCGTAGGCGTCCCAGTGCGGCGCGCCCAGCCCCGCAAAGGCGGGCACCAAATAAACGCCGTCGGTATCGGGCACCGTGGCCGCGAGCGCTTCGACGTCTTCGGAGGAGTCGATGATCCCCAACCCGTCTCGCAACCACTGGACGATCGCGCCGGCGATAAAGATGCTGCCTTCAAAAGCGTACTCCCGGCGCCGGTCGGTGGTGCAGGCCACGGTGGTCAGCAGCTTGCACTTTGACGGTTTGGCTTGCTCGCCCAGGTTCATCAACAGAAAGCAACCCGTGCCATAGGTATTTTTGGCCATCCCGACCTGCGTACAGTTCTGACCGAACAGCGCGGATTGTTGGTCACCGGCCGCGCCGCCCAACTTGATCGCTCCGCCGAACAGCTCCGGATCCGATTCGCCGTACAGGTGGCTCGACGGCAACACCTCGGGCAGCACCGAACGCGGGATATCGAACAACTGAAGCATCTGGTCATCCCACTGACCGCTTTCCAGATTCAACAGCAGAGTTCGCGACGCGTTGGTGATGTCGGTGGCGTGGACACGGCCGCCGGTCAGCTTCCAGAACAACCAACTGTCGACCGTTCCAAACGCCAACTCGCCTCGCTCGGCACGCTCGCGTGCGCCCGGCACGTTATCGAGCAACCAGCGGATCTTGGTGGCACAGAAATAAGGGTCGATCAACAATCCGGTCCGCTCCTGCACCGTCTGGGTATGTCCAGCGGCGTGCAGCGAATCGCAGTACTCGGCCGTACGGCGGTCCTGCCACACGATCGCATTGTGAACCGGCTCGCCGCTAGCGCGATCCCACAGAATCGTGGTCTCCCGCTGGTTGGTGATGCCGATCGCCGCCACGTCGGCGGCGCCAAAGCCGCACTGCTCGAGCACTTCGCGACCGACGGCCAGTTGGGACTGCCAGATTTCTTCGGCGTCGTGTTCCACCCATCCCGAACGCGGATAGTGCTGCGTGAATTCGCGTTGGGCGACGCCCAGGATGTTGCCCTTCGAATCGAAGACAATCGCTCGAGAACTGGTCGTACCTTGATCAAACGCCAAAACAATAGACATGAATCACTCACCGCGTGTGGAGGTTATGGGGGAAGGGGGGGCACATCACACTCCCTCTCGAAAACCGACAAGAACGATTTCTCCCCTCTCCCCCGAATCCAGGCGAGCCTAAGCGAGTCAGGATTT
>NZ_WIAD01000118.1 GCF_009618275.1 Roseimaritima sediminicola
GTAACTGTTCACGGATTCTTGAGCCGAATCCGAGGTGCCTGACGGGCGGCACACCCCTGCATGTAGTGCAAGCATTAGGCCGTACACACAATCTGTAGTGTTTCGCTTTGGGAATGACGCGGTGGTCTGTAATCTGGGCCCATTATGGCCAACTCAACGCCCCATTCCCACCAATGTCCGAACTGTGAGCGGCTGGAGAAGCTCGTGGAGCAGCTGCAGGCACAGGTTACCGAGCAAGCGTTGAGAATCCCGGAACTCGAACGAAAACTGGCCGCTGCCACGAAGGATTCGACCAACAGTTCCAAGCCGCCTTCTTCGGATATCGTCAAGCCGGGCAAGAGACGACGCCTGACTGGCAAAACCAAACGCGGAGGCCAAAAAGGGCATAAGCGGAACTTGAGGCAGGCTTTGCCGGCAGACGAACTGGACTGGCTGACGCAGTATTCCTACGAGGTCTGCCCTGACTGTGGCGGCCCGGTTCAGGTGGACACACAAGACCCCGCGTCGGTACTTCAACAGATCGAGGTGGTAGCCAAGCCCATCGAAGCGACTGAACATCAGTCGTTGCGGTGCTACTGTGCTGCATGCCAAAAGACCCATGCCTGCCCCATTCCTCCCGAGGTCCGCAAAGCCGGCCTCTGTGGTCCAGAACTGACAAGCATCATCGGCTTCCTCAAAGGGGCCTGCCATGCGTCCTTCTCCACGATTCGCAAGTATCTCCGTGACGTCTATGGCTTGCAGCTCAGTCGTGGGATGCTGCAGAAAATCATCAATAAGGTTAGCGAAGCAATCGCCCCGATTTACGAGTCGCTGTTCGACAATCTGAAGGCAGAGCGAGTCCTGAACGTCGATGAGACGGGGCACCGAGACAGGGGCCAAAAGATGTGGACCTGGTGCTTCCGGTCCAACGGATTCACTGTCTTCCGCATCGATCCTCGCCGCAGCAGTGGCGTCCTGCTGGACGTACTCGGCGAAGAGTTCGACGGCGTCATTGGCTGCGACTACTTCAGTGCCTATCACAAGTACCGCGGTTTGACTGACTGTGCGGTTCAGTTCTGTTTTGCTCACCTGATCCGCGATCTGCGTTTCCTCAAAGAGCATTCCAGCGGGCGAACCCATGGCTGGGCCGGGCGGCTTCTGGATGCGATCCGCGACATGTTTCGGGTCATTCATGATCGCGAGAAGCTCGGCGAGCGATTCGATGGGGAACTGGAAGACGCCGCGATGATGGTGCTGATGCGGGCAACGTATCGCGTTCCTAACGATCCGAAGGCCTGCAATCTCGCTCGGCGATTCGAGGAGCACGGTGACGATTATCTGCGGTTCTTAACGACGCCGGGACTGGAGCCGACGAACAACATTGCTGAGCGGGCAATACGTTTCGTAGTCATCGATCGCCGCGTAACCCAAGGCAGCAAGAGTGAGCAGGGACAGCGATGGCTTGAAAGGATTTGGACTCTTATGGCGACTTGCGAACAGCGGGGACTCTCGCTGTTCGACTGTTTGCGACAGGCCGTGAAGCAGCATCTGGCCGGCGAACCACCGCCCTCGCTGTTCGCGGGCGATTCATAGAAACCCTTTCAACGCTGCATCAGGCCTGCTGTCAGGTGTCTCAC
>NZ_WIAD01000119.1 GCF_009618275.1 Roseimaritima sediminicola
TGTAATGGTTCAGCGGAACGACTAGTTTCCGAGGGTTGAGTTAAGCTACTTGGCGGTGGTTAAAAAGGTGGCTGCGAACCGTTCGCAGTGTCCAGCGTGGCCGACATCCTGTCGGAACGGTCCGGGCATCGTGCCCGGAAGGTTTTGCGCTTTGTGGCTTACCCGAGAGAGGAAGAGTGGTGACGGCCATCTGCCCCGCTGGCCGCCCCCGCTCGGTCTAAGCACCCGGCGCGGCGCTCAGGTTGCTCCTCAGCAGTGCCTTATCCTCCGGCCGGGCATCTCCAGTATACGTTGCCGATTGGCCCTCGCGGGCGGCTCGGCGTGCATTGCCACGACGCGTTCGCGCGTCGGCCAGCTTCTGGTCTCGAGCCGCGTGGATCGACGCCGCTCGGCCAGCCAACATATCCGCAGGCGTCACATAGCCGATTGCACTATGAAGACGCTCGTGGTTGTACGTCCGAACGAAGTCGCTCACCGTGCGCTGAGCGTCTCCCAGCGATAGCGGAGTCTTGGGGCGGATGCACTCCGACTTGATCGTGCGGTGGTAGCGCTCGATCTTGCCGTTGCTCTGCGGATAGTAGGGGCTGGTGCGAACGTGCGTCATTCCGCTGATCCGGATGAACTGCTTGAAGTCGTTGCTGATGAACTGTGGGCCATTGTCGGTGATGATCTGCGGCTTCACGCCCGGATGCATCTCCTTGGCACGCTGGAGAATCGTTTCGATGTCCAGCTCCTTCATCTGCTCGCGAATTTCCCAGTGCACAACCGCTCGAGAGTAACCGTCGATCACACTGGTCATGTAGTAAAACGTCCCGCAGATATTCAAGTGGGACACATCCACATGCCAGTGCCGGTGCGGAGCAGCAGGCTGGTTGAACCCCATGCCTTTTGTCTTGGTTTTGCTCGTTTTGCGACCCAATAGATCGGCTTTGCTGAGCACGCGATAGACCGTTGCCGGACTGACCGCAACGATGTCGGCGTCGAGCATCATGTAGGTCAGCCGGCGATAGCCTTCGAGCGGATGTTTAAAATGGAACCGAACGATCGCGTCACGTTCCCAGTCCTCGAGCCAGTGATCGCGAGGAATGGCGCCATTGTGGTCGTAGGTCTTGCCGTAGCTGCGGCACCACTTGTAGAACGTCGACTCGTACAGCCCGATCCACGCAAGGATCCGTTTGGCCGGCAGCTCCGCTCGCTGCTTCCAGTGATTGACGTAGTCGACGACGGCATCGCGAACATCGTGAGAGACCCATTTGCCGTTCAGGGTCCCCCACTGGCTTTTTTTAGCTTGACGTGCTCCTCAAGCAGCTCCGCGACGACTTCGTTCTTGTTCTGGATCTTGGCTTCGAGCTCTTCGATCTTCTTTTGCTGTGCGTCCTGTTGTCGCCGAGCGTTCGCGGAATTGGTTTTCCTGGCGAAGCATTGAGCGCCATTCTCGAAGAACTGCTTCTGCCAGTTGTAGTACTGAGTGGGATGAATGGAATACTTGTCGCACAGATCCGAGACGGGCGTGTGATCCAGGAGATGCTCCCGCACGATCGCAACTTTCTGTTCAGGCGTTAGATTTCGTCTTTTCGACATCGACTCGTTT
>NZ_WIAD01000011.1 GCF_009618275.1 Roseimaritima sediminicola
CTTAGCACGGCTGTCTCAGCCGTAAAAACCAGAAACTCGGCTGGGACAGCCGAGCTACTCTGTGGCATAGGCTTCCAGCCTGTTGTTTTCCTAAGCTCTGTCTGTAAACCTGCTTGGATGCAATAGACTGGCGAGCAGATCCAAAGTCTGGCGACTTCAGCGACGGGCAGACCCTATGATCAAATGTTGACGCAGCGCCAGACGAATTGCCAATCGGCGGGCCGGCGTCGATCGAGAGAATACCACGAGGTTGTGGGATGGCTGAGTATCAATGGGTCGAGTTTCGTGCCGTGGATGCGCCACTGGATGACGCAGCGCTGAGCTTCATGCACGGACAATCGACGCGGGCTGTGATCAGTCGTTGGCAGTTTACCAACGAGTATCTTTTTGGCGATTTTCGTGGCGACGTCATGGAAATGATGCGCCGCGGCTACGATGTTCACGTTCACTATGCCAACTTTGGCATCCGGCGTCTTTGTTTCCGAATCCCAGATGGTTTCAAGTACGCCAGCGAACTGCAATCCTATCTTTCCGTAGACGGAATCTACTGGGCTCCCGACGATCAAGGCAGCGGTGGCATCCTTAGCCTTGAACCGGAAGGGGACGCGAACCATTGGTGAGCTGCGGGAAAGCGTCTGCGAGATCGAAGCTCGGCGAGAGCACACGCGGCAGGCGGCCGCGGCCCTAGAAGCCGAACGCCGTAAAGCCGAAGCCGAGCGGCTGCTGCAAGCACAGCTGGCGAGCATCGCGGACACGCCTGAAAAGTCCATCGCTCGAATCGATGCCGCCATCGACGAACGCACTCGCCTTGCCTATCAGCGAGCCGCCGAGGAGTTGTCCCTGCTCGCGAAAGCCTGTGGAAGGCCGATGGCCATGGCCAAAGCGGATTCCATTCGTACCGCGTATCCCACCCGCAGCGCCTTGCACAGCGTGCTGAAGGAAGCAGGATTTTAGGGGCGGAGCCGGGATTTCCGTGGGGTTATCCAGACTGCGGGATGCGCGCGCGGGCCGCGGACGCGAGTTCGACTGCGGGGGCCGGCTTCTGCCGTTTTTTTACCGGTCGCTCTGCGGATCACGTATACTCTTTCCTTCTCGCTTGCTGCTTTAGGGAACGGTTTCATGCTTTGTCGATTGCTGGTTTGTGTTTGTGTCGTGTTGCTCGGTTGCGTCTGGACCGCCTCCAACTCGCCGGCGGCGGACCCGGCAACCCTGGCTGTCGAGGCGGCCGGCTGGGCCGTGCAAGAAGAAACGGGTCGCGTCTTCGCGACGGTAAAAAACCAGAACGAGGTCGTCGAGTACTCGTCGCAGGGTGGCAAAGTCCGCAGCATCGCGGTTGCTGGCGATCCGACCGAGCTGATTATCAAACGGGACCTGCTGGTCGTCGCCTGCACCAAGTCCCCGTCGCTGGTTTTAATTGATCTGGCCCGCAATGAAATCGCCGGATCGGTCCAATTGCCCGGCACCGGCCCCTACGCGTTGTTTTGTTCGCAAGCCGATAATCCGTACGTGTACGCGATCTGCAAAACGGGATCGGCGTGGTGGGACGGCGAGGTCTTTCAAGTCGATACGCAAGCCCTGGAGATTCGAGCGCAACAGCAAGTTCAGCCCTGGAGGCAGTCGCATCCGATCCACGTCGCGATGAGCCGCGACGGCAACTGGATCGTCGTCGATGCGCGGGGCAAGTCTACGCCCAGCGGCGGGGATCTGATGAAGGTGGACGAAGAAGCGTTCACGTTTACCCAGGTGCGCGGTCACCACGAGAGCTTCGGCCAGATCGTCCCCGGACCGAGGAACCGCTACTGGACCTTGGGGAATCTGTTGTACCCGCTGGACATCACCGAGCAGGTGCGAGCGTTCGGCGGCACGCCCGTGGCCATCCATCCGACCTTTGATCTCGCCGCGTCGCTGAAAGGCAACGAGCTTCATCTGGAGCGTTTCAGCGATGCTTCGGAAATCGCCACGGTCGTCCTCGACAACGTCGATTTATCGGACAAGACGGACAAGACGATTCGGTTCGACTTGCCCAACAACCTGGTCATCGTCGGCACGCACGCCTCGGTCCACTGGGTCGATCTAGAGGACCACGCCGACCAACTGGCCCCGCTGCGAATGCTGGATGTCCCCAGCGAGGTCACTTCGCTGGTCGGCCAGCCACTGCGAATCGAACTGGCTGTCTCCAACGCCGACGTCGAATCCAAGACACACATCGCGATCGCACGCGGTCCCCAGGCGGCGCGGATCGATGGCGACGCTTTGGTGTGGACGCCGACCGCCGAGGACGTCGGCTTTCAAACGATCGTGCTGGAGGCGAAACAGGCAGATGGCACAGTCGTCGATTCCGCCGAATTGACCGTCCACACGACGCTTCCCACGCTGGAATTCGATTTCCCGCCCAAGTCGATGGCGTTGTCGCCTGATGGCAAACGCATGCTGGTGTGGGGCCCGGCCCCCGGCCAGGAAGAACGCCATCCGGCACACACCGGCCCCGATGCCCTGGTCGTCATCGATGTCGACAAACTGGATGTGGTCGTTCGCAAAACGTTGCCCCAGGGCATTCGCTGCGCAGCGATCGACAACCGTTGGATCTACCTCGCCCCGAATTCAGGCAACTTGTTCTACCGGCTGGACCACGAATTGACCTCCAACGAGCGTCAGTTCCTAAAGTCGACGCCGACGCGTTTGATCAAGATTTCCGAGGACCGGTTGGCCGTCGTGGGCGACCAGACCGAAGGTTTCGAGGTGAACCCGCTGAAGTCGCACCCCATCGCCGGGCTGGCGAATTTTAATCGGCACATCCAAGCCCCTATCGCCTGGACCAGCCACGACACAATTCGCATTGCAAACCGCGTGGTCGAATACGATTCCGGAAAACTCGTGCGGAGTGTGACCAGTGCACTGCCGGTGTTAGCGGGAACGGTGAATCGGCTCCCCCACAACCCCCATCAACGCAACCAATCCGTCGAACGCTGGGGCAGGATCGTCGCGGGCCCCACATTGATGAACCACGCGGGCAACCGGATCGCCCAATGGTCAGGCCCCCGTTTATCCACTATCTCCGAACGTTGGCCCGTCGCCGTCACCGTTCGCACGACGCCCAACAGCACCGCGCGAACGACCGAAACGTGGTTCGAACTGCACGACCTGGTGGATGGCACCGTGCTGCAGTCCGCCTTGATCGCCGTAGCGCCGACGCAGTCGGCCAGTCGCACGAATCGGTATGGCTCGCAGCAGCGGCTCATCACGGACGCCGAACGCGTGTTCGTGCTGAACGAAGACGAATTAGTTGTCGCGACCATTCCAGAAGCCATTGGCGAAAAGGCGACGATGCCGACGTACTTTACGGAACGTCAACCTACCGAGATCGCCGTCGCAGGCGAGCAAACGGTGCAACTGGGCGTCGGTGGTTCCAGTGAAGGCGTGACGTTCAGCCTGATGGCTGAATACGAGGGAATTGCAATCGATTCCTCCAGCGGTGAATTGACCATCGACACCACGGCACTCTGGGACCGCTTCGTCGCCGGTCCATCCGCCCAAACCCTTCCGCACACATCCGCCCGCGACCGCGACCCGTTCGACGTGTCGGCGAACGCGTCGGAGTACAAGAATCTGACTGGCAAATCTCTTCCGGCCGATCAGTTTGCCGCTCAACTGCCGATCTCCGCGGCCTTGCGTGAATCCGATGGCCAGGAAGACGCGACTCAATTCTCTTTGATCGTGCTCGGGCCGCGCGCACCGATCGACGCCCGGCGTGAGCAACAACGGAAGCGGCAGGAGCAACAGCGTGCCGAAGCCGCCGCTCGCCGCGAACAAGCGCGGCGTCAAGCCGAGACTGCCAAGCAATACACCGAAGCCCTTGCCAGGGCCGAAAACGCTCGCCAGCCGGCCGGCGACGAGGAGCGATTGGACAGAATCGAAGCCCGCATCCGCCGCATCGAAGCCGCCCTGGATTCGATCCTGAAAGAGCTGGAGAAGAAATAGGTCGAGGCCACGTGTGTGGTTAGCCAGCGGGGCTCGGCGACGAGGCGTCTCGCAGCTCGAGGATGGCCTGGGCGAATGCTTGTCCCATCCGCGCGAAGGTCTTGGCGCAGCCCAGATAGTGGTATCCGGCATTGGAGGCGCCGCGGGCGCGTAACGCCTTCTCTTCCGGGCTCACCAGCTCCGCCTCGTAGCGTTGTAGATAGTCTCGTTGCTGCTGCGGCGACATGGATCCGTCCGCGTTGGCTTCGTGCTGGTTCTCCGTTCTCAGCAGGTAGGCCATCTGCCGCACCTTGTCGTACTTGGCTTGAATCGCGGCCAGCGGCTCGTCCCAGAACGGCGATGTGGGAACGGCCACGACATTGCCTTGAAATTCTGCCAGCGACGCGGGGGCGGCCATCGCTTCGCGAAACTCCAGGTTCCCCTCGTTCGCTTGTTCGCCTCCCACGCCCATCACGCCGATGACGAACGGCATCTGGGGCGCGTCCAGATCCCGGCGTACGTCACGGATGAAGTGGGCCAGCAAGCGGCTGTATTCGGCGAACCGGTTTCCGGACGCGTCCTTGTCCTGCAGCGGATACACGTCGCGACTGACCATGTCGTTGAAACCCTGGAACCAAACAAAACCGGCGATCTCATACCCCTGATCGGCGTCGTACTCGGGAACGACACGATCGATATCGCCCAACACCTTCTGGACGTGCTCGACCATCATCCGGTAATAATGCCCGGAACCGCTCTCGGAACGTCGATCCCTCTCGATGTCCGCGGCGGTGCGCGGATAGACGCCGGCGCTGGGCGGACGGTAATCATAGAACAGCGACTTGCCGCCCCACGCCGTCTTGATGATCAACACCGGCTGCTCGAACGCTTCGTCCATGGTGATTCCGAACGTGAATTCGGGACCGATCTTGCCACCGTCCTCGGCCGGGTTCGACCTCGAACCGTAACCCGCAGTCAGCGGCCCGAAGCCCTCGCCGTTGTTCTCGCCCCGGCCGGTGTAGTAGGAGATCCATGCGCCGTCGCACACCCGCGGTTGTCCGTTCTCGTCCCGCATCTTCTTCAGCAGCGGAGCGGTCTGTGGATCGTCACCGATGTAGTCGAAGGTTTCGATCCTCGCGTGCCCCTCCATGTTGGACTGGCCGGCCAGGATGAACGCTTTCAGCGGCTTTCTACTGCTGCTTTCCCCGTGGCTGTCGCCAGCGCGGCCACTGTCGGCGAGGGCGGAGGAGGCCACAGTCAACACAGCGATCAGCAGCGTGAGGGTCGTTTTCACGAGGTCTTTTCCTTGGAGGTTCGAATAACAATCGAATGCGAAACCGAGGTGCATCGCCGAGCCCCCCCGTCCACGCGGCAGGTTCCGTATTTTCTCGGCTGCAACCCAAACCTGCAAATTTGCGACCTTGCGAGCTGATCCGTGGTGGTTCGTCTGGGCTTGTCCGCAAGCTGCTGCCCCGAAGGAGGAACACGCGATCTTGCCGTCGGCCGTCACGGCCACCGGCGGGCTCGATCCCACACGCTGCTGGTGCCGTTTGACGTGTCTCGGGCGTCCGTTTGGCGTTTCTTCTGACGCTCGTCGTAGCTGATCGAGTAAACGTAGAGCCGCTCGACCTTGGCTCGCGCCCAGTCCGTTTTGCGGAGGAATTTCAAGCTGCTGTTGATGCTCGGCTCGTGGGTAAAGCACTTGATCTTGATCCGCTCGCCCAACCGCTCCCAGCCGTACTCCGCGACCAGGTATTCGAGTATCGCCTTGAGCGTGACGCCGTGCAGCGGATTATTGGGCTGGGGGTGACTCATACGACTTCCCAGGACAAGCGGGGATACAGGACAAGCAGGGATACGAACGACGCAGCGCCGCTCCGGCCGCTCCCAACTTACCGCCGTCCCGACGGCGATCCAAGGCTTGGTTCGACAATCCGAGCCGCCTGCGCACGGCCACCGGCGGTCGTTCCGGGCCTGCATGTGCGGTACAGTGATCTCGGTCCTTGTTAACAGCACGCCGAAGCAATTTCGCTGGAAGTCGCATTGATTCCTCCCGGTGCAGCCCGCGACCAAGCTGGAAACGCTGAAAACACCGTACGCCCGCTTACATCGTGAAGCCTTTTTGAATCGTGATGGACTCGCTCTCCGACATCGTCCTGCGCATCACCGGTGCCTCGTCCGTTCAACTGGGCGAAGAAATCCAAAGCCTCTGGAGTGGTTACGGCGTGATCCAACGCGTCTCACTGCGAGGGTTGCCGGGTGAGGCATCCGGCGACCCAACCCACGTGGTCATCAAACACGTCGACATCTCTCGAGCGCGCCCCAACCGCCGAGGCTGGGGCGGAGACGCTTCGCATCTGCGGAAAGTTCGTTCCTACCAGGTCGAGCAGGCGTTCTACGAACGGTATTCGGGACGATGCGACCGTTCCTGCCAAGTCCCGGGTTTTGTTGCCGGCCATGAGAAAGCCGACGAATCCGGCTGGTTGATGGTGCTGTCGGACCTGGACGCTCAGGGCTTCGCTCGCCGCCGAAAGGATCTCGACCGACGCGGACTCCAAGCCTGCCTGAGCTGGCTGGCAAATTTTCATGCCACGTTCCTGGGAAGCTCGGCCGATGGTTTGTGGCCGGTCGGCACCTACTGGCACCTCGAGACACGCCCCGACGAACTCGCCGCCATGCCGGACGGACCTTTGAAGCAGGCGGCAGAAGAGATGGATCGCCGCTTGAACGGGGCGTCCTTCCAGACGCTGGTTCACGGGGACGCCAAAGTTGCGAACTTCTGCTTTTCCGACTGCGACCCCGATCGCGTTGCCGCGGTGGATTTTCAGTATGTCGGTCGCGGCTGTGGCATGAAGGACGTGGCCTACCTGATCAGCAGCTGCTTGAGCGAAGACGAGGCCGCGGCCCAAGAGGAGACGCTGCTGAACGGCTATTTCGCGGCCCTGCGGGATGCGATTGCCGTCCGCGAAGGCAACGTCGACGTCGCGGAACTGGAACGCGAGTGGCGCGAACTGTATCCGTTCGCGTGGGCGGATTTCTGCCGCTTCCTCACCGGGTGGTCGCCGGGCCACTGGAAGCTGAACGCCTACACTCTCCGCCTCACCCAATCGGTGCTCCAACAACTCGGCCATCGCTGAACCGACACAGAAAGTTCGTCCAGCGAAAGCGGAAGCGGTTAGAGTCCTGGGGCCGCCCCCCCCCCTCCTGTTGCATACAGCCACCCCCTGCTGTAACCTGACGGACGCCCCCCCCATTCTGGCCGGGGAAATCCGCTCGATAACGTGCAGCTAGGGAGCCATAGGATGCGTCCACCACGATTTAACCGGATGATGCCGTCATTTGCATGGACTCGAAAAAGCAAGCGGTCAAGCTCCAAGAGGAAGCGGTTTACGTTCCGGCTGCTCCACGGCGCCGAACCGCTCGAGGAACGGGCGTTGCTCGCAGCGGTCATCGGCTATGATCCGGTCACAGCGGAAGCGGTTACCCTGGACACCGTCGTCGTCTCTGGTGGGGCAAACGATTACCCAGAGGATCGAGCTGCAGTGGACGGGCAGAAACCGCTTTTCCCGGTGGATTTGAGTGAATTTGTGGGCGACTCTGACGCGTCCCCGGAAGCGATTCCGGAGCAGGAGCTGGACGGTAGCGAGAATAACTCGCAGCCCGAGGGCTCAACTTCATCGTTCCCCGGCAATTCTGTGGAACAGGTCCTTGTCGCAGACTCCGTGTCGTATTCCAAGAACGATCCACGCTTCGGAATCCACGGAAAGGACGATCGGATCCGCGTCACGAGTACGACAAGCTATCCGTGGCGGGCCCTCGGTCATCTTGAATTTCGGCTCTCCAGTGGCTGGAAAACCTGCTCCGGGGCGATGGTCAGTCCTTACCATTTTTTAACTGCCGGTCACTGTGTCCACAATCGAAACGACGGAGGCTGGGCCTCACAGATGCGGATATATCTGGGCCAAAACAACGACTACCGTCCCTACGGTGAGGTGGATTGGACCTATGTTCGGTCTTACACCGGCTGGACACGCGACCAAGATTTTGACCATGACTGGGCGCTTGTTACTCTGGACCGAAACATCGGCAACTACACCGGTTGGTATGGATACGAGTGGCGATCGGGCAACTCCGCTTACAACGGCATGAACCTCAACTCCGCCGGCTACCCCCGATACGCACATGGCCGCGACACCAAAGCCGACGAACTATATCGCGTCTTCGGTCCCACCGATTATGCCACCACAAATCGCATTTACTACGACGGGACGCTTGACACAACCGGCGGGCAAAGTGGTAGTCCCCTGTGGCGTTACGTTTCTTCGATAGGTGAGCGTTACATCAATGGCGTGGTATCGACGGCTGGTTATCCCTACAACGCATCAGCTCGCATTAACCAAGACAAGTTTGACCGATTGCGAAGCTGGATTTCGGCGGACAACAACACTCGACGTCCTACCGACCGTGCTGACCTGGTCGACCATGACCAATGGTTCAATACCTCCCACGCTTCCATCTCGGACACTCGCCTACGTGCCTGGGACGACCTGAGCATCAGCACTCGGATACGCAACAACGGCACCTCCTCCTCTGGCAACTTCGACGTTCGTTTCTACGCACGAAACATATTCACCAATCGTGTCTATACGATTGGCACCCGCAGCTCCGGCTCGATCGGCGCCTTATCGTCGTCAACGGTTACTTGGAGCGGAACGCTACCAAGTTCGATTCCTTCGGGATCTTACGAGGTTTATTGGTCAATTGATTCGGGAAATAAAGTACGCGAATTCAACGAATCCAACAACTATCATTCTTACAGATTGAATCTATACGTGGAGACCTCACCCGCAGATATTGGCAATACGCTACTGGCCGCCAAGCCGATCGGCATCGACATCAACGGGGGCTCCGACTCACTCGACGCTCGCATTGGTGACACCTACCTGCTGGGAAAGGATGTGGACTTGTATCGCTTCGAGGCAGCACGCGGTGCGAGCCTCACCGCGCAGACCTCGTTGCCGTATGGTGGCAACTCAATGGATACGGTCCTGCGACTCTTTGACAGCGACGGAATGCCCCTGGCGTTAGACGACAACAGCGGCAGCGGATCCTATTCGCGACTTACGTACACCTTCAACGCGACGGGAACCTACTATCTCGGAGTCTCTGGCGACTCCAACCGTTACTACGACCCGTTCGTGTCCGGAAGTGGACGGAACGGCAGTCGCGGTGACTACGACATCGCCGTTGCGGTTTCCGCGCCCTCCGACAGTGGTGATACAGCTTTGTCTGCTACCCATACCAATATCGGACCTGGTTCCGGCAGTTACACAGCGTCCCAATTGATTGGCAATGGTTCGAATGGGAACAACGATGTTGATCTGTTCCGCTTCGAAGCTGACGCTGGAGGAACCCTTATCGCCTCCACAAGGCTTCCCAGTGGTGCGACGCCGATTGACACCTACTTGCGTCTCTTCGATTCTTCAGGACAAGAACTCATGGCGGACGATGATGGCGGTAGCGAAGGATACTCAAATCTTAACTACACGTTCCTGACCGGCGGCATCTATTACCTTGGCGTGTCTTCGTCGGAGAACCGAAACTACAACGTATTCCGTTCGCTTACCGCGAGGGCAGGGGCCAAAGGCGACTATGCCGTTGCCTTGGACCTAAAAGCACCTTCTGCGGTACGGGGAGTCCAGTGGCATGATCTCGACGGAGATGGTGAACGAGACGCTTCCGAACCTGGCTTAGGCGGATGGGAAGTTCTGCTGGACGGTGCCGGCCTTCCCGACGGGCCGCGTTCCGCAACCACTGCGAGCGATGGAAGCTACGATATCGGAAATCTACCACCAGGCGTTTACCAAGTGACTGTGCCGGTCCCAGCGAACTGGCAAGCGACAGCGCCGGCAGGCTCGTCTCACACTGTGGAGGTTGGGCGTGCGGAGGTTGCGACCGACATCAGCTTCGGCGCATTCCAACTACCGGTTGCGGACGCGAACGGTCCGTACGTTGTCGAGGAAGCGGGAGAGGTTGTGTTAAGCAGCGTGGGTTCGACCGATCCAGACGGTTCGATCGTCGACTACGAATGGGATTTCTCATACGATGGGGTCACGTTCGACGTCGACGCCTCCGGGGCCGCTCCCACCTTCTCAGCGGCAACGATCGACGGTCCCGCAACACGGACCGTCGCACTGCGAGTCCGAGATACGCAGGGCGGAACAACGATCGATGCGACCGCTGTGACAATTGAAAATGCGCCTCCGTCCGCGGCGATCCAAGGCCCTATCAGCGCGCTCGTCAACCAGAACGTCACGATTGACGTATCGGCTTGGGATGTCTTCGAAGCGGATCGTGCCAACGGGTTCGAGTACCAGATCGATTGGGGAGATCAATTTGCATCAACGATTGCCCCAACTGCTGAGAACGGACTTGGTGAATCGATTTCGCACGTCTATGAGACGGCGGGTTCCTATTCCGTCCGCGTCCGTGCGATCGACAAAGATGGCGGAGTCGGAAGCTGGGCGACGATCGATCCTCCGTTGCGGGTCGAGGCGGTCACCGCCGCAAACCTGCAGCAGGTGGTGAATGATTTGGATGCAACGGGCGGAGATCAGCTTTGGTTCGAAGCCGCTGATGACGCAGAAGCTGACGAACTGCTCTCGGCGATCAATAATCTTGCCGCGCAATCGCAACCCGTTACTCTGGAAATCGATCTAGGCGCAGAGTCCTACTCCGGCCTAGAAGCTTCGCCTCCGGAAGGCGTGACTTTGGTGCTGAACGGCAACGGAGAGACGACTGTCATTGTCGGTGCCTCGCCAGCGCTTACCATTTCCGGTGGCAATGTGCTTGTTTCCGGAATGCAGATTCACAATGCAGTCGACGCGTCTTCGGCAACCGATGCTCCCACGATTCTGGTTACCGGCGGACAGCTTACGCTGCGGTCGTCGACGGTGACGGAATCCATTGCGTACGACCAGGCTGCGATCGAGATTCGCGGAGGCACCGTCGATCTCGGCACCAGCGATCAGGCCGGCAAGAATCGCCTTCTCGTCAGCGCCGCGGGGGATGCGATTCGCAGCTATGGCACCAGCAACATCTCGGCCGTTGGCAACGAATTTCATGTCGACTCGACGTCCCTTAGCTCGCCTTTCGCGATTGAAGACCTGATCGTTCATGCCCTGGATCGGTCGGGACTAGGCTTGGTCACCTATCTGCCAGGAGCAGTCTACGTGACTCCTTCTAGCGGGAGTATCCAGCGGGCAGTTGACGCCGTTGAAGAGGGCAGCCGCATTCACGTTAGCGGCTCCGATTATGGAGATTACCAAGTCGCTGGGAAACGTCTCTCAATCGACTTCCTGGATGGCCCGACCTTGGTACACGCTTTTGACTCCCTTCAGCCGGATGGGACGAGCCTTCGCGTCCTGGGAACTGCGATGGACAACCAAATTCGTTTCCGGTCCCGCTCCGGTCGTGGCCCCATCGCCGTCTTTGTCGATGACCTGCCGACGGGGACCTTCGAACCGACCGAGCGGTTGATTGCCTGGGGTGAGGGCGGAGACGATCACATTGCGGCTGAGGCGTCGATCAACCTGCCAGTTTGGTTTGATGGAGGGGATGGAGACGATCGACTCCAGGGCGCTGCGGCGGGCGACCTGCTTCTAGGCGGCGACGGTGACGATCAATTGCTCGGCGGCCGAGACCGAGACGTGCTGGTCGGAGGTACTGGCGCAGATCACTTACTGGGACAGGCCGGCGACGATCTTTTGATCGCCGGAGCCTTCAAGTCGGCTTGGCGCGACGACGCCTTTGCTGCAGTAATGGCGGAATGGCAATCCTCTCGCGATTACCAGACTCGGATCGCCAATCTTCGCGGCGACACATCGGATCCCAACTACGGCGATGGTGTCAATGGGAGCCATGTGCTGACGGTAGACGATTCCGAATCCGCTTTCACCGATGACGGCTCCAAAGACCGGATCACCGGAGCCGCGGGATTGGACTGGTACTTCGCTAACTTGAGCCGCGGCACCGCTGCAGACCAGCTCTCGGGGCTGAACCGTCAAGAACTGACAAGCGATTTGAGCGGTGCTGAGAACTGAGCTGCATACAAAGCTCCCGACAGACGCCTCCGTTGTGATGCCTCTCTGTGTTCAAGAGCCCCTTCAAACTCCCAGTCGTGGTCATGCGGAAAGTAGTAAGCAGGCGGGAAGGAATCATTGGGGGGTAATTACATTAGCCGTTTGGGCACTAGCCCACGGTTCCAGACGGTCCGCCGTGGCAAACGCATTGAAGTACCTTCACAACATCCGACGGCTCCGCACGCGCGGTGTAGTCCGCGTTGACGAAAGCACTGGCAATGGATCCATCGATGTCGACAACGAAGGTTGCCGCGAGCGGCAGGTCGAACTGACCGTCTCCGTTGTGTTCTTCGATATTGATCCCAAGGCCCTGATAGATAGGGCGCAACGGCTCCGGCAACGTAAAGACGAGCCCCACCTGACGTGCGTAGACGGCGTCGGCGTCGGTGAGAACCTCAAACTCCAAACCATTCTTCTCAGCGGTCGACAACGACGCGTCCGGGAGTTCCGGCGTGATGGCGACCAACGTCGCTCCCGCAGCCTTGATCTCCGGAAAAACCGCCTGGTAGGCGCGGAGCTCCAAATTGCAGTATGGGCACCATCCACCTCGGTAGAATGTCACGACGACAGGTCCACGTTCTCTAAGAGTTGCGAGGCTTCGCTTCTCGCCGAGATGATTAGGCAGCTCGAAGTCTGCCAGATTGTCGCCGGTTTTGGGGGCCGTAGCGACGATACGCGACTCCTGCAGTCTCTGCGTCTGAGCCCGCATCACGGCGGCGCGAACTTTGGCGACGGCCGATTCGAAAGTGAATGGGGGGGCGAGTGAAAATGTCCTGGACATGACTGCTCTTGTGGGGTCGTGGAATTGCGGAAGGATTGCTGGGGAGCGATGACTTTCCAATAGCCACCGCCCGCAGCGGCGCGCGGACGGTGGCTTCAGACTTCAATGCTTAAGCGACGCGGCAAGCCAAGGGATCGGCTTTGGGAAAGTCGATATCCGGATCGGCAACGTGATTGAAGTAGTTGGTGAAGAGGTTCAAGGCGACGTTCGCTACCACTTCGGCGATCTCTCCTTCGGTGAAGCCATGGCCGCGCAGCTCTTGCAAATCATCGCCGCTGACATGACCACGCTCGTCGACCAACTTACGTGCGAACCGAATGAGGGCGTCGCTCTTGGCATCCACTGCGGAACCGTGACGAGCGTCGCGGATCTGGTCGGCGTCCAGCCCTGCCATCTGGCCGAGCGCCGAGTGTGCGGCTAAGCAATAGTCGCACCGGTTCGCTTCGCCGACCGTCAAGGCAATCAGTTCACGCTGTTGGTTCGACAACGTTCCGCTGGCCAGCCCCCCGCTGAACTGCAGATACGCACCCAGCACGGCGGGCGAATTGCCGATCGCCCGCATCATATTGGGGACCATGCCGAGCTTACTTTTGACCGCAGCGAACAGTTCGGCGGACTTGCCCTGGGCGTTTTCAGGCGAGATTGGATGAATTCGTGACATGACGTGGGGCTCCACTTAAACAAGGTTTCGGGACCGAAATACGGTACGCTCTGGCTCAACGTGAGTCAGAACGCCATTCCGCTTACTCATCTTTCGTGCCAAACCTTTCGAGAAAACCATAAGTCGTGTAACAACAATGACTTACGAAACACAAGCGACCCGCTGGCTTCGCCACAACATTTCGTGTAAAGTCGAAATCTCGTGGGAATTCCACGAAATTCCGTTGCTCCGGAGACCGTGGGATGAGCCTTCCGAGACATGCGATTTTCGGCGATCCGACCAAGATTCTGCTGGCCATCTCCGGGAAGCATCACTTGCCGGAGCTGCTCCCCTTGGCCGTTCGGCTATTGGCGCCCGACGCGCAGGTTGCATTGGCCAGGATTTGGCTGGTGCGTCCGCCGCTGGAAGGCGATTGTGCGAGCTGCCTAAAGGCTGATGAGTGCCATGATCGGCAGCGGTGCCTGCATCTTGTCGCCAGCTACGGGCACGCCAGCCTTGGCCAAGATCGAAGCCAGGATCGACATTGGGAACGAACGACCGGAGACTTCCGTCGGATGCCAATGGCTGTTCGCAAGATTGGTCACATTGCCGCGTCGGGAGAGACGGTTCAAATCGATGATGTCTCCACCGACTCGCAGTGGATCGTACGACCGGCGTGGGTACGTGACGAAGCAATCCAATCCTTTTTTGGCTTGCCGCTCCGCTATCGCAACGAGACGCTCGGCGTTTTAGCACTCTTTTCTCGCGAGCCGCTGAATGTTTCCTCTCGCGATTGGCTGCGGATGATTGCTGACCATTTGGCCGCCGCGATCGCGAATGCTCGAGCGGTCGATGAGATTGAGTTGCTGAAATCGCGGCTCGAACAAGAGAACGAGTATTTGCGTGAAGAGGTCGAAGTCGCGTCGTTCGGCGAATTGGTTGGCAACAGTCCGGCGTTGCAGACGATCAGTCAGCAGATTGACCTGGTGGCTCCTACGGAATCTTCGGTGCTGATTCTTGGCGAAAGTGGGACTGGGAAAGAGCTGATCGCTCGCGAATTGCATCGCCGCAGCAGCCGTGCGGAGCGGCCGTTGATCAAAGTCAATTGTGCGGCGGTTCCACGCGAGTTGTATGAGAGCGAATTCTTTGGGCACTCCAAGGGATCGTTCACCGGAGCGTTGCGTGATCGTGCCGGTCGGTTCGAGCTGGCTGATGGGGGCACGCTGTTCCTTGATGAGATTGGAGAGATTCCGTTTGATCTTCAAGCAAAGCTATTGCGAGTTTTGCAGGAAGGGGAACTGGAACGGATCGGTGAAGAACAAACGCGGCGTTTGGACGTGAGGATTATTGCTGCAACCAATCGCAATCTTCGCCAGGAGTCTGCCGAGGGACGGTTTCGACAAGATCTGTTCTACAGGCTCAGTGTCTTTCCCATCGAGCTGGCGCCGCTGCGTGAGCGGGTCCAGGATATTCCGTTACTGGCGGAGCATTTCTTGCAGCGATTCGCTCGTCGTCTGGGACGCAAACCGCTGAAGCTTACACTAGCGAACGTCCAGCAGTTGCAGCGATATAGCTGGCCCGGCAATGTCCGTGAGTTGCAGCATGTTCTCGAACGCGCCGTCATCATCTGCACCGATGGCAAACTGCGATTCGACCTGCCGGAAGATCCCCAAACACAGCCGCGCATGAAGGACACGCAGGCGAACGACGCCGTATCGGATCAGGTATTGACGGACCAAGAGGTGCGAAGCTTGGAACGAGAAAACACGCGCCGGGCGTTGGCTGTTTCAGGCGGGAAAGTTTACGGAGACGGTGGCGCCGCCGAATTACTTGGTATCAAACCCACCACCTTGCTGTCGAGGATGCGAGCGTTCGGAATTCAACGTTGAGCCCCCCTAGGGTCCCGTCCTATCTCGGTCTGGCATCCGAGGCTATCGACTGCTATCGGTCCGCGATTCAACGCAGTTAGCATCACATTCGCGTCGTCCAGAACGGTAGGGCCATGGCCGAGCGTGGTTTACTCCGACTGTCGTCATCGCGGGCAAAGGCGGATCGCCCCGTCGTGACCAAGAAGACGGGTTTTTATCGATGGACGCGGGTTCGTTTGAAGGGCACGCCCCCGGGTGGTATGTTGGGCACTGTCTGAAACTCACTGGCGCGTCCCTTTGTTGCTTGAGGTCAGCTATGGCTCGTCGATACGTACGAGTTCGATACGTACTGGTGTTGTTCGGCGGAATGGTTGCGGCCTGTGTCGGTTCGCTTGCCTCGGCGGCCGGACCGGAAACGCCGGCCGACCGCACGGACGAGACCTTTTTCGAAACTCGCATTCGTCCGGTGCTGGTTGAAGCCTGCGTCCAGTGCCATGGTCCCGACGTGGCCAGCGGCGAATTGCGACTCGATTCGCGGCAAGCGTTGCTCGAAGGAGGCGAGCATGGTCCGGCGATTGTCCCGGGCGACGCCGAGCAGAGTCTGTTGATCCGGGCGCTCCAGCACAACGACGCTCAGCCGGTTCAGATGCCGCCGGAAGAACCGTTGGGCGACGAGGCCATTGCCGATCTGACCGCCTGGATCGCTGCGGGCGCGAAGTGGCCCGAGGCCGAGGCCGCCGACGCGGTCGATGCGAATTCGCCGTCAACTCACTGGGCCTTTCAGCCGTTGACCAGGGCTCCGCTGCCGGAGGATCCGACCGGCTGGGCAGAGGCTCCGATCGATCGGTTCGTCGCGGCGGCGCGTCATCAGCAAGACCTCTCGCCCAATGGCCCTGCCGACAAACACGTGCTGCTGCGGCGGGCCTACTACGATCTGATCGGGTTGCCACCGACCGCCGAACAGATCGAAGCATTCGTCGCCGACGATCGCCCCGAGGCCTTTGCGGAGGTGGTCGAGACGCTGCTTGCTTCGCCTCAGTACGGCGAGCGTTGGGGTCGTTACTGGCTGGACCTGGTCCGATACGCGGACACCGCTGGCGACAATTCGGATTATCCGATCCCGCAGGCTTATCTCTATCGCGATTATGTGGTGGACGCGTTCAATGCCGACGTTCCGTATGACCGTTTCCTGCACGAGCAGTTGGCCGGAGATCTGCTGGCCCGCGAAGCTTCGCCGGAGGAGTATCGGCGACTGGTCATCGCCACCGGCTTTATCGCCCAAGCCAAGCGGATGGGGACGCGCGAACTGGAAGACATGCACATCGTGATCGAAGACACGCTGGCGACCGTCGGCCCCGCGCTGCTTGGTTTGTCCGTCCGCTGCGCACGCTGTCATGACCATAAATTCGAGCCGATCTCCCAGCGGGACTATTACGCCTTGTACGGTATCTTCGCCAGCACGCAGTACCCATTCCCGGGCGCCGAAGAAGTTCGCAAGCAGACGCATTTCGCACCGCTTCTTCCTCCCCAGGAGGTGGCCAAGCGAAAGGAGGCCGGCGGTGCGGAACCCATCCCCATGGCGTACGCCGTTTCCGAATCAAAACCGCTCGATGCAAAGCTTCAAAAGGCGGGCAACCCACGTGACTTGGGCGAAGCGGTCCCGCGCGGCGTGCCGCGGGCGGTGGACCCCGAAGGCCTATCGATTGCCGAAGGGGCCAGCGGCCGGCTGGAATTGGCTCGGTGGCTGACCACCAAGGCCGACTTTCTGACCGCACGCGTGATGGCCAACCGCCTCTGGCAGTTTCACTTCGGCAAACCGCTTGTGGCCACTCCTTCCGATTTCGGATATCGCGGCACACCTCCGACCCATCCGCAATTGCTCGACTGGCTGGCGTCGGAATTCATTGCCTCGAAGTGGTCGATGAAAGAGATGCATCGCAGGATCATGCTTTCCAAGACCTATCAGATGTCCAGCGGGCGCAATGCGGCCGGTGACCAACAGGATACGGGCAACCGGTGGTATTGGCGGTTCGAGCGTCGCCGGCTGGACGCCGAGGCGTTCCGCGACACGCTGCTGGCGATCGGCGGTACGCTGGACCTCGCGCGACCCGGTCCACACCCCTTCCCCGAGCCGTCCAAGTGGAAGTTCACGGCGCATCGCCAATTCAATCCGGGCAGTTATCCCTCGAACCATCGCAGCATCTATCTGATGGTCCAGCGGCTGCATGCCCATCCCTTTTTGTCCTTGTTCAACGGTGCCGATCCGAGTCTTTCCACGGCCATGCGGGACAGTTCGGCTCTGCCGCAGCAGGGGTTATTCCTGTTCAACAACGAAATGGTCCACGAGAGCGCCGCCGGCTTTGCACAGCGGTTGATCGCGGCGGAGCCGAGCGTGGAATTGCGGCTGCGTCACGCTTTCCTGAGCCTCCTTGCTCGGCCGCCGTCGGCCGGCGAGCAGGCGCGAGCCGGCGAGTTTCTCGAGCGGTATGAGGACGTGCTGAAAGCGGAAGGGATCGCCGCCGAGGCTCGCGAGCACGAGAGCTGGGCGGCACTGACGCGAACGCTGCTGGCGTCCAATGAATTGATGTACGTAGACTGAACACGAAGACGTATTGGTTTGCCATGACACCGAATCCTCGACTGGACCGCCGCTCGTTTTTAACCAGCGCCGCGGCACTGGGCACCGCCGGAGAGCTGGCGCTGCATCGGCGATTGACCCTGGCGGCGGAACTGGGCGGCGGGCATCCGCTGGCGCCAAAGCCGGGTCATTTTCCCGCCAGAGCCAAGCACCTGATCCTGTTCTTCTTCACCGGTGGGCTGTCGCACGTCGATACGTTCGATCACAAGCCGCAACTGAACAAAGACCACGGCAAGACGATCGGCAGTAACAAGCGGTCACTGAAGGGCACGGACTGGAAATTCCGGCCTTATGGGGAATGCGGCAAGATGGTGTCCGAACTGTTCCCCCACGTCGGTTCGGTCGTCGACGACATTTGTTTTCTGCACACGGTGCGGGGAGACTCGGGCGGCCACTCGGCGGCGACACAGGGCATGCTGACCGGTTCGATCACGTTCCCCATGCCCAGCATCGGGGCCTGGATCAGTTACGGACTGGGCACACAAAACACCAGCCTACCGCCTTATGTCGTGCTGGCGGCCAAGGAACCTTACAACGCCTTTCTGGCCTGGGATTCCGGCTTCCTGCCCGGCTTTCACAAAGGGACGCGCTTCATTCCCGGCCCCGATTCGCTCCCCAATCTGGCCAGCCCCATTGCTTCGGTTCGTCGGCAGGACCTGGAACGCCAGATGTTAAACGACTGGAACCAGGCTCACCTGCAGCGACATGCCGAGGCGCCCGAGCTGCGTTCTCGCATCACCAGCCTGCAAACCGCACAGGGACTGATGCAGCAAGCCCCCGAAGCGCTCGATGTCGCCCGCGAACCGCGGCATGTGCTGGATCTGTACGGTCCCGATACGGCCAACCCAGCCTCGTTCGCCGCGCAGTGCCTGGTCGCCAGACGATTGGTGGAACGCGGCGTCCGTGTGGTGCAACTGTTCGACGTCGGCTCGAACACCAATTGGGACAATCACCGCGATATGAAGCAGCATGAGAATCTGAGCCGGAATGTCGACAGGCCGATCGCCGGGTTGCTGACGGACCTGAAACGTCGCGGCTTGCTGGACGAGACGCTGGTGGTTGGCTGTACGGAGTTTGGCCGCACGCCCTGGGAAGACCTCACCCCTCAGGGCCGCGGACATTACAACCGCAATTTCACTTGTTTTCTGGCAGGCGGAGGGGTCAAGGGTGGTTACAGCCACGGTGTTTCCGACGAGTTCGGCGCGACGGCCGTGGAACACCCGATGCACGTGCACGACCTGCACGCCACCATCCTGCACCTGATGGGGCTCGACCACGAGCGGCTGACCTATCGTTACTCGGGCCGCGATTTTCGCCTCACCGACGTCCACGGAAACGTCGCGACCGAGGTAATCGCCTAACTGGACCGCGTCCCTTTGGACCGGCCGTTTCGGCCTTCGCCGCGAGAGAGTCCGCCGGCACGTCGCTCAGCGTGACTTCGGTCATCCGCGGGTAACCGAGCGTGTCCGGGGTGTCGGTGGCTTGGTGGTAGGAGAGATTGCGTCCCGATTCATAACGACCCTAATAATCAAGCAGAGTCACCTTCGGCGCGGAGATGCCGGAGATGGTGAGCCGCATGCGCGGTGTGGATCTCCAGAATCCTCTCGCGCGGCAATCGGCCGAAACCTGGGTGCGGAGCGAAGCTGCCGCGGTGACCAAGCAGACGACCAACACTGGCGGCGAACGCTTCCACTTCGGTTGCATCTTCCAAATCGTCTGGTGGAACAAAGATCGGAGCCGTTCGGATCCCACGAGGTGAATCGTCGCTGAGCACCTTGGGCAACAGTAGTCGTCGAACCAAAGGTCGCAGCGGAGCAAACAGCGACATCCACGCCGGGTAGCCATCGACGCTGGGGTCCTGAACCAAAACCAGGTGCCGACAGATCTGCCCCAGTGACCAGTTTCCCTGGCGGACGTAGCCGCCGGCCAACAGTTGCCGGGCGTCCGCAACGGCCGCTTCGAGATCGCTGAACTGCAACTGACGGAGGTCATTCATGGGACTTCGGTATGTCGGTAGAATCGGAGTCGTTCGAAGCACAGTATGGACGACTCGGCGAAAGATTAGCACGTGGGTCTGTTTGAAAACCAGAGCGGCACGCGCTAGCGGGCTGTTGATTAAGTGAGCCGCAGGGCGACTAGTGCTGCGTCAACATTTAATCTTAAGGTCTGGCCGTAGCTGACAGTTGCCAGACTTTGGACCTGCTCGCCGCTTCCGTCCAGTCTCTGGCGAGATCAGCTACCCTAAAATGAGACCTAGACGCACCACTAGCGATGAACACCAGTGCAACGGAAGTCCGGCCGGCTCGCAGCGATGATCGCGACCGCATCCTCGCGGTGCACCTTGATGCCTTCGGCGACGCTGAAGGCCCCGTGATCGTGAGCCTGCTTGAAGAGATGCTCGACGACTCGACGGCAGAACCGGTCCATTCATTCGTGGCCGAGTCCGCGAACGAGATCGTTGCGCACGTGCTGTTCACATCCGTCACGATTCACGCGAACAGCCAAACCGATGATCGAGTAAGTGCCCAAATCCTGGCCCCCTTGGCGGTGACCGGCGAGCGGCAAGGCCGAGGCATCGGGACGCAACTCGTCGAAGCAGCGTTGCAGCGGCTCGCCGAGACCGGTGTCCAGCTCGTCTTCGTGCTCGGGTATCCGAAGTACTACACTCGCTTTGGGTTCCTTCCCGCCGGCGTTCGCGGGTTCCAGGCTCCGTATCCTATTTCCGAACCAAACGCCGACGCTTGGATGGTCCTTGAATTAGCGGCCAACGCGGTCGAGTCTTTCGAAGGCACGGTCCAGTGCTGCGAAGCATTGAGCGACCAGAAATACTGGGTCGAGTAATGGCCAAAACGGCGTCGCTGCAGCTGAGACCGTTTCGCCGCGAAGATGCAGCGGCCTGTCTGGCCTTGTTCCGGGATTGCGTCCATCGCATCAACTCGCGCGATTACGCGCCCGATCAAATCGAGGCCTGGGCTTCACCGACGATCGATCTCGAAGCGTGGCGTACCCGGTTCGATGGTCGTTTTGCCTATGTTGTGACGGAGGGTGATGGGATCGTTGGCTTCACCGACATGACTCGCAACGGACATCTCGATCGCTTGTTTGTCTGTGCAGACCATCAGCGCCGCGGCATTGCTCGCCGACTGGTCGAAAGGCTGCTACAAGACGCTATCGATCACTCCATGGAAGCGATCACGACCGACGCGAGTATCACCGCCAGACCATTCTTTGAGCGGATGGGATTCTGTGTTGATCGCAAACAATCTGTCGAGTGCCGCGGAGTGAGGCTGACGAACTATCGAATGCGGCGAGCCGTACCAACCGACGTGGGTTGATTCTGCATGGGCCGTCTTTGCCCGGGCTCGTCGACCGCGATCACTCCAGAACAAATCCTTTTGGGAAGCACCGGTAACGGAACAACCGCTTATCGACAGCGTCGGCACGCAAGTCGTCGCAGAGAAGGATGTCACCGCAACGAACGATCACATTGCGCACTCGGCGAAAACTGTCGATGCGTTCGGGACTGTCCGCTCGCCACCACAAACCGAAGCCCTACCGACGTTTGTCGAGCGGAGCCGTTTTCGGTGGTGTGGCAGCTTGCGCCTCGCTGGCTTCGGGTGCTCGGTCCCGCTGGGGACACTGCTCCAGATGCTCTTGAATGATTTGACGAGCGTCGGTCGTGACCTCGGCTTCGGTGCGGCCGGTATCGCGACCGGCCATGGTTTGTTGAGCGACGTAAACTTCGCCAATCTCGCTCTCGCAGCGGTTGCAAATCACATCCGAAAGTTCGTCGTTACGCGGTTGCAGGTGATAATCGTTTTCCGTAGCCATAGATTCTCTCCATCGGGTTATGGGGCTTGTCGTTTGCGGGGGCGGTTGTCCCCGGCGTCTGTTATCGGTCCATTCTGGCGTGCGATCATCCACCGGCGTTTGTGCCACCGCCTTCACCGCTTTCCATCTCCTCGACGGCCTGACGCAGCGATTGCTTTTCCGCTTCGTCTTCGCCCATTCCGGAGTGGATCAATTTCTCCTTGATCCTCGCAGCACGCCTTCGCTCTTTCTCACTGACTTTGTTCGGGCTGATCGGTTGATTCATCTCTGATTCGTCCCTGTTTGACGGATGATGGAATCGGAAACGGTTGCCGAACGTAGAGGTCGCTTGTCGCAGCGATCCCATGACGCTGGCGAACCATCACACCGCCAAATTTCTGCAAATGACGCGCCAGGACGCAAGCAGCGCGGCGGAACCTCCAGCTCTACAGAAGATCAGCGGAACGACTCGTCACCGACATTGATCATCATGTAGGTCAGCCGGCGATAGGCTTCGAGTGGTGTTCGCGTGCAAAATTCTCAAACTTCCGGCATCGGTGGAGATGCCTGACGTCGACCGCAGCCGGACGATCGGCTCTACTTCGAGCTTTGTGGCGCTGCGGAGACGGACGTGGGGTGTCGTTTGCCGGGGATCGGCCTTTCGAATTCGCCGTCCGGAGGCATCCAGCCGACGGCAAGGCGATCATCAACGGCAGCCTCGTGTTGTAGTGCTTCGATGTAGTAACGTTTCCCTGCCTCCAACCGAATCGGTTATCGCGTGCTGCGTTCATCCTTGTGTTCGGCTTAGCGATACGGAATGCGAGGTCGTCGATAAACGCAGAGTCGCAGAGGGGCGCAGAGTCCCCAAGCCCAGGCCTGTGTCTGCGTCCTCTGTGTCCGCCGCGTTTGTATCGTTCGTCCTGCAGCGCAGCACCCTTTCGTGCACCGACGCGCAACGGACCCGTACAATAGCGCGTCGTCGGCTGATACGCTCTCCTAAACAAAACCATATTCTCCCCTCTCCCCCGAAGCCTGGCGAGCCTAAGCGAGTCAGGCTTCGGGGGAGAGGGGTCGGGGGTGAGGGGGCATTATCGCGTGCTGCTTTCATCCCTGTGTTCGGCTTAGCGATACGGAATGCGAGGTCGTCGATAAACGCAGAGTCGCAGAGGGGCGCAGAGTCCCCAAGCCCAGGCCTGTGTCTGCGTCCTCTGTGTCCGCCGCGTTTGTATCGTTCGTCCTGCAGCGCAGCACCCTTTCGTGCACCGACGCGCAACGGACCCGTACGCTAGCGCGTCGTCGGCTGATACGCTCTCCTAAACAAGATCGTTTTCTCCCCTCTCCCCCGAAGCCTGGCGAGCCTAAGCGAGTCAGGCTTCGGGGGAGAGGGGTCGGGGGTGAAGGGGCATTGAAGCCGAATGAAATGTTGCGACGTGCTTAGTGAGCTGACCCCGCCAAACTCATGTTGCCGTAGTTGGCGCCCGTTGCGGCCTGAGTCATTCAGCTAACAGTCGCTGAGCTCGGTCGACGGATTCGCGTCGAGTTCGAACGAACCGACGGCCTCGACGAAGCGTTTGCTCTAAACATTCCTGCAGGATAACTCGCTTGTGTTCGCTCTGTTCAACTTCGTAGCGGTCTATCGCCCACTCAAGCTTGCTCCGGATTCCCGGACCCTCGGCATACTCCATCTCGAACAGGTACATCGCACCGAAGACCGAGCACTCTTCCGAACTTGGGTCAAAGTCATCCATCCCGCCAAAGGTCCAGTCCTCGTAGATTGCATGGGATCTGTCCAATTGCTCCGTCAGGCTGGTGAGTTGTTCATCTGTCGCTTTGCTGCCAGCATCACGGCGAGTCACGTCGCAGCTGATTCCCCATTGTCGTGCGGCCGAAATCAGATGCTGCAGGGAGACCGGAACCTGTGCCGCGTCGAGATTCGGAGCAGTCCAGTTCTCGATGTACCAGCCATTCCTGCGCTGCAGGTCTTCCGAGGAACCAACGTCAAATTCTTCTGATCGGTCTGCCATCAATTCGTCCGCCCATGCCGTACGGCTCGAGGGTTGAAATAGGAATCGTCAACCGGCCACACGAGGTGCACGCCACCTTTGCTTCAGTCATCGTATCCGATACTCGTTAGAATTTGGCTCAGAAGTGAATGACAGGCAGTGGAGGGGCGAGTGAACATCAGGGGCGGTTGGTTGGTCAGGAACCTTTTAAGCACGTCGCTACATTTAATTCGGCTTTACCCTCCCGCTGCGCGGGAGGGTGTTGTCGCGGGGTTTCACCGAAAGATTCATGCCGACGTGCTTAAGATCAATCATAGTGAGGCAACTTCGGTGACGGAACAATCGCTTATCTACAGTGTCGGCACACAGGTGGTCGCTCAGAAAGACGTCATGGCGGCTAATGATCGCATTGCGCACCCGGCCGGTGCTGTCGGCGTGATCGTCCGGTCGCCAGTGGACCGCACCCACGCCTACCGCGTGAAGTTCAGTGACGGGTTCGAGGCCCCGATCCATCACGACCAACTCGTTCGGCTGGCGGAGTTCAAATCCAACAGCATCCGCGATAACGATGCGCCGCTGATGAGCTCGGGCCTATACGATCGCGTGATCTTTCGCTGCGTGATCGGATCACGGGCGTACGGTCTGGAAGACGAAGCGTCGGATACCGATCGCCGTGGAGTTTACCTGCCGACGGCCGACCTGCACTGGTCGCTCTTCGGGGTTCCCGAGCAATTGGAAAACGATGAGACGCAGGAGGTTTACTGGGAACTGCAGAAGTTCATCGTGCTCGCGCTGAAGGCGAACCCGAATGTGCTCGAGTGCCTCTATTCTCCAGTCATTGATTCAGCGACTCCGCTGGGCGAAGAACTGCTCGAGATGCGATCTGCATTCCTCTCGAAGCTCATTTTCCAAACGTTCTCCGGATACGTCGCGTCACAGTTCAAGAAAATGCAGACCGACATCCGCAATCAGGGGCGTGTGAAGTGGAAGCACGTGATGCACTTGATTCGGTTGCTGCTGTCGGGAACCCACGTCTTGCGTTCAGGTGAGATGATGGTCGACGTCGGCCAGTATCGAGCTCGATTGCTGACGATCAAACGAGGTGAGATGCCGTTCGCCAAAGCAGACTCGTGGCGGAAGGAACTGCAAAGCGATTTTGAGTCTGCGTTCAAAACAACCAAGCTCCCGGACCGTCCCGACTACGAGCGTGCCAACGCATTCTTGGTCGACGCGCGTCGGCGAGCGATGGAGGAGTCATTGCCATGACCGACGCCCGCACGATTGACCACGCGAAGATGATGCAGCACGTCGAGTCGCATCCGTACCCGCTGCTGTTCGCGACCATCAGTGGAGCCCATCTTTATGGATTCCCTTCGCCCGATTCCGACTTCGATCTTCGGGGCGTTCACATGCTGCCGCTGGAAACCGTCGTCGGACTCGACGAAGGTGATCAAACCGTGGAGAAAGAGGGCATCTACGACGGCCTGGAGATCGATCTGGTCACGCACGACGCCGAAAAGTTCTTTCGTTTGATGCTGAAGCGGAACGGCTATGTGCTCGAGCAGATCTTCTCGCCGCTGGTGGTGTACAGCACGCCCGAGCACGAGGAGATAAAGGCGATCGCCAAGAACTGCATCACGCGTCACCACGCACATCACTATCTCGGATTTGCCGCGACCCAGTGGAAGCTCTTTGCGAAGGAGTCGCCACCGCGCGTCAAGCCGCTGCTGTACGTGTATCGCGTGCTGCTGACAGGGATCCACCTGATGCGCACCGGCGAGGTGGAAGCCAATCTGGTGACGCTGAACCAGTCGGCAAAGCTCTCGTACATCGACGAGCTCGTCGACCGCAAACGTTCTGGACCGGAAAAGGGAACGCTCGAGGCCGCCGATCTGGATTTCCACACCCGAGAATACGAGCGACTCACCGGCGAACTCGAATCAGCCTACGAAGCCAACAAGCTTCCCGAGATGCCGTCAGCCCGCGGCGAGCTGAATGATCTGCTTGTCCGGTTGCGGACGCGTTGAGCTGACCTGACGGGAGCGAATGAGGCGACGCATCCATCTCGTTGTCGGAACCCAAACAGGAACGCCTCTCCGGCAGCGTTCATAACTTGCTCCCCACCTATTCAGCGCGCCCCGCTCCTCCACCGGCCCCACGAACGCGCGCCCCGCAATGATGGGGCGCTCCGGTTCTGTCATGGGAAAGCCGAGGAAGAGGGATGTTCGGAGACCTCGGCGAAGCCTTTCCATACTTGGTGAGCCATGTCGGGCAGACAATTTTCATCACTTTGCCTGCGTCAACTTTTCTAGTTCGGCATCGCAGATATAGCCCACTTCGTCAGCTCGGATCATTTCGGCAGCCCACTGCTTTGCTTGCTCGCCTCCGGCACGTTTGACCGCTTTGATGACCGGTTTTGGGCAGTCTTCGATCTCGTAGCTCATCAACCCTTTTTCTTTGCACGCTCGTTTGGCGAATGGAACTTAATGACACGAGCGTCACCCGCGGGAAGTTGAATTTCCAAAGGTCCGGTGCCTTTCCGGCGAAAGGTCACGTCGACGCTCTTGTCATCGACGCGAAGATCAAAAACGTGGTCGTGGTAGTGGATGCGGGTGACGGTCAGCTCAGGCCAGCTGGATGGGAGTTTCGGATCGAGGGCGAGATGGTCTGCCTGCGGCTGCAAGCCGAGGAATCCGTAGAGCATGACTTGGGGGACAAGGACCGATTCAAAGAATTCGGCGTCCATGCCGAGACCGCCCGGAGTGCCGCCGCCCTGAAGGGAGCCGCGGCCGGGTTTCTCGTAGTAGGCACGGTAGCCGCCTTCCGCCTGAACTTCCCCGAACCAGTCGAGGATGACCTTCAGCCGTTCCCAGGCGTCGTCGGGACCGCGGGTTTTGAGCCGTGCCATGAGGTCGTGGTACGAGAAGCCGAGGACGGCGCCGCCGTCCTGGACCTGACCACCCCAGGGAATCGTGTCGGGGCCGTGCCAGACGTAGGCGTACCACTGGACGTTGCGCAGCGTGGTGGCTCGGGGAGCGAAGCGCCAGTGGTAGATATCCTTGCCGGTGGCCGTGTCCCCTTCAACGATCCGGTCGCCAGTGATCCAGTCAAGGATCGTTCGGGCCTGCTCCTCGCTCGCCAAGCCGTAGTGGATCGCTTCGAGATTGAGGAAGGTGAACCCGTAGTCGTGGGGCTGGCCGTCCACGTCGATGCACGCAAAGAATCGGCCGTTCGCTTCGTTCCAGAATAGTTGTTGGCCCGTCTTCCGCATTTTCGCTGCGAGGGCGCGAAGCTTTTCCGCAGGGATGGCGGGTGGCGGTATGTTCCAGGAGGAGTGCGCGGCAACGGCTTCCTCGAGCGTGGCGAGCGCATTCACAGCGTCGAAGAGATAGATCGTCGCGAGCGCATCCTTGTGGCCGAACGGCAGCAGATCCCAGTAATTGTTGCCGACGCCGCGCCCATACAGAATCGTCTTTTTGCCGGCAGGATCGTGGACGAACCCCGTGCGGCCGCCATGGCCGACCCAGGGGACGAGCACGCAGCCGTTTTCTTCCACCGCGAATTCATCGACGGCGTAGGAGATCGCCCGGCGCATGCGGGCGATGTTTGCACGGAGGAAGTCGAGGTCGCCGGTCCAGTTGAAGAAGTCACAGCTGCCGCGAACGAAGAGGCTGCCCGTGATCGGATGGCGGGAGTCGACGGCGGTGTGGACAGAACGCAGCACGATCTCGCGCGGGCCGTCGCCGTTGACCCAGTGCAGGCGAAGCCCCGTCAGGCGGCCTTTCCATTCGGGATGCCGGTAGGCGGGAACGACCGAGAACGTAAGCGGTCCGCCGGGACGAGCCGTTTCGAGGGGGATCTCGAGGCTGCGAGTTTCGTCGAATTCCGGCAGATCTTCGGTCGTCCATTGAAGGCGCGGTCGCGCGGCGGGATCGAGGCCGCTCCATTCGACGACCACAAAAGGGGAAACGAATGTGTCCACACGCAGCCGAGGCGAAGTGAGTGAAGAGGCGGGACCTTCCGTGGTCAGCACCAGGCCGCGTGCGGGATCGATTTCCTTTTCTGCAATCCCCACGGCAGCGAGCGCGTCCGCGCCGGCACGTGGCACGTTCAAACTGACGGCGTAGCCGTCATTGGCGTGGGTGAAGTGGAACCCGATGCCCCCGCTTTGGTGCCAAGTCGGGAAGGGCCAACCGCCGGGGTGGGCGAGGCCCCGATGCTGGGCCATGTTGACGTAGCCTTGGCGATCGATGTGCCGCCGGAGAAAGGAGCGGCGGTAGAAGTCTCGGAGGGGAGCGGCCGATTGCTCTTTGCCAATCGCGGGCCAAAGCGTGGACATCGGCAGCCAGGCGTCCCACAGCGTGCAGGCGACGCGCGGCGAGTGGTGGAGTTCGTAGAGGTCGCCCAGCAAACGCATCTCCCGCTCGTGGCCAGCAACGATGAATTGCGGAAGGGCCGGTTCGGAAGCGGGAGTTGTTTCGGGATCCTCGCCCCGTGCCGTGGGGCAGCAGAGGCATACCAACAGGCCTAACAACACCGCGTACTTCATCCTGTTCATTTTCTAAGTCTCCTCAGGCTTGGCTTCGAACCCTTCGCTTCCGTGCTTCTCGATTGCACGAACGACGACGAGCCGATGCGCATCCAGCGCACAATCGCAGACAAAGATGTTTTCATGCGTCATGCGTCATGCGTCATGCGTCATGCGTCATGCGTCATGCGTCATGCGTCATGCCTCAGCGTAGTCGTTTGGGCACATGATAGTCCTTGTTCCCTCACTCCACACGCCGCGACAAGTGACACCGTCAATCCCGATCGAGCACGATGCGGCGACAAGCCTTGCCGCTACGCAGACGCGCGAAGGCGTCATCGACTTTGCCCAACCGGAAGTGCTCGTCGGCGGGGCCATCGAAGCCGACGAGCTCCTCCCCGCAACCGCCGCCAATCACAGCAAGTCGCAAACGGACTCCGCCCCAATCCGCAGCCCCACGACAGACCGTGACAAGGCCACGTGGCTTTGCCGACAACGGCTCTCCCCCCCCCCGCCGCAAGACGCGGGACCGCGGCCCACCCAGCCAGACTTGCCCCGCGCACAGCCCCCGGGGCGCCGAGCAAAACGGCGACACCAGCAGTCCCCACAGTAGCACCGAAACGCTAAGAAAACCGAACAGCAACTCCCCCTGAACACCGAACACAAGGCCCGACCCCGGGGAAGGCATTCCCGGCGGCGCGATTGACGAATCCGGATTTGAGTCCAGCCTCCGCAGTTTCGCCCAACTGTGGGATTGCCTTCATCCAAAAGAGCAATTGGAGATCATCGAATTGCTGGTCGAGCAGGTCACATACGACGGCGACGCCGGCAAGCTGTCGATCACCTACCAGCCCACCGGCTTTCGGACGCTGACAACCGAGTTCGCTGACCGAACTGAGGAAGCCACATGATCCAGAGCGAGCATTCGATCCGTTTCACGCACGGAAACCGCGGCAAGCGGCAACTTCGATCGGCACGGCCGTCTCAAAAGACGCCCGGCCGCATCCCCCGCGTCACCAAGTTGATGGCCCTCGCCATCCGCCTCGACCAACTGATCCGCGACGGCGTCGTCGCCGACCAAGCCCAACTCGCCCGCCTCGGCTACGTCTCCCGCGCCCGCCTCACGCAGATCATGAATCTGCTGCAGTTGGCACCGGATATTCAGGAAGCGATACTATGTAACCCAACATCTTCAGTAGTGCGTCGGATCAGCGAGCACGATTTGCGGGCGCTCGCCTGCGAACCGAACTGGACGGTCCAGCGGAGCCATTGGGACAGGTTGTTGCATTGCGACTCGTCCGCGAACGCTTACGGTAAGTCAATCGAAAAAGGGCAATGAAGAAAGCACGTGGGCCAATGATCGAAACCGTGTGGGATCATATCGCTTGGTCCTATGCCAACCTCGCTCGAGCGGACGCTGCGCTGAATGAAGGCTGCTCGAAATACAAGCGGCACCACCACATCATTCGCAGCAAGTTGTTCAGTGGATTGCGCACCGGCAAAATGTCGATGCGATCGCTGTACGATGACGAGCGACTGAAGATGACATTGCCGCAAGCGTGTTGCTACTGCGGTTCGACGGCGGGCCTATCGCTCGATCATCTCATCCCTCGATTCCGCGGCGGTGAAGACGAGGGAGACAATCTTGTTTGGGCGTGCCGGAGTTGCAACAGCTCCAAAGGAAAAGCAGACTTGCTGCAATGGATGGATCGCAGGGGCGTTTTTCCACCACTTTTCCTTTTGCGCCGCTACCTCAAGCTTGTAACTCGTTACTGTCAGAAGCACGATATTCTGGAACTGCCCGTTAACGAGGCTACCGAACTGCCGCTGCCATTCGAGCTAAGCCTTCTTCCGCACCATTTCCCCGAACTAGGGTTACTGGAACACTGGGTTCGAAGCGGCCAAACGTCCGAGCGCGAGGCAGAGACTCCCTAACTTACCGAAGCCCAGCGGACTGCGTAAAGAAATGACCTTCTTCAGCGAAGCTTTGATAGACGACGAATACGTACGTGCGTTGAGGGCTGACATTGAATTAGCTGACATTTGTCGCTTCCTTGTGGCGTACATCTCGGACAATGGGCTGAATCGAATTGGGCGGCTTGGACTGCTTCGAATGCTGCATCATGAAAACTCGTTCGGTGTTGGATCGATGAGCTGTTCTTGCGGGTTCGAGCCATTGCTCCAACTGCAAGGTGAACTGCCAAGCGATTGCCTACGATTGAAGTATTTCATGGATCCTGCGGTTCGTGGAACCGATGAACCGGACCAGCTCGTTCTAATGCACTCAAAGCTCATTTACCTTCGCACGAATTCGAACGGAGAGCAAAAGTCTGTTGTGTACCTTGGATCGCACAATTGGTCCGCGAGAGCTCTCGGTGGATCTGGGCCTCGCAGTGCGGAAGCGTCTTACCGATTTGAGTTCCCGTTCAAAGAAGAACATTTGGCCGGAACGGGCAGTGACACGGCGTCGAAGGTTAACAAGCACCTGCTGAGAGCGTTCCACCATCCGTGTTGTTTGCCCGCGACCAACGACAATCATCAGACGTTTGAAGAATGGACGCAATCTGTGTGCAAGCCTCGTCCACAGTCCATACTGGACGAAGTCCTGCTCATTCTGGCGGTGCGATCAGACAGCGAGAATATGCGATTGCCTTTGTCTTCTCTGCAGGGTGGCGGGGTCTATCTCCAGTCTCTGGAGGAAGAGGAGGGATCCGCTGTTTGGGATTCACCCGATCAGACTTTGGTGCTCGTTTGGGAAACCCCAAGCGCGTTGGCAAATGGCGATCAGCCAACAATCCTGTTGTGCAACAGGAATACTCGTAACGCAGGGCCAACTTCCGATCGGCGAGGCACAAACCAGGCAAACAATCCGATCGCCGGCTTCAAGGCAGTCCTATTCGACCGCAACCAGATTGAGCGACAAGAGTCTGGACGGATTCCTGCTCGTTCCCTGCTGTCTGGCCGAAAAGAGGCCAGCGTGCAGGTGTTCGATATGGAATATCCGGCAGCAAGCTCCGATTGCCAGCACTACGATCGGTCCGTCACACCCAAATATCAGTTCTTGCTTGAAGTAGCAGCCGTCATTGATCCAGAGACGAATCCGTCGCCCAACTCTCAGTACGTCTGGGATCGATCGACGTTCGCCGTCGCTCACAAGCGGGAAGACGCTCGATTCGAGATTGTCAACGGGTACGTCGTTCCGGACGAACAATACGACGAGATCATCACGGCCTTACAGCGCGATTTTGGTGTCAGCCCTGTCAGGACCAGGGCAAAAGCGCTCCCAAACCCGATGTCGCGTGTTAAACGCTTGAAGCTGGGTAAACGTTTTGCGGCCAGCCCCATTCATGACACGTTTATCCCAGAACAAATTGAGAACGCACCTGACGACCTTTACGCGAAAACGAGCGATTCCCTGCTCGCACCGGATCTCGATCCACCTGAAAATGAAGAAGCTGATGAGCCGATGCTGTTTAAGGCGTCAGCAGTCATAGAACGATCACAGCGCGTATTCACAACGAAGATCGAAAAACTGAAGGAAGTATGGCAAGCCGCTGCGAGAGCCAACTCTCAGACCGGTTCCAAGCCGGAGTAAAACGCCGAACACTGCAAGCAGGACAACCGGCATTTCTATTGCACGAGCGTCATCAACTGATCGTAGCTATCGACCACATCGTACTTGACCTGGTTGCTAGTGATCTTCGCGAAGAATTTCTTGGCACATTCGATTTTGGCTTCTTCGAGCTTGCGGAGTTCTAAAGAGTTCATGGATCCCTTCGTCTCGGCTACGAAGAAGACGTGTTTGACGTGCCCCTGCTCAAAGGCGATGGCCCAGTCCGGGTTGTAGTTGCCAACAGGCGTGGGAATTGAGAACGCCTTGGGCAGCTTTGCGTAAACGCAGACTTCAGTCGACTTGTCGAGCGTTTCGACGAATGCTCGTTCCGTCTTGCTGTCGGTGATCACGTAATCGTAGACGTGACGCTCAGCCGGGTAGGCCGCTGAAATGTCGGCTTTTTTGTCAGCTGTGAAGATGTCCGAAAAGTGTTCGCCTTCCAGCGGGTCGTAAACCAGGTGCTCAATGATCACCGTTGCCTTTTGCTCGTTGATCAGCCGCGAAGCCTTGGAAAGAAACTCTTCCGGGTTTTGGTGGTACTGCAGGAAAGTCGGCTCGGTGATCCGCGTCAAAATTGCGGCAACCGTCTTTCGCGTGAGCTGGGTCGCTTCGCTGATCTTGCCAATCAGGTCATACTTCACATCCGTGGATACCGCGGCATCGATTGTATCCGTCCGGTTTTCCTTCACTTCAAACGCTTTGCGGTTTTCCAGATCATCAACCGTGTTGACATCACGCTGAATCCCATGGTGCACCTCGTAACGCAACTTTGAAACCTTCAGGTGCTGATTCAACGCCTCCACGCAGTTCGCGATCAGCTCGTCGGTTTCGAAGTCCACAGCGTACACCGCTTTATGATTGATCCGCTTCCAAAGCTGTTGAAACTCGTCCCGCGCCAGGTTCTTTTGGTTGATCGGATTTCCCTTTGGATTCCGGCCATTGTCGGGTGTCGGTAGCTTCGAATCATCAAAGACGCTGTCGATCAAGCGGAAAATCGGCTCGGCCAGAGGCTTGAGTTCTTCGGGAAGGTCTGCGAGCTGGCCAGCGTCTTTCGCTTCGTGATACTTTGGGGTAATTCGTTTTTCGTAGTCGGTGTAGCCGTTCTGCACGAGATAGAAATAGATCTGCGAAGCCATCGTCTTACTGACGATCGTCTCACCCTCTTCGGTTTGCAACAGCTTTCCGGTGAAGTACTCTTCGCTAGCGAAGCGTGGTCGAGCAGAAATCGCATCGCGCATTTCTCCCTGCAGCTTGCCGACGAAATCTTGAAAGCTCTCGTTGGCTACCACGGTCAAGACGTTGACGTCATGAACGACCGTCGGGTCATCGATCCGTCTGCCTTGACTGTCGACGCACAGGCGTAGCCCGCGTCCGACTTCTTGGCGCCGCGTTGTTTTCTTTGCTCCCTCGTAGTCCGCTGGCTTAAGCATTCCGATCGTAAAGACATTGGGATTGTCCCAGCCTTCTCGCAGTGCCGAATGCGAGAAGATGAAGCGAACATTTTTTAGCTCGCGAGAGCGATCGTCATCGCTGTCATCTGGAAGGGCCAGAAGCGTCTCTTTGTCTTTCAAAATCAGGTCGTACGCATCGACGTCATCCGTTTCGCCGGCCATCTCGCCGGTCTTCTTGATCGTTGGATCGGTCAGCTGTTTACTCTTCTTGTCAATCGAAAAGTATCCTTGGTGGGTGGCACCTGGATCGATCCCATCCAGGTATCGTTGGTAAGCTTCATCTTCAGCAAAAAGCGTGCGAAACTCCTCGCGGATCTCCTTATACTCCTGCTCGAAGTAACGGGCATAGTCGCCTTGTTCGTCTTCGCGCGAGTAGTCGCGATACTTCTTCACCGTATCGATGAAGAACAAAGTCAAGCACTTGATTCCTTGCGCGAACAGCTCCTGTTCTTTTTCGAAGTGAGCTTTGATCGATTCGCGAATTTGCAGTCGACGCAGGGTGTCCTCGTTCTCGTCGCCGCTGGCGGTACCAACGGTCAAAAGTTCGCCATTGGTGAATTCGATGAAGCCCTGGCCGAAGCCCTCGATGCCCCGAAAATCGATGTCCGAAACGACGAAGCCCTTGTACTCGTCCAATTCGCCAGACAACACAAATAAGTCGTCGCCTTTCGAGATCAGTTTGCGAATCCGCTTGACACCGTTGGCCGTCTTTTGCTCCATCTCCAACACAGCGACCGGCGGCTTGTTCTTGCTCAGCCGAATGTCTTCCAGGTACAGGTATTTGTCGGTTCCTTTGAGTCCTTTGGTTGCGATCCCGCGAACCGCAATCTTCTTGACCAGCTTCTGGTTGTACGCATCGAGGGCATCCAACCGGTAAACTTTGTTATGTTCGTCCTTGTGTGTAGCGGAATACCGCAGGATCATCATGGGGTCGAACTCGGCAAGCGCCTTCACAGTTGCTTTGCCTCCCATCCGCTGCGGCTCGTCCAAAATCAGGATCGGCTTATTTTTCTTCAGCACATCGATGGGGCGACGTGACTGAAAGTCGTCACGAGCGCTGAACATGATTCGAGCGGTCTTGTTTTTCGCATCCGACTTGAACGCGTTGAACGCCTGCACGTTGATGATCATCACGTTGATGCCGGCGTCGGACGAAAAGCTTTCCAGCTCGTGGAGCTGGCTGCTGTCGTAAATAAAGTAGCGTGCGCGGCGGCCGTACTGCTCCAGAAAGTGATCGGCGGTGATCTCGAATGATTTGTAGACACCTTCGCGGATGGCGATACTCGGAACGACGATGATGAACTTGTTCCAGCCGTATTGCTTGTGCAATTCGAACATCGTCTTGATGTAGCAGTACGTCTTGCCTGTACCGGTCTCCATCTCCACGTCGAGATTTAGCTTGCAGGACGGGCTCGCGATCAACTGGCTGTCTTGGGGGACGTTCTGTTCCAGCTGGATTCGACGGATGTTCTCAAGAACCTGGGCGTTGGTCAGTCGCAAATCGGCGTTCCGAAATCCTTCCAGCTCCAGAGCATCGAGTAGCGCTCGCGACTTGGCGGCATCCTCGATACCTGGGTCGATCGCATACTTCGGCGTAGAAATGCACGGCTGGCCCGCAAAGCAATCGACAACGGCCTGTACCGCGTCGGTTTGATACTGCTGAACTTTGAATTGAATCTTCATTTTCCTGCCTATTCCCTACCGATCCTGATGCCTTCGCCTGGCTTCAACACCCGTTGCTTTGGTTTCATCCCATTTACTTGCCAGCGACTTTGCGTCCGCCCTTCTAGCAGATAGTCTGACACGTCCCGATTCCAAACCAGTGGTAGCCGCATGCATCGAGCCCACAGATCGTCGTAGCCAACCGATTGATTTTCCAGTGACGCGTCAATAGTCCGCCGCATTCTGGTTAACGCCTCTCGCCGCAGTTGGTCGTAGTGCTGAGAGGGGGGAGTCGGCAGATCGGCAAAGAGAGGCATTTCGGCAGCCTTGCCGCTCCGTTTCTCAGCCTCTGCGCGAGCCGACTCCATGGTCTCCATCGCCTTTCGTTCAGCATCCTTGAACTTCGCAACGCCCCGATGGTGCCGCGTCAAATAGATCAGATGAAAATGCGTGCGATTCTTCAGACCGTGCAGCACTTGAACAGCGCTGGCGTAAGCGAAGCCGCCTGCTTGCTGAAGGCGGGACATGTATCGCTCGACGATTGCCATGTCGCGATCCTTCTTTTCGATTCCGCTGAACCATTGGTGGACATCATCGATCCCAAACGTCTCGTCGAAAGTCGCGCGTACGTAATCGCGTTGATCTCCGATGAAGCGACGCACGTGTTCGGTCATTAGCATCACGACCGCCTCGCCCGGATCATGCTGGAGTAACGGCGTGATTGTTTTCAGAGGAAGCTTCCAGCCCTTGGGATCGATCAGAATGAAAGGGAAAGTGTCGCTGTCTTTGGAAATATAGTCGCAGATGTCATCAATGCAATCGGCGTAGTCGGCGTTGCGACTGGTGATTTCAATGCCGTCGGTGCGATCGATCCACTGCTGGAGCAACTCATAAGCAGCTTGGTCTTTCTCAACGAAAAATGCACGCAATTGGGGCGGTGTCCTGCCCATCGAAATGAGTTGAGAACACGCTGCCTTTAATTGCTGCGCTGCAATCGCAAACGACGTGTCGTTCAAGTCCTTGGAGCGGCTCTGCCACGGTCCGGAAAATGTGTCCACAAAAGTGATCGATTTCCACTTCTGTCCGATAATTGCCGCAAATGCAACCAAGTAATGCCGGAGAAGCTCGTGCTTCACACGCGTTTGTTCTCGCCCGAAGTACCACTCGTCTTCTTCTGGCGATCCAGCGTCGCTCATCTTGCCCCCCTTACTTCTTCGAATTCGGGGAAGTCATCGTGAGTTCGGCCATCCAGCTCGCGCCCATTCTTCTTCTTCTGGACGCCACCCCACTGCTTGAAGAAGAAGGGGACGCCATCGCGCAGGCATTGGTCACGTATCTTTCGGACCCAATCAATCCGCATTTCCCGAGCACCTGGGCCGCTCTCGCCGCCCACAATCACCCAGTCGATACCACGCCAATCGATTTCGCCGAGATCTTCGAGAAGAGGTTCGACAGAGAGGAATTTGACGGCAGCGTTCGACGCCTTCAATTGGTCGATGCGCGGAAATCCCTGCCGCCGGTTTTCGACGCTGGTTCCCCACCAGATGTGTCTCGCTTGAACAGCATCTGCCAAGCTCGCGTTCAGCATTTGACGCATCCGCTCCGCCCGCTTCGTCAGCACTTGGTAGGTGTGCCAGTTGGCGGAGAGCATCGTATCGACGACTTGGCGGATGAAATGGTCTGGAACGTCTTTGTGAAACAGATCGCTCATCGAGTTGACGAAGACCCGGCGAGGCCGCTTCCACCGTAGCGGCTCGTCGATCTTCTCCGGTACCAACCGCAGATCAAACCCCTGTTCGTAGGGGTGTCCCGGAACGCCGCGAAAGCGCTCTGCGAAGGTGCGTGCGTAGCAATGGGCGCAGCCCGAGGTGATCTCGGTGCAGCCGCGCACGGGATTCCACGTTGCGTCGGTCCATTCGATCGTTGAATTCTCGCTCATGATTGATTCCTCCCGAATCTCTGATCCTACACCTGCCGCGGACACCTCTGGTCAGCGGACTTGGCAGTCCGTAGTTTTCCGACGAACTGCAAACTCCTGAGCTCACTCCGCTAGAGACTCTTCAACTGCGTTTGCGGAGACATCTGCTTGAAAATCTGCTCGACGTTAATCTTAGCTGCGTCCGCATTGAAGCAATGGTCACGGAAGACTGCTCGTAGAGGTTGTCGAGCAGCGATGGTCTTCACAAGGGACTCAGGGACGTCGGCGGCGAAGCATGCGATTAGGTCAGGTGATGCGTGTGGCGAATCGTTGACGAAATAGACTTCGCGGCCGTCGCGCACTTCAGACCTAATCGGCAAGCCCAAATCAACGCCGCAATCCAGCAGGACTTGAAAGAGCAAGTCTTCGCCCAAGCGATCCGGCTTAATGTTATCTACCAACCCACCCAACATCGCTTGCGACGTGTCGGCGGGCGAGTAGTAAACGTCTTTCATGTTAGACGAGGCGATTTTGAGGACGCGGAAGCCAAGGTCTCGATCCTGTGCAAGAAGGTTTTGTTCAACGGCAATCTGCTTGGTTGCCCTGCGAATGCGTTCTTTAGCTATGTCCGCGATGGTGCTGAAGCCGAGCGCAAACGCATTTGACTTCGGGTCACATATTTCGGGCACTTGCACCGCGATCCAGCGACGGTTCCCCGAATCTTCCGCATTAATCTCGTGTACAGCGTGGATCGTTGTGCCTGAACCGGCGAAAAAGTCGAGGACCAATTCATCTTCCGCAACGGTGAAACGAATTATGTCGCACATCAGCTTCAAGCTTTTCGGATTCTGAAAGACTTTTCCTCCCATAAGTTTCTCCAGCGTCTGAGTATTTTCTTGCGCATCGTACAAGCCCAGCCACGACTTGACCGGGGTGTTCGGATTGGCAAACTCATTGAGATATTCCTTTTTCCGCACTTGACCATCTGCGCTAGCTGGAAAAATTAGCACTCGCTCATTTGCCAATCGTTTCATTTCGCCATCGCTGTGCGCCCACGTGTCGCGAAAGATTCTTCCGGTATCGGGGTCTTCTACATCAAATGCTTCCGTTGCGTCCTTGGTCGTGGATTTGCAATTGGTGTTTCGCCAGGGGCCGCGGGGATCGTCGTCAGGATTCGAAAAAGAGTCTTCGCTTCGCTCGATGCCGCGGAACGAAAATTTGGCGGACTTCTGGTAACAGAGAATGTACTCGTGGACACTCACGACCATGTTCGCTGGTGGAACCCCTTTAGCGGCAGCCTTTTTTTGATACGCAAAGCACTCGACAAAATTTTCGCGTCCGAATAATTCGTTGCAGGCCGTCCATAGATTGTAGATTTCGTTTTCGTCTATGGAGATCATTAGGACGCCCTCGTCCTTCAATAGCCTGTAGGCGACTCGCAGACGGGCAACCATCATTGACAGCCAATCCGAATGGAACCGACCGTTGCTTTCTGTATTTAGAACAAGCCTTTCCCCCTCCTCGTTGGTCTGCAAGGATCGCTGAGCATAAGTCCGGTTATCTGTGGCAAACGAATCGTTGTAAACGAAATCGCGACCTGTGTTATACGGCGGGTCGATGTAGATCATCTTGACCTTGCCGAGGTAGGTTTCCTGCAAGAGTTTCAAGGCTTCTAAGTTATCGCCTTCGATGAACAGGTTTTGCGTGCTGTCGAAGTCGATGCTTTCTTCGCGGCACGGACGCAGCGTCTTGGCGATCGGGGCGTTGGCCGCCAGAATCGCTTCTCGCTTGCCGGGCCAGTTGAGGTGATAGCGCTCTAGCGGTCCTTCGACAATCTCGTCCGACAATTCTTGACGCAGTAGATCGAAGTCGATCTTGTGGGTGACTTGGCCGTCCGCGCCCGAAGCTTCGATGACGCAGTTCGGGAACAGTTCGGCGATCTTTTCAATATTGCCAGCGACCAAGTCCGGGGAGTGCATCTTCAGTTTCTCAACCATCGGCTTCCTGCGGTTTCGTTCGGGTAAGTGCTTGGATTTGTTCGTTGATCTTTCGTAGCTGACCGTTCAAATCAACTTTGCGATTGAACTGTTTTTCGGTATTCATCTTCTTGGCAATTCGCTCAGCTTCCCGCCGTGCCGCCAGCACTTCGGCATGCCGTTCAACATGAAGCTTCAGCGACTCACCTTCGCGATCGGGAATGTCGATCATTCCTCGGAAGATAGCGGAGTACAACTTGCTCAAGTTCAGCGTGACTGGAAGAGGCGAACGGTCGCTCTTCCGAGGCTGCCAGCTTGTCGAGACGTAGTGACTGATGACTTTCGCCGACTTATCCGCCTCGCTAGGTCGCTTGAATGCAGCCATCTGGCAAGTACGATCGTCCGAATGAATCTCGTGAATTGTCGGATTAGGAATTGCACGATCGATCGCCTGCAAAATCGCTTCGTCCAATTCGGCGGTCTTTGCCTCGATCTGAATGACTTCGATCTCTGGAACCTCTGGCGTGGAGGGGATGTTCAGCGTTTCGGTCGCCAGCTTGTATTGCCAGGTCATTCGGCTGACCTGCTCAGTGAAGAGCTGTTTCAGCTTTCGATTGTTGCGTGCTCCCGCGTAGAAACGCTCTTTGTTCAGTACGCGACCGAAGTGTGCTTGCTTAGGCCAAGCGAATAGCTTTTGGGCTGCGTCCATCGTCAGGCATCTCCTTTCGGATCGAAGATGACCAAGAAGGTGATCAGCTCAAAGTCGTCTAACCCTTTGATGTCGCCAACGAGGGCCGTGGTCGGTCCTCCGCTGAAGAGGCTATCGACATCGGATTGCTGTTTGCGATCGATGATGCTGTTGATCGCCACGTCCAATAGATCGCTGTAAAACTTCATGTTGCGCCCATCGACTGTGGCGTTGTTGAAGGCCCAGCAGACCTCCTCCACATGTTCACGGCGTCCTTTGCAAGCTGCCCTCGCGAGGTCGAGCAGCCGCTTGACTTCGGTGTGGTCAATCACGACGGCACCGTCGCTTGCCACGTAGACCAGATAGTAAGGATGCAGGCGGTTGTTTCCGTTGATATTCACGTCCGGCGACCGGTTCCGGAGCGTAAAGATCACTCCCGGCTGTAGTCCCAGTTTTGGATCCGCAGGTACAACGCTGTGCATGCCGTTCGGGACGTTGGCCAGATCGCCCGTTTGCTTGACGTACGCCAACAAGTCCATCCGGAAGTCATTCAAACCGAGGTCCGTGATCGAGACTCCGGTTTTGACATCTTCCATTTCGATGACTTCTTCCTGCAGCCGCCGCAGTTGCTCTTTGCGGTAGGCGATCTCATTGTTTGCTGCTGAATCGTGGAGCAGGACGTTGTCGTCACCAGTCGCGGTCATGTCGGCGATGACCATGCGGTTTTCGACTCGTTCTTTCAGGTTGATGTAGTCATCCAGCGTGATGTCGGGCCAGTAATTTACCAACTGAATCGATTGGTTGGGCGAGCCGATGCGGTCGACACGACCAAACCGCTGAACGATCCGCACCGGATTCCAATGGATGTCGTAATTGACCACACAATCACAGTCCTGCAGGTTCTGTCCTTCCGAAATACAGTCGGTGCCGATCAACACATCGATCTCGGCGGGTTCTTCCGGCAAGACGATCGCTTTCTCCTTGGATCGTGGAGAAAAGAGCGTGAGCAGCGATTGAAAGTCGTACCTTTTTGGGCGGCCGTTGTTATCGACGATCGTACTGTGTGGCGGAAACGTGCCCGAGACCGACGCGGTGTGTCCGCCGTGATGGTCGACGGTTCCGGCCTGCTCATCCGCCAGTGCGGCGACGGCCGGAGCGACGTGTTCGTACAGGTACTCAGCGGTATCGGCAAAGGCTGTGAAAATGAGAACTTTGCGATTCTCGGCATTGAACGGCGACTGGAATTTGTCTTTCAAATAGCCGAGCAAGTGTTGCAGTTTGGAATCGTCCCGTGGCGTGACCTTGTTCATCTCGACTAGCAAGGCTCCGATAACCTTCAGATCGCGCTCGAGATCGGCTCGCCACGAGGGAAGATCCATGTCCTCCAGCCGAATCTGAACTTTCCCGGTGGTGACGGCATCAGGATCCAGCACGTCGTCCTCATCCCAGTCTCCGTACGAAGCACCGGCATCAGCGACCTTGATACTGATACCAGTCCGTTGGAATTCGTCGATCTTCTCAAGCAACGAGTGGTGGTTCGCCTGAAGTTTGGAGAGCGTGATGCGAAACGCCTCGATACTGCTTTCCAGACGCTTGAGCAGATTGACCGTCATCAAGTTTTGCAAGCTGCGTTCGCGGTCCAGCTGCCGAAAGCGATTGCCGCTTTCGAATTTGGTGTCGTATTGCTCGGCGTAGAAAGGCAGCCTGCTTGGGTGGATGTAAGCAACCGGAGCGTAGACCGCCAGCGACAGCGACGCCAGCGAATTGTAGATCTCGTTCAGCGAAGGAACATCGGCTCGAGCTGTGAGCGGGCAACGGAACGATTTCGGCGGAAGTCGCCGCGGGAAGGTTCCGACTTCTGCCGTGTCGTAGAACGTTTGGATGTGCTTCCGCGAGCGGGCGATGGTGACACTGTCCAGCAGCTTGAAGAAATCAAAGTCGAGGCTCTTCAAAATTGCTTCGCTTGTCCGCTCATTCGCCGGCAGTTTCGTCCACGCATTGAACGCTGCCTGGGCGCGGCGGAAGATTTCGCTAACGTCGTGAGCTGTGTCGAGTTTGCGATTGATCGCTTCTTGGTCGCCTTCGTAGGCGAGGGCCAGCTGGTTTTTCAGATCGTTGAACCGATTGTTCACCGGTGTCGCTGACAACATCAGCACTTTGGTTTGCACGCCGGCTCGAATCACGGCGTTCATCAGCCGATCGTAGCGAGTTTCCTTTTCTGCGTAGGCGTCCGCATTGCGAAAGTTGTGAGACTCGTCGATCACAACCAGGTCGTAGTTGCCCCAATTGATTTGGTCGAGGCGAGTCCCGAAAGATTCGCCACGCGTTCGCTGAAGATCGGTATGGCACAAGACGTCGTAGTTGAAGCGATCCTTGGCGAAGAGGTTCGTTTTGAGGTTTCGATTGAATGTCAGCCAGTTGTCTGCCAGCTTCTTCGGACAGAGGACGAGCACGCTGCGGTTGCGAAGCTCGTAGTACTTGATGACGGCCAAGGCGGTGAAAGTCTTACCAAGGCCCACGCTGTCGGCGAGGATGCAACCGTTGAACGTTTCGAGCTTGTTGATGATTCCGGTCGCCGCGTCTCGTTGGAAGTTGAACAACTTGTTCCAAACCAACGTGTCGAGGTAACCCGTCATGTCGTTCGGCAGCGTGTCGCCAGAAACGTCTTCGAGAAACTCGTTGAAAATGTTGTACAGCATCTGGAAGTAGATGCGTTCTGGAGCGTTCTCCTGGTAGATCGAAGCGATGTGGTCGCACAGGTTGTCGGTAACCTCGTCGATGCGGTCTTCGTCGTCCCAGATCTGGTCGAACAGCATTAGGTAGTTTTGCGTGATCGGCGCGTCGCTGGATTTGTGGACGAAGTTGGAAATGGCGTCGCCTTTCTGGTAACCCAGATCCACTGCCGTAAATCCATGCAACGGCATATACACGGTCGCTCCCTGTTGATCTCCGCTCGCCGGCGATACGCAAGCAAATTGCTGCATAGGCGCTTTCGTGCGATTTGATCGGAATCGAGCTTTGCGTCGCATCCACTCGGCACACTCTTTGGCGATCGCCCGCTGTGTCAGCTTGTTTTTTAGCTGAATCTCAAACTCAGTTCCGTAGAGACTACGTTCGCGTTCGGCCTTTGGAATGAAGTACTCGCGAGCAACCTTCTTTCCGCTGTCGGTCACCTCGTGTGGTACAAAGGTCGGCGAGGTAAAAATGAATTGAAGCGACTCGAGCTGTTCCAATTCCGAACGCAGAGCTTGGAACGCGTAAATCGAAAAGCACGACGCGGCAATCTTGAGCCTTGCCCCCGGACGGATTGCCCGACGCAGTTCGTCACCGAAAAGCGTGTTGATGTTATCGATCAACTCCATGGGATTCCGTCTTTTTCTACCGAGCAGTTATTGCCGCGTTCACGATGCATCTCTTTTGGCAGCACAGCGGCAGTTGTGTCGCTGCATGTTGACCCAAAAGTGCAAGTAGCTTACGCTGCTGCAACGCGCCGCACAATCAGGGGGTGCGTTTTCCACGTGGGGAGCGAACCCATGCAGTTTGGCGAACGAGTGCGAGAGCTACGTGTTCAGCAAGGGCTGACCCAACAAACCGTGGCCGACCGGATGAGCGTAAGTGTTTCGTACATCAGCAAGGTCGAGAACGGAAAGCTGCACTTCGGTGATTACCCGTCGGAGAAATTCATCCATAAGTTGGCAGATGAATTGAAGGCTGACGAAGACGAGCTGCTGCTGTTGGCCGACAAGGTACCGGCTTCGATCCGAAGCCGTATTCGCCAAAACCCTGAACTCTTCCGACGACTCGCGCAGATGGATCGACGCTCACTGAAAGCTCTAGAAAAGTCGCTCGTCAGTAACAAGTAGCTGCTCCCCCGCCAGTCTTTTACCTGCCAAGTGATTCGATGCCGATCCCAGATTTCCAGTCGATCATGCTTCCGTTTCTGGAAGTCCTCTCCGATGGGCAGGAACGGTCCATGAAGGAGATGGTTTCACTCCTGGCCGATCGGTTCGGGATGTCGGAGAGTGATTTGGCTGAAGTTCTTCCGAGTGGCCAGCAAACCGTCTTCAGTAATCGTGTGGCCTGGGCGAAGACCCACATGAAGAAAGCCGGCCTAGTCGACAACCCTTCGCGTGGACGCGTTCGACTGTCATCTTGCGGACGGGAAGTGCTGGAGAAGCAGCCGGCCGCGGTGAACATGAAGTTTCTAAAGCAATTTGATGGCTACCCTGAATTTATTGCCGGGTCTGCCGCAAGTGATGCCGCGAAAACGAAGACCGCCGAGGAAATTGAAGAAGAAGATGCGACTCCACTCGAACAGCTTGAATCGGCTTACGCCGAGTGGAAGGCAGCGGTGTCGGACGAATTACTTGAGCGATTGAGTGAAGTGTCGCCCGCGTTCTTTGAGCAGGTCGTCGTGCGTCTGTTGCAGGCCATGGGATATGGTGGCGGTGTCGATAGCGGCGAAGTGACAAGCTACGCTCGCGACGGCGGCATCGATGGAGTGATTCGCGAGGACAAGCTTGGCTTGGATGTGGTGTGTCTTCAGGCGAAGCGTTGGCAAGGGACCGTAGGGCGTCCAGTGGTTCAGGCCTTTGTCGGCAGCATGGATCTGATTCGAGCAAAGAAGGGCGTCATCTTAACCACTGGCCGATTCTCTGATGACGCGAAAACGTTTGTCGATCGGATCGAAGGGAAACGAGTGGTTCTCATCGATGGAAAACGACTAGCCGAGTTCATGATCGAGCACGACGTCGGCGTCACGACGAAGACTGTGTATCGATTGAAAGAGGTCTCTGGCGACTTCTTCGAGGAGGGACTCGATCAATGAAATGGCCAGCTCGCGACGGGCATCGCTGAGTTGGTTTCGCACCCCGAAACCAACCGGGTTGTTAACCAGATCGGCCTTCAGAACCAGAGAGCGCGAGAGTCCTCGGCAAAGCCGATTGGTTTCGTAGGGTGCGGGGGTCGCTGAACTGCGAAGGTGAGAGCGCTCTCGGAATTTCGCGAGCAGCGAAACCCAGTGAAATCCGGCGTGAAAACGCGAAAAGCCGAGAACGGGTGTTCTCGGCTTTTGGTGTTAACTGGTGCGGCGGATCAATTCCGCGTATTGAAAAAGCTCAAATTCGAGCTGGCTCATTCGCGACCGGACTGTTAACCAGCGTGGCTCAATGGGCTTTCCTGCTCCCTTGTGGAGCATCAGCGGTCGCGAGGGATCCCTTGGATTTTACTTGGCGACGTTCACTCGGGGCAATCGGAGGGAGGGGCGATCGCAACCGGGTTGTTAACCAAATCTCCGATGGGACTGTCTGGAACTGGACCCTGGAGTAGCAAAATGCTACCCTGGGGTGTTGAGGTGATTTTATGGGACAACCTGTCAAACTTTCCGATCAGTTGGTCGACGACGCACGAGCCGTGGTGCCGTACTCTCAGCGTAGCCTGGCCGGACAAATCGAATTCTGGGCCACCCTGGGCAAGTCGATTGAACCGCTGCTGCGGGGCGATCGCGCGCTCGCGCTGCAGGCTTCCGGTAAGCAGCAACCGCTTTCGGAAATCGTTGCGGACGTCAACTCGGCGGCCGGACGCCGGCGAGTCGCCGACCATTTGGCGCAGCGGCCCTATCCGCATTACAAACCAGTTCCCGGCCGCCCCGATCTTGTCTGCCGAATCGATGCCGACGGATCGGAGATCACCGGCCGCTTCGTGGATCGCGAGTTTGTTCCCGTCGAGGCGGAGCGTTGAGTCGCTGGTTCGCTTTCCTGGACCAACGTCCGATCGTGATCGCGATCGCCGGCTCGAACGGTGCCGGTAAATCGACCTTTTACGAAGCCTTCCTCGCCGACTGCGGATTGCGGTTTATCAATGCCGACGTGATCGCAGCTGCCTTGGAGATTTCGTCGTACGAGGCGGCTGAGGTCGCGGCCGCAATGCGGACGGTATTGGTCAACCAACGCGAGAGCTTTGTCTTCGAAACCGTGCTGTCCGACCCGGTTGGCGAAAAAGTCGATCAGCTCGTTGCGTATGCTTCGCTGGGCTACACGGTAGCGCTGATTTTCATCGAGCTCGATTCGGTCGAGGAATCGATCCGCCGTGTCTCGATGCGAGTCAGCCAGGGAGGCCACGACGTGCCGGACGAGAAACTGCGGGGGCGGTTCGATCGCACTCGGGCTAATCTACAGCGGGCCATCGAGCGACTTCCGCACGTGCTCGTGTACAACAACGAAGATCTGTCGCATCCGTATCGCCTGGTCGCGGCTTATGATCATGGCGTTCGAGTGGACTCCTAAAGACAGTCAAGTCTTCGATGCAGTCCGAAGCTTCCGATGAAACCACCGGCCCCGAGAAGGAATCGCCGAACTGGGAAACCGATCGGCGGACGGTGATCTATGCGCGGCAATCGCGCAGTCGGGCTGGGAGTTTCACTTCCTGCGAGGCGCAGCTCGGTATCTGCCGCGAGATGGCTGGCGAGCGACGGTGGGTCGTCACCCGCATCTTTCGCGACGAAGGCCAGTCCAGTGAAACGCTGGACCGGCCGGCATTGCGGGAACTGATCTCGGCGATTCGAAACGAGGAAGTCGATCGATTGGTAATCTACAGTATCGATCGGCTGACCCGTCGTTTGGCCGATCTGCAAACGTTGCTGGAATTGTTCGACACGCACAGCGTTGAACTCGTTGTCATCACCGATCCCAGCTACAGCCGCACTTCGGCGGCAAGCCGGTTGACGATCAACATCATTGCAGCAGCAAGCGAGTTTCAGCAGGAACTGACTCGGGAACGGATGGCCGATGCGCGGGCGGCGTTGAAGCGGAAGGGGAAGCGGGTCGCCGGTCGTGTTCCGTTCGGGTATCATGCCAATCCGAGAACGAAGCGTCTGCTACCCGATCCCGATCAGCAACCGCTTGTCCGCGACTCTTCAAGTTGGCCGCCGAGGGTGGGCGTCCCAGCGATCTGGCTAACGTGGCAGATCTGAACGGCTGTAAAGATCAAGATGGAAACACGGGCAGATGGACGGCCAGGCGAATCGCGGCGCTGCTGAAAAACCCCACCTACGCAGGTCTGGTTCGTCACGGTAAATCGACACTGCCCGGCGAGCACGAAGCGGTCGTATCGCGTGATGTGTTTGAGGCGGTGCAGCGACAACTGGCCGGACGCCGCACGCGAGAACCGCAGCCGCGCTCCGGCAAACGGCAGTTCGACTCCTTCGGCGTGCATTTGCGAGGGCTGTTGATCTGCGGGCAGTGCGACCGGCCGATGAGCACGAGCGTTTCGCAGCGCGGTCCGGTTCGCTACATCTACTATCGCTGCCGTTCCACCGCGGGCGGCAGGAAGCCGTGTTCGGGCGTGAACGTGGGGGCTTACGAGCTGGAGCAATTCGTGTGCGACGTGCTGTCCGACGTCGATGATACGCGGTCGGTGATTCCGATGGAACTGCGGAAGCACTGGAATGGACTGGACGAACTCGAACAGTCGACGCAGTTACGCGACGTCATTCATCGCGTCGTTTACAGCCACGCGGCTGGGACGATCAGCATCGTCCTGCTGGATGATTGGAGGGCGGCTTTGATGCGTGATAGTTAGCCTTCGAGAATTGAACGAAGGAGATCGGCCACTTCGATCTGTGCAGCCCAATGTTTGAGGTAGTCTCGATCGAGTTCTTCACCCGAAACAAGAAAGATCCCACGGGCGTCCTTCAGTTGCTTGTCACTCGGACTGATCTTGTGCCATCGCAGCTTGTGCAACAAAACGTCTTCCGGTGCCGCGATCCACGCTGGCTGACCGAGTAACGTGATGCGCTGACGACGAGCAAAACGCGTGAACTCGTATTCGTCGCCGGCAACTCGGAAGAAGTCGACCTTCAACGCCGAGCGATTATCAAGCGCGTTGAACTGGTGTGGCGGACGCAGGGCCGATTTCACACTGATTTCTTGGATGAAGAAGTCGTCTTGGAAGGCCGCGAGGATCGCCTCTACTTCCGCCGCGCCATACTCGATGACGAAGTCGATGTCGTGGGTAGAGCGAGGAACTCCCCAGTAGTTACCGGCCATGGAACCGACCAACATATAGTCGATCCCTGCCGTTTCGAGACGGCGCAGGCAATCAACCAGCAATTCCTCCTCTGTCACGAAACGCCCTTTCTAGCGGACTCGATCTCATAACCCGCGCGAATGCGTGCCCGCAGTTTTTCCTCAACGAACGCGTCATCCGCGTCTGGAAAGCGGTTTCGGATGCCTTCCCGAGCGATTGCCAACGAGGCTTCATAAAGACCAAGTCCTATCCGCAAGCGTTCCTCGCCAGTCATTTGGCGATAGGCTTCCAGTTGGAGTTGATCAATATCTTGGAGGCTGCTCATGGTTCGGGCGCTCGATGGCTGAAACAAGAAGTCGCTGTCGCGGGCCGTCTAAGATCATCCGCCCAGCCGCCAAGGATCACGAACCTCAGGTTCATCGAGATTGCGAGTTCGATAAACTCTCTGAAGTCTTGCGGTCGACTCATAGGCCGGTGCCATCATCTGCAGGAAGTGGGCGAGACGCTGGCTTGTCGTCAGCTTTGCGTCATCTTCTCGACTCGCGCGATCGGCTTCCTCGTGCGTGTCGAAGGATCGAATGATCTTTTCCATAAGGGTTTCCTCGGGCACCGAAAGCAACCGGGTTGTTAACCCGATCGGGCGTCCAAAACAGAGAGCGCGAGAACTTTTTTCAGTATGGTTGGTTTCGCACACCGGATGAAACGCTGAACTGGAATTCTGAGAGCGCTCTCAGAATCTCGCACACATCACAAACCCGGCGAAATCCTGCGTCAAAACGCGAAAAGCCGAGAACGGGTGTTCTCGGCTTTTGGTGTTAACTGGTGTGGCGGATCAATTCCGCGTTTTCAAAAAGCTCCCCCGGCAGGACTCGAACCTGCGACAAGGCGGTTAACAGCCGCCTGCTCTACCAACTGAGCTACAGGGGATCGTGGTTTGGCTTTCGCCGAAGCTTGGCTTCGATTGCGTGGGAATTTAATCGATCCACGCATCGCTCGCAAGATCGCCTCGCCGGCCTTTTTTCAGGCGGAACGCGCTTTCTCGCTCGCGGAAATCGACCGCTGCCTCGTGATACTGCTCTACTCTACTTCTTTCCCGAGAATTGCCAACCGCCCGTGGAGATTTTGGCGGCGGCGGGGGGCGCCGTGCGATGGGTGTTGGAGCGCGGGTTGGTGGGGTGGCGATGGTTGGGGGAGTGTTGGTTGTTGGTTGTTGGTTGTTGGTTGTTGGTTGATGGTTGTTGGTTGATGGTTGTTGGTTGATGGGGGGGGAGAACCGAGGCTATCGCCTAAACGGCTCGGGGGGTCTACGCGGTCTTGAGAGGCCGGATTTTTCGGTGTGGGGGATTGTGCTGAATTGGTTTCAATGCCTCGCGGGGTGGAGAGGCGGCGGTTCGGTGGGGAAGGCCCGAGGCTAGCGTCTGCGGCTCAGGGGGGGGGGAGGTTAGGTGAGTTGTTGGTCGAGCCAGGTGAGGATTTGCTCGGCGATCTCGTCGATGCTTTGGTCGTCGACTTCGACTCGGTGCTCGGCCGCCGCGGCGTACAGCGGCTGACGCTGCTCGAGGACCCTCGCGACCTCTTCGGCTGGGTCGCCGCCTGGGGTGGTGAGGCTCGGCCGCTGCGGTCCGTCTTGCTCGTCGGCGGCGATTCTTGCGGCTAGCGTCTCGGGCCGAGCTACCAGCCACACGCAGCGGCCGCTGCGGCGGATCACCTGCCGGTTCTCCTCCCTCAAGATCGCTCCGCCGCCCAATGCCACCACCGCCGCTTCCCGTCGCTCGGCCACTCGCGCAAGCGCCTCGCTCTCGCGGTCGCGGAAGCCCGACTCGCCTTCGTCGGCAAATAGCTCCGGAATCGTCCGCCCCGCCTCTCGCTCGATGACCGCGTCCAGGTCGATCGCGTCCACGCCCAGCTCGCTGGCCAAGGTTCGGGCGACGCTGGTCTTGCCGCTGCCGCGGTATCCGGTGAGGTAGAGGTGCATTTTGGTTGTTGGTTGTTGGTTATTGGTTGTTGGTTGTTGGTTGTTGGTTGGGAACTGAGCCGTCGTTTCGGTGAGTATCGCTGAGCTGGACCGAAAGGCTCTAGCGCGGCTGTGTTTCCCCCTCACCCCCGCCCCCTCTCCCCCGAAGCCTGACTCGCTTGGGCTCGCCAGGCTTCGGGGGAGAGGGGAGTAAAGTGTAGGGAGTTGGACGTTGGGAGTTGGCTGGGGGAACCGGGGCTATCGCCCAAACGGCTCATTTGCTCGACTTAAGCACGTCGGCATGAATTTTTCGGTGAAACCCCGCGACAACACCCTCCCGCGCAGCGGGAGGGTCGGGCTCTTAGGCCCGGGAAGGGCCCTACGAAAACCCTCTCCGGGCCTAAGAGCCCGACTCCCCCAGAGGGAGAGTAAAGCCGAATGAAATGTTGCGACGTGCTTAGCCTTCGCTTTGGGTGCGGTGGACTTCGCGGGGTGGGTACTGGCCGGGGGCGTCTTCGGTGTAGTGCTGGGCAAGCGCGGCGTCGAACGCTTCTCGCGATCGCATCCGCGTAAAGGAACTGCGGACCTCGTCCATCCGCGGGTGGCTGGCCGTGTACTTGATGCAGAACTTTCGCATCAATAACGGAGCTCGGTCCTCGCCGTAGGTCTGCTCGCACAGATCGAAGTGCTGCCGCATCACGTCGGCTTGCTGGTGCAGCGTGGGCGGGGGCGGCAGGGGTCGGCCCTCGGCGAGGGCTCGGGCCTGAGCGAAAATCCAGGGGTTGCCGATCGCGCCGCGAGCCACCGTGACGCCGTCGATCCCCGTCTCGGCGATCATCCGCAAACAGTCCTCGGCGCGAAACAGGTCGCCGCTGCCGAGCACGACGCGGTCCGGGCCGATGTGCTGTTTGACTTCCCGCAGAAACTCCCAGCGGCTCGGCCCGATGTACCGCTGCTCCACGGTCCGGCCGTGTACCGTCACCGCGGCGATGCCCGCGTCGAACCCGCCGTCGAGGATCTCGAAAAATTGGTCTCGCGACTGCTGGGTATCGTCGATGCCGCGGCGCATTTTCACGGTCACCGGGATGTGATCGGGTACCATGTCACGGGTGCGGCGAATGATCTCGATCGCCACGGCCGGCTGGGAGAGATGAAATCCGCCCCGGCAGCGCCCCAAAACCTTCTTCACCGGACAGCCGAAATTGATATCGATCACGTCGAATCCGGCTTCGACCAATCGCAGCGCCCCGGCCGCAAACTGCTCCGGTTCCGCTCCCATCAGCTGGCCGCCCACAGGAGCCTCGTCGGGATGAATCGTCAAAAAGTGCTTGGTTTTCTGCCGTTTCTTGACCGCCAGCAGAAACTGGTCCAGCATGACTTCACAGATCGCGTAGCCCGCGCCGTGGCGACGGGCGAGCAGCCGCATCGGCAGATCGCTGTAGCCCGACAGGGCGGCCTGGACGATCGGGAAATCGATGGGCACGTTGCCGATGCGAAGCGGCTGGAGCGTTGGGAGCTGCGGAGCAGACGGGAAAGCGTTCATGTCCGGGGGCGAGTTTGTGTCCGGGGGCGCATTCATGGCCGGGGGCTTTGCGAGGCGGTAAATTCTTCACATGCTTTGTTGAACATAACGTGGGTCTTGTGGACATGTACATACTGCGAACTTGGTTGGCCATCGGGTTGCTGCTGGCCGCGACCGCTGATGCGAAGGAATCTGGCGTGAAATTGGAATCGGAAGCTTGGGGAAAAACCAACGAGGGCGAACCGGTCACTCGTTTTCGGCTGACCAACGCCCACGGCCACTCGGTGGCCCTGACCGACTGGGGCGCGACCCTGCTGGAAGTGGTCGTGCCGGATCGCGACGGCAACACGGCCAACGTCAATCTCGCCTTCGATTCCCTGGACGGCTACCTGGGCTCGCACCCGCACTTCGGCGGCACCATCGGCCGCTTTGCCAACCGCATCGCCAAGGGCCGTTTTGAGATCGACGGCAAGACGTACGAGCTGGTCACGAATAACGGCCCGAATCATCTGCACGGCGGCAGCGTCAGCTACGACCACCGGATGTGGCAAGCCGAACCGTTTGAGTCGACCGAATCGTCCGAGCTGGGGGCGGCGGGCGTGCGGTTCACCCTGGTCGATCCCGACGGCTTTGAGGGCTACCCCGGCACCGTGACTGTGGTGACCGAGTACACCTGGAACGACGCCAACGAGCTGACGATCCGGTTCACCGCGACGACCGACGCGCCCACCCACATCAACCTGACCAACCACAGCTACTGGAACCTGGGCGGGGCCGGCAGCGGATCGGCCATGGACCACGTGGTGACGATCCACGCCGACCACTTTTTGGACGTCGACGCGACGCTGATCCCGACGGGCAAGCTGAGCGACGTGGCCGGCACGCCGCTGGACTTTAGCCGAGGCGAAACCCTGGGAGCTCGCCTGGATCAATTACCGGCGACCAAGGGCTACGACCACTGCTACGTCGTCAACGGCCACGCCGGGGTGCTGCGGCCGGCCGCTCGCGTTGTGGATCCGGACAGCGGCCGCGTCCTGGAAATCGAAACGACTCAGCCCGGCATGCAGCTGTACACGGCGAACCACCTGCCCGGCAACGCGTCCTCAGCCGGAGCCGGTGCGCACGAGGCGTTTTGCTTGGAGACTCAGCACTACCCGGACGCGCCCAACAAGCCGTCGTTCCCGAGCACGCTGCTGAAACCCGGCGCGACGCTGGAAGAGACGACGGTGCACCGGTTTTCGGTGGAGTGAGTTGGGGGTTGGTTGTTGGTTGTCGGTTGTTGGTTGATGGTTGATGGTTGATGGTTGATGGTTGTTGGTTGTTGGGGAGGTAGCTGAAGTCGCCAGACTTTGGGGGGGAGGCGGCGCGGCTGATTGCAAATTGCAAAATGAACATTGCAAATTGTTTATTGGGAAGGGGCGCTGGAGTCTAGCCTTTAGGCGATTGCAGACTGCCTGTTGGACGCGGGGCGGCTGAAGCCTGGACTCTGGCGCCTTGATGCTGACGCGTTCGGGTGCGGGTGCTGACAGGCGGCGCCGCGCGATCATTCCCCCTCACCCCCGACCCCTCTCCCCCGAAAGCCTGGCTCGCTTGGGCTCGCCAGGCGTTCGGGGGAGAGGGGAGAAAATGTTCGTGTGGGCGGGTTACCTCGGATTGCATCCGAGGCTATCGACTGCCATCGCTTCGCGATTCCGGCTGTCCGCTCATTGGCAACTAGCAACTGACAGCCATCAACCAAAACGGGACTCGTTGCCTCGTCCACTACGGCCCCAACTCTGGCGAGTTCGGATGCGTTTGCTCGGCTACATGGCGGCGATCTTGGCTCACCCCCGAACGCCTGGCTCGCTTGGGCTCGCCAGGCGTTCGGGGGAGAGGGGAGTAAATGTTCGTGTGGGCGGGCTACCTCGGATTGCATCCGAGGCTATCGACTGCCATCGCTTCGCGATTCCGGCTGTCCGCTCATTGGTAACTAGCAACTGACAGCCATCGACCAAAACGGGACTCGTTGCCTCGTCCACTACGGTCCCAACTCTGGCGAGTTCGGATGCGTTTGCTCGGCTACATGGCGGCGATTTTGGCTAGCAGCGTTTCTCGGAGCTGGCCGGGGTTGATGTTGGGGTTCTTCTGCTTGGCTTTGCCGATCAACGCTCCGACCGCTTGCGGTTTGCCGCCCTGCACGTGCTGGACGACTTGCGGGTTCTCCGCCAACAGCTCGTCGCACAGCGCGTCCAGCTCGCTGTCGTCGACCGCTTCGATGCCCAGCGCCGCCGTGGCTTGCTCGACCGAGCCGCCGTGGGTGAGCAGGTGTTGAAAGACGTCGCGAGCGCGGTTGTTGTCCAGCCGCCCGGCGCGGACTTCGCCCAGCAGCTGGCCGAGCGTCTCGGCCGAAACGGGAAACGCGCCGATCTCCTCCTGCCGCTCTTTGAGCGTCCGCATGACGTCCTGCTGGATCCAGCTGCTGGTCCGCTTGGGGTCCTTCGACGCGGTGGCCGCGGTTTCGAAGTACGTGACCATGGCCGGGCCCTGATTGACGATCACGTCGGCGTCGTAGGCCTTCAGCTCGTACTGGGTCTGGAAACGCTCGCGCGTCGCCGCCGGCAGTTCGCCCATCGCCTCGCGGGCCGCTTCGATGCGTTCCTTGGGCAAGTGCACCGGCACCAGGTCGGGATCGGGGAAGTAGCGGTAGTCGGCCGATTCCTCTTTCTCACGCTGGACGAACGTCTCTTCGGTCGCGTCGTTCCAGCCGAAGGTGCGTTTGGAAACGGTTTCGATCGTGTTGCCGGTGTCTTCCCATTCCTGGTACTGCCGCTCCGCCTCGTACTGAATCGCTCGCTCGACGGCCCGGAAGCTGTTCATGTTTTTGACTTCCACGATCGGCGTGGCGATCCGTTTGCCGTCCTTCTCGATGTGGAGGTTCACGTTGGCGTCGACGCGGAGGCTGCCCTCCTGCATCTCGCAATCCGAAACGCCCAGGTGGGTCAGCAGCAGTTTTAATTCCGTCAGATAGCTGCGAGCTTCGGCGGCCGAAAACATCTCGGGCTTGCTGACGATCTCCAGCAGCGGCGTGCCACAACGGTTCAGGTCGATGCGAGAGTGGTCGCGACCGGCCGCCTCGTCGTGCATGCTCTTGCCGGCGTCTTCTTCCAGGTGAGCGCGGAACAGTCCGATGCGCCGCGTCTCGCCTTCATCGGCCGGATCGGGAATGTCCAGGTAGCCCTCGGCACAGATCGGCATATCAAACTGGCTGATCTGATAGCCCTTGGGCAGGTCGGGATAGAAGTACTGTTTGCGGTCCCACTTGGTCACCGAGGGGATGTCGCAGTTGAGTGCCAGGCCGGTGGTGATGGCCAGTTCGATGGCGTGTTCGTTCATCACCGGCAGGGCCCCGGGCAGGCCCAGACACACCGGGCAGACCTGGGTGTTGGGCGCGGAGCCGAACTGGGTGCTGCAGCGGCAAAACAGTTTGCTGGCCGTGCGGAGCTGGGCGTGGACTTCCAGGCCGATCACGGTTTTGAACGGATAACGTCCGTCGGCGTCACGCCGGTCGCTCACAGTTGCGGCCTCCGTCGATGATGGTCGGTGGCGTTTTGAAACACGGTGCCGGCTCGCAGCAAGGCGGCTTCGCCCAGCGGTGGAGCTTGCAGTTGCACGCCAAGGGGCAGATTGTTCTCGTCGTGGCCGGCGGGCAGCGAGATGGCGGGGATCCCGGCCAGGTTCGCGCCGACGGTGAACTGGTCGCAGAGGTACATCTCCAGCGGATCGTCGACCTTCTCGCCCAGCGGGAAAGCGGGGCCCGGGGTGACGGGGCCGAGCAGCAGGTCGACCTTGCCGAAGGCCGCGTCGTAATCGTCGCGGATCAACCGCCGCACCTGCAGGGCTTTGGCGTAGTAGCGGTCGGCGTAGCCTTCGCTGAGCGAGTAGGTGCCCAGCATGATGCGGCGTTTGACCTCCGCCCCGAAGCCCTGATCGCGGCTCTGACAGTAGGTGGCCGTCAGCGGTCCGTGTTGCTGGGCCGCTTCGGCGGCCGGCTGGGCCCGGAAGCCGTAGTGCGCCCCGTCGTAGCGAGACAGGTTACTGCTGGCCTCACAGGGGGCGATGATGTAATAGGTCGGCACCCAGTACTTGGTCTGGTCGAAGTGCACGTCGACGACCTCGGCACCGGCCGCGGTCAATACGCCCACGGCGTCCAGCACGGCCTGGCGAGCCGGAGCGGCCAGTCGCTGGTGATCGACGTGTTCGCGGATGAGTCCGATTCGCAGCCCTTTGAGATCCGCGGTCGCGGCCGGCGAAACCGCAGCCAGATAATCCTCCACCGGAGCATCCAGCGAAGTGGAATCTCGCGGGTCGAAGCCGGCGAGGTGAGACAGCAGCAGGGCGTTGTCGGCCACGTCCCAGGCCAACGGTCCGACCTGATCGAGGCTGCTGGCGAAGGCGACCAACCCGTAGCGGCTGACCCGGCCGTAGGTCGGTTTCAACCCGGTGACGCCGCAGAACGCCGCGGGCTGGCGGATCGAGCCGCCGGTGTCGCTGCCGACGCTGAGCGGGACCACCGAAGCGGCGACCGCGGCGGCCGCACCGCCACTGCTGCCGCCGGGCGTGCAGGTCGAAGCCCAGGGATTGCGGGTGAGACCGAAGGCGCTGTTCTCGGTGCTGGCCCCCATCGCGAATTCGTCCATGTTCGTCTTGCCGACCAACAGAGCGTCGGCGGCGCGAAGCTGGGCGACGACCGTGGCGTCGTAGGGCGACCGGAAATTTTCCAGCATCCGCGACGAGCACGTCGTGGGCATGTCGGTGGTGCAGAGCACGTCCTTGACGGCGACCGGGATCCCGGCCAACGGTCCCAGCGGCTGGCCCTCGCGTCGCCGCCGGTCGATCGCTTCGGCCTGCTCGAGCAAGCGTTCATCAGGGCGATAGGTGAAGGCCGCCACGGTGGACTCGGTCGCCGCGGCACGCTCCAAGACGCTGCGGGCCACGTCGACGGCCGAGAGTTCGCCGCTGGCGAGCAGGGATTGCAGCGTAACGGCCGAATCGAGCGGGATAGTCATGAGGTAATCAAATCAAAGAGCGACGGGGAACAGACGCTGTAGCCGAAGTCGCCAGACTTTGGGCGTTAGAGACGCTGGAGTCTAGGCTTTAGCCGATTTTGTGGGGCAAGTTTTGTGGGCGGCCTGGGGTGACAACGCTTGGAGGCTGGACTCGGACGAATCAGCTTGGAGGCTGGACTCGGGTGAATCGCCTAAAGGCTAGACTCCAACGATCCAAATTCTGGCGAATTCGGCTGCGGGACAGGTTATTCCTCACAGGCTGGAAGCCTATACCACTGTTCACAGGCTGGAAGCCTATGCCACTGTTCACAGGCTGGAAGCCTATGCCACTGTTCACAGGCTGGAAGCCTATGCCACTGGTGCCCCGGCTAGGACGGCAGCACGGGGGGGACGAGGAAGCATTCGTCGTCGGCCAGGGGGGCGTTGGCCAGCGCCTGCTCGCGCGAGAGCCCGGGCTGGACGACGTCGGCGATCCAGCGGTTATTGACGTCCAGCGCCGTCGTCATCGGCTCGACACCCTCGGTATCGAGCTCGGCCAGTTGTTCCACAAAACCCAGGATTCGCTCGAGCTGTGGACCGAGCGTCTGGACCTCCTGGTCGGTCAATTCCAACCGGGCCAGGTAGGCCAGTTTGCGGATGTCGTCGTCGGAAAACGCCATGGCTACTTCTTCGCCGGCTTCTTATCACCCAGCTCGAAGGGCTTGACCTTGACGGCCTTCCGGACGGCTCCGCTGCGGATGCACGAGGTGCAAACACGCATCGTTTTGTTCTGGCCGCCGGGTGTGGTCACATGCACCTTCTGCAGGTTGGGGACGAATTTTCGTCGCGTGATCCCCGTGATCTTGGTACCGACGCCACCCAGGTACTTGGCTTTACCGCGGGTTTCGACACGATTGCCCATCTGGACTTTCTTGCCGCAGGATTCGCATTGGCGGGCCATGAGTGTTCTCCGACGTTCTTACAAACAATAAACGGTGTGGAAGATAGATTCTTATTGGCTTTACAGCGTCACTGCCGCACCGTTGGGGGCGAGAGCACGCTGGGTTGGGCGAGCAGTTCGAAATCGGTTCGAATTTTTCGAAGCTCAAGAGTATACCGCGATCGACCTCGTGTACAACCGCGGAAATCCCGCCATAGCCAGCGGCACCTCAGGCTCGCGTCTGGGCTACCGCATGTCGCCACTGCCGTGACTGCTGCGTCCGAACTTCGCACGCCAACCATAGAGTCCGTTAGAGTCAGCAAATCTCAAATCGAGCACGAGCACAATTAGATCTCGCTTCTCGCTTCTCGCCACTCGCTTCCTCCAAGCTCTGGCGAGATCAGCTACCAACGAACTCATGGGCCGGCCCAACTTCTTTCGCAGAAGACCGAAATTAATTTCCATTTTCGCTCAGCTTCCCGGGGGCGGCTCCCGATAACCCTCATAGCTCGCCTGACCGGCACAGTTTGCCAATCCGAGCCAACTGCGTTCAACCGTTGTCATAGAAACCATGCTGCGACCCTTCGCCCACACCCTGCCGCTTGCCCTCGCCCTGCTGGCGTCCAGCACCGGGTGCACGCTCGTCCAGTCGCCGGGCAAGCGTGCCCTGAGCGACGCGACAGGCTCGCCGCTGGCCGGCAACGCGTCCCTGGAACAATTGCAGGCGGGTGGATCGACCGAGGTTTTCCAGCGGATCAAACAGGCCAAGAAACAGAATTCGATCGTGCTGCAGATCGAGGGCGACGCCCAACCGATCCGCGTGCTGCCGCTGCCGCCCGAAGGCAAAACGGTTTACGTCAGCGACCTGCTGGACCAAACCGAAGTCGGGTCGCTGTTTGGCGGCATGCAGGTCCGCGTCTTCCGGGACTCGAAAACCCAGATGGACGGCGTGCGGATGGACGTGCAGATGGAAGGCAAAGAGGTCCGTCCCGAGAGCGACTACGCCCTCCGGCCGGGCGACCGGATCCAGATCCGCAAACACGAAACAACGCTGCTGCAGCGACTGTTCGGGGACATGGTGCCCAAGAACACAGTGCGAGCGATCGGCGGCTGAGAGATCTGAGACTGGAGATTGGAGATTGGAGATTTTGAGGTTTGAGATTTTGACAGCGTAATCGGGGGGGCCCGAGAGCCGGTGGAAAATCGCTCGCGAGGTAGGTTGCAAACTACCTCGCGAGCGATAGGCATTTGGAGAGAGCCGGCAAATTCGCAGTATTCTGCGAGGAAAACGCCAGAACCGGCAAATTCCGGCTTGCCGCATTCGGCGGGATCGCTAAACTCTGCCCTTCTCTTGCCTCACATGGCGTGGCGAACACGCGGTTGTGAAGCGAGGGATTGGCCAGCGTAGCTCAGTTGGCAGAGCAGCTGATTTGTAATCAGCAGGTCGTGGGTTCGAACCCCTCCGCTGGCTCTGTCGAGGGCTGTCGAGTGTCCACGTTTTTTTGCTTCGGCGGGCTTAGGCCGGCTTGCAAAAGACGGGGTCAAGCAGGCACAATTCGAAACAACCCAAAGCGGTTTGCCGTTGCTTGTTCGTCTGACGAGAGGCGGCGAGGCTGTTTTGCGGGGGGTTGCCCGAGTGGTTAAAGGGGGCGGACTGTAAATCCGCTGACATTGTCTACATAGGTTCGAATCCTATACCCCCCATTTTTGTTGCTTGGCAGCTGCTCGTTTTTTTTGAGCAAGTGTCGAGCGGTGCCGTGGCCCGGTCGGCGGGAGCCAGCGATGGTTCACGCGTGAGGATGCCGGGTCGACGCGGGTGTAGCTCAATGGTAGAGCAGCAGCCTTCCAAGCTGAATACGAGGGTTCGATTCCCTTCACCCGCTTTTCGCTGTTGTAGCTCAGTTGGTAGAGCACATCCTTGGTAAGGATGAGGTCATGGGTTCAAGTCCCATCAACAGCTCTTTTTTCCGTTTTTTGTGTTAACTGGCGCGGCCGCGGTTTTTTCGGTTGACGTTGCGGTGTGAAAGCAGCGCGAGAGAACGTGCGGATGTCGCGGGGCGTTCCCGTTCGGCAAGCCAGTCAGATGGTTGCAGGTGAAAACAATGGCTAAGGCAACTTTCGAGCGTACCAAACCACACGTCAACGTGGGAACGATCGGTCACATTGACCATGGTAAAACGACCACCACTGGAGCGATTCTGGCTGTGCAAGCCGCCAAGGGTCTTGCCGAAGCTAAGAATTATTCGGATATCGCCAAAGGCGGTACCGTCCGTGACCAGACCAAGACCGTGACGATCGCCGTGGCTCACGTCGAGTACGAGACGGACACCCGTCACTACGCTCACATCGACTGCCCCGGCCACGCCGACTTTATCAAGAACATGATCACCGGTGCCGCCCAGATGGACGGTGCGATCCTGGTGGTCAGCGCCGCCGACGGCCCGATGCCGCAGACCAAAGAGCACGTCCTGTTGGCTCGCCAGGTCGGCGTGCCCTACATCGTTGTGTTCCTGAACAAGTGCGACCTGGTCGACGACGAAGAGCTGTTGGAACTGGTCGAACTGGAAGCTCGCGAACTGCTGAGCAAGTACGACTTCCCCGGCGACGACCTGCCGGTCGTCCGCGGCAGTGCTCTGCCGGCCTACAACAATCCTTCGGATCCCGAAGCCAGCAAGTGCATCAGCGAGCTGATGGACGCCCTGGACAGCTACATCCCCGAGCCCAAGCGGGAAGAAGACAAGCCGTTCCTGATGGCCATCGAGGACGTGTTCTCGATCGAAGGTCGTGGAACCGTGGCCACGGGTCGTATCGAGCGTGGCGTGATCAAAGTTGGCGAAGAAGTCGCCATCGTGGGTCTGGCCGAAGAGCCCGTGAAGACCACCTGCACGGGTGTGGAAATGTTCCGCAAGGAACTGGGCATCGGCAAAGCGGGCGACAACGTCGGCTGCCTGCTGCGTGGCGTCAAGCGTGACGACATCCAGCGTGGCCAGGTGCTGGCCAAGCCGGGCAGCATCACCCCGCACACCAAGTTCGAAGCCGAAGTTTACTGCTTGAGCAAAGACGAAGGTGGCCGCCACACGCCCTTCTTCAGCGGTTACCGCCCGCAGTTCTACTTCCGCACGACCGACGTGACCGGCACGGCCAACTTGATCGACGCCGAAATGTGCATGCCTGGCGACAACGTCAAGGTTTCGGTCGAATTGCACAAGCCGATCGCTATGGACGACGGTGTCCGCTTCGCCATTCGCGAAGGCGGCCGCACGGTGGGTTCGGGCGTGGTTTCGAAGATCGTCGAGTAATCGACGGCTTTGACAAGTCAGGCCTTTTGTCGAGCGACGCAAAGCGTGTCGCTTCGGGCCATGCCTCGCCTTGGGTTCCGCAAACGGTTTTGTGCCTTGCGGAACCGGCCGGGCAGAGCGTATAAAAGGCAGACCAGATGAATCCTGATGCCAAGCCGGACGCCGCTGCGGGTGCCGGCTTGTTATTTGGACGTTCCAGGGGTGTAGCTCAATTGGCAGAGCACTGGTTTCCAAAACCAGCGGTTGCGAGTTCAAGTCCCGCCGCCCCTGCTTAGATTTCTAATTCATTCGTTCTCCCAGGAGACAGGATCGTTGTCCAGGGAAGTTGCCAGCACACAATCATCCACCAAGCCGCTGATGTCGGAAATGATGTCGGCGGGTGTGTATAAACGCAATCAAGGCCGGCTGGTTCGCCAGTTGACCTGCCTAACCGTGTGGGTGGTGATCGCACTCGGTTGCTGGCGACTGTACGAAACCCTCAAAGGCGACGAGCGGGCTTGGTTGGTGCTGGGCGTGCCCGGAGCCCTGCTGTTGGTCGGTTTGTGGGTCGGTTACCGCCTGGTCAACTGGCCGCGCTTCGCCGATTTCTTGATCGCGGTCGAAGCCGAGATGAACAAGGTCTCGTGGCCCAGCAAGACCGAAATGATCCGCTCCTCGGTTGTCGTGATCTTCACCATCTTCTTTCTGGCCATCGCCCTGTTTGGCTTTGATCTCGCCTGGCAGTGGATGTTCGAACAGCTCGGCGTCGCTGCCTAGCAAGCGGCCGCCCGCCCGCGTTTTATCTATTCCCACAAGGTCTCTGCAATCGTGTCCGACACCGACGCCACCGATAAACCCGACGACGAACGCGCCGAGCTGGAAGAGGCGGTAGGCGAAAACGCCGGCGCCGAGGATGCGGATACCGGCACCGACGAAGTCCGGGAGGAAATCGAAGCGGGTGAAGCCGAGGCTAGCGTCGATGAAGCGGCTGCGGAGGAAGCGGCGGGAGCGCAGCAAGCGGCGACGACCGAGGATGCCGAGCCGGAATCGGAGATGGATTGGTACATCCTGAAGGTCGCTTTCAACCGCGAAGATTCCATCCGCGATGCGCTCGAGAAGCGGGTCAAGATGGAAGGCATGGAAGAATACTTCGGCGAGATCGTGGTCCCCACCGAAGATGTGGTCGAGTTCACGCGAGCCGGCAAGCGGCGCGTCACCAAACGCAAGCTGCTGCCCGGTTACCTGATGGTCAACATGCTGATCAATGACGACAGCTGGTTTCTGGTTCGCGAAACGTCCGGCATCAGCGACTTCACCGGGGCGGCCGGCAAACCGATGCCGATGGACCCGGCCGACATCGATCGCTTCATCAAGAAGCCGAAAGAGGATGACGAGGAAGACGCGCCGATGAAGACGGCGATTCCCTTCAAGCCCGGCGACCGGGTCCGCGTCAAGGAAGGCAACTTCCAGAACCAGGAAGGCGAAGTCGACTCGATCGACGAAGCCAATGGCCGCGTGACCGTGATCATCAATATCTTCGACCGCAGTGTGCCCATGGAATTGGACCACTGGCAGATCGAAGATCTCTAGAAAAACGTCGCCGACCTGGGCTTGGCATCCCAGGCTTTCAACGGTCGTTGCTTCGCAACTGGCAATCGTCCCCAGAGCAGCTCGGCTGTCCCCAGCCGAGACCGGGCGCGAGCCGCACTGAATCGCGAAGCGATGGTGGTCGATAGCCTCGGATGCCAATCCGAGGTAGACGGCTACTGGCTGACAACGGGCAAGGAGGTCTTGGCCGATTCTGCAGGCGGCGCCTGATCGGGGTCTTGCCAGCGATCGGTGCTGAAGTGCTGGCCGTAGGTGCCGAAATCGTTGAAGGCGTACTTCTTGGCCCAGCGATACACCAGCGAGCGTTCGGGGATCTCGTCGCCCGGTTGAAACTGGCTTCGCCGCGGCGTGATCTGCTGCAGCTCTTCCATCACCGTACCGCGTGCGGTCGTGTCGCGGGCCCCGTGCCGCTCGGCCAGCTCGACCAACAGGTCCGGACGCTCCATGATCACGCAGCCGCGGGTGTGCTGGGCGGTCAGCTGGCGGAAATCGCGGAGGAAATCCGATTCGTTGAACGTCTCGCGCAACTCCCGCTGGTCGTGGATCGATTCGGTGGCCAACTGAATCACCGGACACGGCTCGATATCGCCCCAAGGCCCCACGTGGTGCGTAAACCCGGTCGCGGCGGGACAGAGCGCGTTTCCGGCGTCGTCGTGGTAGGCATCGATCACGATGATCGGTTTGGTGGCCCGGGTATCGACGACGAACTGCCGCACCCGCCGCTGTTGTTCGCTGGTCAAAGCCAGGTCCGGATTGGACTCCGGACCCACCGGACGGTAGATGTGGAACCAGCAGTACATCACGCCCATTTCGATCAGGCGGTCGACCCATTTTTCGTTGACCAGGTCGTCGATATTCGACTGGCAGACGCTGGTGCACACGCCGACCATCAATTTGTTTCGCAGGGCCGCCTCGAGCCCGGCCATCGTGTCATCCAGCACGCCAGCCCGCCCGCGACGCTCGTCGCTGATGATCTCGCTGCCTTCGACCGAGATCAGCGGCGTGACGTTGCCCAGCTGGCGCAGCTGGCGGGCGACGTCGTCGGTGATGAAATGGCCGTTGGTAAAGACCTGAAAGTAGGCGTCCGGATGGGCGGCGAACAGGTCCAGCAGGTCCTTGTGCATGAAGGGTTCCCCACCCAGGATGCCAAAGAACGCGTTACCCATCTTCTTGGCTGCATCAATGGTGCGGTTCGCCGCGTCCAGTTCGATCCGCTGCTGTTTGGCCGCCACGTCCACCCAGCACCCTTGGCAGCGGAGGTTGCAGCTGTTGATGACCGAGAGGTACAGAAACGGCGGAAAAAACTGGCCTTTCTTCAGCCGACGTTTGTGCTTGTGAACACTTCGCAAACCTTTGACGCCCAGCGTCCAGGACGCCTTCCACAGCAGACGCTTGTCGGTTTCCATCAGCAGGCGTTTGGCCATTGCCAAATACATTCGCAGAGGTCTCTTCAGTCGATGGGGAGGAAAGCGAGGTCGAGGTCGCCGCGAAAGAGCGCGGCGTTACCAGCGTACCATGCCATGCAGATACGGTGTCAGGCAGGAGAAGGGAATTTCGCGAGTCCGAGCGGAGCGCGGGGGGCGGCAGCTCGCCCCCTCTGGAAAGGGGAGGTTTTTCACAGGCTGGAAGCCTAGGCCACTGGTCTGGGAACATGGGGGTTCCAACTGGGTTATAATGGCGTGTTGCGTCCCACCCCCGCAGTTTTCTTGCTGCTTCCCTTGGCCTGCGCTTCTCTTTTGTCCTTGCAGTCACCTATGATTCCAGCAGGAGGCGGGTGTCTTTACCTTTTTCTGAGCTTTCAATCGCATAACCATGCCTAAAGTCAATCGAATCGTTTCGCTGGTCTGGATCCTGCCGCTAGCGATTTTGCTGCCGGCTACCCAAGTGTCGGCTTGTCCGTTCTGTTCGGCCGTGTCGCAGACCCTGCGGCAGGAAATGGCCACGATGGACGCGGCGGTGATCGCCGAGTCGATCCCGGGCGAGGTGCAAAACACCGAGACGGGCATGATTCGCATGCGGGTTGTGGAGGTGTTAACCGGCGGCGACTACGTCGAGCCGAAGCAGGTGGTCACGCCGGTTTACTATGGCAAAGTCGGCGACGGCCGGCGGTTTCTGCTGTTCGGCGTCGATCCGCCGAACCTGCAGTGGTCGCTGATGCCGATCACCGAGCGGGGCGAGAAATACATCCGCACGGTCAGCGAGTTGCCCGACGATCCGGTCCAGCGACTGCGATTCTTCTACGATTTCCTGGAAGACGAAGAGCCGATGCTGGCGCGAGACGCCTACGACGAGTTCGCGATCACGCCCTACGATGCGGTCAAGGCGATCGAGGACCAGATGGATCACGACCAGTTGGTCGAATGGATCCAGGACCCGGAGATGCCGGCGGACCGCAAGCGATTGTATTTGACCTTGCTGGGCGTTTGCGGCGGACCGGACGACCTGCCGCTGTTGGAGGAGATGCTTCGCAGCGAACAGAAACGCGGCGGTTTGGACGCCATGGTCGCCTGCTACCTGACCCTTTCGGGCGAACCGGGACTGGAGCTGATCGACGAGCTGTTCCTGGCCAACAAGAAGGCTCCCTACACCGATACCTACGCCGCGATCATGGCGATTCGCTTCCACGGAACCGAAGGCGACGTGATCCCGCGTTCGGCACTGCTGCCGTCGCTGCACCACATTCTCGAGCGTCCAGAACTGGCCGACCTGGTCATTTCCGACCTGGCTCGCTGGGGTGACTGGAGCCAGATCGATCGCGTGACCGAGTTGTTCGTCAACGCGACCGAGGACAATAATTTTGTCCGAGTGCCGGTTGTGAATTACCTGCGCGCCTGCCCGGAGCCCGAGGCCGAAGCGGCCTTGAAACGGCTGGAAGAGATCGATCCGGAGAGCGTCCGGCGGTCGAATATTTTCTTTGCCAAACCAATCGCGGATCCCAAACCGGGTCCCAAAGAAACCTCTTCGACCGGGCCCGCCGCTTCGCAGCCCATCGCTGTGGCGGCCAATCCGGCGCAACTCGCTCGCAGCGGTCAGGCTGTCGCCGATGCCCACCCACTGGCAGCCGTGGCGGCCGGCGGCATGGTGCCGGCCGGTTTGACGCGGCGTGCGACCGGCTCTGTCGCGAACCGGCTGGCGGCCCTGAACGTAGTAATGCTGGCCCTGGCAACCATGCTGATCGTCGCGTGGTTGACGCTCACCAGCGGGGCTCCGGCCGTAGCCGGTTCTGAGAACCAGTGAGTTGAAGGGAGCCGCACCTAATGGCAACTGACGTGCAAGAAAAAGAGCCGCAAGCGAACGTAACGACCGAACCGGCCGCATTCTCCGACCCAGTCCTCTCCGGTACGGCCGAAGCGGACTTTCCGTATCGGGCGCTCAGCCGTGGGGCCATCGTTTCGGTCGCGCTTGCCGTCGTCGCGCTTGTCGGCTTGGTGCCCGGCTTTCAAGTCATGTTGGTTCTCGCGGTATTCGGCATCGCCGCCGCCCTGCTGGGCCTGCGGATGACCAGCCTGTATCCGCGCGAGTACGGCGGACGACTGCTGGCCCAGATCGGGCTGAGCCTGAACTTGTTGCTGGTCGTCGGCGGCATGGCCGAACACGCCTATATCTACGCCACCGAAGTGCCCGAGGGACATCAACGCGTACCGTTCTATGTGCTGCAGCAGACCGAAGAAGGCCTGGACTTTCCCACCGAAGAGGCGATGCAGCTGAACAACGAAAAGATCTTTGTGAAAGGCTACATCCACCCTTCCGCCGGCAGCGGCCGGTTGACGCGGTTCGTTCTGGTGCCGGACCTGGGAACCTGCTGCTTTGGCGGGCAGCCCAAGAGTACGGACATGATCGAAGTAGTGCTGACCGGTGGCCAAACGGTACGGGCGAATCTGCTGAAGAAGAAATTGGCCGGCGACTTTATGGTCGTCCCACAGGGAACCCAGAGTCAGGGTTTTGACAATCCCGTCGTGTATCGGCTGCGGGCGAACCACGCCAAATAGCCTCGTTCTCGGCGGTCGTGAACACGCGAACCATGGAATATCGCATGCTGAAGTTCATTGTTTGGGCGATGGCAGGAATGTTGCTCCTGGGAGCTTCGACCGTATCGGCCGAGGACAAGCTGTCGGAGAAGGAACGCCGCGAGCGAGAGGCGGCTTTTGCCCGGGGCGAGATCACCTTTGACGATCTGAAATTCGACATCGAAAAGGATGGTGCGTTCGAACGGGACATGTTGACCGAAAAGATCGAAGGGCTGCACGGCCGCACGGTCCAGCTCCGCGGTTACATCCTGCCCTCGACCCTGTTTCGCGAAACCGACATCAAGGAATTCGTGCTGGTCCGCGATGACCAGGAATGCTGCTTCGGTCCCGGCGCGGCGCTGTACGACTGTGTGATCATCAACCTGGTCGGCGGCGTGACCACGGACTTCACCACCCGTCCGGTCACGGTTAAAGGCAAATTCCAAATCAAGGAATACCTCTATCCGGACGGCGAAACGCATTTCGCCGTGTTCAACATGGAAGGCATTTCGGTCGAGTAGACGGCGGTGGGGGAATGCGTAGCCGAAGTCGCCAGACTTTGGAATGAGAACGTAGGGGGCGCCCCGTCCAAACTCTGGCGAGTTCGGTTACGGTCGCGCTGGAGTCCAGGCTTTAGCCGCCTGCATCCCTACGCTCGAATCGCCTAAAGGCTAGACTCCAACCATCCCAAACTCTGGCGAGTTCGGTTGCGGGAGGCGAGTGCGCGTTGTTTGGCTATACTGGGATTCCTGCCTCCCTTGCTTCCCGCCTGTTACAGGAATTCCCGCCGCCAATGCGTCGCTTACTATCTCTCGCATTGTGGGTGTTGGCGATCGGCAGTGTAGGGCGTGCCGATTCACCCGAGCTGCGTTTTGATCGCGATATTCGCCCCCTGCTGTCGGACAAGTGTTTTCATTGCCACGGCCCCGATCAGGCCAACCGCGCGGCCGGTCTGCGGCTGGACGTCAAAGAGGAAGCGGTCGGCGACGACCTGGCTGCCTTCGTACCGGGCGATCTGGACAACAGCTTGGCTTGGGAGCGGATCACGAGCGATGATCCCGAGCTGCGGATGCCGCCGCCGGGTGCGCCCAAACAACTCTCCGGCGACGAGATCGCCACGATCGGTCGCTGGATCGAAAACGGCGCCGGCTGGACCGATCACTGGGCGTTCCGTCCGGTCGGCTCGCCACCGATCCCCGAACCGAACGGGGCCGCCGAACCGAACGGGGCCGCCGAACCGGACGGGGCCGCCGAACCGGACGGGGCCGCTTGGGGGCATAATCCGATCGACGCCTTCGTGCGGCGGCGGATCGAAGCGGCCGGTCGCGAACCGTCGCCCGAAGCCGACCGGCGGACTTTGATTCGCCGCCTGACGCTGGACCTGACCGGATTGCCGCCCACGCCTGACGAGGTCCACGCCTTTCTTCAGGATTCCTCACCCCAGGCCTACGAGACCTTGGTCGATCGCTTGCTGGCCTCCCAAGCGTTTGGCGAGCGGATGGCGGTGATGTGGATGGACGCGGCTCGCTATGGCGACACCAGCGTGTACCACGCCGACGGGCCGCGCGACATGTGGGCCTGGCGCGACGCCGTGGTCGACGCTTACAACCGCAACATGCCGTTCGACCAATTCTCCGTCGCCCAGCTGGCCGGCGACCTGCTGCCGGACGCCACGCTGGAAGAACAGATCCTTTCGGGATTCAATCGCAACAACGGCACGACCGACGAAGGCGGTGCGATCGCCGAAGAGTACCGCGTGGAGTATGCCGTCGACCGAGTGCGGACGACTGCGATGGTCTGGATGGGGTTGACCTTGGAATGCGCCCAGTGCCATGACCACAAATTCGATCCGTTGTCCCAAGTCGACTACTACCGCTTCTTTGCGTTTTTCAACGTCAGTTCTGACGGCGGTATGCAGACTCGCAAGGGCAACGCCGAACCGAAGCTCGAGATCCCCGACCGCAATAAATTAGCGGAGCTGCCCGAGGTCGAATCGCGACTGGCCGAGGTCGAACAGGAGCTCGCGCAGCGGCGTGAGGACGGCCGCGAAGACCAACTGCGGTGGCTGGCCAGCCTGGATGCCCAGGACCGCGACAGCTTGCCGGCCCCCGCCGATCCGCTGGCCCACTACCCGCTGGACCAGCAGGAGAACAGGCGGACGCCCAGCGCGGTTGCCGACCAGGCGCCCGCCGTGCTGCGGGGGGCGGTCAGCCGTTTGGACGAGCGTGGTGGCGCGGTGCATCTGGAGGCCGGCGGTCAGGTGGACCTGGGTGACGTCGGAAACTTTCTGCACACCGATGCGTTCTCGTTCGGCGGTTGGGTGCGAGTTGGCAAAGCGGCCAGCGGCGCGTTGTTGGCTCGGATGGATAGCGCCAACAAGCACCGCGGGTACGACATCCTGCTGGAAGGCGGCCGGGTAACGACGCACTTCATCCACAGCTGGCCCGACAACGCCCTCAAAGTGGTTTCCGAAAAGAAGCTGTCGCCGGACCAGTGGCACCACGTGATGGTCACCTACGACGGGTCTCGCAAAGCCGCAGGGGTGACGATCTATGTGGACGGCCAGCGGTGGGAATGGACGATCCAGGAGGACCGTTTGCGGGACACGATTCAGACGCCCAAGTCGCTGCTTGTCGGCAGCCGTCACGGCGGCGGTCAATTGGTCGGCGACGTCGACGACGTCCGCGTCTTCGCGAGGCGGTTGTCGGCGGCGGAAGTGCAGACCCTGGCGAACACCAACCCGCTGGACGAAATCCTCGCGGTCGCCCCGGAGCAGCGGAGCGACGAACATCGGCAGAGTTTGGAAGAATACTACTTTGCCAACGTCGACCAGCCGTCCTCGGAGCTGCGCGCCGAACAGCAATCTCTGCAGCGGCGTCAGAGCGAGCTCGAACAGCCGCTGACGACCGTGATGGTGATGGGCGATATGGAAACGCCGCGGGAAACATTCGTGTTGACGCGAGGCAATTACGCGACGCCCAGCGAGACGCGGGTACAGCCCGGCGTGCCAAGCGTCCTGCCGCAGATGGCCGACGACGCGCCGCCCAATCGCCTGGGGCTGGCGCGATGGTTGTTCCGCGAGGATCATCCGCTGACCGCCCGGGTCGCTGTGAATCGGTACTGGCATCTGTTGTTTGGACATGGCCTGGTGAAGACGCTGGAAGATTTTGGCGCCCAGGGCGACTACCCCAGCCACCCCGAACTGTTGGACTGGCTGGCCGACGACTTCCGCGGGCACGGCTGGAACATCAAACGCACGCTGAAGCAGATGGTGATGAGTGCGACGTATCGGCAGAGCGCGGTGGCCGATCCCGCGGACTACCTGGCCGATCCCGACAACCGCTTGCTCTCGCGCGGCCCCCGCTTCCGGCTGGCGGGCGAGTTTATTCGCGACAGCGCGTTGGCGCTTTCCGGACGGCTGGTGGACCGGCCCGGCGGCCCGGGCGTCAAACCGTACCAGCCACCGGGCCTGTGGGTGCAGGTGGGGTTGAGCGGTAAACCGGCCTTTGTGCAGGACCACGGCGACGCCCTGTATCGCCGCAGCCTGTATACCTACTGGAAGCGATCCGCACCGCCACCGAGCATGCAGATTTTCGATGCCCCGACGCGGGAGAAATGCACCCTTCGGCGAGCTCGTACCAATACGCCGCTGCAGGCCCTGGTCACGTTGAACGATGTCCAGTTTGTCGAAGCGGCCCGCGGTTTCGCCGCCCGCGCCTTGCGTCACCAGGTTTCCGAAGCGAGCGAGTCCTCCGAAGCGAGCGGGGTGGATCGGCGGCGGCTGGACTGGGCGTTCGAAGCGGCTACCGCCCGGCTGCCGCGCGAAGAGGAACGCCGGATCATGCTGGCCCTGCTGGAGGACAGCCGCCGGCACTACCGCGCGAAGCCGGCCGCGGCGGCAGAACTGCTGCGGTTTGGCGAGGCGCCTCGGGACGCGGCACTGGACGCGGTGGAGCATGCCGCCTGGACGACCGTGACGAGTATGATTTTGAACTTGGATGAGGTACTGACCCGGCCATGAATGATTTGGATCCCGACCAACAGTACTTGCAGAACCTGACTCGGCGGCAGCTACTGGCGCGCAGCAGCGGGTGCCTGGGCGCGGCCGCGTTGGCCACGTTGCTGGGCAACCACGGGGCGAACGCTGCGGCGGCCGCCGGGAACGAAACCGCGGCCGGACGAGCGACGCAGGGCGGCCTGCCCGAACTGCCTCATTTTCCGCCCAAGGCCAAGCGGGTGATCTACCTGTTCATGGCCGGGGGTCCGAGTCACATCGACACGTTCGATTACAAGCCGGCTCTGCGAAAGATCCACGGCCAGGAACTGCCCGATTCGGTCCGCCGCGGCCAGCGATTGACCGGCATGACCAGCGGTCAATCGTCCTTTCCCTGCGTGGCGCCGATGTTCGAATTCGAACGCTGTGGCCAGCGCGGCACGTGGGTCAACACCGAGCTTCTGCCGCATACGGCCAAAGTGGTCGACGACATCGCGATCATCAAATCGATGAACACCGAAGCGATCAACCACGACCCGGCGATCACCTACATCAATACCGGCACCCAACAACTGGGCCGCCCCAGCATGGGCAGTTGGTTGAGCTACGGGCTGGGCAGTCCGAACGAAGACCTACCGGCGTACGTGGTGATGATTTCGGTCGGGGCCCAGCCCGGTCAGGCGTTGTTCTCGCGGCTGTGGAGCAGCGGATTTCTGCCTTCGAAGCACCAGGGCGTCCAGTTTCGCAGCGGGGCGGACCCGGTGCTGTACCTGGGCAATCCACCGGGCGTGGACGGGAATTTGCGGCGGCGGATGCTGGACCGCTTGGCCGAAATGAATCAACGGCAGTTCGAATCGGTGGGTGACCCCGAGGTGCAAACGCGGATCGCTCAGTACGAGATGGCGTTTCGCATGCAGACCTCGGTACCGGATTTGATGAGCGTCGACGACGAACCGCAGCATGTGATGGACCTGTACGGCGAAGAGGCCGCAAAACCCGGCAGTTTCGCCGCCAACTGTGTGTTGGCGCGGCGTTTGGCCGAACGCGGTGTGCCCTTTGTCCAGCTGTTCCATCGCGGTTGGGATCAACACGGCAATCTGCCGCGCGACCTGGCCAAGAACTGCAAAAGTGTCGACCAACCGGTCGCGGGTTTGTTGCGAGATTTAAAACAACGCGGGATGCTGGACGACACGATCCTGGTGTTCGGGGGCGAGTTCGGACGCACGATTTACAGCCAGGGAAAACTGACCGCGGACAACCACGGGCGCGACCATCATGGCCGTTGTTTCACCACCTGGGTCGCCGGCGGCGGATTCCAAGGCGGCATCGACTACGGGCTGACCGACGACCACTGCTACAACATTTTGGAAAACCCGGTCCACATCAACGATCTGAACGCCACGATCCTGCATTGCCTGGGGATCGATCACATGCGGTTCACCGTCCCCTTCCAAGGGCTAGACGTGAAACTGACCGGAGTGGAAGAAGCTCACGTGGTCAAAGACCTGTTGACCTAAGGTGTCACGACGCCTGCGATAGTTAAGGGTGTCAGGCAAACACCCTTGCTATCAGGAGTCACTCGCGATGATCGCCACCGCAGAATTTTCTTCCACGCCTCTGTCCTCGTCCACCAAATCCTTCGATGCCGGGACGGCTCGTCGCCGCCAGTCGGCGGGGGCACAGGCGCCGGCGGCGCATACGATCAAGGACTCTTCGGCCGAGCTGCGATCCCTGCGGCGGATGGTGTTGCAGGCGGCCAGCCGAGCGGACGATCTGGTCATCCAGTTCGATTACCGCAACGCCAAAGGCGAAACGATGCGGCGGGTGGTCAGCCCGATCCGGTTCATGGCCGGCGACCGTTTTCTGGGCCTGTGCCTGTGCCGTGAAGAGCCGCGTCAGTTTTATCTGGACCGCTGCCGCAACGCTCGGCTGTTAAGCGCGGCCGAAGTCCTGATGCCCGTGGAGATGGTCCCGGCTTAAGGGGGGGGGAGTTGAGCGCGTGGCAACATTAACTTCGGCAATACTCTCCCTCTGGGAGAGTCGGGCTCTCGGGCCCGGGCCTAAGAGCCCGACCCTCCCGCTGCGCGGGAGGGTGTTGTCGCGGGGTTTCACCTAAAGATGTATGCCGACGTGCTTAGCTGTCGCTGAATAACGCCAGAGTGTGCACAGCAGAAATCACAACCGAAGCGACACGGCCCAAGTCTGGCGATGTTCGGCTACGGGGCGGCGCCGGTTCGCTTGTTCTTCAGGACCTTGTCCAGCACGCCGTTGATGAAGCGGGGACTGTTTTTGTCGCCGTAGCGGCTGGCCAAGGCCAGGGCTTCGGTAATGGCCACCGAGCCGGGCGTGTCGCCGAAGAGGATCTCATAGGCGCCGAGCCGCAGGATATTGCGGTCGATGATGGCCATCCGCGAGAGCGACCAATTGGTGGTCAGCTTGCCGATCTGCTCGTCGATCTGCTGGCGGTGCTCGAGGGTTCCGACCAGCAGCTGATCCCCGAACTTCGTCAAGGCTTTGCGTCCCTGCATCCGCGAACGCAGGAAAGCGTAGGACGACTCGGGCTCACGCCCTGGATTGACGTCGGCTTCGTACAGTAACTGAAGGACGATTTCGCGGGCACGACGCCGAGTGGCCATAGGGGACGCAGCTGTTTCTGAGACGGTAAAAGCGTGGAATAACCGGAGGAGGAACAAGGCTTGAACCTATCCGGCACGCAGCCGTTCTGGCAAGCCCCTGCAAAGTAGCTCGGCTGTCCCAGCCGAGAGCGGCGTTGGAACCGGGGGCTATCGCCCAAACGGCTCACGGCGGAGCAAAAGGCAGCACTGTCCAAACTCTGGCGAGTTCGGCTACGGCCTATGATGCTACTTTTGCAAACCCTGCAGGTAGGCCAGTAGCTCGAGGACCTCATCCTGGGTGTACTGGTCCATCAAGGCTTTGGGCATCATCGACTTGGACGTCTTGACGATGTCCTCGATGTCGTCCTGAGGGATCACCGTCGGCTCTTTGGCTTCGGGGTTTTCCACGATCGAAATCGTGTCTTTATCCTCGTCCACGACCAGTCCGGTCAGGGTGCGGCCGTCGACGGTCAGGATGACGTGCATGGCGTACTGGGGATCGATGCGGTGTGAAGGATCGAGGATCTCACGCAGGACTGCGACCGAATCGCCTTTCCAGCGCCGGTACACATCGGTCAGCTCCGGTCCGACCGCGCCGCCATCGCCTTTGACCTTGTGGCAGTTCAAACAGGAGGCTTCGGCGAAAATCCGCTGGCCGATCTCAGGCGAACGGCCGCGGAGGCCGCCGGGCAATTGGTCTTTGAAATCCGCGACCGTCCAGGCCTGCACGAAGGAGCGGTTGCTGCCGATCGGATCCTCGGGAGGAAGCGGATCCTGCAGCCAGGCGTCCAGGTCTTCCACGACCACCATCACGCCATACATCCGCTGCCAGTGCTGGGGGAAGGTGCACACGTACGGGTACTCGCCCGGTTCGGTGGGAGCTTCGAACGTCAGGCGATATTGTTCGTGAGCTGGGACCATGTCGGTGGCCTCGAGCACCTTCTCGGACTCCGGCACGTACTGTTTGCCCTGCCAACCGCCGGCCGGACCGACGGCCAAGCCCATCATGGCGACTTCCTTGAGGGCGCCGGGAACGGTCAACACCAGGTTGTGCGGCATCAGGTCTTCGTTGTCCAGCACGATTTGCACCGGACGTCCGGCTTCGACGGCAAAGTAGTTGGTGTCGTACCGCATCTCTTCTTCGATCGTCTTGATGCGGATGACGCGGACCGTCACGGCCCGCAACCGCTCGCGATAGGCGCGGGACTCGCTGGCGGAGACCGCCACCAACGACTGATCGGCCAACTGCATCGCATCGATAAAGGCGTCGCTGGTGCGATCGTCGGCGGGCGTGTTTTCGGCGTAGGCGACCAGCCGGCCCAGCAGGGTCGCCGCGGTGGCGGCGTCACGTTGTTCGGTAGGGATCTGCAGCATCCCCGCGACGGCAGCTTCGCGGAGACGGGCATCCTCGAACAGAGCCGCCAGCGTGGCAAAGGTTTCGCTCTGCCGGTGAGGGATCACCGCCAGGGCCGAGATCGCCGCTCGCTGCACCGCCACGGCGTCAGCCTCCAGCTGACCGGCGGCGAACTCCCGCATCGACGGCTCGATCTGTCGCTGCGGCACCAGGCGGAGCGAACGCAGCAGGTCGACCGTGGCCGGGGCGTCGTCGGCTTGGGTGATCGCTTGCTGGACACTGCCGGCGGTCAAAAGGGCCGCGAAGGCGGTCCGCCGCAGAATGGAACGGTCGGATTCGGTCGCGGCGATCAGCTGGGCGCTGTGCTCTTTCAGTTGCTCCTGCGGTTGCTGCAGAACCATCCGGGCCAGTTCGCCGGCGGTCCGCTGCGTCTGGCGATCGGTGCCATCGACTTCGGCCAGAGCTTCCAGCAGAACCTCCACGGGATCGCTTTGCTTTATTTTTGCCAGTGCCGCCACCGCTTCCTCGCGGTACTGCGGAGACATTCCGGCCCGGGTCAGGATGGCCGTATAGACCGGAACGTACTTGGCGTCACTGTCGGCTCGTTCGACCATCAACAGCCGCTCGTTGTCCAGCCGTTTTAATTGATACGCAACAATCCGCGGACTCTTATCCAGGAACACCTTGGGCGGTTTGACGTCGCGCGCCGGCGACGACGTACCGTGGCCATGGCCGTGCTGCGAATGGTCCTGTGCCAACAGGGCGGTCTGGTAGAGAACGCCGAACGCGAGCGCAACAGCCACAACGGTAGGACGGGGTGTCAGCATCTTGGGTACGTGCAAAGGAGGATGGGAGGGTCTGCCACAAAGTCGCTCGGCTGTCCCAGCCGAGAACAGACACGGTTCACAGGCTGGAAGCCTATGCCACAAAGTCGCTCGGCTGTCCCAGCCGAGAACAGACACGGTTCACAGGCTGGAAGCCTATGCCACAGAGTCGCTCGGCTGTCCCAGCCGAGAACAGACACGGTTCACAGGCTGGAAGCCTATGCCACAAAGTCGCTCGGCTGTCCCAGCCGAGAACAGACACTGCTCACAGGCTGGAAGCCTATGCCACAAAGTCGCTCGGCTGTCCCAGCCGAGAACAGACACGGTTCACAGGCTGGAAGCCTATGCCACTGGTCCAAACTCTGGCGAGTTCAGCTACGGGCTGGTTACATTTCTAGCGTTTGCATGGTTTCGTCCAGGGTGTACTGGAGGTAGTCGTCCATGTCGTGCTCGAGCACTTCCAGGGCGATCTCGATCGCTTCGTCTCCGTCGAAGAAGCTCAGCCCCCGGACCGCTTCCAAACGCACTCGAGGGTGCTCGTCGTTCACCCGCTGCTGCAGCGCGGCCAAAGGCGCGTCGACCTGATCTCGCCAGCTGACCAGCACCCGCACGGCCGCCGCGCGAGCGCGATGGTCGTCACAGGTCAGCAGTTTGCCCAGCAGTTCTGGTTCGATGTGGTTCTGCGTCTGGTAGGCCCAGAGGGCTTCCAACAGATGATGCGTGTTGGCCGCGTTCGGCTGGCCGAGGGTCGCCGTCCAGTGATCCAGGGCCGTGACCACCTGGTCGCTGTCACGCTGGGCCAGTTCACGACGCACGCGGTAGCGGGTGCGATTCTCCGGCTCTTTGAGCAGTTCGAGCAGCTGATCGAGCGGAGCACCGGCGATCTTCGGCGGGGTCAGCAGCGGGCGGTCCTTGTAGGTCACTCGCCAGATACGACCGTGCGAGTGATCGCGATTGGGATCCCGCAGGTTGTGTTGCAAGTGACCGATCAGGGCGTTGTGCCAGTCGACGATGTAGAGGGCTCCGTCGGGCCCGAACTGCAGGTCGATCGGACGGAAGTTCCCGTCCTCGCTGGACACCAACGCCAGGACCTCTTTGCCGTCGTAGCCGGATCCATCTTCGCTTTCGCTGATCGTATGGTTCAGGATCGCCCGTTCGCCGATCACGTTAGCCAACAGGAAGTTGCCCTGGATGTCCTCGGGGAAGTGTCGACTGCTGACCAATTCACAGCCGGCCGAAGGACGAATGCGTTTGGGATAGAACGTGGGGTGGCTGTATTTGGGATCGCCACCGGCCAACGACGAGACGCGCCGATGCTGGGCACCGCCGGGATGTTTCCGTGGATACTCGACGTGACCGGTCAGCGGAGCCGCCCAGTAGCTGAAGCCCGGCGAAGCGTCGGCGACAAAGTCCTGGCCCCAATAATTGAAGACGTGGCCCCAAGGGTTGGCAAAAGCAAACGAGATGTACGCGCCGAATTCTTCGGTACGAGGATCGTATTGCCAGACACCGGCTTCGGCCATGCGCGTCAGTCCGTAGGGGCTTTCGATCTGCGAAAATTTGAACGTGCCCTCCTGAAAGAACAACTGCCCGCCGGGCCCCCAGGTGAAGGCGGCCAGACCGTGATGGGAATCGGCCGAATCGAATCCGATCAAGCGGCGTTCGATGTGATCCGCTTTGCCATCGCCGTCGGTATCTTTGGCGAACAGCACGTCGGGCTGCTGGGCAATGAACGCGCCGCCACGACCGATTTCGAATCCGGTGGGCTGGTGCAGTCCATCGGCAAAGACGCGGCAGTCATCGGCGCGGCCGTCGCCGTCTTCGTCGCTGAGGATCAGCAGTTTGTCGTCCAGCTTGGTCTTGGGTTTCCAGTGCGGGTACGAGGCCATGGTGGCCACCCACATGCGTCCCTCGCTATCGAAATTCAGAGCGACGGGGTTGGCCAGTTCGGGAAACTGCTCTTCCGAAGCGAACAAATTGATTTCGTACCCCGGCAGCAACTTAAACAGCTTCTGCTGGGCTTCGGCGTTCAAGTAGTCCAGCGACCCCAGCTTGCCGCGGCGGGCGTTGGGATCGTTGGGGATACCCACATTGGTTTTGGGATTGATAAAGGGCAGGGTGTTGCTGTCGTCGACTTCGTCGGGCACCTGCTCGCCTTGGGCGATGGCCCAGATGCGTTGGTCGCGGTTGGCGGTCATCTGGTCCAGGATGACGCGTTCGCGTTCCATCACGTCGCGGTTGCGATAGGTCCCATCGAAGCCGGCTCGACCGCGATCGCCGTAGATCGAGTAACCGTTGACCGCACGGTAACGATGCCACCAATGAAAGTTCTTGTCGTCGATCTCCGCTCGCAGCGTTTCGTTGATCTGCTCCGGTCCGCCTTCGCCAAACAGCCCTTGGTCCAGAATGGGAGCCAGGGCCCGGTAACCGTGCTCGTTCAGGTGGCAACCGTTCAGGGTCAGCTGCTGATCCGACTGGGCGAACAACTGCTTGGTGGGCGTAAAGATGTCGACAAAACCGACGTTCGTCTTCTCGGCCACTTCCGCCATCGCCGCAGTGTAGGCCGCCAGTCGCTGGTTGTGTTCGGTGCCGTCGGGCAGGTTCGGGTTGCCGGTGTCTTCAAAGGCGATGGGCGAAACCAGCACGATGCGGGGCGGACCGGAACCGCTGTAGCTCTGCTGCCGAGTGTGCTGGACGGTCTGCTGCAGGCTGTCGGCAAAGGACTGCAAGCCCGCTTGGCCGTCGAAGGATTCGTTGTAGCCGAAGAAGAACAGGACGACCGACGCTTTGCTGTGGGCGAGGTGCGTATCGGGCTCGCCGAAGTTCTTCGAACGCAGACGCACGTCCGGCTCGTCGCCCGGGAAACACAGGTTGCGAACGGCCAACTGTTTGCCGGGGAAACGTTGATACAGCAGGGTTTCCCAGAAGTTCTGGTGCTGCATCCGTTCCCCCAAAGCGTTGCCGACCAGGCAAATTTGGTCGCCCTGTTTGACCTCCAGTTCCGCGGAAGTCGCTCTGGAGACACAGGAAAAGGAACCGACGAGGGCCGCCAACGAGATCGTCGCCAACATTCTGCGTGTGGATTTCATAAAGCGATCGGAAGGGGAGGAAAGGGAAGGGAAGGAGCTTCATTCTAATCACCTCCGGCACCCGGGGGACGATCCCCTGCTGCCCCTGCAGACAAATCGCGATGGCCTCAACGTCGGAGAATCCGCAGGTCGGAGAACCAGCTTAGCGGGCAGCCAGGCGGACGGCCAAACGGACCGCTTCGATCAGGCTCTGATGGCTGGCGCGTCCCTGCCAGGCGATATCCAGAGCGGTCCCGTGATCGACCGAGGTGCGGACGATGGGCAGGCCCAGGGTGACGTTCACCGCATCATCGAAGGCCAGCGTTTTCAGGGGGATCAGCCCCTGATCGTGATACATGCATACGTACACGTCCAGTTCGCGGCGCCGCGCGGCGGTAAAGGCCGTGTCCGGCGGAAGCGGTCCTTCGACCGGAATGCCTTCGGCCCGCGCCTGATCGATCGCCGGTTGAATGATGCGAGATTCTTCACCGTCCCCGAACATACCTTGCTCGCCAGCGTGGGGATTCAGGCCACACACGCCGACCCGAGCCGCAGTGCCGCGCAGCAGAGACACCGTCCGATGAGCTTTGCGGATCGCGTCCAGCACCGTTTCACGGCTCAGCAGCCGCGGCACTTCGGCATATCCGACATGGACCGTCACCAAGACACAGCTGATCGATTCGGCGGTCAACATCATTTTCACGTCAGCCACGTTTGTCCGCTGGGCCAGCAGTTCGGTGTGTCCGGGAAAGGGGATCCCGGCGGCATGCCAGGCTTCCTTTTGAATCGGACCGGTCACGATCCCTGCGACTTGGCCGGCCATGGCCAGTTCGATCGCGCGGACGACATAGGCGAAGGAGGCTCGGCCGGTCGCGGCGGTGGTGCGGCCGGGCTGGATGGCCGCGTCCAGCTCCACCGGCTCGTCGACCGGAACGTCGGGCACAGGCAACCGCAACCGCTCGGCGACGGTTTGCCAAACCGCGGGGCTGCCGATCAAACGCGGCCGGCAGATTCTCTGCACGTGCGGAATCGCTTTGAGGGCGACCTCGGGCCCGATTCCGGCCGGATCGCCCATCGTGATGGCTATTTCGGGCAGCGACATTTTGTCTCGCGGGGTAGGGAGTGCAGACGTTCCTCATAAGGTAACGCAGTGACCGTGGCCTGGGCCGAAAGCCTATGCCACAAAGTAGCTCGGCTGTCCCAGCCGAGAACAGCCAGGTTTCACAGGCTGGAAGCCTATGCCACTGTTCACAGGCTGGAAGCCTATGCCACTGTTCACAGGCTGGAAGCCTATGCCACTGTTCACAGGCTGGAAGCCTATGCCACTGTTCACAGGCTGGAAGCCTATGCCACTGTCTACTGGCCGAAAGCCTATGCCACAATTGCGGCTCGCTGCTTGCCATCCGGATCGAGCTGAAGCAAAATGGGGTCGTCCCACTTCGCGCCGCTTCTGGTCGGCTCCGCCTTTCTATCCTCTGCTTCATTCTTCGGACCCCCTCGCATGCCCCGCTATTGTTTGTCGTTTGTTGCCCTCTCTACCTTCTCTCTAGGGATGCTGGTCGCGGCGGCCACCGCCTCCGAACCGCGGGTGGATCCACAGGCCGAGACGGATAAGCCCGATCCGATGCGCCAGCTGCAGACCGCCGCGATGGAAGACGGTCAAGGCGCGTTCGGCCACTGGGGAGCGATCAGCGAACAGTACTCCAGCTGGACCAACCACTCGAACCGGTTGATCCCGATGTACACCTTCGGCATCGACCTGGACACCCTGCGTGAAGAGGGCAGTGCCTACGCCGACGAAGCTCGCCTGAAGCAGCTGTACGGCAAGGTACCCGAAGGCACGCTGAACCCGGAGGCAAAGTATTTTGACCAAACCGACGTCTACCGGTTGCAACTGCAGGCGGTCGAAGCCGGCAAGCGGCATGTGATCCTGGTCGTCTTCGATGGGATGGACTGGCAGACCACGCGGGCGGCCAGTCTGTACAAGCAGGGGGCGGTCCAGTACGACAGCGGCCGCGGCACGGGTTTGCTGTTTCAGGACTACCGCGGCGGCCCGACCGACTTTGGTTTCTTTGTCACTTCGCCGCTGCTGGGCGGACTGGAAACCGACGTGAACGTTCAAGTCGTCCTCGGCGGCGACAAGCCGTCCACCGGCGGCTACGATCCGTCGCTGGGCGGCAGTACCCCCTGGCAACGCCCGGCCTCGCCGCAGTACCCGATCGGCCTGGATCGCACGCGTCCGCACACCGTGACCGACAGCGCGTCCTCGGCGACGTCGCTGACGGCGGGCATTAAAACCTACAACGCTTCGATCAACGTTGCGGCCGATGGCGAACAGGTCGAACCGATCGCTCGCAAACTGCAGCGGAAACGCGGCTTTGCCGTCGGCGCCGTGTCCAGCGTCCCGGTCAGTCACGCCACGATGGGTGCGACCTACGCCAACAATGTCAGCCGCGGAGATTACCAGGACATCTCGCGCGACCTGCTGGGCGTGCGTTCGGTGGCACACCGCAGCGAAGCGTTGCCCGGCGTGGACGTCTTGCTGGGAGGCGGCTGGGGCGAAGAGGCGGAAACCGCCAAGGGTCAGGGCGAAAACTATTTGCCCGGTAACAAATACATCCACCAAACCGACCTGGACCAAGTCGAAAGCAACGGCGCGGTGGTCGTCCAGCGAACGCCGGGACGCGCCGGCGACGAAGTGCTCAGCGAAGCCGCCGCCAAAGCGGCTGCCGAAAAACGACGTCTGGTTGGCGTCTTTGGAACCAAGCGTGGGCACCTGCCGTTTCAGACCGCCGATGGTCAGTACAACCCGACGGTCGACATGAAAGGCGGCGAGACCTACACGGCCGCCGACGTCCAGGAAAACCCCACGCTTGCGGACATGACCACCGCCGCCCTCCAGGTCCTGGAGCAGAACGAAGAAGGGTTCTGGTTGTTGGTCGAAGCCGGCGATGTCGACTGGGCCAACCACGCCAACAACCTGGACGATTCGATCGGCGCGGTGCTCAGCGGTGACGCGGCCTTTGCCGCCATCGTTCGCTGGGTCGAACAGCGTCAGGGCTGGGACGATACGGCCGTCATCCTCACGGCCGACCATGGACATTATTTCATCATGACCGACCCCCAGGCAATCGCCGACGCCGGGAAGAAATAACCCGCGGCTGAACTCGCCAGAGTTTGGACGAGATCAGCTACCGTAGCATCACCCCGGAACGAGCCCCTACTCGCCAAACAGCTCGGCGCCGTCGGAATCGGATTCCATCAGGGCGTTCTTGGCGACGGTTCGCACGCGTCGCTCGGCGACCTCGGCATTGAGCTTGGCGACCGCTTCGGCGACAGGCATCGAGCCCAGATCGCCGTCGATACGGTCGCGCAGCGCCAACTGGCCACTCTCCGATTCCTTGGGTCCCACCACGGCCATGTACGGCACCAGTTCCAGCTGGGCATCGCGGATTTTCGCCTGCACCTTGCTGTTGCGCAGATCGGTCGTGGCCCGCAGGCCCGCGTCGCTTAACTGCTTGGTCACCGCGACGGCATAGTCGGTGGTCTTTTCCGACAGCGGCAGCACGCGGATCTGTTCCGGTGCCAGCCACAGCGGGAACGCGCCGGCGAAGTGTTCGATCAGCATGCCGACGAACCGTTCCAGCGAACCGAACGGGGCGCGGTGGATCATCACCGGTCGATGCCCGGCGTTGTCCGCTCCGGCATACTCCAGCTTGAATCGCTCGGGCAGGTTGTAGTCCAGCTGGACCGTTCCCAGTTGCCAGGACCGACCGATGCAGTCGCGGACCATGAAGTCGGCCTTGGGCCCGTAGAACGCCGCTTCGCCGGGTTGCTCGTTGAAGTTCAATCCGGAATCTTCCAGCACGCCTCGTAGGGCGCCCTCGGCGCGATCCCAATTTTTTTCGCTGCCCACGTACTTGTCGCTGTCCGGATCCCGCAGGGAAAGCTGGACGCGGTAATCGCCCAGCCCCACCGATTCCAGGACAAACTTGGTCAGCTCGATCGTAGCTCGGAATTCGTGCTCCACCTGATCGGCGGTGCAGAAGATGTGAGCGTCGTCCTGGGTCAGCCCGCGCACCCGCAGCATGCCGTTCAATTCGCCGGTTTGCTCGTGCCGGTAGACGGTACCGAACTCAAACAATCGCAGCGGCAACTGGCGATAGGATCGCGGCTGGGCTTTGAAGATCTGGCAGTGGTGCGGGCAATTCATCGGTTTGACCAAGTACCGTTCGTTCTCGGTCTGCCAACGATGCAGCACGGCCCGGCGATCCTCGGGCGAGGCGCTGGGCCGGTAGTCCGGCAGCGAGACGCCCAGGACTTCGGCGGCGGCCATCAATTTATCTTCGCCGTCGCGATCCAGCGATCCGGCCTCCAGCCGCTGGCTCCAGGCGTCCAGCAACCCGCCGGCCTCGGCGCCGTACAGCGGTGCGAACTGGCTGTCGCGGTAATACGGAAAGTGGCCGCTGGTCTCGTACATTTCCACGCGGCCGATGTGCGGGCTGTAGACCGGATCGTAGCCGCGACTGAGCAGTTCGTTGCGGAGGAAATCCTCCAGCAGCGTCCGCACCCGGGCTCCTCGCGGCAGCCACAGGCACAGTCCCGGCCCGACTTCGGGGTTGAAGGCAAACAGACCGTGCTTCTTGCCCAGCACGCGGTGGTCGCGGCGGCGCGCTTCCTCCAGCAGGTCCAAGTGGGCTTTGAGCGCCTTTTTGTCGAAGAAGGCGGTTCCGTACAGCCGCTGCAGCTGGCGGCCGCTGGCGTCGCCCTTCCAGTACGCGCCGGCGACGCTGAGCAGTTTGATCGCTTTGATCAGTCCGGCGTGCGGGATGTGCGGTCCGCGGCAGAGGTCGACGAATTCGCCCTGCCGGTAGAAGCTGACCGAGGACTCCTCGCCCAGCCCGGTCTGGATATGTTCGACCTTCAGGTCCTGGCCCATCTCCGCGCACAACTGGATCGCCTCGTCGCGAGCCAGGCTGAAGCGTTCGAACGGTTCTTTCTGTTTGATGATCTTCTTCATTTCCGCTTCGATGCGGGGAAAATCATCTTCGCTGATCTTTTCGGGCAGATCGAAATCGTAGTAGAAGCCGCCGTCGGTGGTCGGGCCGAATGCTAGCGAGACGCCCTTGAACAGCCGCATCACCGCTCGGGCCATCACGTGGGCGGCGGAGTGTCGCAGCACGGCCAGCGCCGTCGCATCGCGGCTGGTCAACAGTTTCAGCGACAGTGGCTGGTCGGCGGAGTCGTCCTCGCCGGTGGCCTGCAATTCTTCCAAGGACCGGAAGGCATCCACGATTCTGCCATCGATCTCGGCGGCGACGACCGAGCGGGCGAGGCCTTCGCTGATTTCCCGAGCCACGTCCATCGGGGTCGCGGAAGCGGGGTGTTGTTTGATGGAACCGTCGGGTAATTGAACCGAAACTTGCGACATCGTCGCCATCCTTTCAGTAGAGAAACTCGGACCCCATTACAAAAGGAGTCGCGTGAGAAGAATAAGGATCGCGGGTGCAGCGGGATTCCGTCAAGCACGCGAGAAAAAGCGCAGCGCGGATTTTGAATCTGAAATCTGAAATCTGAAATCTCAAACCCGCGGCGGTTATTTCTTGGCCCCGACCGGCCAGAACTTCTGCCAGACGCCTTTGCTCTCGCTGGTCTTGGCCTCCGACGCTTCGCCCTCGGCCGCGGTTTCGCCGACGATTTTGGTGACCATGTCACGGACCGCGTGTGTGATTCCGGCTTTGGGCGCCTGGGTGATCAGGGGCACGCCGTTGTTGCGAACCTCGACCATCGTGCGGTAGTCGTTGGGCAATTGGGCGAAGATCTCGCGGCCCATCGTTTCCTTGGCTTTCTTCAGACTGATCCCGCCGGTGTCCAGGCCCGCGCGGTTGACGACGATCTTGGTCTTGTCCTTCAGATCGTCCAGCTCCTCGAAGCTCATCATCAACCGAACGACGTTCCGCAGGCAGGGCAGGTCCAACTGGGTGACCAAGACCACGTGATCGACCTCTTCCAGCACCGCCAGGTCGACTTCGGAGTAGCTTTTCGAGAGATCGATGATCAGATGTGTAAACGAAGCCTTCAGCAGCCCCAGCACCTTGCGGAGGCTTTCCGCATTGATGACCGCCGCATCGTGCAATTCGACGGGCCGCGGCAGCAGGTACAGTCCCGAACTGTGCTTGGTCAACGACCGCTTCAGCAGTTGGATGTCCAGCCGCGAGATGTTTTGGGCGACGTCGGCCAAGGTGTAATCGGGGATCGCATCGAGGAACACGTCGGCATCGCCGAGGGCCATGTCCAGGTCGACCAAGGCCACGCTGGTGCCCGGTTCGCTGGCCAATACGCAAGCCATATTGACCGCGATGCTGGTGCTGCCCACACCGCCGGTTGCGCCGGCCACCGCGATCATCTGACACGCCCGGCTCTTGGAATCGCCGGAACCGAATTTCTGACGTCCCACCCGGTCCAGCGCGGCGGTCAGATCTTCCACCGAGATCGGCAGCGTGATGAACTCGCGAGCTCCGGCCCGCATCGTCTTGAGGATCAGATGGCCTTCGGTGCTGCTGCTGGCTGCCAAGAGCGCACAGTCGGGATGCGAAGCCGACAGCTTCGTGATCAGCTCGATAGCTTTCTCGTTGTCGGCGTCCAAGGAAACCACGCCGACGTCGGGAGTCGTTTGGCCCACCACGTCGGTGAAGAATTCATAACGCGAACACTCCGCCTCCAGCCAGACCGTGTCCATGCTGAGGAGCATCGATTTGAGCGACTCTCGGGACCCATCGCTGGGGTCCACGATCGCTAGTCTCAAAACATTACTCATGGAGTTGTTTCCCGAGTTGTAAAGTAGGATCAAGGCCAGCCGCCCCGAGGCGGCTGGCCAAAGTTCAAGGGTTCCGCCCCGTTTCGTTTGCTGGGCCCGTTTCGTTTACTGGGCCCGTTTCGCTTACGGGCCCGTTTCGTTTACTGGGCTGGCTCGAGCACGGTGACGCCGGGAGCGACCGCGGTGCCTTCGGCGCTGGGCACGACTGCCCCGCTGGGATAGGCCGCGTCATGGGGATACCCGGTGCCGTAATCCTCAGCCATCGGCGGGCCGGCGGTGTAGGGACCGGCGGCGTGGGGGGCGTGCATCGAGTGCGGTTGGCTGCAGTCGTTGCAATTGCCATGGACGGGGACTTCGATGTGCCCTTTGACGAACATCTCGCAGTCGCTGGGCGAGGTGCTGTTCAGGCCCGGGCCGCCGGGCGGAACTTCGTGGGGATCCATCGCGTCGACCAGCTCGGGGGTGACCATGATCAACAGTTCGATCTCGTTCTGTTCTTCGAGCACGCGGCGGAACGCAGCGCCGAAGTAGGGCAGTTCGCCCAGCAGCGGCACGGCGCGGACCGACGATTCGGTGCGGGTCTGCAGCAGGCCGGCGATCGCCAGCGTCTGCCCGGCTTGCATCTCGACGGCCGTCTCGACATAGCGGCTGCGGAAACCGGGAACCTGCAAACCGTCCAGCGTCAAACCCCGCGACGGATCCGGCTCGCTGACCTCCGGGCGGACCTCCAAGCGGATGCGTCCCGGGCCCACGATAAAGGGCAGGAAATCGACCGACGTGCCAAACTCTTCGTAGTTGACCGTCACGCCCTGCTGGGACGGCACCAGGTAGGGCACTTTACCACCGACGATGAACCGGGCCGGTCGGCCGTGGGTGGCCACGACCGTGGGTTCGGCCAATACTTTGATCAAGTCGTTCTGCCGGAGGGCTTTGATCAAGGCCTCGAAACGGTAGTCGCCCAGATTGAAGGAAGCCCGTGCGTTGGCCTGGGCGGAGATCGGCACAGGCGGCGCGGTGAGCGGACTGGCCGGAGCGTTGATCAGGCCACCGGGAGCGGAGACGTAACCATCACCACCGCCGGGATTTCGCAACGACCAGTCGACGCCGACGTCCCGCAGCTTGGTGCGCGAGACTTCCATGATCTTGGTGTGCAGCAGCACCTGCTGGACGCCCACCACGCGGATATTGTTCACGACGTTGGCGTAGAACTGTTCGGCGATCGCGATTGCGCGATCCACGTCGTCGACGTTGGTGACCGTGCCGGAGATGATCGCCGAGTTCTGCAGCGGCGTGACCCGCAGCGAAGCCAGTGGCAATTGGCTGCTGAGGATGCCCTCGACTTCGCGAGCGTCGGCCAGGACGACGATGTCCACGGTGTACAACTGGTCGTCGGCGTCCCAGAGATTCAGCTGTGTGGTCCCGGGCGTCTTGCCGTGCACCTGGATCTGGTTTTGGGAAACCGGCGTGGCCCCCAGGATCTGCTCGTTGTGCACCTGGAAACGAGGAACGCGTTTGTCCAGCGTCAGAATGCGGCTGCTTTTCACGATCATCTCCAACCGCTCGACCGGCTGGGTGACGTTGTAATTGACGCTTGTGCTGGTGGAGGCCAACATCCCGCTGCTGGATCGACCGGCACCGGTCGCGGATTGGGCAAAGCATCGCGGGGTGACCGCCGTGGCGGCCACCAGCAGCATCAAGCCAGAAACAGCTTGTGCCGCAAAGCGTTGGTTGATCATGTCTATCGCGTCCTTGCTTGACCAATCGGATCCATCCGAAACCCGGCTGAGGGGCGAGCCGCCAGCCGGGGTGGTCGGTGCGAAACAGGTTAAAGGGCTACTCGTTACGGGGGCCGTCGCCGACCACCGGTTGCAGTGCATCCGCCGAAGCGGGTTCGTCTTCAAAGAACGGGCTGTCCGAGCCGTTCAGGTAGCTGTAATCGTCGGCCGGCGGAGCGGCCCCGGTGGCCGGAGCGGCCGTGGTGACCAGTTCGCCCGCCGGTTCCAGCGGCGCGTTCTGTTGGTCGCTGGACTGGACAACCACCCAAATGCCGTCGCGGAGCTCGTACACGTAGGTTACGCCGCCGGAGATCTTCTGCATCCGCAGCGGTTCATCGCTGGGCGTCTGCACCACTTCTTCGACAACCGGCTCGGCCACCGGCTCCGGTGCCTCCACTTGTTCGTCGGCTTTTTTACTGTGATCGGCGATCCACTGCAGGAAGGCTTGTCCGGAGGCGTCGACGCCGCCGTTGCGATCTTCGCCTTCGTACTCGTCGGGATGACTCAGCGACAACCGAATCCGTCCCAGTTCGTTGGCGTAGGTCCAGGCCTCTTCATCCTTCTTGTGGATCAACAGCGAGATCGTGCGGGCCGGGGTGCTGACCGTGTCGGCTTCGCTGCGCGTTTTGCGTCCATCGACGGCGTAGACCCGGATGCCGGTCAGCACCTTCTGGGTCATCGTCTGCGGAATCACATCGCTTTTTTTGAAGAACCCGATCACGTTGACGCGGTCGCCCGGTTCGATCAGCGTTCCCATTCCGCTCGAAGCGTCCGTCGGCAGCGAAACCACGCTGTAGTCGCGAGGAATATCGCGGCGGGTGTTGCCGGGCGTGGCGCGGATCTTACGAGCGATCAGCGGCTCGCCGGCATACAAGCGTTGGTTGCTGTACATGCCTTCGACCGCTTCCAGGTCCGTCAGGGCACCTTCGGGAACCCGGTCCAGGGGCCAGGATTCCAGTTTGATGTTCTCGGCGGTGAACTGTTCGCCGATTTCGACGTCGGCCACGGTCACGAAGATTTCGGCCATCGCCGGTTGCTCGGTCGATCCCTGTCCTTGCAACAATTTGCTGGCGCCGACTGCGGCAATGGTTCCGCAGACGCCGGCGATGGCTAGTAATAGTGTTTTGTTTCGCATGATTTTATGTCTCGACAGGGCGGCCTCAAGGGATCGATCAAAACTTGCCGAAAGGCCGCAGAACCGAAACCAACGAACCTAGCGGTAGGTTTCGGATATCCGGCCCGGGCAGCTGTAGCTGGAGTCGGTGTGTCCGTTAAAGCACACCGCAACAGAAAACTCGACGCAGCCTACGTGGTTTCGCAGACCGGATCAGATCAGCATTCCGGCGTAGGCGAAATACAGGATGGAACCGATTGCCATCGGGATGCCGTAGGGCAACAGCATCATGTCCGGCTTGCGTTCTTTAGCGATTTCGAACAGTTTTTCCGGGTTGCGGATGGTTTTCCATTCGTGCACGATCTGCCGGGTCATCAGGTAGTGCTTGCGCCACTGACCGCTGATGCCCACCATCACCAGGGCCATCAGGGCCCCGACGAACGTCGTCACGACAAACGCCCACCAGACGCTGCTGACGCCGACCCAGGCACCGAGGCCGGCCAGCAGTTTGACGTCGCCACCGCCCATGCCGCCGACGGCACGCACGACCAACAACAACAACAGTCCCACGGCCGTTCCGGCCAAACTGGCCCCCAGTCCCGGCATCCCGGCGTGCAAAAGGCCATGGGCCCAGCCGCACAGGATGAAGGGAAAGGTCAACCAGTTGGGGACCTTCAGGATTAAACCGTCGATCACCGCGGCGATGATCATTACGACGCTGACCAGCCAGATGGGCCAGTTGGCAGCGATTGAGTCAAGCATCATTTCCATCGTCGTATCCCCCCGGAGGATGCAAAATGCCGGCTTCCGAAACGCTCGGGCTCGGAGCCGATGGAATATTGGTTATGGGTTCGGTTGTGGGCTCTAACGCAAACAGGCCAGCCAGCTGAACATGGCCACGATCAACGTCATCACACAACACACGATCTGCCAGGCTTGTGCGGCAGCGTCGGCGGGTAACAGCGGATAGTCCATGAGATCAAATGCCGGTGGGCGTTGGAGTCGGGTGCCAGAGCAAAGGGGTTCCAGAGCAAAGGGGTGCCAGAGCAAAGGGGTGCCAGGGGTCCAAGCCGGAGAGCGCGCCGCCGAAAGCAGGTGAACTTCGGCGACGCGCTGCGTTCCGGTTTGGACAGTGGCAAACCAAACAAGCGCGAAGCTTATTTGGCCAGTTCGTCAGCGACCTTCTTGAACTTCTCGTCAGCTTTCGAACCGATCAGGCCGACGCTGCCCAAGCAGACGACGATGATCAGAGCCATCATCACTGCGTATTCCACAGCGGTGGGGCCGTCTTCGTCCTTCAGAAAATTCACGACTTTGTTGGCGAAGTTCTTCATGTTACTACTCCTCGCGGTGTTTCTCCGGCGGAAGGGCTACCAACCACCAGCACAAAAAAACGTTGTGCGGCACACACGTGTCGCACAGCCAGGGCAGCCTCGTCTCCAAGCTTCGCCGTGGTGACAGGCGGTGCGCATGCGGTCGATGTCCCCAAGGACGTCGACCCCGCCACACCGAACACTGCAGCCTTGGCAGCCCGGCAGTCCAACACGCACGCGTGGGGGACCCGTAGCTTTGCGCCCCGGCCTCGCGACCGGTTTGCCTTTTTCAAGGAGGCAGAGGCCAACCGAGCCGTTGCACCGGAGCCAGTCCCTAGACCGGCCTCAGCACTCCGCCTCGGCGGCGAGTTGAACGCAACTCGCTCGCTCTCTGCAGGAAAACTACGACAGGAATCGGGCGAGTCAAAAGAAACGGTTCAGGTTCGCCGTTTCGGTAGGGGAAACCCCGCCGCAGGGACCACCTGTAAACTCTGAGAGGATTATTCCGGGGGGCCGGCACATCCCAAGCCGGTGTTTGGTTGATGGTTGATGGTTGATGGTTGATGGTTGTTGGTTGTTGGTTGTTGGTTGGTGGTTGGTGGAACAACCTGTTCCCGCATAGCCGCCAAAGCCCAGGCTTTAGCCGCCTGCGGCCCTACGCTCGAATCGCCGGAAGGCTAGACTCCAACCATCCAAACGCTGGCGAGTTCGGCTACGGGGCGGGATTACGAAAGAAGGTTCGCGAGACCTAAACAAGAAAAACCCCCGACTCGCAGCGGACGTGCGTCCGCCGCGAGTCATTGGGGGCCTCTTCTGACCCAGGCAAGAGCCAAGAAGAATCCGCGATTCGCGAGGGCTACGCTACCTGGCCGCCAGCGATGGCGTCCGAGGGGTAGGCGTGCATGCCGTGCTCGGATATATCCAGGCCGGCGGTCTCTTCTTCGGCGGTGACCCGCAACATGCCCATCAATCTCAGCACGCCGAACACGGTGCCCATCGTGACGAAGGCCCACACGCAGTAGGCCGCCGTGCCGACGAACTGAATCCAGAAACTGGTCGCACCGCCGGCCAGATGGGTATTGGGCAGCAGCCCGATCGCCAGGCAGCCCCAGACGCCGCACAGCCCGTGCACCGGCCAGGCGCCGACCGGATCGTCGATCTTCAGTTTGTCCAGCATGACCACGCCGGTGACCACCAGGACGCCGGCCACCAAACCGACCACGATCGACCAAACGTTTGAGAAACAGTCACAGCAGGCGGTGATCCCAACCAAGCCCCCCAGAGCACCGTTCAGGCTCATCGTCAGATCGGGTTTGCCGAACAGTCCCCAACTGATCACGGTCGCCGCTACGACTCCGCCGGCAGCCGCCAGGGTCGTGTTCACGGCGATCAAGACCATCGCATCGACATCGCCGGTCGCTTGGAAAGCCAACTGGCTGCCGGGATTAAATCCGTACCAACCCACCCACAGGATAAAGACCCCCAGGGCCGCAAAAGCCACGTTGTGACCGGGCAGCGGTACGCTCTTGCCGTCGGCCGTAAAGCGACCCAGACGCGGTCCCAGAATGATCGCTCCGGCCAGTCCGGCGAATCCTCCCACGGCGTGCACCACGGCCGAACCCGCGAAGTCCTGGAACGCCATATCACCAAACTGCGTCAACCAACCGCCCCCCCACTTCCAGTAACCGCTGATCGGGTAGATCAATCCGGTCAGCAGAGCGCTGTAGACCAGGTAGGCAACAAACTTCATTCGGCCGGCAACCGCACCGCTGACGATCGTCGCCGCCGTGGCCGCAAACACGGCTTGGAAGAACCAATCGACATGGGGCGAAAACGTGCGGTCCGCCCCGGCTTCGTAGATCCCCGAGCCGCCGAAGGCAAAGAAACCGCTGATCGTTTCCGCTTGTTCGGGCGTCATGTAGGACGTCGGGTACATCAACCCGAAACCGACCAGGAAAAACAGCAAGGCTCCCACCGCCAAATCCATGACGTTCTTGTACAGGATGTTGACCGTGTTCTTGGCCGCGTTCAATCCGACCTCGACCATCGCAAAGCCGGCTTGCATGAACAGCACCAACACCGCACAGACGAACAACACGATGTTGTCCAGGGCGTAGCCCACGCCCAACTCTTCTTCGACGACCGCCTCTTGGGCGGCCGCGCTCGGTTCGGTTGCCGCTGCGGCGGGAACGCTGGCCGCCTCGGAGACTTCAGCGACCACGGGGGCCGACTGGTCTTGTGACCCGGCGTTCGCCGCGGAGCTACAACACAGGCCCAACAGGGCCAACATCATCAATGGTCCCGGGGTAGGCCTCCCCGTTCGGTACGTACTCATTTCTTGATTGCCTTTCGCAGTCCACAAGTTGAAAGTTCGCCGATGCCACCCGGTGGAGGTACACCCGCGGAAAACAAGGGTGTGAGACGACTGCGAAACCTTCGTCTGACCTTGCCTGGGCCGTAGTCCAATCGTTCTGCCAAAGCGAAAAGCTCGGCGTCTCACGAGGGCCGGCTTTTCGCACGGGCCGCGCCAAAACCGCCGATAGCACGAATCTTCGTTTCGTAAACCTTTCCGTCGCAAATGGTTAGGATTCGAATATTTTTCGGTCCGCGGCCGGCATCGGCGCGCCGGGCCGAGGGAACCGCCTAGATAACAGGCAGAACCTGCCCAGCAATCAGGCATCCGGGTATCGCCGCCGCCGCGATCCGGGCCGGCTTGGAAAAGAGGCTCCGAATCGGTCCGGAAAACGACTTGGAAGCTTGGGCAAGCAGTGTCTATAATTTCTTCGATGACTGAACGGCACGGTTTGCCGGCTCGCTGCAGTCGCCCTCAGCCCGCCTTATTCTGAGGGTTTGGCAGCGTGCTAATTCCGTGCTTGATCGATCACTTTGCTGGCTGAAGAGCGGCTCGCTGAGGTCCGCTTCCCACCGAAGCCATTCGAAACCCGCTGAAGTTGCGCCTCTGGGATCCGGTGACGGCCTGGTGCCGCGGACGGATGTTCATGATCGGACTGGCCGGCCAGCGGTTATTGGCATCTTTCTTGGGGCAAATAGATTGCCCGTTTTTACTGTGCGTTTTGTTGTTCTAGTTTTCTAGTGAACGAGGATTGATAGTTATGTCCAAGAGAATCCGAGGAAGGACTGGCTTTACGCTGGTCGAATTGCTGGTGGTCATCGCGATCATCGGCGTATTGGTGGGACTGTTGCTGCCGGCGGTCCAGTCGGCTCGCGAGGCGGCCCGCCGCATGCAGTGCTCCAACCGCATGAAGCAGATGTCGTTGGCGCTGCACAACTACCACGACGTGCATCGCTCGTTTCCAGCGGCTGGGTCTTTGCCGCAAGGGGTTCACAACTCGAGGTATTACCCCAGCATCATGGTGGCTTTGCTGCCGTTCATCGAGCAGCAGAACCGCTACGAAGAAGTTCAGCAGCGGATGCGGGCTACCAGCAGCCTCACAGCGGCCCTGTTTGGTGGTTCGCCCTACACGCAGGAATTTGCGACGATGCTTTGCCCGTCGGATCCCTTCGGCAGCGACCCCTCGCCGCATGCCTCCAACGCCCGCGTCAATTACATGTTCAACATGGGTGACGGAATGCTGAAGCTGGATGCGGCGTGGCACCATCCCAACTACATCAACAACCAGTACGTCCAGGCGCGCAACCGCGGCCCCTTTCACCTGTCGTCCTGGAAGTCGTTTGCTTCGATCACCGATGGCACCAGCAACACGTTGGCGTTCAGCGAATCGGCTTCGGCCCCTCAGGGATATTGGTCGCGCGAGGTCAAAGGCGGCACGGGGCATAACGGCGCGTTGCTGGAACCGGATGGAGCCCAGCCGATCATTCACCCCGACGTCTGCATGACCGGCGTGATCGACCCCAATAATCCTCGCCATTACACCAATCCCTGCGACACGTGGCGGGGCAACTTCTGGCAGATGGGCACCCCGTGGAACGGTTTTCACACGGTCATTCCGCCCAACGGGCCGAGCTGCTGGGATTCGCCCACCGGTTACTATGCGGCCATTTTCACGCCCAACAGCTACCATCCAGGCGGAATCAACGCGACCTTCTTGGATGGTTCGGTTCGCTTTATCACCGACACGATCGACAGCGGAGACCTGACGCAGACCCAGCCAATCAGTGGCCCCAGCCCCTATGGCACGTGGGGTGCGATGGGCACGCACAACGGCGGCGAGCCCAACGCCACGCCGTAACGGCCCTGGTCGGCGTGGCTCCACGCTTGGAACGAAAAAACGCATAGGACAAAACCTTGTCCTATGCGTTTTTTTTGTTCTGCCGTGCTTAAGCACGTCGGCATGAATCTTTCGGTGAAACCCCGCGACAACACCCTCCCGCGAAGCGAAAGGGTCGGGCTCTTAGGCCCGGGGAGGGCCCTGCGAAACCCCTCTCCGGGACTAAGAGCCCGACTCTCCCAAAGGGAGAGTGATGCCGAATTAAGGGTTGCGACGTGCTTAGCTGTCGGTTCCCATCGGAACGTAGTCACCGCCGCCGCCACCGGTGGCGCTGGCCTGGACGTCTTTCTCTTTGACCGCGGCGCCGATATCGACCGACAGATCGTTATCAGCATCCGCCGATACGGTCACCGTCAGCGGCGTCGTGCCGGCCGTGCGGAACTCCTTGGCAACCACCTGAAAAGCCTCGAAAGAGCCGGTCTTGATAGCCCGATCGTACGCGGCTCGCTCTTCCATCGTCGCATTGGCCGCGGGCGGCTCGGGAATGGGATCGCCTTCGGTCACCGTCTTATTGACCATGACCTTGAAGGTTCCGGCCGGCACGCCCGGGTATTTGCTGTAGGTCATCAGCGTCGCGACACCGCTCTCATCGGTGACGCCACCGGCGGGCCAACGATTCAGCGAAGCGTCTTCGGCAAACAGCGACACCGTCGCTTCAGGCAGCGGTTGGCCGTCCTGGACAACCGTCAGCGTCGCCGGATACAGCTCGGGCATGCCCTCGGGACGCTGCTCGCTGCAACCGGAAACCAACAGGGCGGCCACACAGCCGACAGACATGACATACCAGTTCTTCATAAACATTCACCAGATAATCAGGGGAGGGAGGATAGGGGGGGGCACTTAAGATAGGGAGGCACGATCAGCCGGCAAAGCAGCCAACCCAATCGCCTCCAATCCTACCCTGCCTTTGCGAAACTGAGAACGCCGCAAGCGGTGAGGAAATACCGCGCTGGTTCGCTCCGTTCTCGAAGCCGAACGGAATCAGGCGAAGGCGAGAAAAACGCCGTACAGCACCAGTGCCAGCAGGGCGGCGATTCCACCGAGCCACCACAGCGAACCGATCAACCCCAGGATGGGCGACGTGGAAGAGACGGCCGCCGGGGACGCGTCCACCGGCGGCGGGACCGGATCGTCGCCTGCTCTCTGAGCGGGCATTGCCGCTCGGCCGGGAAGCGGCGGTGAGCTGCGGCGCCTGTCCGAGCCCTGCTTGCGCCTGCCCGGTTCCCGCCCGCCCCCTGCCGCCTTCGCTGCTGCCGCCGGCGACGCGGGGCCGGCCCCGCGGAACAGCGGGGTAATATCCTGGACTCGCAACTCGGTCTTGCCCAGCAATAACGTGTCGTTGGGGGTGATCAACGCCGCCTTGCGAATCACGTGAAAGCGGTGTCCTTGGCGCAGTCCGATCCCGTTGGTGCTGGCCAGATCGCACACCACCCACGTGCCCGAGTGGCCGACGATAATCCTTCCGTGGAAACTGGAGACGTTGGTCGAGTCGATGACGAAATCATTCTCGCTGCTGCGCCCGAACCGTACGATTCGCGAGGCCCCGTCCTCGGCCGGCCAGGGCAAGGCGATCAGGCTGCCCAGCATCACCTGCGTCTCCGGTTCGATCGGCGTGGGGCCTTTGATGCGGCTGCCGGCGACGAAGGTTCCGTTGGTGCTGCCGAGGTCGCGCAGCACATAGCCCTGAGAGGTTTTGCGCAGACTGCAGTGTTCGGCCGAAACGGTCGATTCGGGAATCCAAACATCGCACTGAGGCGAAGAACCAAAGATCCACTCAGGCGTGCTCACCGTGGTGCTTTCTCTGCAGAAACGGCATCGGACTGGAGAGGCGGGCCGGCGACCAAGCCGCGTCCTGCCTGACCATTACTATAAAGGTTTTCTCCCGCGGCCAAAACTCAGCGCCGCCACGGCGTAGTGCCGGGACCCCAAGGACCAACGCCACGGTGGGTAGCGCCGCAGATCGACCGCTTGGCCGTCTCGGACCAGCCGTTGGCCCGCGTCAAAGACCGCTCGCGGATGCATCCCGGTAAAGAAATTGCCGTGGCGAACCGCCGCCGCGATCCGCACGGCCAGTTCGGCCGGCGGCCAAGCGACCAACTCCGGCAGCGTATCGGAAGAGACGATCTCGAAACTGACCAAAGCGCGGCCGCCCGGACGCAGACGCCGCAGCACATCGTGCAGATGCCCCAGCCGGACCTCCGCGGCACGGCTTGCGACCGCCGCCGGCCTCTCGGCCGACGAGTGGATGGCACTGTAAACCAATTGAGACAACAACCCTGCGGACAAAACCACGTCCGCTGCGGCCTCGGTGGCAGGTGGCTGCAGCCGATCGACCGGATGCTGTAGATCGACCGGCGCGTCCACGCTCAGCCGCGGGCCCGGCTCGCAGCCCTGTCGCCGAACGCCTTCCAGGACCGCCGCGCGGTCCCAGTCGACCAGCTGCACGCCGGCGAACCGGCCGAGCGCGCGGGGCAAATCCAGATCGTTACAGTTTCCGGCGCCCAGCACCATCAACCGGCCCTGGCCCTGTTCGTGGCCCTGGCCCTGTTCGTGGCGACCCGAGCACAGCTCGTCCAGCAAGCGGGCCAAGTGTTCGCGATGCGTGGCGAACTCGCCCCAGTTTCCGGCCGTCTGGCGATTCCAAGCGATCTGCTGGGAGAGGGACATCGGGCCGTTTACCAGTCCGCCAGCGGGCCGCTGCCGTGCTGGAGGAATTCGTACTGGGCATTGCAGAAGCGGTCGGTCATCCCGGCCAGGTATTCGCCGGCGGCGCGGCGGCCTCCGACCTGCTCGGCCCGCTGACGAAACCGCAGTGGCAACCGCTCGGGCTGGACGACCAGCGTATCGAACAGGCGTCGCAGTCGATCGGCCGCTCGGTGGCGAACCTTCATCAACCGCGGATGCCGGTAGACGTGCTGGAACAGATACGTCTCCAGCTCGCGCTGCTCGTCGCTCAGTTCGATCGAGTGAGTCAATTGCACGCCGGCTTGGCTGAGTTCCTGGCTGCGACACCCGGCCCACCGCTGCAAGCGTTCGCTGGCTTGTTCCAGAAAGTCGCCGACTTGCAGGTCGATCAACTCGTGCACCAAAGCCGGCCTCAATTTGACGGCCGACAGCGGACCATGCTTGGCAACCGTCTGCTCCAGGGCTCGGCGAACCAGCCGCAGCTGGGCCAGTTGTTCGATGCTCAGCAATCCGATTTGCAGGGCGTCGTCGATGTCGTGGGCGTCGTAGGCCAGGGAGTCGGCGATGTCGACGACCTGGACTTCCAGCCGCGCCGAAGCTCCCACCACGCCGTGGACCTTGTCGGCCCGCTCGGATTGCCCCTCCAGCACTTCGGCCGATAGGTTCAACCCCGGATAGCCGGTGTAACGCTGCTCCAGTTGCCGGACGATGGTCAGGGCAAAGGCGTTGTGCGAGAATCCGCCGGCGTCCTCGAGGCACTCGTTCAAGACATCTTCTCCGCAGTGGCCAAACGGCGGGTGTCCGATATCGTGCATCAGGGCCAAGGCTTCGGCCAAATCCTCGTTCAACTGCAGGGCTCGGGTGATCGTGCGAGCGATCGAGGCGACTTCAAAGGTATGGGTTAATCGCGTACGGTGGTACTCGCCCATGTCTCCGGTAAAGACCTGCATCTTGCCCGACAGACGCCGAAACGCCGAACTGTGCAGGATTCGGTCTCGATCTCGCTGGAACGGCCCCCGGTAGGCGTGCGGCGGTTCGGCGTACTCGCGACCGGCCGTATCTTCGCTGTGCGTGGCATAGGTGGCCAACATCAGATGCTCGCGCCGCGCGAGCAAATCCAAACCGGCCGTTCCGGCACCGAAGTAAGCGGTCCGCGGTGCGGGTTTGCGAATGGCGATGTCAGCCATGGAAGGGGTCGGGGTGCCGGGCATTTTTGCGGAGGATTCCCCCTGAAAGCGTTCGGGAAAATCCTCCACCGCTGCAGCGGTTTTCGTGGTTTTCCCGTCAGGACGTTCGCGGGGCTGGTTGTCGGTCGGTCTAAGCTGTCTTGATCAAGTATGAAATCAGTCGTAAAGCATTAAAAGCATCAAAAGCATTCTAGGTTGTAATTTCGGTGACGGACAGAACAATTCAAAGTCCCCGCGGCGAAAGCTCGCGCCGGGAAAGCCTCGCCGCGGCGGAAACCTCGGGCGACGAGCAAGCCGGCGCCGCGTCCAGCGCCCATCCCAGCGGGGCCGAGGGCGTGATCCGCATCCGCGGGGCTCGGGTGCACAACCTGCAAGCGGTGGATCTGGACCTGCCCCGCGACCGCCTGACCGTGATCACGGGCGTCAGCGGCAGCGGCAAGAGCTCGTTGGCGTTCGATACGTTGTACGCCGAAGGTCAACGGCAGTACATGGAAAGCCTGTCGGCCTACGCGCGACAGTTCCTGGATCAACTGCAGCGGCCCGAGGTCGACTGGGTCGATGGCCTGGAACCGACCCTGTGTATCGATCAGAAACGCGGCACCCACAATCCCCGCAGTACCGTGGCGACGGTCACGGAGATCTATGACTACCTGCGGTTGCTGTACGCCCGAGCCGGCACGCCGCACTGTTACAACTGTGGCTCGGCGATTCATCAACAGTCGCCCGAAAGTATCGTCGATACCCTGCTGGCCCTGCCGGCGTCCACCAAAATCATGCTGTTGGCCCCGATGGTGCGAGGCCGCCGCGGCAAGCACGAGGATGTGTTTCAGGAGATCCGCAAAGCCGGCCTGGTTCGCGTCCGCGTCGATGGCGAGCTGTACCCGATCGAGGAGGTCCCGGCGCTTGCGCCGCGCCGCAACCACACGATCGAAGCGGTGGTGGACCGGATCGTGATGCGCGAGGAGGTCCGCGGCCGCCTGGACGACTCGGTGCGGTTGGCGCTGCGCTTCGGCGATGGATTGGTGGTCGCGGTGACCCAACAACCCGGCCAGAGCGAGTGGCACGAACGGCTGATCAGCAGCGCCTACGCCTGTCCCGATTGCGGAATCAGTTATCCGGAATTGGAACCACGGACGTTCAGTTTCAACAGTCCCTACGGCGCCTGCCCGCGCTGCGATGGGATGGGCGTGCTGGAAGGTTTCGATCCCAAACGCATCATCGACTTCAACCGCTCGCCGGACGAGGGAGCGCTGCTGGCCTACACCAGCGCCACCAAAGCCGTGGTGCGAAAGATGCGTTCGGCCGTCGAGCCTTTTCTCAAGTCGCTGGGCTGGGATTGGTCGCGTTCGCTGAAGAAACTCAAGGCGGCCGAGCGCACGCGGTTGCTGCACGGCGACGACGAAGCCGGCTTTGCGGGTTTGATGGGCCTGCTGGAACAGGAGTGGCAGACGACGCGTAGCGAGCGGCGGGCCGAGGAACTCGAGTGGTTGCAGGCGGCGGTGACCTGTCCGGATTGCCACGGCGGCCGGCTCCGCGCCGAAGCGCTCAGCGTGACGGTCGGCGATACGAACATCGCCCAACTGACCGCGATGCCGATCTCCGCCGCCGTCAAGTGGTTCGAGGATCTGCGGCTGGACCAAACGTCCGAGCGAATCGCCAAGCCGATCCGCGAGGAGGTCGGCAAACGGCTGCGTTTCCTGGAGCTCGTGGGCGTGCAGTACCTGAGCCTCGATCGTTCGGCCGATACGCTCAGCGGTGGCGAACTGCAGCGTGTGCGGCTGGCAACCAGCATCGGCTCCGGTCTGGTCGGGGTCTGCTATGTGTTGGATGAACCGTCCATCGGACTGCACCAACGCGACAACGACCGTTTGATCGGCGCCCTGCGAGACCTGCAGCAACAGGGCAACACGGTGCTGGTGGTCGAACACGACGAAGCCATGATGCGCAGCGCCGACTGGTTGATCGATATGGGTCCGGGGGCGGGCCAACACGGCGGCCGCATCATCAGCCAAGGCACGCCCGCGCAGGTGGCGGCCGACCCGGCGTCGGTGACCGGCGGGTTCCTCAGCGGCCGCGTCTCCAGCCTTCCCGAGCGACAACCGCGAAGCGTCGATCCGGCCAAGAGTCTGGTCCTGAAGGAAGCTTCGATTCATAACCTCCAGTCCGTCACGGTGCGTTTTCCGGTCGGCAGTCTGATCGGCGTAACCGGGGTCAGCGGCAGCGGCAAGAGTTCCCTGATCAACGACACGTTGTATCCCGCCATGGCCGAGGTGCTGGGCCTGCAAGCCGTCGAAAGCGGACCCTACAAGGCTCTGGAAGGCACCGAATGGATCGACAAATTAATTCGTATCGATCAAGCGCCGATCGGCCGCACACCGCGCAGCTGCCCGGCCACCTACACCGGAGCCCTGGACGAGATCCGCAAGGTCTATGCGGCGACGCGCGAAGCCAAGCAGCGCGGCTACACCAGCAGCCGCTTCAGTTTTAACGCCGCGGCCGGCCAGTGCCCGCAGTGCAAGGGGCACGGGCAGGAAAAGATCGAGATGAATTTCCTGAGCGATCTGTATGTGACGTGCAGCGTGTGCGGCGGCAAACGTTACAACGATGCCACGCTGCAGGTTCGCTTCAAAGGGCATACGATCGCCGAAGTGCTGGACCTGACGATCGACGAGGCCGCCGAGCTGTTCACGAACGTTCCCAAGGTCGACCGCGTGCTCCAGTCGCTGCGGGCCGTGGGTCTGGGCTACCTGCACCTGGGCCAACCCAGCACGACGCTCAGCGGCGGCGAAGCCCAGCGGATCAAGCTGGGCACGGAACTGGCTCGTTCCAGCACCGGGTCGACCTTGTACCTGTTGGACGAACCGACCACGGGTTTGCATTTCGACGATGTCAAACGCTTGCTGGACGTGCTGGGCCGCTTGGCCGACGCCGGCAATACGGTGGTCGTGATCGAACACAATCTGGACGTCGCGCGTGCCTGCGATTGGTTGATCGACCTGGGACCCGAGGGCGGCGAAGGCGGGGGAAAGCTGTTAGCCGAAGGCCCGCCGGAGAAGATCCGCAAGACGAAAGCCAGTCAAACCGGCCGGTATTTGTAACTACGGCTGGGCGTACAGCATTTTGTCGAGGGCTTTGATCGCCACCGGGAAGGGCATCTCGGCGGGGGTCCACTGCTGCCACCAGTCCTGGACGATCGCTACGGTCGCCGGGCCGCTGGTCTGCTGCCAACGCTCTAGAGCGGCGGGAATCGGCAGCGGCCCCGGCGCGACCAGCTCTAATTCCTGGCCGGCGTGCAGCACGATCGGGACCAGCGCCAATGCGGCCACCGTGGGCAGGTGTTGTTGGTCGATCATGCGATTGGCGCGGTCGCGTCCCAGCCCCAGGCGGGCCAACAACCAGGCCACGCGGAGGACTTCGGGAAGCGTCGGATCGTTGTTGGTCAACAAGGCCTCGATCCAGGCGTTTTGTCGCGGCGGGTCCACATCGCCACCACCGCCGCGCACCGGCCCCACCAGGTGCACATTGGCGCGAGCCGGCAGCAGCGAGTCGTGAGCCTGCTGGCCGATCGCCCGCAGCAGTCCCGGTCCGCGTTCGTTCCAGGCGTCCTGCAGGGGACGGGCTCGCAGCGGCAGTTGTTCGGCCAGTTTCGGAAACCGCTCGGCAAACGCCAAGCGGATATCGGTCAGCTTGCCCGCGATGTTCCGTGCCAGCGTATCGGCCGACAGCGGCGAACATTCCGCTTCCAGCAGAGCCTGTTCACAGCGGGCGGCATCCTCGCCGGATTCGAAGCCGCTGGCGACCAAGCGGTTCCAGAACCGAGCCAGATCCAGATCCGCCATCCCCAATTGGCTGTTGATGTCGCTGACCGGACCGATCAACAGCTGGTCGATCACCGCATCGGCAACGAACTGGTTCTGGGCCACCACCGCGGTGGCGTACAGGACCGAACCGGGGGCGTTGGGAATCCATTTGATCTTGGTCATGAGGCATCCATCATCGGGTCGCTGCTGCTAGGAGCGACTGTGCTGGCTGTCGTGCATGTGTTGTTGGATCCACCGTTCCAGTTCTTCGAAATCCACCGGCGGCAGCTTCGACAGATCCGGCCGCAACGCCTTGGCACCCTTGATGTACACGTGCTGGATCTCGTCCTGACGACGGTCGGTGTTCCAGTGAATCAGCACGCGAATGCACAGCGGCAACGATCCGCTGACCGACACCTCGTAGCTGCACAGCAGGGGCACGTCCAACCACCCCAGTTGCCGAGCGGCCAGGGCGGGAAATTCGGCGTCCAGGTCCTTGGTCACGGTGAACGTCACGCTGGCGATGTCCTCGGGGACCAGTTCGTTGCGGCGCATCACCAGGGCCAGCAATTGGCGGGTGGCCGTGAGGATCTGATCGCGGTCGTTGGCCTCGACGGTCGTCGCACCGCGCACTCCGCGACACATCCAGCGACGCGGTGCCGAAGTGTCGAAAGCAGGATCAGACATGCGTGAAAGGGAAATCGATGTAGAAAGAGCGGGGGAGAAGTACCCGAAGGAAACCACGCCTTGATCGCGGACCTCGGTTTGCCGATAGTCTACTATACGCCACGCAGCTCGCTGGCGAACCCCCTTCAGAAAGCACAGGACGTTTTCGCCATGCCCGAACACAGCCGGCACCAAGAACGGATCATCAAGAACTACTACAAGAACCGCGACGCCATCGCCCTGCAAAAATCGCAGGAATTGGTCACCGAGCTGTACCTCAGCGAGGGCAAGAAGCGGGCTTCGATCTGGAAACGCCTGGCCGGACATCTGGAAAAAGCGGGACTGCCCAAGGACCGCGTGGCCCACCTGCAAGAAAAAGACGATCCCGCCCTGGTCGCCAATGAACTGGCCAAGCTGGGCTGAGCGGGGCGGGTCTCAGTCGCTGCGGCCGACGATGGTCCGGTCGCTGCCGGTGGCCTTGTAGACCGCCCAGAAATAGGGGTGAATCCAGGGATCGTAACTGCCTTCGGCCCGCCGCCGCTGGAGAAACGCCCGTTGCGAATCCGCCAAGGACGCCGGCACCGTCCGGCCCTGCCCCAGCGCCTGGAAGAATCCGTTCATCAGTTCCGCTCCGGTGTCGTCGTACACGTCCCATAAACCACAGACGACGTTCGAAGCCCCGGACTGCAGCAGCGCCCGCTCGAGCCCGAACAGATCGTCCCCGGGCAAGGGACTGCGGTCGGCCAACCCGGAATAGCAAGCGCTCAGGACCACGACGTCCGCCCCGACCGGTTGCTCGAGGATTTCCGCCGCGGTCAGCCGCCCGTCGTGCTTCGCATCACGGTGACACAGCAGAAAACTGTCCAGCGGCTGGTCGGCCAGATTCATGCCGTGCGTGGCCACGAACAGCAAGCCCGGCCGCGCGAGGAACTGCCGCACGCGACTCTCACTGGCCGCATCGCCCTGCAGGACCGCCAGCGCGTTCTCTTGCCCCTCTTCACCCGGCTCGGTTGGCCCGCCATTCCGCACGGCCGGCTCGGTTGCGGTCGCCGCAAACGCAGCCCGAAAGTTCGCCAGGTCCTGCTCCACGCCGGGTAAGCTCGGCGCGTCTTCGAATTCCTCGATCCCGATGGCCGAAGCGGCAACGATCGCTTCGGGTGTGCCGCGGCGGAGCATGTCCCAAGAGGTCAGCGAAGGCACCGTACACAGCGTCAGGTCGCGATCGATCAAGAACCGCGGTTGCGGCATCTCCAGATCTCCACGCGGTTCGGTATCGACTTCGGTCACCAGTGCCGCGAAGGGAAAGTAGTGCAGGATGTGATGCGGGACGACGATTAATTGTTGTCGATCCTGAAGCTTCGCCTGCGCCTCGGCCGGAATCAGCAGCGTGTAGTAAGCGTGCAATTGATCCTGCCAGCGGTTGTCAAACCCCAGGCCGGCCATGTGGCGTCGCAGCATTTGTTGGCTGGTTCCACGCAGGCCGGTGACGAATTGCTGGACGCTTTGAACCAGCTGCCGCGACGCGGCTCGTTGACCGCCGGGCTGCTCGAGCGCCAGAGCGGTCACGTCCCCGGAACCTGCGATCACGAACACCCAGGCGTGTTGGTCGGTCAGAAAATACTCCAGAGCCACGGTTCCCTCGGGCCAGTCCGCCAGCACTTCGTCCACCGACCGGTCAGCTGATGAGCGGTCAGCGGATGAGCGGTCAGCGGGCGTGTGAACCGAGGAAGCGGCGGAACGCAGAGCCACAAAATCTTGAAACGATCGTGACTTCGCTCGCTCGGCCGCGGCCAGGGCTTCGCGGTAGCGTCCCTCGGCGATCAGCAGCTCGACCGTCCGCTCCTGAACGTACGCCCGGCGGGCAAGGAAACCGGCTCGCGACAAACCGGCCGTATCCCGTGGAAAACGCTCGCGAAGCGCTTCGGCCAGCGTCTGAGAGGTGGTCAGATGCGCAAGCGCCCGGCGGCGCAGCGAATCATCGCTCCGCGCCGCTGGCTCGGTTTCGCTTTGACTGGCCAGCGACAAACCGATCATCCGGTGCACACGTTCGACTCCGCCCAAGGCCCCGTCGGCCAGGTACCAGGGCCGAGCTTGTTCGGCATGCAGGATCGCCTGCACCGGGTTGTCATTGCGATAGGCCAGCCGGGCCAACAACATGTGAGCGGTCGCCCGCGTCGCCGGATCGACTTGGCCTTCCGTCCCGGCCAGCGTCCGCTCCGCCAAGCCCCGGGCCGTCGCTTCGGCCGCCTGCTGGCCTTCCAGCCAAGCCTGTTCGGCCGGGAAAGCCGAATTCAGCACGCGTAGGTAATCGGCCAACAGGGCGTACTGCCGGGCCACGTTCACCTGGACCGAGGCGGCGTCGACAGGCGAAAGTTTTTCGGCAAGCTCGGCAAGCTCGGCCGCGCGAGCGTAGTGCACGCGCGCCTGATGCCAATCATTCAACCCCGCGAACAGCGGCGCGGCAACGCCGCTGGCGACCTGAAACGCGTGGTCGTAGAGGCGGTCTTGAGCACGGCCCAGCAGGAAGTTGGCAAAGTTGTTGAAGGCGCGAAACCGGTCCGCAGGCGGGCTGGTCGCCGCCTCCGATGATGGTCGGTTCCCCGGCGAATCAAGTACCTCCATCGATTCCGACGCCTCCATCGATTCCAAGGCTTCGACGAAGGCGGCATAGGCGGCGGCCCCGGTTGCGGCCCCCGATTCAGAGAGAATCACGGCCTGATACAGTCGTGCCAGGGCTTGCCCCCGGGGATCGCTGCGCAGCTGCGGGTCCTGAAGCGCTTGCTCGGCTGCGCGCCAGCGGCCGGCCAGGATACGTTGCCGGGCCGTATCGATCGGGCCGATACCGGTGGCGTCGGCGGCCACCTCAGCGGGCCCGCGGCGACCGTGGATCTTGGCCGCCACGTTGCCGCGCAGACGACGCAGGTAGGCCGTCTGCTGTCCGGCGGGCAACCGCTGCAGCAGATCGTAAGCATCGCTCAGGTACGGCGCCGGCAATCCTTCCTCGTCCTTGGCCGCCAGCATCGCTTCGGCGGCCAACTGGACATACACCGCATCGAGGTTGTCGTCGGCCGCCCTCCGATACCGCTCTGCCGCAGCCAGTACCGCGGTGCCGTAGCGCGGTGCTTCGACGCCGAAGGTCACCTCCTCGCCCGCGGCCGCTTGATCTGTGGGTTCGTCTCCTGCCGCTCCGTCCTCGGTTGCCACGAACTGCAGAGTGTATTCGCCGGGCGGCAAGCCCTGCCGCCAGGGCTGCGGAAGCCCGTCCAGTTGCGACCAGGTCAATTCCGGCCGGCCGGCCGGAAACGTCAACGTCACCGTCGTGCCCGAATCGTCGCTCAGGCGGAACCTTGCCTGGGGATACGATTGCCGATCCGCGGCATCCTTGTCGGCTGGGCTGCTGGTTTTCTTACGACGCAGCGTCGGGGTGCCGCGAAGGATCATCTGTTGGTCCAGGGGGGTCAGCCACGCGGCCGCGTCGCTGTTGCGAAGCACCTCGCCGGCGATCAATTGATCCAGCGACACCGTTTGCATCGGCAGGGCTGCCAACCGAGCGTCATCGGCGGTGCCGCGACTGGCTCCGGCCAAAGCCGGCAGCGGTGCCAGCGGGGGCGATGCACCATTCGGATTAAACTTAGCCGGCAGAACTTGCCACCGATCGCGTTGCCCTTCGGACCATAACAACATTCCGGGCTGGGCCAGAACCGACGGCTCGGGCGGCAGGCGGACGCTTTCGACCGCGACCCGTTGCTGGCTGTCCAAATAGATTCGGATGCCGTAGTCAAAATCTTGCGAGTTGACCGGTGTGAGGGTGATCGCGGCCAAACACAGCGGGCCGGCGAAGGTCAACACCGGTCGCAGCCAAGAGAAGGGCGACATCGAAACACTCACCGGTTGAAAGGGCAGAAGGGAAGTGAATTAGGGTTTGTGCGCAAAGGCGATGCCATCAAAGGTAATTTGCCGGGCCTGCAACGACTGCTGCAACATTTCTAACTGCCCCGTCACCACGGCTTCGGGGGCCTGCAGTTGTTGGGCGGGCCCCAGATCGCGAGAACGTTGCTCGACCGTCACGCCGGTGTTCTGCACGCGCAGCACGGCACGGTCGCCCAGCGGCGGCCATGCGTCTGCGGACAAATTGTTTTGCGAGTCGGAAAACGCTTCGAACGTCAGATCGATGGGTTCGTCGGCGACACAGGCCAGCAGAAACTCGGTTCCGCCGGGACCGCGCAGCGGAACCGCATCGGCGCTGCTGGGTGGATAACGAAAGGTCGATGCCGCGTCCTGCGGAGGACGCTGGTGCAGCAGCATCCAGCGGCCGTCGCCGTTACGCAGCAGCAGCGAGGCGTGCTTGCCGGCCGGAACGTCAAAGCGGATTTGCAACAGATCGCGATCGCGGAGCGGGACCCCGGCGGCCAAGGGCAACAGACGAGCGTCCTCCCAAACACGGATCGTCAGACCCAGCGGTATGGCGTTGGCGACCGGAGCATCGGCCACCGCCGACGCGTCGCCGGTGGACATCTCCGCCCCGCTTTCGCCGGTCCCGCCGTACCACGACACGCCCAGCATCAGCATCGCCCCAAGGGCGGCCGTTACCACAACCAACGCGGCGGATCCCAGCAGTAGCGCGGCGCTTCCGTGGACCGGCCGACGACGACGGTACGCTGCCTTTGAACGTTCGAGTGCGTCGGCCATCTCGTCGCCGGAGCCGAAGCGCAGAGCCGGGTCCGGGTCCAAGGCTCGGCGACAGATTCGCTTCAGCGACTTCGGCATCGCGGCGGCATCCAGTGCCTGCCGGTTCCAGCGGCCCTGTTGCGCAAGCCGCAAACCTTGGGCAAGCGAGTCGACGTGATAGGGCGGATGACCGGTGATCAAGTAGTACAGCGTAGCGCCCAGGCCGAAAATGTCGGAGCGGTGATCGACCTTGTCCCTGCCGCCGGCCGCTTGCTCGGGAGACATAAACGGAACGGTTCCCGAGATGTTTGCATCGCTCTCCTGCGATGGGTCGACGTAGGCGTCACATCGCCAAGCCATGCCGAAATCGATCAAGCGAGCTCGGGCCTGTTGATCGATAATAATATTGTTGGGTTTGCAATCGCCGTGAACCAATCCCACTCGGTGCACTTCGGCCAACCCCCGAGCCACCTCGGCCACCCAGCCGGCGATCTGGTCGGGCGTCATGCGGTGGCTGCGGGCGTACTGGTGGAGGTTCTGGCCGCGGACGTACTCGATCACCAGATAGGGTCGATCCTGTTGCACATCCAAATCGTAAACGCGAGCCAGATGCGGGTGAGCAAGTTGGCTCAGCAAGCGGCCTTCGTGCCGGAGGGTCTGCTGCAAAACTTCCCGCGATCCCAGATTGACTTTGGCCAGCTTGATCGCCACTTCACCGGCCAGCTCCGGGTGCACCGCGCGATAGACATCGCATTGCCCGCCGCTGCCCAGTTTGGACACGATGATGTACTTGCCGATCCGCGGCAGCGAATCCGCCGAAGCCATCTCGTCACCGGCGTTTGGTTTCCGCGCCGAGCCACTCGGTTCCTGCAAGCCTTCGTGGATCGACACTTGTCGCTGGAAAGCCGCGTACTGGTCGGGAAACCGCAGGCGGTACGTTTCCGGGTCCAGCATGGCATCGCATTCATCGCGCAGTACGTACTCCGAATACAGCAGGTCGACGATAAACTCCGAATCCGCGTCGGCTTCGCCGGCCACGTAATCTTCGGCCGTGACCTGTTGCCCACGGTGCCAGCGGGAACGCATGTCGGCCCAGTAAAGCGCCAGGCGTTTTCGCGCATCGACCTGCCGCCCCAACGCAACCACATCGGACAACGCCCGGTCACGAATCGCCAGCGTGATCGACTGCGCCGAATCCAGTTCCAGAACGCTCATTTCAACTCCTGGCTGATTCCCCATTGACCGGCCACGCGGTCCATCGCCCGGGTCAGACGTTTTCGCAGGGCATCGGGCCGTGCCTGCAGCTCCTCGGCCAATGCATCCCAGGGCCGCCCTTCGACGCGTTGCTCCAGCAGATACGTTTCCTCTTCGGAAAGCGACGCGCGAACCAGGGCCAGGATCTCGCGGCGAGCCACGATCTGGCTGGGCGTTTCGGCTCCGCAAGCCAATTCGTCGAGCCGCCCCCCGCCGTCGGCGCAGTGCTTGCGTCGATCACGCCGGTCCGCGGTCTGTCGGCGGATCTGGTCGTAGACTTTGTTGCGAGCCATGGTGATCAGCAACTTCCTCAGCTGGGTCGGTTCTTCCAAGTCCAGATGGCCGGTATCAAGCTGAACGAAGAATCTCGCCAGAACGGACTGCCAAATGTCCAAAGATTCCAACAGGGCCGAGAGCGAGGCCGAGGACAGCCGGTACCGGATGAACCGCCGTATCTCTGGTTCATACAGACGGATTAATTCGTCGGCGGCCTCCGCATCACCGTCGCGGACACGCTGCACCAAGGTCGCAAAGGCATCCCGTTCATGCATCCGTGTGGCCTGATAATCGTTGTCTTGTAAAACCCAACCAAATCTGCACGAGTCAAGAAAATCGCTTGAACGGTGACCGTCCGCCGTCATAATCACAATATGGGGGGGCGCTACCAGTCACTATAGCAGTGTCGACCTGCTCCTGCCAGTTTATCGCGGTGTCGGTTGCAGACACCGGAGTAACCGAAAAAAACGGGGACTCCCGTGTCCGGCCGGCGGGCGCACAGCGTTGATCTACGGGCGCACCGCTTTGGTGTAGAGGAAGGGGAGATCGGTCGCGTACCGGTCACACCCTTTCGCCTCCGTCGATCAAATCACGGCGAAAGGAACGGTGAATCATGTCCTCTCGATCTCCCTCGCCGCACCGCAACACGGCGGTCCAGCTCGGCTGGGGATTGGTGCTGGGCGGTGCCCTGGCGATCGCGGTGAGCATCGCTCGCTGGTCGGCCCCCCACGAAGTCTCGCTGTCGGCGACACCGGCCGCCGCGACACCGGCCGCCGCGACACAAGCCGAAACGAAACAGGCCGAAACGAAACCGGCCGGAGCGACGAGCCGAACGAAGGCCGGAGCGACCGGTAACGCGACGGGCGAGCGAGCGCGTTCGGTCGCCGATGCCGAACCGACGGCGATGCGGCACGCCCTGTTGATCGGATGTACTCAGTACCCCAACAGCCCCCAGATTCCCGAGCTGTGGGGACCGGCCAACGATGTACCCGCCTTTGCAAAGCTGTTGCAGGAGCGATTCGGGTTTGCCGAAAACAATATCCGCCAACTGGTCGGTTGGCCCGAGTCGGCTGCCCGGCGGCCCACCTATGCGAACATCGCCGCCGGCTTCCAGCACTTGATCGACGTGGCTCGCCCGAGCTCGCAGATCGTGATCCTGATGAGCGGTCACGGCACCCAGCTGCCGGTTCGAGCTGCGGCCGCCGGCCCCGCGCCTGCCGGCTCCGGTGCACTGCCTGGCAACCAGGAATACGACGGGCTGGACGAGGTCTTCCTGCCGGCCGACGTGGCTCCGAGCCAGGACGGGTCGCCGCGCAGTGCCCTCCGCGACGACGAACTGGGCCACTGGCTGGACCAAATCCGCGCACGCGGCGCGGCGATCTGGATCGTCTTCGACTGCTGCCACTCAGGAACGATGACGCGGAGCGTCGATCGAGGGGAACGTTCGCGCGGCGTGCCGCCCCAGTGGTTGAATGTGCCCGACGCGCACCTGGTCGCCGCCGCGCAGAGGGCCGCCGCGCAGAGGGCCGCCGAACAAGCGGCCCGCAGCGGCGAGCGGAGTCGCGGCACGGAGGTTCCCGGCGCTGCGGGCACAGCGGACGACGCAGCGGGCGACACAGGCACAGCGAGCACCGCAGGCGACGCGGCCGCCGATCGACGGCAAGCCGCACAGCTCGATGCCCTCGATGTGACGCTGGACAGTGCCGCGGGCGAGGGCAGTTTGACCGCTTTCTACGCCGCCCAAGCTTTCGAGACCGCTCCCGAACTGCCGCGGCCGGCCGACGCGCCGCGCACGCCCGAACATTATTATGGGCTGCTGTCCTTCATGTTGATGCAAACGTTTCAGGACCAGAGCGAACCGCTCAGCTACCGCGAACTGGGTCGCCGCGTGATCGGTCGTTACCGCAGCGAACGCGGCTCGCGTTCGCCGACGCCGTTCTTCAGTGGCGACCTCGACCGCGAGGTGCTGGGTCTGACGACGTTTCCGCCCCCGCCGCCGATCACCTTCCAGCGCGACGGTTCCGAGATGCTTGTCACCGCCGGCCAGTGGACGGGCATCACATCGAATACCGTGTTTGCACTCTATCCCGGCGGCTCCGCCGCACGTCCCGAGGACGCGCCGCTGGGCTATGTTCGCGCGGTCGACATCCAGCCGCATCGCAGCTCGGTCGCGCCGTGTGAGTTCGGCAGCGTCGCCGCGGTGTCTTTCGATGACCTGCCACCGTACGCCGTCTGCCGCATCGCTTGGCGCGAAGTCGGCGACCTGCGTCTGGAGCTAGCGCTGGCGGCGGACTCCGATGCGGATCGTCGCTCGCTGGACGAGGTGCTGCAGGCGATGCCGCCCCGCATCCGTTCGCTGGTACGCACGGTCGAACCGGCGGTGCGGACGCAGTGGCAGCTCCGCAGTGTAGCGCCGGCCGAGGCATGGTCTCAATACGGATTGACGATCCGCGAACCGGCCATCGTCCTAGTGGACAGCGAAACGGCACCCCAAGCGGCGGCGTCAGCGACCCGGGCCGCCGACGTGGCCTCGATATCCGCTCCGGCGCGGGGCGTCTACGGCCCTTACCCGCTGGACCGCGTATCGCAAGCCGCCGGGCGGTTGGCGATTGACTTGCAGAAAATCTTCACTTGGCGAAACACCTGGCGGATCGCCCAACTGGCCTCGGCCGCGGAGCGTTCGCGGGACGTCCGCGGATTGCAACTGCACGTCACTCGCAAACCCACGGCGGCACGCCCGGGCGACGGCACCGAGTCGGCACCGACCAAGCTGGTTCCGGGCGATGACATCGAAGTGCGACTGGACAACCGCAGTCGCGAGGACATGTGGGTGACGTTGTTGTACCTGAGTGCGGACCATGGAATCGACGTCTGGCTGAGCGAAGCCTTGGCGGCCGGCTCTACGTTTTCCGACCAAGGCCGCGTCGACGATTCCTCGCTGGGCACCGAAGGCTTTGTGGTCTTGGCGGTCCCGGTGCGGACGCACAGGAGCCAGCCCAACTACGACTTCCTCCGACAAACCGGCCTCCGCAGTCACACGCGCAGCGTCGCCAAGTCCGCGCCTTCGACGCCCCGCGATCCGGTCGAACAGTTCATGTCAGCGGCCGCCTTCGGCAAACCTCAAATGCGTGCCCTGCGGCGAACGACGCAGGCCACGCCTCAAGTCCTTTCGTGGTCCTGGATCACGGTTCCCGCGGTCCAACCTAATACCTCAAACAAGTCTTCTCCCCACGGTGAATAGCCATGGCAAATCCATCGCGAAAATTCACTGCCGGCTCGCACGAGGCGTCCTCCCATGCGCCCGAGCAGATTCTCTGCGCCTACGAGAGCCATCTGCAAGAAAACCCGGACATCACGGCCGCAGAGAAATGGCCGGACCTGGAACGTGTCGCTCCCGATCTGTACCAGCCGCTCTTGCTGGGGATGCTGCAGCGTGAACAAGCACATCGGCAACAGGATGGGCAGGCTTTCGACGGCGACGAGCTGCGGCGTCGCCTGCCGGCCTTTCCCGCCCTGGTCGAGGCGGTATTGAATCAGGATCGCGAGCCGCGAGACATCGCTCAACGACTGCCTCAGTACGAATACCTTTCGCCGATCCACGGCAACCCCTACGGCGGAGCTTATAAGATCCGCCATGGTCCCAGCGGCGACACCCGCGTGCTCTGGCGGATCTCGGCTTTCTTCGTGGACACCGAGGGCTTGCAAGCCGAACGGGCGGCGGCCGGAATGGTGCACTTGTTCCATCCCAACATCGCCGCGCCGATCGAATTGCTCCAGCACCGTGGCGACGTGTACGTGATCTCCGAGTACTTTCCCGGAGAGAACCTGGCGGATTTGATCCTCCGGGCCGGCCGCAGGCCGCTGCCGGTTCCGGTGATCTGCGAAATCTTCAGCCAAACCGCTCGAGGGCTTGCCAGCATCCACGCCCATTTCAAAGCCCATGCGGACCTGCGTCCGGCCAACGTCCTGATCGGATGCCGGCAAACAGAACTGGGCCAGGTCAAACTGTCAGGCGTGACCGGTGGGTTGATCGACGAACATCGAGCTCGATTTGCGCTCTGGCCTGCGGGGCTGCGTTTTGCCCCCGCGTTCTGCGCCCCGGAGGTCGCCAGTGGCCAGCAGGCCCCCGACACGCGTTCGGACGTTTTCAGTCTGGGACGTCTGGTGTATGCGACGCTGCTGGGCCAACCGCCGGCGACTTGGCTCGGCGGCTCCGACACGCCCGAAGCGTCCCCACCGTTGTGCCGAATCCGCCCGGACTGTCCGCCCGATCTGGAAGCCGCTATCGCGCAGATGACCGCCCCGGATCCCGACGAACGCTTCGAAACCGCTGGCGATGTGCTGGACGTGCTCCAGCGATACGCGGTCCCTTCGCAGCTGGTCGCGTGGGTGCAAAGGATTCCCCAAACCCTCTCCGAGCATACCGGCGAAGTAGCCACCGAAGAGAGTTCGCTGTTGGTGTTTCCGATCTGCGGTCACGACGACCACCACTCTGACCCCGCGGCCGCGACATCCCACGTCCCGCGCCAGCCTGTGATGGTGGCCGGTGACGGCGCTTCGGCGGAGCCGTTGCCGCAGACTCCCATCTCGACAGTGGAACCAGAGCTACGCGACGCTACCGCGGCGGCGCGGACCGCACGCGGTACCTGGAAACAGTTTCCGCGACGCCGGCCCATGCTCACTCTCGCCGGTGGTCTGTTGTTGGCGATGTGCCTTTTCGGCGGTAGCTTTCTCCGCAACCTTCCTTCTCCGATCGCTCCGGCCAATGATCCCGCCTGGGTGGCTGATCTGATCACCCTGCCCGGTCCCAACGGAGATTGGTGGTTCGACGAAGTTCCCTGGTACACACCAGAGGTCCGCAGCGAGTTGGCGCGGCGAATCTACGATCGGGACCCCGAACTGGACCTGGTGCAATTGCAACAGCTGGCCGCTCGGCTCAAGTCGCATCCCGACTACGAGACGGTAGATCAGTTGCACGCGGTGGTCCGCGAACTGATCCGCGGGATGCCGTCCGAAACCGCCTTGCCGGCCCGACAGATCGACGAGGTTTCGCCGGCAGCCCATTCGGTCAGCGAATTGAAGGAAGAGTACGCGGGAGTCCTTCGCGATCTGCCCACGACCGAACAGGATTCGGCAGCCCGTTGGCATCTGCGAGCCGTGTTATTGGAAGCCCAGTCGGAAACCGATCAAGCGGCAGAAGCTTATCGCCAGGCTTTGGAACGGTATGCCGCCAGTTCGCGGACTCGCGACGGCCCTTTGAAAGCTTTGTGTGCGACTGATTATGCTCGGTTACTGGCCGAGTACCAACGCAACTACCGCAAGGCCAACACCTATTACCGGTTGGCCATTGAACAATCGCCATCGCTTTCCCTGAAAGTGACCAGTATGTGCCGTCTGGCCGATTCGCTGCGTCATTGGAACCGTAGCACAGAAGCGACAAAGACGCTGCGAGATGCCCAGCGGACTCTGCAGAGCGATCCAGAAGTCCTGCCCGAACATCCGCTCCACGCTTTGATCGCCGAGACGCAGGGCTGGGTCGCGTTTGACAACTGGCAGCTGAAGGAGGCCACCGAGGCGTTCGATCGAGCTCATCAAACCCGACTCGCCCACAGCCGATCCGGCAATCCTCGTTCCTGGCGGGCGATCATCTGGATCGAACAAGGCCAAGCGATGACGGCCCATTTCCGTGGCCAGCAGCAGCAAGCTCAGGAGAAGTACCGTCGGTTGCTCGAGCGGATTGACAGTTCGTTGAGGGGCGGTTTCATTCGCGACCTCCCCAAACAACAACGGACCGAACTGACCGCCAGGCGACCCAATCTGTACGAACGACTGGCCGACTGTTACCTGTTCGGTGCCGGTATCGATCACTTGGAAGCTTGCGTTGCACTCGACAAAGCGATCGTTGCTACCGAAGACCCCGACTTCGAACTGGAACGGACCTGGCCACACGTCGTGGCGCTGAAATACAAGTATTCGATCGCACTGCTCTTGGCCGGAAATCGCGACGAGGCGATCGAGGCGATGCAGTCGGCGACGCTGGATATCCAGAAACGCCAAACCAGTGAAACCGGCGTGACCGAAGGACAACGCCGGATCTTCGAAAGCACCCAGACGGTGGCCCAGTCCCTGCTGCAGATGGAAACCGGATCGCCGGAACAACGGCAGGTCGCGCTGGAGCAGCTGCAGGCCTTTCACCGCGCGGCATCGACCAAGATTACCCGCAAGAATCTGAACCTGCTGATGCTGGTGACCGAACAATTATTGCAGCCGGCCCAGTTGCCCGAGGACAAGGCGGCACGCATCGTCCGGCGATTGGACGCGATCATCCGGACCTTGAAGGTCCGCGATACCGAAGGGGCAACCAGCCTTTACCTGCAGCGGTACTGCGAAAGCGGACAACGGGCGCTGCGCAACGTCAACAGCGTGTCGCTCGCTCTCGACCAAACCGACACGGATTCGTCGATCGCAGCGGTGTTGACCGAATCCAGGCGGCAAGCTCCACCGGCTCTCCGCGGGCTGACCCGAGGTACGATCGAAGTCGACGACGCAGGCCGGCCCGTCCGTTGCCGGCTGCACGTTCTGACGATTGGTGTTTCCGATTATCAACACCATCCCGAACTGCAATTAACCTGCGCCGCCGAGGACGCCGAGGCCTTGTTTTCCGCCTACGACCAATTGTGCATCAATCCGCAGGCCGCGGATTCCGCCAACCAGTTGTTCCTGAAAGGTGAGTTCCGAAAACTTACCAACGAACAAGCCACGCGCGGCGCGATCATCGACAACATCACCGACATGGCTCGACTGGCTTCCGAAAAAGACCTTCTGATCATCAGTTTGTCGGGCCACGGGATCGTGGACGAAGGCGGCGAGTTCTACTTCTTGCCCACCGACTACCGCGACGACCAGTTTCCGTCGAGCGGGATCCGCAACGCCGACCTGCGAGATTTTTCCCAGGGCGACGGCAACACTATTTTGGTGCTCGATGCCTGTCACAGCGGAGCGGCTACCAGTAAGTACACGCGGTCGGCAATCAATCGGCAGGTCAGCAACGCGTTGGCTCGTTTCACCGGAGCCCAAAAGGGCCTGGTCGTGCTGGCCGCATCGGCAAGCGATAAGACGGCGGCGGAGAATCCGCGTTACGGCCATGGTGTTCTGACGCTGGCCCTACTGGAAGCGATCGAAGGTCGCTACCACGAACTGGCCGCCGAAGAAAGTCGCCGCGAGGGACGCCCCCTGCCGCCCCTGCCGCATCCGCAGGACAACAGCGGCCTGATCACCCTGCATGACATCCAGTACTACGTCGGTTCACGTGTTCCGGGCCTGACCGACGGCGCCCAACGCACCACGTTCAATCGCTATGGTGGCGACCTGTCCATGCGAGACATCCCGATTCGTTTCTACACCAACGATGCTGAGTGAAATGTCGATCACCGCAACCGATTGTGCCGAAGGGAGTCTGGACTTACAGCCTACCATCCGTTTGCATGACTGGTTGTGCGACCGGGCGGCCCAGGACTGTCCCGAGGTCAGCGAGGTCTGTCGCGAGATCCGGCAAACCGTTCATCGACGTTCGATTTGGTTCGAGCGGCAACGGGAATTGCCGCTGGCTCTTTCGGCTGTCGTTTTGACCGAGGCTGATATCGGACACCTGCGATCGCTCAGCGAACGGCTGCATGGCTTGATTGAACTGGCGTTGGACTGGACGCTGGACGATCCGCAGCGATTGTCGCGTTTCTTTCCGGACCACCGGCGCATCGCGCCCTATTTCCGCCGCACGCCCGGGCTGGATTTCTGGCAAGGCTACAGTCGTTACGACGCCGTGATCACCGCCGACGGGACGGTCCGCTTCATCGAAGCCAACACCTGTTGTCCGGCGGGGTTTCTGCATGCGCCCGACGCGTCCGAGATTCTCTTGCAGTCGTTCTCGCAGTTGGAGATGCCCTGGGCCGCCGGGCGGTGGCGGATCGGTACGCTCGAGCGGGACATACTGGTCGACCGGCTCCTGTCGCTGGAACGACGCGGCGCCCCGAATCGAAAGGGCGTGATCGCTCTGCTGAACGATGAAAACTCGCTGACCAACGAAGTCGAAATGCTGCGGACCGCACTGGAACGTCGCGGCCGTGACGTGGTTGTCGCCGGAGCCGACGAACTGGAGCGATGCGGCCGGTCGGTGTGTTGGCGAGACCGCCCGATCTCGCTTTCCTGGAACAAGATCCGCGTCAGCACTCCGGACAGTCCCAATCACTGCTGGAAGACGGGGTTTGAACAGCGGTATGCGGCTTTCCTAAGCGGTTTGCGCGATCAGGCGTTCGTTTCGGTCAATAATCTCGTTGCCGCGACGCTTGCCGAAGACAAAGGGTTGCTGGCGTTGTTTTATCATCCGGAGTTTCGGCAGCAGTTGGATGCGCACCAAAAGGCGTTTATCGATCGACATGTCTTGTGGACGGCACGACTAGAGAACGGCGCTGTGGACTATCAAGGCCGGACGATCGACCTGTTGCCGTTTGTCCGTCAGCACCGCGAGCGGTTTGTCATCAAACCCGCCAACGAGGGCCGTGGCTTTGGTGTGCTGGTGGGTAAGTTTTGCGATCAACAACAGTGGCAGCAGGCCTGTCAGCCCAACGCCACGCTACCGTGTGTCGTCCAACAGTATGCCCCGCCCCTGACCTTGCCGGTGCTGACCGAAGTGGATTCACCGGTCCGGAAGCTGTGCGTCCGATCGATGCAATTGACGCTGGCGATGGGCATGATCGAAGGCACCTACCGAGGTCTGTTCTCGAGAGTCGCCAGTGGGCCGGTAACCAATGTCGGCAAAGCCGGCATGCTGCAGGCGGTCTTCATTGACCAGCGGCAGTGATGGGCGGCGATGCAGGTTCCGAGGTGGGATCGCCGCATCGTTCGCATGCCTGTGCTTCGCGTTCCGGTGTACGACACCTGCCACTGACGGCGACCAGTTTATGTCTGGTGCTCCTATGCGCATCGATCTGGGGCGGTCAAGCGGTGGCGGCCAAGGTGGCCGTGGACGTCTATCCAGCGACGCTGGTGCTGGCATGGCGGCTGTTGCTCTCCCTGCCCGTTCTGTGGCTGGCATCGTACTGGAGCCGTTGGTCGCTGCGTCTGAGTGTCAGGCAGAGCGGGCTGGTGTTGGTCAACACGGCGATGGTGCTGTTGCAGATTGGATTGTTCTTGGTGGGAACCGAAGCGACCAGCAGCGCACGGTCGATTGTCATTATCAATACATTTCCTTTGTTTGCGGCACTTGCCGGAGCGAAGCTAACCAGCGACGCACGGTTGACCAAGCGTCAGTGGACGGGGTTGCTAGTGGCGATGGCGGGGCTGCAGTTTGTGTTGTTACCGCGGGCGATAGCTGCCTCGATGACAGGAGAAAACACCGGCACGTTATGGGGCGACGGCTTGGTGTTGTTGGCGGCGATATTGGTCGGCGTAAAAATCGCGTACCTACGGCGCATCTTAGCGGAGCTGAACCCGCTGCAGTCGGTGTTTTGGAGTTCGTTGTTTGGAGGCGTTGCCTGTTTGGCAGCCTCCTTGCTACGTAGCGACTTATCGGCATTACAATTCGTCCCCACGGCCATCGCCGGCATCGTCTACCAGGGGACAGTGGTCAGCGGAATCGCGGTTCTGACATGGACGTACTTATTATCCCAGCATCCCTTAAACAAACTGACGGTATTCCGTCTGGCCACGCCACCGATCGGACTATTCGCCAGCTGGCTCCTGTTGGGCGAACCGCTCAGTGCGTCCCTGATCGCCGGAACCCTCCTCATCATCACCGGCATCCACCAAGTCAACCGCCACAACCGGGACAGTGCATAACCAACACCAACAACGGGGACAGTGCACTGACCAACCAACAACGGGGACAGTGCACGCACCAACAACCAACAACCAACAACCAACAACCAACAACCAACAACCAACAACCAACAACCAAC
>NZ_WIAD01000120.1 GCF_009618275.1 Roseimaritima sediminicola
AGGCTGGAAGCCAATTGTGTTCGGCACGATATTTGCGCTGGCAAGGTAGGTAAGTTTACTATCCTGCCTTTCTGACAGCGATGCCCGGTGGCCAAAGCCAAGAAGTCCGATAAAGCGAAGAAGTCCGGTAAAGCCAAGAAACCGGTGACGAGTGTCTCCGATCGACGGCTGCGCAAGGGCAAAATCAAGCCTAGCGATCTCCAAGACCTCAAAAAGCTTGGTCACATCGCTAGTTTGCTGGAGCCGTTGCATGAGATCGGAGCGGCCCGCGACAAGGCAAACAATCGTTCGCTGCACATGGACCAGTACTGCATGCTGGTGCTGATGTGGATGTTCAATCCCGTTATCGATTCGCTGCGTGGCATGCAGCAGGCCAGTGAACTGGACGTCGTCCGCAAACGACTCGGTGTCGGCCGTGCTTCCCTGGGAAGCCTATCCGAATCTGTCACCGTGTTCGATCCCGAACCGCTCGCTGCGATCGCCGCCGAACTGGGCGATAAGCTGCCTGATCGAACGCCCGAGAAGTTCAAGAATGTCAACAAGAAGATCACCGCCGTCGATGGCAGTGTGTTCAAAATTCTTGCCCAGGTCGGTCAGCTCGCCTGGGTGCCCACCGGCGGCGGCAAGTCCTCCTGCGGCTACCGCCTGCACGCTCAATTTGAGGTCTTCAAAGGCATCCCCAGCCGCATCGACGTGACCGGCAGCAACCCTAAAAAGGAAGCCGACGAACGCGCGGTTCTTGAAAGGACCGTCGAGCCGGATCGCTGCTATCTGATTGATCGTGGCTATCAAAAATACGCACTCTGGAATGCGATCGATGCCAAAGAGAGCCAGTACGTGTGTCGCCTGTTCGACTCGGCTAAGTGGGAGGTGGAGTCCGAAAACGCGCTTTCCGAAGAAGCCAAGTCGAAGAACATCGTCAGTGATCAGATCGTTCGCTTTGGCACCGATAACTCACGTACCACCGCCCCGGATCACGTCACTCGCGTGATCGTGGTGAAGGTCAAACCGCACGACTCACGCAAAGCCAAGAACGGCCAGAGCGGCCCGAGCAGCGATGGCTACTTGAGGATCGTGACCAATAACCTGGACGTACCGGCGGAGATAATCGCGGCGCTCTACGAGTTGCGTTGGACGATCGAATTGTACTTTCGAATCATCAAGCAGCTTTTAGGTTGTCGCCATTTGCTCAGCCACAACCCGGCTGGGGCGACGATCCAGATGTACATGGCGATCATTGCCTGCATCATGATCATGGCGATGACGGGCAAGAAGCCGACCAAGCGGACGTTCGAGATGATCACGTTCTACTTTTTGGGCTGGGCCTCGCTCGAGGAGCTGGAGGCCCACATCAAAAAGCTGAAACCTAGCGAAGACTAGGGACAATATGCGCCGACCCAAGCGATCGGCCTCTGAAAACTGTCCCAGCAGGCGTACCAGCACGATCAGCCCGATGCGAAAGGCCATCAGATCGCCGAAAACAACGCCCGACGATTCGCTAAACTGAAACATGGCAAACGTCGTGCCGAACACAATTGGCTGGAAGCCTATGCCAC
>NZ_WIAD01000121.1 GCF_009618275.1 Roseimaritima sediminicola
GGCGCGAGCCCTCTTTATCCTACACATCTTTTAGAATACACAAATGTCTGGTTCTGGCTGGTGTTCTCTTAGGGAGGGTGGTGGCTATGGAATGGATTGAATCGGAGTTTGCAACGCTTGACTTGGCCGATGCTAGGCGGGACGCACGCGTCAAATCGCTCGTTGGCCAGTTTGCTAGAATGGCTGAGTCGCAGCCGGATGCTTGCATGAACGATGCAGATCTAGCCGCGTTGTATCGAGTCGCCAACAACCCTGATATCGCACCGGGTGCCATTTTGGAGGCTCATCACCAAGCAGCCATCCGCCGGACAGCCTCGCACGATGTGGTGGTACTTGCTCAGGATACAACCCTTGTCGATTTGACGAAACCGAACCGGCAAGTCAAAGGTGCTGGGCCGCTGGAGTCCGACGATAAGCTCGGGTTCTTCCTTCATCCGCTGTATGCGATCAGTCAGGAAGGCATCCCTCTGGGCGTTGTAGATGATGTTGTTTGGGCGCGCGAAGGCATTCGGACCGATTTGAGTCGGGCCGAGAAGGAGCGGCTTCGCAAGCAGATGTGCTTCGAGGAGAAAGAGAGTTCCCGCTGGCTAGAGATGCTTCAAAGCGGTGAGCAGATTGCGCGAGCGAATCCGCAGACTCATTACATCAATCTCGCTGACAGTGAATCGGATATTCACGAGCTATTCATTGAGACGAACGATCAGGCCAACAACCACGATTTCATCTTTCGGTGCTGCCAGAATCGTGCGTTGGTGGCAGCGAACGGCCAGCCAGCGAACGTGGATGAAGCTTTAGCTGGCTGCGAAATCCTTGCTGAAAGCGAAGCTTTTATCAGTGAGCGTGTTTCCAAGATTGCCGGTGAAACGCGTCCGCGTCGCAAGTCCCGTTCTGCTCGCGTGGCACGAATCAGTATTCGCTCAGTATGCGTCAATGTGCGCGGGCCGTCTCGAGCCGGCGGCCGGTTGCCCGACGTGCAACTCAACGTCGTGGAGGCTATCGAGCTGGATCCCCCCGAGGGTGAAGAGCCCATTCGCTGGGTACTGTTCACGTCGCTTCCCATCGAGACCGCCGCCCAGGCTGAACGCGTAATCCGGCTCTACAGTCTGCGCTGGAACGTTGAGCTGTTCTTCAAAACTTTGAAGAGCGGACTGGGTATTGAGAAGCTCAAGTACCAAACGTTAGACCGCTATCTGACGGCAGTGGCGATGCTATTGGTCGTTGCTTGGCGCGTTGAGCAGATCAAGGTTGCCGCCCGTGTCGACGGAGATGCAAGTTGCGAAGACTACTTCGAGCCCAGTGAGTGGAAGCCCACCTACATGGTCGCAAACAAATCCCGCAAACTTCCCGAGATTCCGCCGACGATGGCCGAATTCGTGCTCATCTTGGCGAAGCTAGGCGGCTACGTGAACAAGAAAGGTCAGGGGCCGCCTGGTTCGAAGATCATTTGGCGAGGACTGCGACGTCTGGAAGCCTACCGCGATGCCTACCTAGCCTTCGGGATCGGCTAAAAAAAGATGTGTAGGATAAAGAGGGCGCGAGCC
>NZ_WIAD01000122.1 GCF_009618275.1 Roseimaritima sediminicola
TCTGCCAGTACTCGATGTAATCGACGATTTGGTCTCTTGTATCGTGGGGAGCCCATCGACCCTTCAGAGTTCCCCATTGTCTTTTTTTGAGCGGATGTTCTCCTCCATCAGCTCGGAAATCACCTCGTTCTTAGCGATTAACTTCTCGCGAAGTTCGGTGACTTCTCGCTCGGATTTGGACTTGTCCGCTTTGGCAGTTCGGGGGCTCTCGAAGGCCCGCTCGACCTGGGACATTGCCGCGTTAATCCAATTGTGAATCAGCGTCGGCTGGACCTTCATCTGGTCAGCGATCTGAGAGACAGGAACTTTGTCGACAAGATGTTTGCGTACCGCGGCAGCCTTCTCAGCAGCCGAAAAGGATCGTCGTTTTCGGGTCATTGTGAAATCTCCTCAAGTGAAAATAGCTCACTTTTAGCGGATTTCCAATTTCAAGAGAGGCAGCACAATAGCGCCACGGCCACCGCTTGATTCCTCACACCGACCCGTGAACGGTTACCGACGCCCCAAGCCGTACAAGCTCATGAAACAACCCCGGCACGCGTCCCGAAGGTCAGCAGCGTGAACGACTTGCGTCTAAACTACGCGGCATTCAGGCCTGGCCCTTTTGATTTATCCTCGCATAGCTTGTCACGCTTCTCTAAGGGAGGTGTGTCTTATCAATTCGCAAATATCGGTATTTCAAATGAATGCGAGACTGGGCTTTCAAATTCGATCAACAACTCACTCTCCTCCTGTGGCGGCGCCTCAGATATCTTTGCTATGCGCAAGCGGATATTAGATCCCGAATTAATTATCACATCAATAGAAAATAAATTTCGATCAACCTCGACCTTTTTAATGCAGGTATCTCCAAACTTGCTCGACACATCTACAAACTTCTCTCGTTCCGAACCGAACGTTAACTGGCGGCAGGAGGCCACGACCGGATCCACAACGACACCCAAAAAGGATACTGGAAACACCGTCTTTTTGGAACCTCCAGCTGTCAGTCTACAGACATACTCGAACCGCCCTTCCGCGGCCTCTCCGTCGGACTGAAACAACAACGGAAGACGGATCGACGACGAGCGTGCGACAGCGCTTCCCAGCACCGCGTTATAACTTTGGTTTTGTGACTCAGCCAGGACTCGAATAGGGTTTTTGTCGTCGGCTAGACCGCTAACTTGGAGCGAAAAATGCTCCTCGTACGGCATGCCCCTTGGTATCTCACCTACGTAAACGGACGAAGGGATTACATTAATGCCCTCAACTCCTTCAACGACCAGAGAAACCGACACCGGATCGATTGGCTCGCGAAATAAAACCTGCACAGCGAACTCCGAAGAGCCTTTTCCTTGAACGGTCAAGCTAATGTTGATCATAACCGTTTCACCATCCGGAATTGTCTCATCCGAAGCAACGACGGTAATGCACCCACAGGATGCCAGGAGCCGCTCAATATGGACCGGTCGCCCAGAATTGTTTAACACGGCTACCTTTCGATTATGTTCTGTGCCAACCACGGCATCTTTAAA
>NZ_WIAD01000123.1 GCF_009618275.1 Roseimaritima sediminicola
TCGCCGCAGTGCCGCCGCAGCATTCAAGCGCCGCACCGCTGTGGCTTTGACCAGCGGACTCGAGGATTGACTGCACAGCCAGCGAGAAAAACCCGTTTTCCGAGCACTGAGCATGGAGCCACGTGCTGTAAAACTACGCTTCGCGCTCCTCCAGTGCCGCTATCATGCTCCTGCACGCCACCACCTGCCCCTCACAAACCCCGTCAGACCAACCAAGACGCCCTGGCCGGGAATTGCTGCCCCACGGCGACCGTTTGATTCCTCACACCGACACGCAAACGATGATGTTAACTTCTAACAAGGTAACAAGGGAGAAAAAATGAAGTCGTTTTTCAAGACAGGGACCAAAAAGATTTTCGCGAGTCTGCTATATCGCCATCGACCAATTGGATTAAGTGCAGGCAAACTATACCTGTATCTCGATGCGATCTATCAGACTCGTGACGTGCCGGGTGATGTGGTTGAAGTAGGTTGCAATCTTTGTGGAACGTCAGTGCTAGGCTACCAAATGATTCGCAAACTCGGCCTGGAACGAACCTATCAATGCGTCGATACATTTGGGGGCTTCGTGAACAGCCAATACTCGAAGGACGTGGAGCTTGGAAACAGCATGAACAAACGCGATTCCTTCTCCGCAAACAGCATTGATCTCGCGAGGAAAGTGCTTGACATTCATAATGCGGAAGACATCGAGTTAATAAGGGCCGATATCGTTTCGATGGAAGAGCAGCGCTTACCGTATAAGATTGCAGTTTCACTTCTCGACGTCGACTTGTACGAGCCGATACTTTCGGGATTAGAAAAAATCTACCCACGACTGGCCTCTGGGGGACGAATCTTGGTAGACGATTGCGGACGAGCCGACGGCTGGCAAGCTGGAAAAGCGGTTAGGGCGTATTGCGAGAAGAACGTCATAGATTTTCGTATTGAGTTTGGAATGGCAGTGATTGATAAACCTCTTGCGTAGCGGATCGGCCGACGATAGCTCGAGCAATTGTCAGATGCTTCGTTCTGCGTTTATGAATTAGGCGACGGTATCAATCTGCAAGATTCCGTCTTTGAAGGAACGTCCTTTGATGACTGTGCTGCCTCTCTTGAAATTGGAAATCCGCTAAAAGTGAGCTATTTTCACTTGAGGAGATTTCACAATGCCCCGAAAACGACGATCCTTTTCGGCTGCTGAGAAGGCTGCCGCTGTACGCAAGCATCTTGTCGACAAAGTTCCCGTCTCGCAGATCGCTGACCAGATGAAGGTCCAGCCGACATTGATTCACAATTGGGTCAACGCGGCGATGTCCCAGCTCGAGCGGGCCTTCGAGAGCCCCCGAACGTAACCGTTCACGGCCCGGTGAGCTAAATTTGAAAATTGCCCTGGACT
>NZ_WIAD01000124.1 GCF_009618275.1 Roseimaritima sediminicola
ACGTGACCGGGCGTTTCATAGTCCGGGGGAACCGTGTGCTCGATGCGGACGAGTGACTCGTCGAGTTCGGTAATCTCTTGGATCTCGAACCCTGGCAGGGCAACGAAATCCCAGATCGGCATCTGGACGTATTGAAAACCAAATACGGGGTAGCGAACGGCCAGATCGGTGACAAACGCGTCGACACCTGGGCCGCCTCCGTCCGGACTACCGATCTCTTGTAGAAAGACCAACTGCGTGCCGCTCGGCGACCTTTCGATGACAAAGAAATAGGTCTCATTCCTGCCACTGATCTGCTCGACGGCGGTTCCCTCGCGGTCGAGCATTTTCGTTTTCAGCTGAAACTCGCGGCCGCGGTAAGCGATTTCGTAGGCGTCTTCGCGGCGTCCCGGGCTATCGCCACCGCGCATCACGAACACCATCTCCGTTTTCGCGGCGATGGCGATCGCGTCCGCTGCCGACCTCATCTGTTCGATTGCCTGAAAGAACTGGTTTTCTAGTTCGTGCTGGGAGCGATTGGCAGTGGCCCAGACTTGTCCAGAATCTGCTAGAGAAACCAGAAGACAAATTGCAAGGAAAAACGAACTATTTCGACGCTTGTGCATAATGAATTGCGTCCAGCATAAGCTGCGGCGACGGCGGAAAAACAGTGACATTGGCAGCTTAAGGCGTGCAGTTGCACATTCCGCTGATTGGGTTTGCTTGGCACTGGCATCCGATGCAGGTGTAAAGCTCTGGAGAACTGCAGATAGCCCCACCGCAGGACCATTTTTGCTGTGCCGCACACCGGCTCAATCCGCCCCCCGTACAGTAGCCATTGCTGCAAAACCATCCATTGCCATATGCAGCAGAACAGGCTCCGCCAGCCCCAAGAAGCATCGCTGCAACCAGCAATCCACCACGCAGTCTCGTTACATAGCCGCACAAATTCATAGCTCATCTTCTCCTAAGCAGAAACAAGAAACAAACACTCTATTTTGCGAGACCCCGAATCCAGGAAGTCTGATGACCGATTCCTGGTGAATCGGTATACAACAACACAGGAACCTCAATCGCTTTGCCTGCCTCTGGCGTATTAATTCGCAGATTGATCTCCGCTGTGCTGCCAGCGCCTATGGTCAGAGGGAACGCATCGGAGACCACGCATGGACAACCCGGCTTCATGCCTAGGATTTTTCGATCCTCATCTGTGTCATTGGTGACAAGCAACTTGGCTTTGATTTGGCTCTCTGCATCTACAACACCGAGCTCTACATCTAAGGCTCGGACATCGCTTTCGTGCGTTGCCAAAATCACGGCAAATGAGACAGAAGCCAAAACGACGCAAGCG
>NZ_WIAD01000125.1 GCF_009618275.1 Roseimaritima sediminicola
ATTTTGGGCAATAGGGCAGATCAAAAATCTTGGATTTTTTGATCCCGCAGCCAAGGACTGCTGGGGGCCAGCCCCCAAACCCCCGAGATTTTTTTAGGCATGACGCCTCCGTTCAATGAGTGTACAAGCTCACCGCGCAGCATTAAGCTGCACCCACTGGGTGAAACAGATCGAGGCTCTGCAGAGATGCAACCTCGTGAGGGATAACCCAGTCGCCGACGCGTCAATGATGTGTCGAGCACGCGAGGCGGCCATGGTCCTAGTTTAGCGACGGTGCTGTGGTCGCCTCTTTTACTTCGATAGGCTCAGCTCCGCCTCCCGCCACGGCTCGCCGTTACGAACCATGTCGTTGAGAATCGTCAACAGCTTGCGCATCGAAGCTATCTGCGCCACTTTCTTGGGTTTCCCGCGGGCCAACAGACGCTGATAAAAATGCTTGATTGCAGGGTTGTGGATCGCCGCTGAAAGCGCTGCCATGTACAGCACGCAGCGGACCTGCGAACGTCCTCCGCGAATGCGCCTTTGGTGGTTCGTTTTACCCGATTGTTTGACGATCGGTGCCACCCCGACGAGCTTCGCGATCGCCTCCCGGTTGAGCGACCCCAACTCCGGCAACTCAGCTAAAAGAGTCGAAGTGGTAACCGGACCGACCCCCGGAACACTCTGTAAAAGGTCCACTTTGGGCTCACTTTCAGCGAGCTCTTTCAGCAGACTCTCTAAACGCTCGTCAATTGTTTTTAGCTGGGTTTTTAGGTGCGAAATCGTCTCCTCGATCATCTCCCGAGCAAACGAATCCTGCGTCTGAGCAAGGCGGTTTTGTTCCGCGCCAAGCAGGCTGATCAGCTGGCAACGCCGACGCACCAAGGCTTGATGTTGCTTCTCTTCGGCTGTTCGCTTAGGAGTCAGATGAATGTCGATGATCTCACCAAAGCGACGAATCATCCAAGCGTCGATCGTGTCGCTTTTCTCCAGCCACCCATGGGCTTTGGCAAAGTCCCGGACCGGGCGAGGATTGACGACACTGACGGCGATATCAGCTTGATGCATGGCATCGACGAGCACATGTTCGTAGCCGCCGGTCGCTTCGCAGATGACAAGCGTGTCCGCAGGCGACTTGATCTTCGCAACAATGCTACTGGCCACCGCCGCGACAGTGTTTGGCACCGTCGGGGCGAGCTTGTTCAGGGAATCGCTGATGTCCAACTTGTCGGAAGCAACATCGATCCCAATCGTACGGGAATAAGTCGTTTTCAATGTAAAGTCCCATCCTAGTGAATACGATCTGACCACAATGGGCCGATCAGGCGACGGTTCGGG
>NZ_WIAD01000126.1 GCF_009618275.1 Roseimaritima sediminicola
CGAGAAGGAGTCTGGTGCGCACGACGGTAGCGTCCGCGGTGGCAAGCCCGCGTTTGGTGAGTCGTCGTTCAGATGGCGAACAGCTTCGCTCTGGCTAAGTTCGCGTGCCAGCGGCTGTGGATTGGCCGCGCTGCTGCGCCTTCATAGCTGCTAACCGCTCACGCATCGCTCGGCTGGCGTGTTGGCCGAGCTGCCCGCGGCAGCGACGACCATAGTGGTGAAGTCGCTCGACCATCTCGGCAATATTCACCGGTTGGCCGTTGACGAGGACCGGCGTCTGCATCTGGTCTCTAGACAACTTGCTGCTGGCCTGCAGCTCGGGTCGCGATTCGAGCGCCAGGTGCCAAAGCAAACGGGTGTAGGCCGTCAGGGTCATCGATACGCAGCCGAGCTTTTCGGGGCCTGCGGCGTCCTCGGTCCGCTCGCCGGCCTCACCAGCTGCCGCCTCTGTCGACGTTTGCTGCGTCTGCGGCGGGTGTTCGATTGGCGCGAGCCACAGCGACGTGTCGGGAAGACCTTCTTCCAGCGTCCGCATCCGCTCGCCGATCGAAACCTCCGCGTAGTCGTCGAGTGAATCGGTCATGCGGGCTCGCAGCGGATTGAGGTCCACATAGGCCATGCAGGCCAACACATCGGCCTCGTCCTCCAAACGGTTCAGTTTGAAGCGTTCTTCGAAGAACCGTCCGGTGCATTCGTCTTCGATATTGCACTGCCGAGCGATCGTCTGACACATCAGCCGAATAAACCAGGAGATGCTCGACAGTCTGGACCGCAATTCGCTTACATACTCTGCGTCGTTGACGATCTTTGCGATCTCGCATTCGCGGATGGCTCCGCCCTGTTTGTTCTGGCAGTGTTTGCGAGAGGTGACCGATAGCCAGCGAATAGCCACCTCACGGTCACTCAGCTTTTCGACTTGATCCGGCCGGTTTCGCAGCACGCAGTGCCAATGCGTCGACATGATAGCATAGGAAAGAACGTCTATCGCGAACCCTTCTGATAGCGCACAAAGTCGCTGTCGAAACGCTTCGCGACGGTAGGAATAGTCGATCCCTGTGAACGGATCGTACCCGTGCAGATAGCTCCGGCGGACGGTGCGGTTGTAAGCGTGATAGATTCCTACTTCGTTCGGATCAAACGTCTCAGATCGGCTTTTTCGGGACATCGTCGCAGTCTCCAATGAGAGGGAGAAAAGTAGACACCTGTATGGTATCGCCACCCGCCACACGGACAATAGAAAACCCCTATTTAGAGCTGTCCTCAACCACTGATATCGAACTAACACCAGGCCATGCATAGGCTTACGGAC
>NZ_WIAD01000127.1 GCF_009618275.1 Roseimaritima sediminicola
TGGAATTCACGGGGGACGGATGAACGATTTGCAAGCAGACGATTAAACATGACTCCCGTCCTCCCGTGCAATTCATGGTTCGCCGCGGTCTTGCAGTCGAGACTCATCACGACCACCGACAAACAATCCCATCACAACGATGATGCCAGATTCGATTCGATAGTAAAGGACAGCCGTGAATCGACGCAGTCGGCAGGGTCGGTATCCAGTATGATCCGAAGCGAATGAGAATGGTCGTTCCTGGACGACCGAAACAGCAGCGTAAAACTCTACTTCCAATTCGTCTCCCAGCCCCCCGCGACGTTCATCCAGCCAAGCCATCGAGCCAAGCAGATCGTCGCGAACTTCCTTGGCGTATCGAACATCCATCACGATCGAGCATCACGGATCTGTTCGCGTAGTTGCGATTCGGTGAGCAATGAATCGGGGTTTGCGCGGTAGCTCTCTAAGCGTCGGTCGAGTTCAGCACGCTGTTGGTCCGTCAGTGTCGTCCCAGCGTCCTGCGGCATGCGATCCCAGATTGCTTGCACGACCAACAGCTGCTCCTCCAGCGGGAGGGAAGAAATGTCAGAAATGGCTTGTTCGACAGTCATAAATCACCTGCGGTGGTAGGAACCAGCCATTCTACCTCGCTTCGAGAAGGCAGTCCAGTTTCGCGAAAAACGCGTTGAAACCACAACCGGGGAACGCTACCGATCACCCGGCGGCGACGGTTGATCATCCACTTCGAATCGCCCGACTTCGCCGCTCGGTTGCATCGGGTGGTTCTGCTCTGCGCGTTGGGAAGATGCATTCCTAATCGCTGACACCAGATTTGCAGTGAATGCTTCACATTGGTCGGCGTCGGGTGCTTGTCGTGTATACGAGAGATTGTATGCCGATTCACTAGTGTTGAAAATGATCCAGTCCGCAGTTCCGTTCCTAATGAGCGTCCAGGCAGCTACGAATCCCCACAAAATGGAAACGATGCACAGAGTGGTCGCGAAGTCGGGCCAGTTGCTCCAAAAGAGGCCGTAGCATCCGACGGCAACAAGCAGAAGGGAGATCGCCCAGCATTTCAAGAATCCATCCGGTGTTGTCCTGAGTTCGCCATACCGTGGACGAATGTCTGCCAACGGAACTCTCTGCTTCCAACGCCCCAAATACGTCACAGTTGACGTGTCCACGTATTTTGCTCCAACCGAAATTGTGCCACGGGCACCAAGCGTATTAAATCGATAGGTTGCTGACAAAGCAAAGTCTCTCACCATTTGATTTTGCTGAATGAGCA
>NZ_WIAD01000128.1 GCF_009618275.1 Roseimaritima sediminicola
CTCAGTTTGCGATAAATCACTGCTGGGCGCAGGGCCCGTTCGGCCGTGTTATTCGTCGGCTCAATGCCTTCGATGCGGGTGAACGTCCACAAGTGTTCGCGGCGATCGTACAGTTCATCACAAAAGCCGATCAGCTTGGCATTGCCGCTGAACTTACCGCGCAGCAGCAAGTGTCGAATGTTTTCCCTGATCGGTCGAACATAGCTTTGGAAAGTGCTCCATTTGATCTTTCCAGCCTTGTATTGCCGCCAGTATCTGAACAACGCTTGGTGTTCACGCATCAAGTCGTATCCCATCCGCTTGACGGTTCCGTCAGGCGAATCAACCAACTTCTGAAAATCACGTTTCAGGTGGGCCCAACACCACTGCAGTCGCTTGCCGTCGAGATACATTTTCGCACGGTCACAGTTCAGAATGATGCCTTGGTAGTCGCCAACCAAAGCCAGCAACGATTGTCGGCTTCGGTCGGCGAAAATCCCAAAGACAGCAAACATCGGAGCAACCGCCACCCACAGCCAAGCCTTTTGTCGCTTCTCTTTGGTGGGCGATTCGTCGACATAGAGTTGTTCTTGCTCGGCAAGTTGGCCGCGAAGTTCTTGGTAGGGCACCGCGACCGCATCACTGACGAGATTTTGGATCTTCACCGTCCAGGCTGGACTGCAGGGAATATTCAGCAGGTCACCGAGAAAGGACGACGCCCGTCGCTTATTTTGGCGAAAGTGTCCCATCAACAGTCCGGTGAAGGCGGCCAGGCGCGGACCGCACTGTCCGCTTGGCACGCCCGCCGGCAATTCTGCCATGGTAGTGATGCCGCAGCAGGGGCAGTGGCCACGAAAGAGTTGGTATTCGTTAACGATCGGTTTAATCTCAGGCAGATCCCATGCCTGATGCCGCTGCGGCGGTGCTGTATCAGGCTGGACGTCACCGCCGCATCGACGACAACCAGCCGGTTGGCGGGGGGTAATCGTTGTGCACTGTTCGCTGGGAATGAGTTTACGCAGGTGCCGCTTGTGGCCCTTCTGGCCACCCTGCTTTCGCTTCTTTCCAGGCACCGGCTTCCGCTTGGGCTTCGCGTGAGGATGTTCGGTGCTAGGAGGCAAGGAAGAGTTGCGTGGAGTGAGTTTCTGGACCTTATCGGTGAGCGACTTAACTTGCCTTTCAAGTTCGTCGATTCGCTTCTCATAGCGGGCTACCAGAGCCTCGATAAAATCGCGCGCTGGCTCAGCTTCAGGCGGCAGTTCGATGCGAGG
>NZ_WIAD01000129.1 GCF_009618275.1 Roseimaritima sediminicola
TTCAAACAGAGTCGGTTTCAGTGCGGCCAATGGTATCGTGAGAAGGAATCCCGTGCGGAAGTTTCAGTCGTTTCTGAAGCCACTCTTCGATGCTCGCAGCCCAGGTAGCAATCGCCATTGGCCCGTCCACTCCCGCGATCACTGCCATGATAGAAATCACGATTGAGTCGCCGAGCAAGTGATGGCGGTTAATGGTTGATCGGGGATCATCCAGCTCATAGAAGTTTCGAGGGATTGAATCCACATCCACATTCGGAAGATCAGTCATGAAGTGGCGCGTGATAAATCGGAAAGCAAGTGTCAACCTGCTTGCATCATCTTGTAATTAGCTACGGAGCGCGACATGCCCCCCGCCTTACCTAAAGTGCGCGGTGGCCGTGTTCGCTAGTCCTAGCCACTGCGTCAGTTAATCCGCTTCGTGACTGCCGGTAGGTAGAGCGACTCGCCGTTGTCGTTAAAACAAAACAACGTTTCGTATACATGGCGACTTTTCCTGCCATTTACGGCAGGTTCTTGGTCGAATCTGACAAGTTGTTCTGCTGCAGTTTCTTACCCCATCGACGCGGCCAATACATAAACGCTAAAATTACCGTTAAAACAATGAGCGAAAATGCTACAAGGTAGCCGTGGCGGCGTGAGGGATAGGGTGTTTCACTATTCAGCAGCTCTTCAAGATTCGCTCCGTTGAATTCACCGTTCAATACAACGCGATTCGGCTTCCCCGGGCGAACCAAATAGCTTTCGCCAGAATTCAAATCATTGACCCATGTGCCACGAGGAAACTGAATCTGAAAGGTTTCGTCTGCAAGAGGCTGGTTAACTGTTGCCTCTATCTCGGACGACTCGGTAACCTCAATGATCCTCCCGTCGTTCGCGTATCTCACGATTCTAAACGCCGATGGGAACCAGCCTATCTGCGGTAGCCTCTCATATTGTAAGGATATGCTACGCAGTTTCGACGTACTGTCAGGTCGGTATACGGTTTGCTCGAGTGGCAGCAGGCGATCGTCGTCGGTCACAGTTATCTCGTCTCTTAGTGGCCCGCTACTGACAACCTTGAAGCAAGGCTGCCCATCGATCGGAGGCATGGCTTCCAGGTGCGAGACAGTTGAGGGGTTAACTGCTCCAATGCCAGCATCCAGCGGCGCTATTGCCAGT
>NZ_WIAD01000012.1 GCF_009618275.1 Roseimaritima sediminicola
CCCGGGGTTGCGCGGTCGGATGCCAAGTGTCGTGATAGTTGCTCGGTCGATCGCCGGAGTCCGTGAGCGCCGAACCGCAGAAAGCCCAGGTCCGTGATGGTTGCGCAGTCGATTGCCAGGCTTCCTAGCGGTTGTCGGAATGCCCGTCAGTCCTTAGCTCTGCCGTTGGGCGAGAACTGGGCGCAGATGTCGACCTCCACATATCTTCCTACCTCCATGTTCCTACCTGTCCCTGGTTAGCAGATGGTAGGAAAATGGAGGTAGGAAAATGCACTCAGTGATTTGCTGGTGACGCGGCAAATTGTTGCTTGACTCCGTTCCGGTCGGTATTCTGAGGTCGAGTCCGATCGGCGGGGTTGGTAAACCGTCCGTGAATCCGATCGCCTCGCAAGAACCATGTGGTGCACCCGAGCGGCGGCAACGTCGTGTCGTGTTCACCGAATCCTGGGTCGCCGCCGGGTGACCACCCACGTTCGTCGACAAGGAGCAGTTGATTGTCGCGACCGAAGACAATCGTTTTTACTCGAGCACGCTGGGACCGCATCTTCGCGACGGCAACTATGGTTGCGTCCGGCGTTGCGGCTTTCTGTGTGCACCTAACTGGTGGATTGCGCTTTCTCGTCGTGCCTGTCGTTTTCGTTGGAACGTGGCTCTATTTCCGACGATCAACACCGAAATCTGGTAAGCGTGTGGAGACGATTGAAGGAAACCCCACGACGATTCGTTTATTGGGTTGGTTGGGACTGATTTTGCTGTGGACCGCTTGTTTCTTCGTGTTCGACACTTTCGTCCTGGGTAATTCGTTTCATGGACCACTGGTTTGGTATCATTGGATATTCCTAGTGGCAACCGTAGCGGCCATGACCATCGGCTGCGGGCTGATCGGTCCCATCTCCGCACATCAGGAACCCGCTGCAGACAACGACGAACCATCGGATGCACGCTAGTCGCCGAGTTGACTTTATTGGAGTGGTTAGTCGATCGCGGCGACCGCGTGATCCGTACCGTTCGCCGACGGAATCACATGATGCGACTCGCCCTGACAAACGTGCTGATTGTCGCCGTCGCCGGATGTACCGGAACGCAATCAGTCACCCTCGGAATCGAGAAACCGCCTGGAATGGCCGAGGCAGTTCTCAGCGAGATCCCGGTCGGCACGCCCGTCGAGGACGCTGAGCGTTTCATGGTACGGGAGGGATTCGCCTGCATTCGCGCAACAGACGCCGAGTTCCTCGACCGCAAAGGCCTAGACTACATTTACTGTGACCGCACAGAGGGCGAGACCGTCCAGCGGCGATGGCAGATTGCGGTCGTTCACAACAACGGCGAGGTTGCCGAGATCATCGCTAGCACCGGTCTTGTCGCGCCATAGGGTCACACCGAGACGGCGAACCATCGGATGCAAACGAGCGGCGGTGGTCCGGTGGTTCGCAGTAGAACGCGTACTTCCGCCGCCGTCTGATCCGTAACGTTCTTGCTGTCCGTCGTTGCGCGGTCGAACGCCAAGCTTCGTGGTTGCGCGGTCGATCGGCCAGGTCCGTGAGCGCCAAACCTCGGAAGGCCCAGGGCCGTATGGATGCATCGTCGATTGCCAGGCTTCCTGGTGGTTGCTGGCATCCCCGTCAATCCTTGTCCCTGCCGTTGGGCGAGCACTGTTCACAAATGTCGCCCTCTGCTTATATTCCTACCTCCATGTTCCTACCTGTCCCTGGCGAGCAGATGGTAGGGAAATTGACGTAGTAGTTCGCAGGTTGCGCGGTCAATTGTTGCTCGGCCCCGTTCCCGACGGTATCTTGGGGGCTTGCCGAGTCGCTCGGATTGGCCAATGCACAGCCGGCTCCATCGCGTCGCAAGAACCAAGTGGTGCACCCGAGCGGCGGCAACGTCGTTTCGTGTTCACCAGATCCAGGGTCGCCGCCGGGTGACCACTGACGTTCTTGCGGTCACCTTCGTGCTCGTGCTTAGTCGCTTGCGACGGTGCTCGTGCTCGTAATCGAAATCGCCGCTGACGAACCGGTATGGCCGTGACGGTTGCAGACGATGCGGCGGGGCAGACTGGGCGATACGAGATCTTGGTGATGCTGTCCCTGCTGCCGCTTCATCTTGATGAGCACGCGAATCCCGGCGCGGTGGCCCCAACTGCACTCGATTACGATTGCGAGCACCGCTTCGCTGAGCACGAGCACGGTGTCCGATCGCCGTGCCCTTTGATCTTCACCGAGTTGCTGGTTCACATTTTCGCTTGTTGCTCGGCCTCCCCGGGAACAGTATCTTGAGGTTTGCGGCTGCCGTGCTGATGGCGAATCGTCCGCCCCGCGGCATCGAGCGCAAGAACCAAGTGGTGCACCCGAGCGGCGGCAACGTCGTTTCGTGTTCACCAGATCCAGGGTCGCCGCCGGGTGACCACTGACGTTCTTGCTGTCCGTGGTTGCTCGGTCGATGGCTCAGGTCCGTGATGGATGCGCGGTCGATTGCCAGACTTCCTGATGGTTGCTGGAATCTCCGTCTGACCCTGTTCCTGCCGTCGCGAGAACCGGTCACGAATGTCGACCTCCACCTATCTTCCTACCTCCATGTTCCTACCTGTCCCTCGCGAGCAGATGGTAGGAAAATGGAGGTAGGAAAATGCACTCAGTGATTTGCAGGTGACGCGGTCAATTGTTGCTAGGTTCCGATCCGGCCGGTATCTTGAAGTTGAGCTAGATCGGCAGCCTTAGCGAACCGTCCGCCGATGCAATCGCCGCGCAAGAACCATGTGGTGCACTCCAGCGGCGGCAGCATCTTTTCGTGATCACCGAATCCTGGGTCGCCGCCGGGTGACCACCGACGTTCTTGCTGTCCGTGCTTGCGAGGTCGACTGCTAGGCCTTGTGGTTGCTCGGTCGATGACCCAGACGCGTGATGGATGCGCGGTCGATTGCCAGGCTTCCTGATGATTGCTGGAATCTCCCTCAGCCCCTGTCCCTGCCGTCGCGAGAACTGGTCACAAATGTCGACCCCCAACTATCTGGTCCATCCGGGATTTTCGTGGGTTTAGCCAGAGTGCGGGGTTTTGTTAGGCACCCGCGGTGGTGTCCGAAGGGTGCGGTCTAACGGATCAAAAATGCTGGCGGCAGGCAATGCTTGCCGCCAGCCAGAGACACCACTGAGCAGACCCCGACCGCGATATCCCTATCAAGCCCGCGTCTCACGCAGAGCTTGCCTCCGTTTCTCGCAGCGGTTGCAATGAAATGGATGGCGACGCCTCAGGCAAAACATTCGGACACGACCGCGGGTGCCTCCGAAAATCCACCATCCTTGGCTTTCCCACGACCAACCCGGAGCGACCGAAATTTTCTGGGGTTTCGCTCACTGACGAAGTAAATTGCGTACGCGACCGAGAGGCGGTTTTTCGGAAACCATCCGAAAAGCCCTGGATGGGCGACATGAGACCGTGTCAACGTGCGTGGGTGGCTACAGCAGTTCCTGGCGTCCCCTCCGGGACTTGCGCGGTGGCGGGGCGTCCGATCCCTGGGGCCCGCACCCAGGGCTACCACATGTCGCCACTGCTGTGGCTGCCACGCCGCAATTGCATTGGCCCTACAATGCTCCAGCAACCGTTGGAAAATGCCGGAGTTGTTTCCAAACAGTTCCTGTTAGCGTTTATCCCAGCTGCACCACAGCTGGATAGTTCGCCGGAAGGTTCCGACTCAGGCCGTGGTGCTGAGGTCGGCCAGCTCTGCGGTGCTGTCGCCAAAGGATTCCAGCTCGATCCCGTTGCGGCGCAGCATCGCCAGGTACAGGTTGCACAGCGGCACCTGGCCTTCGGCCGCCAGGTGTCGCCCCGGGGTCAGCGTCCCGCCGCCGCGACCGGCCAACAGAATTGGGAGGTTGTCGGGGTCGTGGCGGTTGCCGTCGGAGAAGCTGGATCCGAACATCAACATGCTGTTGTCCAGCAGCGTGCCGTCGCCTTCGGGAATCGACTGCATCTTGTGCAGCATCCGCGCGAACTGTTCGACGTGCCAGTGAACGATGCGTTGGTACTGCGCGATCTTGTGCTCGTTGTTCTCGTGGTGAGACAGTTCGTGGTGACCGCCCTTGACGCCGTCGAGGAACGAAAAGTTGCGGCCCGAGACGTCGTTGGCGAACATGAACGAGGCGACGCGGGTAGCGTCGCTCTGGAACGCCAGGATCATCAGATCCAGCATCACGTCGATGTGCTCGCGAAAGGTTTCCGGTTCCTCGGGCCGCCGGGCGTCCAGCTGGTCCGAGCCGACGCGCGGCTGCCAGTCCTGGTTGCGGCTGGCGAACTCCAGCCGCTTCTCGACCGCTCGTACCGCATCGAGGTACTCGTCCATCTTGAATTGATCGTCGCGGCCGAGCCGGCGGCGGACGCTGCGGGCGTCCTCCAGGACGTAATCCAGCAGATGCTGGTCGGATTCGAGCTGGCCGGCCGCGTGCGGCTGGGTTAATCCGTACAGCCGCTGGTACACGACGCGCGGATCGATTTCTTTGGCCACGGGCCGCGTCGGGGTTTGCCAGGAGATGTGCGAACCGTACAGCCGCGTGTACCCCACGTTGCTGTCGACGCCGCTGATCACCGGCTCGGTGCCCAGCTCCAGCGACGGCAGCGGGGTTTGATGGCCGACGTGCTGGGCGATCAACTGGTCGACCGAAATCCCACCGCTGCTGATGTCCTTGCCCGTGGTCTTGGCCACCGGCATGCCGGTCAGGAAGTTAGCCGTTTTGGCGTAGTGCCCATCGCCGCCGTGACTGTGTTTCTTGTCCAGGCCGGACAGGACCAGCACCGAATCGCGGACCGCTTGGAGCGGCTGCAGGCTGGGCGGCAGGTCGAAGGCGGCGCCCGTCTTTTCGGGCACCCAAGCTTTCTCCCACATCCCGTTGGGGAAGTAAAGGAACGCGGTCCGCAGCGGCGGTTTGACCGGAGCCGGTTTTCCCGCGGCCCAGGCCAGCGACGGCAACCACGGCAGGCTCAGCAGGACGCTGCTGCCACGCAACAGCTGGCGCCGCGAAAGGCCGCCCGCTTGCCCGGTTCGTGCACCGGTTTGGCGAGATCGCGATCGACGACTTCCGGCGGAACGACGCAGAGAAAACGGTTTCATTTCGCAGCCTTGAAGTAACGGTGTTGAAACGGGTAACTGGTCACGATCGTTTCGATGATGGCGGTGGCGTTCTGGTCGCGGGCGTCGAGCGCCTCGAGGCAATCCTCGACCACGCAATCGTCAAAGCGGTTTAGTTTGCGTCCCAGGGCAAAGCCCAGCATCTTTCGCGACACATGTTTCTTGAACTCGCCGGCGCGCTTGCGCAGGGTCTGCTTTAATTCCTCGGGACCTCGAAACGTGTCTCCGTTTGGCAATTTGCCAGAGGCATCGATGGGGTGCCCGGCATCGGTTTCGCGCCAGCGTCCCAGGCCATCGAAGTTTTCCAGACCAAAGCCCAAGGGGTCCATGCGATTGTGGCAGCTGGAACACGCCGGATCGCGACGATGTTGCTCGAGGCGTTCGCGCTGCGACAGACTGGATGCGGCCGCCGTTTCTTCCAGCGCCGGCACGCCCGGCGGCGGCGGCGGGACGCGGCTGCCCAGCACCTGTTCCAGGATCCAATGCCCCCGCAACACCGGACTGGTCCGCCGCGGATAGGAAGACGCCATCAGGACCGCGCCCAGCGTCATCACGCCGCCGCGCCGGCGATCCTCGAGCGAGACGCGTTGCCATGGCGCGTCGGGCGACAGGGATAGTTCGTAGTGCTGGGCCAGGCGGCCATTGGCGAACACCCAGTCCGCGTCGATCAGATCCATGACCGATCGGTTCTCGGTAAACACGGCCGCCACGGTCCGGATCGCTTCCTCATACAGGTCTTCGGAGAGCGCCGTGTTGTATTCCGGATAGACTTCGGCATCCGGCCGAGTGCTGGAGCGGAAGTGGGTCAGGCCCAGCCACTGCATGCCAAAATTTTCGCCCAGGGCGCGGGCCTTGGGATCGGCCAACATCCGCCGCGTCTGTGCCAGAACTTGTTGGTCGGTTTCCAGCTGGCCAGCATCGGCCGCAGCCAGCAGGGCTTCGTCCGGTACCGACGACCACAGGAACAGCGCCAGCCGCGTCGCCAGTTGATGGGAGGTAAGTTTCTGGACACCGCCTTCGGCGGATTCGGTTTCGACGACGAACAAAAAATGCGGTGAGACCAACGCGGCTTTCAGCGGCCCGCGGAGCGCGGTTTCGACATCCACCGCGGCATCGTGACGGGGCTCTGCATCGCGGCGGGCATCGTACAGGTGCATTAACCGCTGAACTTCGTCGTCGCTGACCGGCCGTCGCCAGGCTCGCCGAGCAAAACGCCGCACCACGTCGCTGACGTCCGCTCGCTGCATCGCGGCGGGGTCTTCCACCGGGCCGAAGAGCCGCTCGCGGGCATCGCGAATCGCCGCGTTGCTGTCTGCATCGGTTCGCGCCGTGCCGCCGACCACGCGATCGATCACGTCGCTGGCCGCGGCCAGGTAGCGTTCGATGTGGATGGCCGAGGTGAACAGCGAATCACCGGCCGTATCGAAACCTTCGCCCCCGGCGCCATCGGAGGGCAGTTCGATCGAAGCGTTCAGCGAAACGCCGACCACGTCGCGGAGGGCGTTGCGGTACTCGGTCCGCGTCAGCCGGCGGCTCATCACATAGCCGCGATACCAGGCTTGGGTTTCATCGGTGGCCAAAGCCTGGCAGTCGTCACTGGCCGGGCGGGCATCGAGCCAGCGGTGGAAGATCGCCTTCTGTTGATCGTTCAGACCGGGGCTACCCTCGGGCGGCATTTCGTTCAAGCGGATACGCTTACCGACTTCCTCCCACACGTCGGCCTGTTCGGTGACCGCCGCGCCGGTCTGAAACTGGGCGATGTCAAAGCCAGCGTCGGCATCGTCACCCCGATGACATTCAAAGCAGTGGTCGCGGACGATCGGCAGGACCTCCTTTTCAAAGGTTTCCTGCCAGCGGCGAACGTCGGCCGACGGTTCGGCTCGCAAGTCAGCGGCTAGACAACCCATTACGGCGACCAACACCGTCAGGCTGAGGCCACGGCGATGGCAAAAAGCGATGGTTTGAGGCACAGCAAAAACTGCAGGGGAGAGGTGGGAGGAAGCGTCTGACGCGTTCCGGAGTCGAGGTGGGAATATTGCATGATAAGCGAAGGGCCTCCAAAGGTCCACACAGATCGGTCCCGGGGTCACGGCGAAAATCTTGCCGAATTCCCTGGGCTTTTCTTCCTCTGGCCGGTACCCGTTGGTTATCCTCAAATCCTAGAGAGCCGGTTGCCGATCCGCCCGTTCAAGGGGATGGTGGTTCCCAGCGGGCGGAGACGAAATCGAACCGTTCGCTGGGCCGCCCAAGGTGACCCAAGCGTGCCTTGTCCGCGTCTGTTAAGCAAAGCTCGACCGTGCCCATCGTCTACAAACTGTTGCTGGCCACCGTATTGCCGTCGATCCTGATCTGGTTGGTCGGCATCTATGCCACGGCGGCCGGCCAACACAGTCTGCGGGACGCGATCGAAGCCACCTCGGCTCGCCGTGCCCGCGAGGTCATGGACGAAATCGATTGGATCATTCAAACCCGCACCACCAATTGGCAGGCCTACCTGCGTTCGACGCTGGTGCGGAAGACACTGCGCGAGTCGCATCAGGAGATCGGTAATCTTCCGAATCCGCAGGAGACCATCGACGAGCGTGATCGTCAGTGGCAGCAGGCGACGAGCGAAATCGACTGGATCCAAGAACTGTCCGCCAACGACCTGGCCCTGGATCTTCGCGCCCGCCTGCTGGAACTGGACAGGCGCGCGGGCTACCCGGTCTTTGGCGAAGTCTTTCTGACCAATCGCTACGGTGTCAACGTGGCCCAGACCAGCCGCACCTCGGACTATCGTCAAGACGACGAACCCTGGTGGCAGCAGGCCGTTGCCGAGGGTGTCTATATCGGCGACGTCAGCTTCGACGAAAGTGCAGGCTTGTACTCAATCGATATCTGCTTGCGCGTGACCGACGAGGACGAACGGCTGTTGGGCGTTTTCAAAGCCGTGATGAACATCCGCGAAGTTTTGGAAATCGTCGACGGCGGCTCCCGGGAGAACCTCGCCGACGATCAATTAATCCTCTTCAACCGCAAGTATCAGATCATTCGCAAATCCGGAAGCGACGCCGCGATTTGGCGTGACGGAACGGCCTACTTCGACCATGTCCGATTCGCGCCCGGCGCGACCGAAACGACGACGAATCTTGCCGATCCTGACAGCGGTGAACCGCTGCTCGGCGCCCTGGCCGTCTCTCGCGGGCACCGCCAGGGCGAAGGGCTGGGCTGGGTGCTGTTGCACGTGCGTTCGCACGCCGATGTTTTCGCGCCGGTGCATCGCCTGCGAAACCGCATCATCCTGATCGCCACCTTGGCCACGGTGGTCGTGGCCCTGGTGGGCTGGCTGCTGGCCCGGTCGATCACTCGCCCGATCGCCGAGGTTCTCGATGGCACCGCACGGATCGGCCGCGGCGAACTGGAGCATCGCATCGGGGTCCACAGCCGCGACGAGATCGGTCGACTGGGGCGAGCCTTCAATGTGATGGCCCGCAATCTTCAAGAGATGGTCCAGCACCTGCGTCTGAAGGAAGGCGAGCTGAAGCGACAGTACGAGACACTGCAGGCGCAGAGCCAGACGTTGGCCACACAGGAAGAAATGTTGGCCGCCCAGCAGCAACGAGCGAAATTGTTTGAAGCCATTCGCGACGCCGTATGCCGCTTGAACGACGCCAGTGACGACATTCTGGCCACGACCACCGAGCAGGCTAGCGGCTCGCAGGAACAGGCTCGGGCGGTTTCCGAAACGGCCAGCACGGTGCACCAGGTCGCGCAGATCGCCGACCAGACGGCCGAACGAGCCAACCAGATGGTGGGCGGTGCCCGCGACGCACAAACCGCTGCTGAAACCGGACGCGAAGCGATGTTGAAATCGATTCGGGCCATCCAATCGGTGCAGTCCCAAGTCGAATCCACCGCCCAGACCATCGTCCTGCTGGCCGAACGAGCCGCTGCCATCGGCGAAATCACCGCGACGGTCAACGACATCGCCGAACAGACCAATGTGTTGGCTCTGAACGCCGCGGTCGAAGCCTCGCGGGCCGGCGAACACGGCAAGGGGTTTGCGGTGGTGGCCAGCGAAGTGAAATCGCTGGCGGGCCAATCCAAGGAAGCCACCAGGCAAGTGCGAAAGATTCTGTTGCAGATTCTGGATGCCACCAACGAAGCGGTTCGCAGCAGCGAAAAGGGCACCGAACTGGTGGGCACCGCGGAAAAGGTGGCCGCCGAAACGGGCCAATTGGTCGACCGCTTGCTGGCGACGATCTCCAGTTCCGCGCAGACCGCCAGACAGATCTCCGGTTCGGCCAGCCAACAAGCGACCGGAACGGTGCAGTGGATGGAGGCCATGCGGAGCATCGAGGAGGTCGCCAGACGGAACGTGGCCGCCCTGAAACACATCGAACAATCCGCCGCCGACCTCAGCCGCCTGAGCAGCGAACTGGCCGAACTAACCGCCGAATAGCCGTGCGTCCCATCGAACTGAGCGATTTCGATTTCGCTGTCGGTTTCGATGTCGCTGTCGCGGACAGGGACGACCGGACGATCGCTACCTCGGCCGATCTGTTGGCGGACGCGCTGCGGGCCGGTAAAGTAGGGGACATGAAAACATCAACCTCGACACTTGGCCCGCTCGTGCTTTCGCTGCTGTTCATTTGCCCTGCAAGCGGCCAACAACGCGCCGCTCCCAACCACGATGAAACGCTCGTACCGGAGTTTCGACTGCCGGATCCACTCGCCGGCGTCTCCTCGCCAGAACAGTGGCCGGCGCGGCGACAGAAGATTCTCGAGCAGTTCGCCGCGGAGATGTACGGCAAGGTGCCGGCCGAGGTAACCGATGACTATGTGGTCAAAGACCAGGGGACACCGCAAACGGTGCTCGCCGGCAAAGCGACCATGAGGCAGCCGGTGATCACGGTCGCCGGACGGGACCTGTCGTTGCTGGTGCTCTTGCCGGCCGGCGTCCAGGACCCCGTGCCGGTTTTTCTGGCCTACAACTTTCACGGCAACCATACCGTCCTCGATCATCCCGATATCGCGCTGACCGACCATTGGGTGCGGAAAGGCGATCACCGTGCCAAGGAAGAGCAACGAGGCCAGAGCACGTCAAGCTACGGTGCCGAACAGATCATCGACGCCGGTTTCGGTTTGGTAACGTTGTACTACGGCGATGTCGACCCCGACGTCGATGACGATTTCCAGAACGGCGTCCATGCGGCGTTTGAGAACCCGCCTGCGGACGACCAATGGGGATCGATCGCGACCTGGGCCTGGGGCCTCAGCCGCGTGCTGGATTATCTGGAGACCGTTCCCGGCATCGACGCCGAGCGGGTTGCGGTGATGGGACATTCGCGGCTGGGAAAGACGGCGTTGTGGGCCGGCGCCCGCGACCAGCGATTTTCCATCGTTATCTCCAACAACAGCGGCTGCGGCGGGGCCGCCCTCTCACGCCGGCGTTTTGGTGAGACCGTCGAGCGTATCAACACCGTTTTTCCCCACTGGTTCTGCGACAATTTCCTCAAATACAACGACAACGAGGATGCGTTGCCCTTTGACCAGCACATGCTGATCGCGTTGATGGCGCCGCGGCCCACCTATGTCGCCAGTGCAGCTCGGGACCTGCATGCGGATCCCCGCGGCGAGTTTCTCGCCACGCTTCACGCCAGTCCGGTTTACGAGCTGCTTGGCACCTCGGGGTTGCCCGCCGACGAGATGCCTCCGGTCGACGAACCGGTGCACGGCCAGCTCGGATACCACGTCCGTTCCGGCGGTCACGCCGTGACTGCTTTCGATTGGCAGCAATACATCGCATTCGCAAGAAAACACTGGCAGCCCGAGGACTGAACCGCCCGCGAAACGGATCCCGCGGGACGTACTTTGCCGCGTGCTTTAACCGACAACCGGAACAACGCTCGTGACAAAAGGCCGATTAGCGTTATCGGCAATGAAGGCCACTTGGCCATCGAACAGCGTGACCTTGGGAGCTTCCATAACGTCGGACCGGTCGTCGCCCTGAGCTGCTCGAAGGAAGAAGAAGACTTCGATGTCGCTGAGGATCGCAAACCCGAAGCTGGCCGGCGTGCCACCGTCTCCGAATGGTGGAGCCGTGCTGAACGAACCCTGATTGAAGTTCAACTGCGGCACCGCGGGCAACTCAAAGGATTGTTCAAAGCCACCGACGTCGCTCACCCCCGGTGCCCCACCGCTCAGATCCTGCCCATTGGGTAAGGGCAGCGTGTCGTCGTTGACGTCGAAATCAAAGTCCACACCGATGCGTTCGAAGAACGAGTCGTTCAGAGTGATGAACCGCACTTCGATCGTCACCTGCAAGTCCTGCAACCTGCGAAGTTGCTCCAGCAGGTCTGTAATCTGTTCGTGAACCTGCTGTGTTTGCCCGATGACCAAGCTGAGGTTCTGCGGATTCTCTACGATCGTTCCCGCGCCGCCATGCTCGTCCCAGGAATCCGGTGCGATCGTCGTGGTGATCAAATCGATCAGCGGGCCAAAGTCGGCATTCGGCGTTCCGCCCATACCACCGCCCATACCACCGCCCATACCACCGCCCATACCACCGCCCATACCACCGTCCATACCACCGCCCATACCACCGCCCATACCTCCGCCGCCGTAACTCTCCCAGCCGTTCATCCAGTCAGGGGCCATTTGGCTGTCGAAGCCGCCGCCGAGCCCGCCGCCGAGACCACCGCCGAAGCCGCCGCCGGTTAAGACGTTCAGCACGGCGCTTAATCCGGCCAGCGGGCCGCTGGGAATGACCAGATCCGCGACCGGGTACACCCTGGTGACCAGTTCCGCCGTATCGCCCTGGTCATCGGGTGGCGGTGGATCGATGTCGGGATAGGCCGGGCGCAGCAGGTAGTTGACCGCATTGACGACCGTCAACGCGTCATAGGGAGTGACCCAGCCATCGAGATTGACATCCACCGAGAGGTCGTCGGTCGCCAGTGCGCCGAGCAACCGCGTCCCGTAGCGGTTGAGATCGTTGATCACCAGCAAAGCGTCGTAGGGCGTGACTCCATCGTGGCCATCGACGTCCGGGCGGACGCGAATGCCAGCCGTACTCTCTGGCGAAAAGGCTCCGGCGACGCCCGTTTGGATGGGACCGGCGACCTCTTGGGCCACCTCCCTGATAGACTCGCCGAGAACATTGGCCATGGGATCGCCCCCGGGATCCAGCACCGCGGCGGCCAAAACCCTGCGGTCCTCCAGGTGTTCGAAACGAAGCATGGGGACGCGGTCGCGTCTGCGACGAGATGACGGAATCATGACCCTGGCCTAATTGGAGGTGTCTTTCAATCCAATCCATACGGCGGTGTCGATGCGCTCCTGAATTTGAATATAGAGGGCCTAAGTCCGGGAAGCAAACTCGCCTTTCGATGCGGCATCTCGCGGGCCGCCGAAGAGGCGGCCGGCCCGGCCTGCAGCGACGCACCGCGCCGGCCGACCAGGACGGCGACCACGCCGGCGACCAGGGCCGAGGCGGACATGACTCGGGTGCGGAGGCTTCGACCGTTCTTGGTTGCAGCGGGCGGCGACCGCCGTTACCGGCCGGCGACGCCTTGACGAACGCGGTCTCCCAGCTGCTTGTCCACGTTACTCCAGTATTCGAACGCGCGCTCGAGCACGGGCGGCGACACACCGTCTCGGAGGTGACCGACGATGTTGGAAACCAGACGCGTACGTTGTTGGTCGTCCATGACGTCTCGTACCAACGTACCGGCTTGACCAAAGTCGTCATCGTCTTCGCGCAGCGTGTAAGCCGAACGCGTGAATTCGCCATCGGCCGCCCAGGTCGCGGACTCCGGATAGCGTTCGCCATCGGCCGCGGGTCCGCCCTTGGAGTTCGGTGCGTAAACCGGGTCCGACACGTTCTCGGTTCGTCCCTGGCCGTCCTTGCTGTAACTGAACACCGGACACTGCGGAGCATTGACGGGAATCTGTTTGTAGTTCACGCCCAGCCGGTGCCGGTGGGCATCGGCGTAGGCGAACATGCGTCCGAGCAGCATCTTGTCCGGGCTGGGGCCGATCCCGGGCACGAGGCTATTGGGTTCGAACGCGGCCTGTTCGATTTCCGTATGAAAGTCAGTGGGATTACGATCCAGCGTTAGCTTGCCGACCTCGTGCAGCGGGTAATCGCCATGCGGCCAGACCTTGGTGAGATCAAACGGATTGAAGCGATACGTTTTGGCCTCTTCAAAGGGCATGATCTGCATCTTCAGTGTCCAACTGGGATACTCCCCACGCTCGATCGCGGTGAACAAGTCGCGACGGTGGTAGTCACCATCGGCGCCGGCCAGCCGATCGGCTTCTTCCTGCGTCAGGAAGTCATTGCCCTGGTCGGTCTTGAAATGGTACTTCACCCAGAACCGCTCGCCATCGGCATTGACCCACATATAGGTATGGCTGGAGTAGCCGTTCATGTGCCGCCACGTCTTGGGAATTCCGCGGTCGCCCATCAACCAGGTAACCTGGTGGGCGGATTCGGGCGACAGCGTCCAGAAGTCCCACTGCATGTCGTGGTCGCGGAGGCCGTTGTCGGCGCGTCGCTTTTGCGAGCGGATGAAGTGTTGGAACTTCAGCGGGTCGCGCACAAAGAACACGGGCGTGTTGTTGCCGACCATGTCGTAATTGCCTTCGCTGGTATAAAACTTCAGCGAAAAACCGCGGGGATCGCGCCACGTATCCGGACTGCCTCGTTCGCCCGCGACGGTGGAGAAGCGAATCAACGTGTCGGTCTTGGTGCCCGGCTGGAACACGGCCGCTTTGGTGAAGCGACTGACGTCGTGTGTGACCTGAAAGTGTCCGAACGCTCCCGAGCCTTTCGCGTGCGGTTGCCGCTCGGCGATACGCTCGCGATTGAAGTTCGCCATCTGCTCGATCAGATAATGGTCATGCAGCACGATAGGGCCATCGGGACCAACACTCAGCGAGTGCTCGTCGCTGGAAACGGGACAACCCGCGTCGTTGGTCGTCGGTTTTGAGTCCTTCTTGCTCATCGCTGGCACCTATCGTTTGGAGTGCGGGGGGTTCGACCACGTCCCTCAATCTAGCACTACTGTACGTCAGGTGCGAGCGACGCCGGGACATCCCCGGTCGGCGGCCGACCGGTCCCCGTTATTGAACCGGGTCCCCGTTATTGAACGGGTCCTCGTTATTGAACCGGTCCCCTTTATTGAACCGGTCCCCTTTATTGAACGGGGGTGACGAAGGCTTCGGGTTTGATGGTCAGTACCGAGCACTGGACGTCGGACAGGATGGACTCGGCCGTATTGCCAATAAAGAATCCCGCCACACCGGTTCGGCACTGTGTGCCGATGACCAACAAATCAGCGTCCACCTGGTCGATGGTTTCACGAATCTTGGTGTCGGCTGCGCCGCGGTGGAGGTGCTTTTGGACCGTTGGGCTGCGGACCGATTGGTGAACCAGCTGATCCAGTTTCGTTCGCACGTCGGATTCCAGCTCCGCCACCACACCGTCGACAATCTTGTCGCCCAGTCGCGCCCGCAAGGCGGTTTCCATCCAGACGTCCCACACACTGACCACGTGCAGGGTCGCCGCCTCACGTCTGGCAATCGTATCGGCGTATTCGAGGATGTCTTCGTTCAGTGCGTTGTCGGCGGCTTCGGGCGACGTGACGTCGATCGCTGCTACCACATTGTCGAACTGGTCCGGCGACTCCGGCTTCAGCAACCACACCGGACACGGCGCCAGACGCATCAAGGACTGCGAGACGCTGCCCAGCAGGCGATCGGTGATTCCAAAACCATCGGCCGACTTGACCAAGAGGTCACAGTTGCCTTCGACGACCTGCCGGACGATCGCATTGGCGGGATCACCGACGGCGACCACGGCATCCAGGGGCACGCCGGTGCAGGAGTACTCACTGGCCAGCTCCAGCAACTGACGACGGCGCTCGGCCGCGACCGTCTGCTGCAGTTCGTCGGGGTCGTCGATGCCGCTGAACATGCTCCAGGTGCGCGGCAGACGCTCGACCACGCTCATAAACGTCAAGGCCGCCTGGTTATCGATCGCCAACTCGACCGCGCGGCTGCGAGTGGCTTCGTCCGCAGCCGGATCGGTGACATGCAAAATGTGCCGGAACTTCTTCATGAAAAACCTCGTTCGCAAATGCGGACACACCCCGGTGTGTCGTGCAATCCCCGGATCGTCGTCGGTGTGATCATCGTCGTGCGATCATTCTACCGTCTCGCAGGTTGGCCAAAATGCAAAACATGTCAACGCGGGTGGACCGGCGACATCCGGCGTTGACGCTGCGGCGGGCAAACGCCGGGACGGACGGCGGTAAAACGCAGCAAAGTCGGCGAAAATGCAGGGAAACACGGGAAAAACGGTCGCTCGACAAACCTGGCACGACAAGTGCATTAGAGATGTTAATAGTGAAAGGATCGCCTTTCTTGTTTGATCTCCACTCTCTTTGCAAGGAGCACCATTCATTGCGTCAAGTCTCTAATGATCGTCACGTTCAGCTGCTTTCCACGCACGCAACGCCCTGCATCTCGCTGTACCAACCCACGCACCGGAGCCACCCTGACAATACTCAGGATCCCATCCGTTATCGGAACCTGCTCGGGGAACTGGAGGCGAAGCTGGGCGAGCAGTACGATGCAGCCCAAGTTCGTCAGCTTCTGAAGCCGTTCAAGCAACTGGGTGATGACACGGAGTTTTGGAAGCATCGCACCGACGGATTGGCTGTTTTTGCCGCGCCGGACACCTTTGAGATTTTCGAACTACAGCGTCCCGTCGAGAAGTTGTTGGTGGTCGCCGACAGCTTTCATACCAAACCGCTGGTCCGGATCCTGCAGTCGGCCGACCGCTACCAGGTTCTGTGTCTCAGTCGACAGGAAGCCAAATTGTATGAAGGCAACCGCGACGCGCTGACCGAAGTGGAGTTGGTTGATGTGCCCAGTCGCATCGCCGATGTATCACTGGACGAACGTACGCCTTCGACTCAGCCCGTGGGTTCCCACGGCAAACGATTTGGTGTCGGCACGGCCGTGATGCACAAGGGCCACGAGCCCCGCACCGACGCCAAGGAAGCCGACGAATTAATGTTTTTCCAGGCCGTCGACCGGGGAATTCTGGAACACCACTCCCGACCCTCTGGGCTGCCGTTGGTGTTGGTCGCACTGGCAGAATCACAGGCCGAGTTTCGTCGCATCAGCGATAACCCGTTCCTGCTGAGCGACGGCGTGACCGTTGACCCGGCAGCGCTGCGTCCGGAGGAGCTGCGGACGGAGGTTTGGAAGGTTATGGAACCGTCCTACGTCGCCCGGCTGCAGAACCTGAAGGAACGTTTTGGCGAAGCCCAATCCCAACAAACTGGATCGGGAGACCTTTCGGACGTCGCCAAGGCGGCGGTGGCAGATCGGGTGGGCACGCTGTTGTTGGAAGCCGATCGCACGATCCCCGGCGTGCTCGACCGCGACACCGGTGCGATCCGTCCTGCAGAGGCGTCGAGCTCCCATGTCGACGACATGTTGGACGATCTGGCCGAACTGGTGATCGCGAAGGGCGGCGAAGTTGTTATCGTCCCCAAATCGCAGATGCCCACCGAATCGGGCTTGGCCGCGATCTACCGTTTCTGATGCCGTCGCGGTGGACGGGGAAACCGTTACCGATCGCCAGCATTCTAGATCGCGAATCGCTTCGCCGTGTCGACGGCCGCGAGTCTCGTTAAACTGAACGTCCCGTGAACGACGACTCACAGTGGACGCCGTACCATTTCATCACCTCGGAGAAATCAAATGAACAAAGAAGTCATCGAAGCATTGCGTCAAACGGTCGCCAGCAGCTATGCCTTGATCGGTCAACTGCATCTGTGTCACTGGAACGTGCGAGGGAAGTCGTTCTTTAGCTTGCACGATGCGTTCGAGTCGCAGTACACGGAACTGTTTTCGGCCGTCGATGAGATCGCCGAACGCATCCGCGCGATCGGAGGTCTGGCACCGGGCGGACTCAGCTCTCTCGCAGAGATGGCGGGTATCAAAGAATTGCCCGAGGATGCCAGTGCTGACGAGATGGTCGAGCACCTGCTGGAAGACCACAAGAAAGTGCTGAAAGATCTCGCCGTTGCCCGAGAGAAAGCCGTCGAGGCGAACGATGCCGAGACCGAGGATATGATGATTGCCCGAACTCAAGTGCACGAGAAGGCAGTGTGGATGCTGAACAGCTACCTCGGATAGGCTCAGATGGGATCGTCGCCACGGGCCGCTCTCGGCGTTGGTCCCGGTTCCGTGCGAACCGAGGCTGACGCCAAAACGGCGGATCTGGCTGCTGCCGCCCGGCTCGATAGACCGCGACTCGATAGACCGCGACTCGATAGACCGCGACTCGATAGACCGCACCCCGATGGACCGCGACCCGAGCCGTTCGGCACCGCTCAGCCCTCGTGGTGCGTCAAAGCCCAAGCTTAGGGTAGCTGATCTCGCCAGAGCTTGGATTGAAGCGGCGAAAAGGTCCAAAGTCTGGCGACTTCAGCTACGGCCAGACCCTAAAATCTTACGCTGACGCAGCCCTAAGCACGTCGGCATGAATCTTTCGGTGAAACCCCGCGACAACACCCTCCCGCGCAGCGGGAGGGTCGGGCTCTAAGGCCCGGGGAGGGCCCTGCGAAAACCCTCTCCGGGCCTAAGAGCCCGACTCTCCCAAAGGGAGAGTGATGCCGAATTAAAGGTTGCGACGTGCTTAGAAGGGGAACAACAGCGGGACGATGATCAGCGTGGCGATCAGGATCAGCAGTTGCAGGGGCACCCCGACTTTTAAAAAATCGCCGAAACGGTAACCGCCTGCGCCGGCCACCAGGGCATTGATCGGTGAGGCGACCGGCGTCGCGAACGAGGTCGAAGCGGCCAGAGCGACGCCCATCAACAGGGGGTGCGGGGAAACGTCCAGTTGCCGGGCAAGTTCCAGGGCCAGCGGAGCGATCAGGACACTGGTCGCCGTGTTGGAGATCGCCTGACTGAGCAGCGACGTAACCGCGAAGAGCAACAGAAACAGGGCCCGCGGATCGGTCAAGCCAGGGCTGTCCAGGATCGCCGTGACGACCAGGTCCAGCGCCCCGGCTTTCTCCAACGCCGTCGCCAGCGGCATCACCGCGGCGATCATCACGATGCTTTCCCAGTTCACGCTTTGATAGGCGTTTGAACCTCGGAAGGCGCCACTGATTACCATCAACGTCGCGGCCAGCAGGACAGCGGTCACGTTCGCCACCACGCCCGTGCTCATCGCAATCAGCATGGCCACCAGGATCGCAACGACCCAGGGGGCGGCGGGCGAAAGTTTCGGAGCGAGTTGTTCCTCTTGTTCGCTGACCAGCAAGAAGTCGTTTCGCGCCTGTCCCAGCCGCTTGATCGCGCTCGCGTTGGCCGCCACCAGCAGCGTATCGCCCGGTCCCATCGCCGTGTCCGAGGTGTAGGTGTCGACCGGGTCTCCCTTCTGCTGCAGGGCGATCACCATCGCGCCATGGTTGTGAAAAAAATCGACCTCGCGAATCGTCCGGCCGATGAAGGTCGATCGGGGCGGAATAATTAATTCCGCCAGCGGAACCTCCCGAGGCAGCTCCGCCGGCGAAGCCACCAGTTCGATTTCGCTCTCCGCCACCAGATTCTCCAGCGCCTGAGGATTCGATGACTTGACGAATAGCGAGTCGCCGGCCTGGAGCAGCGTATCGGGTTCGCACCTCCGCACCACCGGACCCTTGGGCCCCGGTGTGGATACCGCCAGCACATTCACCCGAAAACTGGTGCGCAGGCTCAGGTCGCGCAGGGTACGATCCGCCAACATCGATCCTTGCGGAATGCGAAGCTGGAAAATCTGGCTACCGATACCGTAGTTGTGAATCAGTTCCGGCCGCGAGACGAGCCCCCGGTCGGGCGGCAGATGTTTGGAATCGGTGCGGCGCGCCGGCAGCATCCGCGTCCCAACGGTACTCATGAACGCGACGCCCAGCCCCAGCACGACGACGCCAGCGGGGGCGAACGAAAAGAAGTGAAATGGTTCCAAGCCCGCGTCGTACAACACTTGATTGACGACCATGTTCGGCGGCGTCCCGATCAGGGTCAGCATGCCGCCCAACGACGCGGCAAAGGCCAGCGGGATCAGCAGTTTGGCCGGCGGCACTTCGCTGCCGCGACACAGACTGATCACCACCGGCAACATGACCGCCACCGTTCCGGTCGAACTGAGCAGCGCCGAGAGCAGTGCACTCGATAGCATGACGGTGATGGTCAAACGCACCGTGGACGTACCACCGAGTCGGCTCAGTCCGCGGCCGGCCAGATCCGCAACGCCTGAATTCAGCAACGCACCGCCTACGACAAACAACCCCGCGATCATCAGGACCAAGGGGTTCGAGAAACCGGCCGTGGCTTCGGTCGGCGTCAGGATACCGGTTGCCAGCAGAGCCATCAGGGACACAAAGGCGACCACGTCCAACCGGAACCGGTCCAGCACGAACGCCACAATCGTCGCCAGCAAAATGCAGGTCACAATCCAAAGGTCAGCAGTCATCCGAGAATCTTAACCAGATGTCTCGCTGGGCGTAAGGATCAGGGCGCGGCCGCGTCGCCGACCAGGTCGCTCAAGGGGACCCGCTGGAACGTCAACTGGGCCTGACTGCCCTCGTACAGGATGCCGACGGTGTTCGCGTCGATCATCGACATGCACGAGTACCCCGCACTGTTGCCTTCGTCCAGCAGCAATTGATGCGACTCGGGCCACGACCGCCCACGATCCGGGGACGCCTTGATCGTCAGTTGGCGTCGTGCTTGCGTGCTGTTGGGGTTGGAGAACAACAGCCAGTCGCCGCGGCTGCCATCGACCTCTTGAGCCACATCGATCAAGCTCGCCATGCACGTTCCGGGTTCGATCAGAGCGTGCTCGGACGTCGGATGTTCCTGCCACGTCTGGCCCATGTCGCGGGTCGTCATCACGACCCGCGCAGGTTTGCGGTTGTAGCGACAGTTCAACATCAGCACGCCGGGTTCCACTTCGACGACCTGCGCCTCGGTGGTGTCATCGAAGGCGCCGGTTCCGATCTGCCACGAACGGCCGTGGTCTCGAGAATACATGATCGTCGAATGCGGCAGGCGATGCGCCGTCGGGTCCGATTCATCGGGTGGGTCCTGGTACTGCGCGGCGAAGACAATCGTGCCGTCGTGCATCGTGATGCCCTTGCCGGGGCCGGGCAAAAGGAAACTCCACTGCGGCTTTTTAACCTGAGCGGTGATGTTGATCGGTTCCGACCACGTCACACCATCGTCGTCACTGCGGACCAGCATTACCTGGCCCGTCTCTTCCGGCTTCATTCCCGGTCCCGATCCTCGCCACGACCGATTGCCGTGGCTCCATGTCGCCGCAACCCAGATGGTCCCGGTGTTGCGATCCACCAGCACGGCGGGGTCACCGATGCCGTCGTAGTTCCACTGGGGATCGTCGCCCATGTCCATGATCACGCGCATCGGTTCCCAGGTCTTGCCGCCGTCGGTCGAACGCGACATGCCGACGTCAATGTCCGCCGGCAAATCCCCGCTGCTGCGGTACCGGATGTCATAGACAGCGATCAACGTTCCTTTGTTGGTGGTGGCCAGCCCCGGAATGCGATACGTATGCACGCCGTCGTCGCCGCCGCTGCGCAGGGCAACACCCATCCGCTGTGTGGAAACGGCGTCCAGGCCGACGGTCTGTCCATTGGAAAACGTCATGCTCTGACACGCCGCACCCACGGTGTGATCGATGTTGGCGTCCGCCCGCAGTGTGCACGCAATCCAGACATAGTTCTCGCCTTCCGCTAGGACCTGTTGGCCCGAAATCACCTGCGGTTCGGGGTTGGCCGCATCGGCAACATCGACGGGTTCGCCAAACGGCGTTGCGGCCGTGAACCGGCGATTCGCTCCGCCAAAATAAATCCGCGCCGCGGCGATGTCGTCCGGCTTTCCAAGCACCGAAGCCTGCAATTGCGAAAGCGAAATCGGGTTCAGCGTGCCGGTGGTTTCGATCCGCAGCTTCATCAGCGGACTGGCTTCGGCGCCGACCAGTGCCGGCAACGTCAGGGGCACAGCGGTAACCCCGATGATTTTTTGGGGCACGGCCGGGGCGAGACGCACGTCGTCGATCAGGACGCCGGTCTTGGGCGGACTGGTTACCGTAAACCGCAGCCGCCGGACGTCGTCATCGCCCAGTGGCACCCGCACGTGCGACAGAAACGAACGGCCCACCCGCACATCCTTGTCGCCGACGTAGATCGTTTGCCAGCGGTCGCCGGAACGCGTTTGCTTTTCGATGCGAAAGGAAAACGGCTCGCGCTGCGTCCAGCGTTCGGCCCAAAAGGCTAACTCACCAGAGGTATCGACGTCCTCGGCCAACCGCAGCGTGACGCTCGTCCGTTCGCCTCCGGCCAGCTGCAGGCACTGCGTACCGGTCTTGGCATGCTTGTCGTCGACGATCGCCGTGCCCGCCTCTCGCGTCCAGACGCCCAGCGGCGTTTGCAGTTGACGGAACGGCCCGGCCGCCGCCTGTTCGAAGCTTTCGCTGCGAGTCGCAGCACCGGTGGACGGGGCGTTCGGCTGTGGTTCGTCAGCGGGGCACAAAGCCGGTATTGCCAGGAGTGCCATCACGCCGATCAAAAATGTTCGTTTCATCTATTTCTCTAAACGCTGAAGACTGCTTTGGGCTTGGTTATAGCATAGTCGAACTTAGGATCTTGAGCCGCATCGAGCGGTCGTGTTTGACTTGCCCCGCCGCAGGCCAGACAATTTTAAGCTCGGATGGAATCTTAATCGGGCGACATCGTGAGTCGCTAGGGACAGAAGACGCGCATCTGGTGGATGCCATGAAGACAACCGCGGGACCTCAATCGCAACCTGCCGCGGCTTGGCACGCCCTGGATGTTAGCGACGTCGCGGTCCAATTAGCCGCGACCGATCGAGGGCTGAGCGAAACCGAAGCCCAGCGGCGGCTTGCTGAGTACGGCCCGAATCAACTGCCGCGAAAGCCGCCGCCTCCGCTGTGGGCGATCGTGCTGCGGCAGTTTCGCAGTCCTTTGATCACCATTTTGTTGCTCGCCGCAGTCGTCTCTTTGGCGATCGGCGATGTCAAAGATGCCGCATTCATTCTTGGCGTGTTGGTGTTGAACGCCGTGATCGGGGCCTACCAGGAGTGGAAGGCGGAACAGAGCAGCCACGCGCTGCAGTCCCTGTTGGAAATTCATGCGACGGTTCATCGCGATGGCGATGTTCGGGAAATCCCTGCCGAGGCGGTGGTGCCGGGCGACGTGGTCTGGCTGGAGTCAGGGAACCGCATCCCTGCCGATATTCGCTTGCTGTCCGCACAAGGGTTGGAAGTCGACGAGTCGTTGCTGACCGGCGAGTCCTTGCCGGTGCACAAAGTGCCGTCCTGGTTGGGCACCGACACGACGCCGGTCGCCGATCGCCTGAACATGGCCCATGCCGGATCGATCGTGACCCGCGGACGAGCCCAAGGACTGGTGGTCGCGACCGGGCTGGCGACCAGTGTGGGGCAATTGGCCGTGGATGTGCTGGGCAGCGAAGGCGGCAAAGCACCGCTGCTGTTGCGGATGGAGCGGTTCACTCGAACCGTCGCCGCGGCCGTCGTGGTCGCGGCGGTGGTTATCGGCGGGATCGGCGTGACCGTGGGTGGATATTCACTGTCGCAGATGTTCATGTTCTCGATCGCTTTAGCGGTCTCGGCAATCCCCGAAGGACTGCCGGTGGCAATGACCGTGGCTTTGGCGGTCGCCACCACACGGATGGCCAGACGCGGTTTGATCGTCCGCCGCTTGACCGCCGTGGAAGGACTGGGCAGTTGCACTCTGGTCGCCACCGACAAGACGGGCACCCTGACCTGCAACGAATTGACCGTCCGCGAGATCCACTTGCCCGATGGCCAAGTCCTGACGGTCACCGGCGAGGGGTTCGCGCCGCAGGGCGAAGTGTTTTGCGAGGGCGAACGAGTGCAAGTCGCGACGCTGGCTCCGTCGTCGCCGGCCCCAGCGGACCGCCACGACAATCCGCTGGAAGCCTTGGTCCGCGCCGGGGTGCTGTGCAACGAGTCCGATCTGCATCACCGTGGTGGCGACTGGCTGTGGCACGGCGATGCCGTCGATATCGCGTTTTTGTCCGTGGGCCAAAAGCTGTCTTGCCGACGGCAACCGACACTGGATCTTCATCCTCAGCTTCATCAGATTCCCTTTGAACCGGAACAGCAATTCGCTGCCACGTTCCATAAGATCGACCGCGGCGTGCTGGTGTGTGTCAAAGGCGCCCCCGAACGGGTGCTGGGGATGTGCAGCGAATCGACGACGGCGAGTTTTGATGCTGAACGGTTCGACGCGATGGCAACCGGCATGGCCGAACAGGGTTTTCGCGTGTTGGCCTTGGCCGACGGCGTGCTGCCCGCATCGGTCGCCGACCAGGCGGTTCCGCCACCGCCGGCGAACCTGCGTTTCCTTGGCTTCGTCGGCATGATCGACCCCTTGCGTCCGGGAGCCAAAGACGCCGTGCGAGCTTGCAACCGAGCCGGCATCTCGGTTTCGATGGTCACGGGCGACCATCGCATCACAGCGCTGGCGATCGCCCGCGACTTGGGGCTGGCCGACGAGGTCGGCCAGGTCATGACCGGCGAAGAACTGCTGGACAAATCACCGCCGGAACTGGTCGAGATCATCGGCCGGATTCGCGTTTTCGCACGCGTCGCGCCCCAGCAGAAACTCGACATCGTGGCCGCCGCTCGACAGGCCGGCCACTACGTTGCCGTGACCGGTGATGGCGTCAACGACGCTCCGGCACTGCAAGCGGCCAACATCGGCGTGGCGATGGGCAAGAGCGGAACCGATGTGGCTCGAGAAGCCGCCGAACTGGTGATCGCCGACGACGATTTCTCAACCATCGTCAGCGGCGTCGAAGAGGGCCGAGTGGCGTACGATAATATTCGCAAAGTCATCTACCTGTTGGTGTCTACCGGAGCGGCGGAGTTGGTGTTGATGGGCCTGGCGATCGCCACCGGCATGCCCTACCTGCCGCTGTTGCCCATGCAGATCCTCTGGCTGAACCTGGTCACCAACGGCATTCAGGATGTGGCTCTGGCGTTTGAACCCAACGAAGGCGATGTGTTGGAGCGTTCACCGCGCGCGCCGAGCGAAGGGATCTTTAACCAGTTGATGATTGAACGCACCGTCATCGCTGCGGTGGTCATGGGCGGCGTTGGCTTCTTGACCTTTCGCTGGTTGCTGCCGGCCGATCCCAGCGATGCCGAGGTCGCCTCGGCTCGTAACGGCCTGTTGCTGTTGATGGTGTTGTTCGAAAACATCCACATCGGTAACTGTCGTTCGGAAACCAAGTCCGCCCTGCGATTCTCACCGCTGCGCAGCCCCATCCTGCTGACCGGCGTGATCATTGCTTTCCTGGTTCACCTGCTGGCGATGTACACGCCGTGGGGTTCGGCGCTGTTGGAAACACAACCGGTCGAACCGGCGCAGTGGGCGATCCTGTTTCTGTTGGCCCTAACGATCTTTCCCGTGATGGAACTTCACAAACTGAGCTGGAAGCTTCGCTACGGCAGTGACGCACACTAGCGTCTCGGGTCTGGCCGTAGCTGAAGTCGCCAGACTTTGGACCTTTTCGCCGCCTCGATCCAGTCTCTGGCGAGCCTCGGCTCCCCCGAGGCTCTGTCTGAAAACCTGGTCGGGTGGAATGGATGGGCCGCGAGCCGCTGCGAAAACCTGGCGATCATGGTTCGGTTCGGTGGTAAGCACGTCGGCATAAATCTTTCGGTGAAACCCCGCGACAACACCCTCCCGCGCAGCGGGAGGGTAAAGCCGAATTAAATGTTGCGACGTGCTTAGCAACAACGCCGGACGACAAAACCGACCCTTTTGCTCTTACTCTGAACGGAACGGTGTGCCTTTGAGTTGGACCTTGGCATCGATTCCCAACGCCTTGGAACGCGGTGAACGGCATCTGCAGCCGAACTGGAGCGTCATCGCGGGTTGGGTCGACTCGCAGCAGTTGGGTGAGCGGACGAATGACGTATGGACAGCGTTAGCCCGTGATTGGCTCGAGCAACTTAGACGATCGCTGAATGACGGATACGTTGTGGCCGAATCCTCCGAGTTCTTCGTTTTGAGCAAAGAGTCGGCGGTCAAATCGAACCGTCTGCTCGGACATTGCGAATACGCTCGGCGGACGATTCTGCAAACGCTGGACGGCGTCGCTCGAGACGAAGGCTTTGGAAAGCATGTGGTGCTCGTCCTCGCCAACGTCGAACAGTACTACGACTACATTGCCGACTTCTATCCGGACGAAGGCCAAGAGCTGAGTTATCACCTGGCCCAAGTTCTGTTCCGGAATCTGATGTCCGATTACCCGAGCAAGGTTTGTGCGATCCTCAACTCGGCAGACTGCGAGGACGCAGGAAACAGTGCTCTGAAACAGCTCTGCGGCACGTCCCTGGCGGATCGCGCTGGGCAGTTCCTGGGCGGTGGCGATTGGGAACCGCAGGAACGGTTCGAAGAGATTGATTGAGTCTCACAGCCGTGTCGGGGCAGTTTGGGACGCGGCGTTGGGCTAGAATGAACGCCTGTATCACGGGCAGCCCTCAGCACCTGGGACAGGGCAGGGATAGACCGTAGGTACAGCGATTGCACGTTGGGCAATGCCACTCCCGCCAATCTCGGCAGGTGCGACACACATCGCAGTGCCAGGTGCAGCTCTCCTGCTCTGCGGTTCCCCTGCAGAAGGAAAAGGAATAGAGCTCGTCGTCGCAGCCAGGACAAGAGTAATTGTCGATCAGTAGCTTTAGTGGGACCGGGTCATGGCCACAGGGCAGCGGTATTAAAAGTTCTAGCTCTTCGCTAGTCAGTGCGCGAACGATCTCTGCGTTTCCAATCGCGCAGTCGGACATCCTCGAGACATCCATGCCATTGAGCGGGTTCTGGCAATCAACACACTTGCACGCCTCACTGCAAGGTTGATGGTTTCTTAAGCACTGGCATCGTCGCGTGTCACAGCGGCCCTTGCATTTACAACGCATGGTGGTTTCTTTCATGGGATCAACAGCAAAACCGGATACAGATCATTCAGGTGTCCTCGCAGGGCTCGCGCCAACCCAGTTTACCGTCTCGCCCCGTCGCTATCGCTAGTATTTAGCTTTAAAGTCACGGACGTCAGGGTACGGTAGCGGCAACGCCGGTAGGCTAGAATGATGTTCTCCAGCATAAAGGCTGCGAGCCTGTCCGCATCTTTCCGTACTCCGCCTACCGATCTTCTCAGAGAAACTCCGATGAAACGATTCGCCGTTGCTTGGCTGCTTGGCTTTGTTGTGGTTACTGCGTGTCCTGCGCAAGAAGCTGCTAGCAGCGGACCCGAAACGCAGCAGGCCGAGCGTGGGGAGCAGCGGAGCCGCCCGCGTGAGCGCCGCCCGGAGGCACGCACCGAAGTTACCGTGGCAGATCCCGACGGTTATCGAATGGAAGGCGAACCGGTCTTCTCTGGGCCCCAGCCGGGCGAGAAAGTCGTCGGCTTTCAGGCCACCAGCCTTGCTGGCGAGAACAAGGGGCAGGCGGTCGATCCGATCGCGGCCGCCGACCGTAGCGCTCAGGTCCTGTTCTTCCAAGACGACACCGGCGTGGCCATTCGCGGACTGCTCGGTGTCGTGGATGCCATCGAGGCGATCGATCAAAAGGCGGATGCCGACCTACAGGTCGTCTGCGTCTTCCTGTCGGACGACCCCGACGCGATCGCTCAGCGATTCGCAAGAGCGTTTCCGATCATGCAGCGACGCGGGGTGGATGTCATCGCGGTTTCCAAAGACGGCCGCGACGGGCCCGGCGCCTATGGGCTGAACCGCAATATTGCTCAGACCATCATCCTTGCCAAAGATGGCAAGGTCACACGCAACTTTGTTTTCCGCCAAGGCCTACTGTACCTCGATCCGCACGTGATGGGCGGCATTGCGGAACTTGTGGACGAAGACCGCGAAACGGTCGCCAAGTGGCTGGCCGAAGCTTCCGAAAACAACCCACGGATGCGGATGCGCCGCAGCAATGCTCCTCCGGCTGGGCGATAGCTTCAGTCCAATCTCTGGCGAGATCAGCCACCCTGAAATGAAACCCTTGCCAACGGTTCGAAATGCACTGCTTATGAAAACGCTGCTGTCGGCTCTGGCTCTCGTCGTCGGCTTCGCCGCGGCCGGCGTCGCGGAAGAGGCCTCGTCGCGACGTGTCGATTTTCGTAACGACTTGATTCCGATGTTCACCAAGAACGGTTGCAACGCCGGGGCGTGTCACGGTGCCGCGATCGGTCGCGGCGGTTTCAAGCTTTCGCTGTATGGTGGCGATCCAGCGTCCGACTACGAAGCGATTGTCCGGCAGCGGCAGGGCCGGCGGATTCATTTGCTCGATCCGGCCGGAAGCCTGATCTACCGAAAACCCGCCGAATACGTGCAGCACGGCGGTGGGGCGGTGTTCGAAGACCAAAGCGAAAGCGCCCGCTTGCTGCTTCGGTGGATCGAGCAGGGGGCGTCGCCGGTATCACGGCGTGAACTCGTGGACGTCGCGATCACGCCGGCGAAGCACGTGTCGCGATCCCTGGACGAACCGATTGCCCTGCGTGCGGTCGCTCACTATGCCGACGGTTCTACCCGAGACGTGACCCGGTGGACGATTTTCAAGGCAGAGGACGCGTCCGCGGTCGCAGTCGATCCCGCGTCCGCGACAACTCGCGTGCTGCGTCCGGGTCGGCACATCGTGATCGCTCGCTATCTGAATACGGTCGTGCCCATCGAGTTGGTGGTGCCGCTCGCCGAATCCACGATCGATTTGGCCGATGAGGCCCAGAGCAACTTCATCGACCAACGGGTCCTCGAATCGCTTGCGGCGCTGGGACTGTCGCCTTCGCCGGTGTGCGACGACGCCACCTACCTGCGCCGCGTGAGCTTGGACTTGACCGGCCGCCTTCCTTCGCCACAGCAGGTCCGCGACTTTCTCGATGACGACCGAGCGGACAAGCGGCGCGTTTTGGTCGATCGCTTGCTCGAGGGAGAAGCCTTCCAGCAGTACTGGACGTTGCAGTTGGCCAAGCTGTTGCGGATCAGTCCGCCCCAGGGCGATCAACAAGCCGCCCAGGCCTATCACCGCTGGGTGGCGGACCAGGTCAAGCGGGACGCGAGCTACCGGCAGCTTGCGCGAACGCTGATCCTGGCTAGCGGCGATACGCATGTGGTGGGGCCGGCCAACTTTTATCGCACCACGACGGGACCGCGCGAGCAGGCGGAGTTTGTCAGCGAGTTGTTCATGGGCAGCCGGTTGCGTTGTGCGAATTGTCACAACCATCCGCTGGATCGCTGGACGCAGGACGACTATCACGGGCTGGCCGCAGTTTTTGCCAAGGTCGAACAAGGCGAAACCGTCAGGCCAAAACCGGACGGCCAAACGATCCATCCCCGTACGCTGGAGCCCGCCGCGGAGCGGATCCCGGGGGAGTTCTTTCTGGCCGACAGCGCCACCGACGGGCGTCAGCAATTCGCCGATTGGTTGACCGATCCGGCCAATCCCTACTTCGCCAAGGCCATCGTCAACCGCTTGTGGCAGCGGATGATGGGCCGCGGGCTGGTCGAACCGGTGGACGATTTTCGCGATACCAATCCCGCCACGCATCCCGTCCTGCTGGACCAGTTGGCCGAGGATTTTATCCAGCACGGTTACCGTCTGCGGCGGACGTTGCGTTTGATCGCCAACAGCACCACGTATGCGCGGAGTGCGAACGCGACCGCCGAAAACAAAGACGATGATCGCTTCTACTCCCACGCCCTGCGCCGACCGCTCGAAGCCGAGGTGCTGGCCGACGCCATTTCCGACGTGTTGGGCGTTGCGGATCGCTACGGTGACCAGCCGGTGGGGACGCGAGCCGTGACGTTGGTCAGCCCCGCTACGGCGTCGCCGGCTCTGGATATTCTGGGCCGGTGCGATCGATCCGGGGCCTGTGAAAGCTCCTCCCGCTCGGCCGGTGGCCTGCCGCAGAAACTGCATCTTTTCAACGGCGACCTGCTGAACGCTCGCATCGCGGCCGAGGGCGGTCGCCTGGAACGACTGCGTTTGGAAGGCAAACGCTCGATGGAAGTCATCCAGGCGTTTTATCTGGCCGCGCTCAGTCGTCCGCCGACGAACCGCGAACGCGAGCACTGGCAGACGCAGTTAAACGGTCTAGGTTCCCACCATGCCCGGCAAGCCTTTCTCGAAGATTTTGTGTGGGGCCTGCTGACCTGTGAAGAATTCGTAACGAACCACTAATCCCGACGAAAGAAATAATCCCGGCGAAAGAAAGGTCCATCATGAACCATCTGAAACGATGTGTCGGTGTGGTGCGCCGCGACGTGCTGCGGATCGGCGGACTGTCGGCACTGGGGATCGGCTTGGGCGATTTCTTTCGTCTGCGGCGGGCGGCGGCCGCCGAAACGTCGCCGGTGGCCAAAGCGAAGTCGTGCATCTTGATTTGGCTGGACGGCGGGCCGAGCCACCTGGAGACGTTCGATCCCAAGCCCGATGCGCCGCGGGAGGTTCGCGGGCCGCTGGACTCCATCGCGACCGGTATCGCGGGCGTTCGTCTCGGCGAGTGTCTGCAGCGAACGGCCACGATCATGGACAAGATGGCTATTGTTCGCTCGATGACCTCACCGCTGGGCGAGCACAATTTCGGGACGCATTACTTGATGACCGGATACAAGCCATCGCCGGCGCTGGAGTACCCGACCTTCGGCGCGACGCTGGCCCATGAGCGTGAACGCACCGGAGTGCTGCCGCCTCACGTCGCCGTGCCCGAGTTCAGCCGCAACGTCAGCGGCAACGGGTTTTTGCCCAGGGGCACCGAGCCGTTTTCGGTCGGCGGCAACCCCGAGCGCCCGGACTTCAAGGTGCGCGACCTGGACTTTTATCGCGGCCTGGATCTCGATCGCTTGGATCGACGCCGACGCATTGTCAACGCGCTGGACGCCTTCGCCCGGTCGCGAGACGCTTCGGCGTTATCGCAATCCGATCCGGATCTTGAACAAGCCTACGACCTGATCGCCTCGCCTTCGGCCAAAGCCGCCTTTGATCTATCGGACGAGCCGGCCAGCGTTCGCAATCGTTATGGCCGCAGCGGCGGCAACGGCATCGGGCAAAGTTGTTTGCTCGCACGGCGATTGGTCGAACGAGGCGTCCCCTTCGTAACGGTCAACAGCGCGGGCTGGGATACGCATCAGAACATCATCCAGCTGAAACAACGCTATGCGGGCGATCGCAACGCTCACCTACCTTCGCTGGATCGCGCCTACAGTGCCTTGATCCAGGACCTGGACGAACGCGGCTTGCTCGGCGAGACGTTGGTCGTGGTCATGGGCGAGTTCGGACGCACGCCCAAGATAAATTCCGGCGGCGGTCGCGACCACTGGCCCAACGTCTTCAGCGTCGCATTGGCCGGCGGAGGCGTCAAAGGCGGTCAGATCATCGGCAGTAGCGATCCGCTGGGCGAGCTGCCGCACGACCAACCCGTCACGCCCTCGGACCTGGCCGCCACGATCTATACGTTGCTGGGCATCGATCCGAGCCACGAGTTGCACACCGGCGACGGTCGGCCCGTTCGCGTTGCGGCGGACGGAGCTCGCATCGTGGCTCAGTTGTTCGGTTAAAGGAACCCACGATGCAACGCCATGAGGTTTGTTCGAGATACCTGTTCGCCCCAAGCATCGTGCTCGGGCTGACCGTTGCCCTGTCGGTTGCGGCCACCGCGACCGAGCCACCGATTACCGCCGTGACGTTTACTCCGGATGGGCAAGCGGTCGTGGCGGTGTCGCAAGCGGGCATGCAGGTGTGCTCGTGGCCGGACCTGAAGCGACAACGAACGAGTAAAGCTTCCGTACCGAACCTGCACTGCGCGGCCTTTTCGCCGGATGGCCAACACCTTGCCATCGGCGGCGGATATCCGGCCGAGGACGGCAGCGTCGAACTGCGGTCCTGGCCAGCCGGCACGCCGACCGCGAAGCTGGGGGACCACGACGATTCCGTACGAGCGGTCGTATGGTTGGACTCGTCGCGGCTTTTGAGTGCAAGTGCCGATCGACAAATCAGGCTTTGGGACATGAAAACGCCGCGCGAATTGGTGCGGGTTTTACAAAGCCATTCACGAAGCGTCGATGCGTTGTGTCTGCTCGAGGATGGCAAGACGCTTGTCAGCGCAGGCGTGGATCAATCGGTGCGGGTGTGGGATCTGGAAACAGGAGCGTTGGTCCGCAGCATGAACCAGCACACGCAAGGAGTGCACGACCTGGCGTTGCGTCCGGGGGAGGGCGGATTGCCGATGGTCGCTTCGGCCGCTGGCGATCGCACGATCCGGTTTTGGCAACCCACGATCGGCCGGATGGTCCGCTACGTTCGGCTGGACGCGATGCCTATGGACATCGCTTGGCGGAGCGACGGTTCGCAGATCGTCGCAGCCTGTGCCGATGGCCGGATTCGCGTGGTCGATCCCGAGGAAGTAAAGGTCACCGAGACGCTCGACGCGATCGACGGCTGGGCCTACGCCGTCGCGGTCCACCCCCACCAGAATCGCGTTGTCGTCGGGGGCAGCGACGGACAGCTAAAAAAGGTAACGATTCGCTCGGCTGGAAACGCCGACATCAGTGTTCGGTGAACCCCTACGACAGCACTCTCCCGCGCCGCACGTCGATTGTGTTCGTGAGCGTCCCTCGCGGCAGGCGAGCTTGAATCGCGAAGCGATGGCAGTCGCCGACCTGTGATTCGCATCCCAGGCTATCGACGGTCGTTGCCTCGCAACTGGCGATCGTGTGCGATCGTCCAACAGTAGCTCGGCTGTCCTCAGCCGAGACGAGAGCGAGCGAAAAATGGAAGATGGCCATTCCGTTCTCGACGGCGCGGATGCCGATGCGAGCTGTGCTGAATCGCGAAGCGATGGCAGTTGATAGCCTCGGATGCCAATCCGAGGTAGGAGGCCCTATAGAATAGTAATTGGTTCGGTGAGGGGCGGAGGTCGCACGCGCATTGCCGGCCGATTACGATGAGCCTTGCAGTGAAGTCCGACGGCACCAAGCAGTGGTGGCCGTACCGTTTGATGATCGAAGTTGAGAATGAGTTCACACGTAAAGAACAGCCCCGCGGCTTGGGCTGCGTTAACCTTGCTATTGGCCAACGTCGCCATCGCTGCGGACTACACGGCGGCATCGCTGTCGGCCGTCGACGGAACAACGCTGGGACGCTTGCGCTGGATCGTGTGGAACGTTTCGCCTGTCACGAACGTGGGTGGCGGAGAGAACACCGCGTTCCAGGAGCTGGCCGTTCGCACTGCGGAAGAGCCTTTTACAGAGACAGAGACAGAGACAGAGACAGAGACAGAGACAGAGACAGACGATTCGGCGGCGACAGACGCGGCGGCCGGAAAACCCAATGTCATCTACCTGATGCTGGATGACTGGGGGTATTTTGAAAGCGGGCACATGGGGCACCCGGAATTGGTGACGCCGAACATCGACCGGTTTGCCAGCGAAGGGATGCGTTTTACGAATGCTTACGCCGGAGCCCCGGTGTGTGGGCCGACGCGAGCCGTGTTGCTGACCGGATTGCATGCCGGCCACACCTCGATGCGCGTCAACAACGGCTTTTCGCCAATCCGCGAAGACGAGCCCACTCTGGGCACGATGCTGAAGCAGCACGGCTATGCGACCGGCGGCTTCGGCAAGTGGGGCATCGGCGCACGCGGTACGTCGGGCGTCCCGGAAACGCATGGCTTTGACGAGTTCTTCGGCTACTACCATCAGGTCCATGCTCATACCTACTACCCCGCCTACCTGATCCGCAACAGTCGCGAAGTGCCGCTGGCAGGAAACACCGGCGAGAGTTTTTACATGGGCGAGACCCACGCCCAAGACGAGATCTTCCGCGAGTCGAAGGAGTTCATTCGCGAACATCGGGACCAACCGTTCTTTTGTTATCTGCCCTGGACACCGCCCCATGGTCTGTGGGGGATCGACGAGGACGATCCTTCGTGGCAGCTTTTTAAAGACAAACCCTGGACCGCCGGCCAGCGAACCGATCGCGACGCTCGCGTGTACGCCGCATTCATGCATATGATGGATCGGCAACTGGGTGAGTTGATGGACCTGTTGAAGGAGTTGGAACTCGACGACAACACGGTCATCTTTCTGTGCGGAGACAACGGCGGGCAGGATTACTTTCATACCCCAGACCGTCCGCATGGCTTTTTCGCTCCGAACCTAAATCCCGAAACACGAACGCGGTTTCGGGCGGGCAAAGGTTCGCTGTACGAGGGCGGACTGAAAGTTCCCTTTCTGGTCCGTTGGCCGGGGAAGGTACCCGCGGGAACGGTCTCCGATCATGTGCTCAGTTTTCAAGACGTTATGCCCACGCTGGCCGACTTGACCGGTGCGAGCAGTCCGCCCACGGACGGACTGTCCTTTCTACCCACGTTGATGGGCCGAGAGGGCCAGCAAGCACATTCGCATCTGTACTGGGAGTACCGAGATCAGACCGCGGTACGAATGGGGCGGTGGAAAGCGTATCGCAAGAACAAGCAGCCCTGGGAACTGTACGACCTTTCCGAGGATGTCGAAGAAGCGAACGACCTTGCCGCCCAGCATCCCGAGCTCTTAAAGCAGCTGATCGCACGGGCACAGCAGGAACACGAGCCGGTGCGGCCGGGTAAAATCTACGATCGCCAGCTGGTCGAAAAGGATCGCCGCCAAGCTCCGCACTGACCGTCCGGCCGCCCTGCTTTACCGTCCGATACAACTCATTGCCATTCCATGTCAGTACAGGACAGAGTCCAGTGAAACAACTTGCCGTAGTCTTGTTGATGGTTGCAGTGTCGAGCGGGGACGCAACATCCCTTCGAGCGGAAGACTTCACGCGATTCCGCGGGACGCACGCAACGGGCGTTGCCGAGGATCATCCCGATCTTCCGGACCGCTGGAGCAAGACCGAAAACGTCGCCTGGGTGGCCAACGTGCCGGGGCAGGGATGGGGAAGCCCAATCGTTGTCGGAGGTCGGGTGTTCGTTTCTTCCGTCATCGCGGATGAAGAAAACGTCAAACCGAAGGGAGGCTTGTACCTGGGGCGAGGCGTCCGTGATCCTGCAAAGGGTGTCCATCACTGGATGGTGTACTGCTTTGATCTGCACAGCGGCAAAGAGTTGTGGCGTCATGAAGCGCACACCGGCCGGCCCGTCGTTCCCCGGCACCCGAAGAGCTCCTACGCTGCGGAAACGCCGACCACAGACGGCGAGCGTTTGTTTGTGCTGTTCGGTGATCTCGGACTGTATTGCTACAGCCTCGACGGGGATTTGCTCTGGTCTCATCCGATCGAGCCCAAGAAAACCAACTTCGACTACGGCGCGGCGGCTTCACCCGTGGTGCACGATGGTCAGGTTTTTGTCGTTTACGACAATATGGAAGAGTCGTGGATCGCTTCGTTTGACGCGGCAACCGGAAAGCAGCGTTGGATCACCAAACGAGACGAAACGATGTCCTGGGCGACACCGCTGGTTTGGCAGAACGACAAGCGAACGGAAATCGTCGTGCCGGGTCAACAACGCAACCGTGGCTACTCGCTTGATGGCCAGGAGCTGTGGAGCTTTGATGGGGGCATGTCCATCCTGGTGATTCCCTCGCCCTTTGCCGCCCACGGTTTGTGCTACATCTCGTCGGGCTACGTCGGCGATGCACATCGCCCGACGTTCGCAATGCATCCTGGTGCGGAAGGGAGCCTGGATCTGGACGATGGCTTCGCAGAAAACGAGTTTATCGAGTGGTATCAGCCGCTGGCTTCTCCCTACAACACGACGCAGATTGTTTACGGCGACTACCTTTACACGGTGTACGATCAGGGATTCATGACCTGTCACAACGCCTTGACCGGAGAGGAAGTCTACGGCAAACAACGCTTCTCGCCCAAAGGCAGTTTCACCGCCTCGCCGTGGGCGTACAACGGCAAGGTGTTTTGTCTCAGCGAAGACGGGCTGACGTACGTCATCAAAGCTGGTCCGGAGTTCGAGATTCTGAAAACGAATCCACTGGAGGAACTGTGCATCGCCACGCCGAGCGTCGTCGGTGACAAATTGTTGATTCGAACTCTGACGAAGCTCTACTGCGTCACGGAAAAGGACCGTTAGGCCGTCACACAGAACCGTGTTCGCGTCTCGAGATCCGACAGGCATTCGGCCCAACGCTGGACATTTATCGACGAAGTATCGCCGAGCGATCGTCTCGTTGCTGACTTAAACGACAACACCAATCCGAAATTCTGATTAGAAAATGAACCGTCTAAAAAAAGCTGTTTGCGGTCTGCTCGTCGTTCTCGTGCCGGGATTCGTCTTTCTTGGCGCTTCCAAGGCGGCTGCAGCCGACGACCGTGACAAGCCCAACGTCGTGCTGATTTTTATCGACGACCTGGGCTGGACGGATATCGGCTGTTACGGCAACGATTTCGTCGAAACGCCTCGGATCGATCAACTGGCCGCCGAGGGCGTTCGCTTCACGGATTTCTATGCGTCCGGAGCCGTTTGTTCACCCACGCGATGTGCGCTGCAGTCCGGCCAGAACCAGGCTCGCATCGGTATCACGGCACACATCCCGGGCCACTGGCGACCCTTTGAACGCGTGATCACGCCGCGTCCGACGATGGCACTGCCGAGCGATACCGTGACGATCGGTGAAGCGCTCAAGACGGCCGGCTACACAACGGGCTACGTCGGCAAGTGGCATCTGGGCACGGGGGCCCCACAATTCCAACCCGACCAGCAAGGATACGACTTCTCGGCCGTCATCGGAGGTCCTCATCTGCCCGGTCGTTTTCGGGTTCAGGGGCGACCCGATCTGAAACCCGGCCCGAATCAGTATCGGACGGACTTTGAAGCCGACTTAAGCATCGAGTTCATCAAGAAGAATCGAGACCAGCCTTTCTTTTTAATGCTCTCGCCCTTCGCCGTTCACATTCCCCTCGGAGCCATGTCGGAAAAGGTCCAGAAATACCGCCAGAAGGCCGCCGAGCAGCAACGGGATCTGCCGCATCCCGTGTACGCCGCCATGATCGAACACTGCGATGATATGGTTGGGCGCATCGTCGATGCGATCGACCAGAACGGTCTGAGCGACAACACGATGGTGATCTTTACTTCCGACAATGGTGCACTCTATCGACGTTACGACTTTCGCGAGCAGGCGGACGACACCGTCACCGACCTTGCGCCCCTGAAAGGAGAAAAGGGATCCTTGCACGAAGGCGGCGTTCGCGTGCCGATGATCGTGAAGTATCCGCCCCTCGTGGGCGCAGGTGCTGTCTGCAACGAACCGACCATTACCCACGACTTCTATCCGACACTCGTCGAACTTGCTGGCGGACAGTTGCCACGGAATCAGACTATCGACGGTGTGAGTTTGACGCCGTTGCTGTCCAACCCTGATGCTCGGCTCGATCGGGATGCGTTGTACTGGCACTTTCCCCACTACCACCACGATCGACCGGCCAGCAGCATCCGCGCGCGTGATTGGAAGCTGATCGAGTATCTCGACGGCACCGGTGACATCGAGTTGTACCAGATCGGAAAGGATATCGGAGAAACAAAGAACCTTGCGGCCGAGCGACCTGGACGCGTCGCTGACCTGCAGAAAAAACTGAAAGCCTGGCGCGAGAACGTACTGGCACGCATGCCGATCCCCAATCCGGGTTACGATCCTGATCGCGCAGCCGAATGGTGGAACGTGCGGAACGGCCAGCCGGTTGCCAGCGACAACCGAAAGCGGTTTCCCGCGACGGAGAAAGACCAGTAATCGTGATCGATACCAGCCTCCGAGCAGAGTGACGCCTCAATTGCGGGAAACGTAACCGCACGTACTAGAGCTACGGCGATTATGCTGAAACCCCGTGCGCGGAAGCCCCCGGTGCTGAAGCACCGCCCGTTCCTCATTCCCGCCCGTTCTTCATTCCCGTCCGCTTTCTTTCCTAGTGACCGCTTTGATGAATCTTAACCGTCGCCAGTTCGTGGCCGCGTGCACTGCCTCCGCGTTGCTTGCTCGTACCGCTTCCGCCACGCCGTCTGACTTCCAGTTCAACTACCTGGTCGGTTCCAGCATGTACGGCTACACCGACCTGAAAGACATTGTTCCCGAGGTCCCGAAGACGGGAGCGAAGGCTCTGGACATCTGGCCCAAGGTCCACGGCAACCAGCGCGAACAACTGGATGCCATGGGCGAAGCCGCTTTCCAGAAACTGCTCGATCGGCATGGCGTCCAACTGGGCTGCATCACGCAGTACAAGCTGGGTCCGTTCCGGTTGCAGGACGAGATGCGGCTGGCCGGGCGACTGGGCTGCCAGACGATCGTTTGTGGCGGCAAAGGTCCTAAGAGATTAAAGGGGACGGAATTGAAAACGGCAGTGGGTGAGTTTGCCGAACAGATGAAACCTCACCTGGCCGTCGCCGAAGAAACCGGAGTGACGATCGCCATCGAGAACCATGGCAACAACCTGATCGAATCGCCGGACTCCCTGAAGTGGCTGGTCGAACTCTGTCCCAGCAAGCACCTGGGCGTGGCGCTCGCACCCTATCATCTCGAGCAAGATCCCCAGTTGATCGCCGGGCTGATCGAATCGCTGGGCAACCGCATCGCGGTGTTCTACGCCTGGCAGCACGGGATGGGATCGGTCAAGAAGCTGCCCAAAGAGCAGGAGCTGATGCAGATGCCCGGCCGCGGCGAGCTGGATTTCGGACCCTTGGTCGATGCAATGAAGGCGGTCGGCTACGCGGGCTGGACCGAGATCTTCATGCATCCGGTGCCGCGTGGGGTGCCGATTCTCGAACCCACCGCGGCCGTCACTGCCGAAATCAATCGGTCTCGCGATTACCTGGAAAGCCTTCTCTAAGGCTTGGCTCCCACCGTGCCAGCGGCGGTGGTGAGCCGGACGTTGGTAAGCACGTCGCAACATTTCATTCGGCTTTACTCTCCCTCTGGGAGAGTCGGGCTCTTAGGCCCGGAGAGGGTTTTCGTAGGGCTCTCCCCGGTCCTAAGAGCCCGACCCTCCCGCTGCGCGGGAGGGTGTTGTCGCGGGGTTTCACCGAAAGATTCATGCCGACGTGCTTAGTTGCCCCGGAGCGCTGGCGGGATGGCCAGTACGTCTTGCTCGGAAACTCGCAGGACGCCTTCGGTAACGCTTCCCATCAGGGCCCGAGCGAACACGGAACGACCGCACGTCCCCAGCACCACAAGGTCGGCCGACATTTCTCGAGCGGTGTCGCAGATCGTTTCGGCGATATTGGCGGTGGCGTGTTGAACCAGCGGGGTCATCTCTTCAATGCCGACGCGCTGCATGAAGGCAACGGTCTGCTGCATGGAGCGGTTTTGAATACTGTCCAGATACGACTGTTTCTCCGCTTCGCTCATCGAGGTGCGGTTGACCAAGGTGCTTCCCGGCGCGCTGTAGACGTGCAGCAGGGATACGCCCAGCCGGTTCATCAAGCGAAGTTCTTGAGCTTGGTGAATCATTGCTTGGGATTCGTCCGAGAGGTCCGAAGCGACCAGTGCCCGGCGGTACAGCCCACTGGGCACGCCATTGGCCATCAACACGGGACGGTCTGCGGTCCGGATCGTTCGCTCTGCGGTCGTGCCCACCAGGATATTGCGCAGCAGTTGGCGGCGATGGGGGCCGATGACGATCAAATCCGCGTCCAGTTCTCGAGCGGCTTGCGTGATGGCCAGGAAGGGCTTGCCCAAAGCCACGCGGAAGTCGCACTGCACCCGATCGACGTTGCCGAGGGTCTGCGTCAGCTTCGCGAGCAGCTCGGTCGACGCGGTCTGCTTGGCCTGTACGATCACTCGAGGTTGATCGTCATCGACGACGTGCACCAGGTGCAGATGCGATTCAAACTCCCGCGCCAACAACTTCGCCCGCCGGATGGCGCGGTCCGAACGCTCTGAAAAATCGGTCGCAACGACAATCGATCTCATTTCCTGATTCCTTCAAACGCCTCATCGTCGGCGTTCTTGTGGAAGGTCGCCCAAACGGCTCATAGAAGCCATGCGTTTTTGAAAAAATCGACAGGCCGAGATCTCGCCGGCGACGTCCGCACATGGTGGTCTAGGCGGCATCCTTTTTCCAAAACGCCGAAGCAAAGAGAAGCAAAGAGCGTACCAGCCATTTTTTGCCTGATCAACCAAAACGGCTCCTGGCCTTTTCCCTCGCCCGCTGTTCTCTCTGTATTGGACATCTGGCTCAAGGTCCACGACGGGTTCCGTGCGTGGGAACCGACACCGCGAACGCTGTGTCAGGCGTTATATTCGGTACAAACAGCAGGCCGCCCCTCCGGCGAGGGTTGGCTTGCGTTTTTTTAGGGGGTTTCTGATCCCCGCGGGCTGGGCCTGAGAGCTATCTGTTGAAGTCGTCGCACGTATTGTGTCACACCGTTTGCAGAGAGCCGCCCGCATCATGCCTGCTGAGAAAAATCGTCTACACCCACGCTCGACCCGACGCGGGGCGAGCGCGGTGGAGTTGGCCTTCGTGGCCATTCCTTTGTTCCTGGTGCTCTTTGCATCGATCGAGTTGGGCCGGGCTGCGATGTCCGTGCAGGCTCTCGAGGAAGCCGCTCGCTCAGGATGCCGGTTGGCAATCTTGCGGTCGCAGAGCAGCGCAGCGGCGGAAGCCGAAGTCCAGCGGCTGACTCAGAGCATCGGCCTACGCAACGTCACCACGGAGATTTTGCCGGAACAACTGGAGTCGATGCCGCAGTGGGATCCCGTCACGGTGCGGGTATCGGCCCGCTTTGCCGACAACAGCTGGGTGCCCTTGCCCAAGTACTTTGCTCGTTACCGCTACACCGCCAGCTGTGTGCTGCCGCGCGAAGCCGAACCTGAACGGTAGGGATTGCGAGATGAAGATGAGAAAACACTTTGCTCGCCTACGCCGTCGTGGTGGCACTATGGTGATGTTCACCTTCTTCTTGGTGATCGTCATTGCGATGGCTGCCTTCGCCATTGATTTGGCCCGCGTCCAGCTGGTGCGCAGCCAACTGCAGTCGGCCGTCGATGCGGGGGCGCTGGCGGGCGGATTGCAGCTGAAACGCGACCCCGACGATGCTGAGGCGGCCCGAGCGGCCGCCGAGCGTTTTATTCAGATGAACCAGGTCGGGTTTTCCGGCAACGTCGCCGCCGCCGCGATCGATGTCGAGCTGGGGCAGTGGGAACCGGATGCCCAGCGGTTCTATGCCACCGACGAGAATCCCTACAGCGTTCGCGTGTTGGCGAGGAAAGAGGACGAACCGTATTCGTTCGCGCAGATCTTCGGCAGGACGACGTTTACGGTGCCGCGACAGGCCGTTGCATCGGTGCCGACCGCCCCGCTGGACATCATGATGGTGCTGGATCTGTCGTCCTCGATGGGATCTCAAGGCCGTATCGAAGCGTTGCGCGAAGCCTCGCCCGAGTTCGTGAGCACGATTCGAGACGCTGACAAGGAAGACTTCGTCGGCGTGATGGGCTACGGCGTGCGGAAAGACGATTACGACCCGGACGATTACGCGTCCCCGGGGATCGTCTACACGGCGACGCCGGCAAGTCTGTTTCCCGATCCCAGTGAGGCGGCGACCGACTGGGCCGGGGTGCTGGAAGCCCCTCTGACCGACGACTACGATGCTTTAATCCGTACCGCGCTCAGTCCCGCCGCCTTGCAGGCCCGCAAGTATGGCGGCGGCACGCCGATCGGGGCAGCGATTCGAGACGGGGCGCATTGTGTGGACGCGAACAATCGTGAGGACGTCGACATGTTGATGGTGTTGATGAGCGACGGGCATGCCAACAAACCGTCCAGCAACGGCGATGGATACGCTCGACAAATGGCCGCTTATGCCGCCGACTTGGGAGTCAAGATTCATACGATCAGTCTAGGAAATTCCGCCGACGTCGATTTGATGACCGACATCGCTGCGATCACCGGTGGGCGGCACTTCGACGCCTCGGGCAGCGGCAGCGTGCTCACGTCCAGCCTGCGAGAGGCCTATCGCGGAATCGCCAACGACATCAACCGTACCACCATCGTGGAATAATCCCATGCAAAAGCGAAACGCTCGCTCGCAACCGTTCCCCTGTTACGGCCCCCGCCGTTTCCGCTCGAGGACTACGCGGCGGGGCATTGCGGCGGTGGAGTTCGCCGTGATCCTGCCGGCGGTGATTCTGGTGATCCTGGCATCGTTGGAGATCACCCGGGGCTTTACGGTCCAGCATGCCCTGCAGGAGGCAGCCATGAATGGTTGTCGGATCTATACACTTGGCGATAAAGACCAAGCGGACGCCCAAGCCATGATCGATCGTTCGCTGGCTGAAGCCGGCATCCTCGGCTATGCGGTGGCCTACACTCCGGCGACCAAAGCCGAGATCGTTTCGGACCTGCAACCGGTGTCGGTCACCGTCACGGTACCCTACAGTCGGGTCGGCATCGGCATCGAGTGGTTCCTGGCCGGCACGGACATCGCGGCCAGCGTCACCCTTCCGGCCGACTCACCACCGCCTGCCGAACACGAAGATTAAACACCGCTCGGCAATCGCCGAGACGCTTACGAGAATGGGAGACCGAGGATGAACGACCGCTTCGCGACACCGCGATTCCTCGGCTTCATTGTCGCTGGCAACCGCTGTGCCGCCGGCTGGTGGTCTTTTCAGCCGGAGGCGAAGCGATGAGAGCGGTCTACGCCGATCGATACGGTCCGCCCGAGGCCTTGGTATTGGCCGAGGTGCCGCGGCCCGAGCTGGACGCGTCAGCGGTGCTGGTGCGGGTTCAAGCCGCCGGGCTGCACGTCGGAGATTGCTTTACGGTTCGCGGCCGTCCGTTTGTCGTGCGGATGGAAACTGGCTGGCTTCGCCCCCGCTGTGGAATCCCGGGCTATGACTTCTCTGGCGTCGTAGAACAGGTCGGAGACGCCGTAACCGATTTCCAGCCTGGAGATGAAGTGTTCGGTTACCATCCGGGGACCTGTGCCGAATTCGTCGCCGCGGGTAACGACAAACTTGCGAAGAAACCGCGCGGCGTATCACACGCCGAGGCCGCGGCGATCCCGACCTCGGGCCTGGCGGCTTTGCACGCTTTGCGAGACGTCGCCAAGTTGCAAAGCGGCCAGTCCGTGCTGATCAACGGCGCGTCCGGAGGGATTGGCACGTTCGCTGTACAGATTGCCAAATCCATAGGGGCCGAGGTGACCGGGGTGTGTAGCGAGACGAATATCGAGCTCGTGGAATCGCTCGGGGCCGACCATGTCGTCGACTACACAAAAGCTGATTTTACCGCGACCGCCCAGCCCTACGACGTCATCCTCGACAACGTCGAGAATCGCCGTTTGGCAGAGGTGCGTCGAGCGCTGAAGCCGACCGGTACACTGATATGCAACAGTGGCACGGGCGCGAGTGGATTGGCGTTCTGGATCCGCCTACTGCAACCGCTAATCCTCTCGCCGTTTACGAAACAGAGCCTTCGCCGCTACATCTCCGTACCACTTCGCCGAGATCTCGAAGTGCTTGGCGAACTGGTCGACGCCGGCAAATTGAAACCGGTTCTCTCGGAAACGCATTCGCTGGAGCGTGTGGCCGAGGCGCTGGCGAAATTGGAGCAGGGTCATACGGCAGGCAAACGAGCGGTAAACATCTCGGCAAAATAATTCTGGTGCGCGATGTGGGTTCCGACCCTGACCTGTTTGTTGGCCGATGGGACCGTGACTGCGGGGGAGACGTTGACGCTGTGGAGTGTGCGGTTGGCCGTAGGCTGTTATTTGGTCCGGGTGTTGTTGGATGTCGTTTCGCGTTCGGACGCGGAGCCCGCGGCAGCGTCTTATCTGGTGCGGTTCTTATGGACCATTGGCGCCGTGTTCTGTCTGGTTCACATTGCCGGAGCGTTCGGCGTGTATCACGATTGGCGTCATGATGCGGCTCTCCGCCACACGGCCGAACAGACCGAGCGGATGATTGGCGTCGCCTGGGCGGGAGGGCTGTACGTCAATTATGCGTTCACGGTCCTCTGGCTGGCAGACGTCGCCGCGTGGTGGATCGGTGGCGTTGGCTTTCCCTATCGGCACCGCGTTTACTTCTGGACCGTTCATGCCAGCTTTGCGTTTGTCGTCGTCAACGCGACCGTGGTCTTCGGTCCGCCCGGTTGGCGGTACGTCGCCGCGATGTTTGCTCTTTGCCTTGCCGCTTGTATGGCCTTTCGTCTCCGCGGCCGGCCGGGACCGCCGAATAGATCGTGACTAGCACTCCCTGCACCGCTGGGCTGGTTCAGCGGTAATTGGAATTGGGCGTCAAGTGAGAAGAGCAGGGTGGTCGGCTTCCTGCCTGATTCTACAGACGCCCGCCGTGATCTGGCGTTCCTACTGCCCGTGAGCACACCGGACCCAACCCCGCGAACGGGTTCTGGAATGAACTTTGTGACGAACAGCCGCGCGGAATGGCGGCGCCGCGCATCCCCGCAGTGGCGGCGAGACGCTGCGAATATTCTACGGCAGCTTCACCTGAACACCGAACGCAACGCCCAGCCCTCGCCGTAACCGCAGGTCGCGCGTTAAACGCTTGTGTCGCCCCTCCGGGGCTTTGTTTTGTTTGGGGTGGCGAGACCCGGCGGTTGACACCGCCGGCAGGGGCTATGCCGCCCTGCGGGCTGGTGCTGCGGTCGCGGTGATTGTTGCGGCGTGGTTTGTTTGGTTCCGCTGCATGTCCAACATAACTTGCTTGTGAACAAGTCTGCTCCTGGCTCCTAGCCCGAAGGGCGGCACAGCCTCTGCCGGGGACGTGAGTCCCCGGGTCCGGGCCAGCAGAACACTTTTAGCCCGAAGGGCGGCACAGGTGCAGACCCGCTGGGTCGCCCCTCCGGGGCTTTGGTTTGTTTGAGGATGCGAGACCCGGCCGTGACACCGCCGGCAGGGGAAGGCTTCGCCGGGGGTAAGGCCTTGTGTTCGGTGTTCGAGGGGGGGGGAAGGCTTCGCCGGGGTCAGGCCTTGTGTTCGGTGTTCGAGAGGGGGAGCGTAAAGGGTTGCACCTATCCGCCCGGAGGATTGTCATGCCCAGACCGCCCCGGATTCAGTTTCCAGGCGCTAATTACCACGTCGTTACTCGCGGTGATGGCCGGCGCGAGCTGTTTCATGACCATGCCCGGTACAAAGCTTTCTTGGTCGAGGATGCGGGCTACTACTGGACGCTCAATCGTTATATTAACCTTAATCCCTGCAGTGGCGCTCGCCCCCTGGTCGCCGATCCAGAATCCTGGCCACACAGCAGCTTCGCCGGGTACGCGAGGAGGTTGAAACGAGTCGACTGGATCGCTTACGACCAACTGCACACCTACTGGAAGGCGTCCGTCGGCGGCAAAGACCCGGCGGCGGCGTACCGCCGCTATGTGAATGCCGGATTGGCGGCTCCTGAAAACCCCTTCAACACCCAGCTACGCGAATGGGTGTTCGGAAGCGAAGACTTTCTGCGCCGCATGATCCAGCTGGCTGACGGAGCCGACTCGCATTGCCAACAAAGCACATCCCGGCGGCCGGGAAGCATCGGAGCCGAGGAGATCATTGCCGCAACCGCCGCCTATCACGGAGTGGAGCCGGCGGACTACGCGGTGTTCCGAAGCACCGCGGCAGGCCGTGACATGGCGGCCTGGCTTTGCCGGCGATGGTCGCCGGCCACGCTGCGAGAGTTGGGGCCTCGGTTCGGCCTGCCGGGGGTGGACAGCGTGTCGAACCTGGTCCGCCGTGCGGAACGACGATATCAGGAGTCCCGGCAGTGGCGCCACGACGCCGCGAATATCGAACAACAACTCCACCTGAACACCGAACACAAGGCCTGACCCTGGCGAAGCCTTCCCGGTCGACGCAAACCTCGACACCCAGTTGAATCGCATCATCGAGCGTGCCGGATGCGTCCCATGGCAAAAGACGTTTGTCAACTTGCGATCCACGAGACGAACCGAACTGCAAGAGCGGTTCCCCAGTTACGTTGTCGACTCGTGGCTCGGACATTCATCCGAGGTCGCCGCCAAGCATTACCTGCAAGTGACTGTCGATCATTGGGATGCCGCGCGAACCGCCCTTACCGGATCAACAGAAAGCCGCGAAATGTCACCGCCGCCGGCTGGCGGTCTCCCTGGCGGTGTCATTCCTACTCTTTCCGAGTGCTTTACCGCGGAATCGGACGGTGGAAACCGAGCAAATCCGACTGGGAAAGACTCCAAAACACTAGGAAAAACAAGCAAAGTAGCCCAACCAGGACTCTCACAATCGCCCGAAACGCTAGGGAAAACCGCCCTGCCCGCTGCTGGTGGTAACACCGGTGGTAACAGGGCCGACGAAACCACCGCCGAACTGTTAGCGATCTGGGACCGACTGGACGCATCCCAGCGGGCCGAATTGCTGGCCGCCGCCCGTGCCGCCGTGCGATCCCAGAAGGGTCCAACAAGCTGACCCCCGCCGGGCCTGTGGGTCCTTGGTAGGCAACCGGACCGAAGGCACTCGACTACCCACTGCGGTACTTTCGCACCGATGCGATGTGAACTGGGACCACCCCCACCGCCCTCCTTGCCATTTGCAGATGCCCGCGGTGATCTGGTGTTACAACTACCACGTGAACATACCGGCTCCCACCCCGCAGCCGATCCACGCACTAACTTAGTAATGGACCGCCGCGGCTTGCTCACCCCGCGGGGCGGACGATCGGTCGGAAGTACCTGCGAGTTACACCGGAGCTTCCCCCTGGCCTCCAGAGTATCTTACCGGACGGACTGAGTCCAACACCGGCCGGGCTGCTTCCTACCGCAATGGGAGTCGGGGGTGGGCGACCGGGGACCCGCGGCACGCCGGGGCGGGGGTGGGCAGATTGTGGTGGTCTGCTTGGCCGCGACCGTGGTTGCCCGTTTTATTTCTGCCGTGCGAAAAATGGGCGTTGGTAGCGGAGCGTGCTGGCCCGGCTGGCCCCTCTCGCCTTGCATGGCATCCGTGCCAACGATCGGTAACAATATTCCTGTGCGGGTTTGGTCGCCCGCAATTCTCCGCTGTCGCCTGACCCGCGATGGCTTCCAAGGGTAGGCCGTTAGCTACGGCTGCACGATTCAGCCGACCGCTGGCGTAAAACCTTCCGCGGCGGTCGGTCGAATCGGCCCACAACCGAAGGATGCCAATGAACGTCGATAGGAATCATCTGCAGCGAGAAGTCAGAGACGATTATCTCGGCTTGTTTACGATCGCTACTCTGCCAATCGCAACCAGCTATGAGGGAAAACGGTGTCGGTTAAGTGATTCGTTTCCACGTTTCATGGAAGTTTTTTCGGATGGGACTGTATGGAGAAGCACAGGCACGCTTCAGGCAATCTATGAGAACAGGCGAGGTGCTCACCTTGGTCGGTACTCACCGGATAGTCTTCCGCCGGCAAAGTTGAACTCGGGCAATCGCTGCCATGTGTCCAATGGGGATTCATGTTTCATGGAACTGTACTCAGATGGGATGGGATGGCGTTTTTCAGCCTCTCATCTTCCTCTAGCAAACTCTCGTTTATCGGAGATCAGTGACCCCCGGGAGCTACCGGCCACGGTGCCAGCGCCACCACTCCCATCTGTTCGCTTACCAAAGGTTTTAGATCGCCTCTTGCGAGCAATTTGGAGCACAGCAGATTGGACCGCAAGCCCGCCACAAGCAAAAGCCATTGCCGTCGTTGTGGAGGTCTGGAAGGATGAAGAAAAACTATCAACAAATCTTCGCCCGACCATAAGCCGGTTGAATGACGCGTTCCTGTGCGCTGAGCCTCGCGTCGATCTAAATATTACGACAAAAGGTGACTGGATACTCATGGAAGGCCGCTTATCTGGATAGCGATTATTTGTTGCAAAATTTGAAGCGGTTTTGCAACTGACTGAATGCCAAAGTGGTGCCACCTCAAACAAAAGGATGGTGCCAAATGGCAAATCGAATTTCTGAACCACTTGATTGGATCCCAGACCCTCGGAATGTCCGAGTTGAGCTAGGGAAGCGATTGCGAGAACTTCGCTTGCTTCGACGGCTGCTTAAACTGGCCGAGGCTGTAGACCACGAGCGATCTTCTGTCGAATCACAGGAGGAAATGGCTCGTGGATAAATCTTCTGCTCTGTCCATAATTGCAGATGGGCGTCGTCTGTTTCTGCGTCGTTTAGAAGAAGGGCCGGCGACCTTCACTGACGCGATTCGCGGGCTTTCATTGCCCAATGACATGGACGGCCGCGTGTTCGGTGCGATGGTCGCCCAGCTCCACCGCGATCGGATCATCCGCCCAGTGGGCTACGTTCCATCAAGCAACCGCTGTTGTCATTCCCGGCTGTGGGAACTGGTCGACGATCGGAAGGGGGTGGGCCGTGGCTGATTTACTGCTGCGAGACACCGACGCCGACGCACTGGCTGCGATGATCGCTGCGGCTGTGGCCGATGCGGTCCGGCCGCTGCTGGCCGAATCTGCCGAGCCGCGGTTGGTCGACCGCGAACGCATGGCCGCGCTGCTGTCGATCAGTGTGCCGAAGCTGGACACGATGACCGCTGCCGGAACGATCCCCAGCGTGTCGGTGGGACGCAGGCGGCTGTATCAACCCGCCGCCGTGATCGACGCACTGTCCCGCGACTGAATCGCCTAATAGACCTTTACGGGCCGGAGCGCGGTCGCTGGAACAGGCTACTCACCTTGTTCTGTCGGGGTTCAACTCCCCGTCGGTCCAATGACAAACCCCACGCCGAAACGTGGGGCTGTCGCTGGAACAGACTACTCATTAACAAGGATAAAACAGATGGCTCTCCCGAGCAATCGGAATCCTGGCGGTCCGCCCAAGGCGTCACCGGCACCGGATCCCGTACACAAACCGAACCGCAGGCCCAGGCTACTCCGCATGGCGGATGTGACCCCGCGCCCTGTCCAATGGCTGTGGCATGATCGCGTCGCGACTGGACGATTGTCGCTGCTGGTTGGTCAACCTGGCGTCGGCAAGTCCTACCTAACCGCCGACATGGCCGCGCGCATCTCCACCGGCCGACCGTGGCCTGACGGCTCGCCCTGCGAGCGTGGAAGCGTGTTGCTGCTGAGTGCCGAAGATGACCCCGCCGACACCCTGAGGCCGAGGCTAGACGCCCACGATGCGGACGTGTCCCGCGTGGTCGCAATGACGGGAAGCTACTTTGACAACGCCGATCCCGATGACGCTGACATGACGGTGACGCTGGCCGATGTTGCGATGATCGAAGATGCCTTGCGAGAGCTGGACAACTGCCGGCTGATCGTTGTCGATCCCATCGGCAGCTATTTGGGTGGCCGAACTGATGCACACCGGGACAACGAAGTCCGGAGCGTGCTGGCCCCCATCGCCAAGCTGGCGGAAAAGTACGGGCCGGCCGTGCTGTGCGTGGCTCACCGCCGGAAGTCTGCGGGGCGTGCTGCCGATGACATGGCACTTGGCAGTCGAGCGTTTACCGGGATCGCGCGGTCCGTGTGGCATCTGTCGGTCGACACCGATGACGATAGCCGCCGCCTACTGCTGCCTGGCAAGAACAACTTGGCTCCCAGGCAACACGGGCTGGCCTATCGCATCACCGGCAATCCTGGTGTGCTCCAATGGGATCCCAAGCCCGTGACGATGAGTGCCGACGATGCACTGGCGAAGGAAAACGATGGGCAGGACGCCGGACAATCCGCCCACGATGAGGCCAAGGCATGGCTGGCCGACTACCTGGTAACCGGCCCGCGGCCTGCGAAGGAAATCAAGCAGGATGCCAAGCGGGACGGCATCGCAGAACGGACGGTCGACCGGGCCGCGAAGTCGCTGAATGTGGACCGTGGCCGCGATGGACTGACCGGCCCCTGGGTGTGGCGACTGCCCGAAGATCCCCAAGTACTCGCCAAGGAACCAAGTACTCGCCAAGAGAACCCGTTGGCGTGTACACGGAATGTTGGCGAGTACACGGAAACCGCCGATCGCGTGAGGATGCAAATATGACGCCCCTGATGCTGGTCGATGACCTGATGGGCCGCGGTGTGTACCTGACCGTGGCGGGCGATGCCTTGGAACTGGACGCGCCGCCGAACGTGGTTACGGATGCGGACGTAGAGGCACTGAGAGCGAACAAGCAAGCCGTGGTTGCGATCCTGCGACTAGACGCCGGCCTGTCCATCACAGACGCAGATGCCGAGCTGCTGGCGTGCGAGGAAATCGCCCCAGCCGATGTGCCGATGTGCGACCGATGCGGGCGGCTGTGCGACGTCCAGACGTTGGCGGAAACGTGGCACTGCTCCCACTGTGACCCCGCCGCGGCTGCCCGCCGTGAGCGGACGGTGCGACTGATGGAGCGTGCCAAGTCGATCCGATGTTACAATCAACCTTGCAACGGCTAGGCTCGCTACCGAAAACCGGCTTCACCACCGGCTGCCGTTGTTCTCTTTCCCCTGGTGATTCGTGAAAGGTGATTCGCGATGGCTTCATTGCATCAACAGAAGGGCGACCGGCCCGGCTTCAAGATCCGCTGGCGCGATGACGCCGGCAAACAACGCGCCCTGTGGCTGGGCGATATGAGCAAGCGGGCTGCGAGCGCCATCTTCTCGCATGTGTCGGAGTTGATCCGCGCCCAGTCTGCCGGTACACGTCCCGAGGCACCCGCCGAAGCGTGGGCGAGCAAGCTTACCGGCCGGCTGCGGACCAACCTGGTCAAGCTTGGATTGGTCGACGATGGATCCGCGCAGGAAACAACCGACGCCGACCGGTTGCTGGGTGCGTTCATCGATCGGTTCATCGAACGCCGGACGGATGTTTCGCAGCACACGGTCCGGAACTATCAACAGGCACGGCGGTATCTGATCGAATACTTCGGAGCGGATCGGACGTTGCGCTCGATCACGCCGGCCGATGCGGACCAGTGGCGTCGATGGCTGCTGACCTATGTGGTCCGCCGTGATGGCGACGGGAAGCCGGTCAAAACGATGGCGGTGGCGACCGTGGCCAAACACGTTAAACGCGCGCGGCTGCTGTTCAACGATGCGGTCCGGGGCCGGCTGCTGGGCGCAAGCCCGTTTGCAACCGTGAAGATCGGTTCGGAAGCCAATGCGGAACGCCATCACTTCGTGGATCGGACCACCGCCGCCGCGGTCTTGGAAGCTTGCCCGGATCACGACTGGCGGCTGGTCTTCGCCCTGGCTCGATACGGTGGCCTGCGCTGTCCCTCCGAAGTCACTCGGCTGCGATGGGCGGACGTTCAATGGGACGCTGGCCGCCTGCGGATCGATTCACCGAAAACGGGGCTGCGATTCTGTCCGCTGTTTCCCGAATTGCTGCCGATCCTGGAAGCCGCCGCCGCCGACCGGGAAAACGATTTGGTGATGAACCGCCGCTTGATTGTCGGCTACGCGGTGGACGCGAACCTGGGCACGCAACTGCACCGAATCATTCAGCGGGCCGGATGCGTTCCGTGGACAAAGACATTCGTCAATCTGCGTTCCACCCGCCGCACCGAGCTGCAAGAGGCATTCCCCAGCCACGTTGTGGACGCATGGCTGGGACATTCGTCCCAGGTGGCTGCCGAGCACTATTTGCAGGTGACGACCGACCACTGGGCGGACGGGGTGACGAAGCTCACCGGCAAGCCTGTTCAGACGAAATCGGATGTTGAAGAGCGCCGTGGTAACGCCGGTGGTAACGCCGGTGGTAACGCCGGTGGTAACATCCACGCTCTTTCCCAGGCATTTGGGGCCGAAACGGACGCTGGAAAGCACCCGAAACGCACTGCAAATGAGGCTAAAAGCCTAGGGAAAACGCGGGAAGTAGCCCAACCAGGACTCGAACCTGGAATAATAGAACCAGAATCTATCGTGTTGCCAATTACACCATTGGGCCGCGTATTAAACTAAGAATCGCCGGCTGGCTGTCAAGCGGGGGCCGGTGGATTTGGGCGTTTTGAACGCCGGATTCTGCGGGGTGACGGATTCTGCGGGGCCATTGGCAGCTGGGTCTTTCTCGGTCAACTGGGAGCCGATCGATCGCGTGGGCCTTGGGGACAGGGCCCCCCGGTTCGTTGACGCCGCCGCTGGCAGGCGCCAAAATGACAACCCTCCAACCCTTGACCGGCGTCTTCCTCGTTGCCTTGTGTGTTGCTCCATCATGGCTTTCCTTTCCTCGCGCAGTGAAGGCTCCGCCGGTCGCTACGACCTGCCCGAAACGGCGATCATCGGTCGGCACCCCGAGTGCGACGTGATCCTGACCGTCGGGGCGGTCAGCCGGCATCACGCGAAAATTTTCCGGCGCGATGCCGAGTACTTTCTGGAAGACCTGCAGAGCCGCAACGGGACGTTCGTCAACGGCAAACTGGTCTCCACGACGCATCCGCTGGAAGAGGGCGACCGGATCCGGATCTGCGAGGTGGAGCTGGTGTTTCACCGCGATTCGCCGCCGGCCTTCAATCCCAGTTCGGAGATGACCTTCGACGGTACGCAGTTCGGCATCGTGATGGTCGACGATCCGGTCAGCGACGACGATTCCAGCTCGCGGATCGACATCCGCCGCTCGGGCGATACGTCGCGAATCACCGCGACGGCCGAAGCCAAACTGGCGGCGCTACTGAAGATCACTACGAATCTGGGCCAAGCGTTGTCGTTGGACGACGTCCTGCCGAAGGTGCTGGCCTCGCTGTTCGAGATCTTTTCGCAAGCCGATCGCGGTTTCGTTGTGCTTCGCGAACCCGACGGGACGCTGACGCCGCGCTGGGTCAAGACGCGGGCCAAGCACCAGGAGCAGACGATCCGGATCAGCCGCACGATCCTGCATCAAGCGATGACCGGCGGCGAACCGATCCTCTCGCTGGACGCAGCCAACGACGACCGCTTCGACGCGGCCGCTTCGATCGCGGATTTTCGCATTCGTTCGATGATCTGCGCTCCGCTGATCGACAGCGAAGGCGTCGCCTTTGGGGCCTTGCAGATCGATACCAGCGAGGGCCAGGGGCGGTTTGCCGACAACGATGTCGACCTGTTGGCCGCGGTCGCGGCCCAGGCCGGAATCGTGATCCGCAATGCCCAGCTGCACGAACAAGCGCTGGCCCAGCGCGAAGTCGAACAGGACTTGAAACTGTCCACCGAAGTCCAGCAGGCGTTCTTGCCGCAGCAGCCGCCGGACGTCGCCGGGTATCGGCTGCGGAGTTTCTACAAAGCCGCGCACCATATCGGCGGCGATTACTTCGACTACATCCGCTTGCCCGGTAAACGGATTGGCGTGGTGGTGGCCGATGTCGTGGGCCACGGGGTCGCGGCGGCGATGTTCATGGCCAAATTGTCCGCCGAAACGCGGTTCTGCTTGGCTGGCGAACCGGACGTGGCACGCGCTATCGAGATGCTGAACGACCGGATGAGCGCTTTGCAGATCGAACGCTTTGTGACGTTCTTGTTGATGGTGATCGATCCGGTTAAGGATGTGGTCAGCATCGTCAATGCCGGTCATATGTGTCCGATCGTGCGCAAAGCGTCCGACGGTTCGATTGATGAACCCGGCGCGGAAGAATCCGGTTTGCCCATCGCCATCGAGACCGGCATGCAGTACGAAGCGGTGCCGCTGAGGATGGAGGTGGGCGATCTGGCGTTGATGTATACCGATGGCATCAACGAAGCGATGAACGACGAGGACGAACCGTTCGGCATCGACGCGATCCGCCGGATCGTGGCCGCCGGTGAAGACGCCGATGCGACCCTGCAGCAATTGGTTAGCGCCGTGGCGGGACACGCCGGGCCCGGACCTCAAGACGATGACATGTGTGTGGTGGTGATCGAACGCGTGGCCGCCGAAGGCAAATTGTCCGAGCGCGAAACCCATTCCGACGTGATCACCCATGCCTGAAGCGATTCGTGTGAAAATTATCTATCAGGGGACGGTGCAGGGCGTTGGCTTTCGAGCCACGACCGCTATGCTGGCCGAACCGATTCCCGTCACCGGAACGGTGCGTAACCTGCCCGATGGCAGCGTCGAAGTGGTGGCCGAGGGAACGCGAGCCAACGTCGAGCGGTTGCTGACGGCGATCGAGACCGAGCTGCGTCACCGCATCGACACCGCGGAGCGTCGCGAGAGCTCCGCCAGCGGCCAGTTCGAGCGGTTCCGGATCACGTACTGAAGCGGTGTAGAGTTGCCTTTCGCTCCGCGAAAGTGAAAGACGTAAAAAGCTGCTTTCGGCGGAGCGAAAGGCGACTCTTGAAAAACTGCTTTCGGCGGAGCGAAAGGCGACTCTTGGAGAGCTGCTCAGCTACTTTTAAGGTTTTCTCTGCGTGTCCTACCTGCAAGATTTGACGTTTCGACTGGCCGCCGGTGCGGTCCGCCTGCCCGCGGAGGTTCGCCAGCGGCACGCCGATTGGCTGCGCCGGCAGCAACAACCCGACGGCGGCTTCGCCGGCCGGGAAGGTGGCAGTGATCCGTACTACACCGGCTTTGCCCTGCGGGCATTGATGATCCTGGACGCCTTGGAAGAGGAGTCAGCCGAGCGGGCGGCGGACTTTCTGCGGTCGCGGCTCGACCAGCGCGAGAGCGTCGTCGATCTGATCTCCCTGGTCTACGGCGCGGCCGTCCTGCAGTTGGTCGCGGGGATCGATGTCCTGGGGGCGGCCGATCCGCAGTGGCCAGAGAAACTGTCGCAGTTGCTCGAGTCGCTGCGCCGCGACGACGGCGGCTACGCCAAGAGCCCCGAAGGCCGAGCGGGCAGCACCTACCAGACGTTTCTGACCACGTTGTGCTACGAACTGGTCGACATGCCGCAGCCCGAACCCGAGCGAGCGGTCGATTTTCTGCGGCGTCACGAACATCCCGAAGGCGGCTTTCTGGAGATCCGCGTGGGCAAACGGGCCGGGGTGAATCCGACGGCGGCCGCGATCGGGGCTCTGAAGACACTGGGTGCCCTAACGCCCGAGATCGCCGAGCGGACGGCGGAGTTTCTGGCCGAGATGCAGTCCGACGAGGGCGGGCTGGCGGCCAACACCCGCATTCCCATGGCGGATCTGCTGAGCAGTTGCACCGGGGTGATCACCCTGAGCGACCTGAACGCGACCGACCGGATCTCCCTCGCTCGTCTCCGCAACTACGCCCTCGAGATGCAGCGTGACGACGGCGGCTTCGCCGGCTTTGCAATGGACCCGGCCGAGGACGTGGAGTACACGTTCTATGGTTTGGCTACGCTGGCCCTGTGCGCTGAGTGAGTGGAGGGGGACGGCAGCTGAGCTCGCCAGAGTTTGAGCTCGGCGACTTCGGCTACGAACGCGGGTGAGGCTCGCTTCGCAATCTGGCGACGGCGTAGGCGGGCGCGACTCGGCTGAGTTCTGGCCCCAGCGTGTCGCGGAGATCGGTCGCGGTGAGCGAGTCGGGACGTGCGTCACCGAGCAGCGCTTGGCCGTGACCGCTGAGGACCCAGTGCCGGTGCGGTGGCGCGGCGTCGATGGCCGCGAGGATGCGGCGGCGGACCGCCGCCAAAACGTGCCGGCTGCACCGCAGGGCGGTCTCCGCTGGGAAGCGATCCGCATCCAGGCCGACCATTCTCGCAAGTCGGGCCGAGGCGGCAGCAACGGTTCGCGGCCGGCCGTCGGCGGTGTGCGTATCGCGAACGTCTTCCGGTTCCAGGCCCAGGATGAGCGCGCAGTCACCGGTCGTGGCGAAGACTTCGTTCATGACCGGAACGGTGCGTCCCGCGATGGGTAGGTCGTCGACCACCGCGCATACCGGCGTTCGTCCGAAGCCGACATACACCAGTTCATGATGGCACAGTCGGTCGAAGTCCGATTGCGAAGCGGTGTTCACACGGCCTGCATCCAGAGAAATTAAATCGCAGGTGGTCGAGCCGATATCGATCAACAAGGACTGCGGCGGCGCCTCGTTCGCGACAAAGGCGGCCAGAGCGTGCCAGTTGGAGGCGGCAAAGCGGTGCGGATCCGCGCAGACTTCCGCCAGCGAGGCAAACCGTCCATCGACGCCGTAGAAGGAGATTCGCCCGTGGTCCGGTAGGGCTGTGCAGACGGCCTTGGCGATGAACCGCACGCCCTCGGCCGCCGAAGCAAAGCAATCGGCCAGCTCGCCTGTCATCGTCACGGCCAAGTCCGATTCCTTCAGCAGGCCGTCGGCACCATCCGCATGATCGAAGGCGCTTTCGGCCGCCGCGACGCCTGGCGCACTCGCGGCCTGGGTCGCCAGCTTGTGCACCAGCTCTCGCAACTGACCGGCCAGCCGCTCGGGCGTCCGCCAGAGGGCGAACGGTCGGTCGATGCTGTGGCCCAGCGTATCGGCCGCTTTGAGGTTCGCTCCGCCGATGTCCAGGCCCATCACGTGGCGGCCGGAGGGCTCTGCCTTAGAAGCCGGCGTCACTTCAGCAACCGACCCGCTCGTCGACCAATCGGTCATTGACCCAGACCTGTCCATCGATCGCCCAGCGGACGCTGGTCGCTTCGGTCGCACAGCGGACCGGGCCTGCGCCGTGGCCCAGAATGCGGGCTGCGAGGTTGTCTTCGACCATGTGCCGCAGGCCGACGTAGGAGGTGGTCAGACGCGGATTGATCTCAATGACACAGTCCTCGGCCGGCTTGTCGCCCAGGATCAAATCCAGTCCGACAAAGCCTTTGGCCGTCGGCGGCATGGCCGCCAGGGCGCACGATGCCAGCGAGGTGACGCGGCGCTGGAGGTCGGCCGGCAGCGGGCCTTCGCCACCGGCGTAGCTGCAGGACCGCGAATCGATCGACTGGGCGACGGCGGGCAAGACCGTCATTTGACCGCCGGCAACGATTAAACCAACCGAGACCGGTAGGCCTGGGGACCAGGTCTGCAGGATACCGCCCGGGTCGAGAGCCGCTGCCGCGGATGAAAAACTGTCGTACACGGTGATCCGTTCGGTCCCGCAGCCATCGCGCGGCTTGACGATCCAGCGCCGGGCCGCGGCGGGGTCGGCGTCCCGGATGGTGTCGGCGATGAAGGTTGCCGGGTGCGGCACACGCTGGGTGGCGAAGCGCCGTGCGGTTTCCCACTTGTCGCTGGCCACGCGCAGGAAGTCGCCGCTGGACATGAGCGGATCGACACCGCCGGCGCGAAGCATCGAGACGGCTTGCGCCAGGGTGCCGTTTTGTTCCGGAGCCACGACGATGGCCGCATCGCAGTCGCGGGCGGCTTCGATCCACTGTGGCCAGAGCGGCTGGCTGGAATCGATCATCGCCCGCCGCACCGAGCGCGGCAGTCGCACATTCAGCCGGGCATCGAGAGGCACGACGACGTCACCCAGTTCGGTCAAGTCTTGCGCAAGGGCCCGCAACATCGCACCGCCTTCGCGGCGCAATGCCTTGGGAACTTCGGTCAGGTCGCGCTGGCAGAAACCGCCACCGCAGACGAATTCCGCCGCAAAGACTCGCATAGTGGTCGTGACTGTCGGGTTTAGAAGATATTCAGTTGATCCCGAGCGTCATCGCTCATCATGTCCTGGGTCCACGGCGGTTCCATCACGACTTTGACGTCGGCCTCGTTGACCTCTTCGAGTCCTTCGGCGGAGCTTTTCACGCCGGCGACCAACTGGGGGCCGGCCGGACACATCGGGCTGGTCATCGTCATTTCGATCGCCACGTCGTGCTGGCCCTCGTCGTTGGGCTCGGAGATGTCGACGGTGTAGATCAGTCCCAAGTCGACGATGTTCACGTACAGCTCGGGGTCGATAACTTGCTTGAGTGCTTCACGCACCTTGTCTTCGCAAAGGGCCATAATTGCTTACTCGTAGTCGCGTACTTGTTGAGCGATCGATCGACCGAGCGCTTCGCGAACGCTTTCGATCGTGATCCGGTCGAAAATCTGTTGGAAGAAGCCGATGACAATCATTCGCACCGCTTCGTTGCGGGTAAAGCCACGACACAGCGCGTAGAAGATTTGTTCGGCGTCGACCTTACTGGTCGTGCTGCCGTGTGTGCAGCGAACGTCGTCGGCTTCGATTTCCAAGCCCGGGATGGAGTCTGCCCGGGAGGTGTTCGACAGTACCAGGTTGTCGTTCCGCTGGTAACCATTGGTCTTCTGCGCCGCCTTGTCGACCTTGATCATACCGCGCCAAACGGTGCGGCTGTGGTCCTGCTGGGCCGACTTGTACAAAAAGTCGCTTTGGCAGTTGGGGGCGATGTGGTGCTGCAGGGTATGGTAGGCGATGTGTTGTCGGCCTTCCGTCGAGAGCACCCCGTTGACCTGGCTGGACGCGCCTTCGCCGACCAGTTCGACGGTCTGGTTGACTTTGGCGAACCCCGCACCCATCGCCGCGATCGTCCACTGCAGCGAGGCGTCGGCGCCCACCCGAGCCTTTTGATGGGCAAAGTGGTTGCACTTGTGGCCCCATTCCTGAAGGTCCACAAATCGCAGGTGCGAGTTCGGTGCCTGGATGATTTCCAGGGCACCGACATGCAACCCACCGGCATCGGAGGTGGGGCTGTGCGATTCATGCAGCACGGTCGCTTCGGCGCCCTCTTCCAGCACGATCAGAGTATGGCCGGTATCGCTGCCGCCGTTGCTGAGCATCGAGTCGATGTGCAGCGGTCGGTCGATGACGACGCCCTTGGGCACGTACAGCACCTGTCCGCCGGCGAAGAACGCCGCGTGCAGGGCTGCGAAACGGTCGTAGTCCGGATCGAAGGCGGAAAACAGGTGCTTGCGGATCAGGTCCGAGTGCTCGTTGACCAAGCGGTCCAGGGAACCAAAGACGACGCCCTTGGCGGCCAGGTCTTCGGCCAGGGTATCGGTGTGGATGTGGTTGTCGACCGAGGTCACTTGGCCGCCCAGGTCCACACCGCCGGTCAGCTGTTCGCGAACCTCGGTGTCGTCACTGGCGGCGAGCGAGAGTTGGTGCTTCTTCAGCTGGAACAGCCGGAGGTCGGAGCGAATCCATTCCTCGTGACGACGCTCGGGCCACTGCATGGCTTCGAAGTGGTCCCAGGCTTGTCGCCGCAGGTCGCTCAGCCAGTCCGGTTCTTGCCGGTTGGAAAGAAAGGCTTGGAAACCTTCGGCGTCAAACGCGACCGAAGGCGGGGAGGTGGTTTGGGTCATGACGTTTTGCGTAACGATGGATCAAAGAAAGCGTACGGTGAACGTCGCTCGCCGGCGGGGCGGCCGGCGGGCGAACTGGTTGCTTCAAGTGGGAAGCCGCGACGGAGTTCGGTTTTCGATCGCGGAAGGTCACGGATCGACGGGGCGCCGATCGGCAGCCGCCGGATCAGCCGACGCTGCCTTCCATCTGCAGCTGGATCAGCCGGTTCATTTCGACGGCGTATTCCATCGGCAGCTCCTTGACCAACGGCTCGATAAAGCCGTTGACGATCATCGTGCTGGCTTCCGATTCGCTCAGCCCGCGGCTGAGCAAGTAGAACATCTGCTCCTCACCGATGCGCGAGACGCTGGCTTCGTGACCGATCTGGACATCCTGTTCGCCGACTTCGATATACGGATACGTATCGCTGCGGCTTTCCGGATCCAGGATCAAGGCATCGCAGACCACGTTGTTCTTGCTCTGATGAGCGCCCGGATCCACCTTGACCAGCCCGCGGTAGCTGCTGCGGCCACCGTTCTTGCTGATGCTCTTGCTGATGATCTGGCCGGTGGTGTTCGGCGCCGAGTGAACCAATTTGGCGCCGGCGTCCTGGTGTTGGCCTTCGCTGGAAAACGCGATCGAGAGGATTTCGCCCCGCGCGCCCGGTTCCATCATGTGGACCGCCGGATACTTCATCGTCAACTTGCTGCCCAGGTTGCCGTCGACCCACTCCATGGTGGCATCGCCGTAGGCGTAAGCCCGCTTGGTGACCAAGTTGTAGATGTTGTTGGCCCAGTTCTGGATCGTCGTATACCGGCAACGAGCGTTGCGTTTGACGATCACTTCGACCACCGCACTGTGCAGGCTTTCGGTGGTATACATCGGCGCCGTGCAGCCTTCGACGTAGTGCACGCTGGCACCTTCGTCGACGATGATCAGCGTCCGTTCGAATTGGCCCATGCTTTCGGCATTGATCCGGAAGTAGGCCTGCAGCGGGAACTCGATATGCACGCCCTTGGGGACGTAGATGAACGAACCGCCGGACCAGACCGCGCTGTTGAGGGCGGCGAATTTGTTGTCCGCCGGCGGAATCACCGTGCCAAAGTATTCTCTCAGCAGTTCGGGATGTTCGCGAACGGCCGAGTCGGTGTCGGTAAACAGGACACCCTTCTTGGACAGGTCTTCCTGCAACGAACCGTAGATCACTTCGCTTTCGAACTGAGCTTTCACCCCGGCCAAAAACTTCTTTTCGGCTTCGGGAATCCCCAGTTTGTCGAACGTATCCTTGATCTCATCGGGGACATCGTCCCAGGTGCGACCTTGGTGATCGGTGGGTTTGAGGTAGTAGTAGATGTCCTGGAAATCCAGATCAATGGCTCCGCCCCACTTGGGCATCGGCCGTTGCTCGAAGATCTCCAGCGCGTCCAACCGGAATTTACGCATCCAGTCGGGTTCATTTTTGATATCGGAAATCTGGTTGACGACTTCCTTGTTGATGCCTTTTTGGGCCTTGAACACACCGGTGGTTTCGGTGCGGAAGTTGTACTTATTGATTTCGCCGATTTGGTCGCGTTCGGACGCGGTAACGTCGGTTGCCATGATCCAATTCCTGATTCGCTACGGGCTCGATACGGGTTGCCGGTTCGCGCGCATCGGCGGCGAACCCAGTGAGGGGCTCAAACGGCGGTTTCTTCGTTGAGCATCTCTTGGTTGCGGGCTTCGGCTTCGGGGTAGGCGGTGCGGATTCGGTCGTAACCGCTGCGGTGCAGCTCTTCGGCCAATTCCTTGCCGCCGGTTTCCACAATCCGGCCGCCGAGCATCACGTGGGTGAATTCGGGCGGATTGTGTTCCAGCAATTTGTCGTGGTGGGTGATGATCAGCAGGCCCATTTTTTCTCGGCCGCCGATATCGGCGATCGATTCACTGGCCAGCCGCACGGCGTCGGCATCGAGACCGCTGTCGGTTTCGTCCAGGATCGCGAACTTGGGCTGCAGCATCGCCAGTTGAAGGATTTCGGCACGCTTCATTTCGCCGCCCGAGAAGCCGTCGTTGACGTAGCGGCGAGCGAATTCGACATCCATTCGCAAGTGCTGCATCTTGTCCTTCAGCTCTTTGCGGAATTCCCGCATCGGAATCAGGTCTTCGCCCTCTTTACGATCCGGGCGGCGGACGTTGGTCGTGGCGTGGCGAAGGAAGTCCGCCATCTTGACGCCGGGAATCGCGACGGGCCGCTGGAAGGCCATGAACAATCCGGCTCGGGCCCGTTCGTTGGGTTCCATTTCCAGCACGTCCTCGCCGTCGAGCAGGATCGAGCCATCGGTGACTTCGTATCCGGGATGGCCCATGATGGCCAAACCCAGCGTGCTCTTGCCGCTGCCGTTGGGACCCATCAGGGCGTGCGTCTGGCCGTGGCCCATCGTCAGGTTCACACCGCGAAGGATCGGTTTGTCGCCGACCGAGACGTGCAGGTTTTCGATCTTCAATTGATGTTTTGGGGCGTCGCTCATCGATTCGCTGAGGTTAAAGTGAAAAACGGGCGTAGGTTGATGGGTTGTCTCGATGCCGCGATCGAGCGCCGAAGCGGTTCGCGGCAGAAAGGCGGGCGTTGGCCCAGTGTCGCATTGGCGTTAGGTCGCTGTGGCGTTGTCCTTGGGAGAAAACTGACAGCAGTGGTCCCCATCCAGGCGACAGCTGGTCAGTTGGATCTCGCGACCCAAGGCTTCGCTGAGCATTTCTTCTTCCAAGTGGCACATCGAGCGGTGTTCGGAGGCGTCGGTCAGATCCGGGTACGGGCACGCCGTGATGCCCAACACCGGCAGGGCTTCCTCGCCGCTGCGGGTCACGTCGTTGGGGATGCGGTTGCCGGCCATCAATTTCGAGAGCTCGCGCATCCGCTGTTCCAACGCGTCGCCGCTGGGGTCGTCGGGCCGGGTTAATTGGCTCTTGTAGTTCTGGCCGAGTCGTCGCGCGATGCCGCTCAGCAAGCGTGTTCGCACCGATTCGTCGGGCAAAGTCACGATTTCCCGCCACATCGCCTCGGCCAACTCGCCATGGTCGGCGCCGGCATGCCGGTGACCCAGCACCGTCAACGAGTAATTGAAGGTGGGGCGTCCCCGGCCGGAAACCACTTTGTGACGCTGGATCAGCCCGTCTTCGAGCAATCGTTCCAGCCGTTGCCGGACCGCCGTCGCCGTCACCCCCAACGCATCGGTCAGCTCCGCCACACCGCGTCGCTGGCCGTCGCGAAGCGTATCGATCAATTCGCGATCGACCGAACGCAGGGCTTCGACCGCCGTGGTGCGCGGCGGGTTCGTTTGGGGGCTGGTGTCATTCATCTACTGCACTGTATGCCTGCCGGCTATTTTTGACAAGCGGTCATGCGAAAAATGGAGGCGTTTTAAGTGCCCCCACTGACACGATTTAGGAAAGACTGTTAGGATTTTCGCTCGTTCCCCAGCGGGCTCCATCGCCCGTTTGTTCGCCCTTGTCGGCCCGGCAGGGGCGGTCAGCATCCTGTTGTCTCATTTCAGCCTTTTTCCTCAGCCGAGTTATTCGATGAAAGCGGTCGCCGTTACGCCGGGTAAGCCCAACAGTGTCCACTTGGAGGATATTCCCAAGCCGTCCCTGGACGAGGTGCCCGGCGGTACCGGCGTGCTGGTGCGGGTTTTGAAAGTCGGGGTCGATGCCACCGACCGCGAGATCAACGACGCCCTGTATGGCGGCGCCCCGGAAGGCTTTGATTACCTGGTCCTGGGCCACGAGTGCTTTGGCGTGGTCGAAGCGGTGGGTCCCAACGTGGTGAACGTCAAACCCGGCGACTACGTGACGGCGACGGTGCGGCGGCCGGGCGGTTCGATCTATGACCAGATCGGCCACTACGACATGACCAGCGAAGAAACCTATTACGAGCGCGGCATCAATCTGCGGCACGGGTTCCTGACCGAGTACTTCGTCGACGACCAGGACTACATCGTGCGGGTTCCGCCGGGACTGAAGCACTTGCACGTCTTGATGGAACCGATGAGCTGTGCGGCCAAGGCGGTGCATCAGGCCTTCGAGGCCCAGCGGCGGATGAAGGTTTGGCGTCCCAAGCTGGCCTATGTGTTGGGCAGCGGTCAGATCGGTTTGCTGACCACCCTGATCCTGCGGCTGCGCGGCTTGCAGGTCTACACGGTCGCCCGCGCACCGGGACCGCATCTGAAATCCTCGATCGCCGATGGTTTCGAAGCCAACTACGTCAGCACCAAAGAAACGTCCCTGGACGATTTGGTGGCCCAGACCGGCCGCCCGGATTTGATCGTCGACGCCACGGGCCACAGCGGGTTGTCCTTCGACGCGATGAAGTACGTCGGTCACAATGGGGTCGTCGTCTGGACCAGCATCACCGGTGGTGAACGCCAGATCGAATTCCCCAGCGACAAGGTGAACATCGAATGGGTGCTGGGCAACAAGTTGGTGCTGGGCAGCGTGAATGCCAACAGCGAGCACTTCGAGATGGGGATCCGTGATCTGGCACTGGGCGAGATGATGTATCCGGGCGTGATCGAAAAGATCCTCACCAGCCCGGTCGACGGCTTGGACAATTACAATGAGATGATGCGGTTGTTGGTGGAAGACGACCAAGCGTTAAAGGTGTACGTCAACGTGGCCGACGAGTAGCCGAGCGTTTGATTGCCTATGTTGCCCCTGTCCTACCTGATGTGCGCGACGCTGTGCGTGGCCGTTCTGGCGACGCTGGGCGCGGAGCGACCGCTGCGGGCGATCGTGTTGGTGCCGTTGACGTTGTTGGTAGGCGGGTTGGCTTGGCAGTTTCAATTCGCCGTTGCGCCGCTGGCCGGGGGCGGAGCGGCGTGGGGATGGTTCCCGCTGGCCGCCGCCTGGCTGTTGGCGCTGCTTGCCCCGCCGGCGGCCCGGCGAGCGACCGTGCTGGCGATCGGATGTTGTTGGTTGGCGGTGCTGGTCTTTAGCGTGGCCGCCGCCGCCTCGCCCCTTGTCGACCGGATTACACTGCTGGGGTTGGCCACGCATCGCCTGACGGCCATTGCGTTGGCGGCGATCGCCTTGGCCGTACTGGCCCAACTGTGCAGCGGAATTCCACCGGCCAACGCCGCGAGCCGATGGCAGTTTTTGGAACGGTTGAGCGGGGCTTTGTTATTACTTCTGCTGATCGCACTGACGGCGGTATTTTTTCTGCAATCGCATCCCTTGGATCTGGATCCTCGGGTGGCTCTGGCCGTGATGCCCGCGGAGGTGCTGGCCGCGCTGTGCGTGTACCGAGGCGTGCACGTGGTGGCGGTCGATGCCGCCCGGCAAGTCCGCCAACCCAGCGAGCCCAGCCAACCCAGCAAGCCCAGCCAACCCAGCGAACCCAGCGAACCCAGCCAAGCCGGTGGGGGCTCCGCGGAGACGAAAGCGACCGACCGCTTGAAGACCAGCGACGTGATCGCGTTGTTGGTCTTGTTTGGGATGGCCGGTGGCGGATTGGCTCTGGTTCCGGTGATCTTGAGTGGTGCCCGTCGAGTGGCCCAGTAGGCAACGAAAACCATGGACGTTGAACGTCAGCGCATTGAAGACGACCTGCGGGGCACCGTCGCCGGCGATGTGCTGTGCGATGACGTTACCTGCCAACTGTATGCCAGCGACGCCAGCATCTACCAGTTGCGCCCTCTGGGCGTGGTCCGGCCGCGTTCGACCAGCGACGTGGCCACGTGCGTGCGGTATGCCGCCGAACACCATCTGACGCTGCATGCTCGCGGGGCCGGCAGCGGCGTTGCCGGAGAGGCTTTGGGACGGGGGTTGGTCCTGGATTTTTCGTCCTACATGCGGCGCTGGCAGGTGCTCGACGGCGGCGAGCGCGTGCGTCTGCAGCCCGGCGTGACCCTGGCCGTGCTGAACCGCGACCTCCAGCGAATGCGGCGGATGTTCGGTCCGGACCCGGCCACGCGGAGCGTGACCACGATGGGCAGTGTGATCGCCGTCGATGCTTCGGGCAGCCATTTCCTGCGTTACGGCTCGGCCCGCGATGCCATCGAATCGGTTCAGGTCGTGACCAGCGAAGGAAAGATCGTCGAACTGAGCCAGCACTCGCCGCTGGAGGGCGGCATCGCGGGACGGTTTGCCGCCGGCGTGCAACGGGTGCTGGACCGCAACGCCGCGGCGCTGGAACAGGTTCAGATGGAAGGTCGCCGGCTGCGGGGTGGTTACCGACTGGATGATTGTCGCAGCGGCGATCGCATCGATCTGGCAAAACTGTTGACCGGCAGCGAGGGCACGCTGGGACTGATTACCGAAGCGACCATGCGGACCGAAGCCATCCCGACGCAGCGCGGCGTGGCCCTGTTGTTCTTTCATCGTTTGGACGCTGCGGCTCGCGGCGCATCGGCGGCCCTGCGGCATGGTGTCGTGGCCTGTGATCTGATGGACCGCCGGTTGTTGGAGATCGCACGGGAGATGGAACCTCGCTATGAGGAGGTGATCCCGCGGGATGCCGAAGCGATGTTGTTGGTCGAGGTGCAGGGCGAAGCGCTACCGGAGCTGCGCGATCGTTTGGCGGCCCTCGTGGCGGACCTCACCGAACAATCCGCCTTGGCGTACGCCGCGGTGACCACCGTCCAGCAGAGCGAGCGCGACATGTACTGGCGGTTGTGCCGGCGGGTCGTTCCGCGGGTGTATCGCTTGAAAGGCAATTCCCGAGCCCTGCCCTTTGTCGAAGATCTACTGGTCCCGCCGCAGACCCTGCCGGACGTGTTGACCGAGATTCAGGCTGCGCTGCAAGCCGAACAGACGACGGCGTTTTTGTTTGCTCACGCCGGCCACGGTCAACTGCATGTTCGTCCCTTTCTGGATCTGGCTGGCCAAGATGACCAACAGCGTTTGCGTTCGTTGTCGCAGCGGATCTCCGAAGTGGCTTGGCGACACGGCGGCACGTTGTCGGCCGAACACGCTTCGGGCCTGAGCCGATCCTGGTTGCTGCCGCGGCAGTACGGCGAGCTGTGGCGGGCGATGCCCGAAATGAAACGATTGTTCGATCCCCACAATCGCTTCAATCCCGGAAAGATCACCGGGGCGACCCTACAGCAACCGCACGAAAACCTGCGCCCGGTCGAGGCCGCGATCGAACTGGGGCACGCCGGGGACCAAGGCCGGGCGGCCACCGCCGACGAGCCCGCCGAGGATGTCGACGCGGCCCTGGCGCAGAAGAAGCTGAACGTCCTGCAGGTCTGGCCGCCGGAGGAGGATATCGACCGAGCGGCCCGGCAGTGCAACGGTTGTGGGCGATGCCGCACGACGGCCCCGGAGCAACGCCAGTGCCCGGTGTTCCGCGCCCAGCGAATCGAAGAAGCGTCTCCGCGAGCCAAAGCCAATCTGCTGCGCGGCGTCCTGACCGGCGACCTGGATCCAGAGGAATTAAGTGGCGACCGGGGCAAAGCGGTGGCCGACCTGTGTTTCAATTGTCATCAATGTCGCTTGGAATGCCCGGCGTCGGTCAACATTCCCAAGATCGTCAACGAGATCAAGGGACAGTACGTGGCGACCAATGGGTTGCCGGTCTCGGACATGTTGCTGTGCCGGCTGGATACGTTGGCGCGGGTCATGTCGCGTCTGCCCTGGTTGTCCAATCACGTGATCCGCAATCGCTTCAGCCGTTGGTTGCTGGAGCGCCTGTTCGGATTGTCGGCGGCCCGCCGCCTGCCACCGCTGGCCAATCGCACACTGCTGCGCTATGCGGGGCGGCGAAAACTGACGCGGCCGGTGCGGCAGAGCGGTCCGAAAGTGGTGTACTTTATGGACTACTTTACCAACTATCACGACACCTCGATCGGCCGGGCGCTGATCGAAGTCTTGCTGCAGAACCGCGTCGGCGTGTATGTGCCCCCGCGACAGGTCTACAGCGGGATGTCCCACATCGCGGCCGGCGACTTGAAGACGGCTCGCAAGTTGGCGGTCAAAAACATTCGCTTGCTGGCCGATGCGATCCGGCAGGGACACACGGTCGTGGCCACCGAACCGTCGGCGGTGTTGTGTTTGCAGCACGAGTATTTGAATCTGGTCGACGACGACGATGCTCGGCTGGTCGCCGAGAACTCTTACGAAGCCTGCCGGTACCTATGGGACATGCACGGCCGCAACGAGTTGACGTTGGATTTTCGCCCCGTCTCGGCCACGGTGGCGTATCACCAGCCCTGTCATGTGCGGGCGATCGACCGGGGCGAGCCCGGGCCGCTGTTGATGGATCTGATTCCCGGCTTGACCGTCAAACCCATCCATGCCGGCTGCAGCGGGATGGCGGGGTTGTGGGGACTGCAAAAGCAGAATTACCGCAACAGCCTGCGCATCGGATGGCCGCTGATCAGTGCGATGCGATCCAGCGGCGTTCAGGTCGCCGCCAGCGAGTGTACGGCGTGTCGCATGCAGATCGAACACGGCGTCGATCGACCGGTGGTGCATCCGATCAAGTTGTTGGCCTATGCCTACGGCCGCATGCCCGACGTCGGCGACCTGATTCTGTAGCTGAAGTCGCCAGACTTTGGAGCGAACCCGCCCGGACCAAACGCTGGCGAGTTCAGCTACGAGAGTGTGGCGATTGTTCCGGCCACACCGGCCGCAGGCATTGACCGGGCTGTTGGGGATGCAGCGAACAGGCGGCAAGCCGCTTTTTCAGCAAGTTTGGCTGCGGCCGATGGTCGATAGTTACGGTGGCGACCTCCCGCTTCTTTCCTCGCAACGCAAGGCTTGTCCTCCCATGGCACGGCGATTGACCGCGGCCGTCTTGACCGCTGCCGCGATCGGTGGTCCTTACGTGGCCAGCGAAACCGAAGTCGGACGCGATATGACGCAGCGGGTCTCGGCGATGATCCGTACCACCTCGGACGATTCGGCACGCACCGGCCAGTTTTCAGACCTGTCCACGACGGGGCCCTTCCACGCTCATTACCAGACCGAAACGCTGTGGGAAAAAGGGCTGGGGCCGCGGACGCACGAGACGCTGAGCGGCGGGAGTGGGACGCGGCAATCCTTGGTCGGCGGACCGGTGCACGACCTCCGCGATGTGCTGCGTTTTGACGTCACGCCCGAGTGGGTCGCCCAACACTTCACCCGCGTGACCACGGTGCTGGCCGATCTGGAACTGGACGGCCTGCGGGTGCCGCTGGTTACGGGGACCGATCCGACCGATGTGGCCGGCACGATTACCTACTACTTCGATCGCTCCGGAAAACTCCAGCGGCTGAACATCCACGGCTTTGTTGGCGATCCCAGCAAGATCGCCCAGACGATGCAGGCGCACTACCACATGTCGCCCGAGCCGTCCCTCGACGCCGGTGTGTATACGGTGCGCTGGAACGGTGCCCCCTCGGGACTGCTGAAGGTAACCCGGGCCCCGATCATGTACAGCGACGCCCATCACCAACGCTACACCCTGTTTCTGGAACTGAACCAGCCGGATCTGGCTTACGGCCTCAGTCCCGCGGCCGAACAGGTGGTGCGCGGCGACCGGTTCACCGGCCGCTGGTAGGCCTCCGCGAGTCCAGCGGTTGAATCGCTCGACCCGCGGGCGAACGCAGCAACCGTGGCCGACGCCCCGACGGCTGGTCTAGCGATGCTCGCGGTGGCAATCGACGCAGCTCTGCTGGAGCCGCCGGAAAGCCTGATTTGCGGGGCCGCTCCGCTCCGCTTCGATCGCCGCGGTCAATTCGCCTGCGATCCGTTCGCTGGCGGCCATCGCATCGCCGAACGCGCTGCGCTGGTCGGCGTCGAGCTGTCGATGGGATTCTCGCAGCGCTTCCTGCACCAACAAGGCCTGATGAGCCGGAACCAAATCCGGATGATCGGTGGGCGTACGCCAGTGCGCCTGCTCCGCAAGCTTCAGCTGGTCGAGGGCGCGATCCATCTCGGCCATCCACTGCACCAGATCGTCGACCGTGGCCACCTCGACCAATTCCGGCAGCACCGCGTCGGGAGGCGGAACCCGGTACTGCCGAACGCTCCGCCAAAGCCCCTGGTAATTGGGGCTGGTGCCGGCCCGCTGTAGGTAATCCATGGCTTCGGCGCGGTGGAAATCGCCGTTGGCCAAGCAGATCACCGCGGCCGCCGCCGGGCCGCGATGTTTGCCGTGGTGGCAGTGCACGTAGACCGGGTGGTCGACCTCGCGGGCAACTCGCGACAATTGCTGCAAAGCGACTTCATCGACGCCGTCATACCCGAAGGGAATATGGACGTAGCGGAGGCCATGGCGGCGTGCGGCTTCGACATTGGGACGAATCCCATCCACACTCACGATCGTTCGTACGCCCATCTCGGCCAGCCGCGCAAAGTCCTGTTCATCTCGCGGCTGGGCGCCCGACAACACGCCTTCGGCGACGCGGAGCAGGTGCGGTAGCGAACCGTCCGATACGGCTCTGGCGCCAGCGGCCGAAACGGGTTCGCTGGGGTTCGTCTGTTCGGTGGGGTTCGTCTGTTCGGCGGGGTTCGTCTGTTCGGCGGGGTTCGTCTGTTGTGCTGGAGCGGATCGGCTGTTGGAAATACAGAGCACCGCGAGCAGGATCACCGCCAAGGCCCCCCGGCCGGTGCGGCCAATCGGTGATAAAGTGCAAAGCTGCATAGCGATCGCGTGCCCCCTTTTCCCGCGGCCGGGTTCGGTTGGTTTGACGAATGAGAAACGGTGGAGAAACAGCCATTATAACCCCGCCGGACCGAACGCGGGGCGGCGGTGACTCATTCCATCGGCGGACGGCCGCGCAGACGCTTCTTTTCCGATTGCTGTTTTTTGGCCTTCAGCCGGCGGCGTTTGCTGCCCAGCGTCGGCTTGGTGGGCTTGCGGCGTTTGGGCGGATCCTGGACCTGACGCAGCATATCGACCAGTTTCTGGCGGCAGTCCTCGATGTTGCTGATCTGGTCTCGATGGCGATCGCTGCTGACGACGAATTCGCCCTGGACGTTGACGCGGTTAGCGAACCGCTGCAAGAATCGCTCCTGCCACTGGCGGCCCAGCAGCGGCTGATCGCGAACCTGCCAGCGCAGGGTCGCTTTGGAATTGACTTTGTTGACGTTCTGGCCGCCTGGACCGCTGCTGCGCGCAAACGATACCTGTAGCTGGGAGCCTGGAATGGTCAGCCGACGATTGACATACAAATTATCCATAGCGGTTACCTTAGCGGTTCTGGCCGCATCCTGGGGAGCCCGCCGGTGCGGCGCCCAGGACGATCCGCTGCCCGCCAACCGAGAGGCGGCCGCGGTCAGCCTGGTCGATAGGTCGCCGCCGTCGCTGGCCACCCGAACCCAGGGCAGCGATTGGCCTCGTTTTCTGGGAGCGACCTACGATGGTAAAAGTCCTGAGCAGGGCATTGGTCGTGATTGGAGCGAAGGAAAACTGAAAACCCGCTGGCACGCCCGGCTGGGCACCAGTTACGGCATCGGCTCGGTGGCCGACGGACGCTACTTTCAGCTGGACCGGGTGGGCGACGCCGAACGGCTGCGATGCTTGCACGCGGAGACCGGTCGGGAGCTGTGGAGCCAGTCGCAACCGGTCGAGTACCGCGACATGTACGGCTACAACAATGGTCCTCGCAGCAGTCCCACGGTCGCCGGTTCGGCCGTCTACACCCTGGGCGTCGCAGGACAGCTGACCTGCCGGGCGGTCTCCGACGGACGCTTGATCTGGACGGTAGACACCAATACCCGGTACGGGGTGATCCAAAATTTCTTTGGTGTCGGTTGTTCGCCGCTGGTCCTGGACGATCAAGTGATCGTGATGGTGGGAGGGAGTCCGCCGGAAGATCGCCGCGTCGGCTACGGCGCCTTGGACCGCGTCTCCCCCAACGGTTCGGCCTTGGTGGCCTTTGATGCGGACACGGGCGAGGAACGTTGGCGAGTGGGCGACTACCTAGCCAGCTACAGTTCGCCGCGGCCGATGGTCATCGATGGAAAAACCGTGGTGCTGGCATTTGTGCGCGAAGGGTTGATGGCCGTCGATCCGGCCGAAGGTCGTGAACTGTGGTTCTTTCCTTGGCGGTCGCCACGCCTGGAAAGCGTCAATGCAATTGTACCGGTGGTCGAGGACCGTCGTGTTTTGATCTCCGAATGCTACGACTTGGGGGCCGCCGTACTGGAGGTTTCGCAGGACCAACCGCGGCTGCTGTGGCGGGATCCACCGCGAAGCCGGCAGCGTGCGCTACGTGCCCACTGGGCCACTCCGATCGCTTTGGACGGCATTGTGTTCGGATGCAGCGGCCGCAACAAACCCGACAGCGATCTCCGCTGCTTCGCTCTGGGCGACGGGACGCTGCGCTGGGAAGACGATCGCCGCGTTCGCAGTTCGCTGCTGTACGTCGACGGTCATTTCGTGGTCTTGGACGAGGACGGCCAGATGCAATTGATCGACGCGACGACCGAGGAGCTGGACGTCGTCACCTCGATCGACTTGGCAAGCCCGGCCGAAGACCGCCCGGCGCTAAAAGAGCCGTGCTGGGCCGCCCCGATTCTCGCTCGCGGCCTGCTGTATGTGCGGGGCCGCGATCACGTCCTGTGCATGGAACTGGGCGATTAGTGTTGCCTTTCGCTCCGCGAAAGTTGTTACCCACAACTTTCACGGAGCGAAAGGCGACGCTGCTATCCACAACTTTCGGCGGAGCGAAAGGCGACACTGCTACCCACAACTTTCGGCGGAGCGAAAGGCGACACTGCTATCCGCAACTTTCACGGAGCGAAAGGCGACACTGGCTCAGGAGCCGAACAGGGGGAATTCCGGGCCGGCGGGGAAGTTGGAGTCCTCCTCGACTTCGGCCTCCTGTGGCGTTTCCTGGCCGAGATGCGTGCTGAGTGTCTTCAGGTTGTCGGCCTGGCTGATCAGCATCTCGGCAAATTTTTCACGCGTGTCGTACTCGGTATTGTTGACTTCGTCGAGCACTTCCAGGAGCGTATCCTTCAGCTGGGTGGCGGCCAGCGTTTGGTCCTCGGGGAATTGGGTTTGCAGGCCGGCCGGCGTCGACGCTTCTTCGACGTTGCGAGAACCGGTAAGGCCGTACTTGATGCATTCCAAGGCGTGGATCAAACGCCGTCGCGAGGCGGTGACTTCGGGCGGCTGAGGATTGACCGGGGCCATGCCACCCATCCCATAGCCACCGGGGCCCATGCCGTAGCCTCCCGGGCCCATGCCGTCCATGCCATAGCCGGCCTCATCCGAACCATAACCGTCCATGCCGCTATCCATCATTCCGGCTGCGCCGTAGGCGCTTTCGTCGGACATCATTTCGCCGCCATAACCCGCGCCCATCCCGTACTCCATGCCGGCCGATCCCGGGGCACCACCGGTGCCATAGCCGCGGGTTTGGGGCTGGACGGGGCCGGACTGGGAGGCGGCGGCTTTGGGCGGTGTCATGGCCAGCAGCCGAGCGTGTTCGGAGGCGAAGACGTTGGACGCATTGACGGCCCAGGCCTTGGCGACGTCGGTCGGCGATTCCACTTTGGCGCTCCCGCCCAATTTGGCGATGTTGGCCGCAGCGTACAGCGAGATGATCGGTGAGGCGTCGGGCGAGGTCGAGAGATCCACGAAGACGTCGGTGATCTCTTTGCTCTTCGCGTCGGTGTACAGCACGCGCAAGGCATCGAGGGCGTAGCGCTGCAGGTAGGCGTGTCCCTCGGCCGTGCGGTTATCGGGCACCGGTTCCTTGGCCAGGTCGAGCATGATCTGGACCAGTCCATCGCGATACCGCGTGTTGGCGTTGAGTTTCGGCAACCCGAACTGCGTCCAGCGATGCAGGCCGATCAGGGCGGCGGCCCGCACGCCGTCGGGAACACTTTTATTTCGGTACAGCGATACCAGCGGGAGGAACGCCTGCTGGGCCGGTACCGGCGGGATCGAGGCCTGTTCGTCCAATTGGCCCAACAACAACGTGGCATTGACCCGCACGGCCGGATGGTAATTGCCCTGCGCCAACTTGCGCGCGTTCGCCACGCTCCAGTCCAGGATGGCCTTGGCCGCCTGCGTCGAACCGCTGCTCTGCGCCACCCGCAGATCCTTGAGGATCTCCTGGTTCATCTTCGGCAACTCGGTCAGCTGGTCGGGCTGGGTCATCTTTGGGAACAGGTAGCGGTTGTAGTAGGCGCTGAAGGCGCTCCACTGGGGCCACGAGCCCGGGGCCGCTTCGCGCCGTCGCGGAGCCTCTTTTCGGGCTCGGTCCATGGCTTTGACCGCCGCGGGGGCTTCCATTTCCGGAGCGATGTCGATGACTTCGAACTGCGCACCCTGCCCCCACAATTGACTGCTGATGACGATGGCGGCAAAGAACAACAGGGTCGCAAAGGCGATCCCGATCGACCGCTGCAGCGTGTGGCGGGGCGAGATGCTTGCCACCAGCGAACGGGGACCGCGGTGGGAACGAGCTCGGTCGTGCAGCATCAGTGAATACCGTTTATGTGCGAGAAGAGAGGCGGACCGTACCCTCACAGTATCCCAGCTATTTCCGATCCGTCAACTTTTTGCTGTTCGGGGGGGCGTCTTTGTACAGCTGGGCCGGTTCTTCCGAAGATGCCGCGCCGATTCGGCCGTCCAGCAGGGCTGTGGCCGCGAGTACGGCATCACAGCCGGCCGCCAACAGGGTTCGCACATCGCCGGCATCCCGCACACCGCCCCCGGAGATCAGCTGCACGTCCGGAAACTGTTGTCGGATCCGCCGGCACAACGCTGCGCCGACCGGTCCCCGGCGAGTGCCCACGGCGCTGATGTCCAGCGGCAGGACCGAACGCACGCCCGCGGCAATCCAGCGCGCGATCAGCTCCAACGCCGGCTCGATCGGCGCCGACGACGCCGGCCGCTCGACCACGCCGCCGCTGCGGACCACACCGCGATTCAGGTCGAGGCCCAACGTCAGCTCGGGGGCCGTGGCGGCGGAGGACGGGGCGGTGCGGTCGGCCTCGAAAAAGGCTTCCGGTCGTTGGTCGGCCGGCAGCGTTTCGGTGGCCAGGATCCAGCGAGCCGGAGCGGCGCCGAGTTGGGATTGTTTGTCTCGCCAGTCACGAGGGTCGCGGATGCCGGCGTCCAGCCACAGGGGAAGGTCGCCGGCGAGCAGCTCGCCGAGGACGGCCGCTTGCAGGGGGCGGCCCGAAATCGCGTCCAGATCGGCGACGTACAGACCGCCGACACCCAGTCGCCGGTATTGTTGGGCCAGGCGAAGCGGGTCGGGGCTACGCAGGCCTTCGCTGGGATAAGGCCGGTAGGTGTGTCGCCGTCCGGCCACCGCTCTGACGGCTCGGCCCTCGACCAGATCGATCACCCCCAGCACCTTGTCTAGCGGCACCGTTTAAGCTTCGGGCAGCGAGAACGTCGATTCGACTTTGACGATCGCGTAGTCGTCGGGGAAGGTATGGATGGCCTGCACCATCATCGAGCGGCAGCGGCAATCGACGTGGATATAACTGAGTGCACCGAGCGCCATGCGGCCGCTGGGGTCGAACGTATGCAGCAGGCCTTCGGTGGGACCTTGGCCGAGCTGTTGTTGGAAGGTCCAGAACAGATCCGGGCCGACCGGCTCCAGCTGGAACCGCGTGCGGTAGCGGACCCCACCGTGGCATTCAATGCTTTCATCGTGCACGCCTTTCAGCGGTTTCTTCAGCAGTTGGCGTCGCCGCGGCAACGGCTGGCTGGCCGAGGAAGCGACTTCGCACAACGTCACCCCGCCGGCCCGCCACGTGATCACATGGCCACAATTGGTGATGTCGATCTTGGCGTCGTAGGCGGTGCGTTCGATCCGTCTGGTCTGGTGGATCCGATACAGCTCGGGATGCAGCGTGCGACCGAAGATCTGAAACGCCAGCTCGGCGACTTTGGGGCGAACCGATAACACGCGATTATCCTCTGGAGCGTAATCACTGACCGCCCGTGATCTTCGATCGCTGCCTGGCGGTGCAGTCTTTGAAATCTTGAAGGCGGAACCCACCAAGCGGCAGAGAAGGATCCAGCCGTGGCTGCCGCACCGCTAATTATAAGTCGTCGCCCAGTCGAGATTGAAGAGCGGTTCGAAGGGATTCGCAAACTACTTTTTTATCGCCCGATCGCACTTGACATTTGCCGCCGCAGACGCCCCGCAGAACCGTCGGCCGCGCGGTTCTGCTAGACTGGCAGCGCCGTCAAAAAAAGGATGCTCTTTCCCAATGGGAAGGGCATCCTTTCCCAAGGGGACCGTGGCGGAAGAGTCAAATCGATTGCCGTTTGTTCGTCGAGCCGAGTCATGCAACTGCGCTGCGCGAAATGCGATAAGACCTTGGAGGTGCCGGACGACGCCGGAGGTAAGAAAGTCCGCTGTCCGGCCTGCTTGACGATGATGATCGCGCCGCGGTTGTCGGCCACCGATTCGCATTCTCCGGCGGCGCGCCCGTCTGCCGGATCGCCCTCGTCTGCCGGATCGCCCTCACATGCCGGCGGCGTCCCTGCGACGAGGTCCGGCGGTTCCCCGCTGGCCCGGCCCGCCCCCAAGGCCGCTTCGCACCGGGTGCACTGTCCGGCCTGTGATCGGGCGTTGTTATTAACGCCCGAGGTCGCCGGCCGGATCGTCACCTGCCCGGCCTGCGAGCGACGATTAAAAATGCCCGGCCTCGGGGAGGACACTCGGGTCTCGGAGTTGCCACCCGCGGCCGCTGGCCCCGGCGGGACGGTTTCGCCGCCCGGGCCGTTTGCTTCGCCGCCGGCCGAGCAGCCCGGCAGGCAATCGCTCTACGCGCCTCCGGTGTCGCCCTACAGCACGCCGATCGGGGGCGGCGCCGGCAGGGCGGTGGGCCATCGCGAGCCGGTCGTGTACGTTTTGCCGGGAATCTTCATGGCCGTGTTCGCAGGGTTGTCCCTGCTGTTTTGCGGTTTGCAGTTGATCCTGCAACTGGTCGGCGGAAACCCGGTGGGGCCCGAAGCCCTTTTTCTGGGTGTGTACCTGGGGGTTCCGGCACTGGTCAACGCGATGATTCTGTTTGGTGGCCTGCAAATGGCGCGTCGCCAATCCCTGACGCTGTGTCGGGTTGCGGCCGTGTTGGCGATCGTGCCGATCTTCGGATTGTGCTGTATCGGGAACACGCCGTTCGGGATTTGGGCGCTGGTGGTCTTGATGATGGAAACCGCGCCGCGAGACTTTCGGTCCTGAGCCGAGGCGGGCCAGTCCGACCGATTCGCTTTTATTGAAACGGTAGATTTTATTGCAACGGTAGAGCAAGAGTATGCGCATTGTTTTGTGTTATCCGGTCCAGCCGCACCACATCGCTCAGATCCAAGCGGTGGTTCCCGACGCGGAGATCGTCGACGCCGGTCAAGAACGGGTCGATGCCGAGCTGCCCGGTGCGGACATCTTTATCGGGCACGCCAAGGTACCCGTGGATTGGCGGCGCGTGGTCGAGGGCGGAAAGCTGAAGTGGATCCAGTCGTCGGCGGCGGGCCTGGACCATTGTCTGGTCCCGGAGGTCATCGATTCGGACATCGTGGTGACCAGCGCGGCGGGCCTGTTTGCGCCTCAGGTGGCCGAGCAGACGATGGCGTTGCTGTACGGTTCGATCCGCCGCTTGCCCGTCTTTTGGCAGGCGGCCGGCCGCAAAGAATTCATTCGTCGACCCACCGACGACCTCCGCGGCAAGACGGTCGGCATCGTGGGGCTGGGCGGTAACGGCCGCAAGATCGCCGCGGCGCTGGCTCCGATGGATGTGCGGATCGTGGCCACGGATTATTTTCCCGATGACAAACCCGATCATGTGGAAAGCTTGTGGCCGGCGGATCGGCTGGCCGACTTGATGGGCTGTGCCGACATCGTCATTCTCACCCTGCCCCTGAACGCTTCGACTCGCGGCATCATCGATCGGGAGATGCTCGCGAAGATGCCGCCCGGGGGGTACTTGATCAACGTGGCTCGCGGGCAGGTGGTGGTGGAAGCCGATTTGGTCGAAGCCCTTGGCAGCGGTCACCTGCAGGGGGCCGGCCTGGACGTCACGGAAGTGGAACCTTTGCCGGTGGAGAGTCGTCTATGGGAGATGTCCCAGGTGATCATCACGCCGCACGTCGGGGCCCAGTCAGCGCGCCGGGTCGACGACACCACCGACCTGGTCTGCGAGAATCTGCGGCGCCATCTGCGGGGCGATCCTTTGTGGAACCAGGTCGATAAGGGTCTGGGATTTGCACATCCGACGAAAGTCTGGAAACCGGGCGGGAAATAGCCGTCGTTTTCCTGCCTCTACCTGCTAGAATGCCGCCATGAAGCAATTTCCTAAGGACGGAACCACGCTGCTGTCGACCGCACGACACGAACCCGGCGTGACACGCACCCTGCACGGCACGCAGCGGACGATGAAGGACGAACGCCTGGTCGAACACTACCAGAGCATCCTCAAGCAGCGCAAGTTGAACTGGACCGGTCACCACCACCTGCTGAAATTGCTCGGCAGCGGTGGGCAGGGCGAGGTGTATCTGACCGAACATCGCGGGACCGACGGGTTTACCCTGCCGCTGGCGATGAAGTTCTTTTCGCCCGAGCGTTTCGAGGACGCGCGGCAGTACGAAGAGAGCATGCAACGGATCGCTGGGATCGCCGCGCGCGTGGCTCAGATCCAGCACGACAATATGCTGGACGTGCAAAACTTCATCGAACGCAATCAGGTCCGTGTGATGGTGATGGAGTGGGTCGACGGGTACGACCTCCGCCGGCTGAGCGACCCCAAGTGCCTGGATGGCCTGGAAGCGGTCGTCACGCCGCGGCGCCTGCAGTACATCCACAACGTGATCACCACCTACGGCCAGGAGAGTTTGCGTTTCAAACCCGGCATCGCCGTGGCGATCGTCCGCGAATGCTTGGCCGCCCTGGCCGCCCTGCATCGCGAGGGCATCCTGCACGGTGATGTCAAACCGTCGAACATCATGCTCAAGCGAACCGGCCACGTCAAACTGATCGACATCGGTTCGGCCATCGACTTCAACAACCCGCCCCGCGAACGCGATTGCACGCCGACCTATGCCGCCCCGGAATTGATCGAGCACCACGAGTCGACGCCCCGCAGCGACTTGGCCAGCGTTGGGTACGTGCTGATCGAATTGCTCAGCGGCGTCAATCCGTTTGCCGGCGAGTACGACATCCGCACGTTGCTGCAGCTGAAACGGCAACTGCCCCAGCAGCTCGAAGCCCTGTTGCCCGATGAAGTGACTCGCAACGAACTGCTGATGAATTTCCTGCAAGGCTTGATCGCGCCGGATCCCAACCGCCGTTTCCAGGACGCCCAGAGCGCCGAACACCAGGGGGCGGCAGCCTTTCAGCGACAATTGATTCTGGGCAACATGGCCACCGAGTACGACAACGACTTGCGCGTCTGGTTGGAAGACATCCGCAAACTGGATTTCGGCTGAAGCCCAGTCTCGAACTGCGTCCAGCTGTAATCGCAGAGTCTGACCGTAGCTGAAGTCGCCAGACTTTGGACCTTCGTGCTGCCCCGATCCAATCTCTGGCGAGATCAGCTACCTTGCAAACGGCTCAGTTGGCGGTTTCCGGATCGGTCTGGGTCGCTCGCACGACCGCTTGCAGCAACAGGTAGTTGTCGTCGGCGAATTCGGTCAGTGTCCCGTGCACGGCCCAGTGGTTGTCGTCGACGTCCTGGCGGATGGCTTTGACGACCCGCTCGAGCGCCTGGTTTTCCAGTACCCGGTAGTGGACCTCTCGCTCGTCCACGGTAAAGGTCCAGCGGCGGCCGACTTCGGTAAAGCGTCCGCGGACGTTCTTCAGCAGGGTGCCTTCACGTTCGCGATCGGGAGGCTCGGACGGGGAAGCGGCGGCGGCCGGCGGCGTGGGATCGAGGGCGGTGGGCGCATGTTCGCTCGGGGAGGTGAGGGAGGCGGGGGAGGCGGGATCGGGTTCGATGGCGCCGGGACCATGCCCGGCGACCAGACAGAACAGGACCAGCAGTGACCAGCGCAGCGAAGGTGGAAAAAAAAGCGGCGCGCGCAGCCACAGCAGCATCAGGGGTAACAACATCATCGGTGAAGTATCCGCGTCAATTCCGGCGAGGAATTGCGATGGCGTGCAATGAAACCACAGCCCCAATCGCGATCATCGCCAACCCGATCCAACGGGGCGGCACGATCCGCTTCTTGGGAGCCGGATAAACTTGCATGAGCAACGAGGACATCATGTCGCTGTTGGCCACCGCCTTGGTGTTGGTCACACGTGCCAAGGCTCGGGTGGTTTGCTCGTTCAGAACGACCGACTCGACCATGCGAAATTGGATCCCGATCAGGATCAACAACATGCCGATCAAGAAATATCGATTACGATCCATTTTCATCAGTTCGCGCTTCGCAGTTGGAGGGTGAAACGGAGACGGGCAAAGAGGGTTGTTCCTGGTATAAGCGTCGGCGGAAAACTGGGGCCGCATTGAGCATTTAGGTCCCTTTGCCGTTTGCCCGGAATGCGACGACGGGCCGAGTCGTAGCGGTGGGGAAGAGAAGGAGGGGGGGACCAACAAGAAGAGCAAGGCACACCCGTAGCCGAAGTCGCCAGAGTTTGGACTAAGCACGTCGCAACATCTAATTCGGCTTTACCCTTCCTCTGGAGGAGTCGGGCTTTCACCGAAAGATTCAAGCCGACGTGCTCAGTCCAAACGCTGGCGAGTTCAGTCCAAACTTTGGCGAGTTCAGTTACGGTTCGGCTACGGTTCGGCTACGGCGAAATTAATTTCGCTGGAGGTCCCAGGCCTGCAGCCAGGTCGTGGCGGTGGGCTGCATCTGAAAATCCTGCTCCAGCCGCTCGGCCATATCATCCAGATGGCCCGCCCCATAGAACACCGCAACGCGTTTCTCGCCGGCCTCGAGCACTTCTTTCAGGACTTCGAAGGCTTTGGCGTTGCGGCCTTTGATCAGGGTGTTGTCGCCGTGTTCGTCATCCATGCCGGCGGTGGCCAATTCCAAATCGCTCAGTTGTGACGCCATGGCGCGTTTCATCATCATCGCCCGGTCCTTGCTGAACATCGCAACCAGCAGGTCGACTTCGGTTCCGCCGCCGGCGGCTTGATTGGCCAGCCCCGCGCCCATCATCCGGGCGATCATCTTCGGAAAGCTATCGCCGCGCCGGCGCATGTCCTCGACGAACTCTTCGGGACTCATGTCCGCGTGGCGAAAGTTTTCCGCCATGTAGTCGATCTTTTCCAGCTGGTATTCCAGGTTCAACAAGTCCTTCATGCCGCTTTGCATCGAGGCGAGGAGGGAGCGGCGTTGTTCGAGGTCCTCGGGCCGGATGCGGGTACCATCGGGGGCGACCAGTTCGTACAGCACGACGTCGTACTTGGCCAAGCGTTGCTTCAGATCGCTGTAGTACTCGTCCTGGCCGATGTGCACCACGCCCACCAGGTCGACGATGCGTCCTTCGTAGGGCGTGCCCGCGCGGCCGGTGAACCGCACGATGGCCGTGTCGAGCCCTTTGGGTTCGCCCGCCCCGGTCTTGGAAACCCGCACGAACTGCTCGCCGTGCGCAGCGGCTTGGGGGCTCGATTCCGCTTGGACCTGAGGCTCCTCGCCGGCCGACCAGGGGGCAGCAACACAGACCAGGATTGCCCAGACGAATAAAACGATTCGGAACATGGAAAGCTATCTACGGCACGCGTATGAAAAAGAAGGGGGAGGTCCCTACCTTCGAAACATACGCCCAAACCGGGGTGCTGACAACAGTTTGCCGGGTTTCTGGCCCCGCCGGATAGCGGCCTATCGATGGAGTGAGCCATCCGTCCTCGAACGGATCGACGGCCCACTAAGCACGTCGGCATGAATCTTTCGGTGAAACCCCGCGACAACACCCTCCCGCGCAGCGGGAGGGTGATGCCGAATTAAAGGTTGCGACGTGCTTAGCCCTGCAGGTTCAGCGACGAGGTTCGCGGAGCGGTTGCGGAGGGGCCGCGATTGCCCGTGGCCAAGCCTCCGGGGGTGGCGCCGCTATTCAGGCCCGCGGCGCTGCTGTTCAGGCCCGACAGGAGCGTCTGATGGGGTGCGGGGACCGCATTCTGGCCGCACGCCAGCTGCCAGGTTTCGCGTTCGATTTCCAAGACCGTCGCGATCTCGCTCCAGGTCGCCGGATCGTGCTGCTGTTCGGCCGCGGTCAGGTGCTGCAGCAGAAACACGTACAGGTCGGCAACCTGTTTGGCGACTTCCAGATCACCCTGTTTGACGCCCGAGAGCAGCTCGCCGAGGATGTCGCGCAGGCGCAGCGTCATGTCGGTAAACGCGACCTGATCGATCTGGTCGGCGGGCATCGCGGCCAGGGACTGAGCCACCTGCACGCCGCGCTCGATCAGCATCAGCCGCAGTCGAGCGGGCGTGGCATTCAGGACGCTTTGTTCCAGGTACTGTTGGCTGTGGTGCGTGCGGGACATCGTGGTGGAGTCATCCTTGACTAGGAGGAGTAGGAGAGGGGTTGAATCCCGGTGACGTATTGTTGGTTGCTCTGCAGTTTCGAGATGGCCGCTTCCATATCGTAGAACTGTTTCAGCAAGCGTTCGCGTTCGTTTTCCAGACGCGTATTCAGGGCGTCGATGCGTTCGCTGTTGCGTTCGATCCGCGAGCTGAGGGCCGTGGTTCGGCTCAGCAGCATGCCGTTGTCGACGCCGACCAAGCGATCGGCCAGCGCGCTGAGCTTGGCGGCCGCGCCGGTTTCTTCGGTGGTGAAGAACTGTTCGACCGCGGCGACGTCTTCTTCCAATCGGGCGGTCAGCTTCTTTTCGTCCAGTTCCATCTGGCCTTTGTCGTTCAGACGCAGACCGACTTCGGCCAACGAGCGGATGTCGCCGTTGCCGCGCATCACGCCCGACAGCAGCCGCGAGTAACCGGAATCGATCCGCAGCGCTTCGGTCGACCCGAACAACAGGCCGTAGCTGTCATTGGCAGCGTCGTAGAAGGTCAGCGAGTCCAGTTTTTCCTTCATCAGGTTGTACTGCTTGACCAGAGTCTTGGCCGCGTCGACCACGGCTTTGGGGTTCTCTTCGACGGTGACAGTAACGGGGCTGTCCGACAGGGCTTTGAGGGTCATCGAGAGGCCGCTGGAGTCGTCTTCGAAGACCCCGTCGAGGCTGGTTAGTTTGCGAGTCGAACCGGTCTGGTCGGTCAACAGAACCTCGGCGTCCTGGCCGGTGGACGTGGTTTGCATGGCCAGATCAAAACCCGACGTATCGATGCTGAAGCGGCCCATTTGGCCCCCCTGCCGGCTGCTCAACTGCAGCGAATGCGTGCCGTCCTCGGTCGTGACGATGGTCGCTTTGACATAACGATCGGCGGCGTTGATTTTCTCCGCGATCGATTCCAGGGTGTCCTCGGCCGTGACGTCGACGCTGAGGAATTCACCGCCCTCGATGGCCTTCTTGGTCTCCCCATCGATGGTCACCTCGACGGCTTCGCCGGCCCAACCCAATTCGCTGGCCGCGACCGCACCGTCGGTGTTTTCGACCGTCATCACCCCCGCACCGTCGGCCGTGTCGACCAGCGTGATCCCGTCGCCGTGGGCGTTGATACGGGCTTCGATTCCCAGCCCCAAGGAATTCACTTCATCGATCAACTCGCCCACCGTTTCCAGCCCGGCGAACTTCAGGTTGATCGCGCTGGAGGCGCCGGCCGAGTCGGTCAATTTGAACGATCCTGGGGTCAGCCCCCGGCCCTGGTTCAGTTGGGAGAGGGGCGTATCCGCATCGACCCACTGCCGGCCGAGGTGAGCGCCGTCCAGGATCGTGGATTCGCTGTCGGTGGCGATCCCCAGTCGCTGGGCCGTTTCGTCGGCGCTGGCGATCGTAAAGTTATTCGCGCTGCCGCCGGACAGGTCACGGATGCGGAGGCCGGTCTGGGAATCGTCCAGTTTGGCCACCAGATCCAGGCCGCTGGCATTGATGGCTTCGAGGACCTGCTGGATGGTGTCGGCCGCGGAGACGTCGACTGTGGCGGAGGAGCCATCGCGGAGGGTGATGTCCAGGCTGGTCAGTTCGCCCAGACCTTGTCCGCCGCCCAGCTGCGACAGGGCCACGCCATGCAGATACGTCTGTCGGCCATCTTCGCCGGGGGGAGTCAGGTCGGCACCGGCGGCCACATCGGCGGCCGCGTCCAGGCCGTACAGCCCCAGGTCGGCGGCCGTTTCGCCCTCGCCGATCTCTTCGACTCGCAGATTCGACACCGCCTCGCCGCTCAGGTCGGTCAGGGTGATTCGGTCCCGGTCGGCCGAAGCGCGGACCGCCACATCGGGGTGGTCGTTGATGGCGGCGAGCACATCGTCGATGGTCCGAGCCTCGGACAGATCGATATCGGCCGATGCGCCACTGCGATCGGTGACGCGAATCGAACCTCGCTGGACGCCCAGGCCCGCGTTCAATTCACTGAGGGCCATCGAATGTTTCAGGTAGCCGCCGTTGCGAACCCGGATCTGGCCTTCCAGTTCCAGGGCGGCATCGACGCTCTCAAAACGCACCCGCGAGCTGGCGGCATGGGTGGCGGCCAACTGTTTGGTGGCCACCTGGTATTCGCCCAGCGGCGCTCCCTGCGAAGAGGAAACCGAGAGGGCGGCCTCATTGCTCGAAGCGTCCTTGCGGGTTTGAAACAGCGAACTTTCCGCCAGCCGATCGCCCGATAGCTGGACGGCGATCACCGACGCGGTCAGCTGCGAGATCGCTTCCTGCTGTTGGTTCAGCGTCTCGTTTCGGGCGACCAAGCGATCACGCGGGATCCCACTCAGATCGATCAATTGATCCACCGTGCCCTGAATATCAGTGCCGGTGATCAAGCCGATGGAGGTTTGGATTCTGCCCATGAGGGAGTCTGTTGCTGTGAAGAAGGCCTGCAGATGTTTTCTAAATCGGCAAGCTGTGCCGGCTGAGTTCAGTTTTTCGGACGCCGCTGCGGGCGGAGTTGCCGAGGGCGGTGGTGCGGGCATAAAAAAACCAGCGGAAGGGACGCCCTTCCGCTGGTGTTCGTTTCTCAGTCAATCGTCCTGACGCCGTGCTTTATCGGATCAGCGACAGCACGTTCTGCGGGTTCTGATTGGCCAGAGCCAGCACGTTGGTGCCCGACTGGACCAGGATCTGAGCCCGCGTCAACTTGGCCGATTCGGCGGCGAAGTCGGCGTCGCGGATCGAGCTTTCGGCCTCTTGCAGGTTGGCCACGGTGTCGTTCAGCGAGACCAGGTTGCTTTCCAGCGTCGTCGCCTGGAACGCACCGAGCCGGCCGCGGATGCTGGTCACCTTGGTGATCACCTCGTCGACGATCTCAGCGGCTCCGGCGGCGTCGTTGACCAGGCTCTTGGCTTGGCCGCTGCCCAGTTCGTACAGCCGGCCCGAGGCACCGCCCAGTTTACCGGTGCTGACGCTGCTGATCCCCATCCGAGCTTGTTGGTTGGTGACCACTTCGCTACCGAGTTGGAACAGGGCGCCGCCGCCGGTGATCGAGAACGAGAAGCTTTCGTCCGAGCCGTCGTTGACGCTCAGCGACAGGTCCAACGTGGCCGTATTGATCGACAGGCTGTTGCCTTTGCCGTTGGCCTGCGTGCCGTTGACCTGGGCCACGATGTCCGCACCCACGTCGCGGCGAGTGTCGAGGCTGGCGGTGAAGTTGCCACCGGCACCTTCGCTGATCACGTCGATCGCCACCTTGGCATCGCTGCCGTAGGCCGAGGTGCTGAATTCCAGATTGCCGTCGACGTTGCTGGCGGTGACGCCCGTCGCGTCGTTGACCAGGTTGATGGCCGAAGCCACGTCGTCGATCGTTGCTCCGGCTTTGAAGTTGAACGTCTCCGCACCGTTGGTGCCGGTCAGTTCGAACACCAGGTCGTCGGACAAGCCACCGGTATCGCTGACCGTTGCCGTGGCGTCGGCGACCGTCGTGTTGGCGATGTTCAATTCGCCCGCCGTATTGACCGTTGCGGTGAAGTCGGTGGCGTCGATGACGGCCTTCAGATCATCCAGGCTCTGCGGAGCCCCGCTGTTGACCGTAACGGTCAACGTGTTGCTGTCCTCGTCGTAGGCCGCCGCGTTGGCGTCGCCGCTGACGAAAGTGACCGTCGCATTGGCGTACTTGGGATCGTTGCTGTCGGCAGCGATCGAAAGGGCCGGCGTCGAGGCGGTCAGGGTCGAGGACGTCGGTGTGGCGGTGGCGAATTCCACAGCCGCAGCCGGGGAATCGGCCGAGCCGGTGAAGCCGTCCAGGTTGCTGATCGCTTCGGCAACCTTCTGACGCGTCACGCCGTCGCCGTTGCCACGCACCGTCAACGTGTTGGTCGCTTCGTCGTAGCTGGCATCGGCCGCACCGACCGCCAGAGCGTCGCCGTTGGAGTCGACCGTGCTGTTGACGAAGTTGATCTGCGTGCCGGCGGCGATGCTCGAGTCCGCCGAAACCGATACGCCCGGCGTGCCCGCGTCGGCACCGCCGACGGTCGTTCCGTTGGCGATCACCGTATTGTCGATGTTCAACACGCCGTCGGTGTTGATTTCCATGTTGAAATCGGTGGCATCGACCACGGCCTTGATGTCGGCCAGGGTTTGCGGAGCCGTATTGTCGACGGTGATCGTCAACGTGTTGCTGTTGGCATCGTAAGCCGCGGCGTTGGAGGCACCGGAGGCGAAGGCCACGGTCGTGCCTTCCAGGGCGCTGCCGGTGGCATCGGCCGAGATCGTAAAGTCCGGCGTGGTGGAGGCCAACGTCGCATCCAAGGGCTTGGCCGAAGCAAACCGCATCGCCTTGGCCGCGCTGTTGGCCGTGGCGCTGAAGCCGTCGACCGCGCTGATCGCGGCGGCCACCTTGTCGCGGGTCACGCTGTCGCCGTTGCCACGAATTTCCAGCGTATTGGTACCGCTGTTGTAATAGGCTTCGGCTTCGCCCGCGGCCAGGGCAGTGGTGTCCTGCTTGGTCGTCGAATTGATGAAGGTGACGGTCGTGCCGGCCGTGATGCCGGAATCCGCCGTGATCTCCACCGTACCGGCCAAGGCGTCCACACCGTTGGTCGTCGTGGCCGACAGGGCCGTCGAATCGATGTTCAAGTCACCCCCGGTGTTGACCGTGGCGGTGAAATCGGTGTTGGCATCGATCACGGTTTTCAAGTCGGCCAGCGACTGCGAACCGTTGTTGTCGACCGTGACGGTCAACGTATTGGTGTCGGCATCGTAAGCGGCGTCGTTGGACGAGCCGGTTACGAAGTTGATGGTCGCACCGTCATAGGCCGCACCGGCGTTGTCCGCGGTCAGCGTCAACGACGAAGTGACGTCCGCCATGTTGACGTCGGCAGGCGTGGACGAATTGAATGCCACCGTCGTAGCGGCCGTTCCGGCCGTCGCACTGAAGTTGGCCAAACCGTCGATGGCCGTGGCCACGTCGCCGCGAGTCACCGTGTCGCCGTTACCGCGAACGGTGATCGTGTTGGTTCCCGAATCGTACACCGCTTCGGCAGCTCCGACGGCCAGGGCGTCGCCGTTGGAGTCGGTGGCGCTGTCCTGGAACGTGATCGTGGTTCCCGAGGCGATACTCGAATCCGCGGTGATCGCGATGTCGGTTTCGGCCGTGGCGTTCTGCGTGGTGAACGTCACGGTCGCTTCGGCAGCGGTGGCGTTGGCGGCACCGACAGCCCCGGACTGGTTGGTCAGGGTGAAATTCGCCGCGGTGGCCGTGGCGGGGCTGCCGCCGACGTCGGCCGTTTGGTTGGTCAGTTCGATATCGGCCGTGGCGGTCGACGGAGCTTCGAACGCGGCACTTCCCGCCGTGACCTTGGCCTGCCGGGCCGCCGAGGTGATGTTGACGTTCACCGTGACTTCGCCCGTCGCACCCAGGTTGGCCTGGTCGATCTGCGCGTCGTTAACGCTGGAGACTTGATTGACCGTGCTGACGAAGTCCAGCGAACCGTCCAGCAGCTTGCGGCCCTGGAAGGTGGTCGTCTGGGCGATTCGGTTGAGGGCTTCCAGGGAGCTGTCGATCTGCAGCTGGTTAGCCGCGATTTCGTCGTCGCTCAGAGCACCCGAGTTGGCGGCTTCGACAACCAGTCCGCGGATGTCCCCCAGCAGGCTGCTGACCTGGCCCAGGGCGCTGTCGGCGGTGCTGATGATCTGGCTGGCTCGCTTGGTGTTGCTGATCGCCTTGTTCAAGCCGCCGATCTCGCTCCGCAACGCCTCGCTGGCGATCAGACCCGCCGGGTCGTCGGCTCCGGAGTTGATCCGCAGACCGGTGCTCAATCGAGTCAGCGATTCCTGCAATGAATTGTTGGATTGCTGAAGGCGGTTCTGAGCGATCAGCGAAGGTACGTTCGTGTTAATTCGTGTCATAGCTCTACTGCCCTTGTTCCTGATTGAGGGTGGGTCATTTTGGACTTGTCAAACCGACCCACAAGTCGGATGACAGGGACACCCTCATGCCGGGGGCCTGAGGGAGCCGTTGGTTGGTTTTGGCGAGTGACGGTCACTCTTGTTGCAGAAACGGTCGTTTCCACAGCCCCAGCGGTTCGTCCCTGCTCGGGAATCAACTGTCCCATTTTCCGCCGTACGGAAACATCGGCCATCGAAGGCCTTCGGGTCGCACCTTAGCTAAGCAAAACAATCGGGAATGCCGAATGCTTGAGAAACATTCCCTATAACCGTTACAAGCTGCCCGGTTTGCCATGAGCTTTTCGCAAGTCATCCCTCCGCCGGACGGTGCCAGTGCAGCATCCGGACTATGGCTCGTTCCCCGCTCACCCCCACCAGCGAACCCATTAGTTCCTACTCCTACTCGTACTCCTACTCCTACTCCTACTCCTACTCCTACTCCTACTCCTACTCCTACTCCTACTCCTACTCCTACTCCTACTCCTACTCGTACTCGTACTCGTGCTCGTGCTCGTGCTCGTGCTCGTGCTCGTGCTCGTACTCGTACTCGTACTCGTACTCGTACTCGTACTCGTGCTCGTGCTCGTGCTCGTGCTCGTGCTCGTGCTCGTTCCCGCAGCGGTCCCGATCAATTCCACCCATCGCCCTGTCGAGTACGAGTACCGCTGCGCTGAGTACGAGTACCGCTGCGCTGAGTACGAGTACCGCTTCGCAGAGGGGGAGCCGATACAGTACGATGCAATCGCTGCGGCTCACCCGAGGACGGCTTCCTGGGTTCGCGAGCTGCCGCGTTCGTTTTCTGCTGAATGAGCTGTTTACTATGCGTGTTTTCGCTGTGCTTGCTTTCGTCTGTGTGTTCGGATCTCCGCTGTTGGCCGAGGACGACTGGCCGGCGTTTTTGGGCGGGACGCAGCGGCAAACCGCGACCGGTCCGGTGCCGCTGGAGTGGTCGCCGGAGCAGAACATCCGCTGGCAGACGCCGCTTCCGGGCCACGGGCAGTCCAGCCCGGTCGTGGTCGATGGCCAGGTCTACCTGACGGCGGTCGAGGGGCCGAACAAAGAAACCAATCTGGTGATCTGTCTGGAGCTGGCCGGCGGCGAGCCGCTTTGGCAGCATTCTTCGGCCAGCAGTTTGCCGGTCAAGAACGATACCTACACCAGCCGGGCCGCGCCGACGCCGGTCGCCGATGCGGACGGGGTGTATGCGTTTTTCGAAAGCGGCAATCTGGTGGCCGTGGACCCTGAGGGCGAGGTTCGCTGGCAACGTGATTTGTTGGCCGATTACGGTCGCTACGAAGGACGATTCGGCCTCGGTGCGTCGCTGGCCCAAACGGACGACCGCGTGTTTGTCCTGGCCGACAACGAAGGGCCTTCCTACCTGTTGGCGTTGGAAAAATCCACGGGCGAAACGCTGTGGAAGACCGATCGAACCAGCCGCGTGTCCTGGTCCTCGCCGATGATCTTGAACGTGGCGGGCGAGCCGCAGATCGTGGTCAGCTCGGCCGGCAGCGTCGATGGTTACGATCCCCGGGACGGTCGCCAGCTATGGACCCTGGGCGACGTCGGCGGCAATACGGTCGCTTCGCCGGTGCCCTTCGGCGAGGGACGTTTCCTGGTGGGCGCCTCGGCCGGACGCAATGGTGAAAACAGCGAAGGAGCCCGACGATCGAACATGGCCGTCGCGGTAGAGCCTGATGGCGATGGTTATCGCGCCGAGGTACTGTGGCGAAACGAAAAAGCTTCCAGCTCGTTCGGTTCGCCCATCGCCCATCGCGGACTGGCCTACTACACCAACCGTGCCGGCGTCCTGTTTTGCCTGGATGCCAAGACGGGCAAGCCACAGTACACCGTGCGGCTGCAGAGCAACTGGGCGACGCCGCTGGCCGTGGAAGACCGCGTCTACGTGTTCGGCAAGAACGGAGAAACGACCGTGCTGGCCGCGGGTCCGAAAAAACAGGTGCTGGCGGTCAACGATCTTCGGAAATCCGGTGATCAAGCAGCGGAAGACGGCAACGAGGCCGCGGGCCGCTTCGCCGGGGAGACCCTGTACGGGGTGGCTCTGACGGCGCACGGCGTCCTGGTGCGGACGGGCGAGCGCCTGTTCCTGCTCGGCAAAGAGACCCGCTCGGCCGTTCCATCGCAGTAAACGCCTCTCGCCCCAATGGATCGAGCGTCCGCGGTTTGGGAATTTCTCGGCTGGGGACAGCCGAGCTACTTTGAGCCGGGTTTGCCGCGGCGCCGCGACTTGTGGGGCTTGCGGCTGCCGGCGGCGTTGCCGCCGCCACCATCGCGCGAGGATCGCGAACGCGAGTCCAGCGGGTCGGTGGATCCGCTGCGGCGTTTCTTTTTGTTCGCCGGGAACTTGGTTTTCCAGCCACCACCCTGGCCACCTCGGCCACCCTGGCCGGCGGAGTTGCCGCGCCGTGTTCCCCCGCCCCCCCCGCTGCCACCTCGGCCTCGGCGACTCGGTCCGGCGGCCAGCTTGGCGCGGCGAGCGTCGGCTTCGTTAAAGCGATCGTGGTGCGGTTGATTCGATTCGATCCGAATCCGCTTGCCGATCTGTTTCTCGACGGCCTTCAGGGAATCCCAATCGTTGACGGTGCAGAAGGTGATCGCCATCCCGTCGGCGCCGGCTCGGCCGGTGCGTCCGATACGATGCACGTAGCTGTCCGGATCGTGGGGGATGTCGAAATTGACGACGTGGCTGAGGCCGTCGATGTCCAGGCCGCGAGCCGCCAAATCGGTCGCGATCAAAACGTCCAGCTTGCCTTTCTTGAAAGCCTGCAGGACGCGGTTGCGACCCGCCTGCGTCTTGCCGCCGTGGATCGCTTCGCAGCGAAGTCCGTCTTTGCAGAGGTGTTTCTTCAGCCGATCCGCGCCGCGCTTGGTATTGGTAAATACCAGAACTTGACCCGTGGCTTCGGTTTGCATGACGTGCTGAAGCAGTTTCAGCTTGTCGGTATGCGGCACCATCATCACGCATTGTTCGATGCGATCGACCGTCGAGGCGGGCGGCGTGACGATCACTTCCACGTGATCGGTCAGCAGGCCGGCAGCCAGTTTTTTGACCGGCGGCGCCATCGTCGCCGAAAAGAACAGCGAATGACGTTGCTCGGGCAACTCGCGCATGATGCGGCGCAGATCGGGCAGGAAGCCCATGTCCAGCATCCGGTCGGCTTCGTCCAGGATGAAAGTATGGACGTCATCGAAGCACAGAGCCCCTTGGCCGAACAGGTCCAGCAGGCGGCCGGGCGTGGCCACGCAGATATCCACGCCGCGCTGGAGGGCTTGGACTTGGCGGCCTTGGCTGACACCGCCGAACACCGTGGTCATACGGAATTTCAGGTGACGGCCATAGGTATCAAAGCTGTCGGCGATCTGGGTGGCCAGCTCGCGCGTCGGCGCCAGGACCAGCACCGGCGGCGCTTTGCGGCGGGGACGCCTGTCGAGGGCATCGAGTTTCTGCAGGATGGGGATGGCGAAGGCGGCGGTTTTTCCGGTGCCCGTTTGGGCGCAGCCCAGCAGGTCACGGCCTTGGAGCAGGGGCCCGATGGCGGCCGCCTGGATGGGAGTCGGACGGTAGTAGCCTTCGGCGTGGAGGGCCCGCTGAATGGGCTCGATCAGGTCGAATTCGAAGAAACTTTCTACGGACGGCGAAGCGGATTCGGTCAAGGTGAGCAAGGGCGTCGGAAGGTGGGGAGCGAGTTCTGGGGGGAAATAAAAACAGCGTCGCACCACAACCGGTGGACGCTGCGCATCGGTGATTCAATCAGCAAACGCGTTTTCAGTCAGCTAAGGCCTTGTTCAACAAACGCGTTTTCAGAAATCGGGCTTAGTTGCGGTATCCACCGCCACCGCCGCCGCCATAGCCGCCACCGCCGCCGCCGCCATAGCCGCCACGACCGCGACCGCCACGCTCTTCTCGCGGGCGAGCTTCGTTGACGGTCAGGGTTCGGCCACCGAACTCCTGTCCGTTCAGGGCGTCGATCGCCGAATCGGCGCCATCGGTCATCTCGACGAAAGCAAAGCCACGACTGCGGCCCGTTTCGCGGTCGGAAACCACCGAAGCACTGACCACTTCGCCGTGTTCTCCAAACACATCCCGCAGCTCGTCCGCGGTGGTCTTGAAGGAGAGGTTTCCAACGTAAATTCGCTTACTCATCTAACTGTCCTCGGGCCACTCAGGACCCATGCAAACGTGATCACGCCGCTCTCGAATTGCCAGCGTTCGATGAACAACTCGCCAGCGATCGACAACGGCGCTGCCGGTTCAGCGCAGAACAACCGGATCTCTGAAGACAGTCTTGCTATGGCTGGGGGGATGCCCACGGTAGCGACAGTGTCAGCGAATCGGTCGAACTACCCTTCCCAGCACTAGAAACTCGCGGCCTGAAATCTGCCGCACGCAGGAAGTTTACACAATTGCCCGGGGGGGCCAACAAACAAACCGAAAAATTTCGTAAATAAACGAATCTCGGTTTTCGCCCCGCTCGCGTCCCCCCGGACGCTTTCGGCGACCGCCCAGAGGACTATCATGACGGCTCCATAGACATCAGTCATCGATCGTCAGATTACGCAGAAGTCTCATGTGGCGCACCCGTACCGGTAACCGAACCCTGCACGGCCCCGAAGCCGAATTGTTGGCCGCCGCGATCCGCACGGTCCTGGTGGATCTGGGCCGCCAACTGTCGCCGCCCGGCGGCCGAGACGGGCAACCCGATCCCCGCAGCCCAGATGCGTTGGGCGGCCCAGATGCGTGGGACGGCCCAGATGCGTGGGACGGCCCAGATGCGGGGGGCGAGACGGGCGGGGTTGATGAGACGGGCGGGCGGTGCGGACCGTTCGGGATCAGCGTCTTCGACGATCTGCAGGTCCATCAACGCATCGCTCTGCTGCACCGGGTGGCCCGGTATCTGTTGACCGAGACGGCCGAGACATTGCCTCTGAATGCGGTCCACGAAGCCACGATCGGAGTCCTGTTCGCCGAGATCCGCGTGCAAGTGCTGCGCGAGCTCGGAGCGGATCTCGACGCCCGGGATGTGGCGGCCGGACCGGTGCGAGCCGGTTGGTCGTGGTCGCCGGAAAAAAAATGTTTCTGGCGGCAGTTGGCGCTGCAGAGCTTCCGTCAATCCCAACGGCGCACCGACGCCACCGAAGAGATCGCCGCCGGCATCGTGCCCGGTCACGTCGACGACCCCGAGGTGGATCGTTGGGAGAACCTGGTGGAGTGGTTGGCCGACAACATCCTTTGGGATCGCGATTACGAGATCGCCGATTGCTTTCTGGATGCCGATCCCGGGCAGGCCCAGCAGCGCAAGGCGATGCTGGGCATCGACGAGGATTATTTCACTGCCATCGCTCCGGACCCGTTGCCGGAACAGTGGCCGGGTTTGATCAGCGAGACGCAGCGTCTGGTGCGCCGCTATCCCCGCTGATGACTTGGTCTCGGTGCTGATGTAAGGTCTGTGTGCAATTAACTTGCTTCCTAGGTTTCAGAACGATTCGGAGAACGAATGTCAAGCGAAGAGAAATGGCCCATCGGCGTGTTTGCCAGTGTGGACGCGGGATTGGGAGTGCAGTGGGACGTCATCCGCCAGTTGCAGGTGCCCACGATCCAGTTACACGCTCCGGCGCCCCAGTCGCGGAATCGCGAGACGGCCGACCGCCTCCGCAAGCAGCTGGAGGAAATGAACGTGACCCTGACGGCCGTCTTCGGCGGTTTCGAGGGCGAGTCCTACGCCGATATTCCCACGGTCGAACGCACGATCGGACTGGTCCCCGAGGACACGCGGCAGCAGCGGCTGGAGGAGATGAAGCAGATCGCCGATTTCGCTTCCCTGCTGGATTGCCCGGTCGTCGCCCTGCACCTGGGGTTTGTACCCCACGAACTGGACGACCCACGGATGTCGGGCATCGTCGAAGTCACCCGCCAGCTGTGCGATCACTGCAAGAACCTGGGCCAGGCGCTGCACCTGGAAACCGGACAGGAAACGGCCGAGGGGTTGCTGCAGTTCTTGGGCGCGGTCGAGCGTGACAACCTGCACGTCAACTTCGACCCGGCCAACATGATCCTGTACGGCACGGGCGAACCCATCCCGGCCCTTCGCCAGCTCGGGCCGCACGTCCGCAGCGTGCACTGCAAGGACGGAACCTGGAGCGACCAACCGGGCAAGACCTGGGGCCAGGAAGTACCACTGGGCGAGGGCGACGTCGACATCAAGGCTTACCTGAAAACGCTGGACGAAATCGGCTACACCGGTCCGCTGACGATCGAACGCGAGATCCCACAGGAACCGGAGCGTCAGATCGCCGAGATCGGCGCCGCCGTCAAGTTGCTCCGCGAACTCAAGGCGGCGCTTTAGCCGGATTCTAGACAGAGACGCGCCATGTTGACGGCCGAAGTGATTGCCATCGGTGACGAGATGACCACCGGGGCGCGGGTCGATACCAACTCCGCTTGGCTCAGCCGCCAGCTGGCCTCGCTGGGGATTCGGACCGTGGCCCAGACCACGGTCCCCGACGACTTGGCCGTGGGCGCCGCGGCGATTCGCGCCGCGGCCGGTCGCGCCGATGTGATCGTCGCGACCGGCGGCTTGGGACCCACTCGCGACGACCTGACTCGCGACGTGTTGGCCGAAGTCACCGGCGGGGCGCTGGAGTTTCGCCGCGAGGTGATGGACACGATCGAAGCCCTCTTTGCGGCACGCTCGCGACCGCTGCCGCCGCGAAATCGCATCCAGGCGATGTTTCCCGCCGGTGCTGCGGTAATTCCTAATCCCCAGGGCACCGCTCCGGGGATCGAGGTGGAGGTCGCGGCGGGCGAAGGGGCGGCGGCGCGGGTGTTTGCCCTGCCCGGGGTCCCGGCCGAGATGCGGCAGATGTTTCTCGCCACGGTGCGGCCGCAATTGCTCGAACGGCTGGGCGCGGGCCGGCGGACGATTCGCCAGCACGTCGTCAAATGTTTCGGCTTGGGCGAAAGCGAGATGGAATCGCGACTGGGCGAGATGATCGCTCGCAACCGCCAACCGTCGGTGGGCATCACCGTCAGCCGGGCGACGATCAGCCTGCGGATCACCGCCGAAGCGGCCAGCGAAGCGGAAGCCTTGGAGTTGATCGAGGCGACGCGGCGTGAGATCTACGCCGCCGTGCCGGAAACCATTTTCGGCGAAGGCGAGTCGACCGAGTTGCAGCATGCCGTGGCGGAATGTCTAGCGCGGCGGGGGCAGACCTTGTGGACGTTGGAATTGGGAGCGGCCTGCCCGATCAGCGGCTGGATGGCCGCGACGGACGTTTCCCAGCGGGTCTATCGCGGGGGAATGTTTGCACCGGAGCTGGATTCGCTTCCCGCGCTCGCTGCCGCTGCCGCTGCGGAAGACGTCGCGGCGGATCGCTTGCCGCAGTGGACCGGGTGCAGCGGGGCGGACTGGGGATTGATGGTCGACCGGTATCCACAGATCCCCGACAGTGACGCGCCGCTGCCGGCTTTTCCGGTGACCTTTACGCTGTGGCGCCGCGCCGATCAGATGGTCCGACGGCAAGAAGTACAGCTGGGCGGGCACCCGGACATCATCCCCGATCGGATCGCCAAAGCCGGACTGAACTTCTTGCGGCAAACGATGCTGGTCGACGGCTGAGCCATCTTTGGGCCGCCTGCGGGGCAGTGGAGACTGGAATGTCTCTCGAAAGCATCGAGCTATAATCGACTTTTTCGCTTCTCGATTTGGTTGGCGGCTGTCATGCAACGTGTTGTTTCCGGGGCGGTACTGATTCTTGTCATCGGTGCGGTCCTGCCGGCCGGTTCAAAATCCTGGGCTCAGACGCAACCGGCCGACGCGGCGCTGGTTGACGCGGCCACCGAAACGATGCATCGCGCCGCGACGTATTACTCGCAAGCGGTCGCATCCCACGGCGGATACGTCTATTTCTATTCGCTGGATCTGGACAAGCGTTGGGGCGAAGGCAAGGCGACCACCGATCAGATTTGGGTCCAGCCGCCGGGCACGCCCACCGTCGGCATGGCTTACGTGGAAGCCTACCGAGCCACCGGGGATGAGCTGTACCAGCAGGCGGCATTGAAGGCTGCCGAAGCCTTGATTTACGGCCAGGTCCGCAGCGGCGGCTGGACGAACTGTATCGATTTCAATCCGCAAGGCCAGCGCGTCTCGCTGTATCGGCACGGTCGCGGCCGGGGACGCAATATCTCGTCGCTCGATGACGGGCAAACCCAGTCCGCCATTCGGTTTCTGATGCATGCCGATCAAATGATGGGGTTCCAGCACGAAGGCATCCACGAAGCGGTAACGGTTGCCCTGGACGCGCTTCTGGACGCCCAGTTTCCCAACGGCGGCTTTCCGCAGGTCTGGGATGGCGAACCGGTTCGTGACCCGCCGATCATCGCCGCGAACTATCCCGAGTACGACTGGCGGACCGAGGGCCGGATCAAAGAGTACTGGGACATGTACACCCTGAACGACAACGTCGCCGGGTACGTGGCCGACGTGTTGATCGATGCCCACGCCATCTACGACGATGTCCGCTACCTGGATTCGCTGAAACGGCTGGGGGATTTTCTGATCCTGGCCCAGATGCCCGAGCCGCAGCCGGCCTGGGCCCAGCAGTACAACTACGCGATGCAACCGATCTGGGCGCGGAAGTTCGAGCCGCCGGGGATCTGCAGCGACGAATCGCAAGAGGTGATCGCGACCCTGATCCGGATCGCCCGCAGCACCGGCGACCCGCGGTACCTGGAACCGATTCCCGCGGCGATTCGCTACCTGCATCGCTCGCGACTGCCCGACGGGCGGCTGGCAAGGTACTACGAACTGCGGACCAACAAACCCTTGTACATGCAGCGCAGCGGAGACGCGTACTCGTTGACCTACGACGATTCGAATCTGCCCAAGCACTACGGCTGGAAATGGGAATCGCGGCTTCGCGAGCTGTACGGGCAGTACCAGACGGCCAAAAGCGGCAGCTCCGAGCCTTCGCCGAAAGTGACCGAAGAGGCCGTCCGTAGAATCGTGTCCGAGCTGGACGCCACCGGCCGCTGGGTCAGCCGCTACGAAGGCGAGCGGCTGGTCGGGCAAGCCAAGATGCCCGTCGGTGCGGAGTACCTATCAAGCGAACGCTTCAGCGAAAACCTGACCACCCTCGCCCGCTACCTCGCCCAGCCGAAGTAGCGCCTCGCTTTCCCACGCATCATCTTTGGTTCCCGTTCGCCGCCTGGTTTTGCGAGATTCAGGTATCGGCGTATTCGGGAAACCGGTTAACGGCGATTCGAATTATTCTCATCAAGTCACGCCCTTTGCCCGACGCTAATGATGCCCAAATGGCAAAATTGTGATTCACCGGTGCGAATTGAGGCTGCACGTGGGGCCAAGGGTATTCTGGATTAGGACCATTATTGGCAAACGCCGGTGCAAGGCGTTCCAGGTCGTACGCGATCGGAAGTACAGACCTAATCCTGTTTTGAAAGTCCGGGAACCGTGTGAAGGTAAACAGGTTTGCGATGCGTTCTCGATCGCCTAGGGGAATTTGCCCCAAAAACCTGAGGGATTGGACGAATCCCGCATGACTTCGGGGCGGCGGTGATCCGGATCGCCAAAAGTAGGCCTTTGCGATTTTTTCCGTGACCATTTGTAGGTAGTGCAACGAATGGCATTGCGCGATGCCCTGGCCGCGGAGCAGAACGAACGCGTGGTGATCGGATTTAGCCTGTTGCCACCAGACCTCTTGGTAACTATTCATTTCCGTAATGAACGGCGTTCTCAAGCGACCAGTTGCCGGGGAGGCCGAGTTGTTGCGTTTCGATTCTGCCCCATTGTTCGGGAGTGACATCTAGCACGTACAGTTTATGCGCAGTTTCCATCCCCGTATCAACACCGAAGTCAATTGGTTCTAGAGCGTCGTCGTTTCGATCACCGATAAGCTTGTTGACCTCGACGAATCGAATCACACGATCACCGGAGTTTGTTGGCAAGTAGTAAACGGCCACGATTCCAGGATCTGTCTTAAGATGTTCACTCGCGTACCAACGAGCCATTGCATCGCGATCAAATTGTGTTGCAGGCATCGACGAGCCTCCGATGTATGCTAATCGTCAGGTTTGGGTTTTGTCGCCGAACGTTCAAAATCACGTGGCACGGGCAAAATCACGTGGCACGTTCAAAATCACGTGGCACGGGCAAAATCACGTGGCACGGGCACAGAACAAGCAAACAGATCAACTCGGAAAATCTTAGAATACCGGTGCAAATGAGGCTGAGCAACCAACGATGCTCAGCGAACGGATCGACCGCGGGCTCGTACTCGAATGCGGTCGGGACGCCCGTTTGCTGGTCAAGGACACCATCCGACTCGATCGCGATTCGGGACAGCTCTGCACCTCGCTAAAACAACACCGGCCACAGCAGCGTGGCGGCGAAGGCGACGACCAATGCGATCACCACGGCTCGCTGCCAGGGCCGCAAGGTGGTACTGACCGGAGAATCCGAGAACTCTGACGCAATGAATTCGTCGTAGTCGAAATCGTCTTCGGCGTCGCTGTCGGGATGGTCGACGTACTGGTCCCAGTCGTAGCCGCAGGCCCGGCAGACTTCCGCATCGATCGCGACCGCCGCCCCGCAGTGCGGACAGGGCACCATGGGCCGAGCCGCCCCGGAAGCTTTTCCTGCCCCTTTGCGGGCGTTTCTTTTGCCGAATAGACCCATCAGCGGTTTTCTCACTTCTTTCGACTCGTGTGGAACAAAGGACCCTCGGCGGTACAATGCACTGTGGTGTCCCCGGGCCCGCTTGTGAGACCCCCCGGCCATGCCTCGCGCAGGACCGTGCTCCCGTACTGCTTGCCCTACGGCTATCCTAAGGCTACGGCTATCCTAAAGACTGTGGCAGAACAAACCACGGGGCATGCTGCGCTTGAAAAAAACGTCCCCGACATCTCTCAGATTGAATAAAGAACCATGATTCGTGTTGGAGTGGTAGGAGCCACCGGGTACACCGCATTCGAAGCCATCCGCTTGATCAACCGTCATCCGCAGGCTCGCGTGACCGCGGTGACCAGTCGTCAGGACGTGGGCAAGGGGATCGAGGCGGTCCATCCGGCCTTGACCGGGCAAGTCGAGGTGTCGTTATCGCTGGCCGAACCGGAGCGGTTGGCCGCCGAGTGCGATGTCGTGTTTTGCTGTCTGCCGCACGCCGCTTCGGCCGAAACCGTGCGGTCGCTGCGCGAGCATAACGTTCGCGTGGTGGATCTGAGTGCCGACTTTCGCCTGCGCAGCCAATCGCTGTACGAACACTGGTACGCGACAGAGCATCCCTGGCCCGAACTGCTGGGCAAGGTTGCCTATGGGCTGCCCGAGTTGTTCGCGGCCGAAATCGCCGGCGCCGACCTGGTCGCCAATCCCGGCTGCTACCCGACCTCTGCGATCCTGCCGCTGGCGCCGCTGGTCAAAGCCGGGGCGATCGGCTCCGATGTGATCGTCGATGCCAAGAGTGGCGTCAGCGGGGCTGGCCGGACGCCAAAACTGGCGAATCTGTACTGCGAGGCCAACGAGTCGTTGAGTGCGTACGCCGTGGGCAAACACCGACATCAACCGGAAGTCGTGGACGTGCTGGACCGCTATGCCGGCACCGAACTGGACGTCCTGTTCACACCGCATCTGGCGCCGATGGACCGCGGGATCCTGTCGACCATCTATGTCGAAGCTAAAAACCGGGACGCCGACGGCATCAAGTCGTTGTGGGACGAGGCCTATCGGGACGCTCCGTTCGTCCACGTGGTCGATGACCCACCGGCCACCAAACACGTCACGGCCAGCAACCGCGTGCACTTGGCCGCCTTCGATGCCGGAAAACGCGTGGTGTTGGTGGCCGTGCTGGACAACGTCGTCAAAGGCGCCAGCGGGGCCGCCGTACAGAATATGAATTGTATGTTTGGGCTAGAGCAGACCTTGGGTCTGGAAGGCTAGAGTTCCGTGATGGGCGACGAGTACCCCAGCGACAAGCGATACGAGGCTTCTCCCGACGCGGAGGCTGCCCCGAAGGACGACGCGGTGACTTCGGTTCCACAATCGGAACCGCATTCGCATTCGCATCCGCATCCGCACCCGCAGCCCGTTTCGCCGCCGGCAACGGAGCCGCAAGCCCAACTCGTTCCACGGCCCCGGCTGTGGCCGTTGCTCGTCGTGGTCCTGGCTTCGGCGGTCAGTTTCCTGATCGTCAGTGGGATTTCGCTGTTCATTGCCCAGTTGTTGGTGACCGGCCAGGTGGCCACCACACGCGAGGCGGCCCTGCAGGCTGCGGAGATGATCAAGCAGTCACGGCTGGCATTCAGTATTACCGTGATCCTGCCGCAGATCGCGTTGGTCATGCCGGCGGTCATTGCGGCCCTGTTGTCGCCGGATCGCTTTGCGCCGCGGATGGGCTTGGTCGCCGGACGCTGGCCGATGTGGGCATGGTTTGCCGCCGCGGCAGCGACGCCCTTGGTAGGTATGGCTTCGGGGGTCTTCGTCAGTTTGTTTTTGGAAGAGAGCACGGCGCTGAAGCAGACCAGCGAACTGCTCCGGACGATGGGCAGTGACGGCTTCCTGATACCGCTGGCCCTGTTGATCGGCGGCATGCCGGCGATTTGCGAGGAGCTGTTGTTTCGCGGCTACCTGCAAAATCGGTTGACGCGGCGCCTGCCACCGATCACGGGGATCGTGATCGCCTCGGCGGTGTTTGCGATCTTCCACATGGATCCGGTACACATCGTGGCCGTGTTCCCGATCGGGTTGTGGATGGGGTGGTTGTCGTTCCGCAGCGGTTCGTTGTATCCGGCGATGATTGCGCACTTGGTCAACAACGTGTTGGCGGTCACGGTCGTGGTCCTCAATCCGCAGGAGAGCGCTGGCGCGTTTGCCTTGCCCGCGATGTTCGCCTCGTTGTTTATGCTCGGCGCCGGTGTGTTGGGGTTGGCCGGCGTGGCGGCAGCGGCCTATTTCTTTCCCCCGCCGGTGCCTGCCCGGTTGCTTCGGGCGGAGGCGGTCAGCGATGCCGGACTGGCCTAGCGATCCTGCGGAGGTAAGCCGACGCGTTGCCGAGATGCGGCAGACCGCGGTGGAGGTTTGGAAGAGCCGGCCGCTGGCGGAGCGGATGCGGACGGTGGGCGCCGCGCGGCACGCCGTGGCAGCCGACAGCGAACGGTTGATTCGCCTGGCTCGAACGCCGCAGCGCGTTTCCGACGTCGATACGATGGCGGCCGAGTGCCTGCCCCTGTGCGACGCGCTGAAGTTCCTGCAGCGGCGAGGGGCTCGCGTGCTCGCCGCCCGGCGTTTGGGTGTTGCCGGCCGCCCGCTGTGGTTGTGGGGCTCGCGCGGCCGCGTCCAGCGCGATGCGTTGGGCGTGGTCTTGGTCCTGGGCGCCTGGAATTATCCGCTGTTTCTGGGCGGAGTTCAAACCGCGCAGGCGTTGGCTGCGGGCAATGCCGTGCTGTGGAAGCCGGCGCCGGGCAGCGAGGCGGTTTGCCAATGGTTTGTGGAGAAATTAATTGCGGCCGGAGTGCCCGAAGCGGCCGTGCGGGTCTTGCCCAGCGACGTCGAAACCGCCCGCACCGTGCTCGAGGCTGGCGTGGATCTCGTGGTGCTGACCGGCAGCGCGGCCACCGGCCGAACCGTCCTGCGGGCCGCCGCCGAAACCCTGACGCCGGCGATCATGGAATTGAGTGGCTGTGATGCGGCGATCGTCCTGCCGTCGGCGAACCTGGAACGTGCGGCGAAATTAATTCGGTTCGGGCTGACCATCAATTCCGGTGCTACCTGCATCGGACCGCGTCGCTTGTTTTTGGAAACCTCGATCGCCGACGCTTTACAAGACCATCTGGATCGGTCGCTGGCCGACGCGGAGCCGGTGACGGTGCATCCGGCGGCCCGGCGGGATGCCGCGGGGTTGATCGAAGACGCGTTTGCGCGAGGCGCACGCGACCGGCTGGGACGGTGGGACGGCCAGCGGTTCGCCGCCGACGGCCGGATGTACCCGCTGGTGCTGGAAGGTGTCCGAGCGGATTGGCCCATCGCCTCGGCCGACCTGTTCGCGCCGGTGACGACCGTGCAGCGTTTCTCCGATACCGCGGACATGATCGCCCGCTGTAACGATTGTTCCTACGGCCTGGCCGCGGCGGTCTTTGGCGACCGGTCCGCAGCTCAAGACATTGCCGATAAACTGTGCGTCGGTACGGTCACGATCAACGACTTGGTCGCACCGACGGCGGACCCGCGAGCACCGTTTGGTGGGCGGCGACAAAGTGGGTTTGGCGTTACCCGCGGCGCCGAAGGCCTGGTGAGTATGACCGCCGCCAAAGTGATCATCGAGAACCGCCGTGGCTTCTCGCCGCATGCGGATCCGGTCGACGACGGCACGCTGGAGATGCTGCGGGGGGCGGTGCGAACGCAGCACGGCCGCGGCGCGAAAAACCGCCTGAGCGGTTTGCGGCAATTAATCCGTGGTATCCGTGCGGCGGGAACCCGTGCGAATGAGACGGACCAACAAGAACAACCCTAGCGAGGATGCGATGAAGATAGTGGTGATCGGCGGCGGACTGGCGGGCCTGAGCAGCGCCTGCACGCTGGCTGCCCGCGGGCATCAGGTGACGGTGTTGGAAAAGAATGCGTGGATGGGCGGCAAGGCGGCCGTGCTGTCGGCCGATGGGTATCGCTTTGATATGGGGCCCACGATCCTGACCCTGCCGGCGGTGCTGAAACGCATCTTTGCCGAAGCCGGTGAACCGATCGAGCAATACCTGGACCTGGTCCGGCTGGATCCGCAGTGGCGTTGTTTCTTCGATGAATCGCCTCAGGCCCAGCAGCCCGCTGCGGTACTGGATCTGGTGGCCGATCCGGCGGCGATGCGCGAACACTTGAACCGCTTTACCGGCGGCACCGAAACCGCCATCGGCTACGAACGCTTTCTGGAAATCTCTCGCGGCCTGCACGACGTTTCGGAACGTTTTTTCTTCTGGAAGAGCGTGGGCGGCCTGGGCGATACGATGGACGTCGGCGGGACGTTTTCCGCCGCCGTGCTGAAGGACGTGCTGAGCCTGCAGATGGGCCGCAGTGTCTCGAGTGTGGTTCGCAGGCACGTTCCCGACGTCCGAGTCGCCCAGATGGTGGATCACTTTACGCAGTATGTCGGTTCCGCGCCGGACCAATCGCCGGCTGTGCTGTGCGGGATTGCCCACATGCAGACTTCCGAAGGCATTTGGTACCCGATGGGCGGCACACGGGCCGTTCCGGAAGCCCTCACACGCCTGGGCGAAAAGTTGGGCGTGACGATGTGCTGCGAGACCGACGTGGAAAAAATCGAGACCCGCGGCAAGCGAGTCGCCGCGGTGGTCACGACCGATGGCAAACGTATCGCCTGCGATGCGGTGGTCAGCAACTGCGACGCGGTACGGACGTATCGCGAATTGCTGGGCGACCGCTGGGGGCGCAAGTTCGCGTCGGCCGATAAGTTCGAACCGGCCTGCAGCGGCGTCGTGCTGTACCTGGGGCTGAACCGCCGCTACGAGCAATTGCTGCATCATAACTTTGTGTTCAGCCGCGATGCCGAAGAGGAGTTCGAATCGATCTATCGCCACGGCCAACCGGCGGCCGACCCCACCGCCTACGTGTGTGCCCCGGCCATCACCGAACCCGGCGTCGCACCGCCCGGCGGCGAAGCTTTGTACGTGCTGGTTCACACGCCCTACTTGCGGCCCGGTCATCGATGGAAAGAGATGTTTCCGGCCTATCGCGACATCATTTTGAATAAACTGGAACGCACGGCGGGGCTGGATGGTCTGCGGGATGCGATCGTGTACGAGTCCGCTCTGACGCCTCAAGACATCCACGATCGTTACCGGGTGCTGGACGGAGCCATCTACGGACTGGCCAGCCACGGCAAGTTCCTGGGCGCCTTTAAACCCGGTAACCGCCGCAAGGACGTGCAGGGATTGTACTTGGCCGGCGGGGCGGCGCACCCGGGTCCGGGGATGCCCATGGTGTTGATGAGCGGCTGGATTGCGGCCGATTCCCTGGATCAGGATGTGCAAAGAGGCAAACTACCCAGCGTGACGACTTCGACGTGAATACGGAGCAAGCAGACCTGCCGGCGGTGTCGCGATTCTGGCAAGACGGTTTTCACCGCTTCCTGCCCAGAATGTTGCGAAACAGCTTTCACACGATGGCGATCACGCGCGATTCTCGTTCCGCCTTGGACCTGCCACCGTCACAGCCCCTGATCGTGTATGCAAATCACGTGGGTTGGTGGGATCCGTTGGTGGCCCATTACATGTGTCGCCGCGTGCTGCAAGGCCGACAGTTCTATGCCCCGATCGATGCCGATGCTCTCGAGCAGTACCGGGTGTTTCGCAAATTGGGTTTCTATGGCGTTCGCGCCGACACCCAAGCCGGCATCCGATCCTTTCTGAAAACCAGTCGGACCATTTTGGAGACGCCCGGGACGTCGCTGTGGATCACGCCGACCGGACGGTTCAGCGACGTGCGCGACCGAAGCGTGCCGTTCGCGCCGGGGCTGGCGCATCTGTGTGCGCACTTGGTTCGCGGGACGGTCGTGCCGATGGCGATCGAGTACTCGTTCTGGGAAGAGCGGTTGCCGGAATGCCTGATGCGGTTTGGCGAGCCGCTGGAGATCCAAGTCGGCCAAGAGAAGTCTTCGGGCCAGTGGAACGAACAACTGATGCATCAATTACACACCACGCAGCAGCATTTGGCCGAGCGGGTGATTGCCCGAGACCCGGCGGCCTTTGAAGTCTGTCTGCAGGGCGGTGCGGGAGCGGGAGGTGTTTATGATTTCTTTCGGCGGGTGCGCAGTTGGTGCGGTGGACGTCGGTTCGTGCGACAACACGGGGAAAAGTTTTCGTAGCCGTGTTCTGGTTCGCTCTGGTCCTAGCCGCTTTGGTTTTCGCGTGCCTTCCGCTGGGAATGTACGTTGTGAATCTGCCCTTGTTTCGGCTGTCTTGCCGTGACGGCGACGACGAGGCGGTGCCGGCTGCCCGGGGCGACCGGACCGCTCCGCCCGGCGTCTCGGTGCTGATCCCGGCCCGGGACGAGGCCGAGGGCATCACGGCCTGCGTCCGTTCGGTGCTGGCCAGTCGTGACGTCCGCGTCGAGGTCGTGGTCTGGGACGACCAGTCGCAGGACGAAACCGCCCAACTGGTCCAGGGGATCGCGGCCGAGGACCCGCGCGTTCGGCTGCTCCACGGTACGGCCCTGCCCGCCGGCTGGAACGGCAAGCAGCATGCCTGTTGGCGATTGAGCGAGCATGCCTCGCAGCGCTGGTTGGGGTTTCTGGACGCGGACGTGCGACTGCACCCGCAGGCGCTCTCCACGATGTTGCGTTATGCGATGCGGCGGGACGTGGCGCTGCTGAGTGCTTTTCCGCGGCAACAGACCGGAACCATCCTGGAAAAATTATTAATCCCGATGATGCACGTGGTGTTGCTGGGATACCTGCCGATGCCACGGATGCGGCGCTCGCGAAGCCCGGCTTATGCGGCGGGGTGTGGCCAGTTGTTCCTGACCGAGCGGACGGCTTATCAGGCGATGGGAACGCACCGGGCGATCCGCAGTTCGCGGCACGATGGCATTCATCTGCCGTCGGCTTACCGCAAGGCTGGCCTCTCGACCGATGTGATCGACGGAACCTCTCTGGCCACTTGCCGGATGTATCGCGGGGCAAGAGAAGTCGTCCATGGTCTGCTGAAGAACGCTGATGAAGGGATCGCCAACGCGGGCCGGATCGTTCCCTTTAGCGTGTTGCTGTTGGGCAGCGGTGTGTTGCCGTGGGGCTTGTTGATCGCCTTGGCGTGGAAGGCACCGGTTGTGGCATACGTCGACACCTCGGCCCTGTGGATTGGCACGCTCGTGGCGGTGGTGGCCGGCGTGCTGCCCCGCTGGATCAACGCCTGGCTGTTCAAGCAGTCCTGGCTGGGCGCGGCGCTGCATCCGGTGGCCGTGACGCTATTTATCGCGCTGCAGTGGTGGGCGCTGGCGATGCAGTTGTGCGGAAAACGGGTCCAGTGGCGCGGCCGCGACTGAAGCCGTACCACGATCACGTCTCGCCGCCGTCGATGGAGGCGTGGGCGTGGTAGACGTTCAAGTCGATGGTCTCGGATTGAAACCGTACGCTGCCGTCGGCCATTGAAAAAATCGCTCCGCCCGGATGATGGCTCATGAAGCCACAGTTGTCCTCCCAGCGGTGTGGGTTGTTCAGTTGCTTGGCATAGTTCAGCGGTACCGCACAGTTGCCTGCCGCACTGTTGGAATGGAACCACCAACTCCAGCGAGTCCACGAAGCCGACGTCTCGCCGACCGCAAACGTGCTCGACAGGCCGTCTCGGACGTCGCGGATCCGCGTCGAAAGTACCGGCCCGCGGCCCGCACAAATCAATCCGTTGCCGAACGCCATTCCGTCGAACTTGCCGGCAAACCGGCCGGTCGTGGACGCGCGCCGAAATTGCCCATGGTCCCAATTATTACCGCCACAGCTCTTATAGCTGGTCAATGCCAGGTTCCACGAGGTCGGCGCATCGGCCCGCTCGTCCATCGTTTCGGCCGAGACATCCGACGGGCAACGAAACGATTCCACGGGAATTTCCGCTTGAGGACGATTGGGCTGGAGGATCAAGCCCGTGCCGATTTGCTGGTGCAGCGGCTGTTTCTCAATATAGGGCAGCACGCCCTGCATCCAGCTGCGCGTTCGTACGGTCGGGCCAAGCTCTTCGCCGAAGGTGGAGTTCAACGGAAAGGCGCCCAGCGAATCGTGGTAGGCATGCATCGCCAGTGTCAGCTGCTTGAGGTTGTTCTGACAGGACATCTTCCGAGCCAGTTCCCGAGCGGCCTGCACCGCCGGCAAGAGCAACCCGATCAGAATGCCAATGATGCCGATCACGACCAGCAGCTCAATGAGCGTGAAGCCCCGTTTCGATCTCTGCATTTTCATACCCCTTGTGTTTCACGTGCCGATTGCGCGGCGCGTTGACAACGGTTCGAACCAGATACGGCGGCATCCGGCTGTTGTTCTGGTGTATGCGAGCCAGGTACAAACCAAAGATTCCCAGAACCAGAAAGTTCACAGTGGCCAGCGACAGCAAGACGATCATCGACGCCCCGTCAGAGACCAGTGCCTCGCGAACCTGCGAAGTGCTGGCAACCAGCAATAAAGCGATCGCGCAACCGATCGCCAGGTACAGCGGCAAACGTAGCGGCAGGGTCGAAAAGGAAACGACGCCCTGCGTGGCCAGCTGCAACATTCGCTTCATCGGCCAGCCGCTGGTTCCCACGGTGCGCGGGTCGCGAACGTAGCGAAGCGGTTCCTGCCGATAACCCACCCAGGCTCCCACGCCGCGCAGGAAGTACGGCTGCTGGGGCAAGTTGACGATCGCGTCGGCAACCTGCCGCGTCATCAATCGAAAGTAACCGACATTGCGAGGGATCTCGATCTCCGCGATCGCATTGAACAAGACATAGTAACTCCACGCGGTCAGTTTCTTCAGCGAGGATTCGCCGCGCCGCGATTGACGTTGTCCGTACACCACATCCGCACCTCGCTCGATTCCTCGCAGCATCTGCGGCAGTAATTCCGGTGGGTCCTGCAGATCGGCGTCCAGCAGCAAAACTAGGTCCCCCGTGCAGTGACGAAGCCCTGCGAGCAAGGCTCGTTCCTGGCCAAAGTTGCGAGTCAAACAAACGCCTGTGATGTGTGGCTCTCGGGCGGCAAGCGACTCGATTTTCTCCCAGCTGCCGTCATCGGAGCCATCGTCGACCAAGATCAACTGGAAATCGTCGACGCATCCCTCGCATGCGGTGCGAACCCGGTCGAGCACTTCGTCCAGGCACTGCATGTCGTTATAGCATGGCACGACGACGGACAGCAAATATTTCGTGTTCTGGCTCATGGCTGCCCCCAATCAAAAATACCAGTACCATCCGGTGAACATCATGGCACCGATGGCCATCAACACGGCCATCATGCCGAACAGCACCGCTTGAGCTTCTCGCGGCAACCGGTCCACCAGCATTCCGACCAGGATGTAGACAGGAAACGCGGCCGCCGCGTAGCGTGCTTCCGAAGCCATGCAGGCGTGATAGGCGTGCGTAACGTAAGGGATACCCAGCAAACCCACCGACAGCAAGCTTTCCTGCGGCGTCAACCACCTTCGTACCGCCCCGAAAGCGACCAGGAGCCAAGTTGCCATTACGATCAGCGGGTTGAAGAAGTGGAGGTTGAATTCTGGCGTGTTAACCGGTGGCGCCGTAGCCCAGTAACACTCACAATCCGGCTGGTACACCGCCCAGAACGGTTCCAGCGTGACGAGGGCGGCCAGTCTGCCCAGCAGGCTGGCCGGTGGCGTACGCGTTTGCCAGTGCGTCTGCGTTTGGATGAAGGCCAGAGCGTCGCCGAGGGCGATGTGCTGGTACAGCATGTAGGCGGCCAGGCCCCACACACAAACCGGCGTCAGCAAACAGGCCTTTACCGCGGCGCTTCGCGGGGAAGAGGATTGCTGCCACAGCGTCCACCAAAACGGCAGCACGGCGGCCAGCCCGACGGGACGTGCCGCGGTGGTCGCGCCCACGAGGATAGCCACGACCCACAGCGGCCACCGCCGCTGCATACCGTACATCGCAAGCAACACAAAGCACAGGAACGTCGACTCGGAGTAGCTCATGCGAAAATAGAACGTCGTTGGGAACAGCCCAAAGACGATCAAGCAAATCCGCCAGTGCTTCAGCACCCCCTGCGTCGGACGTTCGGAAAGGTATTTTGAAAAGACAACGAATGCACCAAGGAGAAACAGGTGGGAAACCGCCAGCAGTGACACGTCGGTTTGCAAGCCCGTGACGACCGAAAAGAGGCGGCCGCTCATCGGATACAGCGGATAGAAGGCCACGTTCGACATCCGCTCCGGATCGTACGAGTATCCCTCGCTGGCGATTTGGTGGTACCAAACGCCGTCCCAGGGCGCAAACCGCTCGACTAGATTGGAACGGTCCATCTTGTGGGCATCGTGGTGACGCATGCAGGTGATCACGAACTGGCTGCCGAACATCACGGCCACCACCACGATCAAGCTGGTGAAGTAGTAACTCGCACCGCCGTACAGCACGTGGTCGCCCCATCCGCCGCGGCGCGCTGGATCCGCTGCAGCGGAATCCGAAACGGCTGCGGTGGAGTCCGCTTGGTCGGGGGTCGCTGGTGGGTCCTGATCGACGCTCACGAGCCTCGCGCCTCCTGAGGTTCGAGGTCGGTGGTCCGTTGGCGGCTGTCGACGCGTTCGCCGGGGCTCGGAACCCAGTGACGTAGCCGCCACAGCGTCACGGCCGCTTGCCAGCCGTCGCGCAGCCGGATCTTCTTGCCTTCGTCGCGTCCGCGTGGCCGGTAGGAGATGGGCACTTCGACGATTCGCAGGCCCATGCGGATCGCCTTGGCAGTCACCTCGGGACAGAACTCAAATCGCTGGCAGGTCAGCTGCATCGACCGGAGGTCCTCGGTGCGAAACATCTTGTAACAGGTCGCTTCGTCGGTGATGCGTGTGCCGTAGAGCATGCGAACCATTGTATTCAAGAACGAGACGCCCCAGGCAAACGCGTTGAATGAACGGTCATCCCAAGGCCCACTGGCCAGTCGCCGCGAACCATAGACGGCGATGCCTTGGCGATCACGCATCCTCTGCAGCAGCAGGCCCAAGTCATTCGGATCGTATTCCAGGTCCCCATCCTGCACGACGACCAACGGCGATGTGACATGATCTAAGCCGGTGCGGATGGCAGCACCCTTGCCACGGTTGGCCGAGTGCCGAATCAGTTTGGCGTCGAGCTCCCAGTCGGCGATCGTTTGCTCGACGATGCTGACCGTACCGTCGGTAGACGCATCGTCAACGATCACGATCTCGCCAACATCGCCGTGTGCCATGGCAAATGCGTGCACACGCCGCAAGCACGCCGCCACGCTGGACCGTTCGTTGAAGACGGGGACGATGATCGCGAGGCGACCGTCGTTCCGATTTGGAGCACTCACGCGTAGCATCTCCGCTTCGGTTCAGGATGCATCCGGTTGAGACGTATCGCCTCGCCCCACCCAGCGGTAACGGAAGAAGGCGAGAAGAGCCAGCGTCGCGGTAGCACCGAGAAGAAGGACGACCCACAGTGAACGTGGTGATCGTGGCTGCACCGGTTCAGGCAGGCCGAAGGCGGACAGGCGAAAATCTTCTTTGCTGGGTCGGTCTCCCAGCCACTCAAACTGTACCAACCGATCATTCGCGATCGATTTTCCTCCAACCGAACCCGGAGGCGGTTCGTACGACTCAGCGCCGGTCGCTTGGACGACAACAGGACGCCCAATCGTCGCCGGCGTCGCATACGTGTTGTGCGTTGTGAATCGGCCCGTCGTGCCATCTATTTCCAGTTCCGCCTCACCGTGCAGAATCTGCCACCCGACATGCTCTCCCAGTTCGAGCTGGGCGGATTCGATTCGGAGGCCGTTCGCTTGTCCGGACGGAGTGCGCGAAAGTTGGAGTTTCAAGATTCGGCCCTCCGGCCCCTCATGCTCGGAGAGATCGGTTACGACCAAGACTCCGGAGTGAATCGCTCCGGGTATCGACTGCCCCAGCATCCGCAGTCCGTACGCTTCGGGCTCCGTCGCCAGGTCACGCTGCACCGATGGGGGCGGCTTCTCACCCCAGTGAACTAGCGACAGGCTCCAGTCGTCCGCACTCGACGGACGCGAGACGACGAACATGTAATCCGCATTCTTGCCAACCGCTTTTAGGAGGGGCGTAAAAGATTCGTCACGCGAATCGGAAGCTTTCCATTCCTGCACGATAGCGTCATCAAGCTTGCAAACGCGACTAACCTGTTTCGACGAAGCGCTGCGCCGAACGCCTTTGATGCCTGTTGCCTCAAACGTGACCTGGACGCAGTACGGCGGGAAAGAGGATCCCAAAGATCGCCACGCGGCGGTAACCTCTTCCGGAACGGCCTCGCCGAAAGCAGGTGTGCCGCACCACACGAACCCCCAGACGACCACCGGCAGGAGGAGACATGCAGCAGGTGTGCGAGATCTATGATAGGGCATGCACATTGCGGTTCTTACGCTTGAAAGGTACGTGGCGACGAGGAGTGAATTTCGGTGACGTCCACCGAAGAGTGGTCGTGTCATGAAAACGTGTGCAGGGAATTTAGGTTCGGCACGTTATGGCATGTACTCGCAGCCACAGTAATTGCCGTTCGGAGTGAATTTCTCGACGCACTCGCAGTATTGACATCCATAACCAATTCCACACGATCCCAGGGAACAAAAACTTGGGGCTCGCTGGTGGCAGGTGACGTCGCAATAGCTGCAGTCCACTGCGAAGCAAATAGACGCGAGGCCGGCACCCCCCATGCTCGCAAGAAGAAAAGAGCCTGAAAGCAGAAGTGCATTAATATGTCTTTGGTGCATGTTGAAACTCCAGTGAAAAGTAAAAGGTATGCGGGCACAGCGGTGGGAACGGCTAGCGGTTGATAGGGTGCTGTCGGTTTTGCTGTGCGTATCTATGGTTCTATCGTGTGGATGTTATAGAGGAATTTCCTTTCTGTTAGTTGCGTTGATCGAAAGGTTTAAATCGACTTGTATGGACGGCGAGTCGAGTATGAGTGGAATGCTCTCGCTCGTCACTCCCGCTGGAAGTTTGGAAAAGTCTACATTGATGGTCAGCTCTTGGCGCCCACCTGGTTCGATGGTTGTTGGCAACGGATCCAAAAAGGTGCAGCCACATCGGGGGATTGCGCCAATAATTGTAACGGGGGTCGAACTTAAGGAATGCACATGGAACGGGATAGACACCGTCCCTGAACCAGTCGGGCCAGTGATCGTGAGGTTTTTTTCCTCTACGTACACAGCTGCGCCGAGAAGTCTCGCAATTTGTTTGGGAAACACTAAGTGGAATAAAACTCCTGCTAGCAACATTGCCGCTATTGTGATGCTCGCACAGGAGAAGTTTTTAAGGCTGGGGTGATTGGGGGCGTTCATGCAGTTGCTCGTACAGGTTGACGCTATTTACGAAGAATGTACAGTGTTGTTTTTTCGCGTTCCATGTGTTGCAAAGGCCGAGCAGGATTGCCGGCTTGCCGTTGTAGCGATCCTGTGAATTGCTATTCTTTAAGGGTTCGGCAGTGTATGTGAAAGAAAGCTAAAGGTCAAAATAGTTTAGCGATGAGCTCGATTGCGTTCTTGCCGTCGGCGGCCTCAACGACTTTTCCTTCTCGCAAAATGAATGCAGCTGGGCTGGAAATGAACGGCTCGCCGTGAGGCCAATTGATCGTACCATCGGGTTCATAGTCAATCGCGACGCGGTCTATCGCAAATGGCCAAGAATCTGCGCCGGCGGTGAACATCGCTGTGCGTTCATTGCTCCTGGTTGTCGACGGATCTGCAAAGTGCTCGTCAATCAGTTCGTGACAAAGTTCGCACTCTTGCCGAACACAAAGCACCACCCAGTTGCCAGTTTCGAGCGGCGTCAAATCGCTATTCAGGTCGCTATTTAAGGGCCATGGCTTCTGGAGCAGCTCTTCGGCAAGAAGGAATCGAATGTCATCGCTGTCGGCTAAGGCGGCATCACGGTAGGCTGTGGCGCCGCACGCAAGTAGGCCGAAGATTACGCTCACAGTAAGGCATGTCCTGACGCCGAGCCGCGTCCTACCAATCCCCTCTTGCCTGGGTCGCAATAGGACCGCAGCAGTC
>NZ_WIAD01000130.1 GCF_009618275.1 Roseimaritima sediminicola
TGTGGAGAGCGAGATTTATGACCGGTTCTCGCCCAACGGCAGGAGCGAAGACTAACGGGAAGTCCAGCAACCATCGGGAATCTTGGCAGTTGACCATGCGTCCAATACGGACCTGACCCTTCCGAGGTATGGCAATGGCGGATCGGGGCGTTCGACCGCGCAACGACAGACAGCCAGAACGTTAGGCATCAGCCGGCACGAGCAGTTCGGCAACCATTGCCGATTCGCGTCTTTCGAGTTCTCGGTTGCATGCCATGGTTATGCGGCTGTTGGCCAACGTAAACTACTGATTTGACCGCCAGCCGCGTTTCTCAATTGTACGGTAATCGTTGCAGTCGACCAACGACATCAAATACGGAGCCAGCAACTTAAGTTCCTGATCTGCCGGGTCGCCGTCGAACGATGACACGTAAACAGCGTTCCCGTAGTTGCGTTCCAGTTTTTGCGGCGTGTCATCAACGACGAGGATGCGACTGAGCTCGTAGCCGAGGCGTTTAACCTTTTTGAGATCCTTGACCCAGTAAACGCCTTGCCACTCTGGGTGGTATCGTTGAATGCAACGTGTTCGTGACCACGCGAATCGCAGCGACACATGGTCGGGAATGATTTGTGCAGTGATAGCGGCAATGTAATCCGCGGTTGATGATGACCAAACGGCAAGCTGGAAACTGGTCGCGAGTGTACAGATGAAATCATCGACAAATGGGCGTTTGTAAACGAAGTAAGGACCGGCCTTGAAGTCGTGCGGTATCTCAAGCGCAGAATCGGCGGCATGGACGAGCGTCTCGTCGAGATCGAGGATCAGCAGCGGCTTGGTCTCTGTGTCGGGCATCCATGTAAGACACGGTATCAGGCAGTGAGTTCGCGCCACCTCTTCGTCGCATAACGTCGGTGGTCACACGACGGCGCCCCATAATTCGGTGATCACGAAACGACGTTGCCGCCGCTCGGGTGCACCACTTTGTTCTTGCGTGGCGATTGCGTTAGCGAACAGTTCGCTAACCCTTTCGATCTCGCACGATCTCAGAATACAGGGCGAAACGGGACCGAGCAACAATCGAGCGCGCAA
>NZ_WIAD01000131.1 GCF_009618275.1 Roseimaritima sediminicola
TTTTCGCTTGTGATGGCCTTTTGCAGCGGTACCATACAAACGTCTACTTTTCTTCCCGCTCAGGAGGTTCCGACGATGTGCCGAAAAAGCCGCTCCGAAACGTTTGACCGCACCAAAGTCGGCGTCTACCACGCCTTCAATCGTACCGTCCGGCGAAGCTTCCTCCACGGAGTCGATCCGCTGACCGGAATCGACTACTCCTACCGCCGCACGCGATTTCTTGAGCGAATGCAGGAAATAACTCCGTTTCTGTGCGTCGAGGTTTTGTCGTTTGCTATCATGGAAAATCACTGGCACTGCGTGCTTCGCAACCGACCTGACAAGGTTCGAGCCCTCAGTGATCGGGAAGTAGCCATCCGCTGGCTCTCGGTGACGTCTCGCAAACGCTGCCAACACAAGCAGGGCGGCAAGATCAGGGAAAGTGAAATCAAGCAGATCGTCAACGATCCCGAACGGGTGGCCGAGCTGCGTTCGAGGTTGTCAGATATCTCTTGGTTCGTTCGCTTGCTGTGCCAGACCATCGCCCGGGAGTGCAACATCGAAGATGAGTGCACGGGACGGTTCTTCGAAGAGCGTTTCAAGCTGAATCGCTTGGAGGACGAAGCGGACGTGCTGGCCTGTATGGCTTACGTGGATCTCAATCCGCTGCGGGCCGGCCTGACCGATACGCTCGATGGCTATGCCGAGGTCTCGATCGGCGAGCGAATGCGGACGCTCGCCGAAGAATTGCCCGACACGTCGCAGTGGCTCGCTCCGGTGGAGCATCCCCAGGAAACGGCTTGCGTCTCGACGGAGCATGCGACCGGCGAAGTCAGTGATGCCAGTAATGCCAGTGACGCCAGCGAGACGAAGAGAGCCGCGGAAACGCCCCCGAATCTAGGCTGCGTCTCGATGACGCTCGCGGCCTACACGAGTTTGCTATGGCACTTGGCTCTGGAGTCGCGTCCGGAGCTGCAGGGGCGGGTGGATTTGAGCCGGGAGCAGTTGCAGAAGCCGGTCAGTAAGGATGGTACGGCGGTGAACCTTGCCGAGCTTGAAGAGCGGCACCGCCAGTAT
>NZ_WIAD01000132.1 GCF_009618275.1 Roseimaritima sediminicola
GCGACTTCCGGGTTAACTTGACCTTAGAGGGCGACATGGAAGGGCTGCCCATCGCCGGTGACTTCGATGGCGATGGCCTGGATGATCTTGGAGCCTGGGCCGACGACGTGTTCTCGCTGGACCTAGCTGCCGATGGCCTGGACGGCTTTACCGACGTCCAGTTCACCTTCGGATTTCCGGGCGTGCGTGAATTGCCCGTGGCCGCCGACTTCAACGGTGACGGTATCGACGATATCGGTCTGTACAATCCCGACGCCGAGGGCGTGGCACCGGGCGAACAATCCGACTGGATGATCCTGGTCAGCCAGGGCGATCCGCTGGCGGCGCTGGACCAACAGTACGGTTTCCAGTACAGCACCAGTACGTTCTTCAACGCCTACGGTGCGCAGGAAAAATGGTTCTTGGATGCGTCGAATCAGTGGTTCTTTATTCTTCCCAGCGGTGAAGTCTATGACTGGGACAATACGGCCGGCGCGGCGCAAGGAACGCTGATCAAGAAAGTCGATCCGGCAGCCTACACGGACTTGGACCGTTTGGTGCTGTCGATTGAAAACGGCGGCAAGCCGGTGGTGCCGGTCACCGACCGGATCGTTGCCGATCCGCAGGGGCTGCTGGGCAACGTGGTGGACTTCACGCCCGAGCCGTTCGGCCCGGACATCTTCGCCAGCTTCGGTGACGAGCAGGCGCTGCCGGTCGTGGGCAACTTCGACCCACCGGTCGTGCCGTCGACGGGGTCGGGCGAGTCGGTATCGGTCGTGGGCCTTGCCGCGACGAACCTGCAAAACGCCTTCGACGTCAACGGCGACGGCGCGGTGGACCCGCAGGACGTGCTGACGGTGCTGAACCATCTGAACCGCTACGGCGTGGGCGAGTTCGCCACAGGCATCGCGATCGAAGCCGGCGGCGTGCAGCTCGGTGGCTGGATGCCGGACGTGGACGGCAGCGGCCGAATCGAACCGTTCGACATGCTGCAGGTGGTGAACGAAGTGAACCGGCTGGC
>NZ_WIAD01000133.1 GCF_009618275.1 Roseimaritima sediminicola
TGCTTGCGTGGTTTTGGCTTCTGTCTCATTTGCCGCGATAACGAGACTGCGTGGTGGATTGCTGGTTGCAGCGATGCCTCTTGGGGCTGGCGGAGCCTGTTCTGCTGCATATGGCAATGGATGGTTTTGCAGCAATGGCTACTGTACGGGGGGCGGATTGAGCCGGTGCGCGGGACAAATGCCCGGCAACTGCGAGGGAGCATTATGCTCTTCACCGGAGATTTACACTTGTATCGGATGTCAGTGCCAGGCAAATCCAATCAGTGAACAGTGCAATTGCACGCCTTAAGCTGACGCCATCAATGGTTTTGAAATTACGAGTTTTCTGCCGTCGCTGCAGCTTTTGCTGGATTCAAATCATTATGCACAATTGCCGAAATAGCTCGTTGTCACTTGCTATTTATTTTCTTGTTTCTCTAGCAAATGCTGAACACGTCTTGGCCGCTGCCGACCGCTCCGAGGCGGAGCTGGAGAACCAATTCTTTCAGGCAATCGAGGAGATGCAGTCGGCGGCGGATTCAATCGCCATCGCCGCGAAAACGGAGATGGTGTTTGTGATGCGCGGTGGCGATAGCCCTGGGCGCCGCGAAGACGCCTACGAAATCGCTTACCGCGGCCGCGAGTTTCAGCTAAAGAAGAAAACGCTCGACCGCGAGGGAACCGCCGTCGAGCAGATCAGCGGCAGGAATGAGACGTATTTTTTTGTCATCGAAAGGTCGTCGAGCGGCACGCAGTTGGTCTTTCTACAAGAGATCGGTAGTCCGGACGGAGGCGGCCCAGGTGTCGACGCGTTTGTCACCGATCTGGCCGTTCGCTACCCCGTATTCGCCTTTCAATACGTCCAGATGCCGATTTGGGATTTCGTTGCCTTGCCGGGGTTTGAGATCCAAGAGATCACCGAACTCGACGAGTCACTCGTCCGCATCGAGCACACGGTCCCTCCGGACTACGAAACGCCCGGTCACAC
>NZ_WIAD01000134.1 GCF_009618275.1 Roseimaritima sediminicola
TCGTCAATCGGCAGAGAACTCAACAGCAGCCAATCCAGATCCGTTCCGTCTTGCGGTCCGCCGACCTCTTGCACGAGTACCACACTGAGCGTTACTTCCGGAAGCGTCGATCGTCTTGCATGGGGTGGTTTGATTTTCGTGCGAATCGCGCGAATTTCGAGAGTCGCCGTTCGGGCAGCGCGTTTGGCAGTGCGTGGCAGTTTGATCTGACGAGTCGTGACAAGATCTGACTTTTCGACTTCGTCACGCATCTTTTTGTATGTTTTCCCACCGATCTGCTCGTCTTTCTCAGGCAAGCTGCGAACTTGTTTACTGCGGATAACGAAGTCGGCTGGGCTTTCATGTTTTTCAGCTTCGACGAAGATGTCGTAGATGTCTCCTTCTCGGTCAGCCAAAGAAACAATCTGCGTCTCTGGGCATTGGTCGGAGAGTTCGCAGCATCGTCGATAGCCTTCGAGCCATCGAAAGCTCTCCTTCTCTTGGATCGGATCAGACTTGCGCTCGGTGGTTTTTCCCAGGCTCGCCTCGCTACGATCAAAGAACTCAACATCGAGGACACCCAGGCATAGTTTCTCGGGCGTAAACGCTACGGAGCTATGGTCGTAGAGTCCCCTTCGCTCAGCCCGATTGAGGCAACGCACATCATCAGGTGCGTGATCACCAAAGTCCAATTCAGTGGTATCTTGCGCTACGCACACAGTCTGCTGAGATTGGATTCGCTGGATTGTCGCCCGTCGGTGCGCGCCGAGGATTTCCTCCGCATCAACTTGCGGATTCTCCAAGAACCGATATGCCCCTTTAGCATGCTTCCACTTATCGCAGGCTGCGTTGATGCTCTCTTGAGGGTTGGCGAAGAGTGTCTTGAGAAGTTCTTTGGATCGATCGTTTCGGCTTTTATGGCCGAGGTCGATCGTGTCAAATTCCTGCTCAATGGCGG
>NZ_WIAD01000135.1 GCF_009618275.1 Roseimaritima sediminicola
GAAGTTGTCAATGGTTTTGATAGTCCGTCCGGCCGCGTCGTAGAGCGTGCGAAGAACCTTGCCGGCAGGATCAACCTCGTCTTCCAGTTCTCCCGCATCGTTGTAGACGCTTTGCGAAACCAAGACCGTGTCACTGGAGGCGGGGACGGTCGCGGCGCGAGTGAAGGCGGCGCCGCCGTTAGTGCCATAGTCCACATTGGCGATAACGCGGCCCAGTGGATCGGGATAGCTCGCTGAAAACGTGACGCGCGCATTGGGAGTCGTCGACGGGTCACCGAGTGGTCCCGCTTGAGAGGCCGGAGCATTGTGGTATCGACTGCGACTGGTGACCTGAATCGCGCTGCCGGCATCATCGTAGACCGTTTCGCTTTGACTGAGGATTACGTCGCCGGTGACCGTGAAGACGTCGGCGTACGTCGAATCGGTTCCGTAACCAGAGTAGCTGGCTGTGACGCGTGCCAGGCTGTCGAAGGTCTGCTTGGTAAATGCCTGAGGGCCGGCTCCACCTTGGATCGTTTTTACAGGATTGCCGGCGGCGTCGAACCACCGGTCCGTTGTCAGAGCATTGCCGACGGTCCCAGTCGCAGTATCGACCGCGTACCGCAGCGTCTGGTAGACGCGTCCCAGGGCATCGAAGCGAGTCTCATCGCGAGACACCAAATTGCCGCTCGCCGTCGTGTCGCGGCGTTCGGTTTGGGCAATGCGATTTAGGTTGTCGTAAACCTGCGACTGGTAGTAATCGAGTTCGCCGTCGGTAGCCGTGCGGCGGTTACGCCAATCGTAAACGAAGTCCGTAACGCGACCGTTGATGGCATCGACCTGTTGCACCTGCCGGGTCAAGTTGCCATCGCCGCCGTCATTGCCGCCGTCGTACTGGTACGAAGTAACCAGCACCATGTTGTTTCCACTGGCGCCGCC
>NZ_WIAD01000136.1 GCF_009618275.1 Roseimaritima sediminicola
TAAGAACGTGTTTTGAAATTGCCATGAGCGCATAAAAATCGCTACAGCTCCGGGTGCAAATCAATCCCAAGGAAGGAGCTGTAGCGATGTCGAATCAGAAGGAATATGCCAGCAACCTCACCGACAAACAATGGCAGTTGATCAGGAAACTGCTGCCAAAGCCGAAAAAACGAGGGCGAAAGCCGATTGATCGACGCGCTGTCATCAACGCCATCCTCTACTGGAACCGGACGGGTTGCCAGTGGCGATACCTCCCGTCGGATTTCCCGAACTGGAACACCGTCTACGGAATCTTCCGCAAATGGAGATTGGATGGCACGTGGAAACGCATTCATGACCGACTTCGAGAGCTGGTTCGCAAAGCCCATGGAAGGAAGCCCACGCCAACGGCGGCGATTGTCGACAGCCAGTCCGTCCGCACGGCCGAAGGTGGCGAGCAACGCGGCTTTGACGGCGGAAAGAAGATCACAGGGCGCAAGCGACACATTGCGGTCGACACACTTGGGCTGTTGCTGGTGGCGGTCGTGCACTCCGCTGACTTGCAGGACTACGAGGGCGGGCATTTTGTTCTCCATCGAATCAAGGAGACATATCGCCGACTCAAGGTCGTTTTTGCTGACAGTGCGTACGGCAAACAGGGGCTTCCCCAATGGGCACAGGAACGTTGCCAAGTCATTCTACAAACCGTTTTGCGTCCCGTCGGCATCAAAGGCTTCGTAGTGCTTCCGAAGCGTTGGATCGTCGAGCGAACTTTCGCGTGGATGAACAGACATCGTCGCCTATCGAAAGACTATGAACGATTGACCGAGAACAGTGAAGCTGTAATGTACATTGCCATGATTGACCTCATGTCCAGGCGGCTGGCGAGGTCGAAAACGGCTTTTTAAAACACGTTCTAA
>NZ_WIAD01000137.1 GCF_009618275.1 Roseimaritima sediminicola
GTGTAAGGACTTGAGTTCTTTTGCTAGCAAGGGAGTAAGTCATGAGCAACCGAAAGGCATATCCGAGCGATCTGACGGACGAACAATGGGAACTAATTGAGGTAATCCTACCAGACGATGAGCTACCGAAACCTAAGGGGGGTCGTCCCCGTGAGGTCGATTTGCGTGAGGTCATCAATGCCATCTTGTTCCAGGTTCGCTCCGGCTGTCAGTGGGACATGCTGCCTCATGACTTGCCACCCAAGAGCACCGTGTACAGGTACTTCGCCCGCTGGCGGGACGACGGCACGCTTGACCACATCAACAAGGTCCTTGTCGGAGCAGTTCGGCAACTCGAGGCACCAAGCGAACACATGGATCCCAGCACCGCCAGCGTAGACAGCCAAACGGTTCCCACGGCTCCTCGCTGTGACAGTCGTGGATACGACGGCGGCAAGCGAATCACAGGGCGAAAACGCAATATCGTCGTTGATTCCTTGGGGCTGTTGTTGGCTGTTGTCGTGACCGTTGCGTCGACCGATGATGCACAAGCGGGCCGGCAAGCATTGTCGCAACTGGACGAAGCTAGCCAACCGAGGCTGAAGACCATATGGGCAGACTCGAAGTATCATAATCACGCCTTGCGAGCATGGCTTGCGAAACGTGATGATTTGAAATGGGAGCTACAAGTCGTTCGGCGTCCCAAGGGTGCCAAGGGGTTCGTGTTGCTGCCCAAACGTTGGGTGGTTGAACGGACGTTCGGATGGTTTGGTTGGTGGCGACGCTTGAGCAAGGACTACGAGCATCGGGCGGACTCTGCCGAGGCCATGGTTAAATGGGCATCGGTCGGACGCATGCTGCGACGCCTGTCTCCCTCACCGACGCAAGCTCCGTTCAAATACCGAGTTACATGAAAT
>NZ_WIAD01000138.1 GCF_009618275.1 Roseimaritima sediminicola
TGAAGGCGACACAAGCGTGTAACGAAGATCGGGTTCAGGACTATCCTGCGCCACGAAGCCTCCAAGCCCCAGATACTCGTATTCGGCAAGGACCGTGGAATCGTCGTCGGTCAGCGAGGCGACGCGGTTCGAGAAATCATCGATCGAACCGCTGCTGCCGTATCCATAAGCAATCGTGCGGCCATCGGGATAGCTGATACCGGTTGGGCGAAGCGTGTTGTTGCTACCATCGGTAAAGGACGCACCGACTGAGGGCGTCGTCGATGTGTTGACCACTCCGCTGTGGGCTTGAAACGTCTGTGTCACTTGACCGAACCCATTAAACTGGCGCGTGACCTGATTGATCACGCTGCCGCTGCCGACCGTAGCATTATTGTAACACGTTACGGCAGAGACTTTCCCACGCACATCGTACGATTGCTCGATGCGGCGGATCGAGGCGTCGACACCCGCGCCGAGCGTGGTCACGCGGTCCTGCGTCTGCCGCCCCAGGGTATCGTAGTCGAATTGCCGGATTGTTCCGTTCTGGTCGGTCAGGCTGGTGCGCTGACTCTGGCGGTTGTAGGTAAAGGTGACGCTATCGGAGGGACCGGTTGAATCCGGGTACAATTCGCGCCGCAGCAGCCGACTGGAAGCGATCGCAGAGTCTGCAAGAGTCGTTCCGTAGACGTATTCGGTCGTCTGGTTACCGGTAGTCGCATTGATAGCGGTCAGGGTCGCCAGCTCCCCATCGGCGGTGAAAGTGAACTGGGTCGTTTGATTCTGGTCGGCAGAATCCGCGCAGCCGCCGCTGCTGGAACTGGACGAAGGAGTCGTGGTCAC
>NZ_WIAD01000139.1 GCF_009618275.1 Roseimaritima sediminicola
CTGGCCACGACTCCTTCCTCCAGTTCCAGCAGCGACGGCTGTGCGGATTCAGTCGATCAAAACCAAACGACGCAGTTCACTTACACCGCTGATGGGGACTTGGCGACGCTAACCGCTATCAATGCGACTACCGGTAACCAGACGACCGAATACGTCTACGGAACGACTCTTGCAGACTCTGCGATCGCCTCCAGTCGGTTGCTGCGGCGCGAGTTGTACCCGGATTCAACCGGTCCCTCCGATAGCGTCACCTTTACCTACAACCGCCAGAGTCAGCGCACCAGCCTGACCGACCAGAACGGGACAATCCGGCAATTCGACTACGACACCTTGGGGCGGCAGACGCAGGACCGCGTGACCACGCTCGGCGCAGGTGTCGATGGCTCGATCCGCCGCGTGGAGCAATCGTACGATGTTCGCGGGAAAGTTTCTGCCGTGACGTGTTACAATAACGCTACGGTCGGCAGCGGCAGCGTGATCAATCAGGTCACGCGCCAGTTCAATGGGTTCGGTCAAGTGACGCAGGCGTTTCAAGCCCACAGCGGAGCGGTCAACACATCGATGACGCCCTCGGTCGGTGCGTCGTTCACCAATGGCAGCAGCAACACGCTGCGGCCGACCGGTATCAGCTATCCCGATGGCCGTACGGTTGCTTATGGATACGGCAGCAGCGGTTCGATCGACGATTTCTCGAACCGCGTCGCCACGCTGATCGACGACGATTCCACGGTCCTGGCCGAATACGAGTATCTGGGGCTTGGGGGCTTCGTGACGCAGGATAGCCCAGAAGCCGATCTTCGTTACACGCTCGTGTCGCCATCG
>NZ_WIAD01000013.1 GCF_009618275.1 Roseimaritima sediminicola
TTAGTTTCGAGGGGTGGAAGCCAAACAATCACGCGTCGTCTTGAAACGCGAGCGGATTCCACCGATCATGTGGAATGGCTTGCATGACGCAGGATACGCCGCCCCCACCTCGTGCTGTTTAGCGAAGAGCTGATTCATGACCGCGCTGACCCCGGCAGGTATCCTCGACAGGCTTCACGCGACGGCCGCGACCCTGGGCTTTGCCCTGGTTCTGTGTTTGTCTTCGCCGTGTCGGGCGGAGAGCGAGGATGGTATCGCGGACGCCGAGGCGCTGCGGGCTGATGCCAGGAAAACATTCAAGGAGAAGGTTGGCCCCTTCGTCAAAAAGTACTGCATCGATTGCCACGGTTCTCGGCCCGAGGCGGGCATCAACCTTCGGTCGGCGCTGAACAGTCCCGGTGCCACGTCCTCGTTCCTGCACTGGAAGAAGGCGGTCGCGAACGTCAAAGTCCACGACATGCCGCCCGACTATGTGGATGAGATCCCGACGGATGAAGAACGCCGCCAATTCACTGCGTGGGTCGGCAAGCTCAAGTACCTGGCCCCCCGCGATCCGGGCCCCTTCGTGATCCGTCGCCTGAGTAAGGTGGAGTACGGCAACACGCTGCACGACCTGTACGGCGTGGACCCGGCGATCGCCGATAGCCTTCCCGAAGAGGTCCTCGGCGAAGGCTACCTCAACTCGATCTCCCCGCTGCAGTCGGAGTTGTTTCTCGAGATTGCCAATCAGGTCCACGATCAAGTCTTGGCGCCGGAGGGTCAGCCGCCCACCGAAATACAGCAACGTCTGTTCGGCGAGACGCCCGCCAAAGAAGCCGAGTTCCGCGAGGCAGCCCGGCGAGTCGCACGCGCCCTGGCTCGCGATGCTTACCGTCGGCCTCCCACCGAGGCAGAACTGGAGGTACTGCTGGGCATCTTCGATCTTGGCCGCGAGAACGAGCTGGGTTACACCGCGTCGCTGGGCTTGATGTGGAAGGCAGTTCTCGTCTCTCCGCAGTTCCTGTTCATCACGCCCGCCGAGGAAGTCAACTCGAAGGACGCCATCGTACCGCTGGACGATTATCAATTGGCCTCGCGTCTTTCCTACCTGTTGTGGTCCGCGCCGCCCGACGCCGAGCTGTCCGCCCTCGCCGACAAGGGCGAGCTGCACAGGCCCGAGGTGCTGCGAGCCCAAGTGGAGCGACTGTTGATGCACGAGCGATCGCGGGCCCTGTTCGACGGCTTCGGTGCCCAGTGGCTGGGCGTGGATGGGCTGCAACGCCAGACGTTTGACCCGGACGTTTTCCCCCAGATGACCCCGCCTTTGCGCCGGGCGATGATGGATGAAGCACGCCTGTTGTTCGAGAGCATCGTGCGTGAGAACCAGAGCGTGTTGCGATTCGTGGACAGCGACTACACCTTCCTCAATGAACCACTGGCCAAGTTGTACGGCGTCGAGCAACCCGTTCGTGGTACCGAGATGCGGCGGGTCAAACTGGTGAACCCCAACCGGGGTGGCATCCTCGGAATGTCGGCCACGCTGGCGACCACGTCCTTCCCGGGCCGGACCAGCCCCGTTCGTCGGGGTGTTTGGGTGCTCGAACAGGTTCTGGGTGAACGTGTCCCGCCGCCTCCACCGGACGTCCCGGAACTGGAAGACCAGCAGCAGAAGAGCAGGGAAGGGTTGACGCTGCGTCAGCGGACCGAGTTGCACCAGTCCGAACCCACGTGCGCCAACTGTCACAAGGTTTTCGACCCCATCGGTTTCGGTTTGGAAAACTTCGACGCCATCGGCCGCTGGCGTGAAAAGAATGAGGCGGGCGCCGCAATCGATTCAGCGGGAAAGCTCCCGACCGGAGAAAGCTTTTCCACCCCCGCAGAACTGAAGGGCCTGCTGGCCAAGCGAGAAGCCGACTTGGCTCGAAACCTGACGGAAAGGTTGATGGCCTACGCCCTGGGGCGGCAGCTGGAAGGCTACGACGAAATCGTGATCGACCAGCTGATGGACAAGCTTGCCCAGGACGAATACCCAATGCGTACGATGATCACCGAGGTCATCACGAGTTACCTGTTTACGCACCGCAAGGTCAGTGGATGAATCCTATGAATCACCGTTCGCTCGTCGATCGTCGCACATTGCTGAGAGGCGCCGGAGTTTCGCTTGCGCTGCCGCTGATGGATTCCCTGACCTGGGCGTCCGGCGACCGTCTTTCCAAACCACCGGTACGCCTGGGATTCATGTACATGCCTCACGGCGTCATCATGGACGAATTCTGGCCGAAGAGTCCGGAGGCGTACCACAAGACGCCGCCGCCGGCGATTGAGTCACTGCGTCCGGTCTTGGACCAGTGCCTGATGATGAAGGGGATCTCTGGTGTGCCGATTTCGCCCTTCAACGGTGCGCCGCATGCGCTGGAGTTGTCGACTTGGCTGACCGCCACCCTGCCGGACGCGGACACGCGCAGCCGGATCAACATCGCGATCTCGGCCGACCAGATTATGGCCAACTATGTGGGCGCCCAAACCTTGCTGCCCTCGCTGGAACTGGCGACCATGCCGCAGACCTGGAAGGAGAACCAGGCGGGCCTGCACGAGGCGTACTACTCGCACTGCAGCTACCGATCGCCCACGCAGCCTGTTCCCGCCGAGATTGATCCCCGGAACGTCCTGAACAGGCTCTTCGGCAAGCAGGGCGACGCCGCGAGAGTCACCAAGGTAAACGCTCTGGACAGGCAAATGCTCGACCGGGTACTGGGCGGCGCGCGGGACCTCCGCCGGACGCTGGCCAGGACCGACCAGCGGAAGCTGGATGAATATCTCCACAGCGTGCGGGCGGTCGAGCGACGGATTGCCGCGATCGAGCAACGTCAGCAGGAGGCGGCTCTGGAGAAGGCAGGTGTCCGCAGCGCGAAACGTCACGCCAGCGATTCGCCGCCCATCGAGGTCAAGATCCCCGAGGGTGAAAAACGCAGCGAGTACATGCAAGTAATGTGTGACCTGACCGTGCTGGCCTTCCAGACGGACACCACACGCGTCAGCACCTACATCGGATCCACGCCCAACGGCGTGTCGTATCCTGAACTAGGGTTTACGGACAAGCACCACTCGCAGACGCACCACGAGAATCGCAAAGAGATGGTCCGCAAGGTGGCGGCGATCACCAAATTCAATATCGATCAGTTCGCCTACATGGTGAAAAAGATGGCCAGCCTGCGCGAGGGCGACGGCACGCTGCTGGACAATTGCATCATGATGTGGGGCTCGGGGCTGGAAGACGGCAACAAGCACCGGCGGGAGAATCTACCATTCATCGTCGCGGGAAAGGGCGGCGGTTCGATAAAGACCGGGCGTTTCTTGCCTGACGTCAAGGGGAACCAGGGTGACCTGCTGACGACACTGCTCTCCTGCGCCGGCGTACCCGTGGACCGGCCCATTGGCATCGCGACCAAGCAGATCACCGAAATGAAGTCCTGACCCGGTTCCGCCGTTCCGCGCGGCGGACCAGGTTCGACATGCTGTCCACATTCGCTTGTTGATTTGCACCGGCTTTCACTTCGGCTCACAGGTGACCTTCTCATGGGGCCCGACTCTTCTGCTCGCCGCCGCGAAGCCTTCATTCCCTATGTTCGCTCCGACCTCATCGACATGTGTGTGAAGGACGGCAAGCTGCAGGGGGAGCAGGTCGCTAAGTTCCGTCAGCTTGCCGAGATCCTCTCCGCCTACGTCCACTACGATTTCCAAAGGACCATCGACGAGATCAAAAAACACTACGCGACTTTCGATCCGGATCGAGAGATCGATCCGCGTCAACAAGCGGAGGCTTCGGAGGCTAGTGCCGAACACGTGGTGACGCTGTTTGAAACCGTGGCCAAGCGGGCCAACTATTTCGAAATCACGGCTGACCAAATCCGGGAATCCTTCGACGCCGTGACCTTGATCGATCTGCAGACAGAGGTCGACCTGGACGATTTCAAAAGGGTCCGTTGTTTCGCGACAGGCGATCTCTACAAGACGACCGAAGTCAAGAAACTGTTTCGGAAGCGAAAAGTACGGGTGGATGTGCTGCAACGCGTGCTGTTACTGCTGCACTTCCAAGACGCCGACTATTTTAACAAGCGGAAGAAAAAACGTCCGCTCGGGGAAGCCTCGTTCCAGCCCGGAAAAATCTACGTGTATCACTACAAGGACGTGCCGAAGTTTGATCTCGAACTGCTGTTTCCGAATGTGCAGGTCGGCATGACCTGGAAAGACAAACTGATGTTTGGCGTCCCCGCCGTGGGCGGCTCGATCGGCGTGTTGTTCAAGGCGGCGCCGCAGATGTTGATCATCATCGGCGCGATCATGTTCTTTGTCGCCGGCGCCGACTGGGCGGCCAAGGTCGGCGTGACCCAGGACTCCGTTTCCAACGTCATGCCCGTGCTGACCGCTTTGATGGGCGTGATCATCGCGCTCGGTGGTCTCGCGTTCAAGCAGTGGAGCAACTATCGGAACAAACGAATCGAGTTTCTCAAGGACGTCAGCGAACAGTTATTTTTCCGAAACTTGGCGACCAACCGCAGCGTGTTCCACAGCGTCATCGACAGTGCAGAGGACGAGGAGAACAAGGAAATGCTGCTCGTGCTCTACCACCTGATCGTCAGCCCCAAAGGATCACTCACCCGCAACCAACTCGATGCCCGGATCGAGCAGTGGATGAAGGAACGCTTTGGCACGGTCATCGATTTTGACATCGACGGTCCACTGGAAAACCTGAAAGCCCTCCGGGGTCCAACGCGAGACGGCCGTGAAGTTCCGCTTGTCCAGACTGACGCCGACGGCCATCTCCTCGCTGCCACGCTAGATGACGCCAAGCACATCATCGATCATCTCTGGGACAACGCATTCCGGTATGCCTGATCGGAGCACAGCAGGTCCATCCGGGATGCTCTCGTGGGTTATTTTAGGCTGGTGGGTTTTCTTTAGGCTCGACGGTGGTGTCCGAACTGCGGTTGTTTGTTTTAAGCACGTCGGCGTAAATCTTTCGGTGAAACCCCGCGACAACACCCTCCCGCGCAGCGGGTGGGTCGGGCTCTTAGGCCCGGGGAGGGCCCTACGGAAACCCTCTCCGGGCCTAAGAGCCCGACTCTCCCAGAGGGAGAGTAAAGCCGAATGAAATGTTGCGACGTGTTAGAGTCTCGCGATTTAGTCCCGCAGGGACGGCAGGATGTAGCCGCGGGTGTCAGCCCGTGGTACGGGAAATGGCAGGGGCGTTCAGTCCCGAAGGGACGACAGGAACTGCGTTCCTGTCGCCACTCCGTGGCTGCGGCATCAAACTCTCCGTAGATTATGCTGGTGCAGGTCCAACAAGAACCGTTGACGGCGGGTTACGGCTTGTCGAACAGCTTGTGTTCGGGGTCGCCGCCGCTGATCAGGTAGGCCGTGAGGTCGAGGATTTCCTCTTTGGTCATCCGGTTGAATAGACCCGCCGGCATGGGCGAAGTCTTGCTGACGACCAGCTCCTCGATGGTGTCGCGATTGATCGTAACGCGTTGGTTTGGATCCGTCAGGTCGGTGTTCAGCACGATCGCGCCGCCGTTCCGGCGAACCCCCAGATTGACGATCACGCCGGAGTGCATCCGCCCGTCGTCCGTGAGGATCTTGACCGACGAGAACTGATCGTTGATCACCTTGCTGGGATTGACCACCTGGTCGAGAAGATCGCGGACGGAGTAGCGACGTCCGGATGTGGTTAGATCCGGGCCCGTCATGCCACCCTGGTTCTGAAAGCGGTGACAGGCGTAACAACCGGCTGCCGCGAACATTTTGCGACCGTTAAGAAAGTCGCGGTGCTTCAGGCCGGTGCTTGCGGCCTGGCTCAGTTCGTCCAGGGTCCACTGCGTTTCGGCACGTCCCGCGAAGATCTCTCCGAGGTTTTCCAGGGCCGACTTCTTCACCGGCTTCTTCGCCAGAATCTCCTTCAGCGATTCTTTCTCCGATTCGGTGAGCGAGGCAACCGCATCGTCGCGGATGAACTGGATGAACTTTTCGAAGCTGGCTCCTCCACGGTAGTTTGCGGCTTTGAGAAACCATTCGAAATAGGCGGTCTTCAATTCATCGGTCCAGCCGGACTGGAGCATCCGGATCGAGCGGGCGTACTGGACCTGTTCTTCTTGCGTCGGTGCAGCTGCGATCATCGCCATCGCTTTCGCGGCAACCGTAGGCGACTCGAGCCAGGCCAGGGTCTCGCACAGCAGCCAATTCAATTCTGCAGTCTTCGCAGGAAACAGCGGGTCGAGCGCCGTGGTCAACTTCTGGACGGTTGCATCGTCAGGTCTACCGAATCGGTTGAGGATGACTTGCAGGGTGCGCTGCAACGTGAGTTGGGTGGTCGTATCGAGCTGCTGCATATCGATCCGAAGCACAGCGCTGATCAGTTCGTCACGCATCGCCGTATCGACCGGTGGCGTTTCCTCATCGCGGTGGAGGGGACAAACGCCGGTCACGCGAGCCAGGGCCAACAGGGCTTCGACCTGTTTCTTCGGATCCGGCTCGGTAAGCGCGCGATCGGCCCAGGTCTCGACCGGTTGATGCTCCAAAGCCGTCCGGGCAGCAAATCGGATGAAGCGGTCATCGTGCGACAAATGGGGCCATGCGGTCGCGACGGCGCTGCGATCCTGTCGGCCGTGAAACCGTTCCAGCGAACGTCGAAGCTCGCGGGCCTCGTTCGTTGCCGGAGTATGTCGCACGGGTTCGGTCGATTCATCCCCGACGTACGTGACTCGATACAGCCCCGATTGCACTTTGCGTCCGCCGATGGTGAAGTACATCGCACCGTCGTCCGGATGAATGATCGCGTCGGTGATGGGCAGCGGCGCGCCGGTAACGAATTCTTCTTTGGTTGCCGTGTAGGTTGAGCCTTCGGGCTTGAGGTGAACCGCGTAGAGTTTGCCCCAGCTCCAGTCGAGTGCGTACAAGGCGTTCTGGTATTTCGCGGGGAAGTTTGCGCCGTAACCAAACGTCACGCCGGTCGGTGATCCGGGGCCGATGTCCAGAATGCCCGGCAGGTTGTCGGCGTAAAACGGAGGTCGCTTGCCGGCACCGTTTCGCCAGCCGAACTCGGCGCCGCTGGTCACATGGTTGATGCGTGTGGGCCGATACCAAGGCGTGTTGAAGTCGTACTCCATGTCGGCATCGTAGGTGAACAGTTCGCCGTCGCGATTGAAGGCGGCGTCGAAGATGTTGCGAAACCCGTTGGCATAGGCTTCAAACGATTGACCGTCGAGATCGACTTTGTAGATGATGCCGCCGGGGGCCAAACGCCCGCGGTTGTGGCCTCGGCCGTCGGGGAAACTGGGCAACAGATGATCCTCGCCCCAGACCTGTGCGACCTGTGACGACGGGGCCAGTTGCGTCGGCTCGGTGTTGTTGCCGGTGATCAAATACAGGGATTTGCCGTCGGGACTCGGGACAACCGCGTGGACTCCATGGTCTCCTCTGGCTTGCAGTTCGCGCAACAACTCCACCTTGTCCAGTTCGTCGTCGCCATCGCTGTCGGTGACTCGGTAAAGCCCTGAGGGAATCTTCGCTTCGTAGTCGTTGACGCCGACGTACAGAGCGTCGTTGTGCCACACCATTCCGTTGACGGCTCGAATGTCGACCGGCACGCTCTGTACATCCGCGGCTCTCAACGTCGCGCCGGCCTCTGGCGGAGTGACTCGATACAGCCCGCCGAACTGATCGCTGACCAACAACCGGCCTTTGTTGTCGGTACACAGATTGACCCACGAACCCTGCGTATCGCCGGGAACGGAGTAGAGCAATTCGACTTGGAAACCCTTGGCTGCTTTGATGCGATCCACCGGAGTGGCTTGGTTGCCGGCGTTCTTGCTGACAGCATCGATCGCCGCCTTTGCGTCTTTACCGTCCCGGCCGGACAAGGCTTTGCCGTTGATGAGCGGCTGGAATTCTTCAGCGCCGGCGGTGGTTGCGAGGGCAAGAAGCGGTAGGAGTGTGGCCAGCAACTTCATCAATTTCATCGCGTTTATGTTTGTTTGAGAGCTAGATTCTCTTTCACTACGGTGGAGCACTGCCCAGTTTAATCCATTTGCTGCGGGCAGAACCGCAGGAATATCCAGTGGGGGGGGGCGGTGGACTGGTCATGTCGACCGGATTTCGATGTCGGCTTGACGCCTCACCTGTCCACGACCGATCCGCGGAGAATCCAAGCGGAATCAATCCTCGGTCGCTCGGTCCCCTGAGGGAGCGGCTGCCGACGCGATGCAATCGCGGGTCCGCGCGACCAGCAGCTTCGCAATGGCTTGATCGAGCTGGCCGCGACCGACGCGATGGTACTTGCCACCAGTTCGGCCGGCTATCAGCTCGGGCGCCTGGCGGTACTTGGGTTCGTGAATCTCGGTGTGGATGACGTCGATCGCGATGCCTGCTTGTTGGTACTCGTCCAGAATCGAGGCGTCCAGCAAGACGGGATCGCCGTCGGTCAGGACGATTAAGCGGCGCTGCGCCGCGTCGACGGCCTCAAGTGATGCCAGGGCCATCTGGAGCGCGGGGTCAAAGCTGGGCAGGTCGCCGGGCAGCGCGTCTTTGATCCGCTGGAATAATTGAACCTTGTCTTGTTCTCGAGTTCGCGACATCCCCTGGTTGCCTTCCCACAACCACTGCGGTCCGCCGCGTTGGTAGGCGAGAAAGCCGCAATAGTCTTGGTCGCGAAACTCGCCCAACGCACGCGTTACCGCAAGCTGTTGGATCGTGTTGCCTCGTTTGAATTCGGCGGCGTGAATCAGATAGACGACCGCGACCGAGTCATTGTCCTGAGCGGCAGCGAGTTGCGGAAGCGCCGCGTCCCCGGCGGTGATTTCGCCGGCCGGTTCTTCCGGGGCGTCGACTTGAATCACTTTGCCGCTTTCCTCGTCGACTTGGACGGTAACCTTTCGGTCCTTGGTTTCGATGATGATCGTGATCGTGGCCAGCAGCAGAGCCGGCCCCAGCCATCCGCCGGCGATCCACCAACGCTTGCGCGGAATGCGGCCGGATCCTTGTCGGCTTGTTTGCAGTGCTGCAGGTAACGCAACGGTGGCTGGATTGCGGACGTGCGCCAGGCAGGATTCCAGCAGGTCGGCGACTTGAGTGGCGGACTGAAAACGGTCGCCAGGTTGTTTTTCCAACAGACGCAAAACGATTCGCTCGAGCCATCGCGGCAGGGCAGGGCGTTGATCTCGGATGCTGGGAGCGTCGGCGTCGGCCACCATTCGCAGCGTCGCGAAGCTGCCTTTGCCGCGAAACGGAGGCTCGCCCGTGCACAACGCATGCAGCAAACAACCCAGGCTGAACAAGTCGCTGCGTCCGTCGAGCGCCTCGCCGCGAACTTGTTCGGGAGACATGTACTGCGGCGTTCCAGGATGGAACCCGGTTTGGGTCAGTTGTTGGTCGTCGTCCGCGCGGGCCAGGCCGAAATCGGTGAGCATGGCCCGGGAAACATCTTCGTCCAGCAGCACATTCGATGGCTTGACGTCTCGATGGATCAAGCCTTGCGCATGGGCGGCGGCGAGCCCGCGGGCGGTTTGTAGGCCGATTCGCAGGATCTCGCACAAATCCAGATTCGCATCGCGGTTCAGGCGGTCTTGCAGGGAACCGCCGGCGACGTACTGCATCACCAGATACGGCGATTCGGCGTCGGATTCCACGTTGTGGATCGGGACCACATGGTCGTCCACGATGCCGGCGGCCGCGCGAGCTTCGCGAGCAAACCGCTCCCGGGCCGATCGGCTGCGGGCCAGATGCGGCGAGAGCAATTTGATGGCGACGGGGCGGTTGAGTTCCGTGTCGAACGCTTTGAACACGATGCCCATTCCGCCGGCGCCCAGCAAGCGTTCGACTTCGTAGCGGCCCAGGCGACCGAGCATCTCCGGGTGCGAGGGCGCTGCGAGCAACTGCCTGGCCATCGCTTCGGTCCATTGCGGCGAATCATCTGCGGTGATTCGAAAACGGTTGGCCGCGGCAAGTGGCGGCGCGATTTCGTCTACCGTCGATTGAGCCCGGCTTGCGAAAGCGCGGTTTGCACGATCCCACATCGGATCTTCCGCGGCCAGGTTCGCAAGACGTCGTTGGCACGATTCGCATTGCTCGACGTGTTCCAGAAGCGCGTCATTGGCTTGCCGGTCGTCGTCCGCGTCGATCAGAGCTTCCAAGGCGGCAGCGTCGCATTTCAGTTTCGTGTACGCCATGACGCACCTCCGGCTAGTCTTCGTATTGCTGAATTAATTCGCGCAGCCGCAGCATCACGCGGCTGCGGCCGAAATAAATATTGGCCGTTCGCACGTTTAATCGCTCGGCGGCTTGCTGGACGGAAAGACCGTCGACGTGCGTCAACCAAAAGGCCAGCCATGTCTGCGGCTGGACGGTTTGCCGTACCTGCTGGGCCGCCCAGTCGAAAACGGCCTGCTCGTACTCGCGGTCGATGAAGGTGGCGATCTGGTCGGCCTGCTTCGCATTTTCCCAAGCGGCGTTGGCCTCGTCGCCCGTCACGCCAAGACCTTTCGTGGTTCGCCGGGTGAGCAGATCGATCGACTCATTCCGAGCGATTCGCACCAGCCAAGCCCGGAACGGACCACGATCCTCGCGGTCCAACCAGGCCGAGATGGACTGGGCCACCTTCAGCATCACTTGCTGGACCAGGTTGTCCGCGTCGGCGGGCTGCATCCCACGCTGTTTCGCGACGCGCTGAATGACCGGCGTGTACAGCTCGACGAACTCGTCCCACGCCTCCACGTCCGCCATGTCCTGCAGTCGCAGGATCAAGCTGACTCGGGTTTCGGTGGGGCTGGCTGGCATCGCTTCGATTCTTCTACGCGGCGGCGGCTGGTTTATGAAGAAGACCCGCGAGGGCGACGGATTCTCGCGCGGAAAACGGATTTTTTCCGAAACCACCATAATAAACGGCCCGAGGAAGGCCCGCCCCGGGCCTGAGGCGACAGCCGTTTCTTCAGTCGCGGAGCGACGACATGTGGTAGCCCCGGGTTCTCCATCAATCGAAATCGTTTTCTCCCCTCTCCCCCGAATCCTGGCGAGCCTAAGCGAGTCAGGATTTGGGGGAGAGGGGCCGGGGGTGAGGGGGATTGCCGCGCGGGGCCTTCGTCTTTGTGTTCTGCTTAGTGAGACGGGATGCGTCAAATCTACAAGAAGCGTGCGTTACAGGCAGTTGCGCCGGAGGCCCCTCACCCCCGACCCCTCTCCCCGCCGACCTGGGCAAGCACCACTTGCCCAAGCCGGCGAGGAGAGGGGAGTAAACGTTCGTAGGGATAGTCCTCACACCTTAAACTCGGATGACCTGCTTACCACTCGTCAGGATCATCGTATTGCTCGGGCGGTTTCTTCCAGGTACGGTCCTGCGATAGATATTGCGTTGCCGGCCGCATTTCGCAGTTCATACTGATACAGGTGTTCGGCCTCGAAACGGAATGCTTGCAGACTTGCAGGGCCCGTCAGCCGCTGGTTCGCATTCCGGCGGCGATGCCGTTGATCGACAGCCGGGTCAGATGCCGCAGCTCGATCGGAGTCTCCTCGGCCGCGTAGGCTTGACCGCGCCGGAGCAATTCCACTTGGATCAGGTTCAGTGGATCGATGAAGCGGTTTCGCACGCGAATCGATTCCTTCAACCAGGGCGTCCCGTCGAGCAGTTCCGCTTGGCCTGTCAGCGCCAGGACGACTTGGCATGATTCGCGATATTGCGATGCGATCAGGGAGCGGAAGGGTTGAGAGGATTCCTGGTCGGCGGCCAAGCTGGCGTACTCATTGGCAATCTCCAGATCCGACTTGGCCAGGGCGAGTTCGGCGTTGTCGATCAGGGCTCGGAAGAACGGCCACCTGTCGTACATCGTGCGAAGTTCGGCCAGTTGTTGTTCGTCCTGGACCGCTGTCCCAAGCGCGGTCCCGAGCCCGTACCAGGCGGGAATCAGGCATCGCGACTGGGTCCAGGAAAACACCCAGGGGATCGCCCGCAGGTCGCTCAGCCCACCGCCGGACTTGCGGCGCGAGGGGCGCGAGCCGATCGGCAGCTGTTCGATTTCCGCGATCGGCGTCACGCTGCGAAAGAACTGGACGAAGCCGGGCTGCTCGAGCAACTCGCGATACTTTGCTAAGGAAACCTTCGCCACCTCATCCATTTTGGCATACCATCGCTGGGAGTCCGCATTGATCGTCGAACCGGCGGCCAGCAGCGAAGACCAAATCAATTGTTCCAGATGCCGATGAGCGATCGCCGGATCATCGTATCGATCGGCCAACACCTCGCCCTGTTCGGTCAACCGCAGGCTGCCGTGAAAGGTGCCGCGGGGCAGGGAAAGGATGCCGCGAGCGGCCGGTCCACCGCCTCGCCCCAGCGAGCCGCCGCGGCCATGAAAGAACGTCAGCTCGATGCCGTGTTGACCGGCGGTGTCGACCAAGGCCTGCTGGGCCTGATGCAGCGCCCAACAGGCGGAAAGGTAGCCGCCATCTTTGGTGCTGTCGGAATAGCCCAGCATGATCATCTGCTGGTCGCCCTGGCGGCGCAACAGGTCTCGATACGCCGGGATCGCACACATGCCGGCCAGAATGGACGGTCCGGCTGTCAAGTCGTCGATCGTTTCCAGCAGCGGCACGACCGGAATACAACCATCGTCGTTCGACCCCTCCGGCTTGACCAGTTCCCATAGCCACAACACGGTCAACACGTCGCTCGGTGCACTGGTCATGCTGATCACGTGGGCGCCGATCGCGGCGGTCGTGTATTCGGCGGCCACCCGGTGCAGCGTGCGAAACAGTGCCAGTGTCTCACAAACCATCGACGAAAAGTCGCCTTCGTCGGTCGGCAAGCGTCGCCCCAGCGTTTCGCTCAGGACCTCGATGCGGTCGGTTTCCGAGAGCGATTCCGGATCGGAGTGCCAGTCACAGGTCCGCAGCAATTCATTCACAACGTCTTTGTAAATGTTGGCGCTTTGCCGAACATCCAGACGTGCCAAGTGCAATCCGAACGATTTGATTTGCGTTTGCCAGCGCTCCAGCTCGCGAGTCACATACTTGCCACCGGACAGCGACTGAATCGATTCCGTCAGGATGGCAACATCCTCGGCAAGTTGGCCGGCGGACCCGTACGCTGCGCCTGCGGTTGCCGATTCGCTGGGAAGCTGTGTCTGCTCCAGTTTCCAGTGGATGATCGACAACCAACGGCGGAACCATTCGCTTGGCGGGAGCGAAGCGAGCCTTTCCTCCAGATGGGGCCAGCGAGCAATGGCTTCGTCGATCGCCGTCGTCAATCGCTGGTCGATCGAGACCTGCCGCGTCGAAATACTCAGCGAATCGAACAACCGCTCGCATGCCTGGAGATGAAACGTGATGGCTTCACGCCGCAGCCACGCGAACGTCTCCTCGGTCACTTCGGCGGTCACGCCGGGGTGACCATCACGGTCGCCACCGATCCATGATCCGAAGGTGATGCTGGGACCGTTCAGGCGAACCTCGTCGCCAAAGCTCTCCTGCAGGGCCCGCCTCAACTCTTCGTTGACCTTGGGCACTTCGTTCCACAGCACGGGCTTGATCGACAGACCGCGGGCGACTTCCTGCATGACCGAAGGACGCCAAGGGCGAATGAAATCGGTTTGCCAGAGTTTGGCGATCTCGGTGCGGATCAGATGTTCGGTGCGATCGCGGTCCTCGGGAAGCTGGTCGGAGTCGTATTCTTCCAGCAACTGCCGAATCACTCGCAACTTGCTTCGCACCGAGCGGCGTTTGGCTTCGGTCGGATGGGCGGTGAAGACCAGGTCGACGTGCAGCGCGTCGAGGATCGATTGCACCTCCGCGGGCGATGTCTCACGGGCTTTCAACTCGGCAACCGCAGCCCGAATCGACTCGGCACGCGGATTCGGATAGGCCTGCTTGGCACGTTCACCCAGAACCCGCACCCGCCGGCGATCTTCCACCAGGTTGAACAGATCCAGAAGAATGGTGAACGCCCGGATCACAACTCGGATTTGCTCGTCGTCCAAGCTCGCGATCAAGGCTTTGATCTGCTCGTCGGCGCTCTCCACCCCGATGCGCCGGTCCCAGGCAGCACGACGAAGCTGTTCGACGATCTCGTACGTCGGTTCCCCGGCGAATTCCCGAATCGTATCTCCCAGTTCCGCGCCCAGAAAACCAAGCTCTTGGCGTACTTCCGCGTCTTTCATATCCGTTCCAAAACCGTGCCTGCGACTTCACTGACTGTCCTCGACGTAGGGATATTGTTCAAGTTTTTCGCATCTGCGACAGGCGTCGGGAGGAAAGCGAAGGGACCTTTTTCGAAAGCCGACCCGCGTCCCTTCTTCTCGGGCGTCGAGCCGGGGGACGCTCGGCGGGTGTTCTTTGTGGTTCGATAGAGGGGGCTGGGTGTTGAGCGAATGAATCAACTTCCAACGGTCGCTACGGTACAATCGAGCCGTCATTTCAGACGGACTCTGCTTCGACGTGATATGAGGTTCCCGCTGTGTTTAGAAGACTTCCGTGCTTTCTGTTTGCCGCGTTGACGTTGGCCATCGCGGTTCCCAATGTACATGCCGAGACGCAGCGGCGGGGCGGTTGGGAAACGTCTGCTCCTCGCGAAGAGATTCGTCCAACTTTTGATTTGCTGGAAACGGGCGGCCACGACGGAAAGGCGGTGTTGTCGATTACGGCCGAGAATCCCGGCACCGGCGAACGGCTCGCGGGGCTGGTGGGACACTGGCAAAAGAAGGTTGCGGTTCAGGGGGGCCAGCATTATCGGTTCTCGGTTTGGCGTCAGACGCACGGAATCGACTTGATTCGCCGCGCGGCGATGGCGCGAGTCGTGTGGCTCGACAAAGACGGCCGGCGACCGCAGCGTGACGAGGTTTCTTCCTCTCGATTGCCAGCGAAGAAGCCACGGTCCGAACCGGAGTTTCCCGTCGACGCCGAAACCCAGGGCGATTGGACGCGGCTCGCCGGTCTCTACCGTGCTCCGTCCACCGCCACGCACGCCGTATTGGAACTGCACTTTCGCTGGGGACCGCCCGGTTCGAGTGTTTGGTGGAGCGATCCGAAGTTAACCGAGTCCGAGCCGGCGGAACCACGGATCGTGCGTTTGGCGACCGTTCACTACCGGCCGCAAACCGGCACGACCAACCGCGACAAGTGTGAGCTGTTTGCCCCATTGATCGCCGATGCCGCCCGGCAGAGAGCGGATCTGGTGGTGTTGCCCGAAACGCTGACCTACTACGGAAAAGGCGGCACGTACGCGGACTCCGCCGAAACGATTCCCGGTCCGTCGACGGAGTACTTTGGAAAACTGGCCAAGCAACACGACCTGTACATCGTGGCCGGTTTGCTGGAACGCGACGGCCACCTGGTCTACAACACCGCGGCACTGATCGGTCCCCAGGGCGAACTGGTTGGCAAGTACCGCAAGGTGACGCTGCCACGCGGTGAGATCGAAGGCGGGATCATGCCCGGCCAAGACTACCCGGTCTTCGATACGCGGTTCGGAAAGGTCGGCATTATGATTTGCTACGACGGCTTCTTTCCCGAGGTCGCCCGCGAGTTGAGCAACCGTGGCGCGGAGGTGATCGCCTGGCCGGTGTGGGGCTGCAACCCGATGCTCGGAGCGGCACGGGCTTGCGAGAACCACACCTACGTGATCAGCAGCACCTACACCGACGTTTCGTCCGCTTGGATGATCTCGGCCATCTACGGTCATCACGGCAAACCGCTGGCCAGCGCAACCGAGTGGGGCTCGGTCGCGGTCGCGGAAGTTGATTTGAACAAGCCGATGCACTGGGCCAGCCTGGGCGATTTCAAAGCCCAGGTTCCGCGTCATCGTCCGGTCACCACCCCGGACGACGGCACGCCGGTCAAAGCGGAAAGCCCGGACCGGGGCGGACCACAGTGATCAAAGCGGCGACGTATGGACCCCGCGGCTTAACTGCTGGCCGCAGTTGCTGTTGTTAATTTTTAATCTTTCGGGTTGCCGCCGGATTGCAGGTACGCCAGCAGATCCAGGATCTCGTCGCGCGTCAGCACGTCCAGCAAACCGGTCGGCATGGGCGACAGACCGGCCGGCAAAGTCTGCTCGATTTCCGCTCGCTTGAGCGCCACCGTTTCGGCGCGTAGCGAGTTGGTTTGAACCGTGATCACCGCGGCCGATACGCCGATTGGCCGACCGGTGATGACCTGGCCGCTGTCCATGACGTAGCTGCTGAGACGATACTTTTCGTCGATCTCTTTGGACGGCTGCAGAATCGATTCCAGCAGGGCTCGTCCGTCGAAGCGGTGTCCTACATGCGTCAGATCCGGTCCTGTAGAGCTGCCCTGTTCGTTGACGCGGTGACACTTCAGGCACTGGGCCTTGGCCAGGGCCGCGCGGCCCTGTTCCCATGACCGCCCGTGCCGCGTTTGCGGCAGCGCGGTTTCCAGTTCTTCCCATGTCCACGCTTTGACGAACGAGGCGGCAGGGGAATCGTGGACGTCGGATTCCTCGGGGGCGATTGCCAATTCTTCCAGTCGCGATTTCAGGTGTTCCTGTTCCGTCTCGGTCAACGTGGCAATCGCATCTTCGCGAATGGCCTTCAGCGAATCGCCCAGCAGCTTGCCGCCCTGATAGCGACGAGCGGCGAGCAGGGAATCAAAGAAGGCCTCACGCGTTTCGATCGTCCAGCCATCGGCGACGCGTGCCAGTCGCTGGGCAAAGAAGATGGCATCTTCCTGGCTGATCGCCGTCCGCAGCAATTCGACCGTGCGGGGGACCACGTCGGGGGCCCGCAAGTAGATCAGCAAACTGCCCAGTTCGCGGTTCACAAAGTTGCTCGCGTGCGGGTACATCGGATCCAGCCTTGCCAGCACTCGGCACCGGTCCGCTTCTGCAGGGCATCCCTGGCGAATGAAGCTCAACTGTAATACGCGAAGCGCACCCAGCCATTGTTCTCGGTCGAGCGTCGCCAGCGGCAATCGAGTCAGCGCTGCCAATAACTCGGACTGATCCTGCGGCCGTCCCAAGCGAGCCAAGGCCAGCAGGACGGCGATCGAGGCGGTCGGCCGCGTTTCGCTCAGGGCACGCTCGCGCCACAGTTCCGGGTCCTGACGCTCGATGGCCAACCGAGCAGCAAATCGCAGCCAGCGATCTTCGCTGTTCAGGTGAGGCCATGCGGCATCGATCGCTTGGGCGTCGCGGCGAGTATGCCACTGTTCCAGTTGGTGCCGCAGTTGACGCGACGCCGCGGCTTGCTGGGCCAGCGCGGTTTGCTCTGCGGTGGGCACCGAGGCGGCAACATCGGGCCCCTCGTAGGTCACCCGATACAGGCCCGATTGCGAACCACGGCCGCCGGTGATGAAGTACAGGGCGCCATCGGGACCGAACGTCAGGTCGCAGACGTTCAAGGCGCCGCCCTCCAGGAACACCTGGTACTGTGCGTCGTAGCTAGCGCCGCGAGGTGTCAACTGGACCTGAAAGATGCGGCCGTGTTGCCAGTCGCCCATGAACAACGCCTTGCGGTAGGCCGGAGGAAAGTGAGACCGAGTGCCGAACTCCAGGCCGGTGGGTGACCCGAGTCCGGTATCCAGTGTGGTGGGCAGGGAATCGGCGAAGTACTCCGGCCATTTGCCCGTGCCCCAGCGCCAACCGTATTCGCCACCGGAAACCACATGATTCAATCGCGTGGGGCGGTACCAGGGCAGGCCGACATCCCACTCCATGTCCGCGTCGTAGGTGAACAGCTCGCCGTCGGCGTTGAAAGCCACGTCGAACTGGTTGCGGAAACCACCGGCGAGGATCTCCCAGTTCTTGCCGTCGGGATCCGTCTTCGCCACATATCCCACACGGATCTCAGGCACGGCGTCTCGCGGTTCGGGCAACAGATGATCGTCCTGCGGATCCCGATAGGGCGAATCGACCGCGAAACCTTCGGGGAACGCCACGTCGTTGCCGATGACCACGTACAGCATGTTGTCGGGACCCAAAACAATCTGATTGGGACCGTGTCCATAGCGACTCTGGTAATCGAACTTCTTGAGTTCTTCCACGGCATCGAACTGGTCATCACCGGTCGTGTCGCGCAACCGGTAAAAGCCGCTGGTGTTGGTGGCGCACACATACAGGCTGTCGTGCGCCCACAGGACGCCTCGACAATGCTTCAGTGTGTTCTCGATCACCTCCAAGCGATCTACCTGGCTGCGATCCTCGCTCAGCGACAACCTGGCCAAACCTCGTTTGTCGCGCCCCAGGATGATTCGGCCTCGATCATCGAAGGTCATGCTGATCCACGACCCTTCGCCGCTTTGTGCTGAACGCAGCAATTCAGCGCGAAAACCGGCGGGCAAAGCAATCGAATCCACCGGGGTCGCTTGGCCACCGCCCGGCAGATCGTCCTCGCTGTAAGCGGGCGAGACGATGCAGAACAACAGCAGCAGAGCCCCACACCAAACGTTCCGGAATTGAAGATCGCGGGCACAAGTCAGACGTCGTGTATTCACAATAAGGTTTCCGTGCACCGTCGAAATACTGAGCATGTCAAGCTGGCTATAATGGGACGCTCCTGCCTCGTGGCCAGCTTACGTCGGACGCATCGGAAGTGCAATTATTGGCCGGTAAGCGGTCGGCCGTCGGCTGAGCTGCGGACCGGCGCTGTCGTTCGATGCGACGCGATCTGTGTCTCCCTCCCTCCCTCCCTCCCTCCGCATCCTTGAAATCATCATGCCTGCCTCGGATTCCAGTAAAGCTCGTCAGCCCTCGCTCGAGCGACGACACGCACTCCTTCTGCTCGGGCTGGGGGGCGTTGCGCTCGGCGAAGGGTCAGCCCGTGCGGCGACCAAAGCGGGGGAGTCCGCATCGCCGCAAACGGGCACGGTGCGGGTGTATGCCAACGTCGCGGCGATGCGGCAAGATACCAGCCAGCGCGATGGCGACTTTGCTCGGACCCTGGGCTTTCACGCTGCCGGAGACGGCGGCGAGGCTTCCTATGCGATTCAGTCCAGCGAAGCGGATTCGGACGCCGGTGGGGGCGCCTCGATCTCGCTGGACAGTCCGTTGTACGCCCATCTGCTGCCTGGCAACTCGGTGAATTACCGCATGTTCGGCACCGTCAGTGACGGCCAAAACGACGATGGGGTGCAAATCAAGCATGCCCATCAATTCGCTCGTCATCATGGCTTGCCGATCATCCAGTTGCAGGGCGAATTCTGGATCAAGCAGACCAACGAGATCCCGATTACCACCAATGTGCAGTGGGGCAACACCATCTTCCATATCGATGAGAAATTCAATCAGAAACGGATCCCCCGATTCGCTGTAATCAGCCTGAAATCGTCGACGACGATCCAGTTGGACGAGGCGGCCAAGAAGTCTTTCCTGGCAAAGCTGCGTCCCGGCGTCCAAATCATCTCCGAGATGGCTCCCTACAAAAACTGCTTGATCAGTGTGGCCGATTCGGGAGACCAAATCGGCTTCCGAGCGGGCAAGCGATACGCGGGCCAATCATGGGATCGCGAGGAGCTGTTCTATGTGGAAGAGGACGGACGAATCCTCGGTGACATCGCTTGGACGTTTAAAGACTACACCAGCCTCCGGGCGACGCCCTGCGACGATAGTTTTCTGGTGATCGACGGCGGCGGGTTTTATCTCTCTGGCGATAATCCCGGCACCAAGTACACGGGGTACTATCAAAACGGATTCCGTATCGGACGCAGCCGAACCAAGATCCAGAATCAATGGGTGGGCCTCGAGCCGGGCAGCCGTGATGTTTCCATGGAACCACGCTCGGGGTTCTATAACTTCAGTCACGTCTACAACACGACGCTGGAGAACATTCGGCTGGTCCCCTGGGAGCAGAACCGGCGCGATCCGAAGAAGAAGGTCGGGGCGGGGACCTATGGAATCGGCGGCAGCCGGATGTTGAACTGCACGTTCCGCAATGTCACAGCCGAGGGCAGTTTCCTGCACTGGGGTGTGTTCGGTACGAATCTGAACAAGAACTTTCGGATCGAGAAATGCCGGCTGAACCGTGTCGACGTGCACTTTCATTGCTGGAACCTGTGCATTCAAGATTCGGAGATCGGCCTGCGGGGGATCTCCGTCACCGGCGGTGGCGACCTGACGATCGAGAACACGACCTTGCACAACAACATGCTGGTCAACTTCCGCAGCGACTTCGGTGCCAAGTGGGACGGCGACATCCGCATCCACAACTGCACGGTCGTGCCCGTCCGCGATTCTCAGGTCAACATTCTCAGCAGCAGCCCCAGCCAGTTCGACTTTGGTTATCCGGTCGGTTGCGGCCGCAGCGTCGACATCGAGAATCTGTTGGTCGATTTCAGTCACTTCCCCGACTCCGTCGCCCCGGTTTGGTTGTACCGGATTGCCGCCTTCGCCAAGACAGAGGATGGAACCCGACACTTTTTCCCGCGGCTATTTTCCGCTCGCAACATCACGGTAAAGGGCCGCGAGCAGGGCATCCGCTTGGCGAACATCGTCGAGCCTTATTATTACGACCTGGGACGCGAAGGCGGTTACGACGGCCACGTGCTGGCCACCAACAGCCAGATGATTTTCGAGAACCTTCACCTGGAGAATATCCCGGCCTCGCGGCCAGGCGATCCCGAGCGCGCCCACTTTCGTCTCGGCACCGGCGGCGGCACCGCCTACCAGGACGCCCGCGCGTTGTACCCTCAGATCCAGTTCAAGAACTGTCCGAATCTGAGCGTTTACTTGGGCGGCAGCGCCGCCAACGTCTCGATCACCGACAGCACCGTCGATCGCTGCACGGCCGCGGCGGATGGACCGCTGCGAGGCGGCCTGAGTTTGCAGGGCTGCCGATTCGTGCCGCAGGTGCTCGCCGCCGGCGAGGGCGGCGATCCGGATCAGGACAGCGGAGCGGAGGAACCGATCTATGCGTTCGATTCGGAGTTGGGTACGCATCTGACCAACTGCACGGCCCACGCCCCACGGATCGCGGGCGAGCCGCGGCCCGAGCAAGCCGATCGTCTCGGTTTTATCCGGCCCAACAAACAAGTCCGCTACTACCAGCTCAATACCGCCCTCGGCAACGACCTGATCAAGTACTTTCAGGAGAACGCCATCGAGCTGAAACCCGAATTCATCGCCATGCTGAGAAGCCACCATGGGTTGGAGGCGGAACAGGTTTCCGGCGCGTGAGCGTCCGGATGGCCGCGGTCATTTTTAGCCAGCGAATAGTCGATTGATGATTCATCAGAAGTCCACGCAGAACGCGATCGCCGCGGTGAGTCGTTTGGCGGAGTTGTATGCGTCGCGGCAATTGGCTTCTGCAAAGTTCGCAAGTCCGACTGGGCCAATCGCCAATCGAAAACGGCCACGCCCATCTCAACCTAAATGAGCGGGGCCGCGCGCCGGGTTCCGCGGTCCAGAGACGGAGCAAGTCCAGAGACTGAGCAGAACAGAAGGGGAGGGCGGAAGGGCGGAGCGAAATTTTATCTCGGCCGCGGATTGTGATAGGCTGGCTTGCCTGGTGTCGCCCGAGCCCGCTTGGCTGCTGACCGGGGGGCAGCTTTCCGCTACACACGATAGGTCTGGGTGCTCATGAAGAGTCCATTGTTGCCGCGTGAATCGCTGATTGCTGGAGCGTACGGCTTGGGCGCGATGCTGATTCTGGCGGCACTGATCGTTTTGGGTTCGCGGCAGCTTTCGCATTTCGACGCCGCTCTGGTCGGTTACACGTTCGCTTCGCTGTTCGCGATGTTTGGGATCGTGTACCGGTATTCGATGTGGTTACAGCGGCCGCCAACGGCCCTGTACTGGCGTCGTGGTTGGCAAGCATTCTTTACGCGCCGCGGGCGAGCGCGCAATGTGGGTTTGATGTTCCGGCGACTGTTTTCGTCGTTCGCCTTGAACATCTTCATTTGGCGGCGGAATTGGCTGCGGGGCGCGGCGCACTGGTTGATCATGTGGGGCTGTGTGCTGGCCGCTGCGATCACCTTTCCGTTGGTCTTCGGCTGGGTCCATTTCGAGTTTGCGGACGGCAGTTTCGAGCGTTACCGCGCGAACATATTTGGTTTTTCTACGTTTTCGTTCGAGACCGATTCGCTGCTGGGGTTTTTGATTTTTCACGGCTTGGTGTGGGCTTCCTTTCTGGTGATCGCCGGGGTGATGTTGGCCATGCGACGGCGGATGCGCAGCCACGACGCGTTGGCGCTGCAGCGTTTTGGCGAGGATTTATTGCCGTTGATCATGTTGTTTGCGGTCAGCATTACCGGGCTGATGTTGGTGGTCAGTTACTCCTGGATGGATGGGTTTGCCTATGAGTTCCTTTCCATCACGCATGCCGCGACGGTGATCTTCACGCTGTTGTGGATGCCGTTTGGCAAGTTCTTTCATATTTTCCAGCGTCCCGCTCAACTGGGCGTGGCGTTCTACAAGGACGCCGGCCAGCGTGGCCAGCAAGCGATCTGCGTCCGCTGTGAACAGCCGTATGCGTCGCAGCTGCAGGTCGACGATCTGATCGAAGTGCAACGACGGTTGGGGTACCGTTACGAATTCGTTACCGACCGCGTCGATCACTACCAGCGGGTATGTCCGCGTTGTCGCCGCATTTCGATGGCTCTCTCACAAGGTAAACTTTGGCAGGAATCCCATGGCACAGCTTCCTAGAGACCCGCTAGAGATCCGCGAACAGTTCGGGCCGCATCTGGCTTTTTCATCGGGTTCGCGCTTGGATCGCGGGGTCGAGCCCGATGCTTTGGTCAAGACGCACTGTTGTTTCTGTGGTCAGCAGTGCGGCATCCAGTTGAAAGTCAAAGACAACGAGGTGATCGGCTTTGAACCCTGGATGGAGTTCCCGTTCAACCGCGGGATGCTGTGTCCCAAGGGTGTCAAACGCTACCTGCAGGGCTCGCATCCGGACCGGCTGCTGCGAGCCCAGTTGCGTGATCCGGCCGCCGAGGGTGGTTTTCGCGGGATCGATTATCAAGACGCGATCGGACGCGTGGCGAAGCAGCTGGGTCAGTTGCAGGCGAAATACGGAAACGACTCGATCGGCATGCTGAGCGGAGCCAGTTTGACGACGGAGAAAACGTACCTGATGGGCAAGTTCGCCCGCGTCTGTCTGAAAACGCCCTTCATCGATTACAACGGCCGGCTGTGCATGGTCAGCGCCGGGGCGGGCAACAAGAAGGCGTTCGGGATCGACCGTGCAGCGAACCCTTGGTCGGACATCGTCGGCAGCGAGGTGGTTTGGATCAGCGGTGCGAATGTCGCCGAGTGCGCACCGATCACGACCAGCTACGTCTGGCAGGCTCGCGAGCAGGGCGCGAAGATTATCGTGGTGGATCCACGAATTACCCCGGTGGCCCGGACCTGTGACCTGTTCCTGCCGATCAAGCCGGGCCGCGATGTGGCGCTGTTCAACGGCGTGCTGAAGCTGATGATCGAGCACGACTGGCTTGATCATGACTTCATCGAGAACCACACCGTTGGGTTTGAGGCCCTGGCCGAATCGGTCCAGCAGTGGACGCCGGCGCGCACGGCGGAGGTGACAGGCATCGCCGAACGGTTGATTCGTCAGGCTGCCGAGTGGTGGGGAACGGCCAGCACCAGCTTTCTGATGCATGCGCGGGGGATCGAGCATCACAGCCACGGCGTGCAGAACGTGCTGGGCGCGATCAACATCGTGCTCGCCTCCGGGCGTATCGGTCGCGAACACTGCGGTTACGCGACGATCACCGGCCAAGCCAACGGCCAGGGGGGCCGCGAGCACGGTCAGAAATGCGATCAATTGCCCGGCGGACGCGACCTGGCGGACCCCGCGCATCGCGCCCACGTGGCCAAGGTCTGGGACGTCGATCCGGATGAGCTGCCGCCGCCGGGCGTCGACGCTTACGAGTTGTTCCGCAAGATCGATCGCGGCGAAATTCGGGGGCTGATTTCGCTGTGCTTCAACCCGCTGGTTTCGCTGCCCGACAGCGGTTTCGTCGCCCGGATGTTGGACAAGTTGGATTTTTACGTGGCGATCGATTTCTTTCTCAATGAGACCGCCCGGCACGCCGATATCGTGTTGCCGGGGTCGCTGCAGGAGGAGGACGAAGGGACGGTCACGCAGATCGAGGGCCGGGTCATCAAGATCAATCAAGCGGTCGATCCTCCGGGCGAGGCTCGGCAGGACTGGCGGATCATCCAGGACATCGCGGCCGCGCTGGGGCGACCGCACGGATTTACGTTCAACCATTCGCGGGAGATCTTTGACGAACTGCGCCGCGCCAGCCAGGGCGGGGTCGCGGACTATTCGGGAATGACCTGGGAGAAGATCGAACGGCAGTTCGGCGTCTGTTGGCCCTGTCCCAGCGAAGATCATCCCGGCACACCGCGGCTGTTTGAACCCGGCACGCCCAACCCGATCGCCGGCGACGCCGGACCGTTTTATTTTCCCGACGGCAAGGCGCGCTTCAATCTCGCCGAATACACCCCGCCGACCGAGGAGGTGGACGCGGAGTATCCGGTGATCTTGACCACGGGACGGGTGGTCAGCCAATTCCTGTCGGGCACACAAACCCGCCGGATCGGTCCCTTGGTCGATCAGTATCCCGAGCCGCGAGTCGAGATCCATCCCCGACTGGCCGCCCAGCTGGGGATTCAGGACGGCCAGTGGACCACGATCAGCTCACGTCGCGGCGAGCTCACCCTGCGGGCGATGGTCGTCAAGACGATCCGCCCCGATACGGTCTTTATCCCCTATCACTGGGCCGGCAAGCAAAGCGCCAACCGCTTGACCATCGCCGCCCAGGATCCGATTTCGAAGATCCCCGAATACAAAGTTTGTGCCGTGCGGTTACGCAAGGCCGCCAGTCCGCCAGCCAACGCTTCCGACGAGACGAGCCATGGCCATCCCGGAAAATAAATACTTCTTTATCGATCCCCATCGCTGCATCGGTTGCCAGTCCTGCGTGCAGGCCTGTTCGGAATGTGACACGCACAAAGGGAAATCGATGATCCATCTGGAGACCGTGGATCGCTTGCAGTCGCCTCAGACCCTGCCGGTGATCTGCATGCACTGTGACTCGCCCACCTGCGCCGAAGTCTGTCCGGCCGATGCGATCAAACGCACCGAGGACGGTGTGGTGCAGTCGGCGCGAAAGCCACGCTGCATCGCCTGCAATAACTGTGTCCTGGCCTGTCCCTTTGGAGTCCCCAAAATGGAGACCTCCATGGATCTCATGATGAAGTGCGACATGTGCTACGATCGGACCAGCATCGGAAAGAAACCGATGTGCGCGACCGTTTGTCCCAGCGGAGCGTTGCACTATGGCACGCTGAGCGAAATCGAAGAGCTCCGCCCGCGAAGCCGGACCAACAACGAATTCCGCTTCGGCGGCCAGACGATCCGTACCAAGGTGCAGATGATGGTCCCTCGCCAGTCGCCGGCGACGCATCTCGATGTGGCCGATGGGATGTTCGAGTCTCCGGCCGACGAAGCCGACGATGCCATGCTTTCCGGGGCCGTGTTTGAGTTACCGACCGTGCAGTGAACCCGACCGTGCGATGAGCCCGATTGTTCAGAGAACCCCGAGCCATGAATCCTGATCGCAACCCCCAGCATAACTTTCCCGACGGCAAGCCCGAGGTCGAGCAGCCGAAGTGGCGCAAGGATTTTCCGATCGAAGTCGGTGCTGACGAATACGGTGCGCGGCGCGACTTCACCAAGTTCATGGTGCTGACCAGTCTGGCGTTTGTCTGCGGGCAGGTGTGGATCGGTTTTCAGAGCCTGTTTCGCCGCCGCGAGCAGGAACCGCGAAAGATCGCCGACGTGGCGGACCTGGCCGTGGGCGAGTCCCTGCTGTTTCATTACCCCAGCGAACGCGATCCCTGCCTATTGATGCGGACTGCGCCGGAGACGTTCGTGGCATTTTCGAATCAGTGCACCCACCTGATGTGCCCGGTGAGTCCGGATTTGGCGCAGGATCGGCTGCATTGCCCCTGTCACGAGGGGTATTTTCAAGCAAGTACGGGCAAGCCTTTGGCGGGACCGCCCCGGCGTCCGCTTCCGCGAATCGTTCTGCGTATCGAAAATGGCGAGATCATTGCTACCGACGTCCAGCGGAGGAATTCATGACGGATCCTACACAAACCCGTCGCCAACGACTGGTCATCGTCTACGGGATCATGACGATCGTGTTGTTGTTGGTGGTGATGCAGTTGTGGTTATTGACCGCCACGATGAGCATGTGGTTGGGGGGCAATGATCGCGTGGTTTGGCCGGCAGCGGCGGCAAGCTTGGTATGCCTTGGATTGAATATCGGTCTGATGTGGTATTTGGTGCGACTGGACCGATGAGCGAAGGGCGTCTGCAAGCGATCGCCACGCTCAATCCGGCCTATTTTGCTCTGGTGATGGCCACGGGCATCGTATCCATTGCCAGCGAACTGTTGGGACTGTCGTGGGTTGCCATGGGCTTGTTCGCCTTGAACGCTGTCGCAATTCTGGTGCTGGCGGGCCTCTCGCTGCTGCGGATGCTTGTCTTTCCGCGGCCGTTTTTTCAGGACGTGGTCGATCACAAGCGGAGTGTGGGTTTTTTTACCACCGTCGCCGCCTGTTGCGTGCTGGGCGTCCAGTTCCTGCTGCTGGCCGACCTTCCGGCGGTCTCCTGGGTGCTGTGGACAATCGGTGTTGTCCTCTGTTTTCTGTTGACCACGGCCGTGTTCACCAGTTTGACGATCAAAGATCCCAAGCCCTCGTTGGCCGAAGGCATCCACGGCGGGTGGTTGGTGTCGGTGGTGGCGACGCAGGCGGTGTCTATGCTCGGCGGGATGCTGGCCGAAACATTGGTCGAGGGACGGGAAATGACGCTGTTCTTCGCCTTGGTCATGTGGCTGGCCGGAGGGATGCTCTACATCTGGATCATCTCCCTGATCTTCTATCGCTACACGTTCTTTGCCATGAGCGCGTTTGACATGACGCCGCCGTACTGGATCAACATGGGAGCGATGGCGATCTCGACATTGGCCGGCGTCTCGTTGATCTCCTTGGCAGATGACTCCGCGATCTTGACGCAGGTATTGCCGTTCATCAAAGGCTTCACGCTGCTGTTCTGGGCCACGGCGACGTGGTGGATTCCCATGCTGGTCGCCCTCGGGTTCTGGCGGCATGCCTGCAAGCGTTTTGCGTTTGCCTACGATCCCCAGTACTGGAGCATCGTTTTTCCGCTGGGCATGTACACGGTCTGTACGTTTCGATTGGCGAAGGAATTGGAACTGGGCTTTCTGTTGGTGATTCCTCAGTGCTTCGTTTACGTCGCGCTGCTGGCCTGGGGGGTGACCTTCACCGCGATGCTGCGTTCGTTTTGGAAATCGTCTCGGCGAGCGGAATGATGGGTTGCGAACCTGTGTTCGCCGGGCGTGTCCAAGAAGGATGCGGCATCGGGAGCGACGCCAAGGTACTCACGAAAGGAAACCGGCCATGAACGCGCGACAACTGGAAAAACTTGGGGTTCCTCGGTATGCGTCCAAGTGGGCCATCGAAGCCATTCAGCAACTGGTGGCCGAAAAGTCGCTGTCGAAAAGTCAGATCAAACAACGCATCCAGGCGGTCGCCGCGGAGCCTGCGCAGTATGTCGGCGATCCGGTTCTGGGGACGCTCGCTAAAGAGCTGCAACAGCAACCCATCGAGCGTTCCTTCGAGCCGATTCCCTACCGCACCTGGGGTGAGGATATCGACCAGGGTTCGCACCAGCAGATGGAGCAGGCGTGCTCGCTGCCGGCGGCTCGCGGTGCGGCGCTGATGCCCGACGCGCACATCGGTTACGGCCTGCCGATCGGTGGCGTGTTGGCTTTGGAAAACGCGGTGGTCCCCTACGCTGTGGGCGTCGACATCGCGTGCCGGATGAAGATGTCCGTCCTGGACATGCCCCCGAAGTCACTGTCCAAGAATTTTGAAAACTATCGGCAGTCGCTCGAGAACGGCACGTTCTTTGGCATCGGTGTCGTGCAGGGACGCAAGGTCGATCACGCCGTGTTTGACCAGGACTGGACGGTGACGCGGATCACACGTCAGAACAAGGATAAGGCGCGGCGGCAATTGGGCACGTCGGGGTCCGGCAATCACTTTGTCGAATTCGGAACGTTGACCATCACCGAACCCGCCGCGGAACTGGACTTGGAGCCGGGGACCTACGTGGCGCTGTTGAGTCATAGCGGCAGCCGGGGAACCGGGGCGTCGGTGTGTTCGACGTATTCGGCGATCGCCAGCGCAAACCTGCCGCGTGAGTACTCCAAATTCGGTCGGCTCGCCTGGCTGGACATGGATTCGGAGGAAGGCCAGGAGTACTGGGCGGCGATGAACTTGATGGGTGACTACGCGGCGGCCAACCACGACGTGATCCACAAGAACGTCTCCAGTTTGTTGGGAGCACGGGTGATCGCTGACGTGGAAAACCACCACAACTTTGCTTGGAAGGAAGTCCACGACGGACGCGAATTGATCGTGCACCGCAAGGGCGCAACGCCCGCGGGCAAAGGCGTGCTGGGCGTGATCCCGGGATCGATGGCGGACCCGACGTTTGTCGTTCGCGGCAGGGGCAATGCCGAAAGTTTGATGTCGGCCTCCCACGGAGCGGGACGCAAAATGTCTCGCCGAGCCGCCAAGGACAAGTTCAATCTGCGGTCGATCAAGGGGACCCTGGACAAGCGGGGCATTCGGGTGCTGTCGGCCGGCGCGGACGAAGTTCCCGGCGCCTACAAGAACATCGAAAGCGTGATGGCGGCTCAGTCCGATCTGGTCGAACCGATCGCCCGCTTCGACCCCAAGATCGTCAAGATGTGCGGCGACGGCAGCCGCGCCGAAGATTAGGAATGCCGCGTTGCGGGACGCTTCGGCGACGCCGTTGAGCGGGGAGTAGGGTGGTCCGCCGCAACCATACTGTAGCTTGACGGGGCGATGGATCGCCGTTAATGTCGGTAGTAAAGGCAAATCCGTTTGCCTGACCATCCCCTCGTGCAAACCCTGCACGACTCCCACCTACCTACCCGCCCACCTCACGTTCTTCCCCAAGCTCTCTCTGACCGCCCGCCAAGGTCATGTCGGAAAGCCTGGAGACGCTCTTGCGAAGCTGCCCGGTTCGAGCACCCTGTAACCCGGTTCGAGCAATCGACAACCCGGCTCGAGCACGCGATAACCCGGTAACTTGACTAGAGCATGCGAGAACGCTGGAAAGACCGAGAACGCTGAAAAGGTCGTCAAGCCATGAGCCGTTCAATCCTCCATTCGACTGTGCTGCTTGCCTTGGGACTCGGTCTCCTCGGCAGCTTCGGCCAGGGTCCGTGTGCGTTGGCCGCAGGGCCGGAAGGCGAGACGAAGTCTTCCGCGGGCCGGGAGTTGTTCGAAAACCAGATCGAACCGGTGCTGAAGCAGCACTGCTACCAATGCCATTCGAAAGAAGCCGACGAGATTGCCGTTGGCTTGGAACTGGATTCGCCTACGGGGCTGATGCGCGGTGGCGATTCCGGACCGGTCGTAATCCCGCACGATCCGGAAAAAAGTCTGATGATCCGCATGCTGCGCCACGACGACGACGTGTCGCCGATGCCGCCCGATGAGAAGCTGGCCGAAGAAACGATCGCGGCGTTTGAACAGTGGGTGCGGCTGGGGGCTGCGGATTCGCGCAGCGACAACGGTCCGACCGCCCGCCAGCAGCGCTACGAAGCGGGACGGCAGCACTGGTCGTTCCAGATTCCGGTGCCCGTGGATCCGCCCGCGGTCGAGCTGGCCGATTGGCCTCGCAGTGACATCGACCGCTTCGTGCTGGCCAAAATGGAATCCGAGGGGGTGACGCCGGTGGCCGACGCCAACCGTCGCACCTTGGTCCGCCGCATCGCCTTCGACCTGACCGGGCTGCCGCCGACGCCGGAAATGTTGTCGCAGTATGCCGGCGAGGACGCGGCCGGAACGATTGCCGAACTGGTCGATCATCTGCTCGAATCGCCGCACTTCGGAGAACGCTGGGGGCGGCACTGGTTGGATGTGGTTCGCTATGCGGAATCCAGCGGCATGGAGTTCAACTTTACGTACCCGCACGCCTGGCCGTATCGCGACTACGTGATCGACTCGTTCAATCAAGACAAACCGTTCGACCAGTTCGTGCGCGAGCAAATCGCCGGCGATCTGCTGCCGACCAGCGAAGACGATACGGCAGAGGAAATCGAAGCACGCCGCATCGCGACGAGCGTCCTGTCGTTTGGTCCCAAACGTCACAACTCCCGCGGCACCCAGTTCCGGATGGATATCGCGGACGATCAGATCGACACCGTGTTCCGCGCGACGATGGGACTGACGGTGGCCTGTGCTCGCTGTCACGATCACAAATTCGACCCGATTCCGACCAAAGATTATTACTCCTTGGCCGGGATCTTTATGAGCACCGAGCCGCTGTACGGCACGATCAAGCAGAAGTACAGCAATACGCCGACCGACCTGCTGCCGATCGGTCCCGACGCCCGGGCCAAGCACGATGCCGCGGAGGCCCATGATAAGAAGATCGCCGACGTGACCGCCAAGGTGGCTGCCAAGAAGGAAGAACTGAAGAAAGCCACCGAAGCGAAGAAGGCGACCGAAGCCGAGGATGCGAAGGATGCCAAGCAGTCTTCTGCCGAAACAGGGGCTGCCGAAGAGGCCGAGGAAACCGAGCCCGAGCAGGCAGATGGCGACCAGGCTGCGAAGCTGGTCGCGGAGCTGCAGGCCGAGGTCAGTGCGTTGGAAGCCGAGCTGGCCGAGCTGAACAAGTCTCGCCCCGAGCGGCCGCAGTATGCGATGACCGTCCGCGATCGAGACAAGCCGGCGGACATCCACGTCGCGGTTCGCGGGAACGTCGGCGACAAGGGCGAGCTCGCGCCGCGAGGGTTCCTCAGTGCGGTCTCCACGGTCGATCCGCCCATCGTTGGGCCGGACCGCAGTGGTCGCTTGGAATTGGCTCAGTGGATCACCAGCCCCGAAAACCCGTTCACCTCGCGCGTGATGGTCAACCGGATTTGGCATCATCTGTTCGGCAGCGGGCTGGTTCCCACCGTCGACAACTTTGGCGTGATCGGCAAGGAACCGACGCACCCGCAGCTGCTCGACGCGCTGGCCATCGAGTTTGTCGAGAACGGTTGGTCGGTCAAACACCTGATCCGCGAGATCATGCTCAGTCGTGTCTACCAGCTCAGCAGCACGCCCGATGCGGAGAATCTCCAGCGGGATCCGCGGAACCGTTTGTGCTGGCGATCCCAGCCGCGGCGACTCGAGGCCGAAGCGATTCGTGACGCGATTTTGGCCGTCAGTGGCCAACTGGATGTGTCCCGGCCCGCGGGCTCCACCGTCACGAGCTTGGGGGACACGCTGGTTCGCGGCGTACCCACCGACAAACTGCAACCACCCAGCAATCGTCGCAGCGTTTACTTGCCGATCGTTCGCGACTACCTGCCCGAATTGTTCGACCTGTTCGACTTCCCGTCGCCCAGCTTGGTCAGCGGCCGGCGCAGCGTCACGAATGTTCCCTCACAGTCGCTGTACCTGCGCAACTCGACGTTCGTCGCCGAACAGTCTCGCCATGCGGCGGAGCGACTGTTGGTTTCGCCCGCGGCGAGCACCGATCCGCAGCGGGTGGAGCTGGCGATGCTGTGGACCTTGGGCCGTCCGATCACGGACGCCGAACGCGAGGGCGCGTTATCGCTGGTCGAGCAGGTTCGCAAGACCCACGACGACGAAGCAACCCGCGAGACGGTCGCCTGGGCCGCTTGGTTTGGAACCCTCTTTACGACCGCCGAGTTTCGTTACTTGGTGGACCACTAGCCGGACATTCTAGCGTTATGAAACCTCAATCTTCGTTACCGTCTGTATCGCGGCGCGAGTGGCTGAAAGTCGGGGCCTGTGGCCTGGGATCGCTGATGGCGACCGGCCTGACGCCGGCGGCCAGCAAAGCCGGACTGCTGACGCCGAAACAACCGCATTTTGCCCCCAAAGCCAAACGCGTCATCTTTCTGTTTATCAACGGTGGCCCCTCACAGTTTGAATCCTTTGATTACAAACCCGTGCTGCGGAAGATGGGCGGCAAAAAGGGCAATGGCAAAGGCAAACTGCTCGCTCCGCTATTGAAGTTTGATCAATACGGCGAAAGCGGGATGTGGGTTTCCGAAGCCTTTCCCGAGTTGGCCAAGCAGACCGACCAACTGTGCATGCTGAAGGCCATGCAGACGACCAGCCGGGCGCATCCGATCGCGATTCCCATGCTGCACACCGGAGCGTTCCAGTTCCAGCGGCCTTCGCTGGGGTCCTGGATCCTGCACGGGCTGGGAACCGAGAACCAGGATCTGCCCGGTTTCTTTACGATCAAACCGACGCGGACCTTCGGCGGTCCATCGAACTTTGGCAGCGCGTTCTTGCCCAGTGCGTATCAAGCGACACGGCTGGGATGGGACGGCCAGAAGGTCAAGGATGCCACCATCCACAACCTGAATCCCGGCCATGGTTTGCCACCGCAGGTTGCCGACGAAGCGTTGGATTTGGCTCAGTCGATGAACCGACGGTTGTTGGAGCAAACCGACGAGGCTCAGGGCGTGATCGATTCGCTGACGCTGAGCGAACGGATGCAGCGCGCGGTGCCCGAGGTCTTGGACCTCAGCGGCGAGACCAAAGAGACGTTGGAGATGTACGGTGTGGACGCCGGATCGACCGACGATTTTGGCCGCCAGTGCTTGCTGGCCCGCCGTTTGGTCGAAGCCGGCGTGCGGTTCGTCGAAGTCCATTCCAGCGGCTGGGATCACCACAGCAACCTCGACAAATTCCCGGGCAAAGCGGCACAGATCGACAAACCCATCGCCGGCTTGTTAACCGATCTGCGGCAGCGCGGCATGTTGGAAGACACGCTGGTGGTTTGGACCGGAGAGTTCGGACGCACACCCGAAACGCAGATCCTAAGCGGTAAAGAAACCATCGGCCGCGACCACAACGCCGAAGGCTACACCGGATGGTTGGCCGGCGGCGGAACCCGGGCCGGGCTGACCTACGGCAAGACCGACGAGCTGGGTTACAAGGCTGTCGATCAAGCGGTGCATCTGCACGACTTCCACGCCACGATCCTGCATCTATTGGGGCTGGACCACACCAAGTTGACCTACCGCTACGGCGGTCGCGATTTCCGCCTGACCGACGTCCACGGCAACGTCGTTCACGACATCATCGCCTGACCCTCGCCGGATCGTGGGACGCCGATGACCCAAGGTGTCCATGGCGTTGTTAAAATGGCGGCCATGGATCTGGAAAACCTGCACAACCGGTTTGCAAATTCGCCCACGGTACGCCTGCTGCGCAGCCAGCAGGCCGCGTTCGTCCTGTACTTTCTGAACCGCGCGTTCAAGGGTGCTGAAGCCCCGGAGCAGGGTTCCCTGGCGCACGAGGAACTGCGTCGCCGCCTGGTGGTGTTCCAAGAGGACCTTCGCGACGATGGATACGAAGCGTTGGCGCAAGCGGCCGATCACTACCTGGTTGCTTGGTCCGATGAAGCGTGGTTGCGGCGATTTCTGAAGTCCGATTCGAATCAGCCTCACTACCAATTAACGCGTCACACCGAGGACGCGCTGCGGTTCGTCGACGCGTTGATGACACGCGAATCGAGGTTGGTCGGAACGGAAGGGCGTTTGCGATTGGTCATCGACACCCTGACCGACATCGTTCGCGGCGCGACGGACAATCCGGACCGCCGATTAAAGGATTTGCAAGCCCAACGCGACGCGATCGATCGCGAGATCGAATCGATTCGGGCTGGCGGCGCCGTCGAAACGTACCCCGAAGCCACCATCCGCGACCGTTTTCAAACCGCGATCGAGCTGCTCCGCACACTGCAGGGTGATTTTCGCGCTGTGGAAGACAGGTTCGAACAGATTGCCCGCGAGGTCCATACGCAAACGCAGCGGCGTCGACAGTCGCGGGGAAGTATTCTGGCCGGAGCGTTGGATGCGGAGGATTTGATCCGCCAAGAGGACGAAGGGGTCAGCTTCTATGCCTTCGTGGCATTTCTGTTTTCGCCGACCAGGCAGGAGGAGCTCCGCGCCGTAATCGACGAACTGGTGCAACTGCCGGCCCTTTCCAAAGATCGCGACGGTGTGCATCGGGTCCGTCAACTGTTGCCTTCGCTGTTGAACGAAGCCGATAACGTGCTCCGCCAGACCGGCCGCTTGAGCGAGACGCTGCGACGACTGCTGGATGCCGATTCCATCGATCACCGTCGGCGTGTCGCCGAAGTCCTGCGAGAGATCCGGACCACGGCCGCGACGCTGTCGGCCGAGCATCCAGCCGGGGACGACGCCGACCCTCGGAAGCGGATCGGATTGGATGTCGAGGCGATGCCCACCCTGCGGTCCGCTTTCTCCCGATCGTTCTGGAACGCTCCACAGCCGCTGGACGTGACCCCCGTCGACGAGGCGGTCGATTTGACGCAAACCACCCGCGAAGCCCTGAAGCTGGCGGCCCTAAAGAATCTTCCCTGGCGGAGCATGCGTACGACACTCGCGGACATGATGGACGCGTCGGCGATGGTTACCTTGCCAGAGGTCTTGACCCGCATGCCACCGCGAGCCGGCGTGATCGAAGTCGTCGGTTGGCTGCAGATCGCTCACGAAGATGGACACGAGATCGACGAATCATTGACCGAACGAGTTCTGATTGAAGATCGGCCGGACGAATCGGGACCGGACGAACCGGGACCGGACGGAGAGGGACCGGACGGCGAGCGGCGTCCCGGCGGAGAGGCCGCGGGGCAGATTCCGAAACGTGTCGAGGTAATGGTTCCCATGATCCGTTTTATGCGTGACCGAACGGTGCGGCCCGCCACGCGGTGGCGCAGACCCAGATGATGGACAGTGCTTGAGGAGAGCGATCCATGAATGATGACAGCCATTTGCTGCCCGAACGACTGCCGTCCGCCGTGCCGTGGTCCGCCGCCGCCGTGCGTTTGTTGCAGGGGATCGTCTATCACGATGATGCCGGCGACGTGTGGGACCGCGTTCTGGAAAGCGTTACGCCACTGACCGACTATTTCGTTCGCATCGGATTGCGGTTGATCGTGGACGAAGAAAACGGGATGGCTTATCTGCGACAGATCGCTCCGGAAAGTTTTCCGCCGGAGTATCCGCCGATGCCGACGCTGTTTCGCAGGACGCGTCTCGGCTTTGATCAATCGATTCTGTGCGTGCTGCTCCGTGACGAGCTGCGACAGTTCGAAGAACAGATCCATCACGACGAACGATGCGTCGTGAACCAGTCCGACCTGCTTTCGTTATGGTCGGAAATCTGCGGTCACGAGGAAGATCCCGTCCGTCTCAATCGAAAGTTGACGGCGCACTTGAAGAGTCTGCAAGAGATGAAGTTCGTCAAGCAGTTTTCCGATACCCCACCCGCCTGGGAGGTGCGGCGGATTCTGAAAGCCCGCCTACCGCTGGCGCAATTGGAGCAGATGCGAACCGAACTGGTGGCAGAGCTTGCCCGGCGACGAGCCGATTCCGCCGCCACCCCGGAAGACCCATCGCAGGCGGTGGTCGAATGAATCGTCGTTCCCAACAGGACTCGCTGTTCGATCACGGACCGTCTCCCGCCGCGGCCTCACAAGAGGAGCGTCCGTCACCGGCCGGCTATCGTTTGGACAAACTGGAAGTCTACAACTGGGGGACTTTCGACAAGACCGTGCATGCGATTCATCCGCGCGGGGAATCCGTGTTGGTGGTCGGCGAGAACGGGGCGGGCAAGTCCACCCTGGTCGATGCGGTGTTGACGCTGTTGGTGCGGCCCGGCGTCCGCAATTACAACGTCGCCGCGGGGGCCGGAAAGAAGGAACGCGACGAAACCAGTTACATCCGCGGTGCCTACGATAAAACGTCGGGCGAGGACGATCGCGCGCGGACCCAGTACCTGCGCCCCGACAACGACTTCTATACGGTGATCCTGGCGACGTTTCGCTGTGCGCCCAGCGGCGGCGTTTTCACGCTGGCGCAAGTCATGCACGTGGCCGCGGACAAACGCGTGATCCACTACGCCTATGCCGAGCAGGATTTCTGTATCACCGAGCATGTCGCCGGATTCACGTCCACCAAGGACATCAAGCGGGTGCTCGAAAGCATCGGGTGGAATGTCACCGACCGGTACTCGACCTATCACGGTTGGTTCCGGCGAAAGGTGCGTTTTCAACCCAAGGCGATGGATGTCTTTAACCAAACGGTCGCCGTCAAAGATGTGCAGAAACTGAACGAGTTCATTCGAACTCACATGCTGGAGAAGAAGCCCTGGAACGATAAAGTCGAAAAGCTGCTGCGGCATTTTTCGCAGTTGAGCGAAGCGTATCAGAAACTGATCGAGGTTCGGGAACAGGCCCAATTGCTGCAACCGATTGCCGAGTTGGGAGACCAGTACGAAAGGTTGTCCGAGGACCTGATCCGGCTGCGACGTCAACAGGAAACGCTTCCCGCCTATTTCGATCGCGCCACGATGGACCTCCTACAGCCCCTGTGCGAACAATGGTCCCTGCAGATCGATGAATTACAGTCGCAACTGGATTCGTTGGCTGAACTGATCCAGGCTCGTTACCAGGCGCTCGCAGACATCCAGCGGGATATTGAAGACGCCGGGGGAAACCGCATTCGCGACCTGCAGCAACAAGCGGTTCAGCACGCCGAGGAAGCAGAACGGAAACGCAGCAAACGATTGCAGTTTGAAGCATCGCTCGCCGCCGCCGGAGTGCCAGTGGAGCTGACCAGTAGCCACCGATTTGAGGCGGCGCTGCAGCAGGTTCGGCAGCGCGTCGCGGAACTGCGAACGCAGAGCGAAGCGGCCGAAAAACAGAAACTACAGCATGACATCGCCAGCGCGGGCATCCGCTCACAACTGCAACAGGACGTCGCCGAGCTGGAGTCGCTGCGCAAGCGCCGCAACAATCTGCCCGCTCATTTTGTCGACGTGCGCGATGCCCTCTGCGCCTCGCTTCGCTTGGCCCCGGAGGACTTGCCGTTTGCCGCCGAGATGATGGCGGTCAAGGTCGAGCACCTGGAATGGGAGGCTTCGATCGAGCTGGTGTTGGGCGGTTTTGCACGGACGTTGCTAGTTCCCGACGACCTGTATCGCGATGTGTCGCGGTACGTCGACCGCAATCGCTTGATCGATCGTCACGGCAAGGGGATGCGGCTCAGCTACGACCGCGTCCAGCTGGCCACGGATGGGACGCGGGCAAAGTCGCGACCCTTCGGATTGCCAGAGATGCTGCAGTTTCGTCCTCGGCATCCGCTGTCGCCGTACGTCCGCGGGCAGATCGAAACCCGCTTCGACTTCGCCGCTTGTGAAGACATCGCCCAGTTCCAACAGGTCCATGGCCGTGCGATGACCCGTAATCGTCATATCAAACAAGACGATCGGCGGCACAGCAAAGACGATCGAAGCCAGCGCGATGACCGCCGGAACTATGTGCTCGGATGGGACAACAAGGCCAAGATCCGGATCCTCGAGTCCTCGATTCGCGAGCTCGAGCAAAGGGAGCGAACACTTGTCGAACGCTCGAATCGCGAGCGCCAACAGATGCGTCAGGCGGAAAAGTTCATTGTGGATTTGCAACGCTTCTGCGAACTTCCCAGCTTCGAATCGATCGACGATGGCCAACATGACGCGGAAGCCGACCGGTGTCTGCAGGAGATTCGGCGATTGGAAGGGTCCAACGACAAATTGTTGGAACTGAAAAAACGCAAGGCGGAGCTGGAGGCGGAAAAGAAGGGATTGGAACTGGACCGCCAAGCTCTGTCAGAACACCGAGCCGAGTGCGCCCAGCACTTGAAGCAAGGCGAACAGGTGCTGCGAAATGTTCTGAACAATATGGAAACTCGCGAGCTGCCGCCGGATGAGGAAGCGTTGGCGGAGTTGCAAGCCGCGTGGCCGGTCGAAGTCGCCGACATCGTTGCCCTGCACGCCCGCAAGGACGACGCGGTGCGACACTGGGAACGGCTGACCGCCGAAGCCGAACGGCGACGTGAACCCGTCTCCAAGCAATTGGCGTCGCGGATGAATCATTTCCTGAACCGTTTTCCCGCGTTTCGGGCCGATATGGATGTGTCCCCCGGCGATGATCTGCCAGCCTATCGCGTGCTGAAGACCAAGATCGACCAGGACGAACTTCCGCAGCACACTCGCCGTTTTCGACAACGATTGAAGAGCTCGGTGCTGCAGGAGATCGGCGTGTTGAACGCCACGCTGGAGCAGGAACGCGAGGATATCCGCGGACGAATCGAGACCTTGAACGAAGCCCTGCGTTCGTTGGACTGGGAGCCGGGGAAGTCCTATGTCCGCTTGGAACCCAAGGACAGCCGAGACGCGGAAATTCGCAGCTTCCGCAGCGAGCTGCACGGTTGTTTGGACAACATCATGGATGGGTCCGACGAAGCCAACGAACGGGCCTTCAAACGCATCGAGGCTTTCGTGGAAAAGCTGCGTAGTGACGAAAACCGGCGGTGGCGCGAACGGGTGGTCGATGTCCGCAATTGGTTTAACTTTGTCGCTCGCGTGTACGACCGCAAGACGCATACGGCCGGGGCCGAGTACGATGGCGGTTCCGGAAAGTCCGGCGGCGAGAAGGGCAAGCTGGCGTTTCTGGTACTGGTTGCCGCGATTGCGTATCAGTACGAGCTGGAGCCCGATGGCGACAATGAGGGCAGGTTTCACTTTGTGATGGTCGACGAAATGTTTTCGCGCAGCGACGATACGCGAGCCCGAGCGGCCCTGGAATTGTTCGAACGATTCGGTCTGCAGCTGGCGATCGTGGCACCGCTGGACGCCAAAGCCCGGATCGTCGAGGACCATGTCGGTATGTATTGCCACATCGTCAAGGATGCGGAAAGCAATCGCAGCCGAATGTTAAGTTTGACGGCGACCCAGTTCGATCAAATCAGCGAACAACCTCGGTCGTTGACGTAGTGTTGACATGATTACGCCCGCACAGATCCGTGACAAAGCCCGTCGTCTGCAAGCCAAGGCCGTCGCCGCCTGGCTGGCCGACGAAGCGTTCTTCCCGCGCCGAATCCCGGCCGATGTGAAATTGTCAGCTCGGGTTCCGGAAGCAATTCAAAGCGTGGAGGCGTTGCGGGCCGGTTCGAAGTCGCAGCGCGGCTTCGGATACCGAGTCCAGTGGGAACGACGCCGCAGTCGCTCTCATGGTGAGAACGATTTCCCCGTGGCGATCTACGTCGATTCGATGGAGGACCTTTGGGCTTTGAGCGGCGAGCAGGGACGCTGGCGACGTCTCGAGGAGCTGGTGCAAGCGTTGCGATCCCGGTTGCCGGCGCTCGAGCCTTGGGTACGACGCCCCGGCAATTGGCGAAGGCTGCTGGAGGTTGAAGACCGTGCGGAGGAGTTGCTGACGCTGACCGAATATTTTTCGCGTCACCCCCGACCCGACGTGTTCGCACGTCAGATACCGGTGGCCTCGTCGAAAACGCTGGAACGGAACCGACGTTTCCTCGCGGAGTGGCTGGACGAGGTGCTTCCGCCAGAGGCGATTGATCCTCGCTACGCCGTCGACCAATTCGAACCGCGGTATGGGTTGAAGTATGCTCGGCCGCACTTCCTGCTGCGGGTGCTGGATCGAGATCTGCGTGCGCAGCTTGGTATTCCGTTCGCGGAGTGTTCGTTGCCGGCGGAAGCACTCGACGTCTTACGCGTTGGTGAGGCGAATGTATTGTTGGTGGAAAACAAGGTCAGTCTTCTCTCGATGCCCGCTGTCCGCAATAGTCTCGTGTTGGGCGGCCTGGGCAACGGCGTGACTCAGCTCTGCGACGTCGGCTGGTTGCACGACCGGCCAGTCACCTACTGGGGTGACATGGACGCCGCTGGATTTGAAATCCTGCACCGCCTGCGCAGTCTTTTGCCCAGCGTCCGCAGTATGCTGATGGACGAGGCGACGCTGGCCGAGAGCGTGGGGCTGTGCAGTGCGGTACCGCCGCAGGTTCCGCAGGATGGATTAGAACTTTCGTCATCCGAACGCGCCGCGTACGAGCGGGTGTGTCGAGAGGGCTTGCGGATCGAACAGGAGCATTTGCCTGAAGACCTTGTGTTCGGTCAGCTTTCTTGCCTCCGCTGACGCAGAAGATCTTGTTCCCGTTCCGTCAAATCGTCCAGGGACGAACCCAACGTCGCGAACGGGTGTGGCAGCGCGGTGGCGTTGCGGCCCGGAAACCCACGGCCCTGAACCGTAGGTTCGGAGTTTCGCGGCGGCGGTTGATTCTGGGTGCCGCGGATGTTGGCGGTTGCGTTGGGCGTTCCGTTACTGAACCGATCGGTATAGGATGTGTGACTTGCCGAATCTCGCTTCTTTTATTTGTTGGAATGCTCATGTTACGTTGCGTTTTGTTTTGCCAGCTGGTTGCCGGTTTGGCGTTCAGCATCAACGGCTTTGCCGACGAATCGGGCCAGCCGCTGATTCTGGCACATCGTGGAGGTGCCCATGAGTTCGAAGAGAATACGATGGAAGGCTTCGAAGCTTGCTATGAACGGGGGATTCGCGCTTTTGAAACCGATGTGCGAATGACCAAGGATGGCGTGCTGGTTTTGCTGCACGATGACACGTTGGACCGGACGCACAACGCCAGCGGCCCGGTCGAGGAGAAAACCGCCGAAGAACTGAAGAACGTCCAGACGAAAAACGGACAGGCCTTCCTGTTTCTGGAAGACTTTCTGCAATATCTGCAGGACAAGCCGGGCGTGTATGTGGAGCTGGAGATGAAAACCAGCAACAAAAACCTGTATCCCAAAGAGCGGATCGGGGAATACTGCGACAATCTGTATGCGTTGGCCAAGCAATACAAGCCGGCCGGTTCCGACTACCTCTTCACCTCCTTCGATGAACGGCCGTTGGTGGAAATGCGAAAGCGGGATGCGGACTGGCCTACTGCGATCATCGCCGGTAAACCGCTGTCCCAGGCGTTCATCGAACGTGCCCAGCGCTTGCAAACCACGCACATCGCGTGTCGAATTTCCGGGACGTCGCGAGAAATGGTCCAGGAAGCCCAGCAGCGCGGTTTCAAGGTCAACGGCTGGCCGGGTCATAAGGTTGAAGACTATTACCTGGCGATCGGCCTGGGATTGGACGTGGCCTGTACGGACATTCCCACGGTGATTCAGAAGGTCAAAGAAAAACTTCCGGAGACCGAGTTCACTCCTTGACGAGATCCGCCAGATACACGGCCGTGTTCGCCATTGTCGAACACGCGGCGAACATTCTGTATTTGGACGCCGGGCAATGAATCATCCGCGCGTGCGCCGGAGGAGATAAGCCAGAGGGTGCACAGCAAGGCGATTCCGCCGAGAGTGCGTTGAGGAAACAAACCGTTCATGGTGCAAAACTCGTGTTGGTGTGAAGTCGAGATCGTGGTCCGTCAGGCGATGACGTCGCGGACGACTTGGCCCGACAGACCGGTCAGACGGTAGTCGCGGCCGGCATATCGGTACGTCAAACGTTCGTGGTCAAAGCCCAGCAGGTGCAGCATCGTGGCGTGCAGGTCGTGGATCGAAACCGGGTTCTCGACCGCTTTGAAACCGAACTCGTCGGTCGCTCCGTAGATCGTGCCCCCTTTGACGCCGCCGCCGGCCATCCACAACGAGAACCCCCAGTGGTTGTGATCGCGTCCCTGGCTGGCGCCCGAACCGTTCTGGCCCAGTTCCACCGACGGCGTGCGTCCAAATTCGCCACTGCACAGGATCAGCGTCTTGTCCAGCAGGCCACGTTGCTTGAGGTCTTTGATCAGTCCGGCGATTCCCTGGTCGCATTGGTTGGCCACGTTCCGGTGAGCATCCTTGATGTTGTTGTGGCTGTCCCAGGGTTGGCCCGCACCGTGCCAGACTTGTACGTAACGAACGCCGCGTTCGACCAAACGCCGGGCGAGTAGTAGTTGGCGGTTCTGCGTTCCTTCACCATACAATTCCAGGATCGACTTCGACTCGCCGCTGGTATCGAAAGCATCGGTGGCTTCCATCTGCATTCGGTACGCCAGGTCGAACGACTGAATCCGGGCTTCCAGGTCTGGTTCATCGGGGCGTCCAGCCAAATGGCGAGCGTTGAGCGCTTGCAGGACTTCCAACTGATCCCGCTGCTCGGCTGGGGATAGGCGATCGTTGCGGATATGGCGTATCAGCTTGGTGGGATCGGTGTGAGCGGTGTCGACCAACGTGCCTTGGTAGCTGCCCGGCAGGAACGCAGATCGCCAGTTGCCCGCGCCCGCGACCGGCAGACCGCCTGGACAAAGGGCGACAAAGCCAGGCAGATTCTGGTTTTCGGTGCCCATCCCCCAGGTCAACCACGAACCAAAGCTGGGACGCACCAAACGGGAATGTCCGGTGTTCATCAACATCAGCATCATTTCGTGGCTGGGCAACTCGGCGTACATCGAACGAATGACCGCCAGTTCATCGGCGCACTCGGCTACCCGCGGAAACAAATCGCTGATCGGCATCCCGCACTCGCCGTGTTGTTTGAACTTGAACGGGGAGGGCAGGGCGACACCGGTTTTGCGTTCGGTCTGCAGGTTGTCGAACGGCAACATCTGGCCGGCTCGACGGGTCAGTTCGGGTTTGGGATCGAAGGTGTCGACCTGCGACATGCCGCCGTTGAGAAAGATGTGGATCACGTGCTGGGCACGAGCTGGAAAGTGGGTTGCGGTGCCGGCGGTCGCCGATTCTCCGGCCAATATCTCGCCCAGCGCCAACGATCCGACTCCCAAACCACAGCGCTGAAGAAACTGACGGCGGGGAGAAGCGAAGGAACGGTCCATGATGGGTTAGCTCGCTGATGGATACAGGCGTTGAGGGAGTGACACAGGAAGCGGAACTCCAGTCAATCCAGAAACATAAATTCATTGGACGCCAACATGGCATGCGCCAGTTGCGCCCAACGCTCGAGGTTCTCTGCGGTGGATGCTGGTTCTGCATCACCGGCGTCGGCTTGATGATCGTTTGGCTCGTCGCCGCTGGCCGCGCCGTCCGGTTGCGGACGCGTTACGAAGGCGAGGGCCAATTCGCGCTCTTCGGCCGCGGGCACGCGCAAATAGATTCGCTGGTACAACCATTCCACACGCTCCGTATCGGTGGCGGCAGCCTCGACAGCCATCTTCGCCACTGCGGCTGCGCGGTCCTGGATGAAAGCGGAATTCAACGCGTACAGCGTTTGCTGGGGCACGGTCGTGTCGGGACGTTTGACCGTACAAGACGTCGGGTCGGCACCATCAAAGGTGCTGGACAAAGCGGAGATAATGTCGCGATTGATGAACGCGTACACACTGCGGCGGGGAACGACCGGAGTGGCTTCCAAGTCGAATGGCCGTCCACCGATGGTGGTCGTGTCCAGTTCGCCCGAGACGGCCAACAACGCGTCTCGCATCGCTTCCATCTCCAAGCGTTTGCGCGGCATCCGCCACAGTAACCGGTTCTCAGGATCTCGCTGGCGAGCTTGCGTGTTTTCAACCGAGGCTTGTTGGTACACGTCGGACAACATGATCCGCCGGTGCATCTTCTTGATCGACCAACCGTCTTCGGCAAACACGGTAGCCAAATAGTCCAGCAGCTGAGGATGCGTCGGGGGCGTGCCGCGGGTGCCCAGGTCATCGGGCGTGCGAACGAGACCCCGGCCGAAATGGTGTCGCCAAATCCAATTGACGATTACGCGCCGGGTCAGCGGGTTCTCCGGGGCGACGATGGCTTCGGCCAAGCCGCGGCGACGCCGTCCATCGTCGAAGGGCGTCGTGCCATAGGGTGCGACATTCGTCAGGAATCTCGCTTCGACCCGTTCGCCACGGCTTAGCGGGTTACCGCGAAGGAAGACCCGGGTTTCGGGTGGCGTCTCGGATTCGGCCAAGACCATGCCACGCGGTGGCGAGCCCGGCGAGTTGAGGTGCAGGTTGTGGATTGTGCCTCGCTTGCCTCTCAGTTTGTCCGACACGGTACGGTTCAGCATTCGGGCGGCGACCTTGTCCGGCACATCGGTGGGTGTGCCGGATTCGTAAAGGTGCCGCCGCAGTTGTTGGTTGATGGAGCTGTTGATTTCGGCATGCCGCGGATCCTCGTCCGTGATGATTTCTCCTTCCGGTGCCGCTTCCAGGGACGCCTCGCGGAGGGCGGTCAACCAGTCGAGATGTACGTCGGCAAACAGGCGGCCGTAGGCTTCGGCTAATTCGATCAACGAGGCCGGTTGGGTTTCCTCCAGAACGTCCAGAACTCGCGGATTCCACCGCGGCGCCTCGACGCTCATGTTGTGTAGGTCTTTGAACTTTGCCGGATCACCATTCTCCGCCCTCGACGTCTGCACCAATTGTTCGCAGGCGGTTTGGAATTGTTCCGCGGGGGTGTCCTGCAGGCGGACCCAGGCAAAGAACACCGGATCCTCTTCGCTCATCGCACCCAAATACATTCGCCAACGGTTCAGTACGATCGGACGCACATCGTCGGTGCGGTAGGACAGAAAAGCTGCCGAGACGTCTTGTTCGGGAACCTGTTTAGCCAAATCGGTTAGGTACAAACCGACCTGGCTGCGCAGGCGACTACGCATCACCTCCATCTGATCGCGAGCCATATCGCGATAGATTGTCTGCCGCTTTTCCAGCTGACGTTGGTACTCCAGCAGTTGGTCGGTCAATGTTGGTTGGCCCAGCACCGGCAGTTCGTCCGGCGGTTCACTGCTGGCCAGCGTGGCGTACAGAGCGTAGTAGTCGGTGGTCGGGATCTCGTCGAACTTGTGATCGTGACAGCGAGCACAAGCGACCGTAACGCCCATCAATCCGCGCGTGACCACGTCGATCTGGTCGTCGATCAGATCGTGCACGCTGCGAAACTGCATGCCCACCGTCAGGAACCCCAGCGCGGCGAGAGCCGGGTCATCGGCGGGCAAATCCAATTGATCCGCGGCCAACTGTTGCAGGACGAATTGGTCGTAAGGCAAGTCCTGGTTGAACGCCCGGATCACGTAATCGCGATAGGTATACGAGAACGGAAACCGCTTGAACCCGATGGCCGTTCCGCCGTGGGTGTCGGCATAACGAGCGATGTCCAACCAGTGTCGGCCCCATCGTTCACCATAGCGAGGCGACTGCAGCAAGCGGTCGACGACCCGGGCGAAGGCTTCCTCGTCGGCGGCCGCGTCGTCGACAAATGCTTCGACTTCGGCGGGTGTGGGAGGCAGCCCGATCAAGTCGAAGCTGGCTCGCCGAATCAGCTGGCGACGGTCCAATCGCGGGGCGAGCGTCAGATCGTTTTGCTCCAACGCCGCGACGATAAACCGATCGATCTCGGTAGAGGCGTCGCCGGTGGGCGTGGGCACTTCGGGGGCGCGGATCGGTTGGTAGGACCAATGTCCTTCGAACGGCGCCCCGTTGGCGATCCACCGCCGCAGGGTGTCGATCTGCTTGGCCGTGGGACGCTTTTGCATCTCCGGGGGCGGCATCCGCATGTCCGGATCCTCGCTGGTCAGGCGGAGGATCAATTCGCTGGCTTCGGCATCGCCGGGCACGATCGCGGCCATCGTACTCTCGTCGGCGATGTCCAGCCGCAGATCCGCCTGCCGATGCTGTTCGTCGGGACCGTGGCACTGCACGCAGTACTCTGCCAGGATCGGTCTCACGTCGCCGTTAAAGCTGATCTCGCTGGCCGCAGCGGATGATTGGCAAAAGTAACCGCAGGCAATTGCCAACCAGAGCGCGAGTACCGTTGGAGTTGCCGTGCGGGGGCGGAGAAAAACGCGAGTTGTCATCAATTGTCTCATCGACTTGCAGAGCGAAGAATCGCGACCGCCTCGACCGCAGCAATCGGCGGCGGCAAAGGTGGGGGCGGCGGCCCTGAGGCGGGTGGGGAGTTCATTCTAACACCCTTGCCGGCCCCATGCACACAACGCGATCGCCTCCTTAACGGCTACTGCGTTGGCGAAGCTTCAGGAGGAGCGATCGCGCGGTCCAGCAGGTTGTGGGTGATCCGCTGGACGCGCGGGTCGGGTCCATGGGGGCGGCTGCCGTGAGACCAGGGCAGGGTGTGTCCCGGGGGCATGCTCAAACCCTGAGACCAAAAAATCGTGGCCGCGTTGAACACATAATTCTTCTTGGGGCCGGGATAGATCGTGGCGGTCCAGGGGGCCGGATTCGTGCCGCCCTGCCAAGCGGTGCCCTGAGCCAGGATCTCCAGCCCCGGGAGGTCCGTGGGCGGGTCGCCGTGGAATTCCCAGCCGATCAAACCCGGGACGCGGTCGCCGGCTTTCATCCCGGTTCCGGCAAACACCCAGTGCTCGGGCTTGGTGCAGATCCAGTCGCCGCCACCGTTGACCGGACGCAGGTTCCGGGCGCCCATCAGGTAGCCTTCATCGGGTCCGCGATGGGGAAAGGGGCCGTTGGTTTCTTCGCGCAGCTCGGCCCAGCGGTAATCGCCGCCATAGGGACCGCCGCGAAACAGGACGCGATTCGGTTGTCCGCGGCCGCTCGGCTGCAGCGGCGAGACCCAGCAGACGGAATTGCCCGACAGGAACAGCAGGTTCACGCCGGCATCGCGCATCGCCACCACGCTTTCGTACTGGCGAATGTCCCAGTACTCGTCGTGGCCAACACTCAAGAACGCTTTGCATTTCAGGCCCCGCTCGGGCGTCAGCATGTCGCTGTTGGAACAGTAGGTGACGTCGTAGCCGTGCTTCTCCAGCCAGTAGGCCAGCGGAAACTCATACGTCAGATAGCCGCCGCTGCCAACCGACAGAGGATCGTTGACGACGCTGGTGTACTGCGCCTCGCGGCCATAGGGACGGTCAAAGCTGACATCGGCCCAGGGACCTTGCACGCCTTTGGGGTGCGTGTACACCGACGACTTGTAAGGCCATCCGTTGTAGGCCTGCCAGGTATTGTCGCTGCACTGAAAGAGGATGTCGGCGGGGCGATCATCGCGGACGATAAAGACCACGTAACTTTGCCAGTACGCTCGATCATCTTCGGGAACCAGCGTGGTCAGGCGGCCCAGGTACACGCCGCTGAGCCAATCCTCGGGAATCGTCAGCCGGGCCGAGGGCTGCCAGCGACACTCGTGCATGGTGCGCTGGTCGGGGGTGGGCGTCGGCTGGGGGCTGCCCTGCAGCGGTCCTATCGTCTTCATCAACCGCGCGCCGCGGCCGCCGTAGTAACCCGTCCGAAAGATTTCGAGTTGGAACTTTTCGGCCGGGTCGGTCGAAACCATGAACTCGATGGTTTCGCCAACGGCAACGCTTTGTTTGGAGCAGTAGCCCTCGATCGCTTGTGAACGGCAACCATCTCGGCGGTCCAGGCGGACGCGGGTCAATTGCCAATCGGTGGAACCCGGTTTGGCGTTCTCCTGTTGGATCCGATTCGGCGTCGCCTCTTCGGCCACCAAGAGCGACGGAGCGATCAGACTCGACAGGATCAATGCGGCGCACCGCAGGCCGTAACACAAGCGAGGCAAGTTCATGGGAGATCAGGGGGCAGGGGTTTTAAAAACTTCTGGCTTTAACGGATTCTATGAGGCGTAACATTTACTCCCCTCTCCCCCGAAGCCTGACTCGCTTAGGCTCGCCAGGCTTCGGGGGAGAGGGGGGAGAGGGGAGTAAACGATTCTATGCATACCCAGATTTCGTTAGAGCCAGGAAAACTTGATGTTGGGCGGCGGCCCGCGGAACGAGCTGTGTAACCGAGCGGCGTTTCTCCGCCACGTCGGGCGTTACTTCGGATACAGCCAGCGTTTGAAGACCCAGGTCAGCGCGGGCAGCACGACCCAGGTCATCATGGCGACGCTGATCGCCGCCAGGACGGCGCTGGAGAACCAGGAGGGCAGGGCGCCGAACCAGGGTTTCAGGTAGGCGATCAGCGGCAGGACCGTCGCATAGACGGCGATCCAAACGATGATCGCCATTTTGTATTTAGGCGGTGCCGACACCGCCAAGCCTTCGGCGGTCGTGGATTCAAACCACGTTTCCAGCCCGGTCAGGTGATGGATGTCCGCCGGCCGGCTTTCAAACGGTCGCAGCGCCTCGACTCGCACCCGTCGCTCGTCCGAATCATGCCAACGTTGCATGTTTTCGGCCGAATCAAACTTCGTGATCACCCGGTAGTAGCGATCGCCCGTCTGGTTCGGTTTGAGAACCAGGGCGCCGAGGTTACCGGGGAACGACAGCGAAGTCCGAATCAACTCGCCGATCGCCTGTTCCCATTGATGTTCCTTGCCGGCGGCCGGATAGGCCGTCGCCAGGATCGTCGCCGGCATCTGCGAATCGGCTGAATCGGCTGGATCGTCGTGTGCGTTGGACGCTGTCACGGTTGATGCCCGCAGCCCTTATTCGTCGGTGGCCGTTTCCCGTTCGATTGCTTTGCGCATCTCGGCGGTGATGGGCATGACTTCAAAGTCCTTGAAGAACATTTCGGTGTCGGTGTTGCCGTGCATTTGCAGGCCCAGCTTGCCGGTTTTTTCGCCGTCCTCGTCGATGATATCGGCGGTGCAGAATCCGTTCAGGATTTGCACCAGGCGGTCGCCGTAGGCGGCGGTGCAGGTGGTATTCCACTGGCCGTCCTTGTTGCGAACCTTGGCGACCAGTTCATCGTTCGACGCGACCCAGCCGCGGCCCGGGATGGTCTTGCCGTCGATGATTCCGGCGGTGTGCCAGATGGCCGAATCTTTGCTGTTGTTGGCGATTTCGTTCTGATATCCACGCAACACCCAGGGCGCTTCGGTTTCTTCGGCGCGGAAGTACAGGGCGCTGTTGCCGCCGTTCATCCGGTAGGTGACGCGGGCGATGAAGTCGCCGTAATTCTTGTCGGAGATAACCAGGCCGTCCTTGTCTTGGCTCTTGGCATGCACGCCGTGCAGGACGCCATCCTCGGTGAAGGACCATTCTTCGGGCAGCACGAAGCGGGCGTCGGACAGGCGGTACTCGCCGTCGTCACCTTTGACGAAGAACGGTTCCCACTTGCTCTCGCCGAGGTCTTTGACGCGAATGTTTCGCCAGGCGACCGAGCCGGTCTTGCCGGAGTGGATTTGCAGGCCGATAAAGCCCTTCATCGCCTCGCCGTCGAACATGTCGACGACCAGTTCGCCATTCAACCAGGTCTTGATCGAGGGGCCGACGCACTGGATTTCGACATCGTTCCAATCGCCCTCGTTGCAGGTGGCCTTGGCGGCGTCCAGCCGATCCTTGGGGGTATGGGCATCGAGCCAGATGAGGCCGTGTTTGTGGCCGCGGCGTCCTTCGTCGTAGATGCGGCCCGTCATGTCGCAACCCGGACGCATCTCGTACTGATATCCGTAGACTCGCTGAGAATCACCCTGCGAACGAACGGCGGAGCGGAACTGGACGCCGGAGTTGCCGGGTTCGATGAATTTGTACTGCAACTTCAGCACAAAGTCGCCGAATTCCTTTTCCGAACACAGGAAGGTGTTGCCGGGGGTGTTCGGCACACATTTGCCGACGATCGTTCCGTTCTGGACTTCGTATTGGGCCGATCCGCCGCGTTTGACCCAGCCGGTTAGGTCTTTGCCATTGAACAGCGAGACGAAGCCGTCTTCGGCATCCGCAGCCGATGCGTTCGGTGCGAGGCATGCCAGAAGGCCGATCAACATAACGACTGCAACACTTTTTCTCATCATGGTCTCTTCAGGGAGGGAAAAATCTCTTCAGGAAACGAAGCAACCCATTGTGCTTGGTCTTTACTTTAATAGCCAGCGGCTGGCGGCGGTCTGTTGATTTTCATCTTCGCCGGCAAAGGTCACCAGTTCACTGGACGCCGGGGTTTTGCGGTAGGCGGCCACGACGAGCTCCGGTTCTGCGCCCTCGCCGGAGAGCCACAGCGGGCGCGGAGCCTGCAGGGCGAGCAGCCCCGGCAGGTCCAGGTATTTGGCTCCCCCCGGCAAGAACATGGGATCGCGGTAGTCGAGGATCTGGCCAAAGCGAAATCCGTCGGTCCCGATCGCCATGCGGTCGATCGCGCCGCCGGAGAGCCCACCGGCCGCGGCGGCGATTGGTCCGGCACTGTTCCAGCCTGCGACGGCAACATTCGTCACGTCGCCGGCGGGACAGGGGCCGGATTCGGCGTGCCGCAGATAACGCACGACGCTGAGCACATCATGGGCCCGCTGGGCGAACAACGCGTGGTTGTAGCCGAAGGTGTAACCGGCGAACTCGCGCGGGTTCTCCACAACGCGGGTCTGCTCGACGGGCTCGCCGCCTTGCCGGTACAGGTCGGCTCCCAGGACGGCCGTGCCGGCTTGCACCAGGTTCTCAACCGCGGCGGGCACGTTGCCCTGGCCATCGCAGACGGCGGTCTTGCCGGTTTCGTCCAGCCACACGACGACGCGGCCATTCCACTGTTTCGGACGCAGCCAAAGGACGTCGACTTCTTCGCTGTGCGTTTTGTTCAGCAGCGTCCCGGTGTGTTTCACATACTCGCCGCGATCCTCTTGTTCGCCGGCGGCCCAGCGAACGTCGCCCGCATCGTCGTAGGTGCGACCGATCACAACTTCCACAGCCGGCCGAAGGACATTGTCCAGACCTTCGGGGGTCGAGGCGGCGGCGCGGAGCTGCTCGTCGGCGTCCTTCGTCAGCCAAGCGACCAGGTCGCGTTCGAACTGCGGATCGGCTGCCTTGGGGGCGGGATGTTCGTCGTTCCACACGGTCAGCTGTTCGGGCGGCAGCGGATCAAAGTCCTGCTCGATCACGGGCGCCTGAAAGCCCAGCTGGAAGTGCTTGTTCAGGAACGTGTAGAAGGCGGAGCGGGTGACGGCGTTGTAGTTGTGGGGAAAGTGCTCGCCCCGCTTGAGAAAAATGTTGTTCGGTTTGCCGTAGGTGGCGTACAACTGCTGGAGTTCTGGAAAGCCTTTGGTGGCCAGCTCTTTGGTCCAGTCGTCCGCCGTGTTCATGCCCTGCGGCTTGGGGGCCGCCAAGGCGGCGAATTCGATGTTGCCGGTATTCACTCGCAGCAGACTGGCGTTTTCGCAGGTGCAGCCGCCCTGCATCGCGGTGCTGACCATGACGACGGGAAAGGACAGTTGAATGCGGTCGTCGATCGCCGCCAGGATCATCGTTTGGGTGCCACCGCCACTGGCCCCGGTGACGGCGATCCGCTGCGGATCGACCTCGGGCAGGCTGAGCAAAAAGTCCACTCCGCGGACCGCGTTCAGGGTTTGCAGACCCATCACGTTCTGGCAGTGCTGTTCGGCTTGCGGGCTGAACAGTCCCCAACGCTCGGTCGTGTTCATTTCGGGACGCTGTTTGGCGAACCCGTGGACGAGCTGGCGGGAAAGCTGGATCGAGTCGGAGTCGCCCAGCATGTCCCACTGCCAAACGATGCAGCCCATCCGAGCGAGCTGCCGACACTGCGATTGGTACGTGCTGCGGCCGGCCCGTTCGAACCGCTCCGCACCGTCGGCGATCTGCGCTCGCAGCCGGCTCTCGGGCGTCTGGTACAAACGCGCGTCCTTGCGGTGCCCGTGCGCCAGCATGACGGCCGGAGCTTTGCCCTCGATGTTCGTGGGCCGGTAGAGATTGCCGGTGACGAAGAAGCCGGGGGCGCTTTCAAAGTAGACCTTCTCTACGGTGTAACCGTCGCGCTCGATCTTGCCGTGGATGACCGGATTGAGCGGTGTCTTGGTGGGCATCGGCCAAAGCCCGGTCGCCACCAGGATCTGACGCCGCACGAACTCCCGGCGCTGCTGCCACTGCTGGAGCGAGGCCGGCGGATGGAACGGGAAGTAGCCGTTCAAATCTTTGAGCGGACGGTCGCGGACGTCCTCGGCGGAAACCATGGCCGAGGTGCACAGTAAAACGGCGATTGCGATCAGGTGTTTCATGGTTGTGTGCTCTGGAGGGGTGGTAACCGTGGGCTAGCGCCCAATGCCATCTACTTTCACCATCGCTTGCGATTGAAGCGTTAGCGGAGCGGCGCAAGCCGCCCGGTGTGTGAAGGTTCGCACCGCAAAACCGGACGGCTCGCGCCGTTCCGCTACAAAGGAAGTGGCATTGGGCTGGCGCCCACACGGTTCAGTTTGGTGACCACAGGGACTGGATGGCTTCGACGGTTCGTTCGGTCAGCTCCTGCCCGCCTTCGTGGCCGACTTCGTTGCTTTCGACGATCGCACTGTAACCGCCACCCTGGGCGGCGCGTCGGCTGGGGACATAGGAACCAGGGCCGGTCAATTGCACGACAAAGGTTTGCAGGGCGGGGCTGCGGGATTTCATCTGGATCCCAAAGTCCGTAAACAATTCAAACGGATTGGTGGCGATGGCGATGTCGCCCAGCCGAATCACGTGCAATTCGATGGGGTACGGTCTCTGGTCTCCCGCCTGCTGCCGCTCGAAGCGATCGAGGGCGGCTTGATGCCACAGCATGCGGCGTTTCTTGCTGGGATCCGACGACAGGTTTGCGACCTTGGTCCGCAACGCGGCGGCTTCCTGTTCGGTGACCAGACGCTCGGGCAGGTCGACGGCTTGGACCGAGTGCACAAACGGCACGTCGCGGTGCTTTTCCTGTCGGGCTCCCTCGTAGGCTTCTTCCCAGGCGACGACGATGCGGCGGGACAATTCTTCCAGCCGCGAGAGCCCCCGCAGCTTTCGCATCCGTTCATCGGCCGCCTTGCGGTACATCAGGTGTGGTGACTGGTCGCCGGCGGCGCCGGTCCAGCCCAACACCAACAGGTCTTCGCCGTACTTGGCGCGCAGCGACTGGCGGACTTGATGCCAGAAGTCGGCGTCGACGACCGAACCGCTTTCGACTTCCTGCGCCGGGCAGGCGACATTGATGGCGGTGGCAAACAGCTTGTCGTTCTCGTCCCAAAAACACAGGACCTCGACGCCGTGGTCTTCGTAACCTTCGAGGCCGCGGAAATTCGAGCGGCTGGTCGAACCGTACATCTGGGCCGACCCATCGGCGTACACGCTGCGTCGATTCAGGGCCACGACCGCGTAGCCCAGTCCCCAGCCGACGCTGCCCGGTCGGCGGCTTTGCCAGGCCTGGGCCGAAGCGTCGGCAATCTGGTCGGCCAGAAACTGGACGTATTCGTCAGGCTGGATGATGCCTTCCTCGGGCAACTGGTAAGCCTCCTGCCGCATCACCGGTGCGGTGTGCGTGTGGGTGGCGCTGATGAACAGTTTTTGGACGTCGAAATCGGGGATGCGTTCTTTCAAACGATCGCGGACCAGTTCGAGAATCCCTTCACGAATCGCCACCAGATCGCAGGAGACCATGATCGCTTGGTCGACCACCTCGTCGCCCTCGCGGGCTTCGATCGCCAACGCGGTGGCGGTGACGGGGCTGGCGACGGTTTTCGCGATGCGCGTGTGCATCTGGCCGGACAGTGCGACGGGTTGCTCGGGCGTAATACTGACCGTCGCGCCACCGGTGTGCAGTTCCGCCGCGGGGACCGTCAACGCGGGCCAGAGCAGCAGGCACAACCAACCGATTCTGAATAGCATGGTGATCTTCCCAAAGAGGTTTCGACGCGCGTCACCGCGGGAGGGTAATCTCCCGCGCTTCGATCGATGTAGCGCGTTCTCAGGATGCAAAGAGTTTGGCGATCGGAACGCCTTGATCGGTGATGGGCACCGGGCGGTCTCCGGCGTACAGGTACTTGCTGTAGTCGACGCCGACACAGCCGCAAATGGTGGCGAAGAAGTCGGGCACACTGACCGGATCGGCGACGATTTTCTTGGATCCTTCGTCGGTTTCGCCCCAGGCCCCGCAGTGCGACAGGCCGCCACCGGCCAGCACACAGGTGAAGGTCGAACCCTGGTGGCCGCGTCCACCGCCACTGTCGAATTCCGGCGGGCGTCCGAATTCACTGGTGATCACGATCAAGGTTTTGTCCAGCAGATCTTTGTCCTGCAGGTCGGTGATCAGGGCCGACACGGCCGTGTCCAGCTCCTCGATCAACTTGTGCTGGTTGACGATCCCGCTGTTGTGAACGTCCCAGCCCGCGCCGTTCAGGAAGTTCAGGTTGTGGCTGACTTCGATGAACCGCACGCCGCGCTCGATCAGACGTCGGCTGAGCAAGCAGCGCTGTCCGAACTCGCCGCCGTAGCGATTGCGGAGCTGGTCCGGTTCGCGGTCCAGTTGGAAGACGCGGTTGAATTCCGGACCGCTCAGACTCATGCTCTGTTCGATCGCGGCTTCGTAATCGACCAGCTCGCGCACGGCCGTGGCGCCGGCGCTTTTGCGCAGCGACGCCAGGAACTGTTCGCGACGACTCTGACGCTGCGGCGTGATGATGTCCGGACGCGACAACCCGGCGGGACCACGGCCGGTTTCGGTCAGGTACAGGTAACCGTGTTTGGCGCCCAGGAAACCGGGGCCGCGAGTCACGTTCGGGTAACCGATCAGGACGTAGGGCGGGGCGTCGTCGCCGGCCGCTCCACGCTCGTGGGCGATCAACGAACCGAGCGAAGGGTAGGTGACCGTGCCGCTGATCGCCCGGCCGGTGTGCATGCGATTGGTCGCCGCGGCGTGTTCGTCGATCACGCCGTGATGCACCGTCCGCACCGCGGTCACCCGATCCATCAAGCCGGCCATCCGCGGCAGGTGCTCGCAAACCTGGACACCCTCGACGGCCGTATCGATGGCGTCGTAGTAGCCGCCCGGCTTTCGCGTTTTGGGGTCGCCCTTGGGTTTGGGGTCAAACGTATCGATTTGCCCCATGCCGCCGCCCAGCCAGATCGAAATCACGTGCTCCGCCTTGCCCTGCAGCAGCGCCTGCGAGGCGTTGCCGCTGGCGAGCGGAGCGACACCCACGGCGCCGGCGGCAGCCATACCACCGGCTAGAAACTGTCGTCGCGTCGGGTTCTGCATGACTCGTCTTCGATTTGCGGAAGGGGAGGGAAAGGAACCGGAGATAAGCATGTCGCAATATGTTCTTAGACATTACTCTCCCTCTGGGAGAGTCGGGCTCTCAGGCCCGGAGAGGGTTTTCGTGTGGGCCCTCCCCGGGCCTAAGAGCCCGACCCTCCCGCTGCGCGGGAGGGTGTTGTCGTAGGTTTCTACCGAATTACTTACGCTGACGTGCTTATCGAGCAAACGGTTCAGTGGGGGTTAGGGGATCCAAGCAAACTCGCGGTGATTTACCAGGCTCCAAACGATGTCTTCGTAGACTTCTCGCCACTCGGGTTGCAGGCGCGGGTCGACCGCCGGGCCGCGGCGGACGCGCTCCTGCCACCGCTCCTGAATCTCGTTGGCTTCGGGGACCAAGTGATTGGACCAGGTGGATTGGGGCAGCGGCGGTAGGGCAGGGGGCGGCTGGACTTGATCGGCGGGAGTCAGACGGGATTCGAATCCGGCGGCCAATGCCGGCAACAGGTCGGCCCGTTCCTGGTCACTAGGATAACGTGCCAGGAAGCGCAAGAACAGCTTTTCTAGTAATGTCTCGGCCGAGGTGGTTTCCACGGCCAAGTCCGCCAGCTGGCTTCGGTGGGCCGCGCGGGTCAGTGACATCGACAACGTGCCGTTGGCCAGGATGCCGGGCTGCAGCACATTGGGATCGGTTTCCCGCTGGACGATCGGCCGCTGGCGGGTGCCGGTCCAGCCGAACGCTTTGAGGACGTCGACGATCGGTTGCGCTCTGGGCAGCGACAAACTGGGGCGGTCCCGTTCGTTGTTCAGTCCGGCAAACATCCAGGCGCGGCGCGGCGAACCCAGCGTCTGTCGTGCGCTGATCGGTTCGGCTCCATCGTGCACGAAAGTTAATTCGCCTGTATCCATCCGGCGACCCGAAGCGGCGAACAGCGAATCGACAATCTGTTCGGCAGCCAGCCGTCGCGGATCCGGGGCGTTGAAGAAACGCTGTTCGGCCGCCGCCTGGTGATTGCGTCCGATCGCACGGCGTTGGTACGTCTGGGAGGTCATGATCTGGTGTAACACGTGCCGCAGGTCGTAGTCGTGCAGCACCAACTGGTCGGCCAACCACTGCAGTAGTTCGGGATGGCTGGGCGTTTTGCCTTCCCAGTCGTTGACCGGTTGAACGATCCCCGCACCCAACAGACGGTTCCACAGATGGTTGACGACCACCTGAGCAAATCGCTTGTTCTGGGGCGAAGTGACCAAGGCCGCCAGGCGTTCGCGTGAATCCTGCGGATTGCGAACCAGGGCATCGATATGCGGCCCGTCGTCGATGCCGGTGAACGCGGCGAACGGCCACTTGGGCTGGATCACCGCGTCGGGTTTCAGCGTGACTTCGATCAGCGACTCGCGGCCGACTTTTTCGAAGAATGCATCCGGCACGCGACTGGTCTCGGGCACGTTCAGCGGTTTGCGGTTCAGCATCGCCGCCAACGAGTACAGGTCTTCCTGAGTGGTGCTGTGATAGGGCGAATCGTGGCAGCGGGCGCACTGCAGTTCGATGCCCAGAAAGGCCGAGGCGACGATATGCCCCTTGGCGGCCATCGGCGAATCGTTCTCGCCGGCCAACGCAAACCCGGCGCTGCCGCCTTCGTGACGACTGCCACGCATCAGCAACAGTTCGGTCACCATGCGGTCCAGCGGTTTGCCGTCGCGTAGCGATTCGTACAGGAACCACCGGAACGGCCCGGTCGAATTGAGCGACTGGTTCAGAAGGGTCGGGTTCTCGGCCAACAGGTCCATCCAGAAACTGACCCAGTGGTCGGCATATCGCGGGTCCTGCAGCAAACGTTCGACCAGTCGCTGGCGCTTGTCCGGATCGTCGCTGGCCAGAAACTCGCGAGCTTCCGCTTCGCTGGGCCCCACGCCCACGGTGTCCAAGTACACGCGGCGAAGGAAGGCCGCATCGTCCACCACGGGCGCTTCGGCCACGGCGGCCGGATCGAGCGGCGGATCGGGCCAGGGCGCACCGTCGGCAACCCACCGCTCCAGCGTCGCGATCTGTTGATCGTTCAGCCCGTCGCCGGTGGGCGGCATGTCGTGAGTCCGAACTCGCAGAATCAGTTCGCTCTCGTCCGGGTCACCGGGAACCACGGCGGGCAGCTCCGATTCGCCCATCGACAAGGCGTGCTCGCGGGAGTTCAGCCGCAGGCCGCCTTTTTCCTTTTCACCATGACAGCGGAAACATTGATCGCGCAGGATCGGTAGGACTTCGTTGTGAAAATGCGCGCTAGTCGCCTTGTCGGTCTCGGCTGCGCGGTGGATCGCACGGGTGATCTTGTCGGCCACAAAACGGTCGATGGGGTGGCTCTCAGGATCGCCGCCGGAAGGCTCCGCGGCCGCGACGGACTGGCGCGCGAGCGTGTGGCGTTGCTGCCAGAAGGCATCCTGCGAAGCGGCGGCCCGGCGGCGCACCGCGTCTTCGAAGGCAACCAGGTTGGTCTCGAACCGGCCCAGTGCCGGCTCGACCGCCTCGTCGGACAACTCCAGCGGCGCGGAGCCGCGGGGCTGCAGCACCACCAGCGGCCCTTCGCCGTGGGGCTGCAGCGCCACGCAGACTTCGCCGGTTTCGGTACGGTCGCCGTTGCCGCCCACCATGACTTCCAAAACCACGCGTGCGGTACGCGGACCGCTTTGTTCGGCCGGGGGAATCTCGAACGACGTAAACGCTTCCTGCTGGGGGAACGGCAGCAAGCGAGCGCCCGGAACCAGGGGCTCGGGGATCGGGACGATGGGTTCGAGGTTGCCGCCACGACTGCGGACCGTCTTGGTATGCGTCACCAGTTTGCCGTCGATCCATAACCGGCTGAGCGAACGGGCGCGGACCAGAAAGCGATGCTCGCCGGCGGGCAGTTCGACGTCGCCGGCGATTCGCAGCAGCAACGGCGCTTTCCAACTGGAACGAATGCCCCAGTCGTCGTAGCGCACGGGAATCCGGGACAACAGGAAGGCTTCGCCCAGCCAACGCGTGGTTTCCGGCGGCCACGATTCGCTCTCGTACAACCAACGAGACGCACCGGGCATGTTCTCGCACAGTTGGAACAGGACTTGGCCGGCAGGGATGTCACCCAGTTCGGGCATGACTTCAGGAGCGAGACGCACGACGCGTTCTTTGCCGACGCGTTTGAATCGAGCGGCCAGCGTTTGGTCATCCAGCACTTTGCGGTGGATCGCCACGGCGTCCAGTAACCCGGCGAAACGCTCGCCGATCCGAACCTCGTCGTCATCGACAACCGGCGGAGCGGTGGTTGGGCCGCCCATGTCCCAGGTGCCGTCAGTCGGTTCGCCGTTGACCCAGCCTCGAATCGATTCGGGTTTTCCAAACACGTAAGTGATCGCGACGTGATGCCAACCGGTGGTGGCGGGAAAGCCAAGCTTCGACGTCCAGCGATGCCAGTGGGTGCCATCGCTGGAGAGTTTGGACGCGAACAGAAAATTGACGCGAGCCTGCCCGTCTTTGCCCATCAGCCGCAGGGCCCAGTTCTGATTGTCGCGAGCGAACTGCGGCGCGCCGGTTCGCCCCTTGCCGACGATGTACTGCGCCTGGCCGTCTTGGATGCCGCTGGGATTGACCCAGGCCTCCAGCGTGACCGCATCGCCATTGGTGAAATCGAATTTGCTGTCCGCACCCGCGTCGGCGGTCGCCAAGTACGCCCCGGCATCGACTTTCACGGCCGTATTGTCGGCCGGCATCTCGGGAAACTCCGGCGGGCGCGGCCCAGCTTGGTCCGGTTGCACGTTGCCTCGCGGCTCGAGCGGCGTCGCCGGTTCGGATTGAAAGTCCCAGCGAACGGTTTCGCGCGGTTGGTTCTCGTCGGGCCGGTCGCTTGCTTGGGCGATCGCCGGCGGGAGGCCCAGGATGCACAGAATCGTAACCAGCGGCAAAAGCTTCCAGCTCATGATGCAACAATTTCCTTGTACGCGCGGCCTTCGTTCTGATCGATGCGTTCGGGCCGGCCCTTGTGCAGGTAAACCAGTTGCCGGTGATCGACGCCCATCAGATGCAGGATCGTGGAGTGGATGTCGTGGACGTGCAGGCGGTCTTCGACGGCGTGCAGGCCGACGTCGTCGGTGGTGCCGTAGGCCTGTCCGCCGCGGACGCCTCCACCGGCCATCCACATCGTGAATCCGGTGGGGTTGTGGTCGCGACCGTCGCCCTTTTCGCTCATCGGCGTCCGCCCGAATTCGCCCCCCCAGACCACCAGTGTCTGTTCCAGCAAGCCGCGTCGTTTCAAATCCTTCAGCAGGCCGGCGATCGGCAGGTCGGTGCTGCCACACATCCGGTCGTGGTTGGCTTCGATATTACTGTGCGCGTCCCACTTGCTGCCCGCTCCGCTGTAGCACTGCACGAAGCGGACGCCGCGCTCGACCAATCGCCGAGCCATCAACAGGTTCCGTCCGTAGGATGCGGTTTTCTCGTTGTCCAGGCCGTACAGCTTGTGCGTTTCGGCGGTTTCCTGCGACAGATCGACCGCTTCGGGCGCGTGCGACTGCATCTGATAAGCCAGTTCGAAGCTGCGAATGCGCGCTTCCAGGTCGGTGTTGTCTTCGCGGCGAGCGGCGTGATGACGATTCAGTTCGGTCAGGAACTCCAGCTGCTTGCGCTGCTGCGGCGGTGCGACGTGCTCGGGCGGAATTAAATCGGTAAAGGGCGGGCCTTTCTTTTGCATCGTCGTGCCCTGGTAGACCGCGGGCATGAAGCCGGCGCCCCAGTTTCGGGCTCCGTTGATAACGCGGCCCGAACCCTCCTGCATGACGACGAAGGCCGGCAGGTTCTCGTTCTCGGTTCCCAGGCCGTAGGTGACCCAGCTGCCCAGCGAGGGACGCCCGGCGAACTGGCTGCCGGTGTTCATTTGGCAGATCCCGCCGGAATGGTTGATGCCGTTGGTCCAGCAGGACCGGATCACGGCCAGTTCGTCGGCCATCTGTGCGGTGTGCGGCAACCAGTCGGAGACCCACAGGCCGCCTTCGCCATGCTGTTTCCATTGACGTTTGGAAGCCATGATGGGCGAATCAAACTCGCCCATCGCCGTGATCACGCGTCCAAAACTTTCGGGGATCGGTTTACCGGCCAGTTTTTCCAGAGCCGGCTTGGGGTCGAACGTATCGAGATGGCTCGGTCCCCCGTCCATGAACAGAAAGATGACGCTTTTGGCTCGGGCCGGATGGGTGACCATCTTCGATGACGCCGCCGGCACGGGGCGTTTTACCGCCGCACCCGCCCGCGCCTGCGGAAGCAGTCCGGCCAGTGCCAGAGCGCCGAAGCCGCCGCCGGTTTGCAGCAATATCTGGCGTCGTGACAGACCGCCGGAATTCGCGTTCTTAGTCCACATAGATCATCTCGTTGGAGCAAAGGAAGGCGTGCAGCAGGGCCGTCCGGGCAATCTCTCGAGGGGACGTCAGGGCGGCGTCCTCGAAACGGACCGTGGCATGCCGAGCCGACGGCGAGCGATCGTGACCCAATTGCGTCTCGCTGGCAAAGTGCAGGTCGAGCAGCAGTCGCGAATCGGCTTCGTCGTCGGGAGGTGGAGCTTTGTCGTTTTGGGGTGGGGCAGGGCCCTCGGGCGGCGCTGCGGTGGAGGCGGGTTCGGCGGTTGGGGCGGGTTCGGCGGTGGAGGCGGGTTCGGCGGTGGAGGCGGGGGCAAACAGTTCTTCGCGGCTCAGCGCCGCGGCGTGCAAGCGAACGTTTTGGATCAGGCCATCCCAACGATGGTGATTCGAGCGGCCCCCGATTTCAATGGGCCGCTTCGCATGGACGTTCCAGCGCGCTTGATGGGCGACGTGAGCGACCTGGGGCGGCGCACCCGGTTTCGAGAGGTCTCGCAGATAGAAAGTGATGCCCTCGGTGGATGCGTCATCCAGGTCGATCGCGACCGCTATATGATAAGGCTTGTTCAGCTCCACTCGCAAATTCGAAGCGATGACTTCGTACTGAGGTTTGCCGTCGACGCTGTCTCGCGATCCGACCAGTTGCAGGATCAGGTTGCGCGGCTTGTAGGAGCTCTTGGTCGAGGTGACCCCCAGCGACCAACCCGGCTGGGCATTGTTTCCCGACCAACCGGCCGCGATCGTCCGCACCGAGGCGTCCGGATACAGCGAGTGCAACATCACGGTCGCTTCGATCGTGAAGTCGCCGTGACCTTCTTGGTCGGCTGCGGCGGGTCGGTTGGACAGTTCCGCAATGGCCGGCACCTGAATCGACGCGGATTGTTTTGCATCGAGGGCGATCGCCGGTCGTCCATCGGGCAGGGCGGCCAGTCGCTGCGGAGCTTCCGCGTCGGGGATCAGTTCGGCATAGGAACGGACAAAAGACACGGCCCGCTGTTGTTCGTCGGCGGTGGGGGCGCGGAAGTAAAGCTGCTGGTAAGCGGTTTGGACCAGAGCTTCGGTGCTGTCGCCACGGCCTCGCTTGACCATCGCCTGGGCACGCTCGTGCCACCAGGGATTGTTCATCTGCAGCAGGGCTTGCGGCGACGTGGTGGTGCGATGTCGGCTGCCCTGGCTCTCGACGCGGTCCGGGAAATCGAAGGCGGCCAGCAGCGGATCCAGGGCGTTGCGCTTGACCGTTTTATAGATCGCACGTTTGCCCTTGCTCAGTTCGCCGCTGGCCGTCAGGGCGCTGTCGTGGATCTCTTCGCCGGACAGCCGCCGCGGATTCATCCGCCACAGCAGCACGTTCTGCGGATCGAGCTCGGCCAGTTGCGGGTCCGCCGGCCGCAGGGAAGACTGCCGGTAGGTCGCCGAGGTGAGGATCAAGCGATGCAGCCGTTTAAGGCTCCAGCCATCGGCCATGAAGCGACGCGCCAGCCAGTCGAGCAGTTCGGGATGCGACGGCGGCGTGCCCAGGCGGCCAAAGTCGCTGGGCGTCGGAACCAGCCCGCGACCGAAATGCTGCTGCCACACCCGATTGACGATGACGCGGGCGGTCAGCGGGTTTTCCGGGCTGGTGATCCAGCGCGCCAGGGCCGTGCGGCGACCGGTCGACTGCAACGCCTCGTGCGGCGGCTGGATCGTCGCCGGTTCGCCATCGAGGATCACCGGAAAAGCCGGTTGGATCGGTGACGGGTCGGCGGCGTCCGGGATGAACGTTGGCGGGGCGACCGGTCCCACGTCGCTGGCCACGAAGGAAATCGTCGGCAGCGGTTCCGGCTTCAAGTGCTCCAGCTTCGCCAGCTCGGCCCGCAACCGCTGACGCTCCGCTGCTTGTTCTTCGTCCAACCACTCGGGCAACTTCTCGGGATTCATGACCAGTTGGTTGCGAGTCAGTTCGGCGATCTGAAACTCGTAAGGACTGATCTCGTGACGCCGGCTGGCGACCAGCGTTTGGATCTCCGTGGTGAATTTGTCGAACCCCTGTCCGCCGGCCTTTTCCAGCAGCACCGGCATTTCGATCTCGTGCAGCCGCCGGCGGATGTCCTCGGTCGCCGCCTCCCACCTGTGCAGTTGTTCGAGGTGTGCGGCGCGGGTCTCGACGTCGGCGATCGGTTGATCCTCCCGCGGCAGCAGCGGGGTGAAGAAGGCCCGCAGGGCGTAGTAGTCGCGCTGCAGCAGAGGATCGAATTTGTGATCGTGACAACGCGCGCACTTCACACCCTGCGCAAGGAACACGTCGGCCGTCGTTTCGGTCACGTCGTTGATGATCTGGGCCCATTGGCCTTCGACATCGCGCTGGTTGTACTCGTAGATGTAATGCCGCAGGTACATCGTGGCGATCAAGGCGTCGCGGTTGCCGGGATCGATTTCGTCGCCGGCCAATTGCTCCTGCACAAACCGGTCATACGGTTTGTCTTCGTTGAAGGACCGGATGACGTAGTCGCGGTAGTGGTGGGCTTGGGGACGCGGGTGATCGGCGTTGTAGCCATCCGAATCGGCATAGCGAACCAGGTCCAGCCAGTACCGAGCCTGGTTCTCGCCGTAGGCCGGTTGTTCGAGCAGGCGATCGACCAGGGCTTCGTACCAGGCGTCCTGGGCGGCGGTTTCTTCGGTCGGAGCGGCCGCTTGGTCGGTGGGCGGCAGTCCGGTCACGGCAAAGTGAACGCGGCGGGTGAGCGTGCGGCGGTCGGCTTCGGAGGCGGGCGAGAGGCCCTCTTGGTGCAGCCGCCGAAAAATGAAGTGATCGATTTCGTTGCGGCACCAGCCGTGATCGTCCACCGATGGGACGGCCGGGTCGGCGATCGGCTGATAACACCACCAGTCGCGATCGTGAGCGGTGATTTTGGGAGTGGGTTTCAGCGTCACCCCTTGCGGCCAGGGGGCGCCGGCGGCGATCCACGCGGCGACACCGTCGATCGCCTCCGACTCCAGCGGACCGCTGGGCGGCATCTCGAAGGATTCAAACCGCAGGGCTTCGACAAGCAAGCTCGCGTCTGGTTCGCCCGGCACGATCGCCGGTCCGGAGTCACCGCCGGCGAGCAGGCCTTCCAGCGATGTCAGCCGCAGACCACCCTCCTGCTTCGTTTCGCCATGGCACTGGATGCAGTCGCTGACCAGCGTCGGCCGAATGTGATTCTCGAACAGGTCGCGCTGCTGGGGCGTCGGCTCCGCAGCCGACAAGCGGGTCCCGCAGAAGAACGTCGCAGGCCCCAAGGACGTGGCCGGAACCAACGCTCCGCCTGCCCACAGCAGCAGGGCCACGCCTAGCGAGGCGGTTCTCACACCTGGCGCGGTGCGCCACACAGTGTGGCTTTGACGATCCACAACAGGCGGACTTGTCGGGCGTTGCAATCTCATTTCATCTCCGGCAGGCCGGCGATCAACGCCGGATCGGCAAGGTGGGAGTCGTCCAGAGGCTCTCGAACGGATGCGTTCATCCACCAGTTTACCCGCTGGATACCGGCGAACGCCACAGAACGACGGGTATCAATTCTAACAGCGTTTGGGCGGGAATGTTGCCAGATGGTGTTGCAGCGTCGACAATGGCTGACGGCGGGACCGCTTTGTTGCGTTTGTCGATTCGTCCTGGCGGAGGTGGGGCGGTCCTGGCGAACGGGCTGCCGTTATTGAAACTTTACCGGAAAAAATAGTTTTTTATATGTTAAATCGCCGAAATTTTATGGGTGTCATTCCCGTCAGCGCCGTGGCTCTGACGACGGTTCCGGGGACGGTTGTTCAGGGCGCCGAGCCGAATCCGTCCGGTACGGGAGACCCAAGCGACGATTTCAATCGGCCGCTGATCGCCAGTCCGCCGGTGGTTCAGAATCCGCGATCACAGGGTTTTGGGGTCAGCATCGCCGTGGCCGGACTGGCGACCGCCTGGGTCGAGTATGGTTTTGCCGAAGACGACCTGAGTTTTACAGCGATCGCCAGCCACCACGGCTTGGTCCAAGCCGACGACCAAGTGCTGCATGTCCGCGTGCATCATCCGGACGAGCTGCCCACGGATCGGCCGGTGTTCTACCGCGTCGTCGTCCAGCCGCTGCGGTACCGCAGCGCTTACCAGTTGGAACGTGGCGAGCCCCAGGAAACGCCGGTCTTTGCCCTGCGTCTGCCCGATCCGAATGCGAAACGGCTGCGCGTGGTGTCGATCAACGACACGCACGAAAACGCGGCGACCATCCGCCGGCTGCATGCGAAGATCGAAGAGCTGGATCCGGATCTGTTGGTTTGGAACGGCGACACGTGCAACGATTTCAACGCCCCCAAAGCGACCGAGCAGATCCTGCTGAATCCCGCCAACGATCTTGCGCAGCGCTGGGCCAGCACGCGCCCCTTGCTGTTTTCCAATGGCAACCACGATGTTCGCGGCGAGCGAGCGCGGGAAGCATCGCGTTCGCTGGTCGGTTGTCCGGAATCACCGGATCTGCCCTACAACCAAGCCCTGCGGTTCGGTCCCCTGGCCATCGTCACCCTGGACACCGGCGAAGACAAACCCGACGCGCACCCCGTGTTCGCCGGAACGGCTGCCTATGAACCGTATCGCGAGCAGCAAGCCGCGTGGCTGAAACAGGTCGTGGCCCAGCCGGCGATTCGGTCGGCGCCCTTCAAGATCGCGACCACGCACATTCCCTTGCGCGGCTTGCCCGGGCACAACGACGGTACGGCCGTCGATGGCTATGCCTACTACAGCGGATTCGGCGCCAAACTCTGGCTGCCGACGTTGAAAGCGGCCGGGTTCCAGGCCGTGCTGTCGGGGCACATGCACCGCGACCGATTGGACGAAGCCACCGACCAGATGCCGGTCTTGCAGTTCGTCGGTGGTGGGCCCAAGCCCGAGCAGGCCACACTGACCGTGGTCGATGCCCAGCGAGACGGCGACCGTGCCGAAATGAACATCCGCATCCTCGACCTGGATGGAAACCTGCTGCACCAAAAGCAGTGGAATAGTTAAATCGAATGAACGCCAAGCGACCGCCGCAGGATTCGGATGCAACGACGCCCAGGTTGTTGGAAGACGAACGGGACGCCTATCAGCTGGCCCTGAAGAATCGTGCCCTCGGCTCGGTCGCCGAAGGCATCACGATCAGCGATCCCAGCCAGAGCGATAATCCGATCATCTATGCCAACGAAGGCTTCGAGCGGCTGACCGGGTACACGCGGCAGGAGGTGCTGGGCAAGAATTGCCGGTTCTTGCAGGGCCAGGACACCGACCACGCGGCCGTCGACGCCCTGCGAACGGCGATCCGCCAGCAGCGAGCCGTGGTCGTCGAGTTGTTGAACTACCGCAAGGACGGGACGCCGTTTTGGAATCGGTTGTCGGTCACGCCGGTGTGGGATGCCAAGAACAAGGCGACGCATTTTATCGGCATCCAGTCCGATGTTACGGCCCGGCACGACGCCGAGCAGGCACTGCGGAAGTCGAACGCGGAGCTGGAAGCGGCGGGCCAGCGGATGCGCAATGACCTGGATGCCGCCGCCCGCGTCCAGCGTTCGCTGCTGCCCGCCGAGTTGCCCGATCTCGAAGGGTTGAGCGTGGCTTGGGCTTTCCGCCCCTGTGACGAGCTGGCCGGTGATTTTCTGAACGTCTTGCCGCTGGATGATCGCCACGTTGCGTTCTACGTGGTGGACGTGACCGGCCACGGCGTGGCGGCGTCGCTGTTGTCCGTGACGATCGGGCGGTTGTTGACCTCGCGAGTGTCGACTTCGTCATTGTTGATGCGGCGCCGCAAAGGCGACGCTTCGCCGCACATCGTATCACCGAGCGAGGTGGCGAGAGAGTTGAACCGGCGGTTTCCGATGGAGGAACAGAACGGGCTGTCCTTCACCATGCTGTACGGCGTGTGCGATCTGCAAACGCGCGAGTTTCGGTTCGTGTCGGCCGGTCATGACCCGGTGATCCACGTGCCCCGTGGCGGCGACCCCGTCATGATCGAAGCCGACGGGATGACCATCGGCTGGATGGAAGACGCTCCGTTCGAAGAGCAGGTCGTGCGGCTGGATCCGGGAGACCGGATCTACATGTACTCCGACGGCGTCCCCGAGGCGATGAACGAGGACTTGGAGGAATTCGGCAAGCAACGCATGTTGGACACCATCGAGCGAGGTTCCGAAGCGACGCTCAAGGCCAGTGTTGCGAAGTTGCTCCGCGCGGTCGACCAGTGGTATGGAGAGCGCGGCCCGATCGACGATGTCTCGATCCTCGGATTCGAGATCGGAGACTAAGCCAACAACTCCTGGACCACGCGTCCGTGGACATCGGTCAGGCGGAAGTCGCGGCCTTGGGATCGGAAGGTCAGGCGTTCGTGGTCGAAGCCCAACAGGTGGAGGATGGTGGCGTTCAGGTCGTGGACGTGGACGGGGTTCTCGGCGGCATTGAATGCTAATTCGTCCGTTGTTCCGTGCACGTAACCGCGCTTGGTGCCGCCGCCGGCCAACCACATCGTAAAGCAGTTGGGGTGATGGTCGCGTCCGTCGTTGCCGCCTTGAACCATCGGGGTGCGACCGAATTCGCCGCCCCAGATCACCAGCGTGTCGTCCAGCATGCCGCGGGCTTTGAGATCCTTGATCAAGGCCGCAGCCGCGCGATCGGTGTCGCGGCAATTGTTCTTCAAGCCGCGCTCGAGGTTGCCGTGCTGGTCCCAGGATTCATGGAACAGCTCGACAAATCGCACGCCCCGCTGTACCAGTCGGCGAGCCAGCAGGCAGTTGTTGGCGAAGGACGCTTTGCCGGGCGTCGCACCGTATAGCTTTAGCGTGGCCTCGGTCTCGCGACTGATGTCCGTCACCTCCGGCGCGACGTCCTGCATCCGGTAGGCCGTCTCAAAGGCGCTGATTCGCGTTTGGATCTCCGGGTCCGCCACCGTGTCAAATCGTTTCTGGTTCAAGGCGTTGATCGCATCGATCGCCGCCCGCTGGGATCGTTTGGTGACACCCGCGGGGTTGGAAAGGTACAGGACCGGATCTCCGGCGGAATTGAAAGGCACGCCTTGGCACACCGAGGGAAGAAACCCGGACCCAAAATTGGAAGCCCCGCCGGATGGTCCTTTTTGTCCCGAGGAGAGCACGACGAACGGCGGCAGGTCTTTGGTTTCCGATCCCAGACCGTAGACGGACCAAGCGCCCAGAGAGGGACGGCCGAATTGCTGTGAACCGGTGCTCATCAGGATCTGCGCCGGAGCATGGTTGAAGGCATCGGTTTGCATCGAGCGGATCCAGGTGATCTCGTCGGCCACGCTGCCCAGGTGAGGCAGGATCTCGGCCAGTTCGATGCCACACCCGCCGTGACGCTGGAAGCCGAACTTGGGGCCCAGCAGTTTGTTGGTCGGTTTGATGAATGCCGAGCGATAACCCTCCAGCAACTCCGCCGGCGGATTCGTTCCGCTCAGCCGCGACAGCGTCGGTTTGTTTTCGAACAGATCGACGTGACTGGGCGCTCCGCCCATGAACAGAAAAATCACCCGCTTTGCTCGAGCCGCGTGATGCGGCCGGCGCGGCGCCAGCAGGTCCGTCGGCTCGCCGGCCGCGGCGGGACTGCCCAGCAGCGACCCTAGCGCGATCCCTCCCAGCCCGACGGCGCAGTCGCGCAGAAACCAACGTCGCGCGTACGAGCGTTGGGTCTGGTGAAAAACGTTGTGATGCGGCATCGTTCTTGTCACTTTGCTTGATGAGCGTTTGGCGTCACGTGGTGACAGTATTCCGTCACGTCGCGATCGATTTCTGTCACTTGATGATCGTTTTCCGTCGCGTCGCGATCGCTTTCCGTCACTTGGTGATCGTTTCGTCCAGGTTCAGCAGCACTCGGGCGACCGCGACGTAGGGATCGACGTCTCCGGCTGTGGACTCCTGTTCGAACAGCCGGAGCAGGTAATTCAGTTCGCCGTCGCTGGGGGTCCGGCTGGTGCAGCACCGGAAGGCGGCCGACAACGCCCCTCTTAGGTCCTCGTCCTGTCGCTTGATCTCGCCGCCCAGCGCCTCCGCCGCTTCGATCGAGAGCGGTTCGTTCAGCATGGCCAGAGCCTGCAGCGGGGTGGTCGACCGGGGACGCCGAACACAGGAGACTTCACCGGTGGGCGCATCGAAAGCAGCCATGAAGGGAGGCGGTACGGTGCGAAAGCGGAACGTGTACAGCGCGCGGCGGTATCGCTTCTGGGGTGCCGTGTCTTCCCGCCATACTTTGTAGCCAAAACTGACGGGCGGATTAAACAGGAACTGGGGAATCGGCGGAAAGACGCTCTGGCCTCCGACGTCTCGATCCAACAAGCCACTGGCGGCAAGCTGGATGTCACGAACCATCTCGGCTTCAGGGCGGAATCTCGGACCGCGTGCCAACAAGCGATTGCGGGGATCACGTTCGGCGAGGTCGGGGCGATGATGAGCACGCTGGGCGTAGGTCTCGGACGTCACGATCAGAGAGACGAGGTGTTTGAAGTCCCACCCGGATTCCATGAACTCCACGGCCAACCAATCGAGCAGCTGGGGGTGGGAGGCACGCGTGGCCTGATGACCAAGGTCTTCGACCGATTCGACAAGCCCCGTTCCAAACACGGCTTGCCACACGCGGTTCACCAGGGTGCGGGCGGTGGTCGGAGAGCGGCGATCGACCAACCAACGTGCGAAGGTCAAACGCGATTGGGGGTCCTGGCCGTGGGGCAGAGGGTGGAGCGACGCGGGGACATGCGGCTGGACCTCATGACGCGGTTGGTGCTGTTCGCCTCGATGAAACAGACGTGTCACCCGCCGCTGTGACTCGCGTTCTTGGGCAACCAGTTGCGGTGTGGGGCGAGGATGGCGGCTGCGGATCTCTGCCATCTCCGCGGCTTCGTCAGCAAAACGCTCGCTTGCGGAGATCCACGCGTCAAACAAACGCTTGGTTTCGGCCGGCGATCGATGCGCGCGTTCGACGTCCATGGCCTCGCGAACCCGCGGCGTTTCGGGACGGTGTTCGGGAAAGCGCTGCGAGGCCAGCGACAGTCGGAAACGGCCAAGGTTGCGATGGTGGTTGTCGTTGCTGTTCCAGCCACCGTGTTGACAAGCGATTTCAAATCGCAGGTGCAACGGCCGGCCCGCTGCGGCACCGGGGTTCTGCAGAGGTTGCTTGAGGTTCACGACCAACACTCGCGGTTGGTTGGTGTTGGCGATATCCGTTTCAGTCGCCCATGCCGTTTGCATATCGCCATCGGTGGCAAACGACGCAGGTCCCTCCACGCGGTCGCTCTCGGGCGTGCCATTTTTCAGCGGATACTTTGCGGAATCGATCGGGCGCTTCGGTGGATCCAGGTCCGCTTTCGCAAGTGTGAGCGCCACGGGCGAAAGCGAGTCAGGCGATTCGCCGGCAAAGAGTTTCAGTTCGCTGAGGGCCGCGGTGCCTTCGATGGATCGGCCGGGGCCGCCGTAGGTTAGATAGGGATCCATCAACAACTCTAACCGAATACTGTTGATGACTGGCAGCGTCGTCTGGCCTGCGAACCGCTCGGTACTCTTGGCGGGTGAGAACCCTTTGGCGATCAGCGAGCCATCGGGTTGAGGATAGAACTTCTGACCGCCATCGCCGAGCAATTCGGGAGTGACGACCGTCCACGACGGCTCGCTTTCAAAATCGCCTTTGCGTTCCGCGATCCACCGCTCGAGGTCCTCGCGCCACTGCGGGTTGGCCGATTGGATTCGCTCGCGTGTCCGCTGCAGATCTTCCGTGATCTGTGCGATCTGATCACGCTGTTCCGCGGTGTAGTAGGCGACGGTGGCTTCGTGCATGTTGTTCAGGTACGCGAACATCCCGTAGTATTCGTCGTGGGTGATCGGATCGTATTTGTGGGTGTGGCACTGCGCGCACTGCATCGTCAGACCCAAGACCGATTTGCCAATCGCGTCGATGCGGTCGAAGATGCCTTCCACACGAAACTGTTCGTACTTGATCGCTCCTTCCTCGTTGACCATCGAGTTCCGCAGAAAACCCGTGGCGACTCGGTCTGCAACGGTGGCCTCGGGAAGCAGGTCGCCAGCGATCTGCTTTATGACGAACTGGTCATAGGGCAGGTTGTCATTGAAGGCGTCGATCAACCAATCACGATACGGCCAGACGTATCGCACAGAGTCTTTTTCGTAGCCGTTGGAGTCGGCATACCTGGCGGCGTCCATCCACCACCGCGCCCAGCGTTCGCCAAAGTGGTCGGAGGCAAGCAGTTGCTGGACCATCGTCTTGCGGGCCTCGGGGGAATCGTCGCCGAGGAATTGATCCAGTTGGTCCAGCGTCGGCGGCAGGCCGGTCAGATCGAGACACAGACGGCGCAGCCATTTGGCTTTCGAAGCGGCCGGTGAACCGCTGAGGTTCTCTTGCCGAAGCCGGGCACACACGAAGGCATCGATCGGATGTTCGGCGTCTTTGATTTGGGGCAGGGCAGGGCGGAGGGGCGCTTCGAACGCCCAGTGCCGGCTCCACGAGGCGCCTTGCTGTATCCACTGCCGCAGCACGGCAATCTCCGCGGTGGTCAGCGGTTTCTTGTGCTCCGGCGGCGGCATGATGGAACTCTCATCCTCCGCCGTGATCCGGCGGAGCAGTTCGCTTTCCTCCGATCCTCCCGCCGACAGCACCGCGGAGGCACCCTGTTGCGTATCCAGCCGAAGGTCTGCCGCACGCTCCTGCTCGTCCGGACCGTGACACGCAAAGCATTTGTCGGAAAGGATCGGTTGAACGTCCCGCGAAAAATCGATTTTCTGAGCCCACAAACTCGACGGCCACACCGCGAACGCAAGCCCGGTGAGGACGATACCGATGAGTGGACCGTTGAACCGATGTGTCATATCTTTGAAAACCTTGTTGGGTCGAGGCCTCACCGATTGTAACTGCATCCGGCAGGGGAGTTGGCCGTTGAGCCGTCTGCAGGATGCGGCGATGATGATTCTTGTTCTGTCTGTACCGCATTGCTTCTCTGATCTTGGCGCGGAATCGTGCAAACCTCATCTCATTCGTTCAAGCGTCCCGAAGCCGATCTGGCGATCCTGGAATCGTTGGCTGGCGAGTATCCCAATGTGGACGCAGCCATCGCCGAAGCGGCTCGTCTGGCCGCCGTGCAGACCCTGCCCAAAGGCGTCGTGCACGTGATCAGCGACATCCACGGCGAAGACAAAAAACTGCAGCACGTCATCAATAACGCTTCGGGAACGCTGCGGCCGTTGGTGGAGGAGTTGTTCGCCGAATCGATGGACACGGCGGAACGCGAGGAGTTTCTGCGGTTGACCTTCTATCCGGCCGAGGTGACCGAGCGGGTTGGGCAAACGTTGACGGATCCCGAACAGGTGCGAGCCTATGCGCTGCGGATGCTCCGCCCCCAACTGGAACTGCTGCGCTATCTGGTTTCCAACTTCAGTCTTCGCCTGGCCACCGACGTGTTTCCGGCGGAGTACCGCGAGTTGCTGCTGGAGATGATGCACGCGCCGACGACCGAACGCGGTCCGGAATTTGTGGGGGCGATGCTGGATGAATTGGTGCGTCGAGATCGCGCGTTGCACTTGATTCATCTGCTGGGACGTTTGATCCGCAACCTGGCTGTGGACGAATTAATTATCGCCGGCGACCTTTGGGACCGTGGACCACGCGGTGACCGGGTGATGGAGTATCTGCGTCGCCAGCCCAACGTGGAGTTGATCTGGGGCAATCACGATGTGCTGTGGTTGGGGGCCGCGCTGGGACACGAAGCCCTGATTTGCACGGTGCTGCGAGTCTCGCTGCGTTACCGGCGGTTGGCACAACTGGATGAAGGGTACAGCGTTCCCTGGACGCCGCTGGAACACTTGGCCCGAACCGTCTATGCGGATGATCCGGCCGAGCACTTCATGCCCAAGGGCGATGGGATGCGGCCCAAGGTGGTCGTGGCTCGTATGCAGAAGGCCGCCGCGATCATGCAGTTCAAACTGGAAGGTCAGGTGATCGAGCGGAATCCGCACTGGAATCTCGATCACCGCCGCTTGCTGCACCGGATCGATCACGAGGCCGGAACCATCGAGATCGATGGCAAGACGTACGCGCTGCGCGATACGCATTTTCCCACCGTCGACCCTCAGGATCCGTACACGCTGTCCGCCGAGGAATCGCAGTGTCTGGCGGCGCTGCGGCATTCCTTTTTAAACAGTCAGAAATTGACCGAACAGATGCGATTTCTGGTCGGGCACGGATCGATGTACCTGAACCGCGACGAGTGTTTGATCTTTCACGGCTGTGTGCCGGTGGACGCCGAGGGCGGTTTTCTGCCGCTGGAAATCGACGGACATCCGCGGGCCGGTCGGGAGATGTTCGAGGAGATCGAGACCGTGGTCCGTCGGGCCGTGGTCAATGCGGAAGCGGCCGACCTGGATTTTCTGTGGTACCTGTGGAGCGGACCGCGGTCGCCGCTGTTTGGCAAGGATCGGATCGCGACGCTGGAGCGGGACTTCATCGCCGACAAACAGTCGCATCGCGAGACCAAGGACGCTTACTTTTCACTGATCCACGATGCGGCATTCTGCGACAAGGTGTTGGCCGAGTTTGGTATGGATCCCCGCGACGGCTTGATCGTCAACGGTCACGTGCCGGTGAAGGTCGAAGAAGGGGAATCGCCGCTGAAACGCAGCGGCAAAGCGATCACGATCGACGGCGCTTTTTCCGAAGCCTACGGCGGCTACGGGTATACCTTGTTGCTGGAGCCGGATCGCATCGTGCTGGCCCAGCATTCGCACTTCGAGTCGGTCGAAGCGGCCGTGCGCGACGGCGTCGACATCATTCCCCAGGTGCAAACCATTCGCCAGTTCGACGCTGCCCGGCGCACGGGCGACACCGAACGCGGGCAGCGCATCGGGTACCGCATCCAGATGCTCGAGCGGCTGATCGAAGCCTATCAGACCAACCGCCTGCACGAACGGCCGGCCTCCTAGTTTGGTGCGGAACGAGCCGGTTGGCGGAACGCAAGCGAACGCAACTCTTCCGAGGAATTGGGACATTCGTCGTTTTGTGTCGTCGCACGGTTGTGTATCCTAAACACATGCCGTTGAACCCGTCCGCTTTCCTGCTCTGGACACCGCACCTCGTCATGTATCGAATTCTTGCTCCTGCGTTCGGTTTGTTGGTTGTTTTGCTGGCGTCGCCCGCTGCGGCTCGGCAATGGCGAGACGTGACCGGCAAATACAGTCTCGAGGCCGATCTGATCGGTTTCGACGACCATCAAGTCATCCTGCAGCGCGCCGACAAGGAATTGGGAGCGTGTCGGCTGGACCAGTTGTCGGAACAGGATCGGCGATACCTGCAAAGCCGCGAGGCCCTGGCCGCTCGCCAAGCCAGCCTGGGACGGCTGCAGAGTTGGACCACGGTCAACGGGGTCACGGTGATCGGACGCTTGGTCGATTACGCCCGGCGGGAAGTCACGGTCCAGCGGCGCCGTGGTCGGCTGTATGTGAATGACCGCGCGTTCAAGAACTTGCCAGGCGTTTACCGCACGATTCTGCGACGGGTGGTCGAGCATTTCGAGGGGGTGACGCTGGCGGACGACGCCGGCGTGGAGCGCTGGGCTCGCGGTTTGGGGAGCGACTCCCGCACCTATTCGCTCGAGGGCGTCATCATCGAACTGGAAAACGGCGACGAATACGGCGTGCCCTTCTTCTTGCTGTCCGAGCAAGACCGGCAAGTGCTGCGGCAGGGCTGGGACGCGTGGCTGCGCGACCAAGAGGGCGACCAGCCTGCCAGCGCGGACCCGGTGGCCAGCGCGGACCCGGTTGACAGCGCGGACCAGCCTGCCAGCTCGGACCCGGTTGCCGCGGCCAGTTCGGGCACCCGGTCCTCGAGTTCCAGCTCGACGACCGGCTCACAAGCCTCCGCGGCCGGTGACCTGCACGCCCTGCGGCTGCAGGCGCGCGCGGCCGCCTACCAACGCGATCAACAAGTCCGCAACCAGGTGGCGCGGATGCAATTCAACATGCAGGCGATCAATGCCGGCTTGACCAGTGCCTGGGAGGTCACCCTGTATCCGGCGCCCGGCAATCCACGGCCGCCGCTGTGGGTGGTCACGATGGGTCGGAACAGCGAGGCGGCGACGCAGGCCGCCCTGCGTCAGAATCCGGGCTATGTGCCGGGTCCGGTGCGCAGAGTCAGCAACTGAGCCGCGCGGGGCGTGTTTTCGTTATCGTTTTGCCTCTGTTCCCTGATCCTTTGTCTTCAGTCTCCTTTGTCTTCAGTCTCCTCTGTCTCTAGAAATCCGGGTGGCCCTTCATGAAACGTCCGTTCCAGTTTTTTCTCCTGCTGGTCAGCTGTCTGGCCACGACGACGGCATCCGCCCAGTTTCAGGGAATGCGAAATCGAATACCCGGCGACGCCAATACGTTGGTATTGATCAATGCCGAAAAGGTTTTCGGCTCGGCGATCGCCGAGCGGCAGCGTTGGCAGGAACGCCGGCAGGCCGCTTACGAAGCGGGCATCATGGCACTGCCGCCCGACGCCACGGAGGTGATTTTGGCGGGGCGTACCGACATTGAATTCGGCGAGCCGATTTGGGAGCTGGCGTTGATTCATTTCGCCAAGCAAGCCAACTTGGCTTCGGTGGCGACGCGGTTTGGCGGCACGATGGACGAGATTCGCGGTCGCTCCGCGGCGCGCTTGCCCAACGACCAATACATCGTGCAGATCACGCCCACCCTGCTGGGTTCCCATCGACCGGCGAACCGTCAAGACGTCAGCCGATGGCTGGCGTCCACCGACGTCATTTCCGCCGAGGACGGTTTGTCGCCCTATCTCTTCCAGGCCTTTAATTACGCCGCCAAGGTGGGCAGCCCGATTATTTTGGCCATGGACCTGCACGACGCGATCTCGCCGGCGATGATTCAGCGAGGCCTCGGGCAATTCGAGTCGATTTCCGGTGCGAGCGTTTCGGTCGGCCAATTGACCGAAGTGCTCGAACAGGTTCAAGGCATCACGCTGGGGGTGACTTTGAAAGATCAAGCGGTCGGCGCGATCCGTGTGGATTTCGACCAGTCGCCGCAGATGCTGGCCGAGGTCGGCAAGCCCTTGCTGATCGAAATCCTGGAACACAACGGCGCCATGATCGAGGACATTCGCGACTGGCGTTCCGAGGTCACCGGCAACACGTTGATGTTGCGGGGCACGCTGTCGGAGACCGGGCTGCGCAAGATCATGAGTCTGCTGGAGTTGCCGCGTGAATTGGCCGATGCGATGCGCAGTGAAGCGGCTTCGGGATCGGATCCCGAGCAAACCGCCAAACTGATGGCCAGCCAACAGTACTGGATTTCCATCAACACGCTGTTGGACGATTTGAGCAAGAAACCCAAGCGGGATCACGTGCAGAGTTTTGGCCAAGCGGCGATGTGGTGCGATCGCTATGCCCGCAGGATCGACAACCTGCCCTTGTTAAACGTCGATGAGGAACTGGTGGACTATGGGGCATCGGTGGCTTCGGCACTGCGCGATGCGGAGCTGGCGATGAAGGGCGTGGGGATGCGGACCGGTGTGCGGACCGCCAACAACAACCCGGCCTCCGGCGGTTACTACGCGACGATGGGCGGGTACCGGTCCAATTATGTGGGTCCCGGTTACGGTCCCACCGGCGTGACCGTGGGAATCGGCCCGGGGCGGGCTTCGGTGCGTGAGAAGAGCCGCACCGATGCAGTGATCCGCCAGCAAGAGCGGACCGCGGGAGCGGCGTCGGTGCAGCAGATCTTCCAGCAGATCGAGCAGTCCCGCGCGGAGATACGCCGCAAGATGGTCAAAAAGTACGGTGCGGAGTTCTAGCTTCTGTCTGAAAACCTAAGCCGAAGGCGGCGCGACGGCCTGTCGATTTGTTGAGCCGCTCAGACGACAATCCGTTCCCAGTTTTGGTGCGGCGCACTTCGCCGCTCACCGGGATGATGAGCACGCCGAGCGACGGACGCACGGCGAAGAAAGATCGCACCGCAACATGCGGAATCGGAACTTGGAATCTGGGGGAGCTTACACATTGTCGCCTTCGGTGGATGTGCGAGCAGGGGCATCGCTCGCGTTCTTGCCCCAGCCCCAACCGCTGATCTCCGGCATGTCATCCCCATGCTGCCGCACGTATTGTTTGTGGTCGATCAACTTTTCATGCAGCTCTTGTTTGAAGTACGCCGCTCGGGCACCCAGCTGTGGCAGCCGATCGATGACGTCTCCGCAAAGATGAAAACGATCCAGTTGGTTCATGACCACCATGTCAAACGGCGTCGTCGTCGTGCCTTCTTCCTTGTAGCCGCGGACGTGCAAGTTGTGGTGGTTGGTGCGGCGATAGGTCAGCCGGTGGATCAGCCAGGGGTAGCCGTGGAAGGCAAAGATGATCGGTTTGTCCTTCGTGAACAGGACGTCGAAGTCGTGATCGGACAGGCCATGAGGATGGGCGCTCTGCGGCTGCAGCTTCATCAGGTCGACGACGTTGATCACGCGGACCTTTAATTCGGGCAGGTGCGTGCGCAACAGATCGACCGCGGCCAGGGTTTCCAGCGTCGGGACGTCGCCACAGCAGGCCATCACCACGTCGGGTTCGGAGTCCCTGTCGTTGCTGGCCCATTCCCAGATCCCCAGACCGGCCGTGCAGTGCTTGATCGCCTGGTCCATCGTCAACCACTGCGGCGAGGGTTGTTTGCCGGCGATCACAACGTTCACATAGTTGCGGCTCCGCAGGCAGTGCTCGGTCACCGACAACAAGCAGTTGGCATCCGGCGGTAGGTAGACGCGAATCACCTCGGGTTTTTTATTGACGACGTGGTCGATGAACCCGGGGTCTTGATGGCTCAAGCCGTTGTGGTCCTGTCGCCAGACGTGGGAGCTGAGGAAGTAGTTCAACGAAGCAATCGAACGTCGCCAAGGAATGTGATTGCAGGTCTTGAGCCATTTGGCGTGCTGGTTGAACATCGAATCGATGATGTGAATGAAGGCTTCGTAACAAGAGAAGAAGCCGTGTCGACCGGTCAGCAGGTAACCCTCTAGCCAGCCCTGGCACTGATGCTCGCTGAGCACTTCCATGACGCGGCCATCGGGCGAGAGGTGGTCGTCGTCGGGATAGATTTCACCCATGTAGCAGCGGTTGGTGACCTCCAGTACATCCTGCCAGCGATTGGAATTATTTTCGTCGGGGCTGAACAGACGAAAGTTCTTGCTTTCTAAGTTGCGCCGCATCACGTCGCGCAGATACGTTCCCATCACGCGAGCCGATTCCGCGATGGTGACGCCGGGTTGCGGGACGTCGACCGCGTAGTTGCGGAAATCGGGCAGTCGTAGGTCGCGCAGCAGCACCCCGCCGTTGGCATGTGGATTGTCGCTCATCCGCCGCTGTCCGTCGGGTGCCAATTCGGCCAGTTCTTCGATCAAGCGGCCGGAGTCATCGAACAACTCCTCGGGCCGATAGCTCTTCATCCACTGTTCGAGAATCCGGATGTGTTCGACGTTGTCCATCTCGCCCATTGGCACTTGATGGCTGCGCCAGTAATCCTCGCACTTCTTGCCGTCGATCTCGGCCGGGCAGGTCCAGCCCTTGGGCGTGCGGAAGACGATCATTGGCCAGGTCGGACGCGTGACCGTTCCGCCCTCGCGAGCCTCCGCCCAGATCTGTTTGATTTCGGCGACCGCCGTATCGAGTACGGCGGCCAACTGTTGATGGACGGCCTTGGGGTCGTCGCCTTCGACGAAGTAGGGTTTGTATCCCATGCCCTCGAACAGACTGGTCAACTCGGTCTTGGGGATCCGAGCCAGGAAGCAGGGGTTGGCGATCTTGTAGCCGTTGAGGTGCAGGATCGGCAGGACGGCGCCGTCGCGTGCCGGGTTGAGGAACTTGTTGCCGTGCCAGCCCGTGGCCAAGGGGCCGGTTTCCGCTTCGCCGTCGCCCACGATGCAGGAGACGATCAGGTCGGGGTTGTCGAAGGCTGCGCCAAAGGCATGGCTGAGGGCGTAACCCAATTCGCCCCCTTCGTGGATGCTGCCGGGCGTCTCCGGCGCCACGTGGCTGGGAATCCCGCCGGGAAAGCTGAACTGTTTGAACAGCTTCTGCATGCCCTCGGTATCCTGGCTGATATCCGGATAGATTTCGCTGTACGTGCCTTCCAGGTAGGCGTGGGCGACCAGCGAAGGACCGCCGTGGCCGGGACCGATGATGTAGATCATGTTCAGGTCATCGCGTTTGATGACGCGATTGAGATGAACATACAACATGTTCAGGCCCGGCGAGGTGCCCCAGTGTCCCAGCAATCGCGGCTTGATGTGCTCGCGCCGCAGGGGTTGCTCCAACAACGGATTGTCCAGCAGATAGATCTGCCCGACCGACAGATAATTCGACGCCCGCCAATAGGCGTTCAGTTTGTGAAGCTGATCGGCTGACAGCGGCGATGTCCTAACGCTGCGATCTCGATGGCTGGAAGCTTGCCGGTCGCTGGTCCTATCGTCCATTGATGAATCTCCTTTCGTTGTGACAGCGCCTAGAACTATTCCGGCTGGCCTTGGGGATCTTCCAGCCGCACCATCAACCACTGCTGGGTGGTTCCGTCGGCAAAATGGACCAGCGCGGGGGCTGTGTCCTTGGTCAGATTAATAATGCCGGTCTCCATGATCGGGCGTGATTTACCTTCGACGTTCCAAGCCGAACGCTGCGACTGCTTGTCGACCATGCCTTCGATCATCTGTGTCGTGTCGCCGGCAGTGTTGTTCAGCGTTCCGGCAATGACTCCCTGCTTGCTGATCGCCAACTGCAGGAACAGCGTCGGCTCGGGACCCGCCTGCTGGCCATCAGGTGTCAGGGCAAACACCCCCAGCGGCATCCACTCGGTTTGCTCGGCGGGCGCCTCCGGGGCGCTGGCGACGATGGCTTCGGCCTGTTGAGCGTACTGCTGTTCGGTGGCGACAACTTGATCGCCGTAATACACCGAGCCGCCCTGGTAATAGATGTTTTCGCCGTAGTTGTAGTAGACCGGTTGGGACCAACCATAGTTGACCCAGCGGACGACTCCGCCCCAGGTGGCCCAGCGATACGGACGCGTGATCGCCCAGACGCCCCACGCCGGGTGATCCGACCAAAAATCACGAATCGGCGTGTCGTCGATCTGATCCCAGATTTCATCGCGACGTTCCTGTCGCATTTCTTGTCGTTCGCCGCGATTTTCGATCCGGTCGGGACGATTGTCGACCAGCGGGCGGTCCTGGCGGAGGTCCTGGCGGAGGTCCTGTCGAGCCTCGCGACGGTCTATGCGATCGGCGATTCGATCGGGACGATTGTCTGCAATCGGGCGTTCGCCGATTCCGGGGCGTTCGCCGATCCCGGGACGTTCGCCGATCCCGGGACGTTCGGCCGGCAGCGTTTCGGCTCGGGGTCCGGAATCGCGAAGGAATTCTGCGGCCGCGCCGCCGGCGATACCGCCCGGCAGGTTGCCCCGTCCGGGCGCCGGCCGCGTACTCGGCCTGCCGGCACCGGAGGTGGGCAAGTCCAAGAAGTTGCGCAGCTCGCCGGAGCTGGGCCGGGTCCCGACGCTCGGTCGCGTGCCCGCACTGGGCCGGTTGCCGCTCGCCGGCCGGGTGCCGCCGCTGGGCTGGGTGCCGGTGGCAGGTCGGTTTCCAACGCTCGGCCGCGTGCCCACGCTCGGCCGTGTGCCCACGCTCGGCCGTGTGCCCACACTGGGCCGTGTGCCCACACTGGGACGGGTTCCCACATTGGGACGCGACACACTGGGACGGGCTCCCATGCTGGGCCGCGGATAACTGGGCCGGCTCATCGATGGCGTGCGGCCGACCGACGGCCGGCTGAAACCTCCCCCGCCGCCTCGAAAGCCGCCTCCGCCGCGACCGCCGCGAGCCAACACATCGGTCGACATCAGCAAGCCGATGCCGATTACCAGGATTATTCGCAGCATGTGATTCATCGTGTGGACTCCGGAGGTTGCATGGTTGGGAGTACGCAATGGGGTTTCTCTGTTTGTTCGTTTGGATGCTCGGACACCGCTTGCCGGAGTCACGGCTGGGTGTCCTGACGCCGGACGACGACTTCATCCACGTTCGGCAGCAGTTGTCCATCGGCCACACGATCGATGGACTGCCATGTGAAGGTGTTGTCGTCCACCGGGTCGATGATGTTCACCGAGGAGGCCGCGCTGCCGTCCGGTGCGGTGCCGGTGGTCTCGATGTACCAGGCGTTGTCCTGCTTGCGCCACACGCCTTGGCCAAACCCGCCCTCGGAATCAAACACCCAGGACCGAATTCGCTGCTGGCCGGGATCCCAACCGATGATTTGCATGCCCGCGAACTCGATCTGGTCATCGACGGCGATGGAAAACAGCCGGAGGATGAAATTGCGGTTCTTGGTCCATTGGCATCGCGTCCTCACCGTGGCCTGGTCATCGCTGTCGACCCAGGAGCCGATCATCCATTCCAGCGGGGCAAGGTGTTCGGCGTTGGAGGGAGCGATCGCGGGCGGCTCGTTTTCACTCACACGGTCCAACAACCATTTGCCGTCCCGCTTGATGTAGACCGCCGAGTACTGGGTTTCTTCCGGCGTTGATTCGGGACGCTTGAGAACTGCGGTGCCCTTTTCGACGGCGACGTTGGGCGAGACGAATTGGACGGATTCGGTCGTCGCCGCCAGTTGCACGCCCTTGTCGGCCGCGAAGAGGTCCGAGAACCGTTTTTCGATCGCTTCGCGTCCGGCCACTTCGTTCCCGCTGAGCGGATCCAGATAGACCGCTTCGGGCGACCACAGGGCGGCCACGGCGGCGGCGTCGTGTTGGTTATAAGCCGCCACGTAGGTTTCGACCGCTTCGCGAATCGCCGCTTCGTCGCCCGCTTCATCTGCCCGGACGGCAGACATCGACAGCGTCCCCCAGGCCACGATCGCTAAGGAGGTAATCGCTGATTTCATATGGTTCAATCCTCGCGGGAACGAAAAGTTTTGCGTTTCATTTGGCATGTTGGCCTGTCTAGGTTGGCCATACCCCGGGCCGAGACAAACCTGGCAGGTCCGTATTTTAAGTTCCCAGGCCATGCATTACAGCGGCGCATGTGACATACGTCCCCTTAATCTTCTAGCTGGCGGGGCTTTTGTTGATGGCATTGATCCAATCGGCCGGATCGGAGCGTTTGGTGAACAAGCGATAGGGTAAATCGACCGCGCGAGCGATGTCTTCGGCGGCCTTCACCTGCTTCTTGGGAAACAGCAACAGCCATTCGTGGCAGGTTTGCCGGCGAAAGGCGGCCAGACGCCGCGTTTTCTCTGCCAGGTATTCAGGGGTCCAGAAACCCACGACTTCGACGTGAATCACGCGGCCGTCGCGGTGGCGAAGAGCAAAGTCGGGCGTCATGACGGTTTGCCCGCAGGCGATCAATTCGGTCTCGCGTTCCAGCGTCCAATCGGCGACGGGCCGTGCGTCCCAGACGGCTTGGACTTCGCGCTCCAGGTCGGAATCAAAGCCCGTCTCCGCTGCCGCGCCCGGCTGGAGGCCATCGCGATCACTGATCGCCAGCGTAAAGCGGCGGCCGCCCGGGCCCACCAGATCCGCCGCCAACGTCCAATCGCGGCAGTGCAGCAGCGAAGCGAGCAGCTTGGCGAATCCCACGCCGTATCGCGTCGTCGTCCGCAGGACCGACCCCGGGCCATCGAACCGGAAACGGTATCCGCGTCGCGGCCCTTCGATTCGATCGATGTGATGCATCAGTCGAGCCAGTTTGGCGTGGGCGATGATGGTGCGAAAATCGGCAAAGGCGGTGACCCGAATCTGGCTGGCGCGATACAGAGCGGCTTGTGTTTGCGCGACGTTGTAGCGAGCCAGCACGTCGCCCGCGCCCAGTGTCTCGCGGAACGATTCCAACCTTTGCAATTCGATCACGTCGGAAAACAACTCCGCTTCGATCTCCTCCCACGGCATGCCCAGTTGTTTGCTGATCTCCTGCCGGGCTGCGCCCAGTTCGTGTTCGAAGATGCCTTCTCGCGTCGAGACGATGGGGTGCAGCGGAGCCGCAGCGGTGAAGAAGCGCCGCCGCAAAGAGGCGGCCGCCTGGCCTGGGTTCTTGAATTGCGAAGCGTCGTCCAGCAGTTTGCAGAACGCGGCGATGCGTCGCGGCGGACAGCCCGGCAATCTTTCCAGCCGCTCGGCGACGGCGGCGTGCAGGTCCTGCCTGCGCGACCCCGTCCCCTGGCGATAGAGGGTTACGCAGTCGGCGAGGGCCGCTTGATAGGCTCGGTCGCGGGAGCGCAGCAGACGATCCGGACGCGCCGTCATGGTGGCAAAGTCGTAAGCGATGATCGCGTGTTCGCTGCGCAGCATGACCTTAGGATGGTTTGCGGTAGGCGTCGTTGCGACGGCGGGCGCGGCTGCGTTCGACTTCGCTGGTCCCTTCGACGACGACTTCATAGAAGGTGGCGTCCGCGTCGTTGCTCTTTCGCAGCACTCGGCCCAGCCGCTGGATCGCTTGTCGGCCGCTGGACAGCCCGCCCAGGACGATCGCCGTTTTCACCTCGGGCAGATCGACGCCTTCATCGAGGACACGGTTGGCGACCAAGACCGGGTAGCGGCCGGCGGCAAAGCCTTCCAGGTATTCCCGTCGTTCTTTCTTGGCGCAGTGCGACAGCAGGCAGGGCACCATGAACCGCAGCGAGACTTTGCGGGCCATCACATTGGAGCCGGTGAACACGATCACTGGGGCGTCGGCATGCAGACGAAACAGGTCCTCCAGCACGCGTAGTTTGCCTTCGGCGTGCTCTTCGATTTTGCGTTTGGCACGAAAGGCTTGGACCGCGGCCCGTGCCTCGGTGGCTCGCTCGGGATCCTCGCTCGCGGCGGCGACCAATTTGTGAACGTCTTCCCAGCGGAAGGATTCGTCGATCTGCCGCTGGTCGTAAACAAAGTTCTGCACCACGGCGGACAGTTGGCGGTAGCTTCGCTCTTCGGCCTCGGTCAACTTGACGGCGATTCGGCGGACCGTGTAATCGGCCAGGGTGCGACCGGCGGCCTCTTGGATCGTTTGGTGATGCAGGACGGGACCGACGCATTGTTCCAGCACCGCAAGTCGCTCGGGCGAACTCGGCAGCGTCGCCGTCAGCCCCAGCCGCGTGGTCGCGATCGACATCCGAGCGGCGTCCGATCGCCAAGACCCCGACAGATGGTGGACTTCGTCGAACACGATCATCGAGAACCGATTGCCGATGCGAGGCATGTGGATGGCGGCTGAATCATACGTGGTCACGCTGATCGGGCTGACCCGGTAAACACCGTCCCCGATCAGACCGGCATCGAGGCCGGTGGCCTGGCGGATTTTCTCGTGCCACTGGTACATCAAGTCTCGCACCGGGACGACGACCAAAACGCTGTCGGCGTGCCGCAGGATCAATTCGATCGCGATCACGGTTTTGCCCGTTCCCGTTGGCAAGACCAACAACCCGCGGCGGTCGCCCGCTTCGAAATCGGCCACCGCCCGGCGCTGGTCGTCGCGCAGCCGAATGGTTCGGCGGTCAGAGAACGACGCCGACAAGGGCCGCTTCCGCGGTGGTTCTACCTGCCACCGGATCGTGTCGCCACCGGGCAGCTCCGGAGCCAGCCGCCGCGACACCTCGCCGAACCACATGGCGTCGCAGCGAAAGCCGCCGTCGCGGGGATCGAAGCGAATCGGCAGCCCGCCCAGTCGCTCGACGAGCAGCGATCGCGAAAACCCCGCCAAGCGGAGCGTGCCTGCTTGAAATTCAACGATGGGCATCGGCGATGCAGTACAGGGCTTGATCGCTGCGCAAGTACAACTTGTTCTCAGAAACGGCCGGTGAAGCGTTGAAGTCGGTGTCGTCGCCGGCCAGGACGTTTTGAGCCACCGGCTGGAAGGTATCGCCGGGCTTGTAGACCAGCGTCCCGCTGCGACGCGTAACCACATAGATATGTTCGCCGATCAACACAGGTGAAGCGTACACCGGGCGGCCGCTTGCCAGGTCGTCAACACGCTCGCGATAGATCTCCTCGCCATCTTCGGCCGAGATGCTGTAGGCGATCCCGCGGTCATCGATCCAGTAGAGACGGTTCTGGTGAAGCAGCGGGGTGGCGACGTAGGAACTGGACCGGTTGGACCAGAGAACGTGCGAGTCGGTAACGTCCTTTTTTCCACCGGCCTCGACCGCGATGCTGCCCGATGCGCGGAAGCCGCCAAAGCTGTAGATCGTTTTCCCATCGACGATGACCGACGGGCACACATTCCCGGACATCGGTGATTCGCAGAACCAACGCAGCTTGCCCGTCTTCGGATTCAGCGCCCAGATCTCTTCGGGCACGCTGATCACCAGCTCATAATCGCCGTCGCCCAGGTTGACCAAGCGGGGCGTGCCGTAAGTCAATTCCAACATGCCGGCTTCCTGTTTCCACAGCACTTCACCCGTGGCCTTGTCCAGCGCGATGATCGACTTCGACTCCTCGGACGCGTTGACGATCAGGCGATCCTCGAACAGGATCAAACTGGCCGCCGAGCCCCATTGTCGGTTGCTGGACTCTTTGCCTACATCGACGCTCCAGTTTTTCTTGCCGTCCAGGCTCAGCGAATGGACGCCGCCCTTGCCGAGGAAAACGTAAACGTGCTCGCCGTCGCTGACCGGCGTATTGCTGGCGTAGCCGTGTTCGGTGATGTAACCCTCGTAGCGATCTTCGCGGTAGTCGATCGGGAAATCGACGGACCACAGCGGTTGGCCGGTGTGCTTGTTGAAACACAGGACCTGGCGTTTCGCTTCGGAATCGCTGCTGACATAGCACGTGACCAGCACCTTGTCGCCGACCACAATCGGGCTGGATGATCCCGGCCCCGGCAACTCAACTTTCCACGCCAGGTTCTGCGAATTGCTCCAAGTGACGGGGACGACATCCTCGGTTTTAGCGTTCCCATGGGGCCCAAGAAACTGAGGCCAGTCGTCCGCAAACAGGGCAGGGCACGCGGTAAGCAGGCAGAGGAAGGCAAATAGTGGGCGGCGCATGGCTCTGGACTCTCGGACAGAGAAGGACGTGAAGAGAGGACGCGGAGCCGCAGAGGGCAACGTTCCGTGGGCTCTGGGTATGTGCTCATTCTACGCGTTGTTGCAAAGTGATGGTTTACAATAGGTCAGGCACGTCGGCATGAATCCAGCAGTAAACCCCTGCGTCAGCACTGTCCCAAAGGGGGCAGTGGTGCCGAAGTTAACGTTGTGGCGTGCATAGCGGGGTCTAGAATCCGTTCGGTCACGGAGATTGCGTTTTGTTTGAAAAGCTTTTGCTGACTGGTGTGGCGGGCAGGCTCGCCGCCGGCGTTGCTCTGTTAGCGTCTTGTCTGACGGCCGCCGCACCGGCCGCCGCCGACAAGCCGAACTTCATCGTCATCTTTACCGACGATCAGGGCTATCAGGATCTGGGCTGCTTTGGTTCGCCCGACATTGAAACTCCGCGTATCGACCGGATGGCCGCAGAAGGGATGCGGTTTACGAACTTTTATGCGCAAACCGTTTGCGGCCCATCGCGAGCAGCGTTGTTGACCGGATCCTATCCATTGCGGGTCGCCCGGCATGCCGACCCCGATTCGATTCATCCCGAGCTGCACACCGACGAAGTGACCATTGCGGAGATTTTGAAGCAGCAGGGGTACGCGACCGCGGCGTTCGGTAAATGGGATTTGGCGGGGCATCATCAATTCCGCTACGTGCCGGAGTTGCTGCCGACGCATCAGGGCTTTGACGAGTACTTCGGTACGCCCGGCAGCAACGACCAAGCGGTCAATCTGATCCGCGGTACCCGGCGAGTCGAAATCAACGCGGACATGTCCACGTTGACGCGGCGGTACACCGACGAGGCGCTCGACTTTCTCGACCGTCATCGTGACCAGCCCTTCTTCGTGTATCTCGCCCACACGATGCCGCACACTCGCCTGGCCGTCTCCGAAGCTTTCAAAGGCAAGTCCGCCGGCGGGTTCTATGGCGACGTGATCGAAGAGATCGATTTCAACGTCGGACGGGTGTTGGACAGGGTGCAGCAGCTGGGGCTGGACGAAAACACCTATGTCATCTTTACCAGCGACAACGGCCCGTGGCTGCTGCGTGGCGATCACGGCGGCCACGCGGATCCGCTGCGCGGGGCGAAGACGTCGTGCTGGGAGGGCGGGCTGCGCGTGCCCTGTGTGATGCGAGCTCCCGGTCGGATTCCGGCGGCCAGCCAGTGTGACGCGGTGACGGCAACGATTGATCTGCTGCCCACCCTGGCTCAGCTGGCCGGCGGCACCGTGCCTGCCGACCGCGTCATCGATGGCGTCGATATCTCGGGCCTGATGCACGGCGAACAGGACCAGCTGCAGCGGCCGTTTTACTACTATCAACACGACAGCCTGCGAGCGGTGCGAGCGGGCAAGTGGAAACTGATGCTGCCGCACACCGAACCGGTGCAGGGCAGCATCGCCACGAAATGGCGGCGACATGTCGCCAAGGAAGATGCGGTGCGGATCGGCCGGCCCCAGCTGTACGACCTGGACGCCGACATCGGCGAAACCACGAACGTCGCCGCCGAGCATCCCGAGAAAGTTGCCGAGCTGATGGAGCTGGCCGAGCAGGCGCGGCAGGACATCGGCGACCACGACCGTTTCGGCGCCGGAGCCCGCACCTTCGGCGCCCCCCGCCGCACGTTGTCCGGCGAACAAGCGGCAAATAACCAAGGCCGTTAGGAACAAGGGCGAGGATTACAGCCACCGGGCAGTGACGGCAGGGCAACGCCCTGGGGTTGAAAACCGACAAGGCGCCGAGCCCCAAGGGGGCGGCCCTATTCGTTGGCAAGACTTTGGATTGGTAGAAGCTACTCTTTCGCCGTGGCGCGGATGTCCCAGTTAGGCCAGGGCTGGAAGTTGGCTTTGCCGACGTTGTAGGGTGGCACGCCGCCGGCCGGTTGTAGCTCGCGGTGCGTCTTCAGCTTGGCGACCAGCGTCTGCACGACTTCGGGGTGCTCTGCCGCCACGTCGCTTTGCTCGTTTGGGTCTTCGCCCAGGCGGAATAGGTGGACGCGGTGGCGGTCGGTGATTCCCGCGCGGCGCAGGTCGGGACCGATCACGACCAGCTTCCAATTCGGCGTGGTGATCGCCATCGTTTCCTTTTCCGGGCCCGGTTGTCCGTGATAGGAAAACCACGGGCGCGGTGGCAACGTTTGCCCGCGGCCGGATAACACGTCGCTGACGTCGATGCCATCGAAGGGGCGGACGCGTTCTTCCGCGGATTGCGGTGGCACGCCGGCGCTGGCCAGGATGGTGGGCATCACGTCGATGTAACCCATCGGCTGGCGGACCGTTCGCCCACCGGGCCAAGCGCGCGGCCAACGCACGCAAGCCGGCACGCGGATCCCGCCTTCGAACGTCGTCAGCTTGCTGCCGCGAAGCGGACGGTTGTTGCGCTCGAAACGGCCGACGCCGCCGTTGTCGCTGAAAAACCAAACCTGCGTGTTTTCGGCCTCCGCTTTGCCGCTGGCCTCGATCGCTGCCAGAATGCGGCCGATGGCCTCGTCCATGCTCTCGATCATGGCCAGGTAAGTCGCTTCGCGCTGCGGGCGGCCGGGGCGGGTATGGCGCGCGATGGCTTCGGGTTTGGCTTGGAAGGGAGAATGGGGCGCGTTGAAGGGAACGTAACAGAAGTACGGTGCCTCTTCGGGGGCCGCCTGGCGGATGAACTCGACCGCCGCGTCGGCGATCAAGTCCGTGGCGTAGCCGCTGCGCTGCGAAGGTTCTAACCCCTCATGCCAATCTCGCTGGCCTTCACGCTGCAAACTGAAATAGTCGATCGCGCCGTTGTAATGACCTTCGAACGCCGTAAAGCCCTGCCGCAGCGGATGCCAGTCCAGTCGATGGTGTCCCAGATGCCATTTGCCAAAGATGCCCCGGTGTGTGTAGCCCGCATCGGCGAGGGCTTCGGCCAGCGTGCGCTGGGCAGTGGGCAAGCCGTAGTCGCGATAAGGCGGGATGACCGCGCGGGCCAGCCCAAAGCGAATCGGGTAGCGGCCCGTTAATAATCCGGCTCGCGTGGGCGAGCACATCGGGGCCACGTAGAAACGGTCCAGTTCGATGCCTTCTCCGGCCAAGCGATCCAGGTTGGGCGTCCGGGCCCAATCGGAATGGTACCCCACGGCGTTCCAGCCCAGGTCGTCGGCCAGCAGGATCACGACGTTCGGTGGCGGGGCCGCAGCGGAAACTGTGTTGCCGGCGATCAGCAGTCCAAGGCAGAGGGTTAGAAAGCAGTTTTTCATCGGTTGGTGCTCGGGACAGGATTAACCACAGAGACACAGAGGGTGGGTGTTGCAGAGCGAGGCGTTTGATTCCGTCCTTGAGGACGGGGACGTTGAAATTGATCAGCAGTCCCAAAGGAACGTTGGCAAGTTTCATGTAGGAGAGTGTTTGGGCCGTGTGCACCGGTGCCAGCGATGTCACGGATTTCAAATGGCGGCACCGATTACGGCTCCGGTCAATTCCGATCCACTCATCTCTGTGTCTCTGTGGTTAAGTCGGCCAGCCGTCTTTAAGGATCCGCGTCATCGCCTGCAAGGTTTCCTTGCTGACGTGGTGCTCGATGCCTTCGCTGTCGATGGCCGCGGTCTGGGGGCTGACGCCCATCGCTTCCAAAAAACTTTGCACGATCTCGTGCCGCTTGCGTGAGGCGGCGGCCAACCGCCGGCCGCGAGCGGTCAATTCAATCGGCTGGTAACGCTCGGTCGTCACCAACCCATCCCGCTGCAAGCGGGCAATCGTATTATTCACCGTCGCGTGGGTGACCGCAAAATGCCGGACCAGGTCCATCGAACGGCACCGTCCTTTTTCGGCAATCGTGTCGGCGATGGCTTCGACGTAGTCCTCGGCGACTTCGCTGGCGTGGTCGTCGCGGGTGCGTTTGTGGATTCTTTCGGCCAATTCAAAGACTCTTCGGCGGCGGCGACGCGATCGGCTGGTCCGGCCCGGTGGCCGAGGGCCCTTTAATTTACCTGAATCATTTTTCCTCTGTACCCCCTTCTCCCGCGGTGCCCGGCAGCCTAGAATCGCCCAGCATAAAGTTAGTCGTTGCTAACTTTTCGAGGCGCTCCAACGGTTCGGCTCCGTTTTTTTGTGCCCCGAGTTAGCCGTGGCTAACTTTAGGGGCCGGTGCTCGACGTTTTGTGGAGGTTTGAAACAGATGCGGAAAACGATGGCAGGTCAGATACCAAGGCAGGCGAAACAGGTGGGTTCCGAAGAGGCGAGCGGCGTTGAGGCCGCGGGCATGGCCGCAGGTGCGGCTCGGCGCCGCTCGGGATTCACGCTGGTGGAACTGTTGGTCGTGATCGCGATCATCGGCGTATTGGTTGGACTCTTGCTGCCAGCGGTCCAGGCGGCGCGTGAGGCCGCGCGGCGAATGTCTTGCAGCAACAATCTGAAACAGATCGGCCTGGCCGCACAGAACTATCACGCCACCTTCAATCGCTTGCCGTCCGGTTATGTGTCGCATCCGACCAACAATGGGGCGGTGCCCGCGCATGTGTTGATCGATCCCGATACTTGGGATGCGGGTCCGGGCTGGGGCTGGGCCGCCGGCCTGTTGCCCTTTGCCGAAGCCAATGTGGTGGCCGATAACCTACGTTTCGACCGCCCGATCTGGGCCCCCGAGAACCGTTCGACCGTGGGCATGAATCTGCCGCTGTGGCTGTGTCCAACCAGCTCGGGCGATTCCGAGCCGTTCTTGGTTACCGGACCCTCGGGACAACCGCTGAGCGTGGGCGGGGCGCCGGTTCGCCTCGGCCGCAGTCACTACGTCGCCAGCCATGGCCAAGAAAGCTGTTGGGGCGAGTGCGGGGCGGTGACCAGCGGGCCGGTGTTCACCGATATCTACACGTCCGAGACCGCCGTGGTCAGGATCCAAGGCGATGCCAGCCGAGTGGCCGATGGTCCGTTCTATCGCAACAGCCGGACCCGTTACAGCGATGTCACCGACGGCCTGAGCAATACGATCTTCTTCGGCGAACACAGTTCGGCCCTCAGCGACAAAACCTGGGTGGGCGTGGTGCCCGGCGCGATGACGCATCCCCGGTTCAGCTCGCCGGAAAACGGACCCGATGCCGCGGCCACGCTGACCCTGGTCCATGGCGGGCCCTCGGGCGGCGAGCTGGACATTACCGGCCACCCGATCATTCATCCCGTTAACTTTCCCACCTATCACGTCGGGCAGATGTTTTCCCAACATCCCGGCGGCGGGATGGTGGCCCTGGGGGACGGTTCGGTCCGCTTTATCAGCGAGTTCGTGGATCTGTACGTGTGGGCAGAGCTGTCGAGCATGAACGAAGGCGAAGTCATCCGCTGGGACAAACTCTAGGAGAAAAACCGTCATGGGATCAAAACACTCGGAAACAAAATGGGACGGTCGTTCGGTCGCGATGCTCGCGGCGGCGCTGGTCGGCTGTTTCGTGCTGGTTTGGTGGCTGCTGCAGAAGGAGCCGCAACTGAACCGGCACGAGTACGACACCACGATCGCGCTGTACCGGATCTGTAACCAGCGCCGGCTCGCAGAACTGGACCAGATCGAGAACTTGCTGGAAACCGATCCGGCGGCGATCGGTTCCGCCGAGTCGCAGCAAGCGATCCGCGAGATCGTCGACGCCGCCCGGCAAGAACGCTGGCAGCGCGCGGCGGTCAGGTGCCGACGTTTGTTGGAAGCTCAGGTCGATCGCTGAACGGACAAGTCGGCTTCAAGCCGGCATGGGATTCGCAGCACCTATCACGCTGTACCACTTTGTTTGTCCCCAGCGATTCTGAAGGAGAGCTACTCGCGATGTCCGACCATATCTACAAAACGATCGAGATCACCGGAACCTCGACCAATTCGATCGAAGAAGCCGTGAACAACGCCGTTCGGCATGCGGCCAAAACCGTCCGCTCGCTGCGGTGGTTCGTGGTGACCGAAACCCGGGGCGAAATCGATGGTGACGCGGTGAACCACTGGCAGGTTACCGTGAAGATCGGTTTCACGCTGGATGCCAGTACTTAGGCATCGCCGATTAAGGGCACGAAACGCACCCCGCCCAGGTTTTCTCGTTCGTAGTCCTCGGGCCCTCGCTTGAGGATGCGAACGAGGTGCTGGGGGGCGGCTTCGGCGCCCAGGGGAATGACCAATCGGCCGCCCTCGGCCAGCTGGTCCAGCAAGGCCGACGGGATCTGGGCGCTGGCCGCGGCCACGCTGATCGCGTCATAGGGGGCGTGGTCCGGCCAGCCGCGAGTGCCGTCCCCGTGATGGACATAGACGTTGTCGTAACCGCCACGCTGCAAGCACTCCGCAGCCGCGGACGCCAGCTCACCCAGTCGCTCCACCGTATAAACCGCAGCCGCCAAGTGGCTGAGCACCGCGGCGGCATAGCCCGAACCGGTACCGACCTCCAGCACGCGATCGTCGGGTGAGAGCTGCAGGGCGCTGGCCATCAGGGCCACGATGTAGGGCTGGGAGATGGTCTGTCGGTGGCCGATGGGAAGGGCCGTGTTGGCGTAGGCCTCCTCCCGCAGATCCTCCGACACGAAGGCTTCGCGCGGTACTTGCTCGAGGGCTTGCAGAACCGCCGGATCATCGACTTGCTGCTCGAGTTGGCGGATCAGCTGACGACGCTGCGCGGCGGAGGATGGTTCTTGAAAGGCGGACATGGTGATCGTGGGGTTTGAGCCAGATCAACGCGGCACGATGGTGAAGCCGGCCTGCTTGGCCTTGTCGATCATCGCCCGTCGCACAGCGGTGACATCCGGGACGATGACGCGGGTATCGGGCGGCAAGTCCGCCGCGCGGTAAACGCGTTCGGTCACGTCCTCGACCAACACCGGCCGACCATCGGTCACCTCCTGGTGTTCATCGGTCAACACTCCCGTATGCACGCTATCGGCCGCCGTGCCTTCGACTTCGTCGCTGTCGCGGCGACCGGCATCGTGCGAGAAGCCTTCGTGCTTCCACTGGACGCTAAGCTCAGCCATGGTTGAGGGTCTCCTGGTATTAGTGGTTGGCTCCGGCGACATTGAATCGCCGATACAGGCCCATCATGATTTGATGGATACCGAAACAAATCAGGCCCAGGCCGGTGATTCCGATCAGGATCTTGCCGTAGGGTTGCGAGGCGATGGCCGCCAGGGCATCGCTGATCCCCGCGATGTCGCCGTCGCCGGTGCCGCGAACCGCGGACATGATGATGAAGCCACCGATGATGGCGAATGCCACCGCCCGGGTGCTCAGCCCGATTCGACCGACATACAAGGCGAGTTTGCGTTTGTTCTCGTCCATCGCCGCCAGGTCGTATTTCTCCATGAACTTGGCTTTGATCGCTTTGTAAACAAAGGCGATGGCCACGCCGATGGTGATTCCTCCGGCAATGCCCAGCAGGACGCGTCCCCACATCGTATCGAGCAGGGGACCGGCTTGGCCCTGTCCACCGCCACCGCCGGAACCGATGGCGATCGACGCGGCAAAGAACGCGAGGGTCAAATACGCCAAACCGCTGATCGTGTATCCGATACGTTTGATCACACCCTTGGCATCGGTGCCTTCGCCCTCGGTGTCTTTGATCGCTTGGACCAACCGCCAAGCCGTGTAGCCGAACAGACCGATGGCTACCAAACCCAGCAAGATCCGACCAAAGGGCTGTTGACCGATCTCGCGGATGGCCTCTCGTGCCCCGGCAATCTCACCGCCGGCACCGATCGCCAACTGGAAGGCCAGAAACCCGATGATGCCGTACACCACTCCTTTGGCGATATAGCCGGCTCGCCCCAATGGTTCGATCCAACCGGGCACTTCGGGCAGCGAACGGGTACGGAACCCATGCCAAGTGATGGGGCCGCTGGGAGTGGTTGCGGACATGTGACGAATTCCTGTGACGAGGAAAGAAAAGAAGAGAAAGAAACGGTTCAGCCAGCGACCGCTCGATCGACGGGAGCCGGCGAAGCCGCCCGCCGCGGTCGGGCGTACTGGAATTGCGAGGCCCGGTGCTGGGATTCGGTAGCTGGGGCGCCGGACGGATCGGAGCCGGCGCCGCTGGCAGGAGGCACCTCGTCTTCACCCAGTTCGCTCTGTTCCACCCGGCTGACGCCTACCAACGGATAGGAAACGCCATGGTTGGTTTGAATCAGTGTCGTCGTTTGCATCGAAATATCAGCTCTTCTTAGAGATACAGGTAACATGCGTTCGTTTCGCCTCGCGGAGGCGAGCAATTGGATTTACAGCTGGTGCAAGCGGCATGCCAAGCCGTGCGATTGTCCGGGATTGGGTTGGCATAGGATTCGCATCACACCCCGCTCGGTTTTGGGCCCGCTCCGTTTCTGGCCCGCTCCGTTTCTGGCCCACCCAGCCACTGCTGCTGCCATCTGTATCGCCGCGTTCCGATCGCGGTGCGTTTTCTGCAATCATTCGCCGGTGTCACCTTGAACCTGCCCGCCAATTCCGACGGCCCGATCCCCACGACGGACGGCGTAGACCCTACGACGGACGGCGTAGACCCCACGACGGACGGCCTAAACGATGGCATCGAAGAACATCGCTGGCCGGCCTACGGCGTCCACGTTCTGACCGCTTCGGGGATCGTGCCGGCCGCGTTGGCGATGGCGGAGATCGCTTCCCCGGACTGCGATCCGCGGTGGGTGTTCGTGTATCTGTTATTGACCACGCTTATCGATGCGGTCGACGGACCGCTGGCGCGGCGATACCACGTCAAACGATATGCGCGGGCGATCGATGGTCGCACGATCGACGATCTGCTGGATTACCTGACGTTTGCTTTTATTCCGCTGATGCTGGTTTGGCGGATGGGGTGGTTGCCGGAAGGGTGGGGTTGGACCGTGTCGGTGGCGATGGGGGCCAGCCTGTTCGGGTTCGCCCATCGCGAAGCCAAGGACGAGCGCGGCGGTTTTTTTCGAGGCTTTCCCTCGTACTGGAACATCTTTGCGTTCTACGCCGGTTTGTTGTTTGCTGCGGCAGGGCCGTGGCCGGTCGCGGCGTTGATGGCCGTCCTGGCGGTAGCCACGGTGCTGCCGATCCGTTTTATTTACCCCAACCTGGCTCCGCCGCCTTGGCGAACGTGGCTGCTGGGCGGCGCGGCGGTCTGGTCGTTGTTGATGCTGGCGATGTTGTGGCCCTACCCGGACCCGCCGCCGTCTCTGACGCTGGTCTCGCTGGTGTATCCGGCGCTGTACGTCGCGGCCAGCATCTGGTTGGCTCGCCGACGCCCGGTCTGACTTACACCAGACCGGCTTTGCGCTGCTTGTCGCGATGGGTCGCTTTGACGATGGCTTCCTTGGCCGAGGTGGGCAGCAAGCCGTGCTGGCAAGCCAGTTCCGCGACCGCGATGCTGTCCCGGACCAAGTGCATCGGTACGCCCGCGGCTTCGCTGCGGCGGACGTGACGGGCGACCTTTTCGTCGTGGACGCTGTCCTCGGCGGGGTCGATGTCGCGGATGAAGATGGCTTTGATCCGCGACGGATGCGCTTCGGCCAGCAGGGAATACAGCCGTGCGTCTTCCTGTCCCGAGTCGCCAAAGAGCACAAACGGCAAACCTTCGAAGCGCTCGACCAGCTCCTTGGCCTTGTGCAATTTATGTTCGTGGCCCGCTTTTAAGAATTTGTTCTGGTCGAAACCCAGGTCGCGGAGCAGCAGCGGCCCGTGGGGGATGGCGTTGAGTTCCAGGAAATCTTCCAGCAGGTCGTACAGGTTCCAAGGCGAACTGGAGATGTAGAAGATGGGGTTCCGCGGCGGGTCGTGCAGATGACCGCCGTGCTGCAGCGACTCGTACAACCCGGCCACGCCTTCGAGCGGAGCTCGCGTGCGGGCGTTGGCGAAGAACGTCAACTTGGCCATCGTCGTCAGGTCGGTCGCTCCGGTGTGCAGGATCGTGTCGTCGACATCGCTGATGACCGCGTACTGCGCCCCGCCGGAGACCTGCAGGAAGGGGGCCGTCGTATCGGTCCCGGAGACCGGTTGACCGTCGTGGTCGATGATGCACAGCTGCGCCGAGGACCAGAACAGGTTTTCCGAAAGCGGCTGGTCGCACGGCAAGTCCAAATGAAAATAGCCTTCGGCATCGCTGACTGCCGTGGCCGTGGCCGAACCCAGGGCCGCCCTGATTCGCACCCCCGGGACTTCATCGCTGGCGAATCGCTGCACCGTATTGCTGAGGTTGTGCCACCACTGGTCGTTCTGGAAATCCGGGTTCAGCGGTGGATTGGTCAGGATCCGCCCGTGGACGCGGACCGCGTCGCCCGAGCGGTATCCACGATAGGCCTGGATCTTGGGTTTGCCGCTGCGGCCGAGGCGTTTGCGCAAGCGGCGCATGCCTGCATCGGCAACGTCGTCAACCGACGAAGCGGCTCGGGTAACCCAGGATTTCAATTCGTTTCGCCAGGATTCGGTTGTGGTTTCCGGCATGGTTGATCCTGTCTTCGGAGGGAATTATTGCTTCACAGGGGAGGATTCGGTCGCTTCGGATTCCGCCTGTTCCAGCCCCTGGTCGGTGACGTGGTAGGTGGCGCTCTGGTTGACCCGCACCGAAGCTTCCCGGTCGACGATCGAGATCTCGGTAGGGAAGCAGCGGGAGAGCGTCAGAATCATGCGTGGTCGAAGCTCCACTTCGTCCTGTTGGTCATCGGCTCGAAAGCGAACGGTTTGCGTCTGACCCGTTTGATTCATCAGCTTCACTCGAAACGCGGCCGACTTGGGGCGGCCGAACAGCTGGACGGCGTAGAACGTGGTGCCGTCTTCGGAGGCCACCGCCACGCCGGTGTGGGTCGAGTAGTCGGCCAGCATGTTCTTGCGGTGTGGGGGCGAATCGATCCAGCCCTGGACGAACACCTCGGTCAACGAATCCACACTGACTTCGCCCGTGTTGGTGCGATAGGCGATATTCTCGCGCACCACACAGTAATCGTACCCGGCCGCTTCGGCTCGCTGAGCCGGAGTTCGGTCGTCGGCGCGATGGCCGTACTGATCGGTTTCCGCCATGAACTGGGCGAAACGCTCGGCTGCTTGGGTCAGCGAGGCTTCGCTCTCAAGTGGCGGCAGGTCTTTCGACTGCCGAAACTCATTGGTCTGGCGGATGATCGCGTCGACCACCTCCGGCAGGTCCGGCCGCGCCGGAGACTGAGCCAGCCCGGTGGAAGCCGTGGCGAGGCAGATGGCTGCGCCGAGTAACATCCCGGCAGCCGTGCTGAACAACCGGCCGGGGAACCATTGGTGAAAAGAAGATCGCACAGCGAGCGTGGGCATCGATCGGACCGAGGGGCTAGAGCAGCAAAGAAGAACGGCAACGTGTCATCGCCTCGCTGGTGCCGAAGCGGTGCCGAACCAGGTAGCGAAGCGACGATCGTTTGCGGAGCAACAATCGTGCCGCTGCGCGGGGGCTCGGCCCCGCGGCCACGCAAGTGCCCCTTCCGGTGGGATAGCGCCCTTCCGGCGGGATAGCGCCCTTCCGGCGGGATAGCGCCCTTCCGGTGGAACTGCGGCCGGCGGTCCGGGGAAGAAGCCCGGCGACCCGCCGCGCTCGCGGCTTTGGTACAGTAATTGCTCAAGTTCCCTGGTATTGGCGGCTTTGCCTTTCCTTCAAGCCTGTCTCGCGATCCGCCATTGTGAGGCATACCCCGAGAGAATCCAAATGAAACGTAACATCACCAAAACCCTGCTGGTTAGCTTTTGTTCGACGGCACTGGTCTTCGCGACCGTCGGCTGCGACGTGGACCAGACTCGCGAAGGTGAACTGCCCAACGTCGATGTCGACGTCGAAGGCGATCCGGGCCAAATGCCGGCCTACGATGTCGAAGGCCCAGATGTGGATGTGAACATGGAAGAGAAACAGGTGGAAGTGCCCGATGTGGACGTGCAGATGGAAGAAAAGACCATCGAAACGCCCAATGTCGATGTCGACGTTCCCGAATAATGGGCTTCGCAAGCCTTGGAATAATACGCAGAACCTCACCGAAGCCTTCGTGGCCGGTGGGGTTTTTTATTTCGCTCCTCTGGCGAAAACCCATCCGTGTGCCGGCGCGGAAGCGGTTTGCGTGAGCGGTTCCCAAACGCTTGGGCGAACCCCGACGTGATCGGCGGGGTGTGGCACGCAAATCGCACATGTTGTGGTCACAGTCGACTCCGGCACACTCGCTGGGGGAGCGAACGCCGTCTGCCGACACCCGTTCGGCCACGACCCGTTCGACCACGACCCGTTCAACCACGACAAGGAGACCATCCGAATGAGCCAACAAGACACGCTGAAAAACAAAACCATCGCCTTTCTCGTCACCGACGGCTTCGAGCAGGTCGAATTCACCGAGCCCTGGAAGGCGATCAAGCAGGCCGGTGCCCAGGTGCACTTGGTGTCTCTGGAAAAGGGCAAAGTCCAGGGAGTGCATCACGACGAAAAGGGGGATCAGTTCGACGTCGACAAAGTGGTCGGTGAGGTTTCGGCCGAACAGTACGATGGTCTGGTCCTGCCCGGTGGCGTCTTCAATCCCGATGCCCTGCGGATGAACGACGAAGCCGTGGATTTTGTCCGCGACTTTTTTAAACAGCACAAACCCGTGGCCGCCATCTGTCATGGCCCCTGGGTATTGATCGAAGCCGGAGTGGTGGAAGGACGGCGGATGACCAGTTGGCCCAGCCTCAAGACCGACCTGAAAAATGCCGGCGCCCACTGGGTGGACGAAGAATGCGTCTGCGACGAAGGACTGGTCACCAGTCGGCGGCCCGACGACCTGCCGGCGTTCTGTGCGAAAGCCGTCGAGGAGTTCGCCGAAGGCAAACACGCCGACCAAACGGTGTGAACCGCGGCTAGCCGTTCGCCAGGTGTTCGTCGCTCTGGATCGGCGAAGCCATTTCGCGGAGCCGTACGTTCGACGCGACGGCGGTTCCGCTTTCCACGCTGATGCCTACCGCACCGCAGCGAAATTCCTGATCCGCCAACGTCAGCACCACGCACTGCTCGACGCTCAGTTCCAGGTAACTGCCGTAGGCAATCAGCTGCAGTTCCGCCTTGGCATCGGGACTGGCTCGCCAGTAACCGGACTGCAGGCTGCGAAACTGCATCATGTTCTCGCCGCTGCCGTCCGGGCCGGTACCCCAGGCGCGGGCCTGGGCGACGCCTTTAAACAGATCCAGCGAGAAGTAGTACCCGTCGTGGGTCTCGCGATTGACGCGAAACACCAACCCACACTTTCCATCGGTCCGCATCTGCAGCGTCAGGTTGAATTTGAAACAGTCCAGGTCTTCGTCGAAGGCGAACACCTGAAAGCCCGCATGGTTGGTCAGTTCCAGACAACCGTCGCGGAGGATCACACAGTTGCCGTCGGCCGAATCCTTGATCGGGCAAACCTGATGCGGGTCGAGAGCATGCCCCTTCAGGTCCTGAAAACCTTCGAAGGAGCGGACCGCCAAGTGGCCATTGTCCAGCCGTTCGATCCGCTTGGGCGGTGGCATCAAATTCATCGCCGTGCGATCCGGCCCGCCGGGGGTGTAGAAACTGAACAGCAACCAGCCCTTGTCGTCGTGGCAGATCCGTCCGGCATAGTTGCCGCCGGGCAGCAACACGTTGTCGGAGTAGCTGTGCCACGGCAAGTCGACTTCGGTGGTGTGCCAGTAACGAACCTTGGCGTCCTCGCGAATGCTGCCGACTAGGTAATAGTCACCATCGATGCGTATCAGGTTGGGAACCTCGACGTCGTCGTACAAACCGGGGTGGTGCAGGGGAGGCAGCGAGGAAAAATGACCCGGTTCGGTTTCTTCCATCACGGCCACACAGCCGCGTCGTACCACCGGACCTTGGTTCACGCGGCCGGCGGCCAACAGAAAACCGCGGCCGTTGTCGCGATAGTAAAAGGGGTCTCGAAACGATACCCAGTGGCGGCCCTCGTCGGTGCTGGATTCGTAGTACGCGGGATCGGGCTCCAGCGGAAAGCAACTGTCCGGGTCGTAGGCGAACGGCGGCTGAGGCGGCCGGCCGGGCAAGTCGTACGGCAGTTCACTGCGGCGGTCGACCCAGCGGACCGCGACCTTCTTCCAGCGATACAAATCGTTGCTCTCGGCCAACCCGATCCGCTGCTTCTTGCCGTGATCGCGGCGCGACAGCCCGGTGTAAAACATCCGCCACCAACCCTTGCGGAAGGGATCCTCGGTGACGTGCGTGGTCCACAGCATCGAATCGTCGAAAGAACCCGGGTCGCCCAGGTGCAGGGCGTTCTCAACCCGCCGCCAACTGAAGCAATCGTTGCTGACCGCATGGGCGACGAAGTCGTGGTTGGGCAGCACGAGATGGAACAGGTGGTAAATGCCATCGTGAAAATAGACATCGACATCGCCGAGCGTCTTGCGGCCGCCGGTGGATTCCGAGTACATGGCGCGGTGGTGCGAAAAAGGAGGAGCAGATAAGGAAGCGGGACTCCCGCACGTGCGAAGTCGCACGGTGCGGTAGCGTTACGTTCGATCTTCGCGGTCGAGTGTGGTGGACGCGTCGGACCCGTCGGACGCGTCGGGCGCGTCGGACCCGTCGGACGTGTCAGGAATGTCGGACCCGTCGGGCGTGCCTGGGGTGTCGGACCCGTCGGGCATGTTGGACGGGTTGGACGGGGACCGATCGGTTATCTTCAGCCCCTGTTTCTTGGCGCGATCCTCCCAGCGTTGGCGAGCGACTTTTTGCATGTCCGCATGGGCGTCATGTTCGTCGATGATCTCCATGCCCAGCAGGGTTTCGACGATGTCCTCCAGGGTAACGATGCCTTCCATGCCGCCATAATCGTCGGTCACCATGGCGATGTGTTCGCGTTGGTTCAGGAGGACTTCGAAGGCGGTGGCGATCGAGTCGTTTTCGCGGAGGGCGCTGATCGGCCGAGCCAGTTCGCCCAGCGTCTTCTGGTCGTCGCCCGACAACGTGGTCACCAAGCAGTCGCTCTTGAGAACAAAGCCGCGGATCTGATCCAGGGAACCGTCGTAGACGGGGATGCGAGAAACCGGCAGGGTGGAAAGCCGCTCGCTGAACTCTGCCAGCGTCAGGGTCTGGTCGGCCGCGATCACCACCGTTCGGGGTGTCATCACGTCTTCGACCAAGATCGAATCCAACTGCAACAGGTTTCGCATCACTCGCGATTCCCTCGCCTTGAGGATCCCTTGTTGGCTGCCCAGTTCGGTCATCGCCGCCACTTCCGCTCGGGTAACCAGCTGTCCATGTTGGCCGCTGGACAGCAGCCGCGTGAGCACCTCGCTGAGCCAGACCAGGGGCAACATCAGATACACCAGGCCCTCCACCAAGACGGCCACCGGCGCGGCCAAGCGTCGCCAGTGCAGGGCACCGATGGTTTTGGGAATGATCTCGCTGAGCACCAGGATCAACAACGTCAGGACCGCGCTGGTCACCCCCACGTATCCGCTGCCCCAGACCTTCGCCGCCTGCGCTCCAACGCCCGCCGCACCGACCGTGTGGGCGATCGTGTTCAGGCTGAGGATCGCCGCCAAGGGGCGGTCGATGTTCTCCTTCAAGCGAATGATCCGATTGGCCGAGCGTGTCGGGTCCCGCCGCCGCTCGGCCAGATAGCTGGGCGTGATCGACAACAAGACCGCTTCGGCGATCGAGCACAAGAAAGAAAACCCAATGGCGATCAGAAGGTAAATGACGAGCAGTACTTCGTCCAACGCGATGTCTCCGGCAGTGGTGGCGAGCTGTGCTGAGGATCTACAGAGAAACCGAAGAATCGATCTTCGTGGAAACGGGCAACTTCATCATACCGGGAAATCTTTCCCGGTAGACGCCGCAGTACCGCTCCTATCGGCATTTGGCGGCCCTGCACTTTTACTGGGGCGGTTCTTCCTTCTGGTCCGGACGCAACGTCGGCAGTTGTTCGTGCCGCGTCGGGGTGATCCCGCCGGGATGCTCCACGTAGATTTTCTCCCCGCATTTGGGGCAGGCGGGGCTGCGATCGTCGACCTCAAAGCCGCAGTTGGGGCAGGCCGTGTGGTTCAGGGGCACGTGTTGGTCCCGCTGGGGGCCGCGATCGGGCCGGGGCGTGGGTTGCGAAGGCGATTCGGACATGTCTTAACGCAGCAAAGAGGAAGGCGAAGGTTGAAAGCGATGTCCGGCTTTGTGAAGCAAGCTTTACGCCAGTTGCACTTCGATCGACTCAAATATCGCGTTTTTTTTTGTCGGCCGCTCCAGGCGTCGGGATCGGGCCGGGCCGCCGGGTGCGGCTTGCAGCAAACCTGGCCCGCGATTTGCTCGTCCTTGCCACTGCACGGGCGTGGTCGTTCTCGCCTGCCCTCGGTTTTTCCTCCCGCGATCCCTTCACGGTTCAAGCCCCTTTCACGGTTCAAGCCCCTTACACAGTTCAGACGCATGGCTCAGAAATTTCAAGTCAACCAGTACGTCCAGTGGAATTACGGCCAGGGGACGGCCAGCGGGCAGATCAAAGAGGCGTTCAAGGATAAAGTCACGCGGACGCTGCAGGGCAGCGAAGTGACTCGCAACGCGACCGACGAGGAGCCGGCGTATTTGATCCAGCAGGAGGACGGCGCCGAAGTGCTCAAGAGCGAAAGCGAATTGAGCAAAGCTTCGGGCGATTAGCACGACAATCGATAGCCTCCGCGAGGCGATCGAAAAGACCGGCGATCTGGACCCGGTTACCGAAGACCTGTTGATCGCGGTCACCGGGCCTCTGGAAAAGCATCTCTGGATGGTCCAGGCCCAGGAAGTCTAAGACGCCCCCTTTGTGGCATAGGCTTCCAGCCTGTGGAGAGCCGCTGGAAGCCGATGCCACTTAGACGGTTGCGGATCCGCCGCGGACGTCGTGAAACGGCAACTGGCGGCCGGCCAGCAGGCGTTCCAGGGACAGCGTCCCCAGCCCGGCTCGGACCACTTCGCTGAGGTCCCGTTTGTGGACGATTCCAATGACCACGCCTCCGCTGGCGACCAGGAACTCCTCGACCGGCGCCGAAGCCAGCCAGCTGAGCACATGCCGGGCGTTCCAGGCTGCACTGACGACCGGCAGCGAACGCAGCGGCGCCGAGCCGCCCGCGGGCTGATGGCTTGCCGTCTGTGAACCCCAGCCCTGCGAGGCTGGATGATGGCCCGCTGGATGATGGCCCGCTGGATCCGAGGGGCTGGCATACGGGTCCGTCGCGGCTGGCTGTGACCAGGTTGCACCCGCGGGCCCCGCCGCGGTCTCCGCGGTCTGCGGGGGCCAAGCGGATGCGGCGCGGTCCTGTTGCCGAACCATCATGACTTCGCCGCGAGCGGCCAAGAACACGAAGCCGGCCAACAGCACGAGCACAAAGTTGCCGCTGAACAGTCCCAGCAGGGCCAGTCCGATCGCGGCGACTTGGCCCACCCCCGCGGCAGCTCGTGTCGCCGCCGCATAGGGCAACACCATCGCCAACACAGCGCGCAGCACCCGGCCGCCGTCCATCGGAAAGGCAGGCAGCATATTAAAGACCACCAGTGCCACGTTCACCCACGCCAACTGGGTCAGAAAGGACGCCACGGCCACGGGCAGCGCTGCTACGACTGGCGGTAACGCCAAGGCGACGAACAGTCCAGCGGCGATGACGACGTTGACCGCCGGGCCCGCCACCGCGATCGCCAGCTCCTGCAGCGGGCTGCGCGGCATCCGCTCCAGCCGAGCCACCCCGCCGATCGGCAGCAACGTAATGTCGCGGGTGGGGATTCCAAACTGGCGAGCCGTCAGGGCGTGGCCGTATTCGTGCAGCACCACGCAGCCAAAAATAGCTAGCAACAGCAGGACTGCCACGCTGGCAGCAACCACGCCGCTGCCAGCGACCAGGCTGGAGAAATAGATATACAGTGGCAGCAGCAGGAACGTCCAGTGAATACGGACATCGATCCCTGCAAAGCGGCCGAGATTCCACGAACCAAACATCTCAATACTCCTTGGTAATTCAGAGACTGCCAGGAGTATTGCATAAGTCGTGCCACAGCCGTTATGGCAGCAGCAATCCGCTGCCAACCCGTGGGATGCGGGTCGCTTGCCAGCCGAACCGTCCACCGGGGGCGACGGTGGATTTATTCTTCGCGTTTGATCACGCCAAACGCGACCCGGGCACCCGCATCGCCGGCGGGCTGAGTGAATTTGTCCTCGCCCGCATGAATGACCAAGGCTCGGCCCACGATCGAATGTTCTCCGTCCAAACGGATGACGTCGTCTTGCAGGTCGATCGTGGCGATGCCTTCGTCGTTGGCGTTGATATTGCCCAGGTCACCCACGTGTCGCTCTTGGTCCTCCGGTTTACCGTGAGGCTGATCGGTAGGATTGTAGTGGCCACCGACGCTCTGGCCTTTTTCCTTGTCGGACAGGTCGCCTTTTTCATGGACGTGAAAACCGTGCAGGCCCGGCGTCAACCCGGTGACTTCGCCGTGCACGTGGACGGTGTCTCCGGTTTGCGTGAACCGGACCGAACCCTTGACCTTGCTGTCACCAACCGGTTCGAGCACAGCCAGCGCTTCGATCGGTTCGGCCTCGCCGTCGCTATCCACATCGACGCCGGCGTTGGAACTTGGAGCGGGATCCATGTCCACCTCGGGATCGGCCAGCTCCGGGTCCACCGGCGCCGGGGTAACGACCGGTGTCTCGTCGCGACCCTCACACCCCAGGCCAAGACCCAACAACGGGAGCAGCAATAGCAGCGGCGAGCACAACAAACGGGAAGCGGGTGCCATCTTCATGGATCGATCCTTAGGTTCGGAGACAGACTGGGTTCAAAGACATACGGAAACGTCAGTTTTGAAAGCTTTCGGCCGCAAACCACATGCCACAATTGCTCGCCAACACACCCCGGCGCCGGCGTCGCGGCCAGTTGATTAAATCGCGCGTATCCGGGGACTCGCCGGCCCCGGCAGGGGCTGTGCCGCCCTTCGGGCTAAGAACCCGCGTGGGGGTTGTCCGCTCGGACACCAAGAGTTAGATCGGCAGCGGCACGCAAACAATCCATGCCGCAACAATCGTCCCGACCGCAGAACCAGCCCGAAGGGCGACACAGCCCCTGCCGGCGGTGTCAACCGCCGGTCTGCATTGCCCAAACAAACAAAAGCCCCGGAGGGGCGACAGGGGTGCGCGCAAGCTGGGTCGCCCTGCAGGCTAGCGAGTCCTTGCGCTCAGCACCCGAAATATCGTTTTCGGGCCCGACTAGCAGCAGGAGCCGCTTGAGGTAGTCCTTCGCATACGGATCTGTGCCGCAGTCGTCCCTGCCGCGATGCCTGACGCCAGCCCTTTCCCGAATTCTCGTTGTTAAGGAGTAAGCTAACGCTCATTGCTCAGGGTTGACCCGCTCATCAAAGAAGCCTGGCCCCTTTGATCCGTCTGGCCCCTTTGATCCGTCTCCTGTGACGTAAACGTCGGCGGTGACTATCGCCGCGGAGCTTGCGACGGTGAGACGCTCGATCGACTCTGAATCCTTATTGGTTTGATGGTATTATGTTGGACGTTGGCGGCCCCCGTGCCGACACCACCTCAAACATTTTCCTCTCCTGATACAGCGAGCGAGAGACGTTATGGGTAGGCGTACATATTGGATTGCTTGGAACGGTGCGTGGGTCGCAGCGTTGGCGTTGCTGGGGGCGACGCTGGATGCTCAAGAGCCGTCGCAGGGCCCGCGCCAGCCTGGCTCGGCGGCGGACGGCGATCGCAAACCGAACATCGTGTTGGTCTTTATCGACGACATGGGCTGGGGCGACTTCTCCTGCTTCGGCAACCCCGATGCCGAGACGCCTCAGATCGATCGGATGGCGGCCGAAGGGCTGGCCTTTGAGCAGTTCTATGTCAATTCGCCCATCTGTTCGCCCTCGCGAGTGGCGATTTCCACCGGCCAGTATCCGCAGCGCTGGAACATCACGTCGTTTTTGAATAACCGCAAAAGCAATCGCCAGCGCGGCATGGCCCAGTGGCTCGATCCGGCGGCCCCGATGCTCGCTCGCACGCTGCAGCAGGCCGGTTACGCGACCGGGCACTTTGGCAAATGGCACATGGGAGGTCAGCGCGACGTCGACGACGCTCCGCCGATCTCGCGGTACGGGTTCGATGCGTCGCTGACCAATTTCGAAGGCATGGGCGCCAAGCTACTGCCGTTGACCATGGATGAAAACGGCAAGGTAGGCCGGATCTGGCAACGGGCCGAGATCTTGGGCGGTCCGGTCACCTGGATGCAGCGGAGCGAGATCACCACGGGATTTGTCGATGCGGCCGTGGAATTCATGCAGCAGGCTCGCCAGAGCGAGCAGCCGTTCTATGTGAACGTCTGGCCCGACGACGTGCACAGTCCGTTCTGGCCGCCGGCCGAGGAGTACGGCGTAGCCAAGGAGGCCGGTAAACGAGGGCTTTATCTGGCGGTTCTGGAAGCGATGGACCGCCAGCTGGGCCGCTTGTTCGACTTCGTCCGCGACGATCCCCGGCTGCGCGAGAACACCATTATCCTGATCTGTTCTGATAACGGACCCGAGCGAGGTGCCGGGCAGGCCGGGCCCTTCCGCGGATTCAAGGCCCAGTTGTACGAAGGCGGCATCCGCTCGTCCTTGATCGTCTGGGCGCCTGGCTGGATGCCGGAGGCGGCACGTGGGACCCGCAATGCTCAGTCGGTATTGGCCGCCTTTGATCTGGTTCCCTCCCTGATCGAAATCGCCGGAGTCGATCCTCCGGCGCAGCCGCCATCGGCCTTCGGTCGCACCCAGGGGGCGACGCCGTACGATGGCCAGTCGCTGGCCGAGACGCTGTTGGGCCAAGCCACCCGCTCACGCTCCGGCCCCCTGTTCTTTAGCCGTCCACCGGACCGCAAGCAGTTTTATGGCGAGTCGAATCTGCCCGATCTGGCGGTCCGGGACGGCAAGTGGAAGCTGCTGTGCGACTACGACGGCAGCGGTGCGCAGCTGTACAACCTGGACGCGGACCCCGGAGAGAGCGAGAATCTGGCGGCAAAGCACCCCGAGCGAGCTGGACACTTGGTCGATTTGGTGACCGCCTGGTACGAGCAGACCCTGGGCTCGGCCGTCCGCTAATCGGCCTGTCGATTCGCAATGCGTTTTCGAATACATCGGCCGTCCACTAATCGTACCGGCCCAGCCGCGGTGCTGGCCCAGCCGCGGAGTGACCAGGGAGTGCGGGGCGGCGGCGGTTTCGCGTACGCGAATCCGGTTTCAGAGATGACGCAAAACTCAGAGAGAGCGCAAAAAAACGGCCGCCGTGACCGGGGCAGTGATCACGGCAGCCTAGCACGTTCGGCCAGGGGCAACTGGACCAAACGGCGTTCGCACAAAGACGAAAGATAAAAGTGGGTGTGGAAAAATCTCCCGCACCACAGCAGCCATTCTAACTGCGGATGGTTCCGTGGGAATCCCCCCAACTAGGCCTTGCAGCCGCCGACGGAAAGTAGGTTCGGTTGAATGCGCCGGCGGCCCGATTGGAATTCTATTTGCGTCCAAAGTCTGCGGGAATTTCCCCCCAGCGTTTGGTTTCCCATTTCAGCAGCGGATTTTGCCAGTGGTGTTCGGCCAGCCATTTCTCGGCCCGAGCGATCAAGCGAAACAGTTGTTGGTTGTTCTTGGTCTGCGGCAGCTTGGTTTTGCAGCGACCGTTCTTGGCCCAGCTGATCCCGATTCGCGAGTCGGAATAGATCGGGGTGTCGCCCAGTTGGCCGTGGTCCAACAGGGCCAGGGCGTGCACGATGGCCAGGAATTCGCCGATGTTGACCGTCCCTTCGGGGTAGGGGCCGCGGTGGAACAGGTTGATTCCCGAAGCCAGTTCCACGCCCTGGTATTCCAGTTCGCCGGGGTTGCCCTTGCAGGCGGCGTCAACACACCAAGCGGTCATGTCGACGCCCAGGTCGGCCAGTTCCTCGCGATCGCGGACCGGCGTCTTGGGCTTGCTGCGGCCGGCAGGGTTCTTGCCCCAGTAGGCTTCGGAGCCTTCCGCGTAGGCCTTTTCGGCCGCGGCGAGGCTGGGAAAGGATTTGTAGCGGGCTTCGGAAAAACCATTGATCTCTCGCTGGCAGGCGTCCCAGGTTCGATACACGCCCGGGGTGTGTCCCTGCCAGACGACGTAGAATTTCGGTTTTTTCTTGGCCATGTGATCGATCGTGTGCGACGGTTTGGTGTGGGCCCAGAGCCTACGGGGCGGAGGCCAGCGGAGCAACGGCAGGCGGCTTTCGACGCCAGGCGGACTGGAAAAAACGCTCCTTTTTCGCTAAACAAACGGTCCTGCGATCCGACCTTCTTCCTCTCTTTTCAGATCGATTCCCTATGGCAGGCCATTCCAAGTGGGCGAATATCCAACACCGCAAGAGCCGCGTTGATTCGGCTCGGGCGAGGGTTTGGAGCAAGTTGAGCAAGGCCATCATCGTGGCGGCACAGATGGGCGGCGGCGATCCGGACGCCAATCTGCGGCTCCGCAAAGCCATCGACGATGCCAAAGCGGTCAGCATGCCCAAGGACAATATCAACCGCGCGATCAAACGCGGCACGGGCGAACTGGGCGGTGGCCCGGTCGAAGAGCTGCTGTACGAGGGATACGGACCGGCCGGCGTCGCCGTGATGTGCGTGATCATGACCGACAACCGCAACCGCACCGCCCCCGAACTCCGCTCGCTGTTCTCCAAGTTCGGCGGCAACCTGGGCAGCACCGGGTGCGTGTCCTACCTGTTCGACCGCAAAGGACTGATTCAGTTCGACGCCGAGAAGTACGACGAGGAAATGATCACCGAGATTGCGCTCGAAAACGGTGGCGAAGACGTGGCCGAGTCCGATGGCCAGCTGGAAGTCACCTGCGATCCCGAAAGCTTTCAGCAGCTCTTCGACGCCTTCAAGGAGCGGGAGCTGGAGATGCTGTACAGCGAGGTCACCCAGATTCCGCAGACCACCGTCGACGTCGAACCCGCCGACGCCAAGCAGGCGCTGCGGTTGCTCGAAGCGCTCGACGATCACGACGATGTGCAAACCGTCAGCACGAACCTGAACATCACCGACGAAGCCCTCAGCGAAGACGCCTAAGTGGCATAGGCTTCCAGCCTGTGAAAGAAATCCCCACCCCGCCACTACGGATCAACCGCCGGGATCCGGTTCAGCGTGTAGTAGGCATCGGTGTGCAGCAGCGGATGCCCCTGGCCATCGCGCACGCCGGCGGCCACCAGTTCGTGAACGTAGAGCTCGCGCAGGCCCTCGATCCGCAGTCGCACGCGGCGGCCATCGGGACTGACCACCGCGGACTGGATCGCCAAGGGCCGGGCGTCGATCTCGTCGCTGCCGTAGGCCGAGTGGTACTGGTAGGTAAAGCTGCGAAGCGCGTACGAGGCGGGGTCGGCGGCGGTTGCGGGATCGACCGGCCGGGTGAACACCAATTCAAAGCCGTCGGGCCGGGCCTGCATCTCGAGAATCTCGAACGGCGTCTTGCCGGTCCAGACCAACCGCTGCAGCCCGTAGGACGCCCTGCCCAGGCTGCTCCAGCCGCGATTGGTCAGGCCCACGAATACGCTGCCGTCGGTGCCTTGGGCCAACCGCAGTACGGCCGAGGCCAGAGGGCTGCGGAAGGGAAAGCACGCGCCCTGATACTGGCCGTCGACCTGTTCCAAAAAGACGCGGTTGATGCCCGCCAACGTGAACTCGCCCACAAACAACTGACCGGCGAACGGGCCGAAACGCCCCTCGCTGGCGTCCAACATGATGTCGGTGGCCGACTGGCCCATCTTCTTGTACGGAAACCAAACCGCCGGCGGGACCAACTGGGGAAAGCGTGAGAGCGCTTCGGGGAAGGGCAGGCCATTGGGCACGGCGGCCACATCCTTCAGCGGCGAACCCGGCTGCTCGGCCGACGCCAACGCGTCGGCATGATGAAAGAACGCGCGCTCGCGCATGTGATGCAGCGTCCCGGCGCCGACCCAATTGCCTTGTTGATCGGTGTAAAACATGTCGCCCGCCGCGTTCGCGCCCAGGCCCGAGGGAGAACGCATTCCCGCGCACACCGGAACCAGGTCGCCAGCGTCGTCGATCCGCAGTCCCCAGCCGCGCCACAGTCCCTGGCGATAACCCAGTTCGGGGTGCTGGACCGTGTGGTCGAGTTGTTCGCCCTTGAGCCCCAGACCGATGTTCAGCGTGACCCACAACCGGCCTTGGCCATCCAGCTTGGGCCCGTAGGCGTACTCGTGGTAGTGGCCGGTGACGCCCCAGCCCTTGGCCACGGTGTCGTAGCGGTCGGCCGTGCCGTCGCCGTCGGTGTCGGTGATCCGCGTCAGTTCGCTGCGCTGGGCCGTGTACAGGCTGCCCTCGTGCCACAGCAACCCCAGCGGTTCATGCAGGGCGGTGGCAAAGCGGTGGTAGGTCACCTCCGCCGGCGGGTCGTCGTAGACGCCGTCGAGGATCCAGATTTCGCCTTTGCGGATTGCGACGGCAACCCGGCGGTCGTCCAGCACCGCGATCCCGCTGACCTCCAGCGGCAACCCGTCGGGGGCCGGTTGCCACGTCTTCGACCGCGACTCGGTGGCCGTCTCGGCGACGGCAACCGAAATCACGCGGTAGTAGTCCGCTTCGCTGCCCTGGCCGCGAGCGGTGGCGGGGATGGCGAGGGCGGCGAAGAGGATCAAGGGAAGGTGGTGGCGGAGCATGGTTGTTGGTTGTTGGTTGTTGGTTGTTGGTTGTTGGTTGTTGGTTGTTGGTTGTTGGTTG
>NZ_WIAD01000140.1 GCF_009618275.1 Roseimaritima sediminicola
CCCCGACTGAACCATGGACACGTATCACGCAATTCTGAACTTGCTCGATAACGCGTGTCGGAAGATGCGTCTTACCGACTACGGTGATATTACGTGGCAGCATGGGCAGCAACTACGCACCTTCACACTTCGGGCCGAGCGCGGAGATTCCTCTGCATGGACGTCATTTTCAACACTGTTGCAATCTGATTCCTATGCGCGTGCTGGTTTCTGGCATCTACTGAACGAACTTGGCATCGTTTGGTATTCGGACTATCACGACAGAATGAACGTCACTTTGCCGGATGGGCTATTGCCTTTCACGCCCGAAGAAGAAACCGCATTCCTTGCGTTATTTAATCCACCGCCAGAACCCCATCGCAAACCAAGCCTTCGGGGTGATCCGATGCGCGGAGACGTGATGTACATCGAATGGAAGCCCGGTCTTTCCGGCCACGCAAGGATCGGAAGGGTCAGGAAATCTGCCACGGGGAAGACGATCTACTACATGGACTACGTGCTAACGTCGCTCAAAGGCGCAGGGTACAAGGCAAACTTTGTTGACGAAGAATCCGGCATGCAGTTCTGGGTCTCAAACTGTCGCAAGGACGGCAATGACACGCTGTACCCCGGTGTCGTCGAGATCGATCCTAACGCACAGGAAGAGTACTGGACTAGAATTCGTCGAATTCCCGAAAAGTCGCACCTCACCTCGTTTCGCTCTGCTGGGAAGTACTCGAAACGTCGGCCATGCTGAACTGCGGGGAACCATGCCGTGCACCGGAGCGGCGTCAGCGCGACTCCTGATGGTTAGTTTTACTCTCGCCGCCCGGTGACGGCGG
>NZ_WIAD01000141.1 GCF_009618275.1 Roseimaritima sediminicola
AAGACTCTGGGGTCATCACGGTTCCCGTCACCGGAAGATCGCCAGGGCGGTGGATCGCGAGGGATCCATCTCTGTGCTGATGCAAGCACCTCCAACAGTTCACAGTTATTAATTCTCAGTCATCGACTTGGTTCACTTCTGCGGTCTCAAGCTGCAGTCTGGCATGCGGGTTGAGCCGTCGATCGGTTCTGTTTCGGCTTCGGCTTCGGCTCCAAAGATGCGGTGTAGTTGGTAGACAGTTTCTCACCGAGCAACGCGCCGGCAGGAATTTCCCCCCGAGCGACATACTTGCCCAAGGCCACCAATAACTTCCGAGCCAGTGCCACAATGCCTCGTTTGCGTTCTCTGGAAGTGCCACCGCCGAAGCGATCGCAGTACCACCGCGAAAGTTCGCTTTGGGGTTGATACTGAAGCCAAAGCCAAGCGATTTCGATCATCAGTACGCGTAGATCGCCGCGACCTGCTTTGCTAATTCCCTGCTCCTTCTCTTCATTGCCGCTGCTGTGGGGCGTAGGAACCAAGCCGACCAACGCGGCCAGTTGTCGACGATTGCCAATGTCACGCCACGAAAAGATTTCCGCGGCAAGCGTCCAGGCGGTGACAACGCCGATCCCCTTAAGCTGTGCCAAGTGCTCCGCCAAAGCAATGATTCGTTCCTCAGCACCGAGCTGCTCAGTCTCTAGCTTCGAATCCTCCTCACTCTCAGCGATACGCTTCCGCGCCTGACGCAGCATCGTGTGCTGGTGCTTCTGCAGTTGGCGGATTTGCTCCGTCACAAGCCGCAGACGCTCGAATTCCCGTTGCAGTCTTTCCACCAATCG
>NZ_WIAD01000142.1 GCF_009618275.1 Roseimaritima sediminicola
AAGACTCTGGGGTCATCACGGTTCCCGTCACCGGAAGATCGCCAGGGCGGTGGATCGCGAGGGCTCCATCTCTGTGCTGATGCAAGCACCTCCAACAGTTCACAGTTATTAATTCTCAGTCATCGACTTGATTCACTTCTGCGGTCTCAAGCTGCAGTCTGGCATGTGGGTTGATCCGTCGATTGGTTCTGTTTCGGCTTCGGCTCCAAGCATGCGGTGTAGTTGGTAGACAGTTTCTCACCGAGCAACGCGCCGGCAGGAATTTCCCCCCGCGCGACATACTTGCCCAAGGCCACCAATAACTTCCGAGCCAATGCCACAATGCCTCGTTTGCGTTCTCTGGAAGTGCCACCGCCGAAGCGATCGCAGTACCACCGTGAAAGTTCGCTTTGGGGTTGATACTGAAGCCAAAGCCAAGCGATTTCGATCATCAGTACGCGTAGATCGCCGCGACCTGCTTTGCTAATTCCCTGCTCCTTCTCTTCATTGCCGCTGCTGTGGGGAGTAGGAACCAAGCCGACCAACGCGGCCAATTGTCGACGATTACCAATGTCACGCCACGAAAAGATTTCCGCGGCAAGCGTCCAGGCGGTGACAACGCCGATCCCCTTGAGCTGTGCCAAGTGCTCCGCCAAAGCAATGATCCGTTCCTCAGCATCGAGCTGCTCAGTCTCTAGCTTCGAATCCTCCTCACTCTCAGCGATACGTTTCCGCGCCTGACGCAGCATCGTGTGCTGGTGCTTCTGCAGTTGGCGGATTTGCTCCGTCACGAGTCGCAGACGCTCGAATTCCCGTTGCAGTCTTTCCACCAATCG
>NZ_WIAD01000143.1 GCF_009618275.1 Roseimaritima sediminicola
AGCCCATCACGTGATTCGCTGCGTTTAAGCAGTTGTTCAAAGACTTCTCAACGCAAACGGAGATCACGTGATGGGTGAAGCACAGCCTAACCTTTTTGAGCCAACTTTCAATCGCTCCGTCAAGGTCCAGGTGACCAGTCATCGGCTCACTTCAAACGCTGGTGTCACCTTGCTACGGGAAGCCGACCAACGGCTAAACATCTGCGAGTCCATCGCGGCGAATATCCAAGACCCCAGACGCCCCGATCGGATTCGCTACCACATAGACGAACTGCTACGAGAGCGAGTGTTCGCGATGAGCATCGGGTATTCAGCCCAAGACGATGTCGATCGCCTTGCCCATGACCCGGCGTTTCGAGCTGCGGTTTGGAATCGTGACGGCGATGCGGTGATTGACGAACGCCTGGCAAGTCAGCCAACCCAGAGTCGTTTGATCGACATTCTGACTGCCAACGTCAGCAGCCTGGAGGCGCTCCGTAACGGGCTATCGGATTCCATCGAGTCTCACGTTCATGCAAGCGGTAAGCGTCGTGTTCGCCGAGCAACTATCGACATCGATAGCTTCCCGGTCGAGGTTCATGGAAAGCAGCAGGGCGCGAGCTACAACGGCCACTATCGACGCACGGTTTACCATCCGCTTGTCGCATCGCTGTGCGTCGGAGGGGATTACGATAGCACGCGAAATGGCGATCGCCTCGGCAACGGGTTCATTCACGC
>NZ_WIAD01000144.1 GCF_009618275.1 Roseimaritima sediminicola
AGTTCGACTTTCGCAGTTCTTGCGTCATTTGCTAGCAAATGTTTATAGAGAAAACGGCCTCCGGGTTGCAGGCTTTCGCCTGTGGTAATTAACCCGAACAAGGAGGCCGCTTTCAATGGACATTGCTACATCTTTCATGCCACTTCTGCAAGTCTTCACCGCCGCGATGACCGAGCCAACCGCCGAGTCGTTTCGGCAGCTCATCACGGGATGGATCTTTGCCCCGCGAAGAACCATCCTCGGGGCACTGCGGTCCACCGACGTAACCAAACACCACAGCGCCTACCATCGGCTCTTCGCCACCGCGCGGTGGTCAATCGACCAAGTTGGGCTGGCGATGTTCGATCTCGTTGTCCGACTTACCGATCAGCACCGCTACTATCTCGTCGGTGACGATACGTTGGTCCACAAGACAGGACTCAAAGTCTACGGGGCGGGCATGCACCGTGATGCCTGCCAGAGTTCCAGTGGCTTCACCTCGTTTCGCTGGGGACATTGCTGGGTCGTGCTGTGCGTGCTGGTACCCTCCCGTAGAGACCCGCAACGCAAGTACGCGATCCCCGTCCTGATGAGACTTTACCTCAATACCAAAACCAACGAAAAGCTCCGGCGGAAGCATCGAAAGAAGACTGAGTTGATGCTTCAAATGATCAACGTCTTGTCGAAACATGCGGCTGGTAAAACGCTGCATTTCATTGGCGATTCGGC
>NZ_WIAD01000145.1 GCF_009618275.1 Roseimaritima sediminicola
GTTTCACAAATCTGGAAGATGCGAAAAACAGTGGTCTGAAATGGTTCCCATACAACAAGGGTGGCGAGTTTCGCAAGTGGCGTGGGAACGATGAGTACGTAGTCAACTGGGAAAATGATGGCGCCGAAATAAAACACTGGCTCGTGAATAACCCCAAGGATCCAAAGACGACTCACTGGTCACGTCGTATTATCAATACAGAGTTCTACTTTCGACAAGGACTAACGTGGTCGTTTGTCAGTTCATCAACTTTTGCGATGAGGTATACGCCAGAGGGTTACCTCTTTGACGTTGGCGGTTCAAGTATGTTCCCAGACGAATCTGAGATTTATCCGATGCTTGCGTATATGTGTTCGCCACTTGCCTTCAACTTCATTAAAGCCGTAAACCCGACCCTGAACTTTCAAACGGGCAACGTGGCGTCTTTGCCTTGGCCCGTCGATTCGCTGCGTCCACTGTTCCCGGAATTGACCGCTTCCGTAGAAACACTCGTTAATATTTCGGGATCGGACTGGGACTCTCTAGAAACGTCGTGGAACTTCACGGCATTTCCTTTCTTGACGAGTTCGCAAATCGACGATTCGCTTGAAGCAAGTTGTGAATCACTTCGCAAATCGCAATCGCATGACGTGGAGCAAACCAAGTATGTCGAAGAAGAAGTAAACAAAAAGTTGGTGTCGGCATTCGGG
>NZ_WIAD01000146.1 GCF_009618275.1 Roseimaritima sediminicola
GCCGGTTGGATCGGTCGCAGTGGCTCCCGTATCATCGGTGCCAACATAGATGCCGACGGGTTGATCACGAACATCAAACACCGTGCGGGTAATCGTGCCCCCAGGGGAAACCTCTCGATTGCGGCGTTTCAGGCTGTCGTAGCCATAGGTCGTTTGGTCGTAGTTGGTCCCGCTAGTCCCGATTCCGCTTGCGGGAATCGTGTGATAGACGCGCATCGACGAGAGATGGCAGCAGTCGGTGTATTGCCAGGTCGTCCAGCGTTCGAAGGACGATTGTGAAAAGCTGTCGGTCGGCTGCAGGCGTCCGGCAGCCGTTCCCCGGCGGGCGGTGATCTCAGCGATCTGGTTCCCGCGTGGGTCGGATTGCCGAATACGAACTGGATTAATAAGCGTGTAGGTATACGACGGCCCGCTGCCGGTCGCGTAGCCACTGGCGGTCCAGGTTTCATGTTCCGGGTCTTTGTAGACCGTCCAAACGGCTCGGCGTATCGTGGTTGCGGTGCCCGACACGTCAACTGTGTGTGAGGGCCCAAGCTCCTGGGTGGTGCGTCCCTGAGAATCAAACTCGTAATCGTAGATCAGGTGCTTGCCGCCACCGCTGGGCGTTGCCCACCCGGCGGGCACGCCGCTCAATAGCGATGTGTCGGCATCGATAATCCGCTGCACCACGGCCCCCGTGGGGATATCGA
>NZ_WIAD01000147.1 GCF_009618275.1 Roseimaritima sediminicola
ACGACATCCCCACCGGGGCCGTGGTGCAGCGAATTATCGATGCCGACACATCGCTATTAAGCGGCGTGCCCGCAGGGTGGGCAACGCCCAGCGGTGGTGGCAAGCACCTGATCTACGATTACGAGATGGATTCTCAGGGACGCACGACCCAGGAGCTGGGACCGTCACACACGGTTGACGTGTCGGGCACCGCAACCACGATCCGGCGAGCCGTTTGGACGGTCTACAAAGACCCCGAACATGAAACCTGGACCGCCAGTGGCTACGCGACCGGTAGCGGGCCGTCGTATACTTACACGCTGATCAACCCCGTCAGCATTCGGCAATCTGACCCGAGAGGGAACCGGATCGCTGAGATCACCGCCCGCCGGGGGACGACCGCCGGACGCTTGCAGCCGACCGACAGCTTTTCGCAGTCATCCTTCGAACGCTGGACGACCTGGCAATACACCGACTGCTGCCATCTCTCGTCGATGCGCATCTATCACACGATTCCCGCAAGCGGAATCGGGACTAGCGGAACCAACTACGACCAAACGACCTACGGCTACGACAGTCTGAAACGCCGCAATCGAGAGGTTTCCCCTGGGGGCACGATTACCCGCACGGTGTTTGATGTTCGTGATCAACCCATCGCCATCTACATTGGCACGGATGATACGGGAGCCACCGCAGCCGATCCAACCGGG
>NZ_WIAD01000148.1 GCF_009618275.1 Roseimaritima sediminicola
ACGACTTCGACACCGATCGAAGCGTCGAAGCGATCGCCCTCGACCAGGCCGGTGGGGCGCTCGGGACTGACGATGCCCTGTGACTTATCTGCCGGGTGAGCGTATTTCGCGTACTTCGTTACGCGGACTTTCAGTTCCGCCGCGATGCACTCGAGCGTTTCGACTTCGTCGTAACCGATCAGCTTGAGACCCTCACGCCGGTCCTCGGGGAGGTCGACGATCTTTTCATATCGCGGCAGGTGCTCGGGGAACTTGCGGTCACTGCGAGCGGGCCGGTGCCGTCGTCGCTTCTTCTTGGTCTCTTCGGCGTCGTCGACGATCTTGTGGGCGTCGCGAATCGCGTCTTCCAGCGCGCTGACGACCTCGGGAGTAGGCTCATCGCCCAGGTCCAGCATCAACTGACCTTCGCCGTCAATCCGTCGTTCGCTCTTGCGGCCGTAGAGCTGCGAAAGAAGCTTCTTGATCGTCAGTTTCAGTTCGACAAGCTTCTTGTCGAGCTCGTCGTGGTTGGCCTTCAGTTCCACAACCGAGTGGGCTTGTTCTTCGATCAACTTGTCTTTGAGCGACAGCTCTGTGGCCTGCTCACCGACTTGCGATTGCAGCTTTGCGATCAGCTGATGGCAGGCGTCGACGTCGGTTGGAAGAGGCTGCG
>NZ_WIAD01000149.1 GCF_009618275.1 Roseimaritima sediminicola
CACCCAAGGGCGAATGCTCGACCAGATTCCGGCACATGTCCATGTCACCGGTCGCATTGGACTGAACGCTCGTCTGTGCGAAGGCCCGCCAGCGAAGCGGCCCGGTCGTGGTCGCCCGCCGCGTCGCGGACCGATGCTTGCCAAGCCCCAAGAGATGATTGCCCGAAAAGGACTCCGTCGCACGAAGATCCAACTTTATCAGCAGTCCAGCTTTTCGGTGCGAATTACCTCGACGATCTGCCGGTTGTATCTGGCGCCCGAGCGTGAAGTGAGAGTGGTCGTGGTGGAGCATCTTCGCGGCGGGCGTGGCGTCGAAGCGTTTTACAGCACCGACTTGGATCTGAGTGAGGAAGAAGTGCTGCAGCGTTACTCGTATCGTTGGCCAGTGGAAACCACCTTTCAGGACACCAAGGGCCATCTCGGTTTGGGTGAGCCACAGAACCGAGTTCGTGCAGCCGTACGTCGGACGACGCCAACGATGTTCTACCTCTACGCACTGGTGGTCCTGTGGCACGAATACGTCCGCGAACAGCCAGGCGAATTCGTGCGAAATTGGCCAAACAAACGGCACGCATCGTTCGCCGACATGCTTGCAACGCTACGGCGCGATTCGCTCGATAAAACACGGGAATCGATTTTCTCAGCCGGTGG
>NZ_WIAD01000014.1 GCF_009618275.1 Roseimaritima sediminicola
AAGTCCGTTCTTTCTTCAACGCATCTAGTTTTTGTTGATCCTCAACGATCACAATGTGAGAAGTTCTGGTTACCATTCCTTCGATACGAGTTTGAAGACTGTCCACGATATGATTCAGTGCGTCAATTTCTACTTGCAACGTAGACGATTCCAGCTGTCCTTCAAGTGCACGGGCTGATTGCTGATGCGCCAACCGTGAATCTCGTATCTCGCGCCGCTGTTCTTCGAGTTCCATCTTCTGCAAGATGATGGCGACGATTACTCCAAGAAACGCTAGACCCGAAAACAACGCGTTCACAGCCCCAAACATATCCCCGAACGTGCCGCGAAGTTCAGGCGATTCAAATGACCGCCACGTGAGCAAACCGGCGATGGCCCACACTGCGACAACAAGTACAGCGCCAACCAGCGACCAGAAAACGAAGCCTTTCGAGTTGGTGCTGTCTTTCAAATTGATCCAATTCTTTGCGTAACGATGAATTATTAGCGGGTTAGTGCGTCAGTATAGGGAGTTTATGGCGGCTCAGCCGCGGATATTGCGGAGTTTTTATTGGCTGAGCTGGGCAATATCACAAACACCCCATTCGAGCTATGGCGTTTTGTTCACTTGCGATGCCGGGGCGGCTCGGCAACGGTCGGCCGCTGTGCGCTACGGCCCTCGGCTTTCCTTTAGACGGGCTGTCGCTTCGGATGTGGGAATGCTCCGAGCTTCGGGGTTTGCGACCTACCGCTGCTGGCTGTCGTTGCCGGACGGCGGATCGCCCCCGGCGCGGCGGAGGGCGGGCGGCCGACGCAGTTCCGGCCGCTGGTCTTCGGCCAAGCGTTTGCGGTTCTCCCGTTCCGGGTCCCGCTGCGACCAGCTCTCCCGGTACAGCGGCGACCAGACTTCGCGCAGGACACCGTCGTCGTGCCAGATGCAGCGGTAGCGGTGGGGTTTCCATTGCCGCACGGGCAGCTGATCAGGGGTTTTGACCAACCGCCAGGCGCGGACATTGTAACAGCGATCGGCCTTGGACCAGTCGTAGAAGACGATCTGGTCGAACACATGCCGCCCGTTATCGTCCAGGAAATGGTTGACTTCGATCAAATCGACTCGCTGCTGGACCACCGGTTCGTCGCCGGTCGAAGCGGTCATCACACTGGCGGCAACCAGCGACAGGCAGATAAATCCGTTCATCAGGTCCATCCTTTTTTGTTCGCCCTTCGATCGTGACCGCCGCCGCCAGGCTTGCCGGCAGCGGATCCGGCTTCCTTGCCGTTCTGGTTTCGCCGGTACGAAAACCAGCGTTTTGCCGTCAAGGTTGATGCCGCATTCCGCCTTTTGGCAGCGACGTTCCGCCCGTTGGAGCCAGCCGGGTAGTTTGAATAGCGGGACTGAACAAACCAGTGAAGTTCCTGTGGTCGCTAGCAAAGACGAGCTGGCGAAATCGCGGGCAGTTTGCTCCAGCGGCCTGCACTCGGCGGCCGAAGTAGCAAGTCAGATGGCCCCTTGGCTGCTCGACGATCTCCTCTTTGTTTGCCATCGACACGACTTAACTAAGCGATTCCCCCCAAGGATGAAGGACGCTCTGCCGATGCGCATGTCGTTTCGTATCGTTTGTCTCTCGCTGGTCGCCTTGTCGGTTCATTGTGGCGTGGCCGCCGGCCAACAACCCAACCCCGCTCCGGCCGGCAGTGGGTTCTACACCGATCCCGCCACCGGGAACGTCTATCGCCGCGTCCAGCGGACCATCGAAAAACCGGTCAGCGAGGTGCGCACGCAAGTCCGCGAGCGAACGATCTACAAACCGCAGGTCGTCACCCAGGTGCAATCCCAGCAACGCACGGTGTATTCGCCCACGGTTCAGTACGAGCTGGAGCCGCGGCTGTACAACCGCTGGAACCCCTTCGTGCCGGCGTCGCTGGGCTACGCCTACGTGCCGCGCACTCGCTGGCAAGCGCGCAGCGAAACCATCCAACAACCGGTCACGTCCACGCAGTGGGTGGCTGAGAAACAGACCGACACGGTGCCGACGCAGGTGACCCGGATGGCTCGGGAATCGGTCGTGCAGTACGAGTTGGTGCAGGGGTCGGCGGCGCCCACGGCCGACAACACCGTGATCGCGCGTCTCCAGCCCTATCAGCCCAGCACGCAGATTGCCGCGGCGGCCCCGGCACCGACGATTCCCGCCAGTGCGGTCGTCGGCGGAATCGCTTCGCTGGCCAGCGATCCGCCCAACCGTTCGACCACCCAGACCGGCATGCAGCCCTCGGTGCTGCAGCCGAGTGTGTTGCCGCCGCCGGTCGTCGCCAGCACGCCGATCATGACCTGGTTGCGCTAGGTTACCAGGCCCTTGGTCACGGTCATGAACACGTCTTCCAGGGTGGGGTCTTTGTCGTTGAAGGATTTGATCCGCACCCCTTCGCGGATCATGTGCTCCAGTAGATCCGCCAGACCCTGATCATCGATCGCCATTTCCGCTACCACTCGCGTCGGTTCGACTTCCAGTCCCTGCAGCGACTCATGGCTGCGGAGGATCGACAAGCCCGCATCGCGGCTGTCGTGGAACTGGATTTCGACGACGCGATTGCGGCGGATCTGGCGATAGACTTCGTTGATCGGTCCGTGCATCAACAGTTGCCCGCGTTCGATGATCCCGATCGACGTACAGCAATCGGCCAGCTCGGTCAGGATGTGGCTGCTGATCAAAATCGTCTTGCCCATCCGCCGCAGTTCTTTCAGCAGGGCTTTGACCTCGACGCGAGCCCGCGGATCCAGGCCGCTGGCCGGTTCGTCCAAAATCAATACCGGCGGATCGTGCACCAGGGTTTTGGCCAGACACAGCCGCTGTTTCATGCCTCGCGACAACCCGTTGACGAAGTCGTCGCGTTTGTGGGTCAGGTCCAGCAGTTCGAGGACTTCGGTGATGATCTGCTTGCGTTGGGTGCGGCCGATGCGGTAAGCGACCGCGAAGAAGTCCAGAAACTCCCAGACCTTCATGCCGTCGTAAACGCCGAAGTTATCGGGCATGTACCCCACGGCTTTGCGCACCGCGACCGGGTCCCCGGTGACGCTGTGGCCGGCGACCGAACCGCCGCCGCGAGTGGGTTTCAGCAGGGTGGCCAGGAAGCGGATGGTGGTGCTCTTGCCGGCCCCATTGGGACCGATAAAGCCGAACGTCTCCCCGGCCTCGATCTGGAGGTCCAGGTTTTCTACCGCGGTGAAATCGCCGTAGTCTTTGCCGAAGCCGTGTAATTCGATCATCCGCAGCGAGAGTCCTTACAAACCGAAGGCTTTAAAACGAAGCGTCGAGCTCCTGGTCCAACATCATGTCGTCGACCGTCTCTTGGGGCGGCGGTGCGAGGTTCACGTCGGGCCGAGCGGCGGGCGGAGCAGCGTGTTGCAGGTGTGCCACCAAGACGCTCTGTCGGTCGATCTGATTGGCCGCCGGTTCGACCCGCAGTTTGCTCGGGACCGAAGAGACGGACGCCACCACTCGGGCTTCGCCCGCACGCAGCACATCCGGCGAGGAGAGCGCGACGAGCAATTGCCGGACCGGCAAAGTCAACTCGCGAGCGGCGTCGCCGTCCTGCCAGCTTTCGTCCAGTCGGCTTTCATCGTAACGGCTGAACCGCAAGCCGTGCGTGCCGCCGGACGCCACGTCGCGAACGACCGCCAATTCGGCTCCCTCGTCGCCAGCGCTTCGCACCACAAAGGCGTGTTCTAGCGTCAGGTCGGAATCGTTTTGCAGGGCCTGTCCGTCGGCGGACAGCGCGATCGAGCCGCCGACCGAAAGGATCTGTTCGGCGTGCACCAGGCGGGTCTGGTTCGAGGCGACCTGCACGCCCGCCAGGATCGGGCCCGCGCCGTAGCCGAATCGCAAGCGCACCGAATCCGATTCCAAACTGTCGTGCCAAATGCCCACCGGCAAGGCCACCGCGTCGGCCGTGTCGAAGGCCAGTTCGTAGTCCGTGCCCAACGAGCTGTACAGCGCCAGAAAACTGCTCAGGTGCGCTCGGTCGTAGCCGGGTTGCATCTCCAGCACACAGAGCTCGTTTTGCAGTCGCGCAAAACCGATGTCCAAGCGTGCCGCACGAGCGACCCAGACGGCGCCGCCGATGGCGATCAGGGGCACCGCGATCCAGGCGTACTCCAGCCGCCGGAAGAGGCGAAAAATCAGGTAGTTCAGCGGCACCAGAATTACCAGGTACCAGGCCAGCGACTTGGCGACAAAAGATGGCGGCGGGATCGAGATCCCCGATTCGCGGACCAGACCATTGAGCACCAACGTGGCGACCTGGCTGCGGTCGGTCCAGGCACCGACCCCGCCCAGCGGTTCGGCGATGCTGGCCGGCGGAGCCCAGGCGGCCAGTTGCGACGAGACGGCCTGGGAGCTCCGGTCGCGGGACGAGGGCTCTTGCGGCGCGGCGCGACCCTCGTCCGCCTCGCCGCTGGCGGCCCGCCGAGCCGCGGGAGCCGGCGCGTCGTCTTCGAGGTTCCAGCGGCGGGCATCGAACGGTGCCAGACCGTCGCGAGCCAACAGCCGAACCCAAGTATTCAAAGCCGGCAGATTGTCGTTGCTGGTGGGATCGTCCGCGTACTCGAGCAACAGCCGCGAATCGCCCGAATCGTTGTAGCGACGCGGCGGCCGAGTGAGCAGGACGTTGTTAAAGAAGCTGTCGCGCGAGGCCCAGTTGCCCAGCACGTCGGTGGTCAGATCGAAACGCGTCATCACGATTCGGCCCAGTCCCACGCGGCGTGAAAGCACCAGGTCGCCCGTATTGGGCACCGCTTCGGCCTCGCTGCGAAGACTGCCCTCAAGAGCCACGCGGGCGCCGCTCTGACGAACCACGGCCTGCTGCTGGACGGTCGTGGCATCGTCCTCGACCGACCAGGACTCCAGCATCGCGGCAAAAGCCTCCGGCTCCCACTCCCCCAAGCGTTCCGCCGACATCGGCAGCCAGGGGTCCAGCGGGCTGCCCGCAAGCGTTTGGTCGGCGTACCGACCGTTGATCAGGATGCGGCCGCCCCAGTGCAACCAGTCCACCACGGCCTGTTGCTGGGCGGGGGTCAAGCGATCGATCGGGACATCGTCCCACAACAGGTACGCCGTGCTGGTCCAGTCCAGCATCGTGTCGGGCAGAGGCAGCAGGTCGTCCTCTTTGGGAAACACGACCCGATAATTGACCGGGTTGGCCGAAGACTCGTCGCGGTTGATATCTCGCGGCGGCTTGACCCAGTCGGCGACCTGCAAACTGACAAAGCGCTCGGGACGACTCGTCAAGATGACAAAGAAATACTGTTCGGGTCGCAACATCTCGACGATCTTATCGCCGCTGTCGTAGGCCAGCCCCTGTTGCCGGCTGATCAAGCGGTCGCGGAAAAAACCTTCGCGAGCATCGATCCGCCCGGGCAGCGGTGCCAGAGCGCGGAAGTCCAATCGTTTGCGCTGTCCCTTGGGCAGCACGGCCGGGCGCTGGGCCAGCACCGGCTGGGCGACGCGTTGGGCTTTGCCCCATTCATCGCGAAGCACGTGTCCGGTGAACACTTCCAGCGTGCCGCGTTGGTCTTCGCGATTGGCTTGCAGCGGTTTGCTGGCCGACAACCAGTGACCGGGTTTGAGGCGGTAGTCGGACGGTGCCTGACCGCTGGGCGCCGGGGCCACGGCCGAGGCGGTGAACTGGTTGACCGGCAACGCCTCGTCGTCCTCTGGGTCGTCGTGACGACATCCCTCACAGCCGACCAGTGCGGGAAGGAGCAGCAGCAAACAGAGCCAACGCCAGAACGGCCGCCGGCGAGCCAAAGAGGAATCAGACGAGCGACCGCTGGCATCCACCACCGCGTTACCAGCCCATGACCATGTTGGATTCGATCACCTTGCGAGCGGTCTCCAGGTCGGAGCCCGTTTCCTGGCGATACAGGCGGATCGCGTGAACCTTGTCGCCGGCGGACTTCGACAAACAATCACGAGCCACGCCGCAAGGGTCGATCGCCGGCGTGCTCAGCCCCAACGCCCCCTTGCTGATCACCCAGCTGTCACGCGGGCGTTTGGTCAAGCGGATGACCTCGTCACTGGGATACGCTTCGTCGACGACACTCTGAGCCGCCGACTCGTCTTCGGCCCAGGTAATAATAATGTGTGCGTTGGTTTCAATCTCGAACAGAGGCATCGCGTCCACTCCTGTCAGTACGAACGAGGCGAAGTATGCAGCAACCGGCAACCTGCGTAGTTGTGCATCATACCGCCCCCTGACGGGGCTGCAACAATTCCAACCGCCGGGCAAATGAAACGCAAACAGAATCGTTCCGAAGATGCGGCCTGCGCCAAAGTAGCTCGGCTGCCCCAGCCGTGAGGCGCCAAAGTAGCTCGGTTGTCCCAGCCGAGAAACCAAACAAAGTAGCTCGGTTGTCCCAGCCGAGAAAAACCGAATAAACGCCACCGCCGCTTGAAAACATCCGCCCCCTCGCGGACTGCGGTTTACGACTTGCGCAGGTCCGTACTGCGCATGCAGAGGAACCCAAAGGCCACCGCGCAGGCCGCCAGGATGCCCCACTGGGTCATGTTCAGGTTGTTGCAGTACCGCACCAGGTCGTCCAGGGCGTACCGAAAGCTGAAGCTGGAAGCAATCGAGAGCGGGTTCATGATCGACTCGGAAAGAAACGGACAGGGGCCATTGTGAGATCCTCCAAGGAAGGCTAGGTTAGGGATTCTTCGGCGGTCGGAGCCGAGCGAGTTTTTGAGAAAAAAAGTCCTCGAAAACTCATCCACCCCGGCTTGCGAGCCGATAGACCAAACGTATAATCCTCATCCTGTCAGACGTTAAAGCGTCTGCGACGCCAGGACATCTGGCGCGGTAGCTCAATTGGTTAGAGCCCCGGACTGTCGATCCGGAGGTTGCGGGTTCGAGTCCCGTCCGCGTCGCTTTCTTTCTTTACAGCCGATCCCGCTCTCTTTCGCGGGATGCTTGCTCCGGCTGCTGACCGCTCCGCCGATGTGGTGGACTGCGGTTCGCTCATTCGGCCACATCGAGCGGTGACTCTGTGTTGTCCGGTCATTCGCGCGATGTGGGACGAACGACCCAGGCGTCTTGCACTTTGGATTCGACGGCACCGCGAGCGAGGTTAAACCACTTCGCCGCGCGGTCCAGGATCTGGCTATCGGCCGAAGCGACGACTTGCGGGGCTTTCACCAGCACGGCATCCGGGTCCGGCACCAACTCGACCTCCCAGTCCCAGCCGTGCTGCCGAACGGTTTCGCGGAGCATTGTTTTCAAGCGGCCGCTGTTGGAGACCGGCCGGTCGAGCAGCCAGCGACAAGAGCTCACCTTCCAGGCCGCCAGCCGTTCGCCCAGGATCTGGATCGCTCGAGCGGTTTCCTCCACGCGGCGGTAGCTGCCGTGCATGCTGGCCATGTCACGAAAACAACCATCTCGAGCCTGCAGAATCACCCCACCCGACAAGGCGGCTTCCAGCGTCGTCAGCACGTTGAACCCATCGATCCACAGGGCGTTGCCCGGCAGGTTGTGCACAGAAACTTGATGCTGCTTTCGCCGCGTTGCATCGCCATCGCTGCAGCTGCACCGCCCCACGGCCACCCGTTGCCGCGTCCGGAGCGCATAACGGTCGCCTACCAGTTTGAGCGCGGAAGCCGCCGCATAGCGACGGCTCAGCAGCCAGGACAGGTCCTCAACGGCATGGGAAAGACGAGCCAACACGTCGTCGCCGAACAGGCGCCGATCGTAGGGGTGCGGGCCGCGATGCTTGCGATGGTCGGGCATGACAACAATTCTTCCAAGAGGGGACGGGGATCTTCTTGCGGAAAAGACCTCCATCCCCTCTTTCTGGCTGGCACGCGTTCTGGCTGGCACGCGGGCCAGTGCCATCGTGGGCCTGCTGATCCTCGGCCTCGCCCCGGCAGCCGCCCAGGAACCGCAAGTGACGAAGTCCCGCGCTGTTCGTGCGAGCGTGTTGTTGCCAGCTTAGCCCGCCTGCGTGAAGCGTTGCTGAAGCTGGTCGGCGATTTGTTCCGATGCCTTCGTGCCTTGACTTTGCCGCTGATGTTCGCTTAACAGCTCCTCTGGATCCTCCAGCAACTCTCCGCTGGATTCTCCGCTTGCGGACTGTTCGATGGCCTGCAAAATCAGAAGCAGTCTTTCTTGACTTCCGTGGCGACCAACTCTTTTAGCTTGGCCACGTTCTCCTGGTCCTGCTGTTTCAGCGAACGCCAGAAATTCTGGAGTTCCGAGTTGCCTTCGGCGTTGGCGATGTACTGATCATACCGCCAAACGCCATCGATCCGCTTACTCAGTTCGTGGACCAGATCGTGATCGTGATCGGCGATGGCAGCCGTATCACCTATATGCTGGGTTTGTTGTGCGGTGGTCATCCGAGGACTCCCGTCTACTGTTGAGTAAAAAGTGAAGATACGGTCAAGTTCGGTGCATGTGGCTTCGAATCCAAGCCACGGCTCGGCGAGGAAAATGCCGCAAATCGTGTGCCCCCTGCGAACAGAACGGCGATGCAAACGAAGGGTCACACCAGCCGATCTTGTTGACCCGCCCAGGGGACGCGGTCCCGGCTCGCGCTGGCCTTTGCGAGGCCTAGCCGTAGAATGGTTGCCCGTGGCTGTCCCCATCCAGACTCAGTCGCCATCCTGACTCACCGACGACAGACGTTCCTTCTTCCCCGGCAAGATGCCTATGACTGTCCATCCCTTTCACGACGTCTCCGCAGGCGATCACGCACCGGAGGTGGTCAATACGATCGTCGAGATCGGGCGCGGGGGCACGATCAAGTACGAACTGGACAAAGCGACCGGCTTGTTGCGGATGGACCGCGTGCTGTACTCGGCGGTCCACTTTCCCGCCAATTACGGATTCATTCCGCAGTCCTGGGGCGAAGACGACGACCCGCTGGACATCCTGATCCTCTGCCAGTTCGCCGTGCAGCCGTTGACGCTGATGGAAGCCAAGCCGATCGGGATGCTGACCATGGACGACCAGGGCAAGGCCGATCACAAAATCATCGCCGTCGCCACCGCCGATCCTGAATACAGCGGATTCGACTGCATCGACCAACTGCCCCCACATCGGCTGAGGACCGTGCAACGCTTCTTTCTCGACTACAAGCAATTGGAAGGTGTCGAGGTAGACGTTCGCGACATGCAGTCCGTGGAAGTCGCCCATCGCATCATCGCAGAAGCTTGCCAGCGGTATCGGCGGAAACGCGTCTGAGCGGGGCGGAGCTCTCCCTATCAGGCTATGAAACGGTCGCCGAAGTTGGCATCGTTGTTGCACCATCTGGTCCTCTAGAACTCTCCTTCGCTTGCAGCCGCCCGGCGCCGCCTGCCGGGCAAGCGGCCTGTGGATTTATCGAGCCGTTTAGGTGCTAGCCTCGGTTTCGGCACCGCAAAACCGAGGCTATCGCCCAAACGGCTCACGAAAGCCATGCGTTTTCGAATCAGTCGACGGGCCGCAAGCTGAGGCGTCTTCTTCGAGGGATTATTACGATGGAATTCATCCGCCTTCTGCTGGCTTTTCTGCTTCCGCCGGCTGCCGTCTACATCCAGTTCGGCGTCGGAAAACATTTTTGGATCAATTGTGGGCTGACCCTACTGGGCTTCATTCCCGGGATGCTGCACGCGGTCTATATCATGGCGGCTCGGCAGCCCGGAATGACGAAACTGTAAGATCCAAAAAACTCCGTCAGCGCAGCGAACCTTGGTCGGCGATCATCCAGCCCTGATCGGTCGCGGACCGATATCGGGGTCGTTTGGGGTCGTTTAGGATCGTTCATCCGATGCACAGCCGGTTGGCTTGACGTTTGCACGCCTTTTTTCGGTATTACGGTTTGTGATACGCGCAAAAAGGAGAATGGAAATGGGACTGTTTACGAGCACCGAATTCAACTCGTTGGAAGACCTGTTGGTCGAACAACTGCAAGACCTCTACGACGCCGAACATCGCTTGGTCGAGGCGCTGCCGAAGATGGCCGAAGCCGCTTCGTCGAGCGAACTAAAGCAAGCCTTCCGCGAGCACTTGGAAGAGACCAAGGGGCACGTCCAGCGACTGGAGCAAGCCTTCAAGTTGCTCGATCGCTCGGCCAAACGCGAGTCCTGCGAAGCGATGAAGGGGCTGGTCAAAGAAGGCGAAGAGATGATCGAAGCGAAGGGTGATCCGATGGTGCGCGATGCGGCCTTGATCGCCGCGGCCCAACGTGTCGAACACTACGAGATGGCCGGCTACGGTTCGGCTCGTAACTTCGCCCAGCGATGCGGCCGCAGCGACGTTGCCGATCTGCTGCAGCAGACCCTGCAGGAAGAAGGCAACGCGGACAAGAAGCTGAGCTCGATCGCTGAGTCGTCGGTGAATGTGGCCGCGTCGAACGCCTGATCGAGCGCCCCGAGTCGACGTATCGCGGCACGCTCGCCGGCGGTGGGTTTGCCGGCGAAAGGTGACCGCGTGCTGGCGTCCTGCGGCTGATGGTAACCGCGGGCTAGCGCACTGCGGCTGATGGTAACCGCGTGCTAGCGCACTGCGGCTGATAAAGGCTGTGGCCTATCAGCCCCGGGGCTGGCACGCGTTTTTTTATGCGCTGGAGTCTAGCCTTTAGGCGATTCCTATCCTGAGTTGGCACCCAGGGCTACCGCGTATCGCCACTCCGTGGCTGTTGCTTGCTGGTGGCGACAACGCCTGCCGGAATCGCAGAGCGATGGCGTGTGGTAGCCCCAAAGCGGGCGAGCCCCGCGGTGCGGTCGCCCGCGCAACCGCGTTTCAGTCCCGGTGGGACGACGTCCAGCGTCTGGCGACTTCAGCTACCACCTAACCCGCCAACTGATAGACGATCAGCCCGACCATCGCGACCGATAAGGCGATGGCGATTGCGGCCACCAAACCATCGCGGGCCATCACCGCCAAACCGAATGCGGCGATCGCGGCTCCGGCCAGGTTGGCGCTGAAGGGAATAAACTCCAACACCGGTGTCGTCATGGCCACCACGATGCAGGCCACCGCGATCATCGTCACGCTGCCATGGTTGAGCAACGCTTGGTAGCGAGGCTTGGTTACGCGGTCCAGCCAACCGGCCGGCTTGCGAAGCCACGAAATCATCTTGTCGACGTGCTTGCGTCGCACTTTCCGGCGTTCCATCCAGCCCGGGATCCACAGGTGCTCGCGGCGCATCACCATCTGCACGGCGATGAGGATCACGACGATACCCAGCAACGTCGGGACGCCGGGAATGTCTGCCGGCCCCGGGACGGCCATCACCAGTCCAATCACCAACAACAGCGACGCGTAGGACTGGTGACCAATCTGGTCCATGACCTGCCCGAGGGTCAGCGGATCATGGTCTTCGGCAGTGGCCTGCACCTCGTTTAATAGCTGATGGAGAGGAGCGGTACGGTGGGCAGGCATGAAGTTTCCTTTTCATTCGTGTGACCAAGGGCGGAGAGCGTCCCCCGGAGCGGTGAACGCTCGGGCACGGCTGCTTGCTGCGGTACGGCCGCTCGCTGCGACACGGATGCTCGCTGCGACACGGATGCTTGCTGCGGTACGAACCGCTGCAAATCCGAGGCCAGCACGCCCCGGGCGGGAACGAGACTTGCACCGGCAATGGGCGTTTGCAATTGACTCCGCTCCCTTTCCCCAACCGAGGCTTTATCGATGTCCACCGCGACCGAGCACCGTGTCACCCTGGTCGATCCCCGCACGCTGTACAGCCAACCGCCATTCAAACAGCAGGAGCAGTTCGCCGTCCCCGGCAAAACGACTCAGATGACGCCGACGCCCGATCACGGCGAGCAAACCTACAAGGGCAGTGGCAAACTGAGCGGTTTGACGGCCCTGATCACCGGTAGCGATAGCGGCATCGGTCGAGCGGTGGCCCTGGCCTACGCTCGCGAAGGCGCCGACGTGGCGATCAGCTACCTGTCCGAAGACGAGGACGCCAAACGCACCGCCGAACTGGTGCGCGAAGCCGGCGTGAAGAGCGTGACCCTCAAAGGCGATCTTCGCGAACAGTCCACCTGTGAATCGCTGATCCAACAAGTCGTGGACCAATTCGGGAAACTGGAAATCCTGATCAACAATGCCGCCTACCAACAAACTCGTGAACAGGTCGACGAGTTTTCCACCGAGGTCTTCGACCGCGTCTTCAAAACCAACGTCTACGCACCGTTCTGGTTGTCGCGAGCGGCGCTTGCGCATCTGCCGCCCGGCGGCAGCATCATCAACACGGCGTCGATCCAGAGCTTCGACCCCAGCGGTTACCTGCTGCCCTACTCGGCCAGCAAGGGAGCCGTCGCGGGAATGACCAAAGCCATGAGCGAGTTGGCCATCAAGCGTGGCGTGCGGGTCAACGCGGTGGCGCCCGGGCCGGTGTGGACGCCGCTGATTCCCAGCACCATGCCCGAAGACAAACTGGAAAAGTTCGGCGGCAATACGGTCTTCGAACGCCCGGCACAGCCCGCGGAACTGGCGCCGTTGTACGTCTGGCTGGCCAGCCCCGAAGCCAGCTTCGTCACCGGCGAAATCTTCGGCTGCACCGGCGGACGCACGCCGCTGTAGGCGGGACTGCCCCGGCCGCCTCCGCCGCTCACTCCACAATCATCACGCCGTTCATCACCATCGCATGCCCCGGGAACGTGCACACAAATGGATAACGTCCGGGGGCTTTCGGCGCGGTGAAGTACAGCGTCTGCGCGGTGCCGGGTTCGACAATGTCGGTGTGGCAGAGGATGTCGTCGGAGTCCGGGATGTAGTGCCGCGCAAAGGCTTCCGGATCGGCGATCAGCTCGTTGGCCGCCGCTGCCACACGCTGCAGGGAACCCGGCCGAGCCAGCACCCAGTTGTGCGGGACGACGTCCGGATTGGCGAGGGTAAACGCCAGCGGCTCGCCCGCCCGAACGCGCACCTCGGTCGTCCGGTAGGTGAGGTTCGTGCCGGTTTCGATCGTCAACTCTCGAGCCCCTTCGATGGGCTGCAGCCAGGGATTGGGCACCCGCAGGGCGCTCAACGCCATGTCCGCCAGGATCGGGTGCGCGGCGAGAGTCTTTTCCTGCCGAACGTAACCGGGAAAATTTTCGAAATCGTCATCCAGGGCGTGTACGGTTAACAGCAGATCATGCCCCTCAGCAGTGCGTCCGGCCGTCACGAACCGGTCGGATCCATTGACGTGCATCCTCAGGTGCAACTGATTGACCGGCTGGAGGTCGGGGATCTCCAGAAACAGCGAACGGCCATCGGGCAAGACGTGCGCCGAACGGATCGCCAAGGGATCGTGGCCAGCCACGCCGGGATGCATCGGCGAGTACTCGGGCGAACCGTAGGCACCGCCGTAGCGGTAGTTCCAGCACTGCGCAAAGTGACTGCCGGTATCCGCCGCGGTATCCGCGTCCAGTGGCCGAGCGAAATCAACACGTACGCCGTTGCGATGAACGTGAAAACCGATCGGCATCTGAACCGCTTCGCCCCTGTACCGGATTCGCTGGAAACAACCGTCCTCCGGCACGTAAGCCCCCCAGCCCTGCATACCGGTTACGTACAGGTGTCCGTCGTGCGGCGAAAAACGGCCGCGATGAACGCCGGAACGGAAGTCGCCCGCCAGCGGCACGACTGCGCCCTGACGCTGCGAGCCGACGCGATCCTGAAGGATCATAAACCACGTCCCGGCACCGAATGAGAAATGCAGCAACTTGCCGCCCATCTCGCCCCAGTGGTTTTTGGGCACCACGGTCTGGCCGCCACTGCTATTGTCCAGGCCTCGCGGCAGATATACCAAGGGCAACTCCGGCGGCTGGCCGTCGCGCGGGCCGCGGTAACCGAAGTGCGGCGGCGCCGCCCCCGGTGAACCGTCGCCGGCCAGTGTTTGCGCTTCCAGCGGCACCGCGCACACCATCGACGCCGGCGTCCACTCTCCTTCGGAACACGGCACGGTCAACAGGCCCTCAGGCGTCAGGCCCAGGCCGTCGGAATTACGAAACCCGGTCGCCAACACGTCCGCGCGGCGTCCATCGGCGGTGATTCGCAGCAGGCCTTGGTTGCCCGAGGCCGTGTAGAAATTACCGGCCTCGTCCCGCTCCAGACCGCAAATGAAATCGTGTCCGGCCGGTGAGGTTTCGAATGCGTTGGAAAAGCATTCGTAGTAATCCGCTTCGCCGTCACCATTCAAATCGCTCAGACGCATCAATTGGTCGCGGCACTGCACGTAAACGCGTCCCTCGGCGACGACCACTCCCAAGGGCTGGTGCAGCCCGGCCGCAAACCGCCGCCAGCGAGCGACGCCCGCGCTGTCTGCATCGCCAAGCCCCGACACATGCCACACGTCGCCGGTCATCGTGCTCACCATCGCACTGCCGTCGGACAGGAAGTCGTGACCGGTGCAGTACAGCGGAACGTTCCAGGGATTCGGTTCGGGAAGCTCGATGGTGTCGATCGCAAATGGGCGTCCGCGACCAGGCCGAATGGCGGTCTCCAGACGTTGGGGCCACCGGGCCGATAGAGCCGACGCATCCTTGCCGCGCACCGCATCACGCATCGGGTGTTCGTCGCGAAGCCTTCGCACGCGGGCAAAGCGCCCCTCCTCGATGCTGGGCATGTCCAGGTATTCGGTGTCGCCCAGGCGATAGGCAAACACCACGCGATCGCCGACGCGGTAGTAGCCGTGGTAGACGAACGGTTCGTCGGGAGCCGACGTCTGCGGAGCCTGTACCACGGTGCCCTCTAGTCTCAGACCATGCATGAATCCGTGGCGCACCGAAGACAGCGACACAAACCCATCTCGCCAAACCGCTTCATAGGCCAGCGTGTCGGGGTTGAAGCACACGGCCCAATTTTTGTTCGGGCCGATCCGCACGCAAATGCCGCGGGCAATCGTCTTGCCACCACCGCGAAACACGCCGGACTGAACCGTCCCCAGGTCCGCTTGTTGCCAACGCTCCGCCGCCCACGTCTGTTCGTTCTGATTACCCCAGTGACTGTGCTTGCCACCATCCAGGCCCGGGTAGGGAGCCAACACCATGGGCACCCGGTCCTGCGTTCGAAAGTGTTCGGCCTGCTTGGTATAGAAATCGTAGATTCGGTCGCGATTCACGTGGTGCGCGGCGTGGGACCAACGCCGGGGAGCCAGCGGAGCGGTGTCCAGCGGAAAACGGGCTGGACCGTGTCCCGGACCGTGATGCAGTGCGTGCTGTAGTTCCGAGGGGAGTTCGGCATCGTTGCCGGTGACCTCGATCAAGAACCGAACCAGGTCTCGCAGCTGCTTTCGCGAAAGCGCTTGTGCCAGGTCGCCGGGCATGGGCGAGCCCTGCTGCAGTTCCGCATCGATGTGGTCCTTGGCAACAACGGTTTCCTCCCCCGAGGCGGGGTCTCGCAGCGTCACGCTCGCCTCGTCTTCGCCGACTTTGTAACCCGTGGCGATGTGCCCATCATCGGTCAGAACCTGCCACGAAACGTACTCCGGGCGAACTTGTCGATTGGGCCACAGCAGTGATTCAACCAAGTGTTCGGCACTTGGACGCGGAGCCAGTTTGGTCAGATCCGGACCGATCACCCCGCCGCGGCCGCCGACGCGATGACAGGACAGGCAAGCCGACTTGGCACCGGCAAAGACGGCCGCCCCGGACGCGGCGTCGCCTCGCTCGAGTGCCTCATCCACCAAGGCCGCCACATACCGCGGATCCTCGGGCGGCGAGCCGGACTCAACCGTCGCCGGCCGACCAGCGGCCGATGACAGATTTACTTCACCTCCTGCTCGGCCACCGTCACCAAGTGACCGATTTCGCTCACCCGATGATTGATTTCCGTCATCTGACGACGGAATTCTGTCTTCGGCGGAATCATTGCTTTGATCCGCTGTCTCTGGTGGTTTGGCTGGTTTCGGCGGCTGGTAGGACGCCGGCGCCGGCGGTTTCGGGCCCGCGGTCCCGGGAGCGATCAACTCGGTACGCACCCAGCGGAGGCCGGCGAGGTTTTCTTGCAGCGATTCGCGAGCGTCCAGATTGTTGCGGTGATCCAGGATCCCGACCGGACCGTCGTAGCCGCTGCGCACCAGGGTGCGGATCATCGCCAGTTCGTGTTCGCCTTTGCTGATCCCCATGATCTTGGGCTGGGCACCTGGGTTCATACCGTTCAGGTTCACGCAGTGCAGGTAGGGCAGCATCGCCGCAAGCAACGCCGGCCAATCGTCGATGTGGTCGTGGCCATGGTGGAAGTTGTAGGTAATGCCGACGTGGTCGAAACCACGCCTACGCAGCTCGCGACAGACGGCCACCAGGTTTTCGGGTTCGCCGCCCCAGCCGCCGTGGTTGTAGAGGGCCAGTTTGCAGCCCAAACGCTTGGTACGCTCCGCGGCGGGGATCAACGCCTGCGCGGCCGCGCGCACCTTTTCGGCTTGGTCGCCTTCCGCCGGGTTGGGCGGCATCAACCAGATCTGCGGATGCAGGTCCAGTTTCTCGAACAACCGGTAGGCTTCGTCGTGCTCGCCCCAAAACGCGAACAATTCGATCCCATGCCGTTGGTAGGCCAGAAACTCTTCTTCGAATTCCGCGACGTGCTTGGCTCGCCAATCGTAGGCACAGCGATCGATGCCCAGATCGGCCAGCATCTGGGCGCGCTGCCTTGGACCGCGCTGGGCCGCGTCGAACGGCACGATGCACCACGCCACCAAATTGTCGGGGGCCAGGACGGCCGCGCCAGATACAGGACTCGCCGCTGTCTCAGGGGTCGGCGCCTGAGTCCAAGCAACGGGACCGTACGCGAGGAGGGCGAGCCACGCAGCGAGGATGTTTCGGAGCGGGTGATGCATAGCGAACAGAGAAGGATAGGCGGGGAGGAGCTGTGGAGTAGGCCAAGAGGGCGGAGTGACGTTTGATTGTCCTGCAGCCGCGGCGGTCGGGCAACAAGGTTCAAGTCCGGGCCCAGGGAAGGACGAACAATAGTAACGGTTCTTCGGGTAAGGATGACTTTTTCGACGCGGACAGCGACTTCTATGCAGATCGATTCGTTGCTGGACACCGGTGCGTCCCGCAGCACCGCGGGGAGCCCGCGGCAACAGCAGGTGCGTGCCGAACGGACCTTGCAGGGCGTCTTTGCCGAGGTTTTGGCCGCTGCGGGCCGGCAGGGATACCTGTCGGGTACGGCGCCGGTATCGCCGTCGCCGGACGCAAACACAGTCGCAAACGCAGATGCAGACGCCGAGCCCGAGGCCATTACGGCGGCTTGGCAGGACTGGTTGACGGTAGGACGTGGGGCGATGCGTTACCGCGATGTCCAGGCGCCGCAGCAACTGTTCGACTCCTTTCACGACATCATGTTGCAGGCGAGTCGGCAGAACGCTTACGCGGCTCCGCAAGCTTTTCTCCGCGGCCTGAACGACCAGCAACTGGCGACGGTCCAGCAGATGCATCATCTGGCCCAGCCCATCGAAGTCGAGCCGTTGACCGCGGAGGGGGCGATGAATCTGCTGCTGCCGCCGGTCGCACAGGTCGATGTCGACCACGATGGGCTGACCGAATCCGGTGCGGCTTATACGCTTCGTTTCCCCGACAGCCGCACGCCCGCGGCGGTCGCCGACGCTTGGTACGAGGCCACCGCGGACTTGAGTCCGGCGGAGCGGTCGCTGCGAGAGATGCAGATGAAGATCGACGTGGTGCTGGCCAATTTTCATGTCGATTCGCAAGGACGCTTTTCGCACCGCGTCGAACCCGGTGATCCGGACTGGGTCAATCCGATGGCCGACCCGAAGTACTCATTCGGCGAACAGACGCGTCGCCAACTGGAATCGATCGAGTACTTTAAACATCAAACGCCGCCCGAGCAGTACCAGCGCGACCGCCGGTTCTGGACGCATTTTCAAGCTTCGCTACAAAACGCGGGAGCCCTTTCCAGCCGCGGAACATAATACGTCCTGCCCTCAAACCAGTTACCGATGTAGCGGAGCGGCGCAAGCCGCCCGGTGTTTTCGGGGTTTGTAGTATCGCGACACCGGAAAAACCGGAGGGCTTGCGCCCTGCCGCTACAAGGTATCGCGACACCGGAGGGCTCGCGCCTCCAACCGATTTAGCGGAGCGGCGCAAGCCGCCCGGTGTTTTCGGGGGTTTTGGTGCTTTCGGTATCGCGAAACCGGAAAAACCGGAGGGCTTGCGCCCTGCCGCTACAAGGTAAACCCTTCGGTTTGGTCGGCGGATGAGCGTGCTTGCGGCCGCGGTTCTTTGGGAGGCGACGTTTCCTCCGGCTGGTCGTCGACCAGGATCCGTACCGCCGGCGTGTCCAGGTCTTCATACTGGCCGCTGCGGATGCACAGAATGCAAGCGATCATCCCGCCGCCACCGAGCAACAACGCCAGCGGCAGGGCGATGAACAGAACACTCATCCCGCCTCTCCGGATGTCGAGTAAATCGGCCAGGCAAAACACAGCGACAGCACACTGACCGAGCTGATCGGCATCAACACGGCGGCCACCAAGGGACTGATCTGTCCGGCCATGGCCAGGCTGACCGCCACCACATTGTAGCTGAGCGAAACGGCGAACGCGGTGTGAATCAGCCGATGGGTGCGGCGCGACGCTCCGGCCAACTGGCCCAGGGACCGCAGGTCGTTGGACGCGACGAAAACCGGCGCCGCCCGCAGGCTGACCTCCGCTCCGCCACGCACCGCGATCCCGACATCGGCCGCCGCCAGCGCCGCGGCATCGTTGGCGCCGTCGCCGACCATCACCGTGGTCCCCGCGCCGCCCTGGCGGATGCGTGCCAATTTGTCTTCCGGCTGTAGTCCCCCCAGCGCATCGGCCGCTTCGATTCCCAGTTGCTGGGCAATGCGGTCAACAACCTCCTGGTGGTCGCCCGACAGGATGCCCACCTGCCATCCGGCTCGCCGCCAACGCCCCACGGTTTCGACGGCCGCATCCTTCAGTCCATCGCTCATCGACAGCACCGTGGTGGCAACCCCATCGAGGGCAACCCAGACCGGACTGAGCCCCTGTTGCAAACACCGCTGGGCGGCCTGCTGCAGGGCGTCGTCGATCGCGACGTTGTGCTCGGCCATCAGTTCGCGGTTGCCGACCAACACCTCACGGCCGTCGACGCGCCCACTCAATCCACCGGAGAGCCGAACGACCTGGTCGGCGGCAGGTCCGGTTTCTTGAACAGGTCCGGCCGAGGACGGGCGATAGGCCTCGGCGGCGCGGACGATGGCGGCGGCGATCGGATGGGGAGACGTTTTCTCCAGGGCCGCGGCGGCCAGCAGTCCGTCGCTGCTTCCCGCCACCAGCGTCGCCGCGATACGCCCCTCGGTCAGCGTGCCGGTTTTGTCGAACCAGACGCGGCCGGGCGAAGCCAAACGGGAAAAGGTCTGACCGTCGCGAACGAATACTTTCCGGCGAGCCGAACGACCGATCGCGACGGCGATGGCCAGCGGCGTGGCAAGGGCCAGGGCACAGGGACAGGCCACGATCAACAGCGACGTCGCGGCCGAGACGCCGATCTGCCAATCGTACCGGGCCCACGCCAAGCAGGTTAGAATCGCCAGCGTCGCGACGACGACCACAAACACGCCGCCGACGCGGTCGGCCAACTGGACGATCGGCGTCCGCTCCGCCGCCGCTTCGGCAACCCGCTGCATCACTTGACCGACCCGTGTGTCGGCGCCGCTGGCGGTTACCCGGACGTCGACTTCACTGTGCAAATTCACAATCCCCGCCTGAACTTCGTCACCCACGGCGACCGCTACGGGCAGGCTTTCGCCGGTCAGTAGCGAGCGATCGACCAGGCTTTCACCGTCGACGATCTCGCCGTCGGCCGGAAAGCTGTCGCCGGCGGCGACGCGAACAACCTGTTCGCTTCGCAAACGGTCGGCCAACACGGTTTGCGGCGTTCCCTGGTCGTCGAGGCGGCGAGCGTGCCGAGGTGTGATTCGCAGCAACAGGTCCACGGCGCGAGCCGAACGGTGTTGTTGGTGGAACTGGACCCAACGTCCGATCAACAACAAAAACACCAGGACCGCCAGGGAATCAAAGTACACGTCGCCGCTGCCGCGAAGTGCATTGATCACGCCCATGATCGATCCCACGCCCAGCCCCAGAGCCACCGGCAGATCCATGTGCGGCGTCCGGGTTCGCAGGGCTGCGACGGCACCGTGCAAGAACGTCCGCCCCGGGATCGCCACGGCGGCGATCCCCAGCGCGGTCCCGGCCAACAACAGGAACTGGCGGTGATCGGTTTCGACGTCGCTGGCGTCCCCGGCATACAGCGCGATGGCGATCCACATCGCGTTGGCCGCGCAGAAGCCCGCGATGGCGATATTCATCAACAGCTTGCGATGCTGGCGTTGGTACGCCGTGTCGCGTTGATCCGTCAGCGGCGTCAGTTCGTAACCGACCCTCTGGAACAGTCTCGCGATTTCGCTCAGCCGGATCGTTTCGCGATCGAAAATAATCCGCACCGTGTGATCGCTCAATTTGACCCGAGCCAGGTGCCATCCGGCCGTTCGCGCGGCCACGTTTTCGATCAACCAGGCACAGGCCGCGCAGTGCAGTCCGACCACCGCCAGCTCGCACTGGTACAACCCATCGCTTTGCCGCTGCGGTTCGGATTGTCCGAGAAACTCCGGCTCGTCGAACGCCGTCAGATCCGACGCGGCGAAACGGCTGGCGGCCGTCGCCCCGGATTGATCTCGCAGGTCATAGAACGACTCCAGGCCCCAGCCGGAGATCAATTGATACGCGCCGCGGCATCCCTGACAGCAGAACACCGTCTCCGGATCCGACTGCGGCGGACAGGGCGTCGAGAGCCCACAGTGACGACAGGGCAAGCGAGCCGTCTGGCACGTCGATGCCGCCGCGGCCTGCTCCGCTTGAGCTACGGGATTCATGATTCGCAGCCGCCCTCACAGCAGGGTAGGTCCGTGCCGGGAGCCTGCCGGACCCGCTCCAGCAATTGCTCGGTCGAAGCCTCGGTGGTCGATGCCGGCGCGTCGGCGAGCGTTCCTTGCAAACTTTCCAGCGACGTCATCGCCGCAAAGCCTCGCCCGCTGGCGGTAAAGCAACCGGTTGCCACCAGCAGCAACGCCGTGGCCACCGGCACGAATCCGGCGGTCCGCCCGGAAAGCCAGCGGGCCCCCAGGATCAGTCCTGTTAGCGCCGGCAGCGTCCCCACCCAGAACGCCGCCATCACCACGGCGCCCATCAACGGACTGCCTGTGGCCGCCGCGACCAAGGCGAACAGGTACAACCATCCGCAGGGCAAGAACGTGGTCAGAAAACCGATGCCGTAAGCCCGCACCGCCGGCGACTGTTTGGCCAGCAGAGGGCGCAGACGCACCAGGATCGCGGCGACCCGCGACGGGGGCACGGACGCCGCCGGCGGGATGCCGCCGCCGTTTTGGACGGGCGGAGAGCCGTTGCCGGCAGCGGCCTCGGCGGCCGTGCCGGTGGTCCCACGGCCCGGCGAGCGCAGGGGCCAACGACGCCACAGTTTCCACACCCCGATCCCCACCATCGCCGCGCCGGCAAGCCGCGCGGCGGTGACCTGCCAACCGATCATCTGACCGCCCACGTCGACCAACGACCCCAACAATCCGCCCACCCCACCGGCCAACAGGTACGTCGACAGGCGGCCGAGGTGATACAGCGTGGTCGACAACACCAGCCGGGTTCGGGGGACGGAACTGCCCGCCCCGCTGGCCAACAGCGCCAACGGGCCACACATCCCCACGCAGTGCAGGCTGCCCAGGAGGCTGGCCGTGAACACGGCGATCAGCAAGTACCACATGATTTATCTTTCAACCGGGCAAAAGGCGGTCATGAAAACAAAAAAACTTCGCTCACAACGTCACGGTCCGGCTCAACCGCACCGGCTCGGCGGCCCCCTCGACGTCCACCTCCAACCGCCACACCCCGCGGCGGGCCATCTCGATCGAACCGATGAAGCGGCCTTCGCTGGTCTCGGTCAAGGCGACGTGGTGCGCCTGCGACGCGCGAGCTTGATGAAACACGCGGGCGGTGACCGACAGATTCGACAGCGGCCGGCCCTGCCCATCACGCAGCTCCAGGACGATGGCTCGTTGGCCCGAGGTATTGGCCGTGGAGGAAACGTCCAGCTGGGTCTGCCAACCCCAGCGGCGGGGCGCCGAGAGCGCGGCCCGGTGCTGGTCCCAGTTCAAAGCCGCTTGATGGTAGTCGGGAACGATCGCCACGCTCGGGTCGCCGGTCGCCAAGGTGATGGCGACACCGCCGATCACGACCTGCAGCCCCAGCAGGCCCACCACCAACGAGACCCAAAAACGTTTGGCGCGGCGTTCGGCAGCTTGAGGATTTTCGGCGGTACGGTTCATCTGGCGATTACTCGATAAAGGGTAGGTCCGTAGCGTTTGGCTTCCAGCCTGTGCACGCGGCAATAGGCTAACGCGGTCCGATCAGTTGCAGTTTGAGTTCCCGTTGGTTTCCCTGTTCGTCGCTGACCACCAGTCCCGCGGCGTGGCTGCCCTGTCCCAGCGTCAAATGGATCGGAAAGGAAACCGTCAGCGGGATGGCTTGACGCTGGTCGGGCTCGAGCGTCAGACGCTCTGCATCGATCACCGACAACGTCGCCCCTTCGGCATCGGCCAGCGACAAGCGGTAGGTCTGCGGTTGCTCCGAGCGGTTCAGCAGGCGGACCTGATAGGAGTTGGAAACCACGCCCACGGTGGTCATCGAAAACGGTGCCCCGCGGCCGCGGACGATTTGGGCGTCGAAGCCACGCATCGAAAGCAGGGCCCAGGTAAAGGCGGCGAACACGACCAACAGGATCAACGGATACAGCACGGTGCGCAGCCGCCACAGCTTCTGAGGTTTGCCGGCGATCGCATCTTGCGAGCTGTAACGGATCAGGCCGGTGGGCGTCCCCACGCGGCGCATCACGTCGTCGCAAGCGTCGATGCACTGGGTGCAATTGATGCATTCCATCTGCAGACCATCGCGGATGTCGATCCCCGTCGGGCAGACGACCACACAGCGATTGCAATCGACGCAGTCACCGGCGTTGTCGCCCGGCGCATGCTTGCCCTTTTTGCGGGGCTCACCGCGGACCGGATCGTAGGCCACGATCAACGACTGCGAATCCAGCATCACCGACTGCAGGCGTCCGTAGGGACAGGCCAGCGTGCACATCTGTTCGCGGAAGTACAGAAAATCGAACAGCATGGCCACCGTGGTGCCGGCCATGACCAGGAACGCCGCGGGCTGCTCCAGCGGTGAAGCGCGCATCCACTGCGCGAGCCGCTCGGTACCGACAAAGTACGCGAGAAAGGTGTGGGCCAGGAACATACACAGCACCACGTACACCGCCACGCGGGCGACCTGCCACAGCGGGCTGCGATCGCGGCGCGGTAACCCGCCCTTGCCCACGGTGCCTTCGAACAGGCGGTCGATCGGCCGGAACAAGTACTCCATATAAACCGTCTGCGGACACCCCCAGCCACACCACACGCGTCCGGCGACGGCGGTGATCAGCACGATGCTGAGAAAGATGCCCAACCAGAGCAGAACAAAGGGCACCGTATCGGTGGGCAGAAAGGTTTTGCCCAGGATCGTGAAACGGCGGGCCGTCACGTCCAGCAACAACACCGGCTTGCCGCCGATCCGCAGGTGCGGGATCAGGACAAAGATCACCATCAGCGCGTAGGCCACGATTCGTCGCCAGCGCCACCAGGTGCCCATGGCCAATCGGGGATACAGCCATCGTCGCCGACCGTCCAGTTCGAGGGTGCTGAGGACCGGGGTTTCGGCAGATGAAACCGGATCGGCGATCGGCAAGGACGGTTGTTTTGAAGTCATCGGTACAAAGCGTCGAAAACGCGACGCGGTTAGGATTCAGGCGGCGCCGCCGCAGCGGTCGCCTCTTCGGACGCATCCGGCTCGGCCGGCGGATCGGGCCAAGGCGGAATCTTTCGGCCCTCGGGACCCCGGGGGCCGGGCAGGTTCTGGCCTCGCAGCGAAGCGACGTAGGCGGCGACCAGGACGATTTCGTTGGTCTGCAGGCGATTTGCCCAAGCGGGCATGGCGCCGTTGCCGGCGCCTTTGATCACCACCGTGGCAAGGTCTTCGATCCCGCGAACGTTCTTAAAATGTTCGTCGGTCAGGTTCGGGCCGATCTCGCCCTGGCCCTCGCGCCCGTGGCACTGGATACAGTTGGCTTCGAACACCGACCGCCCCACACCCACCCACTTCTCGTCGTGCATGTACTTGGCGATCGTGGCGGCATCGGGCTGCAATTCACCGATCTCGGCGAACTGCAAACGCATCGTTTCGGCCAGGGCCGCATCGTGCTGGGCAATCACGTCGCGTCCCTCAACGCCGCTGTGGTAGTACACCCAGTAAAACGGCGAAAAAACGATCGTCGCGATGAACAACCACTTCCACCATCCGGGCAGCGGATTATCGAACTCCTGGATCCCATCGTAGCTGTGATCGGTCAGGGGGCCATCGTTGGCGGGGGCATCATTCAGAGGGGCATCACTCATGGCGTGGGTCCTCCACACGGTCGCTGATCGCAATCGCCGCAAACCGCTCGGCTGCGTCGCGGCTTAATCGAAAAGTGCTGAATAAAACGCCGACAAAGGCCAGAAAGAACAGCGCGAGCGCTCCTTCGGCAAACAGCGAATAATCCAGTTGGCTTACCAGGTCTCGCAACATCAGGCATCCTCCGCGGCTTCGGCCGCCGTCTGCAGGTCTTCGCTGTCGGCTGCCGCCGGATCCGCTGCACCGTCACTTAGCGTATCGCCGGCGGCTTCCTCCTCGGGCTCTTCGCTGCGCGTGGCGTCGACGCCCAGTCGTTGCAGGTAGGCGATCAGCGCGATGGCCTGTTTCTCGAACGTCAGCGGCGGACCACCTTGTTGGACGATGTCGGCGGCGACCACTTCGGCCTGCTTTAGCGCCACCGCCGCGGTGTCCTCTAATTCCGTCTCGGTGTAGGGCACGCCCAGGTGAGCGGCGGCCCGAACGTGCGGCGCGATGGCCTCGAAGTTCAAGTCCTGTTCGAGCAGGTGTCGGTAGCTGGGCATGACCGATCCGGGCGAAACGATCTCGGGGTTCTCGAAGTGTCGCCAGTGCCAGAAACTGCTCTGCCGGCCGCCTTCCCGCGCCAGGTCGGGCCCGATCCGGCGACTGCCCCACTGGAAGGGATGGTCGTAGACGAACTCGCCCGGTTTGCTGTATTCGCCGTACCGCATGGTTTCCGAAACGATCGGGCGAATCATCTGCGAGTGACAGTTGTAACAGCCCTCGGAGATATAGATGTGCCGGCCGGCCAACTCCAGCGGCGTATAGGGTTTGACCGTGGCGATCGTGGGCACGTTGCTGCGGATCAAGAACGTGGGGACCACTTCGAACAACGTCGCGATCACCACCGCCGCGGTCGTCAGCAGGGTGAACTTTACCGGCAGCCGTTCCCAACGGCGGTGCCAGCCCATCCGTGCCCAGACGTCCGAGCGTTTGGCGAGGTCCAGCACCGGAGCTTCCTCAAGCCGGCTCGGGACCGGTACCGCTTTGGGTTCGACGTAATGCTTGCTCAATCGCGGAGCGGTGTAGACCGGTTCGTCGTAAACCGAAGGCCGCGACCACCAGGTCATCAGCATGTTGATGCCCAGCATCAGGACGCCGGTAAAGTACACCGCGCCGCCGGCGATCCGCAGCGACCACAGCGGAATGATCGACTCCAGCGTGGTCAGGAACTCGGGGTGTGCCAAGCGACCGGTGTCGTCGATCTCGCGCCACATCAATCCCTGGTACAAACCGGCCGCATAGATCGGCACGATGTACAGCAGGATCCCGATGGTGCCGATCCAGAAGTGCCAGCTCATCAGCCGCTCGCTCCAGATCTTGGTCTGGAACAATCGCGGCAACAGCCAGTACACCATCCCGAAGATCATGAACCCGTTCCAGCCCAAGGCCCCGGCGTGCACGTGGGCGATCGTCCAGTCGGTGTAGTGGCTGAGGGCGTTGACCGATCGCACCGACAGCATCGGCCCTTCGAACGTGGCCATCCCATAGAAGGTGATGCCCACGACGTAGAACTTCAGCACCGGGTCGGTGGCCACCTTGTGCCAGGCCCCGCGGAGGGTCAGCAATCCGTTCAGCATCCCGCCCCAGCTGGGCATCCACAACATGACGCTGAACAACATCCCCAGCGTGCTGGCCCACTGCGGCAGAGCCGTGTAATGCAGGTGGTGCGGGCCGGCCCAGATATAGATGAAAACCAACGACCAGAAGTGGATGATGCTCAGGCGATAACTGAACACCGGCCGCTCGGCCGCCTTGGGCAGAAAGTAATACATCAGCCCCAGGAAGGGCGTGGTCAAGAAAAACGCCACCGCGTTGTGACCATACCACCACTGCATGAACGCGTCCTGAACGCCCGCGTACAAACTGTAACCGGTGAACCAACCGGCCGGGACGACCAGATTATTGAACACGTGCAGCAGCGCCACGGTCACGATCGTGGCGATGTAAAACCACAACGCGACGTACATGTGCCGCTCGCGACGGCGGACCAACGTCATCAAAAAGTTCGTGCCGAAGATCAATAACCACACCACCGCGATGGCGATATCAATCGGCCACTCCAGCTCCGCGTACTCGCGGCTCTGCGTGATGCCCATCGGCAACGTGATGGCCGCCGCCAGAATGATCCCTTGCCAGCCCCAGAAGTGCAGCTGGCTCAGCACGTCGCTCCACATCCGCGCCTTGCACAGCCGCTGGGTGCTGTAATAAATGGCCGCGAAGATCCCGTTGCCAGCGAAGGCAAAGATCGCGGCGTTGGTGTGCAAAGGACGAAGCCGACCAAACGAAATCTCGGGAAACCCGAAGCCCAGACTCGGCAACACCAACAGCGTGGCCACGACCAAGCCGACGGCCATCGCGACGATGCCCCAAAAGATCGTCGCCACCACGAACATCCGCACGATGCGATCGTCATAGCTGAACGACTCCATCCGCTCGGCCTGCGGCGAATCGGAATCCGAAGGGCGTGGTGCGTCTTGCGCCAATGCGGTGGTCATGACTGTCTCGGTGGGCTTCAGAATCTAACGAAGTCAATTCGTTGGCGGTCTCGCTCTGGTCTCATACCGTACCACCGCCATAGGGCGTCGCAAAGATCCAGCAAGCAATTCTACACCGGGCACTTTGTCGCGTTCGCCAGCCCCGCCGCGTCGACCGATCCCGCCGTAGTGGCTGGACCCACCGCGGGGGCGCATAAAAAAACCGGCCAGCAATGATGCTGTCCGGTTGGTCGCTGGCCGCCAGCGGAGGCCCCGTCCCCGCCCCGGGGCTCAATAGCCGCCGAAGTCGAAATGCAGCGGACCGACGTCGAGGTGCAAGCCGCGATGGCGGTAGTGATGCGGACGATACGAGCGATATCCGCGGTAATAGCTGCGGTGGTGACCATGATGGTGACCGCGGTAGTGGTGACGCCCGTAATGGTGGCCACGGTGGTGATGGCCACGGTGCCGGTAGCCGTGGCGGAAGTGGCCGTGATGACCACCGTGCCGCAGACCGTGGTGGCCGTGACCGCGATAGAACCGGTCGGCAGCTTGGCTTTCGGCGGCCGGGATGACAAACGTCAACGTCGCACCGGCGATCAATAACATCAGCATACGCTTCATGTTGATTCTCCGTAACAAAGGAAAGGTGTACGGAGAAACACGTGCATACGGCGTGCCATCGCAAGCTGTGGCGCCACAACGAACGGCAGCCGCGAGGCCGTTAAAAGGCAATTCAGCCCAGACCGAGCGAACTAAACGCCGCAAGCCCGACAAGAGACAGCCCCGACGCCTCGTCGTCGGAACGCAAGCGTGTCATCAAAAAGACGGCGCTGCGAAGTCGTTTCGGTGGCGCGGCCGCGTAGCTGAAAGCAGTCCGCAGCAGAGACGCGAAGCCGACGATTTGAGATTTGAGATTTGCTGACTCAAACGGAATCTATTGTATGGCTCGGAGCGATAGAATGCAACGTTTTCTCCCCTCTCCCCCGCTGCGCCGCGAGCGTCAGCGAGTGAAGCAGTGGTGGGAGAGGGGAGTAAACGACTTTGGTCGTACATAGATTCCGCCGGAGTCAGCAGATTTGAGATCCAAAGTCTGGCGACTTCAGCTACGGATTGCTGTTGTCGCCGAGCAGATCTGGGTAGCGTTGCTCGAGTCGCTGGCGCATCTCGGGGCGGTTACGGAGGATCGCATACCGCCGTTTCGCACGGCGATCATCCGTCATCCCGGCGACCGGGGCGTCGGGCGGCATGATGCGTCCGCCGATATCCTGCAGGTCCGAGGGCCGGACACCCTCGTAGTAAAACATCCCGTTGGTGTAAGGCGTGGGGGCGTAGTCACCCACGACGCTGACGTCCAGGTCCGCGACGATCTTCGCCTCCATCCCGAGCGCCCACAGGCAAGCGTTGACCAGCAGGCGGCGGGCGTCGGCATCGAGCAAGTCTTCCGAAGCGCCCAGCGAGGTGTAGACGACGCGGGCTTGCTTGGTTTCGCCAGAGGGCGCGACGTAATGATCGCGGGTCCAGCCGGCGTTGACGGCCGGCGAATCCTGCTTGATGTCATCGCTGGGCTGGAACGTGTTCAGGACTTGGACGTCCAGCAGCGGCGTCGCGTCCTGGGGCAGCTGCGATTTGTAGGCGCCCGAGTAGGCATGGATCGCGCCCACGCCGCGCAGGATCGGGTGCTCGGCGGCCGAGTCCACGGCCGTGATCCGGCTGCCCATGACGTGGTTTCGCCCGTAGTGGCTCTGCCCACGCTGGCCGTGCCACGTATTGCCGAAAACCTGCTCGCCCAGCCCGCCGCGATAGTCTTCGCCGGCGTAGTTGTAGTTCAACTTTTCCCAGCCCTCGCCCTGGCCGTTGAAGGCGTGGGTGGAAGTTCGCACCCCGACGACCGGTCCGCCCCGCTCGAAGTAGTCGACCAAATGCTGGACCTGCGAAGCCGGCAAGTCCATAAAGCGAGTGAAGAAGAACAGCAGATCCGCATCTTCCAGTGCCTCCATCCCCGGAACGCTCTTCGCACCGGGATGGATTTCGCCCTGATCATTGACGCCAAACAGCACGGTGCAGCGAAAGCCGTGGTGGTGAGCCAGGATCTTGGCCAGCAGCGATGTGGTCTGCTCCGAACGGTACTCGTGGTCGTTGGCGATCAGGACGATGTGCTTGCCGGCCCCGATACCCTGGCCGCCCTCATAGACCAGGGTGTCGCTGCCGGGGTCAGCCGCGTGGGCCGCGGGCCCCGCGGCCAGGACGATCAGGAAGGCCGCGACAAGGCGGGCGGCGGGCAGCAGGAAACGGGATAGCATCGGTGACTGCTCCGGTTTTTCGGAAGAAGGGTGGGCGGACAGCGCGGCGCAAACAGCATCCATCAAAATCCACTGGCCGCCCAGACGCCAGCCTATTGTATCCGCTGCGCGAGCGCCGGCGACGCGGTGCCGGCCAGAGCGGCATCACTGATGCAGGTCGCCTTCCAAAAATCGCAGCATCCAGGCGGCGAACAGGCCCAGCATCAGCATGCTCGACAGCGACACTCGGTCGTGCGAGTGAAACTCCATCTCCGGCAGCAGGTCGCTGAGCGCGATGCAGAGAAAGACGCCGGCCGAGAAAGCCAACAGATAGGCCACCGCGGACGAACCGCCCATCGTCAGCCCGGCATAGCAGAGGCCAGCGCCCAGGGGACAAGCCAACGCGAACACCAGGTTCGCGATCCGCCGCGCCCGCACCGATTTGCCTCCGGCGGCCATCATCGACGTCACCGAGATCGCATCCAGCGGCTTGTGTAGAAAGACCGCCAGGAAGGCGCCAAACCCCATCAGAATCCCCGTGTGCCCCGGGTGACTGGCGTCCATCGCCACGGCCGCCGCCAACGTGACTCCGTCGATCAACGTATGGATCGTCAAGCCGGCCAGCACGGCCAGCCAGCTGTGCCGATGCGCGTGAGCCCCCTCATGCGTTTGCCCCGGACCGTGGCCCGCATGACCGTGGCCCGCATGATCGTGGCCGGCTGCTGCCGCATGCTCGGCGTCGCCATGCCCGCACTGGTCGTGGCCGTCGCCGGCGGCGTCGCCCTTAAACGCCTGCTCCTCACCGTGGTGGTGGTGGTGAAACAAACGCAGCATCGCGAACGTTGCGACAATGCCCGCCATCACGGCCAACATGATATTGTCCAGCCTGACGCTGCGGCCGATGTCGTGCAGGGCGTGGGGCAGCAGGTGAAACACGGCCGTGCCCAGCATCACTCCACCCACCAGGCTGATGATGTGCTGCATCCCGTTATGGGTGATCCGCATCCGCTGGGTAATACCACCACCAGCCAGGGAAGCGGCCACCACGGCCACGCAGTACGCCACCAGAACGGCGATCGGCAGGGCAGATTCAGCAGAAAGCATGGCGTCGGCCCCGCGAGGCATTGTCCGTATAAATCAGAACGCCCCAAGTGAGCGAGCATTGCAGCGGCACGAGCAAGGTGGTGCCGAAAAAGCGGACGTATTGTTTGCCAGAGGGCGGATTGTTGCAAGGACCGTATCGGCTAGCTCAGCGGCCCAAAGCAGCTCGGCTGTCCCAGCCGAGCTACTATTTGGCCGAGGCGGCTGTGGCGGTGGCCGCAGTGGCGCGGCGCTCGCGCAGATAGACCGCGCGGCTTTTCTCGGCGAAACGCTGCCGGATCTCCGGCAACACCTGCGGCAGGCGAACGGCCAGCTCCTCCATACCGCGGGGATTCGACGCCGCCGCTCGCGAGATCTGCGAGATGAACTTGGCGCTCTCGGCGAAGTTATTGTCGGCGGTTCGCCCGATCAGCCCGCTGAGCGTCCGCGCGATCAGGTCCGCGCCCAGATTATCCAGCTGGATAAAGCAGTCCAGCGTGCCGACCACGACCGCCTGCCCGCTCGGGTCGGTTTGCGTTTCGCTCCGCAAAACGAACACGGCCTTGCCCGAAACCGGCACCGCAGCCAGCGGCCCGCTGTACTCGCCGCTGGCGTAATACAAATGCGTCTGCTGGTCGCCATAGACCAGATCGATGTGGCACACCGTGCCGGCGTGGTCGTTGGCCTGCAGCTGGAACGGGGCAATTCGCTGGGTTTTGACCTTCGTGATCCCCATCTCGTCCCAGATACCGACCATCACCTCGGGATGCCGCACCAGAAACACGAACATCTCCGGGTCGCACTCGATCTGCTGGGTGGGCAGCCGGCGAAACAGGGTCGGCGAGTGGACGATCCGCCGGATTCGCTGCTGGGCTTCGGCGGTCAACCGATCCAGCGGAAGATGCTCGATCGCATCGGCTCGCGTCGCGCGGTCGGTGCCCCCGGCGGCCGCCCCGCCCGAAACCACCGGCCGCGATGCCTGCTGGCCCATCGCCGTGGGCAGCCCCACCGGGGACGCGAGGCACACGAAGCTGACCAGCGCCAAAATCGACAGGGCGTTATGACGTGGCATGCAAATCAGGGGCTAAAGGCACCGCAGGGTCAAGGCTCCGCGACCAAGACGCTCGTATCGATTATTCGGCTCGCGGAGCCTCCACGGCCCAGGAAAACTCTTCGCCTTTCAGGAAAAGGCACAGGTAGCCGCCCAATAGCAGTTCGGCTGTCCCAGCCGAGAAGAAAGTAGCTCGGCTGCCCCAGCCGAGCGACCCTGCCCCAGCCGAATCAAAAAACTTGACCAACCGTCAAAAAAAACGACCAACAGCCGTTGACCGTCTTGAGGCGTGCCGATAGATTCTCACCTTCTTGACGAGACAGTCAGCGCGAAATCTACGCAAACACCGGCACGTGTGCCGGTTTCTTGTCGGCCAGGATTTCCCTGGCCGGGCCCAAGGCGGTTCGGTGGGTTTGTGTTGCCAACGTCTCGAGTGCTTCAATACTTGTAACTTAGGTAGTTTGCCGTGGCGGCTGGGTCGCACGAAGTCATTCGTATCCGTATGGAAGCGTACGACCACTCGATCTTGGATCAGAGTGCGCTGGATATTGTGGAAACCGTCAAGCGGACCCATAGCGAGGTTCACGGACCAATCCCTTTGCCAACGCGGATCGAGAAGTACACCGTCTTGTCCGGCCCCTTCGTCGACAAGAAGGCGCGCCAGCAATTCGAGATCCGCACGCACAAGCGGCTGATCGACATCGTGGCGGCCACGGCCAAGACGATCGAAGCACTGAACAAATTAAGTCTTCCGGCCGGCGTTGATATCAAAATCAAGGCCTCGGCAAGATAAAAAACGTCTGAATCGGCCGTTAGGGCTTTCGCCCTGCGGCATGCACGATAAGATTTCGTCCCCGCCCGCGGCCGATCTGGCTCCGCGAGCGCCCAGGGTCTGCGTGAAGGTCCTGGGGTTGGTTTGTTTTGACTGTAAAACGGATTGTTGGCTCGCGACAACGGTATTCCATTTGAAACGGAAGCCGGCCCGATAACCTCCTGGCGCCCCGCGGCGTGACAAGGTTCGGGAGGCGACTCGCTCCACTTAACTTTGTTTACTGAAGGCACGTGATATGCCACGGGGAATCCTCGGCCGCAAAGTCGGGATGACGCAGGTCTATTTGGAAGACGGTACGGCAGTGCCGGTAACGGTCATTCAGGCTGGCCCCTGCAATGTCTTGCAGGTCCGTACGCAGGAGCGAGATGGTTACGAAGCGGTTCAGCTCGGCTTTGAGGACAAACCTCGCCGGTTGGCCAATCGCAGCGAGCGCGGCCATGTGGCCAAGCTGGACAGCAAGCGGCAGAAGTCGCGAGCCGGTGTCGAAGCGGTCGCCAAGGCGGACTGCGAGCCGCAGCGATTCATTCGCGAGTTCCGCGGCCAAACCGACAGCGAAGTCGGTGCTCAGGTCACGGTCGCCGAATTCGAAGGCGTCAAAGCGGTCGATGTCACCGCCACCAGCAAGGGCCGCGGATTCGCCGGCGTCATGAAGCGTCACAACTTCAGCGGCCAGCGTGCGACGCACGGCGTCAAGAAAGTGCACCGCCACGCCGGCGGCACCGGCTGCAGTGCTTCGCCCAGTCGCGTGTTCAAGGGCCGCAAGATGGCTGGTCATTACGGCAATGAGCGAGTGACCACGCGCAATCTGCAAGTCGTCAAGGTGGACGAAGAGAATCATTTGTTATTGGTGCGTGGAGCGGTCCCAGGGCCCAACGGTGGCTTTGTTTCTGTTCGCGAAACCAATCGGTTGCGGTAGTTGGTCTGGGTGAGGCATGCTGCCCGCCGCTATTTGAAAGAAATACTGGAGTTTCCTAACATGGCCAGCCTGACGGTTTACGACGCCAGCGGAGAGAGTGTCGGCACTTACGACATCGATCCCGCGGCGATCGCGCCCCGAATCAGCAAGCAGTTGTTGCATGACGTCGTGGTGATGTACCAGGCCAATCAACGGCAAGGTTCGCACAACACGCGGACTCGCGGCGAAGTGAGCGGCAGTACCAAGAAACTGTACCGCCAAAAAGGCACCGGTAACGCCCGTGCCGGCAGCAAACGCACCAACGTTCGTCGCGGCGGTGGCGTCGCACGGACCGTCAAGCCGCGCGACTACAGCTACCGCCTGCCGCGCAAAGCCGTGCGACTGGCCACCCGAATGGCCATCGCCAGCAAAATCGCCGACGGCCAGGTCGTGGTGATCGACAAATTGGAATTCAGCGAGCCCAAGACCAAGCAGATGGCGTCGGTCCTGAAGGCCCTGGGCCTGGACGACAAGACCACCCTGGTCACCACCGCCGGCCTCGACGGCATGGTGTACCGCAGTGCACGCAACATCCAAGGCGTCAACGTGTCGCCGGTACGCGACTTGAACGCCTTGACGGTGCTGAAGCCACGCCGCTTGTTGGTCACTCGCGAAGCCCTGGACAAAATCAAAGATGGTACCTTCGCTTCGCCCGCCACCGCCGGCAACGAAGCTCAAGGAGCGGAAGCATGAGCCGAATTCAACCCCCAGCCCAGTCGGAAGGCGGACTGCAACTCGAACCGCACCAGGTTCTGCTGCGACCGCTGGTCACCGAAAAAGGCGTCCATCGCGCCAGTCGAAACAATCAGTACGCTTTCGAGATCCATCGACAAGCGACCAAGATCGACGTGCGAAAGGCCGTGGAAACATTGTTCGACGTCAAGGTCGCGAAGGTGCGGACGCAGACTCGCAAGGGCAAGGCCCGGCGGTTCAAGTTCCGTGTCGGCCGCACCGGTGACTGGAAGAAAGCCATCGTGACGCTCGATCCCGAGCATCGCATCGACTTCTTCTAGGCGTTCGTCGCAACCGAAACCGTATCGAGAGCATATCAGGCAAAGCCATGGGCATTCGAGTATACAAACCTACCACCAACGGACGGCGCAACGCCTCGGTCAGCGATTTCGCTGAACTGACGCCGGGCGCCAAGCCCGAACGGAACCTGTTGGTTCCCAAGCGCAAGACCGGTGGCCGCAACAACCAAGGCAAGATCACCGCGCGTCACCGCGGTGGCGGCCACAAACAGAAGTATCGCATCATCGACTTCCGCCGCAACAAGGACGGTGTCGAAGCCCGCGTCGATTCGGTTCAGTACGACCCGAACCGCTCGGCACGGATCGCGCTGCTGCACTACGCCGATGGCGACAAGCGTTACGTGATCGCACCGGCCAGCCTCAAAGCCGGCGACCGCGTGATGAACGGCCCGGACGCGCCGGGCAAAGTCGGCGACTGCATGCCCCTGAAGAACATTCCCGTCGGAACCACCGTCAGCTGCGTCGAACTGCGACCGGGCGGTGGAGCTTCGATGTGTCGCTCGGCCGGTACCGAAGCCCTGTTGATGGCTCGCGAAGCCGAATGGGCCCAGTTGTCCCTGCCCAGCGGCGAAGTCCGCCGCGTGCCTGCGGTATGCCGAGCCACGATCGGACAGGTCGGCAACACCGATCACAGCAAAGTGCGGTTGGGCAAAGCCGGACGAGCCCGCTGGTTGGGACGTCGTCCGCACGTTCGCGGAACGGCCATGAACCCGATCGACCACCCGCACGGTGGTGGTGAAGGCCGGACCAAGGGCGGTCGTCACCCGGTCAGCCCGCAGGGCAAGAGCGCCAAGGGCGGCGCCACGCGTCAGCGTCGCAAGCCCAGCAACACGTCGATCGTCCGGCGTCGCAAGAGCCGGCGTTACGGCCAGTTGAAACTGCACAACTAAACGGCCCGCGGCAGCCAGCCTCCGCGGAGCTCAGCCCGCCGGTTGGCCCTAGCCAGCCGGTCGGCCGTGAGCTTGACAACCAATTCACTAGATCCTTCCACCTGTACCCCCGAATGCTATGAGTCGCAGCTCGAAAAAAGGTCCGCACGTCGACCCCAAGCTGTATTTCAAGGTTCAGAAGCAAGCCGAAGGCGGCAAAGCTGAACCGATCAAGACTTGGGCTCGGTCCTGCACGATCGTTCCCGAGTTTGTGAATGTGACCTTCATGGTTCACGATGGCCGCAAGCACGTCAAAGTGCTGGTCACCGAAGACATGGTCGGACACAAGCTGGGCGAGTTCGCACCGTCGCGCACCTTCCGGGGTCACGGCGGCAAAGGCAACAAGCGTTAATCAGATAGTTAAGCGTTAAACATACGGAACGATCCGCGAGACAGCGGCCACTGCTATGACCACCATCACTGCCCGTCACAAGAATGCCCGCATGAGCGCCCGCAAGGTGCGTTTGGTTGCCGATATGGTGCGTGGCAAGTATGCCGACGACGCCCTCAACATCCTGCAGTTCCAGCCCCAACGCGGGGCTCGCCTGCTGGAGAAGGTTATCAAGAGTGCCGTCGGTAACGCGGCGGACCCGGAACAGAATGGCGGCCAAGCCTTTCGCGTCGAAGACCTGGTGTTGACCGAGGTGCGCGTCGACGGCGGGCCGATGTTCAAGCGGATCCGTCCCCGGGCCCGCGGCATGGCCTTTATGATCAAGAAACGCACCAGTCACATCACCGTCGGCCTGACGCCGATCGATGAACTGTAGTCGTACCGAGACCCGTTAGAAAACATTTGATCCTGCCCCGAGTGGCCAGAACGAACGAGCAAGGTTATGGGACAAAAAGTCAATCCAATCGCATTCCGAACGGGCGTCACCCGTGGATGGTCCAGTCGTTGGTATGCGTCGAAGAAAGACTTTCCTGAACTGCTGTTGGAAGACAAGAAGGTTCGCGAATTCATCAAGAACCATCCCAAGAAAACGCAGTACCGCAATGCCGGAATCGACCGCATCGAAATCGAACGTACCCGGGATGAGGTTCGCGTCATCCTGTACGTGGCTCGTCCGGGTCTGATCATCGGCAAGAAGGGTCAGGAAGTGGAGATCCTGCAGGGTGAACTGCAGAATTTGATCGGCCGCCGTGTCAACCTGAAAGTCGAAGAGGTTGGGCGTCCGGAACTGATGGCGCAGTTGGTGGCCGAGGACATCGCCCAACAACTGAGCAAGCGGTCGAGTTTCCGCCGAACCATGAAACGTTCGATGGAACAGACCATGGATGCCGGTGCCAAAGGGATCAAGATCCAGTTGGCCGGGCGTCTGGGCGGTGCCGAAATGGCTCGCCGTGAGAAGCAGCAAAGCGGCTCGATTCCGCTCAGCACGTTAAACGCAAAAATTGATTACGGATTCACCGAAGCGATGACGCCACAGGGGCACATCGGTATTCAAGTGTGGGTCAACCAAGGTACTTACGGAGACGACGCCGATGGCTCTGATGCCGCGACGGGTCAAACATCGAAAAAGCCAAAGAGGACGTATAAAAGGTAACGCGACGCGCGGCAATCGCGTGGTCTTTGGTGACTACGGTATCCAGTCCCTGGAGCCTGGTTGGATCAAAGCCGCCACGATTGAAGCGGGTCGTATCGCTGCCCAGCAATACGTCCGTGGTGAAGGCAAACTGTACATCCGCATCTTCCCCGACAAATCCGTCTCCAGCACGCCGCTGGAAACCCGGATGGGTAAGGGGAAAGGTGAGCCCGACTTTTGGGCGGCCTCGGTCAAACCGGGGACCGTGCTGTATGAGTTGAGCGGTGTGACCGAACAACAAGCCAAGGTGTGCTTTGCACGTCTGGCCAGCAAAATGCCTGTCAAGGTCCGGTTCGTCGCCCGACGACCGGTTTAACTGATTCATACATTCCGTGACCGGGCCGTTCGGCCGAAACGAACGGTCGGCAACGCCTACGAGATGTCCCATGAGCAAAGCCGCTGAACTTCGCGAAATGAGCGACGAGCAGTTGGAACTGACCTGCAAGGAAACGGCCGAAAAACTGTTCCGCTTGCGGTTCCAGTCGCAGTCGGAACGGCTGGACGTTCCCAGTGAACTGAAGAAGAACCGCCGTTTGATCGCGCGGATCAAGACCATCCAGACCGAGCGGGCCAAGTCCTAGGGACACCGCCGCGGCCCGCCTTCGGGCCAGCCGAGCACTGCCGAGACCCGTGTTGTATGAGTCCGGTGGTCCATTGAATTTTGTAACCGATTAAAGCCTACGTTTCAGTCAATCCATCATGCCAAAGCGCGTTGTAACCGGGATCGTCACCAGCGACAAAATGAGCAAGACGCGGCGCGTCGAAATCGCTCGCCGGGTCAAGCACCCCAAGTACGGCAAGTACGTCAAGCGGCGTACGATCTGTTACGCCCACGACGAGGAAAACACCTCCGGTGCCGGCGACTTGGTGGAATTGATCGAGTCGCGGCCGATGAGCAAGCTGAAGCGTTGGGAGTTGACGCGGGTGATCGAGAAGAGCACCGCCGTCGACCTGGCAGCCCTGAGGGCCGCTCGCAAGCACGCCGCCGAAACCGAAGCCATCGAAGCGGCGCACATCGGTGACGAAGACGAAGCCCAACCGGCCGCCGACAGCGACACGACCGACAACAACACCGAGAACGCTCAGTAACCCTGAACGTCCTTTCGGCCCTGATCCCCTATTAACCGCTTCGCCGCGGCCCCTTCGCGGCGAAGGCCCAACCACACAAAACGAACCTGCCGGGAATCGGCTTAGTTTCATGATTCAGCAAGAAACACGACTGGATGTTGCCGACAACACCGGTGCTCGGGAAGTAATGTGCATCAAGGTGCTGGGTGGTTCCCGACGTCGCTTCGCCACGATTGGCGATGTGATCGTCTGCAGCGTCAAGAGCACGATCCCGGGCAGCGAAGTCAAGAAGAAAGCCATTGTGCGAGCGGTCATCGTGCGGGCCAAGCAGCCCACGCGGCGCGGTGACGGCAGCTACATCCGTTTTGACAGCAACGCCGTGGTCTTGATCGATAAAGATAAAGCCCCCCGCGGTACCCGTATCTTTGGTGCGGTCGCCCGCGAGCTGCGCGAGCAGAACTTCATGAAGATCGTCAGCCTGGCCAACGAAGTCGTTTGAGCCGCGGGCGAATGCCAGACCATCTTCCGCAACCCAATCCATTACACACTTATAGATCGCAGTACCGCAATGTTGTTTCGCGTCGATGACCAAGTAGTCGTGATTACCGGAGCCGACAAAGGCGTCAAGGGCAAGATCCTGAAGGTCGATCGTCAGAACCGCAAGGTGCTCGTCGAAGGCGTGGCGAAGGTGTATAAACACGTCCGCCGCAGCCAGAAGAACCCCCAGGGCGGCCGCTTGAGCAAAGAGATGCCGATCGACGTCAGCAACGTGATGTTGGTCGACCCCAAGACCGGCGAACCGACCCGGATCGGCGTCCGTTACCTGGACGACGGCAGCAAAGAACGATACGCCAAAAAGTCCGGCAACAGCCTGGGCAAGATGAGCCCCGCCAAGCCGCGCTACGCCACCCAGTCGTAGCCCCCATTCGCACAACCGTTTTCACACCAGCTCGACCACTTTCGCCGAGCGCTACAACGAGAACCCCAGACCATGGCATCCGTACCACGGTTACAACAGAAGTATCAAGAGCAGGTTCGCTCCGCACTGCAGGAGAAGTTCAACTTCGCCAACGTGCATCAGATCCCGCGTCTGGAAAAAGTCACCATCAACATGGGCGTCGGTTCGGCGGTCGGTGACAAGAAGCACCTGGACATCGCCTTCGATGCCTTGACGGAAATCGCTGGCCAGAAACCTGTCTACACCCTCGCTCGCACCTCGATCTCGAACTTCCGCCTGCGGGAAGGGATGCCGATCGGATGCATGGCGACGCTGCGTCGGGCTCGGATGTACGAGTTCATGGACCGCTTGATCTCGGTCGTGTTGCCGCGTGTTCGTGACTTTCGCGGGATCAGTCCCAAGAGTTTCGACGGCCGGGGCAACTACAGCATGGGCCTGGTCGAACAGTTGGTGTTTCCGGAACTGAACCCGGACAAATACACCCGCCCCCAGGGCATGAACATCACGGTCGTGACCACGGCCGAGAACAACGATCAGGGTCGTGAGCTGCTGCGGCTGTTGGGCATGCCCTTCCGCGAGAGCAAGCCCAAGGGCTCCGCAGCGTAATTAGTCCGTTCTTCGTCCATACAATGAATCGCAAAACCGATAGGTAGCCGCCCAGTGGCCAGCAAATCAAAAGTCGCCAAGGCGAATCGAGAACCCAAATTTTCTACCCGCCGTGAGAACCGTTGCAATATCTGTGGACGCCCGCGTTCGGTGTACCGCAAGTTTGGCCTGTGCCGAATTTGTTTCCGCCAGTTGGCGGATAAAGGCTTGATTCCTGGCGTCCGTAAGAGCAGCTGGTAGGGGACCGATACCATGATGACCGACCCAATCGCAGATATGTTGACCCGCATCCGCAACGCCGTTCGAGTGGAACGACGCTTCGTGGATATTCCCGCCAGCCGCGTCAAACGCGGCGTCGCCGACGTGCTCAAACGCGAAGGCTTCATCTGGGACTGGAAAGAGGTCGAAGCCCAGCCCGCTGCGGTGCTGCGAATCGAACTCAAGTACGGCCCCAATGGCGAACGCGTGATCCAGAGCATCCGCCGCGTCAGCAAACCGGGACGCCGCCAGTACAGCGGCAGCCGCGAACTGAAACCCGTCCTCGGTGGACTGGGCATCCGTATCATCAGCACCAGCCGGGGCGTGATGAGCGACCGCGAAGCACGCCGCGACAAGGTCGGCGGTGAAGTGCTGGCCGAAGTCGCCTAAACCACCGGGGCTACACCTCGACACGGGTCGTCGCGGCCCTGCCGCAGGTTCCAATCCAATCAGATCACCTTTTAAACCTTTGCAGTTGTCATGAGTCGTCTAGGCAAGAAACCGGTCACCATCCCGGGCGGTGCAACCGTCGCGGTCGACGGCCGTACAATCAGCGTTGAAGGCCCCAAGGGCAAGCTGGAATACATGCACCGGCCAGAGGTCTCGGTCAGCGTCGATAGCGATGCCGGCCAGGTTACCGTCACCCGGGAAGAAGACTCCCGCGATGCCGGCGCCTACCATGGCCTGACGCGGACCCTGATCCAGAACATGGTCGTCGGCGTGACCGAAGGTTACGAGAAACGGCTCGAGGTCGTGGGCGTGGGTTACCTGGCGGCGATCTCCGGCGACACCCTGCAGTTGCGGGTGGGTTATGCCAATGAACTGCACAAAAAGATCCCGGCCGAGCTGGACGTCACCTGCCCCGACCAAACCCACGTGGTGGTCAAGGGCTGTGACAAACAGAAGGTTGGCCAGTTCGCCGCGGAAGTCCGCGCCCTGCGTAAACCCGAACCCTACAAGGGCAAGGGCGTGCGTTATCAGGGTGAACAGGTCAAACTGAAACCTGGTAAAGCGGCCGGTAAGTAAACCCACTTGGCAATCAACCGACCACGCTCGTTGGTCCGCATAGAGTAAGACGATGGATAAGAACAAGAAACTGAATGTCAAACGGCTGCGTCGTCGCCAGCACGTCCGCAACAAACTGCGTGGCACCGCTGAAGCGCCTCGGCTGTCGGTCCAGCGCAGCTTAAAACACTTCGCCTGCCAGCTGATCGACGACACCGCGGGCAAGACGTTGGCCAGCGCCAGCACCCGCGACAAGGACGCCCGCGATTCGATCCAGTACGGTGGCAACTGCGACGCGGCCGCTGCGGTCGGCAAACGAATCGCCGAAAAGGCTGCCGCCGCGGGCATCACTCGCGTGCGTTTGGATCGTGGACACAACCGCTACCACGGTCGCGTCAAAGCCTTCGCCGATTCGGCTCGCGAAGGCGGATTGCAGTTCTAAGCCGGCTGGCTGAAGACCCCACGAAGCGCGACCGCCGTTGTCGATTAGGTGCCCGGTCGCTGTGCTCCTGTTCCCCGAAACCAACTAAACATTCGAGTCGAACGTGTCTCAATCAACTCAACCCGGCGAATTGCTCGATCGCGTCGTCAAAATTAAACGCTGTGCTGCCGTGGTCAAAGGCGGTCGCCGCTTCAGCTTCGCAGCCATGGTGGTCGTCGGTGACGGGAAAGGTAAAGTCGGCTGGGGTTACGGCAAAGCCAACGAGGTTCCGCCCAGCGTCAGCAAGGGCCAGAAACAGGCCAGCCGCAATATGATCGAAGTTCCGGTTGTCGACGGAACGATCCCCCACCAGGTCTGGGGCCATTTTGGCGCTGCCAAAGTGCTGCTGATCCCCGCCGGTGCGGGTACCGGTGTCATCGCCGGACAAGCCGTGCGTGCGGTCTGTGAAGCAGTTGGTTTGCACGATATCCTGACCAAGAGCTACGGCACCAACAATCCGGTCACGCTGGTCAAAGCCACCATCGATGCCCTCAGCAAGCTGCGGACCCGCGAACAGGTCGCCGCCCTGCGTGGACTCGACCCCGCCGAACTGATGGGCGCCACCGCCCCGGCCCCGGTCAAGGCAGAGAGCGCCGAGCAGGCAGCGAGTGCCACGACCGAGAGCGCCGAATAAATCCTCCGTCCAAATTTTGCAAGTCAGAAGACAAAGCCATGAATCTCGAAGACGTCCATCGCGGAATACACAAGCACAAGGCCCGCAAGCGGATCGGCCGCGGCCCCGGCTCGGGTACTGGCAAGACGTCCGGTCGAGGCCACAAGGGTCACAAGAGCCGTAGTGGTTACTCGCGTAAACCCGTCTTCCAAGGCGGTGCGATGCCCATGATTCGCCGCATCCCCAAACGCGGCTTCAACAACAAATGGGGCGTCGAGGTGTTCGCCGTTAACGTGGCTGCGCTGGACAAGGCTTTCGAGGACGGTGACGAGGTCACCCTCGAGGCGTTGGCCGCCAAGCACGTCGCCACCGGAACCTTCGACGAAGTCAAAATCCTGGGCGACGGCGAGCTGACCAAGAAACTGACCGTCACGGCTCATCGCTTCAGCAAGCAAGCCGAAGAGAAGATCACCAAGGCCGGCGGTACCGTCAATCGTATTGCTCCCAAGCGAACGCCCAAAGAACGCGTTGCCGCACTGAAGTCTGAAAAGAACGGCTAGCACGACCGCAAGGATGTGGGCATCGCGGATTCCCGTCTCGCATCGGTCAGCGGGAATCGCTAGATTGTCGGCGGCCGTCCACTTCGGCCGCCGTTTTGTTGTTACTTCCAGCGCCGCCCGTTTGCTGCGCTTGTCCTCCGTCGGACGAATGGACACCCCGCGATGTTAGAAAAGATTCGCATCATATTCTCGATCCCGGAACTGCGTCGCAAGATTTTGCTGACGCTGGGTCTGTTGGCGATTTACCGCATCGGTTTCCATATTCCGTTGCCGATGATCGCGGCCCCCGACGAGAGTGGCCCCCAGGGCGGTGCCGCCGACTTCTTCGAAAAGGTCAGCATCTTTGCCGCCAGTGACCTGCGCAACGCCACGATCTTCGGTCTGGGCATCATGCCCTACATCTCCGCGTCGATTATTTTTCAGTTGCTCGGCAGCGTCTGGAAGCCGCTGGAAGAACTGAAGAAGGAGGGCGAGGCAGGCCGCAAGAAATTAAACGAATACACGCGGTATCTGACCGTCTTGATCTGCCTGGTGCAGAGCTACCTGTACCTCAGCCTGATGCTGGTCGGTGGCGACCGTATCGACCCCGACTTTTTGATCGACGGATCGTTGGGCATCGGCTGGCAAATCGCTGCCGTATTGGTGATGACCTGCGGCACGGTGTTCCTGATGTGGCTGGGCGAGCAGATCGACGAGTACGGCATCGGTAACGGGATCAGTTTGTTGATCATGGCCGGGATTTTGGCCCAGATGCCTTCGGCTCTGTTTGAGTTGATCAACAACATGGAATACAACCTGGTTGGACTGGGCAGCGGCACGATCGGGGTGGAGACCTTGATCATCCTGGTGCTGTTGTTCGTCAGCGTCGTGTTTGGCGTGGTGTTCATCACGCTGGGCCAACGCCGGATCCCGACCCAGAGTGCCAAATTTACCCGTGGGCGACGCGTCTACGGCGGCACGCGTCAGTTCCTGCCGCTGCGAATCAACCAGGCCGGCGTGATGCCGATCATTTTCGCCAGCAGTCTGTTGATGATCCCCGGTGTGCTGTTGGGTTTCTTGGCCGGACGGTTCGAAGGGCGGACCAGCGAAGTGCTGAACGCAACCAGTATCACGCTCGGTGACGGAACCTCGTACATCTACAACATGATGTACGTGCTGTTGATCTTCTTCTTCTGCTACTTCTGGACGGCGATCACTTTTAATCCCAAAGAGATGTCCGACCAGTTGAAGGAGAGCGGCACGTTCATCCCGGGTTACCGTCCCGGCAAACGGACGACCGATCACCTGGAACGCGTCATGGTCCGCATCACCTACGTCGGAGCCGCCTTCCTGGCGATTGTCGCAATCGTCCCGACAATCGTGTATGCTTCGCTGAACGTGCCCTACTCCATCGCAGGTTTCTACGGTGGGACGGGATTGCTGATTGCCGTGAGTGTGGCCTTTGATTTGATCCAAAAGATCGACAGCCACCTGGTGATGCGAAACTACCGAGGAATGCTGGAAGCCTAGGCTTGGGCGATCCGGTCGCTGTCCCCTCAGGCTGCAAGAGAGCGTCATGCGGATCGTCTTTATCGGACCGCCCGGAGCCGGCAAGGGCACGCAGTGCAAACGGCTGACCGAGCGACTGCGGATCCCTCATCTGTCCACGGGCGATATGCTGCGAGCGACGCTCCAGCAGCAATCCGCCCTCGGGCGGCAGATCGCCTCGTTCATCAATCAGGGTATGCTGGCCCCTGATTACCTGGTGATGCGAATCGCCAAAAAACGGTTGCTGGAACAGGATTGCCAACGCGGCTGCCTCCTGGACGGCTTCCCCCGCACCATCCCGCAGGCTCAGTTGCTGGACGAGTTTCTCAGCAACCTCGGATGCCGACTGGATCTCGTGCTGCACCTGCACTGCCCGCAGGAGGAACTGGTCAAGCGTATGCTGCGGCGAGCGATGATCGAGTTCCGAGCCGACGACACGGCCGAAACCATCGCCTCGCGGCTGCGCATCTTCCGCACTTCGACCGAGCCGCTGCTGGAGTACTATCGTGAGCGAGGCGTTCTGTGCGATGTCGATGGCATGCAGTCGCCCGAAGAGGTCGCCCAGCAGATCGCCGACCATGTGGCCTCACGCCAGGCCAGTTGATTGAGAGGACGGCGATGAGATGCCCGTTTTGCAAACACGATAACGACCGCGTCGTCGACACCCGGGCCATGGAAGACGGCTTCCTGATCCGCCGTCGCCGCAGCTGCGGAACCTGCCACCGCCGGTTCACCACCTACGAACGGCTGGAAGAATTCGATATTCGCGTCATCAAACGCGACCAGTCCCGGCAACCGTTCGATCCCGAAAAGATCCGCAGAGGAATCGAACGCGCCTGCTGGAAGCGTCCGGTCAGTACCGAACGGATCCAGTTACTGGTCCAGGAAATCGAAACCGAACTGTACGTTGACGGTGCGATGGAGATCGCTTGTCAGGCGATCGGCGAGCTGGTCATGAAGCGTCTGTACGCCGTCGACGAAGTGGCCTACGTCCGCTTTGCCAGCGTCTACCGCGACTTCGCCAACGTCGATGATTTCTTCCGCGTCATCGAAGGCATCCGCGAGTAGCGATCCGCCCAGTGGCATAGGCTTCCAGCCTGTGAACAGTAGCATAGGCTTCCAGCCTGTGGTAAACCGTACTCCTACTCCTACTCCTACTCCTACTCCTACTCCTACTCCTACTCCTACTCCTACTCCTACTCGTGCTCGTACTCGTGCTCGTGCTCGTGCTCGTGCTCGAAATTCGGCGTTTCCCAGTAACCATCCCGCTCAAAGCAGGTCGAGTACGAGCACCGCTGCGCTGAGTACGAGCACCGCTGCGCTGAGTACGAGTACCGCTGCGCTGAGTACGAGTACGAGTACGAGTACGAGTACGAGTACGAGGACTGCTGCCCCTGAGGACGAGAGCCGCCACCTTCTCGCTCACGGCAGTTCGATATCCAGCCCGTGATTGAAGCGGTTGGTAAAGTTGGCCAGGGCGACGGCGGCGGCCAGCGTGACCAATTGCGGCTCGTCGAGAAACGCTTTCAGTTGCTCGACCACCTGCGTGTCCACCTGCGCGGTGCGCGTCAGTTGCTCGGTATAGCGCAGCACGGCCTTCTCTTGGTCGTCGAAAACGTCGCTGTCGGCAAAGTTGTCGATCGCCGCCAGCTGCTCGTCGCTGATGCCGGCCTGCTTGGCCGCCTGTTGGTGGTAGTGCGAGCAGTAATCGCAGCGATTGATCTGCGAGGCTTTGAAATAGGCCAATTCGCGATATTTGGCTGGCAAGTCGTTCTGCAGGCCATCATTGATCTGGGTCAGACCGCCGAGAACATCGGGCTGGTGGGCAGCGGTCGAAAAGATGTTCAGCGACTGCCCGAATTTCTTTTCGATCGCCTTGAGGATGGGTTGCGATTTTTCCGGGGCATCGTTTGTCTGCAGAGGGGCAACATGCGGCATGAGGGTCGTTCCTTGAGTTGCAGCGACAGAGATTACGGGACACACAGTCCATACTACAGGCCAATGGCCTTGGGATGGGCAGCGTCCGCCACCGAAACAATCGAGCTGCCGCTCCGGGGGGGAGCGGCCGATCGAGGCCTTCGATCAGCTATCCTCAGAATCTCGGCGATTCGCTAGGATAAACGGGTTCATTGGCTGAGTTTCATTGTGAGACGAGATGGTAGCTTATTTGAAGGTTCGCAGCGGTCCCGAAGCCGGCAGGCAGTACCCGCTGGATCCGAGCCGCACCATGCACGTCGGACGCGGTAGCAATTGCGAAATCGTGCTATCGGATCCGATCGCTTCGCGCTTCCACGCGGTGGTCTATTTCGAGGACGACCGCTGGCAGGTCCGCGATACGCGCAGTCGCAACGGCATGCTGGTCAACGGTCAGAAAACCGATCACGCCATGCTGCTGGATCAATCGGTCGTCCAGGTCGGTGGCACGGAACTGCAACTGCACGCCCCCGAAGACGAATCCAGTGACGAGCAGGTGCTGTCGCAGACCGTCCAGTTGGATCGTCCGATGTCGGACCTGACGCTGGTGGGAGCCGACGTCCATACGGCCACCGCGGCGATGCTGCGGACCGAGACCGGTCACCTGATGGACCTGTACCAGTTGAGCCTCAGCCTGCTGCAAAGCGCCGACCCCGAAGCGGTATCCAACCTGGCGGTCGAACTGCTGCGCGATCGCACGGGTTCGGACGTGGTGGGATTCCTGTGGGACAGCGGCAATGGCCGGCTGACTCCGGAGCGTGTTTTCCCGCCCGGCGCTGTCGGCCGCGTACGGCTCAGCCGCAACCTCACGCAGCGCGTCGTCCAGGACGGCGAGGCGATCTGGATCAAAGAACGTCCCGAAGCGCTCGAAGGCTCCACCTCCAGCGATCAATGGTCCGATGCGATCTGTGTCCCCATGATGTCCCAGGACACGTCGATGGGCGTGCTGCACCTGTACCGTGAACAGAGTCGTTTTCAGACGGCGGATTTCGAGTTCGCCGTGGCTTCGGGACGCCTGATCGCGGCCGCGTTGGCCAGCGTCCGCAAGACCCACGCCCTGCAGACCGAACACCGTCGTTTGGCCGATCGCAACGCCCACAGCGACGAACTGATCGGCAACAGCCGCCCGATGATCAAGCTGAAGGAGAAGATCACCCGCATCGGCCGTGCCAGCGGTTCGATTTTGGTTCGCGGCGAGAGCGGCTCGGGCAAGGAACTGGTTGCACGGGCCCTACACCGGGCCAGTCCCCGCAGCGAACGCCCGCTGCTGAGCGTGAACTGCGCGGCGATCCCGCGGGACTTGATGGAGAGCCAATTGTTCGGCCATCGCAAAGGAGCCTTCACCGGCGCGGACGCCGATCACACCGGCTGGTTCGAGCAAGCGCACACCGGAACGCTGTTTCTTGACGAGATCGGCGAGCTGACCCTGGACGGCCAAGCCAAGCTGTTGCGGATTCTGGAAGGCCACCCGTTCCTGCCGGTCGGCGGGGTCAAGGAAGTGAACGTCGACGTCCGTGTGATCGCGGCCACCAACCGCGACTTGGCCGAGTTCGTACGGGAACGCAAGTTCCGCGAAGACCTGTACTACCGGCTGAGCGTGTTTGAGTTGATCGTGCCGCCACTGCGCGATCGGGGCGATGATATCGCGATGCTGCTGGACCACTTCCTGGAGCATTTTCGCCGCCAGCACGGTCGCCCCAATCTCCAGCTGGACAGCGTCGCCCGCGAGCATCTGCTGCAGTACCCCTGGCCGGGCAACGTCCGGCAGCTGCGCAACGTCATCGACAGCGCGGTCGTCATGGCCGAAGATCCGATGATCGAGCTCGAGGACCTCGGGCTCCGCGACGCCGGCGTCAGCGCACTGGACACCCTGCGGATCGACCTCTGGGAGAAACGGCTGATCCGCAAAGCCATCAAGCGGACGCAGGGCAGCATTCCCGAAGCGGCGAAGCTGCTGGGGATCAGCCGAGCGACGGCCTATCGCAAGATTGCCGAATACGAAATCGACCGCTGACCGCCCCCCGTAACCGAAGGCGCCAGACAGTGTCGCCTTTCGCTCCGCCGAAAGTAGCCCTCCGTAGCCGAAGGCGGTAGACAGTGTCGCCTTTCGCTCCGCCGAAAGTAGCCTCCGTAGCCGAAGGCGGTGGACTTTGGACGAGAGAGACTTCGCCCCAAGGGGGCAACCCTATGTCAGCCCAGGGCAACGCCCTGGGTAATCCCGCACAACACCGATCTCCAGCCCCAAGGGGGCGGCCCTAACACCAGACCGCCGGCACACCGCACCAAACACCCCCAAACATTCACCACGAAAACGTCCAAACAACCCCGGCCCTGACCCCACACGCAACTAGGGCCGCCCCCTTGGGGCTTGCGGTGAACGACATACCAAAACCCAGGGCGTTGCCCTGGGCTGACGTACGGCCGGCCCGTTGGGCCTGGATACCGCGACCGTCGGCGACGCCGAAACCGTTGGGCCGCGTGGCCGTTGGCGACGCCGGGACCGTTGGGCGTCGTCGCCGCGTTGTACGCGGTGTGCACCCTCGTCCAACACCAAATTCACCACACGTCAACACATCGACGCGTACCGCGCCGACCGGTCCGCCCCAAGGGGGCAACCTTATGTCAGTCCAGGGCAACGCCCTGGGTAATCCGGCACAACATTGATCTCCAGCCCCAGGGGGGAGGTCCTAGCATCAGACCGCCGGCACACCGCACCACCCCCCCCAAACATTCACCACGAAAACGTCCAAACAACCCCGGCCCTGACCCCACACGCAACTAGGGCCGCCCCCTTGGGGCTTGCGATGAACGACATACCAACCTCCAGGGCGTTGCCCTGGGCTGACGTACGGCCGGCCCGTTGGGCCTGGATACCGCGACCGTCGGCGATGCCGCGACCGTCGGCGATGCCGCGACCGTCGGCGACGCCATGACCGTCGGCGACGCCATGACCGTCGGCGACGCCGGGACCGTTGGGCGTCGTGGCCGTTGGGCGTCGTCGCCGCGTTGTACGCGGTGTGCATCCTCGTCCAACACCAAATTCACCACGCGTCAACACATCGGCGCGTACCGCGACGACTGGTCCGCCCCAAGGGGGTAACCCTATGTCAGCCCAGGGCGTTGCCCTGAGCTGACTTAGGACCGGCCGCTTGAACCTGCTACCCCCCAGGCGTCGCCTGAGTTTTCGCAACAGCAACCGGCGCGTCCGCTGATCTCGACTCTCAGCGTTCCAAGCGCTGGCGAATTCAGCTACGCCCCATCGCAACCACTAACCCTCATCCGGCGGCGTCGTGGGCAGGTTCAGCTGCAGCCGTCCCTGCCCGCCGACCTGCTGGTTGCTGGGCACGACCACACCACAGCTGACCACGAACTGGATTGCCTGGTCGATCGTCAGGTCCAGATCGACCGCCTCGCTTTTTCGCACCGTGATCGTGAACCCGGTCATCGGCATCGGCGAGGTGGGCATCAACACGCTCAGGACCGGTTCGTTGGCCGCGGCCGTGATGTCGGCCATGGAATTACCGGTCACGAAGCCGACCGACCACATGCCCTTGCGCGGATACTCCACCGCCACCACTCGGTTGAATTCGATGTCTCGATCGCTGAACACAAAATCGGTGACCTGTTTGACCGATCCGTAGACGTTGCTGATCACCGGCAGGCGACTAATAAAGCCGTCGAACATATTCACCAGCCAGCGGCCGATGCCGTGGGTGAATAGCCGCCCGAGGAAGTACAGCACGACCAGGAAGACGATCAGAAAGATCGGCACCACCATGTACCGCGGCAGGTAACGCAATTCGACGTAGCGGTGCCAGTAGGCGTTGGCGGTCGCCGGCGCCGGCTGGTAGGGCCCCAATCGTTCGAGATTGCTGTTCACATACTGAACGACCTCCGAGGGCAAGAAACGCTTGCCGGTCGGATCCGGAATGTACTTTTGGCCGTCGGCATAAAACCCGGCCGACAGATCCCCGGGCTGGACCGGCTCGTAGCCCTCGGGCGGCACGGTCAGCGACTCGCTCATCGCCAGCACCACCGCGTAACGGATCCCGGCCTCCATGGGCCGCAGGATGTAGCTTTCGATCGCGTTCCAAGCCCAGATGAACAGCACCAATGTCAGCAACGGGGGCATGACGACACCCAAACCGCGCAGGATGGCACGCCGAACAGGGCTCGCGTCCGGCTTGGGCTCGGGCGGCGTGGCGCTATGCACTGGAGTCATCGCTTTTGGATCATTCTGGTTATGCGGGGGAGCGGGAGCCGGTTGCTCGGGCGAGCACGACCATGGTCACTTCGGTGGCGCCGGCTTGTCGCAAGGCGCCGGCCGCGGCATTGGCCGTGGCCCCGGTCGTCAGGACATCGTCTACCAACAATACGTGTTTGCCCCGGGGTGAAAAGCCCGTCAACGAGAAAACATAGCCCGTATTTACCGCAAAGGAACCATCCACGTTCTCGCGTCGCTGTGCGGGGCTGAGCATGCCCTGCTTGCGGGTGTGCCGGATGCGGCGAAGCAGGGGGCGAGTGGCGACCGCTAGCGACCGGCCCAGGGTTTCGGCGATCACCTGAGAAGGCGTGCCGCGACGCTTCAGCCGGCGCCGCCAATGCGAGGGGACGGGGCAGACACAGTCGATCCCCAACTGCCCGAGAGCGGCCCCGTGATGCTGGGCCAACAGGGCGGCCAGCGTCTTGGCAACGACCCGACGCGACGGCTGCTTGGCAAGAATCACCGCCTCTTTCAAGACGCCTCGATAAGCCCCGAGAGCAAAGGTTCTGGCGAACCGCAGCGGCTGTTTGCGGCAGTGTACGCATCGAGGCTGCGAGCCGTCATCGGCCTGCATGCCGTTGCTGACCACCGGCAGCGGCATCGCACAGCGAGGACAAGTGCGAGCCGGCTGGCAAGCCGCCAGACGCGTGCGACAGCGAGAACACAACGCTCGAGCCGGCGGAGGCGTTTCCGCTCCGCAAAACACACAGGACATGGGCAGGATCGCCGCAAGCGTCCAGTGCCCAACCCGCTGCAGCCGGCAGGCAGCCTGCCGCAACCGGTCCCGCTGCTGCAGCCAGTGCTGCTGCTGCCACCAGTGCTGCGCCGCGTCCCCACCGCGAGGCATTAGCGCCGCAGGCTTTTCTTCAATGAGCGTTGCGTAATAAAGCGAGCCTGTTTCTTTTCCAATACCGCCAACTGGCCATCAAACCAAGCGTCCAGATGCTGGATCGACTCAGGCAAACGACGAGTCAGTTCTTCCCAGTGCTGGCCATCGGGCCGAGGCACCGCAGGGGTCCGATTATCAGATGATGTAGTCATGGGAGAGACTCCGCTAGCACTCCATTGCAGGTTGATAAACAAAAGCCGATTGCGGCCAGATTTGGTCTTCACACCCCGAAGACCCATTTCGCTTGATTCAGGTTCAATGCAATCGGTGCGCCGCACCGCGACGACACGTCCGGAAAAAGCTCCTAAGTCGCTTGCAGGAAAAGGGTTAGAAATAAAACACGCTTTTTTTGCTTTGACGACAAGCGATGCGTGAACGCGACAGCGTTGTCTCATTCTGCCATCACTGACTGCCAAAGTGCCGCCGGAAATGGCCGTTTGCATGGATAGCACGCCGTTAACGCGCCTCTAGCGCCCGGTCATTCCCCCTTAATTGTACTTCGGCAAACGAGCTTGCCTACCTGGAGCAGCAACAAAATCTTTGGCACTTTCCACATGTGGGGGGCTGCGATCACCGTACCGGGTTGTCGGTACCTGCCGTCGGTGCTGGGCTGTCGCCGATCTCGCCAGAGAATGGATGAAAGCGGCGAAAAAGCCCAAACAACTGGCGACTTCAGCGACGGCCAGACCCTGAAATCTGATGCTGACGCAGCCCTAGCTTCCGAAGACCATTTTGTAGGCAAGGTAGATGGCAACTGCGGCCAGGATCAGCAGGAACGTCTGCCGTTCCTGGCGTCGCATTTGTCGTCGGCGCGATTCGTCCATGGTGCGGGAACTGCCTCAGCTGCCTTCGCGCAGCAGATCCAGATACTGCTGGGCGTGTTCTCGTTCGGTCCGCGGCAGCGAAGCGTTTTCCACCGGATCGCTTTCTTCGGACAAGGCTCCGCGAACGGTCTCTTGCAGCTCCTCGCGTGAGACTCCCTTCTTGTTGCGGCCCCCGGCCACGCCGGCGATGATGGCTCGGCCCTTCTGGGCCTGGCCGCGAACCTGAGATTCGTAGGTGTTGGTGTCGTCTTCGGCTTCGGGGCGTTCGCCCTGTCCGGCACCGCGGCCCAGGCCGTTACCGGGTTGCTCGCCGAACTGGTTCCCCATGCCGCCACCTTGGCAACTGGGACAGCCGCCGCCCTGACACTGCTGGCACCGCATCTGGTCCTTGGCCTGCCCCAGTTCTTCCATGGCCGCGTCCAATTCTTCCAGCTCTTCGAGTTCCTGCTGCATCTCGCCCAGCTCATCAGCCAGGCTTTCCATGGCTTCGGCGGCGGATTGCGAGTCGCCGTTCTGCATCGCGTCGGCCGCCTGTCCCATGCTTTCGGCCATCTGCTTCATGCGATCCATCTGCTCCTGCTTGGCCTGCATCTGGTTCAGTTTCTTCTGCAGCTCGTCGGCGTCGCCATTGCGTCCTTCGCGTTTGGCCTTTTCGATTTGCCGCTGCAGCTCCTGCTTGGCCTGCTCGTGTTTGCGGACCATGTCTTCCATTTTTTCCTTCATCTGCTGGACCTGTTCGCCCAGCTGTTTCTTTTCCGCTTCGCTCAGCTCACCGCGCCGCATTTTTTCGGCCAGCTCGTTGATCGCTTTCTGGGCAGTCGAAAAATCGCCTTTTTCCAGCGATTTAGCGACTTTCTCGGCCGGTCCTTTGCGCATGTCGCCGCTCAGGTCCGAGAGGCTCTTGCGCATCTGGTCGGGCGACCCCAAGCGTTCGCGGCGTTCTTCCAGCGACTTCTTCAGGTCGTTCAGGGCGATCATGGCGTCTTTGCGATCGACGTTTTCCTTCTTGATCACGTCGTCGACTTTGCGTTCCAGTTTATTGAACAGGTCTTCGGCATCAGCCAAGCCCTTTTCCTTGGCTTGATCGCGGGCGTTCTGGATCTTGCGTTTGAGGATCTTAGCCGAGCGTTTCACCTGTTCGGCTTCCTGTTTGGCCGCCAGAGCGGCGCTGGCGTCGACTTCGTTTTCCCGCGTGGCGTTGGGAATGAACACCAGGATGGCCAGCATGGCCACGGGGATCAGCGGCAACAGGCCCAGACGAGCGGGCTGCAGACGAAACCGCTGGCCGATTTCCAACTGGGCCGCTCGCCGCTGGGCATCGGCGATCAACGCCTGACCGGCTTTGCTGTCGCGGTCGCCGGCGGTCAACGAAAGCGAACTGCTGAGCCGTTCGCGAAGCTGAAATCGACGATCCACCTCGGTGGCAGCTTCGGTCAACGAAGGCCCCCGCCACCAGGTCCAAACCGCCGCGGCCAACACCCCGGCCGCCACCGCCGCGGCCGTCCAGCCCCAGTACCAGTGGACCGAATCGATCGACAAGGCCCAGATCTTGGGAACAGCAAAGGCCAGCATGGCCACCATCAGCGAGACGAACAGCGACCACGAAACCACTCGGCCGAAGTGCTGCAGCAATAACCGGCGTCGCGCTCGAGATACCTGAGTTTCGATTTGGTTCATGCTCCTGCCGCTCGCAAAAGAAAGGGATCGGAAAATCACCCCGGCGCGGTTAATTCCGGCCGCCCAGCCCTGTTAGTATAAAGGCCTGAGTAGGGCTCGGGGGGGTAGGAAAACGCCGCCCGCGTTGGTTTTTGCTGGTTTTTACGACACTCGCCACCTTCCAAACGGCTCTTTCAGAAAGCGGACACGTGCAAAACTCAATGTCGCTGCCCGATCCGGACGCGTTTCCTTGCGACGATGTCGATGTCGTTATCTTCGATGGGCACTGCGCGTTTTGTCAGTCCCAGGTGCGGAGATTGCATCGCTGGAGCGCCGGTGCAAAGCCGCTGGCCTACCTCTCGTTGCACGATCCGCGGGTGGCCCAGCGGTATCCGCAGCTGAGCCATGAAGCGCTGATGCAGCAGATGTACGTCGTTTCGGCCGAGGGCACGGCCTACGGCGGCGCCGTGGCGGTGCGTTATTTGTCTCGCCGCTTGCCGTTGCTGTGGTGGGCCGTGCCCGTGCTGCACCTGCCGGGATCGGCCGGCGTGTGGCGGTGGCTGTACGGTCAAGTCGCCAAGCGGCGCTATCGCCTGGCCGGCAAGACCTGCGACGGCGACGCCTGCCGCGTCCATCTGTAGAAACCGCAAAGCCGTAGCTGAAGTCGCCAGACTTTGGACGCTGTTGCCATCTCGGCTGGGACAGCCGAGCTGCTTTGCTGGGACAGCCGAGCTGCTTTGCTGATCAAGGCGATGCGCCCGGCGGCTCGCCCGCCGCTGGGGGCAGACGCGGATCGCGGAAGAATTGGCGGTCGTTCAAACGCGGCCGGTGCGGCGTCGATGGATAATGCCCCTCGTAGTAAGGCGGCACCTCATAACCGCTGCCCGGAATGCTGGGATACGGGTTGGGGATCCCGCTTCCATAGCCCGGTGGGTTTCCATAGCCCGGTGGGTTTCCATAGCCCGGCGGAACCTCGCCGCCGGAATCACCGTCTCCCCGATAGCCACCGTAGCCGACGCCCGGGTAGGGAAAGGGGCCGTAACCGCCCAGCGGACCGAGGCCTGCCAGGGGGGCTCCCCAAGCGGCGTAGGGCTGGGAATAGGGCCGATACGGGAACCGCCATTCACCATAGGGACGCACTGGGTCGCCCCATTTTTCGACACGATGGTAATTGTCTGCCGAGGGGCCGAACTGCAGCGAGCTGCGAGCGTGCGTGTATCCGCTGGTGCGAAAGTTCGACACCTGAGGCGCGTAGGCGGCCGCGGGCTGGGCGTACTGTTCGACTCGCTGGCCGTAGGCGTCGTGCGTGTAGGTAGAGGGCAGGGTCAGCCAGTCGGCGGCCGCAGCCGCGCCGGGAACCAACACCGACAGGCCTGCGAGGACTGCCGTGGCGAGGCAAAACCGAATCGGACGAGCCATGGAGAACATGGATTCCCAACATAGTTCACGATTTGCGTCCGGGCGGAATCGGGAGAAATTAATTTCCGCGAACGCCCTCCGCCGGGCAAATCAACCCGTACGATCCGCACCATCATGCTAACCGCACCCCCCAAGCCCGTCGCCCCGACGCAAATGGAATCGATTCCTAAGAACGATTTCGTCTGGCGACTTCAGCTACGGACGGGGTGACTGCTCTCTGCGACGATGCGGGCCCACTGGCGATACTCCTGATAGGGCTGGTCGTAGGCGGCCGTTCGCTCCGGCCGCGGAGCCAGGATGTCGCGCTCCGCTTCGGCGACGCCCGCCATCGCGGTCGCGGCGGCGGCGACCGAGTCGAACCCAGAAACCTCTGGTCCGGCGGCCAACATGCCCAGCACGGCCGCACCGGTCGCCGGCCCCTGGGTCGAGGGATGAACTTCGATTTCGGCATTCAGGACATCCGCATAGACTTCGACGAACGCTCGGTTGTGATGCGGCAATCCGCCGGTGGCGACGAAGCGATCGATCGGCACCCCGTGCTCCCGCAACCGCTCGACGATCCAGCGCAGCCCGAACGCGGAGGCTTCCATCAGGGCCAGATACAGATGCGCCGGGCCGTGTTCCAGTCCCAGGCCGGCGAACAGCCCGCGCAGCGAACCGTCCATCAGCGGCGTGCGGCAACCGTTCATCCAGTCCAGACAGCGAACCCCTTCGGCACCGGGCGGCAGGGCCATCGCCTCGGCCGCCAGCGTGTCGAACGAGTCCAGCCCCAGCAGATTGCGGAGCCAGGCAAAGGCGTCGCCCACGGCGGCTTGTCCGGTCTCGTAGCCGAACAGGCCCGGCAAAATACCGCCTTCGACAACGCCCGCCACCCCGGGCACGTCGTGCCACCGGCGGCTGTTCAGCATGTGACAGCTGCTCGTGCCCATGACCATGACCAACGTCCCGGGATCGGCCGCTCCCACGCCCGGCACCGCCGCATGGGCGTCGATGATTGCGGTCGCCACCGGGGTTCCGGCAGCCAGCCCCAGTCGCTGGGCCATCGCCGGGCACAGCCTGCCGGCGACTTCGCCGGGAGCACGCATCACGCCGGGCAGTTTTTCGGCGGCCGCGGCAGCCAATTGCGGATGCACCGCGGCCAGATAATCCTGCGCAGGATAACCCTCGGCGGCCGACCACATGGCCTTGTACCCGGCCTGGCAGGTCGAACGGGCCAAGCCGTCGGCCGGGCCGCCGACCAACTGCCACACGAACCAATCCCCGCCCTCGATCCAGACTTCGGCCGCCTCGGCCACCTCGGGCGCCCCTTCGATCGTTTCCAGCATCTTGGGAAAGAACCATTCCAGTCCGATCGTACCGCCGTAGCGTTTTAAAAAGGGCTCGTCTCGCTGCCGGGCCACCTCGTTCATCCGCGCGGTCTGCTCGAGCGCCCCGTGATGCTTCCACAGTTTGGGCCAAGCCAACGGCACGCTGCGGAGGCGGTCGACCTGGCACAGCGGCGTGCCGTCGCGGAGCGTGGGCAACATGGTGCAGCTGGTAAAATCCACCCCGATGCCGACGACCGCCCCGGGTTCAAGCCCGCTGTGCTGTAGCGCCGCCGCGGTGGCTTCGGCGGCGGCGTCCAGCCAATCTTCGGGGGCCTGCAGGGCGTATCGCGCCGGCAGCGGTTGGTCGCTCGAGGGCAACGTCGAAACGATCTGGCCGTGCGCAAAAGCGGCCTCGCCCAGGCCTCGGTGAGCGCCGTCGCGGTCGATCAATAAAGCGCGTACCGATTCGGTTCCAAAATCCAACCCCAATGCGACCTTGTCCATCCGTTTCTGCTCCGTGAAGTCGTTGTCATGTCGTGGTGTGCGTGCCCATCGCTGGCGTCAGCGGGCGTCATTCTAACACCGCTGCGGTCTCGCGATGGCTACAATGGACACACTCCCTCCGCCGCGCATCGCCGCGCAAATGCGAATCGTCTCGCGCTCGTCTTGTCCCGCCGTTTGTGTCTCCGTTTACGAACAGAAGTGATACGCCATGCATCGTCTCTCCCGCACCAACTTCATCCGTTCGAACTGGCTCCCCGGTCTGTGCATGCTCTCGTGCATCACCGTGTGGACCAGCGGTGGTGCAGGCCTGTCGGCGGCCGAACGGGCTTCGCAACCCGCCGCCGAATCGGCGTCGCCGGCGATCGATGTGCCGGAGGTGCTGGACCCGCACTGGCAGATCGAACTGGTCGCCTCCGAGCCGGAGTTGGTCACGCCGGTGGCCTGTTGTTTTGACGAACAGGGGCGTCTGCTGGTGATCGAATGCCACACGCACTTTCCGCCCGATGACTACCCGGGTCCCGACCAGGACCGGATTTACTTGTTCGACGATCCCGACGGCGACGGACGCCTGGACCGGCAACGACTGTTCTACGCGGGCGGCCGGGCGACGATGGGGATCACGCCGCTGGCCGATGGCTGGATCGCCGTCTCCACGCGCAGCCAAGTCATTCGCATCCGCGACAGCGACGGCGACGACCGAGCCGACCAGCGCGAAGTCCTGCTGACGCTGGATACCAAAACCGACTACCCGCACAACGGCCTGGCCGGAATGGTGGTCGGTCCCGACGGTTTGCTGTACGTCAGCCAGGGCGAGAACTTCGGCGGCGACTATCGCTTGACCGCCGCCGATGGAAGCCAGCAGGTGGGCAGCGGCGAAGGCGGCAATGTCTATCGCATGACGCAATCCGGCGGACGGCTGGAACGAATCGCGACCGGGTTCTGGAACCCTTTTGGATTGGCTTTTGATCCCGCCGGTCGGTTGTGGACCGTGGACAACGATCCCGATTCCCGGCCGCCCTGCCGTCTGCTGCACGTGACTCCCACGGGCGATTACGGGTTTCAGTTTCGCTTTGGCCGCGCCGGCACGAACCCGCTGCTCAGCTGGGACGGCGAGTACCCGGGCACGTTGCCGATGGCCGCGGGAACCGGCGAAGCTCCCGGCTGCCTGGTCGCCCACGGGCCGCATCTGTGGGTGACGGGCTGGGGCGACAACCGTCTCGAACGCTATCGCCTCCAATCCTCCGGTGCAACCTGCGTCAGCCAGCTGGAAACCGTGGTCCAAGGCGGCGCGGCGTTTCGGCCGGTCGATATCGCGACCGCACCCGATGGCTCCTTGTACGTGACCGATTGGGCGGACCGCAGTTATCCGGTTCATGGCAAAGGGCGGCTGTGGCGATTGAGCCGACGTGCCGATGCGCCACCCCTGGCCGGCAACCTGCCGCCGCTGAGCAACGCGGAACAGCGGGCGGCTGAGCTTCGTGAGCCGCGCGGCGTGAACACGAAGGATCGCCTGGCGACGTTGGATTCTGCCGATCCGTTCCTTCGCCAAGCCGCCATTGCCGGACTGGTCGCCGGCGACGACCTGCAGGACGTTGCACCGGAGGATGAGCTGACCGCCTCGCAGCGGCTGGGACTGTTGACGGCGTGGCGGTGGATCGATCTGGTTTCCCCGGATCGGTTGACGGCGGATCAGCGCCGGCGGTGGATCCATGCCGCGTTTGCCGACGCCGACCAGCGCGTCGTGATGGCCGCTCTGCGATGGGTCACCGAGCGGGGCGATACCACGGCGCTACCGCAGATCGAATCCCTTCTGAACCGCCCCGGGCTCTCCCCAGAATTGTTTTCAACCCTGCTGGCTGCGATGGCCTACTTGGAAGCGGGACGCGCCGACGGCGGCAAGCACGGCAAGCACATCCAGGACCGGCTGGCTCGCGTCCTCACCGATCCGGAGCGTTCGATCGAGCTGCGGACGTTGGCCCTGGGCCGCTTGTCACCGACCTTCCGGCGCATCACCCCGGACCGGCTGCGCCAGTGGATGCGGGCCAGCGACCACCGGCCGTTCCGCGCCGAGGCCGTGCAGTGGTTGGCCACACGGTCCGACGAAGCCGCGACGAGTGCCCTGCGAAGCATCGCCGAAGACGCGCAGCTGGATGCTCAGACGCGCGCCGATGCCGTGGCCGCGGTGGCCGCCAGAGCCTTGGAATCGGAAGCTATGAAACCGTGGTTGGAAACGTTGGCAGCGCGTGTCGGCGGTCCCGATCAGGAGGCCTTGGCCGGCGAGATCCGGCGGGTCTTGCGAGCTCCCGAGTCGGCGGACATCGACACGCCGGAAATCGAACCGCTCAGCCGCTGGGAGGGGTTGGTTGCCCACGGCGGCGATCCCGCGGCCGGTCGCCGAGTCTTCCGGCGAGCCGGTTGCGTGAACTGTCACGCCTACAAAGGCCGCGGCGCGGACACCGGCCCGGACCTCTCGACCCTGGACGACAACACGAGCCGCCTGCTGGAATCGATCCTCCTGCCCAGCAAAGAGGTGGGGCCGCTGTACATGCCCTGGCAGGTGCTCACCCGCGACGGCCGGGTCTTGGTGGGATTAAAGGTCAACGGGGGCGGCGTGGGAACGAATCTGAAATTCCAGCAAGCCGACGGCAAAACCTTCGAAGTCCCACTAGCGGAGATCGAATCCCAGCGAGCGATCACCAAGTCGATCATGCCCGACGGCTGGCACGAGCGACTCAGCGTCGCCGAGCTACGAGACTTGATCGCCCTGCTTGGCGGAGACGGCTGAGCGGTTGGGGGGAGGACGGACGAGAGTTCAGGGTTGGATGGGCGTGCGAGCGTTCGCTGAAGAGTCGATTGCAAATTGCAAATCTCCTGACTCCGGCGGAATCTATGTAGTGCTCGGAACGGTAGAAGACAATGTTTTCTCCCCTCTCCCCCGCTGCGCCGCGAGCGTCAGTGAGTGAAGCAGTGGTGGGAGAGGGGCCGGGGGTGAGGGGGCTCGGGTGCAACGGAATGCCTGTTTGCGCACGCCTTTCCGATTCCCGTACGGTATCGAGACACCGCACTGGTGGTGCCGCTCTGCTGGGCCCAGAGGGACGACACGAATTGCGGTGCCAGACTTCCTGTCGCCCTTCCAGGGCTTTTGTTCGTGGTGTTTACGTTTCCCCAGGCTCGCGCCTGGGGCTACCACATGTCGCCACTTCCGTGGCTGCTGCGCCCCGAGCTTCGCACGCCCTACATAGAATCCGCCGGAGTCAGCAAATCTCAAATCGAGCACGAGCACGATTCAACCCCGCCCCTCGCCACTCGCCACTCGCCCCTCGCCACTCGCCTCCAATCACGCCCCCGGAGGTTGCTATTGCTCCTTCGGCGGGCTTCTTTTACTGTCGCGGGCGAATCGTTTGTTTCTTCAACACTGCGCGAGGCACGGATGCACGTCAGCGGTACACGACTGCCAGTCCTGGTTGCCCTTACGATGATGGTCGCCACCGTCGGCTGCCGCACTCCCCCGTTCGATCGCTCGATCCAGGTGAGTCAGCAACCCAGCGAACAAGATCATCGCCGCGACAAGCCGCCCACGCGTTTGGCTTACAGCAAGAAACCCGCCGCGGGTGTTGCTCCCGCCGGCGCGGCGGCGGCCACCGCGTCGATCGATGACAGCGGCCAGCAACTGACCAGCTCGCTGGCGGCCGCCGGCACGTCGGCGGCCGACGCCGACGGTGTGGTCCAGGACAAAGAACTGCTCGAAGCGTTCCGCGATGCGGACCCGGTCATTCGCGATGCCGCTCGCCGACGTCTGGCGGCCACCAAGCAAACCCAGATCCAGAGCAAACCGCTGCCGGATCTGCCCACCCGCGCCGAACTGGATGCCGATCCCTTTGCCGCCGAACCCGATGCGGTCGCCACCGCCGACGCTCCGCGGCAAGCCGCTGCCGAAAAGAGCTCGCCGGTCGTGCCCGCTTCGCACAGCGCTCAGGCCGAGCAGGCTCCGGCTGAACGGCCCACTGCGCCGGCCGCCGCCGAACCGCTGCTCGGCCCCGATTCCACTACCGAACAACTGGCCGCCGACGAAGCCAAAGCAGCTCGGCCGTCGTCAGCCGAGGAAGCGAAACCTTCCCAGCCCGCCGCCGACGACGCCAAAGCAGCTCGGCTGTCCTCAGCCGAGGAAACGAAGCCTTCCCAGCCCGCCGCGGACGAAAATCCCAGCTCGGCCGCCAGCCTCGAACGATACAGCGACCAAAAGCTGCTGGCCGAACTGGCTCGGCGCTGGCAGACCATGCCCGAAGACCTCGACGAACCGGGCCAGCTGCGGCACCACGTGCGGCGCCGCATGCTACTGTTGCTCGACGGCCGGATCGACGAAGCGGTCGAGCCGATCGACTCGCTCGGCAGCAGCGAGCAGGAGTACCTGCGAAACCAACTGCTCGCCCTCTGGACGGCGATGGACCCGCAGGGACATCCCGTGCTGCAGCGGCGTTGGTCGACGGCACTACCACACCTGCGCGACGCCACCAAACACATGGCGGCCGCCACCGGAACGCTGGAAGTCGGCTCGTTGGCCTTCTGCACCGAAGTCGAATCGTACGGTCGCATCAAACCCTTCGAATCCACGCGGTTCAAAGCCGGCCAGCAGGTCATCCTGTACAGCGAAGTCGACGGTTTTGCTGCCGAACGGCTCAGCAACGGTTACGAGACCCAGTTCCAGGGCTCCTACGAGATCTTCGATCACAGCGGCAAACGCCTGTACCACAAAGTGCTGCCGGCCGACCGTCAGGTCTGCAACAACTACCGTCGAGATTACTTCATCGCCTATCGCCTGCACCTGCCCAGCCAGTTGGCCGAGGGCCAGTACCGCATGGAATTGACGATGGAGGATCTCAAGGGTGAAAAATACGGCCAGGCCAGCATCGATTTCGAGATCAACGGTTCAGTCGCCAAACCGCACGCGGGCAGCTAGACGCCAGATGATGCCGCCCATCAAGGCGGCATTCAGCACGACGGTGGTCAGAAAGTAGGCCAGCACCAGCCACCAGTTGCCCTCGTTGGCCGGCATCGAATGGTCGGCGATCAACGTCGCGTCCAGGGGAATCGCGAACACGGCATTGAACGGGCTGGCCGCTCCCAACCACTGAAACCGCTCGACCGTCGCCGCTGGGAAATCCAGAATCTGCAGCAGCAACGTCAGTGCCACCGGCGCGGCATAAGCCACCAGCAGGACCGAGTACGTGGTCATCAGGCTGATGCTGGTTTTGCGCGAAAACACGCTGCAAAACATCGCCACCACACTGTTGGTAACACAGGTCGTCACGACGATCACAAACATCGCCACCAGCGCCAACCAGTTGCTCCAGAAATCGCTGACCAGGACGCCGCCCAACAGCAGTGGCCACAGCAGAAAACTGGTCAACACCGCCGAGACGCGGAAGCCCACAACCAGCTTGCCCCAAAAAATCTGCCAGGGCGTGATCGCCGTGGTTAACAACAGGTCCAGCGTTTGCCGCTCGCGCTCGCCGGTCATGCTGCCGGCCAGGAAGACCGGACCGATCAGGATGTTGAAGACCAACACGAACACCGCGTACCAGGCGCAGCGATAGGACTGGGCGAACAACAACCAGGCCATCAACGGAATCGCCAGCAGCATGCTGATCTGAATCACCAACCGCAGCATCAACGTGCCCTGGCTGAAGATCTCGCTGTGGATCTCCTTGTCATACACCGGATTGACGCCGTCGGGCATCAACTGCTGCTTCTTGGGCGGGGCGAACAGACGATCGGGGAACTGATCGCGGTTGATCACCAGGCCCACCGCCCGCTCGGCTTCTTCTTCCAGGTCCACGACCTCCTTGCCTTCGCTGCCCACGTCCGGCGGGTACAGCATCCGGGCCGCGGCGTTGCCGCACAGCAACAGCACCGCCGTCAGGCCGTAGGCCGGAATCACCAACATCGCCAGCTTCAAACGCAGCTCGGCGTCGCTTTCGAAGGTTTTCCAGAACAGCACCCCGACCAGCACCAGTGCCAAGACCGTCAGATAGCTGACCGCCAGCGAGGCGCTGGTCCGTTTAAAGTAACTGCTGGCCGCGATCCCGATCGCGCCGAACAACACCACCGAAACGATCAAGCCCACGTAGGCGGCAACAACTTCGTACACGCTGACGCCGCCCAGCGGCAGACACAGCACGATGATCGGCAGCGATGCCAGGATCAGCATTCCGATGTGCGTCAGGGCCGCGATCATCTTGCCCATCACGATCGCCCCGGGACGCAGCGGACTGGCCAACAGCATTTCGTAGGTCTTGCGTTCCTTCTCGCCGGTGATCGCTCCGGCCGCAAAACTGGGCGCCATCAGCGACGCGATCACGTACTGGCCCAGGAAAAACAAATCAACCAGCTTGCGCGCGGACTGCGGGTTACCGGTCAGGTCCAAACGCTCCTCGCTGGGCCAGGCGATCAACACGACGACCGCCAGCAACAACTGGTACAGGGCCAACAGCACAAAGGCCCGGCCGGTGCGCAGGTTTACCAACAGCTCGCGCTGCAGGACCGGGTTTTCCATCAAATACATAAGGCCAACGACGCCCCACTCAGACCGCGTAAGGGTAGACAAGCCGAATGATTATAGAGCATCGTCGGCGGCGGCTCAGGATGGGGCTTTAGGACCAGTCCAGTCCTTCGGGCAAGCGGTTCAAGTTGCGAGGACCATCGGCGGTGACCACGATCATGTCCTCCACGCGGACGCCGCCGGTTTGTCGGCCGTACAGTCCCGGTTCGACCGTGAAGACTTCGCCCTCGAGGATCTCGCCACCGCCGTCGTCCAGCAGGATCGGCTCGTGGACTTCCAGTCCAATTCCGTGGCCCGTTCCGTGCTGGATGGTGGGGCCATCGCTGAGGGTGCCACGCGAGAGCTCGAAGCCGTGTCGCTGTTGGACGGCGATCACGGCTTGATGAACCTGGTCGCCGGTGTTGCCCGGACGCAGTTTGTCGATCCCCGCCGCCTTGGCTTCGACCACGGCCCGGTGCATCGCCACCACCTGCTCGCTGGGGCGGCCGTGAACCACACAGCGCGTGCAGTCGCCGCAGTACCGCGTGCTCTGATCCTGTGGGTACAGGTCGACGATGATGGGGACGCCGCTGCGGAGCGCCCCGGTGCCGGCATGGTGGCAATCGGCGGCGTGTGGCGCGGTGGCCACGATCGCCCCGTGGTTCAGCGCGTAACCGTGCTCCAGAAAGAACGCCGCGGCCATTGCGCGAGCCGCCTCGCTGGTCAGGATTTCGCCCTCGAAGACCAACTGTCCTTCGTCATCGGTGTCGCAGCGAGCGATGCGTTCGCACAAAAATCGGATGCCTTGCTCGGTGACGTTCTGCGCCTTCTCGAGCCATCGAATTTCTTCGGCGGTTTTGACGCGGCGGTCCAGCACGCCCAGGTCGGCATCGTACCGAAGCTCGACGCCGGCCTGCATCACGTGCCAGGCAAAGATGAACGGCAAACTGCGGTCGGCCGTGATCTGCCGGACGCCTTCGCGGCGGAGCAGTTCGGCGACGGCCTGAGCGGTGGCCGTCGCCCGGTCGGCGTCCAGCCCCTGTTCGGGCGTGAAGTCCGCCGGTGAAAAAACTTCGTGGTCCCGGCCCACGTCGCGAGCTCGCCCGGCTTCGATGTCTCGGATGATCAAGCGATTGCGGCCATCGAGCGAAAGCCAAGCCGCCGGGTCGCCCGCGGCCAGACCGACCGCGCGATAGAGAGTCGGATTTTCGGCGGGGATTCCAGCTAGCAATACGTTTTTCGTCATGCGGATCAGCTTGGGGAAAGGAGGGCGAAAGCGGGGTTCAACGAGTGTCCCGGACGGCGACGAACGAGTGTCCCACTCGGGCGAAGCAAATTTTTTTTAGCGGAAAGAGTGGCCCGGCAGGGATGATTCTGACGAACTACCTTGCTGTCCGCCTAGGCGGGTCTAGAATGTGACACGTGGGAAGAAAACTCTGACCCACTTTCCTTCGACCAATCACCGGCAGAGGGACCAATTTTCGGGCTGGCCGATGTTCACTTAAGGCTTGTGCAGAAGTACGCCGAACATCCGCCATTCTCCCAGCGGCTCCGTGTTTGCCGCCGACGGTCGAAGGATGTTATATGACCGGCTGTTACGGGTAAAACCGTAGCAGCCGGTTTTTTCGTGCGCCGTTTTCTCCTCCAGCCCGATGCCAGCGAGGATCGCCGTGGCGGCGGCGGCGCTGCTGTAGGCCGGACCGGCCAACCGAGTAACCGGCCAACCGAGTCACAGCGGCCGAAGCCGACCGGCCGGTGGCGCTTCGCCGACCGGTCCGCCGCTGGCGTAAAAGAGCACGCGTCGCCAAACCCGCCAGACGTTGGGGCAAGCGTTGTCATTCACGACCGGTTTTAATGTCTGGCGGTTTTCGGCTACTTGGCGTCTTGCAGATTGATGATCTTCTGCCAGATTTTGCTGCTCATTCCAGTGGTCAGCTGTTCGATCTCGCTGACCGCGGCCAGCGAGACGGGGTCGTCGAATCGCTGGACGTACAGCGCGGCCACTTTGCCGGTCAACGACAGCATCTCGCTGCAGTAATCCAGGTATCGGTTCAGCAGCAGCGGTGTCAGCTGGATCACCGGCGACGTCGCCGTGCTCTGCCACTGCTTCTGCGTCCGTTCGGGGTCCTTGGTCAACTGGTGCATGTCGATGACGTGGGCGATCGAACGCAGTTCGTGGATCGCCGCTAAGGCTCGGCGGCGTTTGACGCGCGTCTCCAGCGTGAACAAGAAAAAGATGCCCGCGCCCAGCAGGACCGCTTCGTTGCTGGCCGCTTCGATCATCGACAGGAAATTGCTGACCTGCAAATCCTCGTCGTTCAGCTGCAGGCGTTGGCTGTAGTAGAACACCATCCCGATCAACAACCCGCTGAGCAGCAATCCCAGACCGTAACCCGAGATGCGAAACAACAGGATCGGCCGATTGATCCAGCGCGATCGCTCGCTGGCCTGACGGGACAGATCCAGCAACTGGCCACACAGATTGAAGAGACCGGAGTCGGGAAAGCGTTCGCCGATACGACGCTGCAGCCGAGCCACCGTGCTGATGATTTCATCGTCACGCAACACCAGCACCGGTTCGGACGCCCCGGCCGGCGACTCGGGGCGGGTCTTATATTTCCAGAAACTCTTCATACGCCTCTCGCAGGATCGCTTCGTCGATTGCCTGATCGGTCCAGCACTGCACGGCCCGGGCGGTCTGGTCGACCATCAAGTCCAGACGCGTCAGCGTTGCGAGGTTTTGTTTGCCAGCGGCGCGGGTCAGGGGCGACGAACCGGTCCACTCGGCCAAATCGATTACCAGGGCGGGCGCCCGCAACCGCTGGATGACGGTTTCGGAAATCAAACAAGGCTCGCCGTCGCACATGCCCCGCAGGACCACGTCCACCGCCTCGTCGATGGTTTCCTCGATGCGCGCCGTCCGCCGCACCCGACGCGGGTGCGCGGCGTTCCCGCCGGTGGGCGACGCGACGTCCTGGGCGTTCATTTCCTTTCGTTCCACCTCTGCCAAATCCCTGCCTGCCGGATCCCTGCCTGCCGGATCCCTGCCTGCCGGATCCCTGCCTGCCGGATCCCTGCCTGCCAAATCCCTGCCTGCCGGATCATCCTGGTGGCCGTCGGGCGTGGAGTTAGCCGTGTCGGCGCCGCTGCGCTGCCACAGTTCGGGCGGCGTGTCGAACAGACGCCAGCGGTAGTGTGGCTGGCGCATCAGCGGCAACAGCGCGGCCAGCCACGGGTCCGCGTCGCCCAGCACGGCGATCGTGCGTTCGACCGGGGACTTGTCGCCGGCGGACTCGCCGGCAGCTTCGTCCGCAAACGTTTTCGAGATCGCGGCCCGCAGCACTTCGGTACTGACAAAGTGTCCACGCAGCGGGCCGTCGTCTTGGCGGCTGAGCACATCGACGTAGGCGGCGATCGTGGCGGCTTCGTCGGTTTCGTCACACAGCGGAGCGACGGCTCCACGGTGCGGATCGGCGACGATCCCGCCGCGAAACCCCATCGCTCGCATCCCCGCAACGGCCGCTGGCAGGTCCTCGGCGGTGACGTCCAGCGAGAGAAACCGCCAATCGATGTCCGCCGCCGCCAGCGCGCGTTCGACGGCGAACTGGGTGGGGTTGCCGGCGATCGGGTGACCGAGAACGCAGGCGATCGGTTGAACGGCAGAATCGGTCACGGGAACACGCGCTTCACGAGATGAGGGCAACGCGCATAGTTATCGTCAGCGGTGCCGCTCGATGCAATCGGGGGAACGGCCTGAGGATGAATTACAATGGGTCGATACGCCGAAAGACTGTTTCCTGCCCGCTCACCAATCCCGGTTTTGATGGTCGACACCGTGCTAAATTCTCCTCGCTCGCGTGTGCCCGGTTCGTCGATTGCGATCCCGGCCGCGGTGACCTGGATGGGTTTGCTGGGGATCCTGGCCCTGCAGATCGGGGGGGCGTATCTGTCGGCTGGCTCGCCGCCGGCCCACGGGATCTGGCTGGGGTGCATGTGGGGCGGGCTGTCGGCCAGTGTATGGGTGCTGGGACGCGCCGTGACCCACTGGCCGGCGCTGCTGGCAATCCTGGCCTCGGCGGCTTGGCACGCCCTGTGGATGCACGCCTGGTCCTCCGAGCCGCTGTCGCGGTACCTGTTCTCGATCGGCCTGTTGGTCGTGCTCCAGTCGCTGGCGATGGTCGGCAGTGCTCGGCTGCGATCCGCCGGCAGGAAGCCCTGCGTTTCCCACGCTTCGGGCCGTTACGGCATCGCTTCGCTATTGGTGCTGACGCTCGTCTCGGCGGTTGTCTTCAGCGGTTGGCGGAGCTACGTGACCGATGACGCGCTGTATCACTTGGGCACCCTGACGGCGGTGACCAGTCTGGTGGCGATCGCGACCGTGTCCCAGCGCTTGGTGGCCGCGACGCCAGCGCCGCTGCTTTGGGCGGGATTGTTGTTCGCCACGGCGGCGGGCGGCTGGCTGGGACTGCATCGCCTGATGCGGCTGAACGACCAGCTCCGCGGCCAATCGGACAGCATGCTGTACGCAGAACAGACGGCGATCGTGCTGGCGACCTTCACCGTTGTCGTGATGACGCTGCAGTGGTGCCTCGAGTTCGACGCGGCGCGTCACCGAGTACGGGACCGCCTTTCCGGGCTGTCGGTCGAGTGAGCCGCCCGCGGTTGTTGTTGGCTTGCACAGTGCAGCGCCCCCAGGCCCCAGACCAGGTCCGCCGCGTCGACTCCCAACACTTCCACGCCGGGCGCCAGGTTTCGCAGGATCGACAGGGCCACGCGGTCGCTGGCCGGAGAGCGGAACTGCGGCACCAGCATCCGTGGCTCGCCCAGCCGAAGAAAATTGCAGTAGCTCTCCGGCACCCGTTGCCCATCGACAAACCGAGCCGGCGGCAGGGGCAACCGGTGGACGTGGACCGTGGGGCTGGTCTGGCGAGCCCAAACGCGGATCTGACGATAGTGGTTTTCCAGCGTCTCGTAACTGGGGTCCGAGCGATCCTGACATACCGCGACCACGACGTTCTCGGGGTCGATGAAGCGGGCGATCTGATCGATATGTCCGTCGGTGTCGTCGCCGGCCGGCCCGCCGCCTTCCAACCACAGGATCTCGGTCACGCCCAGACAGCGATACAGTTCTTGAGCGATTTGGTCGCGTGACCAGCCGGGATTTCGCGTGTCGGTGACCAGGCAGGACGCCGTCGTCAACAGTCGGCCCGCGCCGTCGGTCTCCAGAGCTCCGCCCTCGAGCGTCAACGCACTGGTGACGCGGGGGCTGCCGGACAGGTGGCAAATGGTTTCGGCGGCCGCCGCATCCTGGTCCCAGGGCGGGTATTTTCCGCCCCAGGCGTTGTACTGCCAGTCGATACCGACGACCGAACCGGCGGCCAGTTCGGGCAGCGCCGCCGCATGCGGATCCACACAGTGCACGAAGGTCGGGCCGTAATCGCGGATCCAGCAATCGTTGGTCGGGTACTCGATAGACTCGACCCGCGGCACGTTCCTCAGCCACCGCTGGGCCTGTTGGCGTAGTGCGTTCGGCACCAACAATCGCACCGGCAGGACTTCGGACACGCTGCGGACAAACCGTGTGTAGGCCGGCGGCATGCGCTCGACACGTCCCGGCCAGGTTTGCGGATTATGCGGCCAAGCCAACCAGATGCACTGCATCGGTTCCCATTCGGCCGGCCAGCGGAACGCCGATACGGCCGGCGGCTGGAGCGTCGATTCGCTCATGAGGGGTCCTGGAAAGGCGTGCTCGCGGGATCGTCCGCAGCCGCGAGGTTCGCGAGGTCGCTTGCCGTGCCAAAGGGGCGAGCTTCGGGACAGCGAGCCAGTAATTGATACAGGACGATGCCCACGGTCGTGGCCAGATTCAGGCTGCGGACCTCCGGCAGGGTCGGCAGATTTACGGCATAGGGGCTGTCGGGATCCAGGATGTCCGGCGGCAGACCGGCCGACTCGCACCCGAACACGAACGCGTCGCCGGCTTGCAGCGGTGCGTCCCACAGGGGCCGTTTGGCGAACCGGCTGAACACCCATTGCCGCGGCGTCGGCAATTGCTGCTGCAGCTGGCTCCACGAGTCGACTTCTTCGCAGGCCAGGTGTTGCCAATAATCCATGCCGGCGCGTTTCAGCCGGGTATTGGTGATCTCGAATCCCTTGGGGCCGACCAGCCAAAGTTTCGCGCCGGTGGCCACACAGCTGCGTCCGATATTGCCGGTGTTCTGCGGGATCTCGGGCCGGTACAGCACGACGTGGGCCGAGGGTCGGCCCCGGCGAGCCTTCGCCGCATCCAACCCCGGGCGATCCTTCGCGGCTTGCAACGAGGGGTGTTCGTCTGGGAAACTAGGCGGCTGCCCGTCGTCGCTTCGCTCCTCGGTTTCTCTTTTCTGATTTCCCATGCCGATCCAAGTCACGTGTCCGAGTTGCCTAAGCCGGTTTACGGTAAGCGATAAATTCGCGGGCAAAAAAGGCCCTTGTCCCAAGTGCAAAAAACAGATCGCCGTCCCGGAAAAGACGGACGAAATCGTCATCCATGCGCCGCGCGACGATGCTCCGAAGGATAGCAAGGGCCAGTCGGTCTTAAAACCGATCCAGCGAACGGAAACCCGCGTGACCGGGCGCGCCGTAGCGATCACGGTGGGAACGATCGTCGTAATGTTGGCCGCGGCGGCCGCGACGCGTCTGTGGGACCCGGTGCCCTGGTGGTGGGTGGCCCTGGGCGCGATCGCCCTCGCACCGCCGGCGATCTACGCCGCCTACGGCTTCGCCCGCGACGCCGAACTGGCACCGCTGGTCGGCAGCGAACTGCGAAATCGCCTGTTGATCCTGTCCGCGATCTTTCCCGCCCTCTGGCTGATCTATGCCTTCGTGCCGATGTACGTGCTGGACCTGCGCCAGCCATCGGACATGTCCCTGTTCGTGGCCGGAATCATGCTGGTGATCGTGGCCGGAATCGGCGCATTTGCCGCCGCCAACGCGTTGGAACTGGAATTCAGCGGCGGGCTGGCCGTGGCCGGTTTGTATCTGGTCGGGGCCCTGATCCTGGCGTTGATCGCCGGCGTGCCGGTCGCCAGCCTCAATGGCGGCTCCGCTCCGGCCGAACGCGAGCTGTTGTTCGAAACCCCGCCCGGCGGCCCTGCCAGCGGGGCCCCGCAACCGCCCGCCGCCACGCCGCCCGCCGCCGGCACCCCGTCGGCTGCGAACCCGTCGGCTGCGAACCCGTCTTCAGCGAATCGGGGAGCCGGCCGGTGAACCAGGAAGTGCAGGCGCTCGGCGGGGCGCGCCATCTGATGCGGATCGCTCCGGAAATGGACGTTCCGATCACGCCGCGGGTGCGCCGGTTGATCGACACGGCGCCGATGCGCCGCCTGTCGCGGATCAGCCAGTTGGGACTGGTCGCCCATGTTTATCCGGGGGCGACCCATTCCCGTTTCGAGCATTCCCTGGGCGTTTATCGCTGTGGGCTGCAGGTGCTGCAGCGGTTGGCGGCCGATCCGGCGTTTGTCGAGCACGTCGACGACCGAGCGGTCGACACGTTCGTCGCCGCGTCGCTGCTGCACGACGTGGGCCACTGGCCGTATTGCCACCCGATCGAAGACATGCAGCTGGCGGAACTGCCGCGACACGAAGTGCTGGCCCGGCAGATGTTGATGCAGACCGAGATCGCCGAGCGGATCGAGGCCGACTGGAGTTCGGTGGACGAGGTGTGTCGCCTGCTGGAGGGACCGCTGGAAGATGAGGCCAGCCGTCTGCTGGCGTCGATCCTCAGCGGCCCGATCGACGTCGACAAAATGGATTACCTGCTTCGCGACAGCCTGCATGCGGGCGTGCCCTACGGACGGAATTTCGATCTGGGCCGTTTGATCGGATCGCTGTGCGTGCATCCTGAAAAACCCGCCTTGGCCGTGGGCGAGAAAGGTCGCACGGCAGCCGAGATGATGGTCTTCGCCCGCTATGTGATGTTCAGCGAAGTGTACTGGCACCACGCCGTTCGCGGCGCCAGCGCGATGCTGCAGCGGGCCGTGTACCTGCTGCGCGAGCGGCTGGACCTGACGGCCATGGTCACCTTGGACGACCACCGCTGGACCGGGCGGCTGTGCCGGATCGCCGAAGGATCACTGGCCGAGCCCCTGGTCGAAGGGCTGTTTGGCCCGCAGCGGGTGCTCTGGAAACGGGTCGCCGAGTTCGATCGGCTGCAGCACGAAACCCTGCACGCCCAGCTGTCCCGCCGGCCCTACAGCTGGCTGGTCGCCTGCAGCGAACATCTGGCCGAGCGGCTGAGTGCGGAGTGCGGGATGCCGCTGAGTGCGGCCGACGTGATCATCGATGCCCCGCCGATCAAGTTGGAGGTGGATATCGACGTGGACGTCGTCCATCGCAGCGGTCAGGTGCGGCCCCTGGGAGCCGTCTCGCCGGTGGTCGACGCCCTGGCGCGGCGACAATTCGATGAATTCGTCAAACGGGTCCGCGTTTTCGTCCGCGGCGATGTCCGCGACCGTCTGAGAGAGGGGCACTTGGACCAGGACTGGCTGCACGACGCCGTCGAACGAACCGAAGCGGCGTTCGAAACCTAGCTCGCCCCCCGCGGCGCAGCAGCCACGGCAGTGGCGACATGCGGTAGCCTCAGACGCGAGCCTGGGGTGCCGTCCCCACCCCCCCCCGCGCCAGTCCCGGAGGGACGACACGAATTCCGATGCCAGACTTTGGGCCGCCGCCCCGTAGCTGAAGTCGCCAGACTTTGGCGGCGAGATTGCAAATTGCAAATTGAACAATGCAAATTGCAAATTGAGATTTGTCGGCTCCGGCGGAATCTATGTAGGGATCGGAGCGATAGAAGACAACATTTTCTCCCCTCTCCCCCGCTGCGCCGCGAGCGTCAGCGAGTGAAGCAGTGGTGGGAGAGGGGCCGGGGGTGAGGGGGCTCGGATGCAACGGAATGGCTGTTTGCGCACGCCTTTCCGATTCCCGCAGCGCAGCGAAACACGGAGGTGGTGCTGCTCTGCTGGTCCCCCTCACCCCCAACCTCTCGATCCGGCTTGTCCTGACGGTTTGGCTTGCCTTTTCCCAATCATTCAGAATACAATTGGGCCACGAAACAATCGGACGTTCAGTCCTTACCATCTCTAAGAGGTTTCCAACTGATGGCGATCAAGCTTACCGAACGAGCCGCCGAAGAAGTGACGCGTTTCCGCAGCGAGCACAATTTCGGTGACGAAATGGTCCTGCGAATCGGCGTCGCTGGCGGCGGTTGCAGCGGTTTTAACTACACGCTGAACTTCGACGAAAATTTCGACGAAAAAACCGACAGCAAGTTCGAATGCCACGGCGTGAACGTGGTGGTCGACAAGAAAAGTGCCCTGTATTTGGACGGCACCACCGTCGACTGGTACGATTCGCTGGAAAAGAAGGGTTTCACCTTCGAAAACCCCAACGCCGTCAAAACCTGCGGCTGCGGAAGCTCGTTCCAGGCCTAACGGTCCCAAGCTTCTAAAAGCTTCGAAAAGCTTTTAGAAAAAAAGTTCGCTGGGTCTGTTAACCTAAATGCCTCCAGCGGCATTTATAGGTATGGAACCGGCCCCCAAGCGAAACGATCTCGACGGCCCACCGGGCTCCCTGGCAAAAGCGGCCGGGGATGCCCCGCCGCCGGCGGCGTGCAATGCTCCGCCGGCCTCGCCGCCCAGCGAAGCGGCTTTGATCGCCCTGCTGACCGAGTGTCAACTGCCGCTGGGCTTGTATGTCCGCAGTCTGATGCCGGGCGATGCGGCCGCGCACGACGTCCTCCAGCAGGCCAACGCCAAGATCTGGGAGAAACGGGCCGAGTTCCAGCTGGGCACCAACTTCAAAGCCTGGGCCCTGGCCGTCGCCCGCTTCGAAGTGCTGAACTATCGCAAGCAACAGGCTCGCGACGCGCGCTTGGTCTTTTCCCAGGAGCTGGAAAAGACGATCGCCGAAGAGCTCGAGCACGCCGATGACGATCTGATGCAGCGGCATCAAGCCCTGCAACAATGTTTGCAAAGCCTCAAGGCGGAGAGCCGCCAACTGCTGATGCATCGCTATGCGTCGGCCGAGCCCCTCTCACAGTACGCCGGCCGCGTTGGCCGCTCGGTGTCCTCGTTAAAGGTCACGCTGTTTCGCCTGCGGGCTTCCTTGGCCGAATGTGTCGAGCGACGCCTGCGCGTGGAAGGAGGTCCGCAATGACGCCTGCCGAACGTTCGCGGCTGATCGATTCGCTGCTTGACGGCGAGATCAGCGAAGCCGATTTCTTGCGGATCGAAGCCGAGCTGTTGGTCGATTCGGACGTCCGCGCCGAGTACTACGACCGGTTGAAGCTGCAGTTGTTGTTGGAACGCGAAGCCGCCGACGACGCCGAAGCCGCCAACCACGCCGAAGCCACTGCGTCACGCGATGCGACCACGACCGAAGCCGCGGTGGGGCGAGCCGACCTGCCGACACGTCGCGCCGCCTACCTGCTGACGGCTGCGGCGCTGCTGACTTTGGCCGCCAGCTTGTTGGTCATCCTGCCCCGGATCGTTCCCTCGGACGCCGATCGCGCGTCGCTTCCTGCCGGGCCGCTGGCCGCCACCGCGCTGCCGGCCGAATCCAAAGCCAAGGGGTTTGCCCTGCTGGGCGGGCAATCGGACGCCGTCTGGGACGGCCCGGCGGTCGAGAGCGGTTCGCTGCTGCCGGCCGGTACGCTGAAGTTAATTTCGGGCCTGGCGCATATTGAATTGTTCAGCGGCGTGCAGATGGTGGTGGAAGGTCGCGCGGAGTTTTCCATCGAATCGCCGATGGAGGTGCGCGTGGCACGAGGCCGCGTTCGCGCTTACGTGCCGGATGCCGCCAAGGGGTTTCGCGTCCTGACCGACCAAGGCGAAGTCATCGATCTAGGTACCGAGTTCGCCATCGATGTCGGTGCCGCCGGCACTCGCGTAGACGTGTTGGACGGCGAGGTGGAACTGCGACACGGCGGCAGCGAGGCCCAACGCGTCCTCGGAGGCCAGTCGCAGCGCTTGACTGCCGCCGGCATCAAGGCGTCGACCGATTCCGGCGAGGTATCGATCGTCAGCCCTCAGGAGTTTCACAGGAGTCTGGACCGCCGCTTGGTCGAGCGGGTTCAGCGGTGGCAGCAGCGTATGGCGTCGCTTCGCACGCAATCGGATCCGATTGCTTACTACCGGACCGATCCGGCGGATCGTTGGTCGCGGCGGTGGGACAACATCGCGCGGCTCGAAGCCGAAGACGGCGGCGGGACCGAAACGCTGGCCAGCGATGGAGCGATCGTGGCGGCTCGGCGAACGCCGGATCGCTGGGGACGCCCCGACGCGGCCTTGGATTTCAGCCGCACCGGCAGCCGAGTTCGTGTCGATGTTCCCGGCCAGTACCAAAATCTAACCTTGATCACCTGGGTCAAAATCAACAGCCTCGACCGCTGGTACAACTCCTTGTTCCTGACCGACGGCCACGAACGTTTCGAGCCGCATTGGCAAATGATGAACGACGGACGCTTGTTCTTCTCGGTCAAAGCTCGCCAGCGAAACCAGGACGGCGCGGCCGCCCAGCACATCTTCTACTCACCCCCGATCTGGGATGCGTCGCTCGGCGGGCAGTGGATCATGCTGGCGGTCGTCTACGACACCGATGCCCAGCGGGTTACGCACTATGTCGACGGCAAAGCGGTCAGCCGCGAAGCGATTCCGGCGGATCATCTGGTCGACACCATTCGGATCGGCGCCGCATCGATCGGCAACTGGAGCGAACCGATGTACCGCACCGACCCGGAATTCGTGGTGCGGAACTTGAACGGCAGCATGGACGAGTTCGCCATGTTCTCAGCCGCCCTCTCTGACGAACAGATTCTGAACTGGTATCAAGCAGGTAATCCGCATGAGTAGTTTTCGTTTGTCAACGGTCCTGTTGCTGGCCGTCTTGCTGCTGGCCCGGGCCACAACCGGCCATGCTGACGAGGCCAAAGAGGCCAACGAGGCCAACGAGCGACTGTTCACCCTGAAGGTCTTGCCGTTGTTGAAAGACAAGTGCGCAGGCTGTCACGGCGGCGCGGCCGAAGACATCAAAGGAGAATTCAGCGTGCTCAGCCGGGCGGAGCTGCTTCGCGGCGGCGAGTCCGGCGAGGCGGCCGTCGTGCCTGGACATGCCGACGAAGGAACGCTGCTCGAGGCGATTCGCTGGGAAAGCTGGGAGATGCCGCCCAAGGAAAACGATCGCCTGAGCGACCAGCAGATCGCCGTGATCAGCCGCTGGATCGACGGCGGTGCGGCTTGGCCCGACCCGAAAGCCCAGCAGCGGTATCGCGAGGAAGCGGAGAAAGAGCTGGTCAATGAAGACGGAATGATCGCATCGACCAGCGGCGGCACATCGGCCGAATGGACCAGCCGCCGCTACCAGCCGGAAGACCTCTGGGCCTTCCAAGCGGTGCAGCCGCCCAGCGACCTCGATCCGCAAGCCGCACCGTCGCAGCACATCGATACGCTGCTCCAGCGGCGGCTGGACAAAGCCGGTATCGAAGCTGCGCCGCGCGCCGACGCTGCGGCGCTGATTCGCCGCGCCACCTACGACCTGCACGGCCTGCCGCCCACGCCCGAGGAAGTCGCCGCGTTCGAGCAAGCTTGGCAACAGACCCCCGACCGCGCCTGGCAGGATTTGATCGACCGCCTGCTGGAAAGCCCTCGGTACGGCGAGCGCTGGGCGCGGCACTGGATGGACGTGACCCGGTATGCCGACACCGGCGGAATGGCCAACGACTTCGAACGTTCCAATCTGTGGCGTTACCGCGATTATCTGATCCGCGCGTTCAATAACGACAAACCCTACAACGAATTCGTCGTGGAGCAATTGGCCGGCGACGAACTGGCCGACGCATCGGTGCGAGAGCGTCATCAGGGCGACGAAGCGGCCGTCCGACGGGCCCGCCTGGAAGGGGACTACACGCCCGAGGAAACCGAATGGTTGATCGCCACCGGCTTCCTGCGACTGGGCCCCTGGGACAACGCGATGATCGATGCCGACGAAGCTCGCCAGATCTATTTGGACGACGTCGTGAACATCACCGGTCAGACCTTCTTGGCGACCACGATGCGGTGCTGCAAATGCCACGATCACAAATTCGATCCGATCCCGACCCGCGACTACTACCGCATGTACGCCGCCTTTGCGACGACGCACATGGCCGAACGCCCGGCCCCATTTTTGGAAGTCGAAAGCCGCGAAGGGTTCGATCAGGGCCGGGCCCACGTGCGGCGTTTGCTGGACTTTGCCCAGGCCGAAAAGAACCGCTTGGTCGAAAAACGCGAAGCCGCCGCTCGGGAGTGGTTCGAAAAACACGACCTGCCCTACAAGAACGAACAACAGCGCAAGAGCCTTCCCGACGAACAGAAACCGCCGCGTCACGTCGGCCTGACCATTCCCGAGCAGGGACAATTAAAAGTCCGCGAGCAGGACGAGTGGATCTGGCAACGACGCCTGGAACGCTACGAACCGATGGTGCAGAGCGTTTACAACGCCAAAGCCGCCCGAATCGCTTGGAACGGGGCGCGAAAACTGCGCATCCAAAAGCCGCCCAAGAAAGCCCAGCCCCTGGTTAACCACATCCTGACCGGCGGAGCGTTGACGGCCCTCGGAGACGTCGTCCAGCCGGGCGTGTTGAGCGCGCTCTCGCTGCCGGCTTCGCCCGGTGCCGAAGACCCGTATCTGGTGACCCCAGACGTCGACGGCCGCCGCCTGGAATTGGCCAAGTGGATCGCCCACCGCGACAATCCTTTGACCACGCGGGCGATCGTCAATCGCATCTGGCAGTATCACTTCGGCAAAGGCCTCGCGGCCAACGCTAATAACTTTGGCGCCAAAGGTGCCAAGCCCACGCATCCCGAACTGTTGGATTACCTGGCCGACGACTTCGTCCGTCATGGCTGGAAGATGAAACGGCTGCATCGCTACATCATGCTCAGCGACGCCTACCAGCGAGCGTCCGTTCCAGCCGATCAAGAACGCTTGCAATTGGAAGACCCCAACAACGAGCTGTTGTCCTACTTTCCGCCGCGCCGGCTGACCGCCGAAGAGCTGCGTGATGGCATCTTGGCAATCACCGGCGAATTGACACCCAGTCGTGGCGGGCTGCCGATCATGCCAGAGATCAACATGGAGGTGGCGCTGCAGCCGCGCATGATCCAGTTCTCGCTGGCTCCCGCCTACCAACCTTCGCGGTCGCCCCAGCAGCGGAACCGCCGCACCATCTACGCCTACCACGTGCGTGGACAAGCGGACCCGTTCACCCAACTGTTCAACCAGCCCAATCCCAACGAGTCCTGCGAGCGGCGGGAATCGGCCGCGGTGACGCCGCAAGCATTTACCCTGATGAACAGTGACATGATCACCGACCGTTCGATCGCCTTCGCCCTGCGGCTGCAGCGCGAAGCCGAACCGCTGGAGCAGCAGATTCAGCGGGCGTTCCAGCTGGTGTTCTCGCGAGACGCATCGCCCACACAGCTTCGTGACATGAAGACGTATGTCCGCGACATGGTCTCCTACCACCGGCAACACGTCCCCGAACCGGTCGAGTACCCGGCCGTGATCACGCGTTCTTTGGTCGAGGAGTTTTCCGGCGACACGTTCGAGTACACGGAGATCCTGCCGGTGTTCGAGGACTACGTTGCGGATACCAAACCGGCCGAGGTATCGGCCGAGACGCGTGCTCTGGCGGACATGTGTCTGCTGCTGCTGAACACCAACGAATTCTTGTACGTGCCCTAGTCGGAGTCGAATCAAATGATGGACGCAACACGCCGCGGTTTTCTGTACGGACTCGGGGCAACCCTGGGCTCGGTCGCGCTGACGGATTTGCTTGCGGCCGAAGCATCAAGCGGTGCCGGGCCGTCAGGAGAAGCAACGTCTCAGGGCCCGCTGGCCTCGAAACCGCCGATGTTTCCGGCTCGGGCCAAGAACGTGATCATGTTGTTCATGGAAGGCGGCCCCGGCCACATGGACACGTTCGACCCCAAGCCCGAACTAACGCGGCTGCACAAACAGGAATCCAAGCTGACCGCCGGCCAGGAAACCGGTTTTAAGTTCTTTGTCGGCAGCCCGTTCGGCTTTCGCAAGGTCGGACAGTCCGGTATCGAAATGTGCGACCAGTGGGTGCATCTGGCCGATCCCTACGTCGCCGACGAACTGTGCAACTACCGCGGCTGCCAAGCGGAATCGCTGAACCATCCCGAGGCGTTGTTTCATATGAACACGGGCAGCCGATTGGGAGGCGATCCGGCACTCGGGGCTTGGACGACGTATGGCCTGGGCAGCGAAAACCAGAACCTGCCCGGCTACGTCGTGATGACCGAACTGGCTCTGCCGCAAGGCGGCGCCGGCAATTGGTCCAATGGCTTCTTGCCGCCGCACTATCAAGGCACTCGCCTGCGTCCCGAAGGATCGCCGCTGCTGGACCTGGCGTCGCCGTCTTTCAAGACGCGCCAGCATCAGCGGCGAGCCCTGGACGAATTGGCTCGCCTGAACCGGTCCCACCTGGAATCATTGGGCGCCGAAGACCAACGGTTGATGGCTCGGATGGAAAGTTACGAACTGGCGTATCGCATGCAAACCGAAGTGCCCGACCTGATCGATCTGAGCAAGGAGAGCCAACAGACCCAGGAAATGTATGGCCTGGACCAGAGCGAAACGGCCACCTTCGGCCGGCAATGTTTGATGGCCCGGCGAATGGTCGAATCCGGGGTGCGTTTCGTGCAGATCTTCAGCGGTGGCTGGGACAGTCACGATTATCTCGAGCGAGGACATACCTCGCGGATCAAGAGCGTCGACAAGCCGATGGCGGCGCTGATTCGCGACTTAAAGCAACGCGGCATGCTGGAAGACACGCTGGTGATCTGGACCGGCGAGTTCGGACGGACGCCCGACAACAACAAACGCGGCGGCGTCTACTCACTGGGCCGCGGTCACAACAATCAAGCGATGACGATGTTGATGGCCGGTGGCGGCGTCAAACCCGGTGCGATCGTCGGCGGAACCGACGAACTGGGCTCGTCGGCAGTGGAGTGCGTGCATCCGATTCGCGACCTGCACGTGACGCTGCTGCACCTGCTGGGGCTGGACGACAACAAACTGACCTACTTCCACGCCGGCCGCTACAAACAACTCAGCCAATTCGGCGGCCAAGTGATCCAAGAGCTGATCGCCTAACAGTGGCATAGGCTTCCAGCCTGTGATAGAAACTCGGCTGGGACAGCCGAGCTACTCTGTGGCCTTACCTACGCCAAAATCTCGCGGACCACCTCCCCATGCACGTCGGTCAAGCGGAACGGGCGACCGTTGTGCATGTAGGTCAACCGTTCGTGATCCAGCCCCAACAGATGCAGCAGCGTCGCGTGCCAATCGTGCATGTGCACCTTGCCCGAAATCGCATGATGCCCGAACTCGTCCGTCTCGCCGTAACTGAAGCCGGCCTTCACACCGCCGCCGGCCAGAAAGGATGTGAATCCGTAGGGGTTGTGATCGCGTCCGGTGCCGTTGGCCTGGGCGTAGGGCGTGCGTCCGAATTCGCCGCCCCACCACACCAGCGTGTCGTCCAGTAATCCACGCTGCTTCAAGTCCTGCAGCAATCCCGCCACCGGTTTGTCGGTGTTGAAGGCGTGTGTCGCATGCTGCGGCAAATTGGAGTGTTGGTCCCACCGGGGGTTGTTCGTGTTGTCGCCGTAATTGACCTGAATGTAGCGCACCCCGGCCTCGGCCAAGCGGCGCGCGATCAAGCACTGGCGGCCGAAATCATCCGTGCCCTTTTCGTCGATCCCGTACATCCGGCGAACGTGCTCGGGTTCGTCGGAGATGTCAAACCGGCCGGGGGCATGCTCCTGCATTCGCCAAGCCAGCTCGTAGGACTGAATCACGGCTTCCATCGCTTGGTCTTGCCCATGCTGGGCCAACTGGGCCGCGTTCACGCTGCGCAGCAGTTCGAACTGGCGCCGCTGTTGGTCCGCGGAAAACCTCGGATTGCTCAAGTTACGGATCCGAGCCTGTTCGGCGGGCACCCCGGCACGGCCAACGGCGGTGCCCTGGTAACGGGTCGGCAGGAACGCATTGCCGTAGTTGCGCGGGCCACCGTTGCCCATCGATGGCTGCAGCGTCACAAAGCCGGGCAGGTTCTCGTTCTCGCTGCCCAGTCCGTACAACACCCAAGATCCCACCGAAGGCCGGATCAAGTTGATCGATCCGGTGTGCAGGAACAACGTCGACGGACCGTGCGCCACGCCGTCGGTATGCATGCCTTTCAAAAAACACAGGTCGTCGACGTGCTGGGCGATGTGGGGAAACAATTCCGACACCGGTTGCCCACAGTCGCCGTAGCGTTTGAATTTCCAAGGCGAGCGAAACACGCGGTGCGATTTAATTTCTTTGGTCTTGGCCAACACGCGGGCGTCGTCAAAGCGGCGCATGTCGCCATCGTACTGAGCCAGAGCGGGTTTGTAATCGAACGTGTCGACCTGGCTGGGCCCGCCTTGCATGAACAGAAAGATCACCCGCTTGGCCCGCGGTGTGAAGTGCGGTGGCTGGGCCGCCAAGGGATTGACGCTCTGCACGCCGCCCGCCGCCGCTTGCGCCGGATTCGTTCGGCTGGCCAAAGCCGCAGCCGCCAAGTACCCAAAACCACATCCCAGCGTTTTCAGGGCGTCGCGTCGACCGGAGAGCGATGGCAACACAGCAGGTACCTCGTCGTGAAACTAAAACAGGTGGCGAAAGTCGATGCTTTGAAACAGTGTCTGGTAAACGTCGGCCCACGTGGACGGCGCCGCCGGACCGTCGGGATGCTCGCTCACAAACCGCTGCAACACCTGACGCTCGCTCGGATTGGGCGTGCGGCCGATCACCTGGCGGTAGACGTAATCGATGCGCGTCGACAGCTCCTCCGGCGGGCGCTCGAGCAACCGCCGGGCCGCTGCGGCCGCTTGATCCATCACCAACGGATGGTTCATCAACAACAGCGCCTGCGAGGCGATCGTGCTGGTGCTGCGCGAACCGCTTTGCAGATTGGGGTCCGGGAAATCAAAGACCTCGAAGATCTCCGGCAAGCGGTTGCGGAACACCGGCACGTAAACACTGCGGCGAGTGCTGGTGAACTGGTACCCGTACTCCGACCGCGTCCCTTTGCGGATGGTCGATCCCTCCAGCGTGTCGTCCAGGTTGCCACCGATGGCCAGCAAGGCATCGCGGATCTGTTCGGCGTGCAGTCGCTTACGCGGCAGACGGGAAAACAGATCGTTGTTCGGATCCGCCTGTCGGGCCGCCGGGGTTGCTTCAGTGCTCAAGCGATAGACGCGCGAGAGCACGATCTCGCGGACCAGGGGTTTGATCGCCCAGCCACCGTCGACAAATCGATCGGCCAGATAATCCAGCAGCTCGGGATGCGTGGGCCGCTGGCCCATGCTGCCGAAATTGTCCACCGTGCGGACCAGCCCTCGCCCCATCGTCCACTGCCAAATCCGGTTCGCCATCACGCGGGACGTCAACGGGTTGTCGGCGTCAGTCAACCACTGGGCCAACTGCAACCGGCCGCTCTGCCGCGCAGGTATCGCCGGGAACGGATCCTGCGAAACGACCTGCAGGCCCCCTCGCGGCACCATCGGTCCCGGCTGATGCACCACGCCCCGGATGGCGATCGGGATATCGGCCGGTTCCGCTTCGTCGGTGGTCGCCATCACCTTCGGACGCGCGGCCAAACGCTTTTCCAGTTTCTTGATCTGGTCGTTTAATCGTTTGATCTGTGCCGCCAGCGTTTTGCGGCGTTGTTGGCGAGCCTGTGCTGCATCGCTGGCAGGCGTTTTCGCCACGTCTTCGACCGGCACAAACACAACCGCATCGGCGATCACCACACCGTCCTGCGGGCCGTCGTTGGAGATCACGACGCGATTATCGGCCGCGGGGTCGGCCGCGAACACAAAGGTTCCGAGGCTCAGCAGGCCGTGCTCGGTATCGGGAACTTTGCGTTGGTTGACCGCCACCGTCGCTTGACCGCTGCGATGATGCACCTGCACGGCCGCGCGCGTCGATCGGTTGCTGCCCGCGGTGTAGCTGATCCGCACTTCGTAGGTTCCGCCGGCGGGCAACTCGGGACGATAGATCACCCGGCGGCGGCCCCGCTGTTCGCCCTGATCGTGCACGTAGTGACGGCCGACGTAACCGCGCGTATGAGTTGACTCCTTCCACTCTCCTACTTTCTCCGCTTGGTCGTCATCCACCACGATGCCGGCCAGGGTTTTCGGATCGATCGAAGCCCCGCCGGGCTTCTTCACTTGCCCGCCGACCTCGACCAATTGCTGCTCGGCCGAAGCGAGTTCCTTGCGGAGCCGATCTAATTTTTCGCGGGCGGCATCGTCGGCGGCCTGCTGGGCGGGATCCACGGGCAACGGGGCGGTGTTCCAGGTGGAGACGTTGCTGTGGATGACCGCTCGAGTGCTTTTAAAAATTCCGGCCAGGGCGTAATAGTCCGCCGTGGGGATCGGGTCGAACTTGTGATCGTGGCAGCGGGCGCAGCCGATCGTCATGCCCAGCACGCTCTTGCCCAGCGTGTCCAGTTGCTCGTCGACGATGTCCATCTCCAGGACATCCTTGTCTTGCAATTCGTAATTGGTCGGCCCCAGCAACAAAAAGGCGGTCGCGGTCAATTGCCGGCGTCGCTGTTGCCAATCCTCGTGGGGCAGTAGATCCCCGGCAATCTGCTCTCGCAGGAATTGATCGTAGGGTACATCGTTGTTGAAGCTATCGATGACATAGTCGCGGTAGCGCCAGGCATCGGGGAACAGCAACGTACGGCCGCCGCCGCTGGATTCCGCATACCGCACCACACTCAACCAATGTCGGCCCCAGCGCTGGCCGAACCGCGGCGAGTTCAGCAGCCGATCGACCAAGCGGGCATAGGCCGCCGGCGAAGGATCGCGGCGGTACTGCCTAATTTGTTCGGGCGTGGGCGGCAGGCCGGTGAGATCAAAGTACAACCGCCGCACCAATTGCTCGTCGGTGGCCTCGGCCGGTGGCGGGATCTGGGCGGATTCCCACTTCGCCAACACATACCGGTCGATCTCGGTGGCGGGCCAGGTCGTGTTCTGCACCGGCGGCTGCGTGGGTTCGTCCACCGGTTGAAACGCCCAGAATTCGCGTCCCTGTTCGACCGTCGGCGGCGCATCCGATTCGGCCTCGCCGTGGTGTTCACGCGGGTCCGGCGCGCCGGCCAGGATCCAGCTTTCGAACGCTTCGAGGATCGCCGCGGGCAGCTTGCCCTTGGGCGGCATCTCCAGGGCCAGGTCCTCGTAGTGCAGGGCGTGCATCAAGAGGCTTTCCTGCGGCTTGCCGGGCACGATGACCGGCCCGGAATCGCCGCCGCGCATCCAGCCCTCGCGGGAGTCCAACCGGAGGCCGCCCTGTTGTTTGTCCGCGCCATGACAGCGCTGACAGTGCTCCAGCAGGGCGGGCCGAATCCGCTTTTCAAACAACTCCAGCCCGGGCACCTCCGCCGCAGACGACGAAGCAGCAACCAGGGACAATAGCATCGCCGGCAGCAGCGTTAACAAGGCCGACGATCGAAGGTGGGACAACGGCGGGATCGAGCACATGCCCCTACTATAGCGGTGCCCGTATCGCCCTTCATCCTTTTTTCAGAAGAAAACCCGAGCAGCCTCCGGGCACGGCCCCCGATCACAAGTGGGGCACCCCAAACGGCAACCCGCAAGGCCGTGTACTTTAAGCAAAACCGTGTATCCTAAGCCGGTAGCTGTCAATGATTCGCAGAAACTAAGCACGTCGGCATGAATCTTTCGGTGAAACCCCGCGACAACACCCTCCCGCGCAGCGGGAGGTCGGGCTCTTAGGCCCGGGGAGGGCCCTACGAAAACCCTCTCCGGGCCTAAGAGCCCGACTCTCCCAGAGGGAGAGTAAAGCCGAATGAAATGTTGCGACGTGCTTATTACCCGTTGCGAGCACAATCGATGAGACCCAGAACGATGCGCGTCCTGCTCTATGTTGCTCTAGCCGTGTTGTTGGTCCGTGCGCCGGCTGCGGCGGCCGATCGGCCCAACGTCCTGTTCGTGGCCGTCGACGATCTGAACGATTGGATCGGTTGTCTTGATGGGCATCCGCAGGCGCACACTCCGAACATGGACCGGCTGGCCCGGCGTGGCATCCTGTTCACCAATGCGCACTGCGCGTCGCCGGCGTGCAATCCGTCGCGAGCGATCGTGTTCAGTGGCCAGATGCCCTGGAAAACCGGCGTCTGGTCCAACGACAGCCGGAAACTGTTTCAACAACATCCCGACATACAGGTCCTTCCCCGCGCCTTTGGCGACGCCGGGTACGCCACGCTGGGAACCGGCAAACTGATGCACTCCAGCGGCAACGCGAATCGAAGGATGTTCGACCGGCATTTCAACACCGAACAGCGCTGGAGCCCTTTCACGCGCCAGCAGGTTCGTTACACACCGGCCGAACTTCCTTCCAAAGGCACCGACAGCCCCCGCCACGTCGTGCGCATCGACGGTCGCGAACCGGTCGTTTTGCCCCTGAACGGGATGCCGTCGGACCGTAACCCGCAAACCCCCACCGGCGAATCGTTCGACTGGGGGCCACTGGATGTCTCCGATGCGGAAATGGGCGACACAAAAATCACCGACTGGGCGATCGAACAGCTCGAAGCCGGCTTCGATGGCAAGCCGTTCTTCCTGGGCGTCGGTTACTACCGGCCGCACATTCCGTTGTATGCTCCTGCGCCCTACTTCGAACGCTTCGACGGCGTCGAGGTCCAGCTGCCGCCGATTGCGAAAAACGACCTGGCGGATCTGAGCGACACCGCGCGGCGTTGGGCGCTCGAACCGATCACCGCGGGCCGGCACTCGACGGTCGTCCAACACGGCCAATGGCAAGAAGCCGTCAAAGCGTATCTGGCCTGCACGACGTTCGTGGACCATCAGGTCGGGCGTCTGCTCGACGCCCTGGACGCGGGCCGGTTTGGCGACAACACGGTGATCGTGCTCTGGTCCGATCACGGTTGGCACCTGGGCGAAAAACAGCACTGGGGCAAGTGGACCGGTTGGGAACGTTCGACGCGCGTGCCGTTGATCGTGGTGCCGCCGCGGCGGCAGGCCAGCGAATTCGCCGGCGGTGCCCGCTGTGATCGCCCGGTCAGCCTGGTGGATCTGTATCCGACGTTGGCCCAGCTGTGCGGCGTCGACCCGCCGCAAGGACTCGATGGCCATTCGCTGGTGCCGCTGCTGCGCGAGCCTTCCCGGACGACCGACCGCAACGTGGTCACGGTCTTTGATCCGGGCAACGTGACGCTCCGCAGCGATTCCTGGCGTTACATCCGCTACGCCGACGGCAGCGAAGAATTGTACGACCTTTCGCAAGATCCGCACGAATGGAACAATCTAGCGGGCGAGCCACGCCGGCGAGATATCCTGCAGTCTTTCCGCCGTGCCGTACCGCCACAAGCAATTCAACAAACCGACCGATAAAGCGGTCGCTGTCAACAAAACGGAAACCTGAACCGCTCGACAGAAGAGAAGCTTCATGCCACTGAGAACACGTATCGCAATCCCCCTGCTGTTGCTGGCCGCCACTTGCCTGCTTCCGCGTCCCTTGACGGCGGCCGATGAAACCGCCTCGCGGCCGAACATCCTGTTGCTGTTGGCCGACAACTGGGCGTGGCCGCACGCCAGTATCTATGGTGACCAGTCGGTCGAGACGCCCACCTTTGATCGGCTGGCTCGCGAAGGCGTTCTGTTCACCCACGCCTTTTGTCAGGTGCCAACGTGTTCGCCCGCCCGAGCGGTACTGCTGACCGGACAAGCCTCGCACCGGCTCGAGGACGCCGCCAACCTCTGGGGCCGCTTTCCCGAAGACCTCGCGACCTATCCGGCGATCCTGCAAACGGCCGGCTACGTCACTGGACACACCGGCAAGGGCTGGGGACCGGGGAAATATCATGGCGAACACCACAAACGTCGCAATCCGGCGGGCCCGCCGTACAAGTCCTTCGATGAATTTATCGATCAGGTGCCCGACGACCAACCTTTCTGCTTCTGGTTCGGCTCGCACGACCCACACCAACCCTGGACCCGTGGCGACGACTATCGCGACAACCTGAATGCGGACGAGGTGCATGTGCCGGCGTACCTGCCCGACCATCCGGTCGTCCGCGAGACGATCGTGGACTACTACGCCGAAGTCCAACGATTTGATCACGAATCGAATCAGGTTCTCGAGCGGCTGCGCGAAACCGGTCGGCTGGAAAATACGCTCGTCGTGATGGTCGGCGACAATGGCTGGCAGACACCACGCGGGTTGGCGAATGTTTACGATGCCGGCACCCACGTACCGATGGTCGTCCATTGGCCGAGCCGGGTTCCGGGCGGACAAACCCGCGACCAGTTCATCAGCTTTGAAGATTTCGCTCCGACGTTTCTTTCGGCGGCGGGGCTGCCGGTTCCGGAATCGATGACCGGCCGCAGCATCCTGCCCCTGATCACCTCCTCGAACATCCAGGATGTCGACTGGCGGGACGCGGTTTTTCTGGAGCGAGAACGGCATGCCAACGTACGGGCCGGCGACCGCTCCTATCCGGTCCGGGCCGTGCGCACCAAAGATTATTTGTACGTCCGCAACCTCGCTCCCGATCTGTGGCCCGCCGGTGATCCACAGCTGCACCACGCCGTGGGACCGTTCGGCGACGTGGACAACACGCCGTTCAAGGAACTGATTCTGTCGCATCGCGAGGAACCCGAGATGCGTCGCTTCTTCGAACTGGGGTTCGCCAAACGACCGGCCGAGGAGCTGTACGTGCAGGAGTCGGATCCGGATCAAGTTCACAACGTGGCCGGAGATCCCCAGTACGCTCCGGTGATCGACGAACTGTCGAAGAGACTGGATCGCTGGATGCGTGAGACCGACGACCCGCGCAGCGAAAACGTGGCAGATCCGAGCTTCGACCGGTATCCCTACTATGGGCGCGGGGCGACGAAGAAGTGAGTTTGCCGCAGCCCCGGTCGACGTCCGAACAGACAGTCGCCCGCCAGCGATTAATATCGCTCGATGCGCTCCGCGGTTTCGATATGTTCTGGATCATCGGCGGAAAGCCGTTGTTGATTGCGTTTGCCGCTTGGACCGGGTCCACGTCCTTTCTTGCGCTGGTGCGTGAACAGACTCGTCACACGCCCTGGCAGGGTTTTACGGCTTGGGATTTGATCTTTCCGCTGTTCATGTTTATGGCGGGGGTCACGATGCCCTACGCGATCACCAGCAAACTGCAGCGAGGCGAAGGGCGGTGGCCGGCGTACCGGCGGCTGATCCGCCGGATGGTGTTGCTGGTCCTGATCGGATTGTCCTTCACGGCCTTGCGGTTCGAGCCCGAGGAGATCAAACCCTACAACGTGCTGGGACTGATCGGCGTCGGCTACTTCATCGCTGGCGTGGTGGTCATTCATCGGCCCGTGCGCAGCCAGTGCCTGTGGGCGGTGGGGATGTTGCTGGGGTACTGGGCGGCGTTGGTTTGGCTTCCCGTCCCGGGGTACGGCGCGGGCGTGCTCACGCCGACCGGCAATTTCACGGGCTTCTTGGATCGGAATCTGATCCCCGGCAAACTGCACATGAGCATCTTCGATCCCGAGGGCACGATCCGCGTGTTTCCCGCCGCGGCGATGGCATTGATCGGTGCAGGCACCGGACACCTGCTGCGAAATTCGCCGGTCGCCACCTATCGCAACGTCGGGATCTTGTTTGTTGCCGGCGCCGTGCTCGTGCCGCTGGGATACGCCTGGGATCAGGTACTGCCGATCGTCAAACCGTTGTGGAGCAGTTCGTACATCGTGCTGTCGGCCGGTTACAGCCTGTTGCTGCTGGCGTTGTTCTATTTGGTGATCGACGTGTGGCAACAGCGGTGGCTGGGGTGGTTGTTCCTGCCGATTGGGATGAACGCGATCACGATCTATGCCGGCGTGCATTATTTCGACTTCGCGTACACGGCGGACTTCTTTTTCGGAGGCTTCGCTCGCTGGGCGGGAGCGGACCTGGCTCCGCTGGTCCTGGCTGCCGGTGTGCTGATCGTCGAGTGGACGCTGCTGTATTTTCTGTATCGCAAGAACGTTTTCCTGAGAGTCTGATGGGTTTGCAACCGGCGCCGAAGACAACCGATCCACCGCAGTCGCTCTCAAGCGGTTCGAGAATAGTCCGCGGCGTCAGCGAAGTCGTTGTCGCCGCGTTGGTGGTTCTGGCGATCGCAGGCGGTTTGAGTCTGATCGCCCGCTGGCGAGCGGAGTCGCGTGCGGCAGCGCCGATCGTGCCCGATGCCGCGGGCGTGCTGACGCTGCGACCCTATCGAGCCACGATTACCGGCGACCTGAAACGGTTCCCGACCGAGCTCGAAGCTCAAACCGCTGATTTCTCGTACACCCACGGCCGCAAAGTCTTGGCCGAACGACAGGAACGCAAAGTCGGTGGCTGGACCGCTGCCGAGGCGAGTGTCCAGTGGCAATTCACCCCGGATCGGTCGGGTGAGTACAAGGTTCGCGTGCGTTATGCCGGCGGAGACGACGTGGCCGGCAGCACGATCCGCGTCGACATCGGAGAGGTGAGCTTGCAGAAGTCGCTCGAGTCCACAGGCGGTCGAGACCAATGGGCGAGCCTGCCGGTGGGCCGCGTCGACCTGGACGCCGGCCGCACCTATCACCTGCGCGTCCAACCGGCCGCGACGCCGTCCAACCATTGGATCGACCTGGACTACATCAAACTAATGCCGCTCGAGGCCCCCGCCTCCCGATAGCCAAACTCGTCCGAGCCTCGGCAGAGGCCTCCGCAACCAACAGCGCTCCCACACACGTCTCGCATGCTGCTCTTTCCGCTCAACACCCGGAAACGAGTCGTTCCGCCGAACCATGACAAATCGACGCGAGGATAGGATTCTGTGTATGGTGAGCTTCGCACGCCAACCATAGAATCCGCCGGAGTCACGAGATCTCAAATCTTCTGACTCCGGCGAATCGATGGATGAAAAAAATCGTTTACTCCCCTCTCCCCCGAAGCCTGGCGAGCCTAAGCGAGTCAGGCTTCGGGGGAGAGGGGTCGGGGGTGAGGGGGACCAGCAGAGCAGCAGCACGATTGCCGTATTTGAATGCGGTGCACGGCCCTGGGGATCGTACGCCACGAGTCATTCCGTTGCACCCGAGCCCCCTCACCCCCGGCCCCTCTCCCGCCACTGCTTCACTCGCTGACGCTCGCGGCGCAGCGGGGGAGAGGGGAGAAAACATGGTCGTCTACCGCTCCGAGCCCTAAATAGATTCCGCCGGAGCCAGCAAATCTCAAATCTCACAACTCGCAACTCAACCAACCGCTACCATGGTTGACTGCCACCCACGTCCATCTCCCACACAAGCGCAAACCCCTCGGCCTCTCGCATGACCTGGTTCCAAACGCTTACTGGCATCGACGAACAGTCCCCCGAACAGGTGCGCCGCGAGCTGACGATCGATGGCGACTCGCTGGTCTGCGCCAACGGCAACCGGGTGGCCTACGGGCGACTGGAAACACCACAACTTGCAGAGCTGCGGCAAGCCGTCGCGAACCTTTCGCGGGAATCGCGTGCGTCCAGCCTCGCTGAGCTGGTCGGCGATGTGCGCGAGCTGCACGCCGATCCGGCCAATGCGGATGCCCTGTTTCAAGTCGCTTCGCAGTTCAACCTGCTGGAAATGGCCGGCCCCAGCGTCACGCCCGAGCGAGGCGTCGGCGTCTACGAGCACGATCACACCCAGGGCCCGGCCTGCGCGATCGCTTGCGGCGCCGGAACGATCTATCGCAATTATTTTGCCGACGTCGATGGTCAGATCGGACAAACTAACCAGCGGCAGATCGACTGCGCCGCGGACCTCGGCAGGCAGCTCGGCAACGTCGACATGCGGCTGTGGCGAATGCAAAACGGCTACCTGTTTCCCACCGACGAGGGGCTGAGCGAGATCTCGGCAAAGCTGCAGCAGATGTCCGCGGACCAGCTCGATCGGCTGCGGGGCACGCTGCGGATCGGTCTGCAGTGGCAGGCCGCCGTGACGCTCGATGGCGCCGCGCACCGGGTCAGCCAGGCTTACTGCTCGGCGCTGCCGGTCGCTTACGGCCGGCAACCCCGGGCGCAGTGGACGGACTTCGCCCGCCTGGTGCTCGACGCGGCTTACGAAGCGACCCTCGCCGCCGCCGCGCTCAACGCTTCGCAAACGGGCAACAACACCGTCTTCCTCACCCTGCTCGGCGGCGGCGTCTTCGGCAACGATGATGCTTGGATCACCGGGGCCATCGAGCGAGCCTACGGCCGCTTCCGCCACAGCGGCTTGGACGTTCGTATCGTTTCCTACGGCCGCTCGCATCCCGCCGTCGCGGCGCTGCTCCGCCGCTGCCAAGCGGCAGAGCAGGATTGAGCTTGTCGCCTACACGAAGAACACCACGGCTGCGGTCCACAGGATGCCGGCCAGAATCGCCGCTCCACTGGCAGGAACGATTTGAGTCTTAACGTGGTCCATCAGATCGCAACCCGTCGTCATCGCACTCAGGATCGTGGTGTCGGAAATCGGTGAGCACTGATCGCCGTAGACGCTGCCGTTCAGGACGGTTGCAAAACAGATCGACAGAAACAGTTCCGGATTGGCGACACCATTGGTCTGGGCCACTTCCCAGGCCAGCGGCATCGCCAACGGAAAGGCAATCGCGTAGGTGCCCCAGCTCGTCCCGGCCGAAAATGCGATCACCATCGTGATCAGCTGCAGGGCTACGGGAAGCGCGACGTAGGGGATGCGTTCGCCCAATAGATCCACCAGATAGATCCCCGCCCCGACCTCGCGGCTGAGGCTGCCTATCGTCACGGCCAACATCAGAATCACCGACGCCACCACGACTCCTTTCAGTCCATCGCCGATGCCTTCGATCACGTCCCCCAGCCGCATGCCGCGGAGCAGCGCGACGAGAACCGAGACCAGCAGAGCGCCGCCGAAGGCCCAGTTGACTTTCGGGGTGCCCAACAGGACGAACGTTCCAATCGCAGTTCCGATCAGCAGCCCCAGCGGTACGAAGAATTCCAGCACATGCGGCGTGTAGTGTTTCGGCACCCGAGCGACCTGCAACTCCTCGGCACTGATGGGAGCCGCGCCGGGAGCGTCCAATTGGCCGGTCGAGCGGGCGCGGTTGCGGGCCCTGCGAAGTCCCCGCCCCGCAAACCGGTTGAAACCAAGACTCAGCAGCAACGTACTGAGAACGGCGAGAATCCCGTAGAAGCTCAGCGGTACACTGCGGAAGAAGAACGCGATCCGGTCCGCTTCGGTCGCCAGAAAACTGACTCCGGGCACAAAGATCAACGCCTGGACGTACACCGGCCACGCATTGAACGCGAGCACCGAGGCGATCGGCGAAGCCGTGGAATCGACGATGTAGGAAAGCTCTTCGTGGCTGATCCTTTCTTTATCGGCCACCGGTTTCACGATCGTCCCAACCAGGACGACACTGACCGTACCGCCCTGAAAGAAGATGACTCCCATCAGCCAAGCGACCAACTTCGCCGATCGTGGCCCGCGGACAAAGTGAGTTGTCATGAATTCGGCAAAGGCCTGCGCCGCTCCCGTACGCGACCAGATTCCCATCAATCCGCCCAGCAACCACAGATACAGCAGCAGGATCGTGGCGGCACTCTTGCTGGCCAGACTCGGCAGCAGCACCGCGTCGGTGATGTCGAACTGCCCCAGCATGAACGCGCCGACGACGACGGCACTCAGCAAAGCCGTAAGCGGTTCTTTGGTCAGCAGACACAGCCCGATGGCGATCACGGCCGGCAACAGCGACCAATATCCGAAATGGAATTTCGCTTCCAACTGGGCATAGCGCTGGGAGGTTCCGCCTTCATCCTGGAACGTTTCCACCACCCACTGCGGTTCGGTGGGCGGGCGTCCGACCAGTTCGTCGAGAGCTTCCTGCCGCAGCGGCGATTGACCATAGGGGACGACTTCGCCAAGCGGCGTCTCGTCGCCTTTGAATTTGTAAACCAACGTGCCGCTGTCGTTTTCGTACACGTCGTACGTCGTCTTTTGTTCCTGCCACGTGGGTTCGACCTTGGCAAACACGAACAGACCGCCGAGCAACCCGAGCACGACAACGATCCCCGCAATCCGCCGCGTGGGCCGAAGTCGTGAAGTGGTCTCGGGGCCGACATCCGGCTGGTCGGCCGTGCCGGTTCCGGATTCTTCAATCGCAGAAATCGGCGCTCGTTCGGGCTTGCCGGCGGAATTGGGATCGTCGGATTCGATAGTCACCTGCGTTACCTATTGAGCCGTTTGGGCGCTAGCCCTCGGTTACTTACTGAGCCGTTTGGGCGCTAGCCCTCGGTTACTTACTGAGCCGTTTGGGCGCTAGCCCTCGGTTACTTACTGAGCCGTTTGGGCGCTAGCCCTCGGTTACCTATTGAGCCGTTTGGGCGCTAGCCCTCGGTTACTTACTGAGCCGTTTGGGCGCTAGCCCCCGGTTACTGATCGGACGGACGCGGTAGACCATACTGGGCAACCTTCTCCGCAATCAACTCCACCCCGTTGCCTGCCCGCTCCGCCAATCGAATCCGTCCATTCTCCACTTTCACGCCGCGAGCCACGTCACCGGAGAGCAGTTCGGCACCGTCGAGATCGACGTAGTCCAACAGCGGGCTCAGCTGGGCCGCCGCAGAGATACCGACCGTGCTCTCGACCATACAGCCGACCATCGTCTTAAGGCCCAATTGGCGAGCCGCTTTCAGCATTCGATATCCCGGCGTGATCCCGCCGCACTTGCTCAGTTTGACGTTGATGCCATGGAATAGCCCCTCGCAGGCGCCGACGTCCGCGGAAACCAGACAGCTTTCATCCGCGATGATCGGCAACGCGGATGCGGTGAAGACGCGGCGGTGATCTTCGTCGGGCGCGTCGGCGGGCAGCGGTTGTTCGATCAACTCCACGCCCATCTCCCGCAGCGCCGCCGAGTTCTCGATCGTTTCCTCGGCCGACCAGCCGCAATTCGCATCCACGCGCAGCGTCGCCGCGGTGTGTTCGCGCAGTCGCCGCACGATCTCGATGTCTCGATCCGTCCCCAGTTTGATTTTGTAGATCGGCCACTCGCTGCGCTGCTCCATCTTTTCGACCATCCGCTCGATCTCGTCGATGCCGATCGTGAAGCTGGAGGCGGGGATGTTCTCCCAGGCGAGGCCGAGCGTTTCAAAGCTCGGGCGTCCGGCCAATTTTCCCGCCAGATCGTGCGCGGCGCAGTCGATCGCGGCGAGCAGGAACATTTCGCCCTCGAGCTGCGGCCGCAGGCAGTCCCAAAGCGTTTCCACGTTCCGCCCGTCGAAAGCTTCCACCGTCGCTCGACAGCGGTCGATGCGTTTCACCATCTCTTCGACACGGACGCCGTAGTAGGCGTGCTCGGTCGCTTCGCCGTAGCCGCAAAGGCCGTCGTGCTGGAGTTCGACGATCAGGGAACGCTGAACGTGCCGGGTGCCGCGCGCGATCGTAAAAGGATGCTCCAGCGGCAGCTCGACGCAGTGGGTAAGCAGTTTCATCGGTGTCGCTCCTGCTGGAACCGCTGCACCGCATCGGCCAGCACGGCCGGACCGTCCACATAAACATCGCACACGGGCAACCCGAACTCCGCCCGCATTCGCTCCCGTTCGGCCGCTGCTTCGTCCGCCGACACATTGCGGCTGTTCATGGCGATTCCAATCACGCGAGCCGGGTGCCGCAACGCCGAGAGGGATTCGTAGGCGTTGATCATCGTGCGGTGATCGACCAACGGCACGTGGTCCAGCCCCTTTACATTCTTCCGTCCTACTTCGTAGCAGTAGATCAGGGCGTCGGGCGAGCAACCGTGGAGCAGTCCTAGGGTGACGGCCGAAAAACTCGGATGGGCGAGACTGCCCTGGCCTTCGATCAGAAGAAAGTCGTGGTGATCGTGGCGGCGGATGAGGGCTTCGACCGAGCCGTTGACGAAATCCGAAACGACGCAGTCGACCGGAACGCCATCGCCGGAAATCATGATTCCGGTTTGCCCCGTGGCCACGAAAGCCGCATCCAAATCGCGGCGAGCCAACTCCCTTTGCAGCTCCAGGCTGACAACCATCTTTCCGAGGCTGCAGTCCTGTCCCACGGTGTGGATTCGGCAACAACCGTCGCGAAACGGTTTGCCGGTCGACGTCGCATTCTCGGTGTTGCGGCGCACATCGATCAGGCGACTGCCCGACGCCTGCGCGGCCTCGCGGAACTCGGCATCATCGATCAAAAACTGGTGGTTTCCCGAAACCACATCCAGGCCGCGCTCGATCGCTTTGATGATGATCGCTCGCCACTCGCCGGGCAGTTTACCGCCGGCCACCGAAGTGCCCAGGAACAACGCATCGGCGTTGACGTTCTTCAGCGAGCCGACGACGGGAACATCGTCGCCCACGCCAAACAATTCTGCCGCACGCTTGCCCTGTTCGCCGGCGTCGACCACCGCCACGACGTCCTCGCGTCGGTACCGCAGCATACTGATCGCCGTCTTCGCGTAGAACGGCGTCGAGTAGCCCTCGGTCAGCAGAGCGATCCGCCGATACGAGCTCAAACTCTCGATGCTTTGGGTTTGGAAACCGGCTGCTGCAGCAGGGTTCATAGAGGTCGTCGCCTTATCAGTCGTTGTACCAGCGAACGCAACCCGCGTCGCCCCGAAAGAACGTCGCCATTCTAACGCCGGTAGCCAAAGTCGCCAGACTTTGCCCAGTGTCGCCTTTCGCTCCGCGAAAGTAGCTCTGGTCGTCAGACCTTACCCCGCCGCTCAATCGCGAAGCGATGGCAGTTGATAGCCTCGGATGCCAATCCGAGGTAGGAGGCTCCAAAAACACATCGGGAGTCGCGGAGCGACGACAGGTCGCTCAAGCCACATGCCGTCGCTCCGCGACTTTCACTGGGGTGGGGTGTCGCCGACCTGGGATTCGCATCCCAGGCTATCGACGGTCGTTGCTTCGCAACTAGCGATCGTCTGCGATCGTCCATCAGTAGCTCGGCTGTCCTCAGCCGAGACGAGAGCGAGCCACGGCCGGGAACGGCCATCCCGTTCTCGACGGCGCGGATGCCGAGGCGCACCGCCGCTCAATCGCGAAGCGATGGCAGTTGATAGCCTCGGATGCCAATCCGAGGTAGGAGGCCCCAAAACACATCGGGAGTCGCGGAGCGACGACAGGTCGCTCAAGCCACATGCCGTCGCTCCGCGACTTTCACTGGGGTGGGGTGTCGCCGACCTGGGATTCGCATCCCAGGCTTTCGACGGTCGTTGCTTCGCAACTAGCGATCGTCCCACAGTAGCTCGGCTGTCCTCAGCCGAGACGAGAGCGAGCCACGGCCGGGAACGGCCCTCCCGTTCTCGACGGCGCGGATGCCGAGGCGCACCGCCGCTCAATCGCGAAGCGATGGCAGTTGATAGCCTCGGATGCCAATCCGAGGTAGGAGGCCCCAAAAACACGTCGGGAGTCGCCGACCTGGGATTCGCATCCCAGGCTTTCGACGGTCGTTGCTTCGCAACTAGCGATCGTCTGCGATCGTCCCACAGTAGCTCGGCTGTCCTCAGCCGAGACAGGGGCGCGTCCCAACTCTGGCGTTTTCCAGCTACCTCCCCCACACAGGTCGCGAGCTTCCGTACGGCCCACCCCCGAAGTAAACTCAAAAACCGTCCTCGCCCCCCGTGGCCCGCCTCTCACCGCAGCCCAAAAATCCCCTATGACCAGAACCAAACTTTTCAACGCTCGTGATCTTGTCCGGTCGCTCGCCGTCGCTCTCGGCATCTTCGCCGGCTGCTGTAACGCTCCCCTGCCGGCCGCACAATCGCTCGACGACTCGGTCGGCCGAGAGGGCACGAACGCCGAAGCGGACGTCTTGACCGTCCAGGTTCTGCTCAATCAGGTCCCGGCCGAGCAGGGCGGACCGCGGGAACTGCTCGTGCCCGATGGCGAAAACGGTCCCGCGACGATGGCCGCCATCGCCGCGTTCCAGCAAAAGCACTTCGGCACCGCCGACTCGCGAGTCGACCCACGGGGGCGGACGCTGGCCAAGCTGAACGAGGTCGTCGAGGCCCAGCCCTTCGCCCACCGAGTCACGCGAGTCGCATTGGGCGAGCAGAAATTTTGGAAGAATGGCCAGCGGACGGAGACCTCGCCGCGCGTGGCCACACGGCTGCAAGCCTACTGGGACGCGACCGACCAGCATTTTCCGATCGAGCGGTTTCGGGACCGTGAATTCCAGCGCAAGTGGCCGTGGAGTGCGGCTTGCGTTTCCTGGATCGTCAAGCGAGCTGGCGGCGGCAACGACTTCGCGTACTCCGACTCGCATTACGTTTACACCGCGGCGGCCAAGCGGAACCGAGTCCGCGGCTCGTCGAATCCCTTCAAAGCCTACGATGCCGCGACCGCCGTCCCCGCCGTGGGCGACATCATCGTCAACGAGCGAGCCGGCGACAATGTCACCTACGCCAACGTCGACGACGGCAACGTGTACAAGACGCACGGCGACATCGTCGTCGCCGTGGAGGACGATCAGGTTATTGCGATCGGCGGCAACGTCAGCAACAGCGTGCGAGCAACCATAGCCGAACTCAACGCCGACGGTACACTCAAAGCCGACCGCTACTTCGCCGTCATCAAACGCCATTGACGCCCATCCCGCTGCGGATCTTCCCGGCTTTCCCGGCGTCGATCTCGCTGGCAAGTTGGACAACGCCCCCCGCGGCTTACGGTATCATGACCGGGATCCTTCCGAGCATCCCAAGAGATTTTGTCATGCGTTCACTGTGTTGTACGTTGGTTGTCGTCATCGGCTTGTCGGCAGTTGCCAATCGATTATCCGGTCAGGACTGGACTCGCTTCCGAGGTCCGAACGGACAGGGCATCGCATCCGAAAGCGACCTACCGCTGAAGTGGTCCGAGGACAGCAATATCGCCTGGAAAACGCCGATTGCGGGCCAGGGCTGGTCGTCTCCCATCGTCTCGGGCGACCACGTCTTCGTGACGACCGCCACCGAAGAAGGCGTGTCTTGCCGAGTGATCGCGATCGATCGCAAGAGTGGCGACGTGCGTTGGAACACCGAAGTCCACCGTCAGGTACCAGGCCCCAAGCGGGCGCAGAACTCCTACGCCACACCGACACCGGTAACCGACGGCACCCGCGTCTATGCCGCCTTCTACGACGGGACGGTGGTGGCGGTGGACTTCGACGGCAACTTGGTATGGCGTAACGAAGACGTCGACTTCCACAGTCTGCACGGGCTTGGCGCCTCGCCGATGATTGCCGGGGGACGGATCGTCATGCCCTTCGATGGCAGCAGTCCCGAGGAACAGCGTGTCGGTTGGAAGGAACCGTGGGACCAAGCCGTGGTCCTGGCAATCGACAAGGAGACCGGCAAAACCAGCTGGCGTGGCCAACGAGGACTGTCTCGCGTGGGACACGTTACACCGATCACGATCGACAACGGACAGACGGTGGTCAGCGCCGGTGGTGACCGTGTCCAAGCCCACGACGTCGCCACGGGCGAGCGAATCTGGTCGGTCTACAGCCAGGGCGAAGGCGTGACGCCGTCGCCGGTTCTGGGCGAGGGACTGATTTTTACCTCATCCGGTTTCGAAGATCCGACCATCCGCGCCATCCGTCCGGGCGGACGCGGCGACGTGACCGATTCGCACATCGTTTGGGAACAGAAACGCGGCGTCCCAGCCCTGCCATCGCCGCTGTACGTCGATCCGTATCTGTACACGATTACTCGTGACAACATCCTGTACTGCTTCGAAGCCTCGACCGGTGACGTCGTTTGGCAACAGCGACTCGACGGCAACTACTCCGCCTCGCCGCTGTTTGCCGACGGCCGGATCTATATCACCTCGGAAGCAGGAAAGACCACGGTCCTGGAACCCGGCCCGCAATACCAAGAGCTCGCGACCAACGATCTGAGCGGCAAAACGATGGCCTCCATCGCCGTCTCTCAAGGCAATTTCTTCCTTCGCTCTGGCGATGCTCTCTACTGCATCGGCCCGGCGCCACACTAAACGAGGCTCGGCCAGACCAGCCCCCGAGGACTGGGCCTCTCCTGCCTACCGGAGACCGGTACACTCCAACCACACGATGCGTTTTCCAACGTCTTTGCATCGCACAGGGATTTACGGATGCTCTGATGACCGACCTAAAAAACCCTCGCGTGATTCTCGCCAAAGGATTTTTGTTCTTGCTGCTTGGCGGTCTTGCCGTGGTAATCCTGATCGCGCGGGTTCCGCGACTGGACGTGGCGGTGCTGGTGGCGATCGCCATCTGGTCGTTCTGCCGTTTTTACTACTTCGCCTTCTACGTTATCCAGCACTACGTCGACCCCGGATACCGCTTCGCCGGACTGATGGACTTCGCTCGCTACGCGATACGCCGGCGGCGGAAGTGAGGTTGCCACGCTACCATGCGTAGTGGCTAGAATTCTTCTACCCCGCGAGCACGACGATGCGCCCTTTTCCATGCCCGCGCCCCGCGATTGTTCTGTTTGCCACTGCGTTGTGCAGCCCGCTTGTCGCCCTTAGCAGCCCTCCCGCCCGGTGCCTTGCGGCACCAGCCGACGAGGCCCCGGCCGCTACGACGCAGCAGCCCCCCGCCGCACAATAGACCAGGCCGCCAACCCTGCTCTCCTGTCGCCCTATCTAAGTGTTTGCTCCCCTCTCCCCCAAAGCCTGGCGAGCCTAAGCGAGTCAGGCTTTGGGGGAGAGGGGCTGGGGGTGAGGGGGATTGCCGCGCAGCGCCACCGTCTTTGTGCTTCTTCGCATCTTAACGCGGGATGGAACCAATCAACAGCGAATGCAGATGCAAGGAATTGCACCCGAGCCGCTCCCTCCTCCACCAGCCGCATCCACAACAGCCGCAGATCGCTAGCCCACGGTTCCCATCAGCGCAACCCAACGCGCTGCCCCACCACGGACCGAACCGGACGCTAGCGAACCGGCGGCATAGCATTCCTTACGCGCGAGCAGGCCCAACGGGCCGAAGCTATGTCAGCCCAGGGCAACGCCCTGGGTCACGAGCGGACGAAGCCGCGAGCCCCAACGGGGCGGCCCTACGGTTCTGCACGATCCAGCGCAGTCGAACCGGCTAGGGATCGAATTAGGGCCGCCCCGTTGGGGCTTGGCGCGGAGCGGGTGGGGAACAACCCAGGGCGTTGCCCTGGGCTGACATAGGGTTGCCCCTTTGGGGCGAGGTTGCGCGTGCGTCGCCCAGGAACATCCGCTCACGTGCTTGTCAATCTAGTCAACCGCCCGCTAGCCCACGGTTCCTGCTTCCGCCCCCTGAGCCGCCGGGCGCTAGCCCGCGGTTCCCACCCCGCAACCCAACGCGCTACCCCAACACACCACCGAACCGGACGCTAGCGAACCGGCGGCATAGCATTCCTTACGCGCGAGCAGGCCCAACGGGCCGATGCTATATCAGCCCAGGGCAACGCCCTGGGTCACGAGCGGACGAGCCCGCGAGCCCCAACGGGGCGGCCCTACCATTTTGCACGATCCAGCGCGGTCGAACCGGCTAGGGATCGAGCTAGGGCCGCCCCGTTGGGGCTTGGCGCGGAGCGGGTGGGGAACACCCCAGGGCGTTGCCCTGGGCTGACTTAGGGTTGCCCCTTTGGGGCGAGGTTGCGCGTGCGTCGCCCAGGAACATCCGCCCACGTGCTTGTCAATCTAGTCAACCGCCCGCTAGCCCACGGTTCCTGCCTCCGCCCCCTGAGCCGTTTGGGCGATAGCCCCGGTTCCTACCCACCACGCCCATCAGCCGCAACGCGCTACCCCACCACGGCACCGAACCAGACGCTGGCACACCGGCGGCATAGCAGTCCTAACGCGCGAGCAGGCCCAACGGGCCGATGCTATGTCAGCCCAGGGCAACGCCCTGGGTCACGAGCGGACGAAGCCGCGAGCCCCAACGGGGCGGCCCTACCATTTTGCACGATCCAGCGCGGTCGAACCGGCTAGGGATCGAGCTAGGGCCGCCCCGTTGGGGCTTGGCGCGGAGCGGGTGGGGAATACCCCAGGGCGTTGCCCTGGGCTGACATAGGGTTGCCCCTTTGGGGCGAGGTTGCGCGTGCGTCGCCCAGGAACATCCGCCCACGTGCTTGTCAATCTAGTCAACCGCCCGCTAGCCCACGGTTCCTACCTCCGCCCCCTGAGCCGTTTCGGCGATAGCCCCGGTTCCTACCCACCACGCCCATCAGCCGCAACGCGCTAGCCCACGGTTCCTACCGACAACCCGTTTGTGCACGAAACGCCAAAACTCAGCGAGCTCGAGAACCCCGATGGGACGCAACTGCAAAATTTATGGACGGTCGCGACCGAACGAACAGTTTGTAGACAGAGGGTCGCGAACCAAAAAAACTCGACAACGCCAATCAAGCGATGTGCGGGAATCGACGCTCCGGAATCGTTAAGCTCATGCCGTCTCTTAAGGACGAAACGATACGGGGTGACCTCCCTTTCCCCAGGTCTCAAGTCCATGGCCACAATCGTCCCGGGCATGCTTACCGATCCACCGACTCACGCCGATGATTAGCTACGTCTCGACCGAATCGATCACTCTAATGAACTCGCCCACAACCCGGACGTCCTCCGCCTCTTCACTTGAAATCTCGATCGGTTGGTAGCTTTTGTTCAGCGGCTCGAGCCGAATCGACTCATGCACCCAACCGTCATTAGTCGCTTGTTTAACAGAATGGTAGCGTTTGACGGTATAGCGTCCGCCGTCCTCAGGATCTGCATGCGTATTGACCTGCACCAATAGTAACCTCCCTTCTCGGGAGCCAGCCGGACACGGCCGAAACAAGCACCACGAACGATCAGGAATAGTTGGCTCCATTGAATGACCATAAACACGAGCCGCGAACAGCCCCTCGGAAAGTGGATAATTCGGGACAGCAATCCATCCGATCGCTTCTGGAACACCGGCGGGCCCCCACTCCCCAGCAGCGGCCGACAAGTCGTACACGGGGGCGTGCGTCTTGAACTTGGATTCATCTGGCACCTCGGACAAAATGTCGCAGAGATCCGTCTCCACTGAGCTCGTCTTCTCAGCCGAAACTGCACCTTCGACTTGAAGCGGCGTCACGTACCATTCCCCGCCTCGGCATTCGAAGTTTACTCGAAAGTCCGTACCAGGTAGTCCGGCATTTGGGCCAAACCATTGTTGCAGCAACTGTCCCAGTTGATTCCTCTTATCGCCTATTGGCCTCGCGACATTACATGCGATCTTCACCATCTTGAACTCCCACATCTGGCCGTCCGGCAAACGCATGCGTGTCGGTCCCACTGGTCGTTCGGGCGATTTCGACTCTTCGGGAAGAAACAGGATCGGACGACCGTTGGAGTGAGATACCTTTGCTTCAAAACGGACTTCTTGATGATCGGTCGGCACTAGCCGACGGCTTCGGGCATAGGCCGCTAGCCGCCAATCCACAAGTTCTTCGGTGAGCGCTTCGACGGTCGATTTTAAGTGCTCAGGACAAGCCACCGCCCACTGGAACATGTTCTCCTTTCTCACAAACCACTTGGTTCCGTTCTGTTTCGCAAGCCAACGATCGATCGGCCAACGGATCCACCATTTGGCCCACTCCTGGTCCGTTGCGTTCGCATGGTCGACCCCATGGTTCGCACCGTGTAAATCGCGTCGCAGCACTTCGTGGCCTTGCAAGAAACCTCGACACTGTTTGGAGAACTCGAATAAGCCAACCGCTCGAAACATCTGCGAGGTGTCCAGTAGGGCTCTCAAAACGATCATCTTGTATGACTTTTTTAGATTCGTTGTCTCCAACGTCTGGAACCAGTCGCCAAACGACGCAACCGCTTTCTCTTCCAGTTCCGACAGATCGCCCTCGTCCCGGATAAAATGAAACCAACTTTGCGCACCGGCACTAATCGTTCGCGGTAGAAAGCCTCTACTGAACACTTCTGTTGCCGTCGGTCTGCGTCCCAGCTCATCGCGCAGGGCACGATAGCCTTCGATTGAGGCCAGTCGTCCCCGCGGAAGGAACGCTTTCAGCATGTCCTTCGCTTCAAGTTCCACATCCAGTAGACAGCCTTCGGGCAGCTCTACCTGCCGGCCAGCAAGCCAATCCTTTAGAACCTTCCATTTATCGCTACCCGATTCCAAGCACAGCAAATGCAAAATGCGTTGTGCGAAGATGCGGTGATTGCCGACAAAGTCTAGAACCAACAGGCGGGTCTTACCTTCACTGGATCGCAAGCCTCGACCGAGCTGTTGCAAGAAGATAATCTTCGATTCTGTCGGGCGGAGCATTACCACGCGATCGACCGCCGGAATGTCCAGTCCTTCGTTGAACATATCGACAACGCATAACGCCTGAAGCTCGCCATCGCGAAGCCGCTGAAGTGACTCGCTATAGCTGTCGCTCCCCTCGCCCGAAAAGACTGCGGCCGACGATACGCCTTTGGAACGCAGCCAATCACGAGCAAACAATGCGTGGCGACGCGAGCAGCAGAACACGAGTGTTCGATCCGCGGGATGGCTCTGCATCGCCTCCCAGAGCCGAACCATACGTTCACTCTTGATGACACGCTGTTCGAGTTGCGCGACGTCAAAACGGCCGTTCCGCCAAGGCACTTGCTTGAAGTCAACAGTGTCTTTGAGTCCTACATAGTGGAACGGCACCAACGCGTCTTCAGAAATTCCATCACCGATCGTCGCGTGATAGGCCAGATTGTCATCGAAAATCGTCGCCACATCGACACCGTCGGTCCGTTCCGGCGTGGCTGTCAGTCCGAGCGCGAAACTGCAATGAAGATTTGCTAGCACACGCCGGTAGCTTGGTGCATGGGCATGGTGCACTTCGTCCATGATTACGTAATCGAAACGTTCGGCAGCGAGTCGCTGCAAACCCTTTGAGCGAGACAGCTTCTGTACCGACGCGACCACCAGGTCGCCCCTAAGTTCGCTTCGCTTCCCAACATACCAGGCCGTCGCTCCCGCACCGAACCGATACTCTAGCAAGCGGGAAAGCACTGATTCTGCCTGAGCAAGTATATGGGCGCGGTGGGCAACGATTAGTACGCGTGGACGACGGTTGATACTTTCGCCAAACTGGCACGCATCGAATGCAGCCAGCCAAGTCTTTCCCATACCAGTAGCGACGGCGACGAGTGCTCGTCGATAACCATTAACGCGAACGTCTGCCAACGCCGCCAACGCTTCAACCTGCCACGGACGCGGATCAGGGACCTCCTGAGATTCTTGCGTTTCCGGAACAAAGTTTTCTCTCCGGAACTTCCTCGCACGCTGTTCGTAGTCGACAACGGCTTTTGACGTCAGAGCTGACGCGTTCTCCCAAAGGATGTCAAACTCTTCCGCAAATTTCGCGTGTGCCGGCTCGTGCTCCTCGGTGGTCGATAACAGGTTCCACTCCACGCCCGTTTCGAGTGCTGGCCGCGACAAATTGCTGCTACCGACGGAGATCAATTCACTGCCGCTCTCGACGATCCGCCACGCCTTCGGGTGAAATGACATCGGCTTCGACGGCAATTTCGCGGACTCGATTAGCCTCGCACGCAAGCGTAAGGACCGAAACTCTTCCTTCGCCAACTCGCACCACCCAAGCAGGCTGCGAAGTGCTTTTGGGTCAGAAACATACAGGTAGTCGCTGACCAATATGCGAATCTCTGCCTTATTCCCCAAAGCTTCGAACAGTCGTTCCTCAATGACTTCCAAGCCAGACGACTGAACAAACGAAGCGAGTATGTCCACCGTTTTCGCACCAGCAATCCGCCAAGCAAGTTGCTCCCATAGCGGAGCACGCGGATAGCCGACACTTAGAACGGAACCACGGCGTATCCTCGCTTCTGCAGACGCACTTGTCGCAGAAGTCAAGTAGTTTCCTTTGCCTGGGATGACGTGACGAACGCCACCACGAGGATCAGGCATGTCCCCTACATAACGCGGTATCACGTGAATGTGGACATGTTCTACAGTTTGGCCAGCTGCACCCCCAGCGTTGAAGCCGACGTTGTAGCCATCCGGTTTCGGGCAAAGCATTGCGTCCAGTTTTCGCTTGACCTCGTTGACTAGCGACATCAGCGCAGCTTGTTCCTCCGCCGTGGCTTCAAACCACGTAGGGACAAGCCGCCGCGTAACGACAAGAGCATGTCCTGGAGTCACAGGGAATCCATCGTGAATGGCAAACGCCAACTCATTCGACGCGATCCAGTCATCAGGCGGCACATCAAGAAACGGCGAAGCCATCGTCATCCTGCAGCATCCACTTCCCGAAACTTTTCCAATGCCTGTACACGCTCTCGAAAGACTCCACCAAAATTGAGGAGTTGTCCATTGGATGAAATGCGGCTTTGTACCACAACGAAACCTGAAAGTATTAGTCGATCCCGACGAGTTCGCGACATTTGGGGTAGTTCACGCATGCCCAGAATTGTCTGCCAGCGTGTTTGCCTCTTGTCGCTGTCCGTAGAACCATTGACGTGTCACATTTTGAACATAGCGGCGAGGCCGGTTCCCGCACCGTTGTGTCGCTGCCTGACACCACAGCTGGAGACTCACCGTGAATGCAGGCTGCAATTCGGTCTCGCAGGTCGGTAGCTGAGTAGTTGCGGGATGCAGCAACATGCAAGATCGGTAGACGTGCCGCAGCAAACGCTTTGTCCACGAAGGCGTCGCGGTCCTGTCGGTCCTGTCGATTGTGGCTAGAGTCATCTAGCTCGATGGCTAGGACGGGCTGCATCGTAGCAGGGTCACAGAGCAAGAAGTCGACGTGTTTGCTGCTGATTTTGTTCTCGTAGCGGCGGCTGCCTTCTGCTCTTGGGACGTAGAGAACATCCCATAAACGCACCTTGTTGTTTATCGAATACTGCGGAGCGGCCTGTTCGAGTACGCGGTAGAAAGCTAATTCGGCTGGCGAGAGAAAACTCGTCCTCAGCCGATATGGAAGCTCTTCACTGGCATCTGCCGTTCCATCGCCTGAATTGAAGCCGAAGACCCGAAGAAAGAAACCCAGACAGCCACTTCGCTGCGATTCAGCCATGTCCTATTGCCCCTGTGCGGTGTTCAGTTTGTGTCGTGCTGCGGACAATCTAACACACACCCGCTTCTGCATGCATCACCGTACCCAATGTTCTACAAACCTGTATCACAGTCTTCGCATCTTTGGCTCTACCCAACCAGCTCGGCGATTTCCTCTAGGGAGATGGTGCGGTTGGCGGGTGAGGCGTGTAGGGATCGGCTCCGGATGGTTTGCGGGTTGGCGTCCGATGCCGACTTGGGAGGGACGGGGGTGCTTGGGCTTGCGACCGTTTTCGCAAGGCTCGCGGCGATGCTTGGAGCGGCGTTGGGGGGATGGCCGAAGAGGTACCAGTGGATGAGCCCGCCGATGGCGTAGATGTCTGTCTGGGGACTGATGCTGCCCAGCGCGGGGTCGATCTGCTCGGGGGCCGCAAAGCCGAGGGTTCCGCCGAGGACCGGCGGACGCGACCCCGAGAACGCTTGCGAGAACCCGAAATCGGTAATCACGATCCGATCGTGCTCGTCGACCAGAAGGTTCGCGGGCGTGAGGTCCCCGTGCACCAGCCCGGCTCGGTGGACCGCCTGCAGGGCCTCGCAGATCTGGCGCACCCATCCAGCGAACCGTTGCCGGCCGGGACGTTCGATCGCGTGCATCGGCCCGCCGTCGATCCACTCGCTGAGCACATATGGGCCGCCGTGCGGCGACTCGCCGTAGCCCAGGTAGCGAATCACGCCGGGATGTCGAATGCGGGAAGCGGCATCGATCTCGCGGAGGAAGGACGCGTGGGCGGACGCGTGCTGCCAAAACGTCTTCCGCAGGAACTTGACCGCCACCGTTCGGGCGTCAGCCTGCAGACGGGCTCGATAAACTTTCCCAAAACCGCCGCTGCCAATCAGTTTCCCCAGCACGAACCGGCTGTAATCCACTCGCGGCAAACTCGGCCTAGCGGGTGCCGCGTCGCGGACGACTTCATTTGTATTCTCGCTCGGAGCCAACAACTCGCGAATCCGCGACAGCCGGCGACGCACCGTTCGCTCGTCGATCCCCAGCGACGCGGCGATTTCTCGCTGGGCCTGCCCGGCGAGCAAGCCCTGTACGACGGCGAATTGATCCGGAGCGAGCTCCTGCTTCAACCGATCTTCGAGCTCTTCGGCGTCGCCGTCCGCAATCGCAGAAGGCTGGGAATCAGCCGTCAGCTGGCCCAGTGAGACTCGGTCGCGATCGCCCCCGCGTTTGGCTGCCGCGTGCCGTTCGATCGAACGAGCCAGCTTCCGACGAGCAAAGGTTGCCAGCAGCCGCCACAGCGAAACGCTCTGACTGGCGCGGATGCGGCTGTGCCGGGCAGCATCGAAAAAGCTTCCTAAGGCTGACTGGACGACGTCGCCCGGATCGATCTCCGCCCGGAACCGCCGGTTGAGACGACTGGCCACCAGGGCCACGAGCCGTATGGCATAGCGGTCGTAGAGAATCGCGGCAGCTCCTTCGTCTCCGTCCTTCCAACGCCGCAGTAGCCAATCGTCTGGCTGATCCGCCAGCGACTCCGCTTTTTGCAATTCTTTTTCGCGATGGGTGTCCGGTTCCAAGCTCGCTTCCTCACTTCCCCTGTGGCATAGGCATCCCGCCTATGATCACCAGCCCAACAGCCAGAAGCCTATCTTACAAAGGGAGACACGAAAATGACGATGGTGGTAACGCAGCCCTGCGTCGGCTGCAAAGACAAAGCGTGCTTGCCGGTTTGCCCGGTGGAGTGTTTTCACGAGGATGAGACGATGGTCTATATCGATCCGGACGAGTGCATCGACTGCGATGCCTGCGTCACCGAATGTCCGACCGAAGCGATTTTTCACGAGGACGATGTTCCCGAGCGGTGGCAGGGATTCATTGAGCTCAATGCGGCGAAGGCACAGGAATGCCCCTCGGCGCATGGTTGATCGGTACCGCTGGCGGTTGCGCACCATCACGGCGACGAATACCGTCGTGGCTGGGAAACCCGCGGCTAGCGCCGTCGGCTAGGGGAAGCGAGGCCAGCCGAACGCGCTAGCGTCGGGCGAGCGCGGCGGTGGATGATCCTGCGGCGATTCGCGTTTCCGCACCGTTATCGGTTGCGCACAAGGGCGGTGGAGAAATGCATCGTGGCTGGGAGACCTGCGGCTAGCGCCGTCGGCTAGGGGAACTAGCCCAGCCGAACGCGTTAGCGTCGGGTGAGCGCGGCGGGGATGATCCTGCGGCGATTCGCGTTTCCGCACCGATATCGGTTGCGCACCATCACAGCGACGAAAACCGTCCTGGCTAGGAGACCCGCGGCTCGCGCCGTCGGCTGGTGGGAGGAGGCCCCAAAGTCTGGCGACTTCGGCTACGGGAGGCGACACTAGGTGATCAGGTTCGACAGGATCTCGAGGCTGTCGACCAGGCGGGGGCCGGGGCGGTTGAAGTAGGCGGAGCCGTCGACGATGTGCACTCGCTGGTTGCGGACGCAGCGGAGCGATTCCCAGCCGGGCTTGGCTTCCAGGATCGGCAGGTCCTGCCTCATTCGCGGCTCGTCGAAACCGCAGCAGGCGATGACCAAAATCTCCGGATCGAGCTCGACGATTCTTTCCCACTCGATCGCCCGCGAACGTTCTCCGGGCACGCCGAGCAGCTCGCGGCCGCCGGCTTTCTCGACCAGCTCCGGACTCCAGTGCCCGGCACTGAAGGGCGGATCGATCCATTCCAGCAACAACACGCTCGGCCGCTCGGCAGGCTCGACCCTTCGCGCTCGCTGGACCACCCGCTCGACGCGCGCTTCGAGCTCGGCCACGACCTCCCTGGATCGATCCTCGACGCCCGCGGCGGCTGCTACCGCGGCGATGCCCTCGAACACGTCGGCCAGCCGCGTCGGTTCGAGGTTGACCACGCGCGGCGACCCCGGCAAGCGGCTCACCGCCTCCCGGACCTCTCGCTCGGCGACCGCGCACACGTCGCACAACGTCTGCGTGACGATCAAATCAGGCGAGAGCCGCTGTAACGTCGGCATGTCCAGCGAATACAATGCGCTCTCGGACTTCAAGCGTTCCCGGACCAACGCGTCGATTTCGCGGCTGGTCGCAGCCGGCGGAATCCACGACCGAGTCACCGCCGGAAGCGACTCGATGCCGGCCGGAAAGTCGCATTCGTGCGTCACCCCGACCAATTGGCTGCGCAGTCCCAAGGCGCAAACAATCTCGGTCGCACTGGGCAAGAGGGAAACGATTCGCATTTTGGATGGATAGGTAACGTGACCAAACGAGAACTGGATCAAAAGGCGGCCATTATGACCGTCATCCGGTACCTGGGCGACATCCCGCCGGGCACCAGGTGCTCGGCGGTCTTCTTCGACAGCGAACGGATTCGCCGGGAGAAGGAATTCTACATGAAACTGTACAGCGACAGCGGCGTGCAGGACCCGGAGGTGCTCCGCGCGATGGTCGCCGCCAATGTGCCCGAGGATCCCTACTGGCTGGTTTCGTTGAAAGCCGGCGACGGGATCTCGCAAGATGCCACCCGGTTGCACCGCGTGGACGACCGCACCGGCAAAATTCTAAACGAACCCACCTAAGCAGTGGCATACA
>NZ_WIAD01000150.1 GCF_009618275.1 Roseimaritima sediminicola
GACCAAGATGGGAATTGGATTGACCTTTGAGGAGTTCGTCAACGTGAAGCTTCGGCTGAACAACGAGGACGTGCCGAAGCATCGATCGGCCGACGTTCGGGCCGAGCAGTTGTTCCCCATGAAGCCCGCAGAGGTGGTAAAACACCTGCGGGCCAGGGGTTACGCTTGCCGTGTTGAATCGCTGGAGATGCTGGTTCGAACGGGCGGAGTCGAACCGGCCGACTTCGACGTTTGGACGCGGGCCGACGTTGATGAAGCTGCGAAGCGATTTGAAGAATGCGAATCGTTCACGCCCTACGCGACGATGTGCCAGGCACTCGGATGTCGCTACGTCGATTTCTTGATGCCGCTTCGGGATGCATCGGAACGCGAATCGAGTCGCTACGGACAACATATCCCGGCCGACGATCAGTACTTCGTTTTGCATCGAACGCCGCCTCGGGCCGAGATCGGTGACGACGGATCGATCGGAGCGATCTCTCCCGCAGTCATCAGTTTCACGCTTTGCGACGACGTTCGCGAGCAGCTTGAAGCCGGCGAGGTGGTATGACGGACGCCTCTGGTTCAACTGAGCGGGACGACCGGATCCCAATCGAAATCGATGAGGAGACGTTCAAATACATCGAAGACATTGTTCCTA
>NZ_WIAD01000151.1 GCF_009618275.1 Roseimaritima sediminicola
TTACAAACGGTTTTTCAACGGGTGCATTCCACAGCCAGTCCACATCCGGAAAGAACTCTCGCGAGTACTCCGTGCCGCGGATTGTGCTGCGCCCGGCACGGTGTCCGGCCAGCCACCGCGCAGGCGTATACACGCCCCCGGGGTACTGATCGTGCATCTCTCCAAAGCGATGATCAATGCAGTGCCCTCGCCCCCATCGCTCCGGTGAATTGATGTGTTCGTAGACCCGGGCAATTGCAGAACGTCCTCTCAGCCCGCGGCGGATCAAAAGGGTCAAGCCTCTTTGATGAGCCGGTCAACCCTGAGCGATGAGCGTTAGCTCACACCTTGACCACAAGAATGCGGGAAAGGGCTGGCGTCAGGCATCGCGGTAGAGACGACTGCGGCACAGATCCGTATGCGAAGGACTACCTCATGCGGCTCCTGCTGCTAGTCGGGCCCGAAAGCGATTTTTCGGGTGCTGAGCGCAAGGACTCACTAGCCCGAAGGGCGGCACAGGTGCAGGCCAGTGTGTCGCCCCTCCGGGGCTTTTATTTGTTTGGAGGATGCGGACCGGCGGTTGACACCGCCGGCAAGGGCTGTGTCGCCCTTCGGGCTGGTTCTGCGGTCGGGCGGAATAAATCAAAGGGGTCAG
>NZ_WIAD01000152.1 GCF_009618275.1 Roseimaritima sediminicola
GTAACCGTACAGCAGAACCCGTTGCTGGCGAGCATTGCCGATCGGACCGTGAGTTGGTAGGAGACGCTCGCCGGATCTGTGGGTGGGCGAGCTAACTGATTAACGCTTCGGAAGGCGGCGGCGGGCTCGGCGGGTTCGTTTGCGGTCCGCCGCTTGGCGACGCTCTTCCTGGCGGTACTCGCGGATCGATTCGGGGTGAGCTGCACGCCAAGCGTGAGGTGTTAACGTCGACCAGTCCGTCTCACCAGCCAGGGCGCGCCGCAGGACGTCGTCCAAGTAGGCCCGAACATCGAGGTCGTTGCGGATCGCACTGCCGATGATCGTTAGCAAGTTCGCGGCTCGTTCGCCCGCGGCCACCGAACCTTTGAACAACCAGTTCTTGCGGCCCGTCGCCACCCGCTTCATCAGCTGTTCGCAGTCGTTGTTGTCGATCGGGATCGAGGCGTCATCGATGTACCGGCACAGCGCCTCCCAGTGACGACGTACGTACGCCGCTGCCAAGCCAAGATTGCTCTTGGGAAGTACCGACGGTGACTGCATCGCTTCGCTGTCAAGATATGCGGCGATCTTGTCGAGCACGTGACGCGAGAGGCTCTGTCGACGAGCAAGACGCTCCGTATCGTCGAGCC
>NZ_WIAD01000153.1 GCF_009618275.1 Roseimaritima sediminicola
AGACGGCCCGTGGAGTTTGCGGCGTTGGGCTCGCACCACGAACACAGCTAAGCCGGCAACACCGACGATTAAAAAGATTGGCCAGCCGATCATGAGAAGGGCCGCGGATAGGAATATCCAACCGACTATCGCGGCTGATGCCGCGTTCGGGTTCCGAGGCTCGGTCCACTGGAGGTTTTCCTCGGCGGGGACGCCCGGTTGTTTCTGGAATTCCGCGATTGTGAATGGACCCGTCAAGCGATCGTCGGACTTGTCGAGCACGAAGAAGAACTGCTGCGATGGATCCACATTTTCAAACGTGTCGCCTTCGAACAGGTTCCGTGGTGTTCGTCCATGGGTGTGCAGGAAGATATGGGTTGGCGTGACGTTGTAGGCATTGATCGGACCCGTCTGCGCGTAATCGCTGGGGACGTAGATCAATTGTCCATCGCTGTGGCCAAGACAGACGTCGAGCGAGTTGGCTCGGCATATTTTGTAACCCGGATCAATCGTCAGCTGGTAGTCATTCCAGCCGGACGCACCGGCGACGTTGAGCCACGCGGCAAGAATCAGCAGTACGAACAGAAGGTGGCGGCGGCGTAGATGCATGACGGCGAGAGCCTC
>NZ_WIAD01000154.1 GCF_009618275.1 Roseimaritima sediminicola
GGGGGAGAGATGCTATGGGCATGTGTATCGCAAAGCGAGCTTGCGTCTGACACAATCTGGTTTTGGTCACTACTCAAACACCAGGTGATGCCATGAACGCAAGCCCGCAACTACAACTTAGCAATTCGGATCGCTCCTTGTACATCGCACTCGAACTTTCCAGCTCAACTTGGAAGGTCGCTTTCACCGACCAGCTCGGCCGAAAGGCACGACTGAAGAATGTCGCGGCCGGTGACCTATCGGCCTTGGAACAGGAAATAGCCAAAGCCAAGGATCGCTTCGAGCTAACAGAAGACGCGCTAGTCGTGAGCTGCTACGAAGCCGGCCGTGATGGCTTTTGGATCCATCGCTGCCTCGTCTCGATGGGCGTGTTCAGTCACATCGTTGAACCGGCGTCGATCCAGGTGAATCGCCGGCACCGACGTGCCAAAACCGATCGAATCGATGCCGAGATGATTCTGAACGCACTGCTTCGCTGGCAAGCAGGCGACCGTTTCGCGTGTCGGATGATACGCATCCCGGACAAAGATGTCGAAGATGCTCGGCACATTCACCGTGAACTAAAGACCCTCAAGGGTGAGCAGAC
>NZ_WIAD01000155.1 GCF_009618275.1 Roseimaritima sediminicola
CAGCAAGAACGGCGGCCGTCACCGGGTACGCGTGAATGATTCTCAATTTCAAAACCGCTCGACCGCGTACTCCGGTGCACGCAATTGTTACCCGCCATTTGGGTCGTCGGATGTGTCGTAGTGGTCAATATCTATTTTGAATCCTAACGCATCTGAACGTCTACGAACAGCATTCGGAATCGCTGGCAGTGTCGATGTAGATCCACAGGAATAGCAGAAGAAGTCAGCCATCACTCCATCGGCCAGAATTTCGGAGATTGCAGTTCGCTTAGGTTCGAGTTGTTCGAGTAGCCAGATAAGATGAATGTGTAAACGTGGCGAGTCCACCCAGCGTTCGGATGACATTGTCCACGATCCTGTACGGCATGGGGAACGTTGCTCGACCTTGCCAGACTTTGTGCGAATCAGTCGCGGTTCACCGCGCCGATGTTGAGTGTCGGGCGGCAGAAGCAGGGCTTGCGTGATCGCCATTGGGTCGAGGTCGTCAGCCCAAAAGCGAGCCGTCGCGTACGCGCGTGTGTAGATGCGTTTCGGCAAACAGGGTCACCGATTGAGTAGCGGCAATTTCAGTCGGGTAACGT
>NZ_WIAD01000156.1 GCF_009618275.1 Roseimaritima sediminicola
AACCCATGCAATGAATGACGCCGAACCGACACGCCTGCGATGCGATGGTATCTCGTACCGGGGCGGCTTCATCGAAACCCGGCTTGTTCATGCGAACCACGTCAATTTGGAGGCGTGGTCGATTGATCCGGATGCCTTGAACCCAAGCGTCGAATGGGTAACCGACGCCTCCGATTCCGGCGTAACCGACAACGTTGAACTGGAGCTTGACTTGCGTACTGCGATGCAACTTGCGGAATCGCTGCACGAACTTGTTGCAATTGAAGCCGAGCAAAATGGGACCGATACCAACTGCGATGAATGTGGATCGCCGTTCCTATCGTCCAGTGCCACGATGACTGGTCTGTGTCCTGAATGTTCACATTACTTGTACAAAAAGCCAAACTGCGCACACTCTTTTCGTGACGGTCGATGTCGGCGTTGCGGATGGGACGGATCGGTGTCTGGCTACGTTGCGAGGATCAAGGGCACGACAAAAGGCGGGTAACCAAGCGGTGAACGGGAGCCGCCGATGACGCGGGTTTTGAAAGCAAAGTCTCTTGGCGGCGGCCCCGTTACCGCCGTCGTTC
>NZ_WIAD01000157.1 GCF_009618275.1 Roseimaritima sediminicola
AACACTTCGCCAGGGCCAAGTCCACACTGCCAACGGCATGAACCGCTTCGTCGAAAACGTTGACCAGAAAGCTCATCGTATTGCCCAGCATGTTCAATACCGACTTGATGCTGGCTATACGATCGGCACGGTTATGGACGCACTGTCCAAGAAAACACGTCGTTTCATCGGTCGATTGAAATCCAATGCGAAGCTTGATCGAATGGCAAGGGAGCACCTCAGTCGTCCACCTGGAAGGCCTCCAGCAGGCGGTTACGAGGACGTCATTGAGCTGGGGAGTTATCAAGCCGACTCTTGGCAATACGCTCAGCGGTTGATTCTGGTTGTTGTCGACAAACCTGATCCGCGCACGGGGCAGCTTGACCTCATCCCGCAGTATTTTTTCCTCGTGACCAACTGGGACGAAGCGGCGCGTAGCGGCCGAGAAGTTCTCGCTCACTACCGTCGACGAGGTACCTTCGAAGATCGCCTCGGTGAGTTCAATGCTGCAATTGGGGTTCACTTGTCTCAGCAAAGTTTCAAAGCGAACGAAGCCACGATGCTGATGGCACTGCTGTCT
>NZ_WIAD01000158.1 GCF_009618275.1 Roseimaritima sediminicola
GACACTTCGCCAGGGCCAAGTTCACACTGCCAACGGCATGAACCGCTTCGTCGAAAACGTTGACCAGAAAGCTCATCGTATTGCCCAGCATGTTCAATACCGACTTGATGCTGGCTACACGATCGGCACGGTTATGGACGCACTGTCCAAGAAAACACGTCGTTTCATCGGTCGATTGAAATCCAATGCGAAGCTTGATCGAATGGCAAGAGAGCACCTCAGTCGTCGACCTGGAAGGCCTCCAGCAGGCGGTTACGAGGACGTCATTGAGCTGGGGAGTTATCAAGCCGACTCTTGGCAGTACGCTCAGCGATTGATTCTGGTTGTTGTCGACAAACCTGACCCGCGGACGGGACAGCTTGACCTCATCCCGCAGTATTTTTTCCTCGTGACTAACTGGGACGAAGCGGCGCGTAGCGGCCAAGAAGTTCTCGCTCACTATCGTCGACGAGGTACCTTCGAAGATCGTCTCGGGGAGTTCAATGCTGCAATCGGGGTTCACTTGTCTCAGCAAAGTTTCAAAGCGAACGAAGCCACGATGCTGATGGCTCTGCTGTCC
>NZ_WIAD01000159.1 GCF_009618275.1 Roseimaritima sediminicola
TACGCTAGCGCGCCAGCGGCTGATAGACGCATCAGCCGCCGGGCGCTAGCCCACGGTTCGGATGTGATTCGGCCGAGGACAGCCAAGTCACGGTTGGAGGCTCGCAGGATAATCGCCAGTTGCGAAGCAACGACCGTCGATAGCCTGGGATGCCAATCCCTGGTCGGCCACAGCCCACCCCACGGATAGCTCCTACCTCGGATTGCCATCCGAGGCTATCAACTGCCATCGCTTCGCGATTCAGCGCGTTGCGGCAGGCGCCAGAGCACAGAACCGGACGCTAGCGCGCCAGCGGCTGATAGACGCATCAGCCGCCGGGCGCTAGCCCACGGTTCGATCGTGACTCGGCTGAGGACAGCCGAGCTACGGTTGGGGGCTCGCAGAGAATTGCCAGTTGCGAAGCAACGACCGTCGATAGCCTGGGATGCCAATCCCAGGTCGGCCACACCCCACCCCACGGATAGTCGCGAAGCGACGACCTTTGGCTTGCGCGACGCAATGCCTCGATGGACGCTGTAAGGCACGAGCACAAACGACTGCCGTCGCTCCGCGACTCCT
>NZ_WIAD01000015.1 GCF_009618275.1 Roseimaritima sediminicola
CAGTCTGTACGGTCCTCGGCTGGGACAGCCGAGCTACTATGCCGCTCCAGACGCCGGTGGGCTTCGTCGGCCCAGGGGCTGTTCGGCGCCAGCTGTAGGAACCGTCGCCAATGCGGATCGGCCTCCTCGCTGCGCTGGAGGTCGTCCAGCGTCCGGGCGAGGTTGTAGTGCACATCGGGGTACTCGTCGTGCATCGCCAGGGTGCCGCGAAACGCCGCCACGGCCAGTTCCAACTGTCCGGTTTCGGCCAACACGCTGCCCAGGCTGGCTCGAGCTTCCACGAAGGCTTCGTCCAGTTCGATCGCCATGTAGTAGCGCTCGCGAGCCGCGGCGACTTCGCCCATCCGGTACAACAATTCTCCCAGCTGGAAACTGATGTCGGCCCGCGCCCCATCGCGGGCCAGGATGGCGTGGTACAGGTCGACCGCCACTTCCAATTCTCCCGCATCTTCGCTGTCGTAGGCCTGCTGCTGCAGCGGATCGTCCTGCGGGTTCGGTGTGCCGCTGCCACCGGCGGACGTTTGGGCCTGATGCCAATTCGGCGGTGGAAACTCCAGCGAGGATTCGTACAGCGTGTCGTTCCCGGCCGGCCCTTCGTCGGCGGCATCCGGATCAAACCGGCGGGGCGCGACGGACGGGGTCAGCGAAAGGATGGCGGGCGAAGTCTCGGCAGGCGTCTGGGGCGGTTGTTCCAGAGCGTCGAAGTCGATCCGCAGCTGGCCGCCCGGTTCCAGCAGCCCCTCACCCTGTCGCAGCAGCAGTTGTTTGCCTTCGACCAGGACGCTCAACTGCGCAAGCGGCCGCTGCACATCGGCGATGACCTGGTTCAGCTCCAGCAGTTTGCGTTCGATCTCCTGAGGACTCGCGCCGGCGGCCACCAACTCGGCCAACCGCCGGGCCGTGGCGATTTCCTGGAAATCAAAATACGGCAGCTTGTGAACCGTCCGCACCGGCACGATCAGCCCCCGCCGGTGCCAGCGCCGGATCACTCGCACCGATACGCCCAACAGATCCGCCAGCATCGCCGGCGTGTACAGCCGCTTGACCGCCTGCTCCGAATCGACCAATCCCAGACGCTGCCAGAACTCCGTCTCGTGGATCACCTCCAGTTCGCCGCGGCCGGCCGCACTGCGAACCTCCACGCTCAACAGCTCCGCTTCGGCCAACGGCGATTCCTCGGCGCCGATGACGATCACGTCCGCCCGGATGTCCACGCCTTCGACGGCGATCGCGCCCTGGCCGCGGACCATCTTCATCGCTTCGCGCCGGGAAACGCCGCCCAGTTTGCCCGCGAATGCGATCCGCTTGCCGACGATCCAGTTCTCGTCGGCCGCCGGCGCATCATCGGCCAGCTCGTCGGCGCCGATCGGTGAGTCGTCCAGCGGGTCGTCGAGTGTCGAAGGATCGTCCAAGGGATCCGGTTCCGGGTCTTCGGCCACGCGGTTAGGTCTCCGTGTGAGCAGGGGAGGGTCGAGGAATCATTGCCAGACTCCGGCGGCGATCATTTGCTCGGTCGCCTGCGGGGCCCAGCCGCGGTTGGCGGCGGGACTGGCGGGGCTGGGGTGCAGGATTCGCGTCACCTGCAGGTCGTGCCCCTCAGCGGCCGTGTTCTCCGCGACCTGCCGGGCGACGCGCTGCAAACATTTTTCGGCGTACATGCCCACGCCGACGGCGAAGCGTGGGCGAAGGGCGTCGAGCAGTTTTAGCAGGTGGTCATCGCAGGCTTCGACCAACGGCTCGCGTTCAGCGGCCGGCAGTTTGTCGGGCGTACGATTTCGCGCCGAGGCTTCCATGAATACCAGCGGGCAGTAATTGGCGACAAAGTGTTCGCGGAAAAAATCGCCAGGTGTGCCGAAACGCTCCCGTATCCATCCCCACAGCCGCTGGCCGGAGACTTCGCTGCGCGGGCAATCCAAACCTTCGACCGGCCGCTTGGGATGCTCATTGTCGGGTTTACCGACCGGGGCGTCGATTCCCAACCACTGCTTGACCGCTTCGATCTGGCCGAAGGGCACACCGCTTTGCGCCATCCCCCAGGGGCCCGGATTCATGCCCAGGAACAGGACTCGGCAACCCTCGGGATTCAACATCTGCAGGTACTGGCGATGGGCCTGCCAGGCGTACCGCAGCGGGTTGTAGACGTGCGTGACCGGGTCGGCAAAGCGCAGCCGATCGACCGCTTCGGCAAGTTCCTCGGCGGCTTCGGTGGCCGCTTCGATCGCAGACATGATCGTTTCCTGAGCGATGTTAGGCATCCCGCATCGGCGCCGGTCGCCGACAGCCTGCACGATAGGGCAAGGAGCGTATCAGGCCTAGCCGATCAAGGTCGCGGCGACGCGTCCGCCCCGGCGACCGTCGGCGACGCCCACGCGGATCCCGCTGGCGGGCTCGATGGCGATGCTGTGGGCGGCGCCCTGACCACGGGTTTCGACCACGCGATGGCCCAACGACTCCAGCCGTCCCCGGAGCTCGCCCAGGCGGCTTTGCCCGCCGGTTTCGATCCGCAATTGGTCCGGCAACCAACCGTGATGGAACCGCGGCGCGGCGATCGCCTCGGGCAGGGGACGGGCGAACAACAGATGCTGGACCAACACGCACAGGACGGTGTTGATGATCGTGCGACCGCCGGGACTGCCCGTGATCAACACGGTCTTGCCGTCGCGCCGGACAATCGTCGGCGTCTGAGAACTGAGCATGCGTTTGCCGGGGGCCAACTGGTTGGGCGCAGTACCGATCTGGCCCTTCAGATCGGTCACGCCCGGCACCGGATTAAAATCCCCCATCTCGTTGTTCAGCACGAAACCGGTGGCCGGATCCAACAGCCACGATCCCCACGAGGCTTCCAGGGTATAGGTGTTCGAGACGGCCATCCCCTCGGCATCGATGACCGAGAAATGCGTCGTCTGAGGACTTTCCACCGGGCCCGTCTCGAGCGGGATGTCGCCGGCCAGCGTCCGGCTGTCAGTGGCGCGGCTGCGGGAAATACTTTCCGCCAGCTTCGCCGCGTGCGCTCTGCGGCCAAGCCAGGCGGGCAGGGGCGTGAAATCCGGATCGCCCAGATACGCCGCTCGCTCGCGAAACGTCCGCCGCATCGCTTCGGCAACGATGTGAACGGTCATCGGTGTCCAGGCGGCGTCGCCCGGATCGGGCATCCCCACGTGTTCGATCATTTGCAGGGCCAACCGCAAAGCCACTCCGCCGGACGAGGGCGGCGGAGCGGCCCACACCTGGTGGCCGGCAAAGTTCGTGCGGATCGGCTGCCGCAGGACGGCTTGATAGCCTTCGAGGTCCTCGGCGGTGATCAGGCCTTGGTGCTGTTCGAAATAATCTGCCAGGGAGCGGGCGGTCTGGCCGCTGTAGAATTCATCGGGTCCCTCTTCGGCGATCCGCTGCAGCGTCGCGGCCAAGACCGGCTGAACCAAGCGGTCGCCGGCCCGCCAGCGCCGCCGCTGGGGGTGCCCAAAGGTTTGCTCCAGCGGTCGGTGCCAGGGGGCGGTCGATTTGCTGACCGCCGCCAAAACCGCGTTGAGTGAATCCGCCAGCGGGGCTTCGACCACGCATCCGCCGGCGGCCAGCGCGATCGCGGGCTGCAGCACCGCCTGCCAGGACAGCCGGCCGTGGCTCTGCTGGGCAAGCGCCAAGCCGCGCACCGTTCCCGGTACGCCGACCATCCGCGGGTGCCGTCGATCGGTCTGCTCGGCCAACGTCGTCGCCGTAACCGCTTGCGGTGCGGTTTCGCGATAATCCACGCACACCGGATCCTGCTCGGGCGGCGCGATCATCATGAATCCGCCGCCGCCGATATTACCGGCTTCGGGCCACGTCACGGCCAACGCAAAGGCGACCGCCACCGCGGCATCCACGGCATTGCCGCCGGCAGCCAAGATGTCGCGACCGGCGCTGCTGGCGGCCGCGGAATTGCTGACGGCCATCCCCGCCGGCCCGCGCAGCACATCCGCCGGACGGTAGCCCGATACGGCGGTGGTCTGAGCGGTACACCGGGCACCGATCCCGGCGGTGCCGGCTAGGGCCAGGGCGGCCCTCAGGGTTTCTCGACGGTTGAGCATGCGTGGCCTCGGGTTGCGGGAGCGCGGGTTGATTCTCGTTTTCGTTCTTGTTTCCGTTTCCGTTTCCGTTTCCGGCGCCGCGTCAAAACGTTTTATCTTACGCGGCAACGGAAGCGAATCGAAGCGCTCTCGCCCACCCCCAGCCGGTCGGTCAACCGCCAGGACAATCGCAGCGACGCACCTTGGTTCTGTTGGGTCTCGAATTCCGCACCCACGCTGCAGGTCTGGCTGCCTTCGACGTACTCCAGCCGCGTCGTCAGGTTATCGGTCAAGACAATGTCATGCACCGGAGAATCGCCCACGTTGTCGACTCGTAACAGGAACGTCACGATGTCGCCGGGCAGGGCGTTGTGCTTGTCGGCCAGTTTGGCGATCCGCAGCCGTCCCGCGTCGGGGAATTCGTAGACCGTCAGGCCCTCGGCCGCGGCGTGGCGAATCTGTTCGACGGGTTTGACATCGTTGACCGTCACGGCCACGTTCTCCTCGATCGTCCAGGTCTCGGCGGCCAGCGCCCCTTTGCTCAGCCACGGCTTGTCGGCTTCGGTCAATTGACCTCGCACCATCAGGCTCAGATTGGCCAGTACGGCGACCGTATCTTCGGCCAACAACGGTTGGTCGACGTTTTCCACGGGCACCCCGCGGTTGCGGTCCCGCATCGCATCGGGTGTCCGGGCGGCGACCTGGCGTTCGGGTCCGTGCTGGGCGGTGACCGCGCTGCTGGGCTGGTTCAGATCGATTCTTCCCGGTCCTTCCGGCAGGTCGTAACCCTTCGCACCGACGGCTCGGCCCCCCGCCGCCGCTTCGGTCACCTTGCGAACAGCCGCGAAACGCGGAGCGTACAAGCAGACGCGATTGCTGGGCTGGACGTGGATGTCGCCGGCTTCGGTCGTGTACTTGACGACCGTGTCTTCCAGGTCGACGCCCACGATGGCGTCGTCGCGACGAACGTGAGCGTCGTCGCGGTAGTCGCCGCCGTCGCACAGGAATTCCTGCGGATCCACGCCCGTCTGGTTCCAGGGACCACTGGTGAAGTAACGCGACTTGGAGCAACAACCGCACCCGGCGGAATCGCTTTCAGAGCCCGGCCCGCCTACCGGCCTGGACGCCGCCCGCCCCCATCCGGCCGCCGCGACCTGAGTGTCTTCGCCACCGGCGGCATCAACCGTGTAATCCGCCGTGACGGCCGCCGGGTTTGCGGCCCCGGGCTGGCTGTTGCCGATTTCGCTGGAGACGCCTGGCGCGTGGGCTCGGGCCACAGCCGCCGGTGCGGGCGTGGCCGATGCCAGCGGAGCGGTATGCGAAACCGCAGCGACGGCCGGCTGGCCAACAGGCCCCCAAGCGGCCGTGGGCTGGGCGGCGCTCGGGGGCACCGCTGCGGGCGCGGGACCGGCCGGCGGAACCGAAGTGTTCGCAGGCACCCCGGCCCGGGGCGCGGCAAACGGCACCTCGGTGGTCGCGCATCCGGCCATGCCAAACGTCCAGGCCGCCAGCACGAGAGCGGCCGATGGCAACAGAAAACGATCTCGGTGGTGATTCATCGAAAGCACTCTTTTGACATTTATCGTCGGTACTGCGGAGCGGTCGCCGGGGCACCGGTTCCGTAAGGATGAGCGATGGCCGGGCCTCTGGTCGCCGGAATCGTGGGCAGCGGTGCCCTGGTGGCCGGGGGCACGTCGGTTCGCGGGATATGCGGCGTGCGGACGGCCACACCTTCGCCCGGCGGAATCTGGGCGGCAACGCGAGGCGGCTGCATGGCGATCCAGGGCGGACCGCCAAAGAAGAACTGGGCCTGCAAACTGGGCTCGTTCGGCGGCGTCATCGATCCGATCCGGACGATGGCTACGGGCCGGCCCATCTGGTCGGCGACCTGCAGCGGATCCTGGTGGTGCATCACTTCCAGAGAGCGAGCTGTATCGACCGTTTCGGCGATCGGCAGGGCGGTTTGCGGGTCTTCCAGATAGACCACGCGGGTGACCATCCGTCCGGCCAGTGCGTCGGTCAGGTCGGCCAGTTCCAAATTAATATGAATCGGAAAACGGTGTGCCTGCCCCGGCGGTGGATAGGTGCGGTCGATGACCTCGACGGTCGGAAACAGTTCGCGTCCGGGTTCCTGCGGGATGCCCGTGATCTTGAAGCGGTATACGGCACCGACCAACAGGCCACAGTACAACCCCCGATCCGCCGCGGCTGCTTGATCGCTCACGGCCGCTTGCCCGCTTACGCCCGCTTGCCCGCTTACGCCCGCTTGCCCGCTTACGCCCGCTTGCTCGCTCACGGCTGCTTGCCCGCTCACGCCGGCGGCCCGTTCCCAGTCCGCTTCGGAGCGGAGGAACTGGCCGTTCTCCGCCATTGCAAAGCGGACGCCTTCGGGTCCGGAGAAGCGCACCGGTTGGTAGTAGTTCTGCACCGGGCCGCGGCGCTGCAGTCGAGCGGCTCCGACGGCGCCGGGCGGCATCTGAGCCGAGAACAGGTAATTGACCGCCCCCTGCGGAACCGTGCTGGGAACCTGGGCTTGGAGCGTTCCGCAGGCGAGCAGAACGGCTGCGGCAGACAGCGACCGCACCAGCGTTTCAATGGACATGCACATCGGAGCTATTCAGCAAAACAGGTTGGGGGCGGTGACTCTCCGGGCGACTCGCCCGGCGGCAACGCATCATGCCCCCGAGGAAACGCCTCGGGGGCAGAGCTTTGGGCCATTCATCCGTCGCGGCATCAGTACGGCGATCAATCGACGTGCTTGCTGTGACGGTCGAAGTGCGGTCGGCCGTGCGGCACACCCGGATGGATGTTCTGTTCGTTGACATGGATCCGGCTGACCGGATTGGGATAGCTGTATCCCGGAGTCATGCGAACGCCGATTTTGACCTTGTCGACCGGCTGCGGGATGTTCATGTGCGTGTGGTTCTTCATCACATGCTTCTTCAGACCCGCCGGAGCTCCCAGGGGAATGTGGGGCGGACCGGGCAGACCGATCGGGGTTCCCACCGAAGGCATTCCGTACTGCGGCACGTTCACGCCGGAGATCATTCCGGGCAGTGCGGCGGGTCGTCCGCCACCACCGCCGCCGCCGGGTCCGCAGGACCCTTCGCCGCAGCTGGCACTCGGGGCGAACGGCATCGGCAGGCCTCCGGCCATGGCCATCCCACCGGCGTATCCGGCGTCGATGCCCTGAGCCATTTCGATGTCTTTGTCACCCAAGCGGATGATTGCCAGGATCGAACCGCGGCGGTCGGCTTCGACGATCGGGTCGACGCCCGGATCCAAACGCGTGCTGACCAGCGTATCGATTCCGGCCAGGGCGGGACCTTGGAAGTCCGGATCCGGCAGGTAGATCACTTTGGTGACGAAGTTGCCGGTCAAGACCTGATCCAGGTCCTCCTCGGTGAACTGGACCGGGATCGCGTTGTGCGCCAGGTAAGCTCCGGTGCGAGGATTGGCAAAGGCCAGCTCCAGGGTCGGATACAACTCGACCCCTTCGCGGTTGATGATGTTGGTCACTTTCAAGCGGTACAGGCCGCCCTGGGGAAAGTTCTGCCGGGCCGGCACGACCAACGGTTCGCTGTCGAACGTGCCCGGTCCGCTGATGCTGTAGCGGACGTGCATCGATTCGGGCTTGCTGAAGGTCACCTGAACCGTCGGCGGCGGTCCCATCGGCATGCCGCCGGGGCCCATCATGCCGCCGCCGGGTCCGCCGGGTCCGCAGTACTGGACCTGAGCGATCTGGCCGTCGTTGTCGTCGCCGGCCAGCGACGAGGCGGCCTCGGCCGCGGGCATCGCACCGTAATGCATGCCGGCCGCGGGCGCAGCGCCGGGCGGGCAGGCCGCTCCGCCACCGGGCATCCCGGCTCCCATCATGCCGGCGCCCATCATGCCGGCGCCGGGAGGAGCCATCGCGGGCGGTCCCAGGACGCCGGGGCCGGGGCCGCCGACGCCGGGGCCCGGCTCCAACAAACGCTGTTCAGGTGGCAAGTTGTGGCGTACCGGAGTACAACCGGCCGCCAACACCGCTGCGGCAAGGCACAGCGATAAGTGGGTCACAAGTCGTTTCATCTTTTCCCCCTTCGGCAAGACCGCTCTCGCGGCCGGTCGAACAGAACTCGTTTCTGAAGGTGTGCGGAGAGTCGCTAATCCATGCAATTTCGGTTGCCACCCCAGCGATTCGGCTGGACGTGAACCATCACAGCGGCCTAACATCCGCCCCGGTTCGAAAAACCGACGCGAGCAGACCTTGGGCCGCTGATAAACAGCAATCGGCACAACCGGGGGTCTTTCTTTGACAAAACCGGTACAACCGGCCCACGAAGATCAATCGACATCCCATGAACAATAGGCGCAACGCGAAAAACCGCTTTCGAAAAAGCCCTGCGGCGATCGTGCTGGCCGGGGCGGCGATCGCGGGGCTCGCGGTCGGTTCCGCGGGCCCGCTGACCGCCCAAAAACCGCTGACCGCCCAAAAACCGCTGACCGCCCAAGAACCGCTGACCGCCCAAGAACCGGCCCACGCCACGGCCTACGCCGTCGCGGAACCAGCCGAACGCAGCTCGAACGTTCCGCATGCCGTCAGGGGTCCGGCGACGAGGCCCGGCGCTGCCGGCCGCCGGGAGGCGGTTGCTCGCGGCGGAACCGACAAAGAACCGGTCGCCGGCGACCGGAACCCTCTGCACCGCGGCCGGATCGAAAGGGCCGCGGGAGCTGGACCGGACGGGGATACCGAAGGCGTCCAGCTGCGGCGGCAAGCCGCCCGGGTTTTGATCCAACGCACGGTAACCCTATTGGCTTCGGGATCCGCCTTCGACGCCAAACTGACCCAGCACGTGCGGACCCTGGACCACACGGCCGTAGGCGTCGGCCGCTACGAACAGGCCGGCGGCAATACGGGCCGCGTGCATATGGATATGGACATCTCCATCAGTCAGGACCAGAAATGCCAACTGTTGCAGAAATGCGATGGACGGCTGGCCTGGACTCGCGAGCAGGTCGGCCAGGACGTGCGTCTGCGCCGCGTCGACGTAGGTCGGCTGGACGAATTGGTCGCGGCCCGCCTGTCGGGCATCTCACCGCGGCTGCGCGTCGGCGGGCTGATCGAAATGCTCGAACGCGCTGCGGCCGACTACGACTTGCAACAGGTGCCCGGCGAACTGGAAGGCCGTCCGGTGTGGATGCTCAAAGGCGCCCTGCGTCCCGCCGCTCGGGACCGCATCCTGGCCGGCGGAAACCGCCAGGACTGGCCGCCGCTGTGCCCGCAAGCCATCGCGATCGCGATCGCCGCGGACGACAACGAAAACGGGTTCGGCAAAGGCTTGCCCGTACGCTTTGAGTACTGGAGCGACAGCGATCCCGACCAGCGGCGGTTGATCAGTTACCTGAAAATCTACGACCTTCGCGCCATCGATCCCGCTCCGGAAACCCATTTCCGCTTGGAAACCGGCGAGAACGATGTCAACTACACCAACGACACCCAACGCTACCTCGAACACTTCGGTATCCAGGTCACCGAGAAACAGCAGCGGCTGCTGACGCGCTAGCACGCGCTGTCGATTCTAGTGAGCCGTTTCGGCGAACGGCCTCGGTTCAGGGCGAGGGCAAAAAGAGGCCGCGCTTACAACAGCCACCGGATCGGCGGCACCAGCAAGCGTCCCATCTGCATCGTCCACTCGCGACCTCGTCCCACGGCCGGATGTTGGTCTTCGAGCAACGGTGGCGAAACGCCCACCCGGCGGCCACCGCTCATTTGATCTTCGACCATCCGTCGCAGCCGCATCGCCACCCGGACATCCGGGGCGATGACGCACACTTCGGTATTCAGCTTTGCCGATCGCTCGTCGAAGTTGTAGCTGCCGATCACGCCGACCGCATCGTCGATCACCATGGCTTTGCTGTGCAGATGTTCGGGGCCCGGCATTTCGTAGATCTCCACACCGGCGGCCAGCAACGCGTCCTTGATGTTTTCAAAAGCGGAAAACGTGATCAAACGGTCGGTGCTGTGCAGGCTGTTGGTGCACAGCACGACCCGCACGCCGCGATGCCGAGCCGCGAAAAGGGCTCGCATCGCGTCATCGGTGAACACCGGATAGGGCGTCTGAATCAGCAGCGACCGGGTACTGCTGTCGATCAAACGCAGCAATCGTCGCTGCACCCAGCGTTGTGATTTATCGGCGTCGACCTCGTGCACCAGTTCCAGCGGGACGCCCCTGTCGCCACCGCTCGACCAGTCGTTGCCGGTGTCCAGCGAGATCATGCCGCGATCGATCAGGCCCTGGCGCGAGATCCACATCAGCTGGAGATGGACCTCGGGACTGTCCGCCTGCTGCCAGGCTCGTCGCCAAGCATCTTTGACAAGCGGTAGACGGCTGGCGACCGTGCGTCCCCACAGATTGACCGCCTCCAGCGGCCGCACGTGCGGCTGGTCCCACATCCACTGGAAGTACGCCGCGGCACGGGCCGCGGTGGAGCCCTCGATGAACGCATCGCAATCCATAAAGCGCGGGTCACGCACGCCAAAATGCGCATCCTGCAGGTTGCGGCTGCCGACGATCAACCGACGCTTGTCAACGATCAACAGCTTGTCGTGCATCCGTTTGTTCCAGACCCGAAAGCTCAGGCCGTCGGGCGGCCGATAGATCTGGATATCGACGCCATGGTGACGAAGCGTGCGATGCAGCCCCTCGGGCAGCCGCGACATCAATCCGTCGACCAGCAGACGGACGCGAACGCCTCGCTGAGCCGCTTCGACCAACAGGCTGAGTACCGCCGCCGGAACACGCCCCGTATCGGCTCCGTAGTACGCGCAATCGATCTCGTGCTGCGCCTGCTGGATCAGATCCACCCGCACCTGCAGCGCTTGCGCGTCGTCGGGCAGCAAACGGAACGTGTCGGCCCGAGCGGTGCTAGCAAACCAGCTGAACATCAGGGCAAGCGACACAACGACGGCGAAGCGGAACCAGTCCCGGCATAGCGGCCAACGACCGCGTCGTCCCGCCGTCCACGCTGCGCCCGCCCGGCCCCGTCCATCCCCGCCCGGTCCGGCGTGCACTGTCCCCGGTCCGGCGTGCACTGTCCCCGCTGGATGGGGCGCGGGATGGGGCGCGGCCTCTTCGCTCGACGGCCAGGGGTCCGGCATGACTGATTGACTGCGTGACTGGCGTACGAAGAGGACGTCGCGAGCTGTCGGGTTTTTGACAAGCCGCCTGCTCGCCGGACAACTAACCACGCCCCCGAGAAACCGATTCCGTCCCGGCGGATGCTTAGTAGGACTTCGGGCTACCCGACTGCAGCGCTAATGCTTTTCCTAGCGACTGCGACGAACATGCGGCCGGTCGGCTCGGGGCATAGCGGATAGGGAAGCTTTGCGGCCTGTCTCGCGAAGCGGCCGCGAAGCCGAAACGCTGGCCGAGCTAAAGCGTGGTGGCGGCGGAAGTTGCTAAGCACGTCGCAACCTTTAATTCGGCATCACTCTCCCTTTGGGAGAGTCGGGCTCTTAGGCCCGGAGAGGGTTTTCGCAGGGCCCTCCCCGGGCCTAAGAGCCCGACCCTCCCGCTGCGCGGGAGGGTGTTGTCGCGGGGTTTCACCGAAAGATTCATGCCGACGTGCTTAGCAGGCCCGCGGCAGGACAAAGCTCCCCACCACCGCCCGACCGCGCGGGGCCGCCCGTCGGTTGACAGGGCCCCAGAGAGGCCCTAGATTCGCAAAGCCCATCGACGCTGACAATCCGCCCTTACCCTTACAATTGCGCGGGGCCGCTATCGGTCCAGCCGCATTCGAGCTTCTTTCTGCATGTCCGTTGATCTTGAAGCGATTGCCCGTCACGAACGGTGCGATGCAACCAACCTGCGTAACGCTCTTCCGCTGCTCGAACAAGGCTACCTGCCTCCGTTTCTCGCTCGCTATCGCCGCGACGAGCTAGGCGGGTTACCCGAGACGGCCCTCTGGTCGCTGCTCGATGCGGTCCGGATCGAGGACAAACTCAAACAGCGCCGCGAAGAGCTGCGTCAGCGCTGGCAGCAAACGGCAACCCAAGATCCGGCCATCCAACGGGTCATCAACGACGCCCGCAATCGCTGCGTCCTGGATCGCCTGGCCCGACGCCTCCGCGCCGAGCCGACCGAATCCGCACCGGCCGCCCAACAACTGGCCGCACGCCTGCTCTCGCCTCAGCGTGGCGACAGCGGTGAACCGGCCACCCTGGCCGAAGCGATCGGCCAACCCGATGGCCTGACCGGCCTGGACGAAGCGCTCGCCGATCGCGTGGCCGCTGACCCGCGGTTGATCCAAGCCGGCGTTCGCTGGTTGGCCAAGAATGCTCGCATCCAAGTCCTCGAAGTCTCCGACCCCCATGGGCCCGAAGACGAGCAGGAAAGCAAGAACCAAAACAAAAAAGGCGACCGCCAGAAAGGCCAAAGCAAACAACGCGACGAGAAACCACGGGACGCCCAAGTAGACGAAGCCCCCAAGGCCGAATCGCAGAGCGAGAGCGCACCATCGGCCGACGCCACCGGCGAAACCACGCCGCCAGCCGATACGGCGTCACCAGCTCCTGCCGCCACCGAAGCCCCCGCGGCCGAAGCCCCCGCCACCGAAGCACCAGCGGCCGAAGCACCCGCGACCGACGCACCAGCGGCCGAAGCACCAGCCGCCGAAGCTGCGACAACCGAAGCCGCTGCGGAACCAGTCGCCGCGGATTCCCCAGCCACCGAAGCGGATGCGGCGCCGGCGACCGAAGCTGCCCAGCCCACCGCGTCTGCCGAAACCGCCAAGCCCGCCGAAGCTGCCAGCCCTGCTGAAGCTGACACCGCTGACAAAGCCTCCGGAAAAGCCTCCGGAGACGCTTCCGCCCCGGCCAGCGGTTCGGGCGAGTCGCCGGCGACCAGCAAGTCGCAAGCGGCCGGCAAGAAAGCCGACAAGAAAGCTGCGGGCGACAAGAAAGCTGCGGGCGAAGCGCCCAAGTCCAAGAAGAAGAAAAAGATCTCCCCGCGCCAGCGACGGCGTCGGTGGTTGGTTGGCGTCCTGCAGCCGCTGGCCGGCAAGACGCACGCGCCGGGCAAGCTGACGGCATTCCAAAAGGTGATGCTGGGCCGGGCCCTGCGTTCGCAGGTCGCCAAGTGCGCCTTTCAGTACGATGCCGCCCAGCTGACGGCGCATCTACAGAAAACCGCCGCGGGTTGGAACAACGCCCTGGGCGACAAGCTTCAAGAGATCGTCGGCACGCACCAGGCTTTGATCCGCGAGACCTGCGAAAGCGCGTGGTGGGACGAATTGCTCGACGCCGCCGCGACACGCTTGGTCCGCGTTGCGGCCGGCCACCTTCGCAAACAAATGCTGCGCGAACCGGTCGACGCTCGTGTGGTGCTGTCGATCGATGCGGTCGGGCCGCAGACGGTCGCCATCGCGATCGTCACCGCCGATGGCCGCTTGCTGGGCACCGAAGACCTGCCCTGCCAGCTGTCCGCCGCGGCTCGTCAGCAAGCCGTCACGCGCCTGGGTGAACTGCTGCACCAGCACCACGTCGACCTGATCGTGGTCAGCAACGGTCCGGCCCGCCGCGCGACCCTGGTGCTGCTGAACGAATTGCTGGAACAATCCCAACCGGGATCGCTGCGTTGGGCGTTGGCCGATCGCAGCGGCGCGGACCTGTATGCCAGCGGCCCGGTCGGAAACCGCGAGATGCGCAGCACCCCGCGGCGTTTCCGCGCGGCCACTTGGCTGGCCTTCCAGGTGCTCACCCCGGCTCAAGCCCTGACCAAGGTGGATCCAACCAAGCTGCGTCTGGGGTCGTTCCAGCGAGAATTGTCCGACGATGCCCTGGCCGAAGCCATCACCGACGTGATGGTCAGCGGCGTCAGCAGCGACGGCGTGGACGTCAACGGCGCCGAACCCTCCTGGCTGTCGCGTCTGCCCGGGATGAACGAAACGGTCGCCGAACAGATTGACACGCGCCGCCACGAAGCCCTGTTCGACTCCCGCGACGCCCTGGAAGACCTTCCCTGGCCGGACGCGGTGGCCCGCAATCAAGCCCTGGGCTTCCTCCGCGTCTTTGGCAGCCAGCAGACGCTCGACGGCACCCTGATCCATCCCAATGATTACGCCCTGGCCGAGAAACTGATGGGCGCGTTGGACCTGCCCGCTCCGCCAGCCATGCCGCCCGGCTACGAGCCACCGAAATACGGCGCCGAAACCGCCGAGGAAACCGAACCCCAAGCCGCCGACGAAGCTCAAAGCGCCGAAGAAGCGAAAACGGCCGAAGAAGCGAAAACGGCCGAAGAAGCGAAAACGGCCGAAGAAACTCCGGCCGCCGATGACACTCCGGCCGCCGATGAAACTCCGGCCGCCGATGAAACTCCGGCCGCGGAGGGGACGCAGGCGGCAGACGAATCGCAGGCTGTGAGCGAGTCGAGCGGAGAGAGCACGCCGGAAGCCGACTCCACGGAAGCCTCCGCTGGGGAAGCCGCTACCGAGACCGGCGAGTCAACAACCGAAACCGGTGAGGCGGCAGCTGAGACCGGTGAAGCAGCAACCGAGACCGGTGAAGCGGCAACCGAGACCGGTGAGGCGACAACCGAATCCGGCGAAGCTGATTCCGAGTCCGGCGCAGCGACCACGAGTGAAGCGGAGCTGCCGCTGGAGGGATTTGCCGGCAGCAAGAAGGACAAGGCGGCTGCCGAATCCAGCCCCGCGCCGGAGCCGGTTGCCGTGGTGGAACCCTATCGGCATCCGCTGCCTGACAAGAGCGAGATCCAGAAGCGAATCAAAGAGTGGCAGATCGGTAAGTATCGTGCCGAGCAGATCGTCCATTGGGTGTGCGATCCGTTCAGCAGCGGAGGCGTGTCACTGGAACCGCCCACGGCGACCATGCAGCGGGTGCCGAAGCTGAGCGATCTGAAACCGGGCGCCAAAGTCGCCGGGATCGTCGTCGGCGTCGCCGGCTTTGGCGTCTTCGTCGAACTGGGCCCCGACTGCAACGGCCTGATCCATGTCAGCCGGTTGTCGGATCGGTTCGTCGAAGACATGAACGAAGCGGTCCAGGTGGGCGACGTGATGGTGGCCTGGGTCACCGGCGTCGACACCAAGCGGCGACGCGTGGCCCTGTCCGCGGTCTCGCCCGAACGCGAAGCCGAACTCGCCACCGAGCGTCAACAGCGACAGGGCCAACGCGGCTCTCGTGGTCGCGGCGGACCACCGCGAGGCGGTGGCGGCCCAGCCCGCGGCGGCCAGCAGCGCGGTGGCGGCGGCCAACGCGGTGGCGGTCAACGCGGCGCCGGCGGCCGCGGTCGCGGTGGTGAAGGTGGCCGACGAGGACGCGGCTCGCGCGATTCCGATCGCCGCAGCTCACGCGATGCGGCACCCCGCGTCTACACCAAAGTCGCTCGCAGCAACGATCCACCACCGCCGATCACCGAAGCGATGAAGACCGGCGAGGAACCGATGCGTTCCTTCGGCGACCTGGCCCAGTTCTTGAAAACCCAGTCGGCCCCGGCCCAAGAGGCCCCGGCAAAGAAGGCCCCCCCGAAGCAAGACGCCCCGAAGCAGGACGACGCAAAGCATGCATCGGCAGAGCAAGCCTCCGCTCCGGGCGAACCGGTGAAAGACGAAGCCGGCCAGCACGCAACGGCAGAGAATTCGGCGTCGCAGGCCACGCCTTCCCAGCCCGAGGGACCGCCGGCGGACGCCGCATCCCCGGCCGCTCAAGCCAGCGGCTCGGCCGATAACGCGCCGGCGGCCTCGTCGCCCGCCGCTTCCGACCCTGCCCCCAATCGAGACGAAGGCAAAAGCGAGTCCGATCAATGAGCGATGATCTGGAACGAAGACTCGACGCGGCGATCGCTCGCGGCCAGCGCCGCGGCGAGCTGCACCGAGAAGCCGAGCGTCAGCAACAGCTCAGCGAAGAGGAGCTGCGGCGGCTGCACACCAGTCACCGGCTGGCCCTGTCGGAGCGGATCGAGACGGCCGTGGCCCGGCTGGCCAACCATTTCCCCGGCTTCCGCGTCGAAACGCTGTACGGCGAGAAGGGCTGGGGGGCGGCCTGTTGGCGCGACAACTTGGACGTCCAGGGTGGCCGCCGCAACAGCCTGTACAGCCGCCTGGAACTGGTCATCCGGCCGCTGAACGATTACTTCGTCCTGGAGCTCAAGGGCAAGGGCACGGTCGCCAACAAAGAGGTCTTCAACCGCAGCCACTTCGACCGCCTGCAGGAAGTCGACCGCGAAACGTTCGAGCAGATGATCGACGCCTGGGTGGTCGAATACGCCGAGCGCTACGCCAGCAGCCAGTAACGGCTACTCTGTGGCATAGGCTTCCAGCCTGTGAAGCGAAACCACAGGCGGGATGCCTATGCCACAGATTTGGCTCGGCCGAATTAGGCGCCGCGGTTGATCAGCCCCAGCACCTCGGCGCGGCTCCGCGAGTCTTCGCGGAACACGCCCCGCATCGAACTGGTCACGCACAGGCTGCCGGGTTTGCGAACCCCACGCATCGTCATGCAGGAGTGCGTCGCTTCGCAGACCACGGCCACTCCGCGAGCGTCCAGGCGTTTCTCGATCAGATCGGCAACCGTTTCGGTCATCCGTTCCTGTACCTGGGGCCGGCGAGCCACCTCCTCGACGACGCGAGCCAACTTGCTCAGCCCCACGACCTTTCCGCTGGGCAGGTAGGCGATGTGAGCGGTGCCGGTGAAGGGCAACAGGTGATGCTCGCACATGCTGCAAAAGCTGATGTCGCGAACCAAAACGATCTCGTCGTATTTTTCGGTAAACACCTTCGAGAGGTGACGCCCGGCGTCGTGCTTGAGCCCCGCGAACATCTCGGCGTACATGCGGGCGACGCGAGCCGGGGTTTCCAGCAGGCCTTCTCGGTCGGGATCTTCACCCACGGCATCCAGGATCTCACGGACGGCCGCTTCAATACGTTTTAGATCGACCCCCTGCGGACGAGCTTCATTGCGATCGGTATACAACACGGTCTCGCCAACACCTTCGCGGTCTTCGGTAACATTAGATGATGCGGAAGCTTCCATCAATTTCTCTTCGGGTAAAGTGATTCTACGCGTCAACAGCGCAATCCTACTGCAAAACGGGGCTGCCCGATACGCGCCGCACAGTTTGGGGGGGAGCCTTCAGTTCCGGCTGAACGGGGGCGGAAAACCACCTTCCAGAGCCACGTCGGCCGCCGCCTCCTCCGCCACTTGACGCTCCAGAATCGCGGTCAAAGCTTCCGCCCGCTGATCAACACTCGGCTCCCCCAGCAGGCGGACCTTGGCCCGACTGTCAAACTGTAGGGTATAGGCAATGATGTCGGTGATCGGGCCGAGCATCATCTGCGAGGCCATCAATTGGTGCAGATTCTTGTGAACCTCGCCGGCCGCGGGAATCAGCGCTTTGAAGGCAGCCAACAACCGCGTCTGCAGAGCCGCCCGGCCGCTCGCTCCGTTGGGAGGATAGACGTCCGGCAGGACCTCCACTTCGGCCATCCGAAAAGAACGCTGGGTATCGAATTCACGCAGAATCCTCGCCCGCTGGGCTCCCAACAACAGCACGTTATGGCGGTTGTCTTCGGTGGGAACGTGACTGATCACCTTGCAGATACAGACCACCGATTCCAGGGCCGGCCGGCCTGTTTCGGGCGGTAGGACCGGTTCGGTTGAGGAAGCCAGTTCGGTTGTGGGGGCCGGTTCGGTTGAGGGGACCGGTTCGGTTGGCAGGGCCATCGTGATCAATTTGTCGGACGCCAGCGATTCGGCCAGCAGCTCGCAGTAGCGAGGTTCGAAGATATGCAGGGGCTGCAGGGCGTGGGGAAACACAACCAAGCCCGGCAGGGGAAACAGCCGCACGCGGCCGTCGAAATCTTCCGGCAAACGGGTGCGTTGATCTAATTCGCTCATCACAACTGCCAAACGGGTAACAACAGCCAAACGGGTAACAACAGCCGATCGGCGACGGCCCCCACTTTGGAAACCATGCTCCATCAACGGCGTCCGTTCATGATAGCCGCTGGGCCGCATCCTCGATGAAGGTTTCGCAAAGAACCGCGGAAGCTTTTGGTTGACAAGCCGGCCTCGGGCCTTAGACAATCATGCAAGCGCCTGCTGTGCGAACAGCGTTCATAAATTGCCTTTGCAAAAAGCCCCAACATGATCCTTTCCGGCAAGGAAATTCAGCGGGAACTTGGTTCGGACATCGTCATTTCGCCTTTCGACGCCGCACGTCTGAACCCGAACAGTTACAACCTTTCACTGCACGACGAACTGTTGACCTACGAAGAGGTCGTGCTGGACATGCGGACGCCCAATCGCTACCGGCGGTTGAACATTCCGCCCGAAGGACGCGTTCTGCAACCGGGCCAGCTGTACCTGGGACGCACGGTCGAACACACCGAGACCCGCAACCTGGTGCCGATGGTGGCCAGCCGCAGCTCGCTGACGCGACTGGGACTATTCGTCAACACCAACAGCGGCTTCGGCGATGTCGGTTACCGCGGCTGCTGGACCCTGCAGATCCACTGCGTCCAGCCGATCCGAATCTACGCCGGAATCCAGATCTGTCAGATCCTATACCACCAGCTCAGTGGCGAGTGCGAGGATTACGACAGTGACAAGTATCAAAACGCCACCGACATCCAACCCAGCAAGCTGTTCCGTGAAATCGGTGGCGACGACGCCTCGGATCAACAGCTGGAACTGAATTTCGACGAACTGGTCAAACAGGCGTCGAACTAGCGCCGCATCGAAGCGGCGCTGGGAGGGTAGCGGATCTCGCCAGAGATTGGACCGAGGCGGCGCAAAGGTCCAAAGTCTGGCGTGGTTCAGCTACGGCCAGATCCCAAGATCCAATGCTGACGCGGCACTAGGCCGGAGCCGCCGGATAGACGAATTCGATTGGGGCATCGATATCCGGGTGCAGGCTCTTGTGCACCGGACAGGTGTGGGCGGCCGATTCCAGCCGTTGGCGAAAGTCATCGGGCACGGCTCCCGGAGGAAACGTCACCACGGTGCGCAGGGCCCCGATCCGGCGTACCGGTTTGGGGATCATCTCCTTGGTCACCTGCACCTGGGTTCCCTCCAGTTCCAGTGCGTGCCGCTGGGCCAGCAATCCCAGAATCGTCAGGATGCACGAGCCCAACGCCGTGGCCACCAGATCGGTCGGTGAAAACTGGCTGCCTCGGCCGCCGTTATCGGTCGGTGCGTCGGTCACCAACGTGGCCCCACTCGGGCCGTGGGTGGCCTGCACCCGGAGCTGGCCTTGGTAGACGGCGGTAATTTCGACGGCCATTTAAATCTCCAGGACGATCTTGCCGCTCAAGCAGTTCTCACCTTGCAGCGTGGCCTGTTCCTGCAAGCGATGGGCCTCGGCGGCTTCGGAAAGTTTCATCACGCGGCCGATGTGCGGCTGGAGCTTCTCGTCGGTCAACCAGTCGTTGATGTCGTCGGCCGCGGTTCGCATTTGATCCGGCGTGGCCTTGAACATCACGACGCCATGCACCGACAACTCGTTGACGTAGAACGGTCCCACGGGGAACTCAGGCCGGGCTTCGCGTCCGGCCATCAAGACCATACGTCCGCGATGGGCCAGCACGTCGACGGCCAGGTCGAAGTCGGGTTCGCGACGGGTTTCCCAGAGGACGTGGATGCCCTCGGGGGCCAGTTTCTTGGTTTCTTCGGCGATCGAATCGGTGTGATAGTTGATCGTGTAATCCGCGCCCAAGGCTTCGGCCCGCTGGCACTTTTCATCGCTGCCAGCCGTTGCGATCACCTGGGCGCCCAACGCCTTGGCCGCTTGCACCACCATCGATCCCACGCCTCCGGTGCCGCCGATGACCAGCAGTTTTTCGCCGGCCCGCAGTTTCACTCGGCTCAACCCGAGATGGGCCGTCACGCCGACCAAGGCACAGGCGGCCGCGGTCGTGGATTCCACACCGTCGGGCGTGGGATACACCCAATCGGCATCGACGGCCGCCAGTTCCGCGAACGTGCCCTGTCGCCCGAGCAACCCCTGATTGGTCGACCAGACGCGATCGCCCGTCCGCAGCCCCGAGACGCCTTCGCCCACTTCGACCACGGTGCCGGCCAGGTCACAACCGACGATGAAGGGCTGGGGCAGGTCCATCGCGATCGTACCGCTGCGAATGTAGGTATCGATGGGATTCACTGCGACCGCTTCACAACGGATCAGGACCTGTCCCGGGCCGGCGACCGGATCGGGCAAATCTCCATACTCAATGGCTTCAGGTGGTCCGGTCTTTTTGATGTACGCAGCTTTCATCGTTCGCGGGCTCCCTGCATTCCAAAAGAAACAACGCGGCCAGAGCCGCGCCACCGTTGGCCGAACGCAGGAAGGCTTCTTCCCAAGCGAACAACCCATAGGCCGATACACGGCTGGCCGCCGTCATCATACCCCACAGGGCCATGTAGCACAGCGACCCTCTGGTGCGGCCGATCGCCAGCGCCGCGACCGCCCCGAGATCCACCGCGGCGATCGTCCACAGCGTCCTTTGTACCGCGTCGCGGTCGAGCGAGTATCCGTACCAGCGCTGGAAGGAACGCGTCAGAAAGACCTCCACCGAATCGGGCGCAAAAATTAATTTCGCTGCGTGCAGCAGGAACATGGCTGCGGCCGCGGCCGCCAGAAACCAACCGATCCGCCGCACCGCTTTGACATCGACCGCAGAGCGTGTGTTCCCCGGCGGCGCGGTTCGCGGCCGCCATCGCCACAGCCATGCCAAGGCGATCGGAGCGGCCAACCGCGGCAGATGGTCGACCATCTGAGCGGCGCGTCGCAGGTGCCACGGCGGCTCCGGGCCCGCGGCCGGCTCCAGCAGCACCGCAGCGGTTTGCCAGAGAACGACGATCGCAGCGCCGGCGGCCGCCAGGGGCCACAGCCGCACCGACCAACACCAGGCCGCGGTGGCGGCCGACACCGCGGCCAGCAACTGGCCGATGCTCTGCCAGTTGTCCGCCGCCGAATCCATCTGGCGCTGCCAACCGATCTGCAGCAGCCCCAGGGCATACAGCCCGACCACGATCCGCAGCGTCGCGTGCGCGCGAATCACGGCGGGCCGGTCGATGGGGGTTGGTTCATCCGCCGGTAACGGTTGGGAAGGCATAACCATCCATCATTGGTTGGGGCCGATTAAAACCGCCCGTTTCGCCCGGGCGGTCCCGAAGGACCCGTCGGCCGCGGCCCGCCGGTCGGTCCGAGGCGGCCCCGTCGATCTTCCCGCGTCTTGCGTTCCAACAGCGGGAACAATTCATGCGGCGGCGACAGCTCCACCTCCAAGCGGTCTGCCGGGTCCAGCGCCTGCAGCGTTTCGACGCGCGCCGTCTGGGTCTTGCGGCGCACCGCTTCGATGGCCCAGCCATACAGAACCTCTTTCTGTTCCTGCGGCGAAGGCACCCAACTGTCGAGAGCTTCGAGGACTGGGTCGCTGATGACCGACTTCATGGCGTACAGGTCATCCTCGCTCAATTGAAACATCGACCAACCGCGCCGGCGTACGAACACAAAGTGCAGCAGAGCCGCTTCGGGATCCTCCTTGAACTGTCCTGAAACACTGTCGCCGGCCAGCGACTTCAGCTGCCCGCTCCACCAACCGGAACGTCTCTCGCGTTCGTTGCCCAGCCGCTGCACCCAGTCGCCGGCGATCACGTGCAGGACGCGATAGATGGCTTCGGAATCCTCGTCGCTCAACTGCCTCAGCCACAACCGGCTGGAACCTTCCAGGGCTTTGGCAAAGGCGGCCGCACGCTGCTCGGGACTGCCCTGTTCGATTTGTTCGCGGGTTTCGACGGCCCAGTTCGTTCGCAGCCGCGCGTAGGCTTCGAGGGTTCGCAGCAACCGCTCGGGATTCTCCGCCGCGGCCACCGCGGCGGCTCGCTGACGAACTTCTTGTTGCCGCTGCGGAGAGAGTTTTTCAAAGCGTTGCCAGGCCGACTCCAAACGACTCCGCTGGGCCGGTTCCATTTCCTCCAGCACCTCCGCGCGCTGGGCCACCGGCGTCTGGCTCAGCAGCGAATTCGCCGGCGGCAATCCGGCCGGCCCAAAACCTCCAGCAGCCTCCGCGGCGTCGACGGTTTCCAACCAGCGGTCATTCTGGCTGACCTGGGTTAACCACGGCAGGTCGTCGGCCACCAGGTACGCATCGAGATGTTCGGCCAAAGGCAGGTCGGCCAATTGTCGCCGCAGAGCCACCTGGCGGCTGCCCCGGACGACGACCGCACCGATTAAAACGGCGGCGGCGGTACACAGCGCGACGGCCAGCAGCCGCCAGCCCCCGAGCCGGCGCGAACGCCGCGTGGCGGGTGTGGTTTCCATGTCCGCAGCGACCATTTCCAGCGTCGTCTGCGCAAATCCGTCACTGACCGAAGCCTGGGGCAATTCGTCCAATAACTGCCATCCGCGCTGCAGCTGCTGGAGGCGGCGGCGCAGCTGGGCATCCTCGACCAATCGCTGCTCCAACTCGCCCCGCTGCTCCGGCGGCAGTTCACCATCGAGGTAGGCCACCAGTTGCTCGTCGATCGGATCGACCGCCGCGGTATCGGCCCCGCCGGTATTCTGCAAAGCATCCTCACGGCTCGGTTCGTTCGACATACTCAGCGGTCCTTTGAATGCTGGGGACGCGAACTTCCATTGCCAGCGACGACGTCGACCGAAAGGACGCCGGCTTCGACATAGGGAACCAATAGATCTTTCAAGTTGACACGCGCTCGGCTGAGCAACGATTTGACCGCTTTGGTGCTCAAGCCCATGACGTCAGCAATCTCCAAGTAACTGAGCCCTTCGAATTTGCTCAACAACAACGCCTCGCGTTGCCGCGGGTTCAGCATCTGGACCGCGGCCCGCACGACTTCGGCTCGCTCGGCACCCTCGATCTGCCGCGTGGGCATCAATCCACTGGCATCGGTCGCCAGGCTCGCCAACACCGCCGCCTGGCTGCCCGAGGGCGTGCTGCCGGCGTCGACCTCGTTGACCTCCTGCCGCCGACCGCTGGAGCGAACCGCGTTGCGAGCGACGTTGCCGGCGATCGTAAACAGCCAGGTGGAAAACTTGGCGCCCGGCTGGTAGTTCTTGCGAGCCCGGAACACCCGCAGGAACACCTCTTGCGTCATGTCATCGGCCAGATCTCGGCGCGGCCCCAGGTGCTCGAGCAACCGAACCAGCCGCCCCTGATAACGCTGGACCAGTTCCTCGAACGCCTCGACGTCGTCTTCCTTGACGCGCAGCATCAACCGCACATCCGGATCGGACTGTTGATACCGCATCGCTGTGGAAGGACTGACCACCAAAACCCTGGCACCGCTGAGAGTTGACTGTTTCCGGTTCCCCGATTCACCTTACACATCTAGTCTAGATCACCCGTGGTAGACCGGAAACGGCCATCATCCGCCGCCGCCTTTCCGCTGCTCCAGCACTCACCCCATCACACTGCAAACCTTTAAACCGCGGGGCGGCCCGAAGGTTCCGCGGCGGTTGGAACCCGGCCCCTTTCATTGGAGAACCATCCATGACCGACACGCCTGAGCCCGAAGGCGAAGAGATCCTGTTCCGCAGCTCGCGGTTTCAGGTCCATCGCGTCCGAACGCAATTGCCCTCCGGAGCCCTGATCGAGAAAGAGATCATCCGGCACCCCGGCGCGGTGGTCATTCTGCCGATCCTGGACGATGGCCGAGTGGTGATGATCGAGAACTATCGCTACTCGATCGGCCGCAACCTGCTGGAGCTGCCGGCGGGCACGCGGGAACGAGACGAGCCCGCCGAGCAGACGGCGGCCCGCGAGCTGGTCGAAGAGACAGGATTCGTCGCCGGCCGCTTGCGTTTTGTCCAAAGCTTCTTCGCGGCACCCGGCATTCTGGACGAACAGATGCAACTGTTCGTGGCAACACAACTGACCCAGACTCAGCCCCGTCGTGAAGAGGGTGAACAGATTTGTAACCGCCTGCTATCGTGGCCTGAGATCGAATCCAAGCTGCGCCGCGGCGGCATTCAGGACGCCAAGACGCTGGTCGGTCTGCTGCTCGGGCGCGACCTGCACGACCGGACCACAGCGGCCAGAACCGGCGAAGAAATACCATGAAAATATTGGACAAAGGCCAACGAGCAGCTATCCTACCGTCTTGTCCACTCAAGCCATTTTTGGCCCATGCCCGAACGGGCTACAGCGGCGTGAACAGGTTCTCATGGCGCAAACGGGCTCCGGCGGCAACGGTTAAACCGGCCGCGGGGGACGGTTGTCGAGTGACGGGGCGTGATTCAGGTAAAACGGGGCCAGTTTCCAGGTGACTGCGGCCTGTTGGGCCTCCTAAACAAACGTCTCTTTCGTTTGGACGACTACGTTGGTGCTGCTCGACGCCCCACCGCCACTGACAACCGCCCCGGCGATCCTCAAGAGGGCAACGCCGGGGTGGAAGCGAGCGGTTGATCTGGCGGGCGTAGCGATCCTGATGCCGCTGCTGATGCCGTTGTTCGCCGCGGTGGCCGTGTTCATCAAGGTGGTCTCACCGGGGCCTGTGCTGTTTCGCCAACGTCGACTCGGCCACGGAGGCGAGACGTTTTGGATTTACAAGTTTCGCACCATGCACGTCAGCCCGGTCAGTCGTGACCAAGGCCACCGTGATTACCTGAATCGCCAGGCCGGCAGTGATGCTCCCAATCGCAAACCCGACTACCTGGCGGATCTGATTCCCGGCGGACAGCTGTTGCGAAAGCTGTCGATCGATGAATTGCCGCAATTGTTGAACGTCGCCCGCGGCGAGATGAGTTTGGTGGGGCCGCGACCGGACCTGATGCAGATCGCCGACTACCAACCCGTCCAGCTGCGGCGTTTCGAAGTCCTGCCCGGGATGACGGGCCTGTGGCAGGTCAGCGGCAAGAACCGCCTGACATTTGAACAGATGATCGAACTGGATATCCGTTACATCGAAAACCGCAGTTTGCATCTAGACCTCCAGATCCTGCTGCGAACCGTGCGGGTTCTGGTGCAGGAACGCAACGAGTAGCGGCCCCCGCCGGGGCCGCCTTTCACCACCTTGATGAGTAACACCTATGATTCGCATCGGCATTATTGGCCTGGGCTACTGGGGTCCCAATCTGGTCCGTTGTTTCTCGGACCTGGACGACTGCAAGGTCACGGCCGTGTGTGACCAGAATTACGATCACCTGCTGCAGATCAAGGATCGTTATCCCAGCGTGTATCCGCTGGAAAGCTTCGACGCCCTGCTCGATCGCGATCTGGTCGACGCCGTCGTGATCGCCACGCCCACGGCCAGCCACTTTGATCTGACCCGGCGGGCGTTGGAGCGGGATCTGCACGTGTTCGTCGAAAAACCGTTGGCCGAATCCACCGAGCAGTGTCGCGAATTGGTACGGCTGGCCGGAGAACGCAACCGGTGCTTGTTCGTCGGCCACGTCTTCCTGCACGCCTCGCCGGTGATCAAGCTGCGCGAGTTGATCGCCTCGGACGAATTGGGAAAGATTAATTACATCAGCAGCCGCCGCTTGAACCTCGGTCCGGTTCGCAGCGACGTCAACGCCCTTTACGACCTGGCCCCCCACGATATCTCGATGATGCTGTACCTGCTGGACCAGTCGCCCACGTCGGTAACCTGTTGTGGCTTTGATCGGCTGCATCCGGGCATCCACGACGTCTGCAACCTGACCTTGAACTTTCCGGACAAGCGCATGGGAATGGTCCACGTCAGCTGGTTGGACCCGCGCAAAGAACGCGTACTGACGGTCGTCGGCGACAAGAAGATGGCCGTGTATGACGACCTGGAACAGGAAAAAATCAAAGTCTTCGACAAGGGCATCGATCGGCCGAGCAGCGCGACCGGCGATTTCGCAGAATTCCAGATCGCCTATCGCTACGGCGGCAGCTACAGCCCGTTTATCCAGGAACAGGAACCGTTGAAGGCCGAGTGCGGGGAATTCCTGCGCTGCATCGCCGAGGGCGACCTGCCGCGGACCGATGGCACCAACGGCCTGCAGGTTGTCCAAGTGCTCGAAGCCGCGCAGGTTTCGCTGCACAGCGGCGGCCATCCGGTGTGCCTCCAAACGCTCCAGCCCCTCCCGCCCCCAACGGTCACCGCTTGAGGGGATGATTTGAAACTCGCCACTCGCCACTCGCCACTCGCCATGATCCACTCCCACGCTTTGGTCGACGACCCGCAGGCGATCCCTGCCGACACCAATGTGTGGGCCTTTGCGCACGTAATGCGTGGGGCCCGCGTGGGTCGCGGCTGCAATATCGGGGACCATGCGTTCATTGAATCCGGCGCCGTCGTGGGCGACCGGGTGACGATCAAAAACGCGGTTTTGGTCTGGGAAGGTATTCGGATCGAAGACGATGCCTTTATCGGTCCTGCCGTTACGTTCACCAACGATCGCTACCCACGCTCGCCGCGGATGCATCCGACGCCGCCGCGGTATGCCGACAAGGCGGATTGGTTGGTGAAGACGACGGTGGGCCGCGGCGCATCGATTGGGGCCGGCGCCATCCTCTGCCCAGGGGTCCACCTGGGCCGCTATTCGATGGTCGCCGCCGGTTCGGTGGTGACCCAAGACGTGGAATGTTACAGCTTGGTCATGGGTTCTCCGGCCCGCCAAGTAGACTATGTATGCCGTTGTGGTCAGAAATTGGCCGGACATTACTTGCACTGCGACTGCTCGGTGTGCGGCGAGACCGCCGCCAGCCGAGTTCACCCAAACGCGGCCGCTTCGGCGACGCCCTGATGCCGATGAATATGCCTCACGATCTGGCTCCCATCCCGCTGGTAGACCTCAAGACGCAATCCCGAGCCCTCAAAGCCGAAGTGCTCGAGCGGATGGGCGCGGTCATCGACGAGGCTCGGTACATCCTCGGCCAGGAGGTCCAGCAGTTCGAAGACGCCTTCGCCGCCTACTGCCAAACCGCACACTGCGTGGGCATGGCCAACGGTACCGAGGCCCTTCACATGGCGCTGCGAGCTCTGGAGATCGGACCGGGCGACGAAGTGATCACGGCCGGCAACTCCTTTGCTGCGACGGCCCTGGCGGTCGAGTACGCCGGCGCGGATTGCGTGTTGGTGGACGTCTCGCCGCAGGACTTTAACCTGGACGTAACACTGATCGAACGAGCGATCACGCCGCGGACCAAGGCGATCATTCCGGTGCACCTGTATGGCCAACCGGCGGACATGACGGCGATCTGCCAACTGGCTCGGCAGCATGGTTTAAAAATCATCGAAGACGCCGCCCAAGCGCACGGCGCCGAACACGGCGGACGTCGCTGTGGATCGTTCGGCGACATCGGCTGCTTCAGCTTTTATCCCGGCAAGAACCTCGGAGCCTTTGGCGATGGCGGAGCCGCGGTGACGGACGATCCTGCGTTGGCGGAAAAACTTCGCGCCCTGCGGAACTACGGCCAAAAACAAAAGAACCGCCACGACCTGCTGGGCTTTAATTGTCGTCTGGATACCCTGCAGGCCTGTGTCCTGTTAGCCAAACTGCGGCATCTGGAAGATTGGACCCAGCGGCGTCGCAAGGTCGCCCGGTGGTACCGCGAGGAATTGGCGGACTGCGACGTGGTCTTGCCGGCGGAGCGTGAGGATGCGCGGCACGTTTACCACCTGTTCGTGATCCGGACGGCTCGCCGCGACGCGTTGATCGCCAACCTGGCCGAACAACAAATCGCTTGCGGCATCCACTACCCCCATCCCTTGAACCGGGCCCAGCCGTTTCGCCAGGCGCGAACCGTCCCGCCAGACTTGCCCGAGTGCAGCCGGTTGGCCGGTGAAATCGTATCGCTTCCCATGTACCCCGAAATGACGCGTCCCCAAGTGGCCCGTGTCGCCGCGGCGGTTGCCGCCTTTGCCACGTCTCAGGAGTCGGCCCATGAATCGGTCTGATCCGAATCGATCCAGTCAAGCGCTCAGCACCACCGCTCCGGCCGAGACACCTTCGATTGCGGCGCGTTCGCTTCCGGCGCCGCGGAATCCCGCACCGCCCAGTCCGGCAGCGGACCGCGGTCCGGTACGCGGCAACGATCTGGGAGCGTTGCTGGAAATCCCCTTCATGCACAAACGGCTGATCGCGCTGTGCGTGCTGTTGGGCATGGCCCTCGGGTGGCTGGCCATCCTGGCCTTCCCGCGCAGCTACCACTCGGTGGCCAAGCTGCGCATTCGCGCCGGACACGAAAGCGTTTCTTTGGATCCCACGGCGACGACCAGCGCGACGCTGATGCTGCAGAAGACCCAGGAAGAGGAGATCGTGTCGGCGCTGGAGATTTTGAACAGTCGTGAGATCGCCGAGCGCGTGGTCGATCAACTCGGCCCCGCCGCCATCCTGGACGGCAAGCTTCCCGGCGAAGATGGTTCCGCGGGCCCGGCGCCGCTGCTGGCCCAGATCAAACAACAGGTCTCTGGCGGCCTGTTCCACGTGCTCCGCGCCGCCGGCATCAAGGATGAACTCAGTGACCGCGAACTGGCCGTGATGTCGCTGCAGGACAACCTCCGCATCCACTCGCCCAGCAAGTCCACGGTGATCGCTTTGGAAGCGGTGTCCGAGACGCCGGAGATGGCCCAACGGATCGCGGCGGCCGTTACCGATGCTTTCATGGATGAACACCTTCGCGGCGCCCACACGACCGGATCGTTTACGTTCTTTCAACAGCAGGCCGACGAAGCCGAACGGCGTCTGGCCGAGCGCATCGGCGAGCGGAACCAGTACATGCAGCAGCGCCACATCGTTTCGCTGGAGGCCAGTCGCGATCTGTTGAAAGAGCGTTTGGCGGGCATCGATCGCGATCTCGTCCTGGCCAGTGGACACCTCCATCAAGCCCAATCCGAAGCGCAGGACCTGCAGACCAAACTGGACGCCAGCGAAGACGAAATCGTGGCTTCCAAAAGCGACGCGACGTGGAGCGCGATGCGGCAGCGGATCTACGAACTGGAATTGGCCGAACAGCACTTGACCGCCAACCGCACCGAAGACCATCCGGAACTGAAACAGATTCGCGGCCAACTGCAGGGGGCTCGCGAGATCCTAGCCAGTTTGAAACAGACGCAAGTCGACGAAAGCACCACCCCCAACCCGACCAAGGTTCGGTTGCTGGAAAACCTCCAGCAGCAGCAAACCCAGGTTGCCGGGCTGCAGTCGCTGCTGGAACTGAAACACCAGCAGCGTGAGGAGGTCGAACAGCAGATCGACCAATTGCTGGAGGATGAACAGGTTTTGGCGGCCGCTGGACGTGACATCCAAGCCCAGGAGGCCAGCTTGCAGATCCTTCGCCAGAAACGGGAAGAGGCTCGGGTGTTTGAACAATTGCAGGCCCAAGAAATCTCCAACGTCCACGTCTTCCAGCCCGCAACGATCGTCCAACGAGCGGTCAGCCCGCGGAAGAATCTGCTGGCCGCGGGCTTTCTGATGCTGGGGTTGTGCGGCGGTTTGGGATTGGCCTTTGTGCGCGAATGGACCGCCGATTCGCTGCGAACCAAACAGGACGTCGAGCATCAACTGGGGCTGCCGGTCGTCGCGACGCTTCCCAAACTGGCCCGGATCGATCATCCGCGGCTGAAGGAATCCGCCTTGCTGCGGCGACAGTGTCAGGTGGTCTTGGCCGAGTGTTTGTTGAATCATCGCCGGCGTCACGGCGGCCGCGGTCAATCACTGGGCGTGATCGGCGTGGACAACGGCGCCGGGGCCAGCACGCTGGCGACGCGACTGGCGGAAATCGGCGGCAGTGATGCGCGTCTGAAAACGGTGCTGGTCGACGCCGACACCCGCCAGCGATCGGTTTCCCGCCATTTCGGTTTGAACGGGACTCCGGGACTGGTGGAATTGGTCGGCGGACACGCTTCCCATGACGAGTGCCTGCAGCCGGCCGGCGATCTGCCGATCGAACTGGTGGCCTCGGCGGCTGAGCACAACCAACAGGAACTGAGTGCCAGCGCCGAGGAGATCGCGCAAGCGCTTTCCGCCTACCAGCGGGACTGCGACCTGTTGGTGGTCGACCTGCCTTCGCCCGACCAACCCGATCAGGCGATCGCTCTGGCCCAACATCTGGACTGTGTGCTGGTGGTCATCGAATCGGAAAACACCCAGTGCCAAGCGGCCGAACGATTGCTGCGCCGCTTGGCCGACAGCGACACCGAAATCATCGGCATTGTTCTGAACAAAACACGCCGCTACCTGCCGGTGTGGCTGCGAAAAATGGTGGGCCAACGGGTCTAGCTCGAAGGTAGTTCGTGATGACTTCAGCCCTCCCGCTCGCCCGGCCCCGCTCCGGCGTTTCGCTTCGCCGGCAAACCGCTGCTCCGGCCGCCACGCTCGTTCGCTTCTGGCTGCCGCTGGGTGTGATCGCGGCGGTCTTGATCGTGGTCTCGGGCAGTCCGCAGTGGGCGGCCGGCGGCGGAGCGGAAATCACCGTGGGCGAGCGAGTCGGCGCCACGCTGTCGCGGCAGGTGGCGTTTTTGACCTTGGGGGCGATGGGCTTGCTGCTGTGGTTGTTACCCACCCGTCCGGCCCAACGTCCGGTGTGGCACATCCTGCTTCCGGCCGCGGGGCTGTTGGCGTTTGTGCTGTCCAGCACGCTCTGGTCCGAGGTTCCGGCCATGACGTTCAAGCGTGGCATCGTGGTCGCGTGCATTACGATCGCCGGATTTGGCTTGTCGCGGCACTGGCAGCCTCGTGCGTTTTGCTTGGCGATCATCCTGCTCTCGTCGCTGTTGTTGATAGTCAGCATCGGCGTCGAGCTGCGCTATCGCATGTTCTTTTCCACCCCGGAGGAGTATCGATTCAGCGGCATCTTTCATCCGGCCAAACAAGCCTTTAACTGCGGGATGTTGGCCCTGGCCGCTCTGGCGGCATTCCTGGCCCAGCGGCGGCGCCGGTATCTGGTGCTGGTCGCGTTGGCCGTGGCCTTTCTGCTGATGACCAAGGCGCGTACGGGCGTGGGCGCTACGGTACTGGCCGGAGGCGTTTTGATCTGGCCGCATCTGACCCTTCGCAGCGTGGCGGTGGGAAGCATCGTGGCGGGCTGTTTGGCGGGCGCGGCGTTGGTGACCGCCGGACTTCGCGGGGCCACGCTGCCGCTGGAACAGGTGTTGACGCTGGGTCGCGACGCGGAATTGGCCGATCCCAGCAAATTGACCGGACGACTGCCGATCTGGAACCAGGCCCTCCAGCTGTACGCCCGGCGGCCGCTGGCCGGTTACGGATACGGTGCGTTCTGGACCCAGCAGCGGCTGGATGAATTCGAACGCCGCAACGGCTGGCCGCTGGCCCACAGCCATTCGGCCTACATCGAATCGCTGGTCAACCTGGGTGCCGTGGGAGTGCTGGGCGGATTGCTGCTGGCGCTGGGGACGTTGGTTCGCAGCCTGCGGCTGGCCGCCCTGTACCGCTCGCCCGCGCTCCGCCTGGTGGCCGCTCTGCTGACCATGGCCTTGATCAGCGGATTGACCGAGATGGCGTTCATCGGCGATGGATATGAGTTTCTCGCGATCACGATGGCCGTGGGGCTGATTGCGTTCCGCCCGCGCGACAGTGGCGTGCGGGGCGATGGCGTGCGGGGCGATGGCGTGCGGGGCGATGGCGTGCGGGACGATGGCGTGCCGCGGCGCGACGGCGGCCCGCAAACCGGAGCGGTTGCGTGAGCGGATCGACACACAGCTTGAAACGCATCGCTGTGAACACCGCGGCGGTTCTCGGCGGGGATGTGCTGAACAAGGCCGGCACGTTCCTGGTCTATGCGATCCTCGCACGCCAAGCCAGCGTGCACGAGTTTGGCCAGTTGTCGCTGGGGCTGTTGCTGCTGTACACGTTTCATGTGTTCGCCGTTGCGGGGTTGCCGGTCGCGCTGACGCGGCAGGTGGCGCGGCATCCTCGCGCCACCCATCGCCTGCTGCGGCACGGTTATTTGGCCGCCCTGTTCGCCTCGTCGCTGGCCACCGCTGCGATGATCTTGCTGGCCGTCGCGATGCAGTACGAGCGTCAAACCGTGTTGGTGATCGTCCTGTTGGCGTTGGCCGTCCCGCCGTATGCGCTCAGCATGATCACCGAGGCGGTGATCAAGGGCAGTCAACGGATGCACCTGATCACGCTGGGCTGTGTACCGGGCAATGTGCTGTTGGTCGTGGGCAGTTTCGTCGCGATCCAGCGAGGGCACGGCGTGCTCGCCGTGGCGGCGATCATCGTTCTGGCGCGTACGGTCACCTGGATCACGATGCACCGGTTGGCGATGCAAACGATTCCGCGTCGCGACCGCCGGCGGCCGCGCGTCCAGCTGTCCTGGATGCTGCTGCGGCGGTCGATGGTCTTTCTGGGCACCGACGGCATGCAAGCGATCGGGGCGGCGCTGTCGGGCGTGCTGCTGAGCAAATTCGCCAGCGAACGGGAACTGGGGTTACTGGGTGCGTCCTATCAACTGCTGCAGCCGATTCAGATGTTTTATCGCAGCGTCGGGCACAGTTGTTTCCCGCAGTTGGTCACGGCGGCCCGCGGGGGCGCGGAAGCCGTTGCGGCGATGGCCCGGCCGTTATTGGGCTTCATCCTCCGGCTGGCGATACCGGCGACGATCGGCGTGTTTGTCCTGGCCGGTGACCTGTTGGGCGTGGTGTATGGGAACCCTGATTTTCGCGCCGGAGCAATCGTTTTTCAGATCGTCAGTTTGACCCTGCTGCTGGATCCGCTGAACCCGATTCTCGGCCACGGGTTGTGGGCGGTGCAGCGCGACCGCACGGTGCTGAGTATCGTCGTCGTCAACGTCGTGACCAACGCGCTCGCCGGCCTGTTGTTGATCGGTTACTACGGGCTGATCGGCGCGGCGGTAACGTCGGTCGTGGCCAGCACAGTCAACCTGGCTCAGCACTACTGGCATTTCCATCGCGGCGTGGGTCGGTTGCAACTGGGCCGCGAAGTAGTGCGTCTGCTGTTCCCCACCGCCGTGGCGGTCGCCACGATCGCGTTGCTTCCGGTGCACCCTTACGCCGCTTTATCGATCGGTCTGTCGCTGTACATGATCCTGGCCTTTGTGCGCATCGATCCGTCGTCCTTCCTCCGTCTCGCAGCTGAAGAATCCAGTAAATGAACGAAACGTCTGCCGCGACGGCCACCGACATCAAGGTGACCGTGGTCATCATCGGTCGCAATGAGGAGCAGTTCATCGGCCGCTCGATCGAATCCAGTTTGGCCGCCGCGGACGGTCTGACCGGTGCCGCCGAGAGAGCGGCGGCCGGCCTGGAAGTGATCTTCGTCGATTCCGCATCGACCGACCGCAGCGTCGAAATCGCGACCGGTTATCCGATCCGCGTGCTGCAGCTCCGCCCGGAATGGCCGCTGTGTGTCGCCGCCGGACGTTACACCGGGCTGCGGCATTCCCGCGGCCAGTACGTATTGTTCCTGGACGGGGATGCGGAGATCGAAGCGGATTGGTTGCACCGCGCGGTGGCCTTCATGGACGCCCATCCCCATTACGGAGCCATCGCCGGCGTCCTGGATGAACACTACGTCGATGCTCGGGGCCATCGTCACGGCGGCCAGAAGAACGTGTTCGGCCAGGACACGTCCCGCGAGCAAGTCGATTGCAAGTCCTTGGGCGGGATCGCGATGTACCGCCGCAGGGCGCTCGAGCAGGCCGGACCGGTGAATCCGCATCTGCCCACCGGCGAGGACGACGAGCTGTGTCTGCGCCTTCGCAACGCCGGTTTTCAACTGGCCCGGATCCGCGGCCGGATGGCCATCAAGTACACCGAGCGGCGCGATACGCTGCACGAAGTGCTTCGCCGCAGCCGCACCAGGATGTACGATTACGGCGCGGTCATTCGATACAGCTCCCTGTACGGCGGCGGCATTCAGTATTGCAGGGACGCCATCCCGTACGTGGTATCTTTCGCCGTCACGGCGTTGCTGTTGATGCTGGCCTTGCCGGTGGCCATCTATACCCAAACCGTACTGTGGTGGATTGCCGCCCTCGTCCTGTTGGCGGCCGCGGTCGTGGTCAAAAAGCGCAGCGTACACCGGGCTCTGTTGTCGGTCCTGGTGCGCGCCGTCAGCACGCTGCGGACGATCATTTCCTTTGTCCGCACCAAACCGCAACCGGTCGAAGCGTACCCGACCGACGTGATCCACGTACGCTGAAGAGAAACCGATGTGTGGAATTGCCGGACTGATCGACCCCGCGATGTCGCCCGACGCGCTGCGGCAAGCCGTGGCGAGAATGAACCGGGTGATTGAACACCGCGGCCCCGATGACGAGGGCTGTTTCGTCGAGGCAGGTGTGGGCCTGGGCATGCGCCGCTTGAGCGTGATCGATGTCGCCGGCGGCCAACAACCGTTGACCAACGAGACGGGCGACGTGCACGTGGTCTGCAACGGCGAGATCTACAATTTCGTCGAACTGCGTCGCCGGCTGCAGCAACAGGGGCATCGTTTCACCAGCGGATCCGATGCCGAAGTCATCGCGCACTTGTACGAACAGCACGGCGAAGGCTGCCTCGAACACCTGCGGGGCATGTTCGCGCTGGCCCTCTGGGACGGCCGTCGCCGGCGGCTGCTGCTGGCGCGTGACCGGCTGGGCAAAAAACCACTGTTCTATGCCCATCACGGGCGGCGGCTGTGGTTTGGATCGGAGATGAAGTCGCTGCTGGCGGAAAACGCACAACTGAACCGTCCGGATTATCGCTGGCTGGGTCATTACCTGCAGTTTGCATATCTGCATCAACCGCATACGATCTATCGCGACATCCAACGTCTGCCCGGCGGCCATTACGGCGTGTTCGATGCGACCAGCGGCGAATTCCGTATCCAGCCCTACTGGACGGTGCGTTTCGAAAGCGACGACGTTCAACCGGCCGAGGCGTGGGTGGAACAATTGGATCGGGCGCTGGCCGAAGCGGTGCGGGTGCGGCTGCACAGCGAGGTGCCGCTGGGCGTGTTTCTAAGCGGCGGGCTGGACTCCAGTGCCGTGGTCGCCTATGCCAGCGAAGCCGGACTGCGACCGCTGAAGACCTTTACGATCGGTTTCGACCGTCGGGAGTGGGACGAGTCGCAGGATGCCGAGGTGATTGCCAAACATTTTGGTACCGAGCATCACCTGTTGCGGTTGAACGAATCCGAATTGGCGACCGGTTTCGCCGACACCCTCGACGCGATCGTCCGGCACTGCGACGAACCGTTCGGTGACGCTTCGGCTATTCCCACCTACCACGTCGCTCGTCTCGCTCGACAACACGTCACGGTGATCCTCAGCGGCGACGGCGGGGACGAGCTGTTCGCGGGATACTCGTCCTACCGCGGCGCCCTATTTGCCCAGGCCTACCGGCGGCGCGTGCCCTACTGGTTGGGACGTCATCTGTTGCCGGGCGCGGTTCAATCCGCCTCGCGACTGCTGCCCACGCGGCAGCGTTATTCCGCCTTGCGAGTCGCCAAAGTTCTGCGGGACAGCGCCCTGCCATTGGTCGCCGCCTATCGCGACAAGACATCCATTTGGTCCGCCGCCCGGCTGCAATCCTTGTTGACTCCCGACGTGCTGGCCGAAACGGAGTACTTGGGCGAGCAGTACTTGCCGGCCGATCACTGGCAAGTGCTGTGCAGCGACCGTGATCTGGTCAGCCGTTTGACCGAAATCGATGTGCAGTCCTACATGCAGGATGACATCTTGGTCAAAGTGGATCGGATGAGTATGGCGCACGCGTTGGAGGTCCGTTCGCCACTGTTGGATCACCACGTGGTCGAACTGGCGGCGCGGATGCCGACACCGATGAAGATTCGCGGTCGCCAGGGCAAGCACGTGCTCCGCGAAGTGCTTCGCCGTCGTCTACCGCCGCGAGCCCTGAACAAGGGCAAACAAGGATTCAGCGTCCCTCTGCGTGATTGGTTCCGCGGCCGCCTGGAACCGTTCGTGCACGACACGCTCGACAGCCATCTTCCGGCCGACGTTTTCCGCCGCGACGTGGTGCAGCGAACGCTGGAGGAACACCGTCGCGGTGTCGTCGACCACGCCAACCGGATCTGGCTGCTGCTCTCGTTTGCCTCCTGGCACCGGCAGTACGTCGCAGAGGATGCCAACCGTTCCAGCAGGGATGTCACGCGGGCTGCGACGGAGGTGAATTCGTGCGGGTCTTGATGGTTTGTCCGGAACTACCGCGAGCCGATTCGCCGGGCAGCATGGCCCCCTGCGCTCGGCAAATCGAATCGCTGCGAGCGCTGGGCCTGCAGATCGATGTGGTCGACATGCGTGGCATTCCCAAACTCAAATACTTGCAGGTGATTCCTCGTCTGCGACGTTTGGCGGGTCGAGCCGATTTGATCCATGCTCACTTCGGCTACTGCGGCTGGCTGGCGCATCTCGCCCCGCAGTGGTCGCGCTCGAGCGCGCCGCTGGTGATCTCCTTTATGGGCGACGACCTGCTGGGCACACCGATCAACGCCGCTGGCGACCTGGAACGATTCAGTCGCTGGATGGTTCGTGCCAATCGTCGACTGGCTCCGAAAGCCGCGGCGGTCATCGTCAAAAGCCAGGAGATGGCCGATGTGCTGGCGCCCACGCCCTGCACCGTGATCCCCAACGGCGTGGACCCCCAGCGTTTCCGCCCTCGTCCGCAGGCCGAAGCGCGGCGGCGTTTGAATCTGCCGGTCGACCAGTCCCTGGTGCTGTTCCCGGGCGACCCCGACAACCCGCGCAAAGGCCACGCCCTGGCGACCGCCACGATTAACGCGGCCGAAAAACTTCGCGGCCAACCGATCCAATTAATTCCGCTGTGGGGTGTCCAGCCGGATCTCGTTCCCTGGTACATGAACGCCTGCGACGCGATGCTGATGACCTCTCTGATCGAGGGCTCGCCCAACGTGGTCAAGGAAGCCATGGCTTGCGACACCCCCGTGATCGGCGTGCCCGTTGGGGACGTCGAAACGATGTTGCAGGACGTTCCGGGTTGCTGGGTCTGCCCCCGCGACGCCGACCGCTTGGCCCACGCGGTGGATCGCGTGTTGACGCGGCCACACGTGGCCGCTCGGCAGGCGATTTTGGATCGAGGCTTGGATTTAACCAGCGTCGCCCAGCAGATCCTCGAGGTCTACAACACGGCCGTTTCCAGCGGTGTCCGTTCCAGCGGCGTTGGGGTCCCGTTTTCGCACTCCAACAGACGGGGCCGTGGGCCCCAACTACAATGACCTCACCTCCGGCTGACTTTTCTCTCGTGCTCGTCCCCTGCGTTCTTTCCCCCGACCGTCTCCATGTGTGGCATCGCTGGCATTCTTGAAATGGACGATCGGCGTCCGGCGTCGGCCGCGGTACTCGAGCGGATGCTCGCGGCGATCCGGCATCGTGGTCCCGACGAGGACGGCCGCGAGATCGATCGCAACCTGGCCATGGGGATGCGGCGATTAAGCATCATCGATCTGGCCGGTGGCAGCCAGCCGATGTATGACGAGTCCGGCCGTTATGCGATCGTCTTCAACGGCGAGATCTACAACTATCGCGAACTTCGCGCGCAGTTGAGCGCTCGGGGACACGTCCTGCGGACGCACAGCGACACCGAGGTGATCGTGCACCTGTTTGAAGAACGCGGCGCCGCCTGTCTGGAAGCATTGCGAGGTATGTTCGCGATCGCTATCTGGGACAGCCTCACGCAGCGTTTGTTCCTGGCCCGCGATCGCCTGGGCATTAAACCGTTGTACTACACGCGGCGCGGCCAAACCCTGGTCTTCGCTTCGGAGATCAAGGCGCTGCTGCAGCACCCGGCCGTGCCGCGGCAACTGGACCAGCGGGCACTCAGCGATTACCTGTCGCTGAAATACGTCCCCGGCCCGCAGACTATGTTCGCCGGTATCCACAGCCTGCTGCCCGGACATTTCCTGCTGGCGGACCGCGACACGGTAAAGATCGAACAGTACTGGGACGTATCGTTCGCCAAGCCGTCCGGATCGCCGCGCGGTGAGGCCGAATACATCGAAGAACTGGAGCGGCTGCTGAAGGAATCGATCCGCCTGCGACTGCGCAGCGATGTGCCGTTCGGCGCCTTCCTCAGCGGCGGCGTCGACTCCAGCTTGATTGTCGCCCTGATGGCCGAACAACTGGATGCACCGGTGCAGACGTTTTCGGTCGGGTTTGCGGGCAGTGAGGGCGCCGACGAACTGCCCTACGCCCGGCAGGTCGCCCGCCGCTTCGGCTGCGATCACCACAGTTTCCAGATCACCGCGGAGGACTTTGTCCAGCACGCCGAAGACGTGCTGTGGCATCTGGACCAGCCGATTGCCGATCAGGCGACCGTGGCCACGCACATGGTCGCCCGACTGGCCCGGCAACACGTCAAAATGGTGCTGACCGGCGAGGGGGGTGACGAGTTGTTCGCCGGGTACGCGCGGTACCAAGGCGATCGCTATGCGGCCCTGACGCGGTGGTTGCCGCCGCTGGTCGGGCGCGGCATGCGGGGCGTGTGCTCCCATCTGCCGGGCCTGCGCCGAGGCAAGATAGCGGTCAATGCGCTGTCTTATCGCGACCAGGCCACGCGGTTTGCCAATTGGTTCCCGATGTTTACCGACGATCGCAAACGCAGCCTGCTGGCGAACTGGCCGGCGCACCTGGCCGCCGGGGCAAGGCCGGTTTACGACGCTCTACTAAAAGGCTGTGACGCGGCGCATCCGCTGGACCGCATGCTGTACTGCGATACCAAGGCATGGCTGGTGGATTACCTGTTGCTCCGCGGTGACAAACTGTCGATGGCCAACTCGCTGGAAGCCCGCGTGCCGCTGCTGGACCACCGGGTCGTGGAGTTTGCGGCCGCTCTGCCCGTCGACCTGAAGATCCGCGGTCGCACCCGCAAGTACCTGCTGCGCCGCGTGGCCGAGCGATGGCTGCCAGCGGAGATCATCCATCGTCCCAAACAGGGATTCCCTATTCCGATCGACCGCTGGCTGCGTCATGAGGCTCGAGAACTGGTCGAGGATAACTTGTCCGAGCAAACGATTCGCCGCCGCGATCTGTTCGATTGCCGAGTCGTGCGACGGCTGGTCCAGCGACACCAGTCCGGCTACGCGGACCACGCGACGGAACTATGGGGCTTGATCAGTTTGGAAATGTGGATGCGACGTTTTATCGATGCGCCGCAGACTCCGTCGGCTACAGCCACACCCTGTCAAACGTCCTCCGGTTGCTGAGGCAAGGCCGAACCGCACATGTCGAAGAAACCCAAACGCATATTAATGTTGCTGGAGAACGAAAGTTTTCCAGAGGACACGCGGGTCTTGCTCGAGGCCCGCTCGTTGGTCGCCGCGGGCTATGCCGTGACGGTCATCTGCCCCACCAGCGCGCCGCGACGGTATCACGAAACGATCGATGGCGTGCGCGTCTACCGCTATCGCGAAACCGCCCAGCGCGACGGTCTGCTGGGCTACATGTGGGAATACGGCTATAGCCTGGTCGCCATGACAGTGTTGTCGCTGTGGGTCTGGCTGCGCCGCGGCTTCGACGTGGTCCATGTGCATACCCCGCCGGACCTGACCGCCCTGATCGCGATCGCCTATCAAGCCGTGGGCAAACGTTTTGTCTTCGACCACCACGACCTTTCGCCGGAGCTGTATCAGGCCCGCCGCGGCGCATCGACGCCGAACTTCGTCTACCGCGCACTCTGCTTTTTCGAACGTCTCGCCTGCCGTCGCGCCGATCGTCTGATCGCGACCAACGCCAGCCAACAACACATCCAGATCACTCGTGGCGGGGCGGCAGCGGAGCACTGTTACGTGGTTCGCAATGGTCCCAATCAACGCTTCCTGCAGCACGTCCAACCCGAACCGAGCCTGTGTGAGAGCGGAAAGTTGGTGCTGGGTTACGTCGGGGCCATCGGGATTCAGGACAATGTCGACACGCTCGCCCACGTCGCTCGTCGTCTGCGCGTCCATTCCGGGCGTGAAGATTTTCGGGTGGTCATCGTGGGCGACGGGCCGGCGATGGATCGGCTGAGAGAGGAGATCGACCGTTTGGACGTCGGCGACCTGTTCGTGTTGACCGGCATGATCCCCTTTGCCTCGGTGCCGGCCTACATCGCGGCCTTTGATATCTGCCTGACTCCCGACCACAGCAATCCCTACAACGACAGCTGTACGACGATCAAGACGATGGAGTACATGGCGTTGGGCAAGCCGACAGTGTGTTTTCAAACGCGTGAGAATCGCCATACGGCCGGCGATGCCGCGTTGTATGCCCAAGACAACGCCGTGGCATCCTTTGCCGCGGCGGTCTTGCGGTTGATGGACGACGCGACCCTGCGCAAGCGGATGGGAGCCTTGGGCCGCAAACGCATCGACGACGGATTAACCTGGAGCCATCAAGCGGTGGCCTTGCTGGAACTGTACCGTAGTCTTTTGCCCGCCTCTGTCGTGTCATCACCTGCACTGCCCAAGCCTCACGACGCGGACGTCGCGACCGATCCTGCCGGGAAGCAGCCCCGTACGCTTGGAGCCGCCACCGATGATTGAACAACACGCCCCGCCGCGACCGCCAGAAGCCCAAACGCCGCTGCCCGAGATACGGTTTGCGTTTGTCGGGGAGGTCAACCGGTTGCTCGAGCAAACCTTCGAGCAGGATCAACAACAGGCCAAGCTGTCGCCGGCCTTCCAGTGGTATTACCGCGTCCGCCACCTGATGCCCATCGGCGTGCGGCGCTTGCTGCAGCGCCATCGCAACCAAAGCATGGACGTCGATGTGGACTGGTACCTGGCCCCGGAGTTTGCGGACCGGCTGCGTCGGGCGGTCGCGGTCGAGGCCGACCAAACCGTGCTCGCCCCCTGGCCCGACGAACACCGCCTGGCCGCCGTGCTCACCCACGATGTGGAAACGGCCGAAGGCGTTTCGCGAGTCAGCGAGTTGGCCGCCTTGGAGGAACGGTTGGGGTTCCGGTCCGCCTGGCACTTTGTTCCCCACAAATACCCGCTGGATTTCGGTTTGCTGGCAGACCTGAAACGCCGGGGTCACGAAGTCGGCGTCCACGGCTACAACCACGACGGTCGGCTGTTCGCCTCGCGGCGGGTCTTCAATCGTCGCGTGCGGCCGATCAATCGGGCGCTGCAGCGTTTCTCCTGTGCGGGATTCCGAGCCCCGATGGTGCACCGCAACCTGCAGTGGTTGCAGGCGCTCGACATCGACTACGACGCGTCGTGTTTTGACATCGATCCCTTCCAGCCGATGCCCGGCGGCGTGGGCGGGATGTGGCCCTTCATGGCGGGACGATTCGTGGAACTGCCGTACACCATGCCCCAGGACCATACCCTGTTCGTCTCTTTGAAGATGGAAACCACCGAGGTCTGGCGGCGGAAACTCGTGCACCTGCGCGCCGCCTCGGCGATGGCCTTGATGCTGACCCACCCCGATTACCTCGACACCGAACCACGCCGCCAGCTGTATCAGGAGTTTCTGGAACATCTGGCAGAGCAGACCGATTGCTGGCAAGCGTTGCCTTCGGAGGTCGCCCGTTGGTGGCGGCAGCGGGACCGTCTGCAGTACGATAGCACAGCCGGGACGGACGAAACCGAACGGCGGGACACCCGTCGGCGCGTCACCTCCGCACCGCTGCACGCGGTCATCAACATCTGAGCCCAGTCGATGCTTCTACCGTCCGCCAGTCGAACCCCGCATATCGTCGGCCCCGAGCACGACGGCTGGGATCGGTACGTGGCCGCCCATCCCAAAGGCTCGATCTTTCACACGACCGGCATGATTCGCGTCTTCGCCGCCACGCCGAACTTCCAGCCGCTGGGCTACGCCGCCCTGGATGCCGACGGCGAGATCCTGGCCATGATCGTTTGTGTGCACGTCCAAACGATTCCCAACCTGCCCGCCCTGGCATCGCGAGCGGTGCAGTTCGCCGAACCACTTTGCCAACCCACCGAAGCGGGCGTGGCGGCTTTGAGCCGTGTGCTCCGTCGCATGGACACGGCCTTGAAAACGCGTTCGTTGCTGTCCGAGATCCGCTGCCTACACGCTCCGGAAGTCGAACAGCAAGCCATGTTGCAGCACGGCTACGAACTGCTTGATTACATCAATTACGAGATGGACCTGGGGGCCGGTGAAGACGCCTTGTGGCACGGCATGCACAAACGCGTACGTCAGAAAATCCGTGCCACGTTTCGCAAAGGCGTGCGGCTGCAGGACGATCGAAGCGAAGCCGGACTGCAGCGGTTGTATGGATTGTTACGGCACAGCTATGGTCGGGCGCGGGTTCCTCTGCCATCGAACCAGTTGTTCGAGAACGCCGTGCGGCTGCTGCCCGCGGAGTCGGTTCGCGTCCGCACGGCAGTGTACCAGGACCGACCGGTCGCGAGCATCATGTCGCTGGCCTACGGCGACCGTGTTTTTTCCTGGTACGGCGGAACCGAACGTGTGCGGGGGCTGTCGCCATTTGCCGCCATCGTCTGGGATGATATCCGCTGGGCCTCTCAAGCCGGTTATCGACACTACGACTTTGGCGGTGCGGGTTGGCCCGATCAGGATTACGGTCCCCGCCGCTTCAAAGCCGGTTTCGGTGGCCGGGAAGTCCGCTATGGACGCTACCTCCTGTCGTACTCGCCGGTCCGCCTGCGGTTGGCAAAACTTGCCTACCGCGTATCGCAACAACTGGGTGCCTGGTCCTGAACGCCGGCCCCGTACGAAGCTATCTCTTCGCTCGCCTCGCCAGGGCGACTATCCTAGATAGATCTGCCCTGTCGTGTTTTAACGGTCGCGTGATCGATCATGCCATCCTTGTTCGCCAACCAGCCTTCGTCCGCTGCCAACTGCGTGGCCATTATCGGTATGGCAGGCCGCTTTCCCGGTGCCGACGACGTCGCGGCCTTTTGGCAGAACCTGATCCAGGGCCGCAGCGGGATCATCGACGTGACGGGCGAGTCGTCTCATGCCAGCCGCTTGCCCCAGCAAGAGCATTACGTCGGCAAGACGGCCATGATCCCCCACGCCGACCATTTCGACGCGGAATTCTTCGGGATCTTTCCCCGGCAAGCCGTCGAGATGGATCCGCAGCATCGCTTGTTCTTGGAAACATGCTGGCACGCGTTGGAAGACGCTGGCTATGTGCCCGATGCGACGCCGGGCCGAGTGGGACTATTCGCGGGCTGTCACATGAACACCTACATCCTGACGCGTCTGGCGACGGACGCGCGGCTGCGCGGCGAATTTTCCGACGCTTTCCCCGGCGGCGGCTTGAGTGCCGAAATCGCCAACGACAAAGATTATTTGGCCACGCGCGTCGCTTACCATTTGAATCTACGCGGCCCCTGTATGGCGGTGCAGACGGCCTGCAGCACCTCGGCCGTCGCCGTCGCCCAGGCGTGCGAGAGCCTGCTGGCCGGCAGCTGCGACATGGCGTTGGCCGGCGGCGCGACGGTAACGTTCCCTCAAAATCAGGGCTACCTGCACACCGAACATTCGATCCTTTCCCCGGACGGCACCTGCCGAACGTTCGACGCCGACGCTCGGGGGACGGTCTTTGGCGATGGCGTCGCCGCGATCGTGCTGAAACGTACCGACCTGGCCCTCGCCGATGGGGACGACATCTACGCGGTGATCCGTGGCTGGGGCGTGAACAACGACGGCGGCGACAAACCGGGCTATACCGCGCCCAGCGTCTCCGGCCAGAGCGATGCGATCCTGCAGGCCCATCGCCGTGCGGGCGTCACCGCCGACACGATCACCTACGTCGAAGCTCATGGCACGGGTACCCTGGTCGGTGACCCTATCGAGATCCAGGCACTATCCGAGGCGTTTGCCAGCTCGACCGACGCCAAACAGTATTGTTACATCGGCAGCGCAAAAACCAATATCGGCCACTTGGACGTGGCCGCCGGCGTCACGGGGATTATCAAAACGGCGCTGTCGCTGCGGCATCGTCAGTTGCCACCGATGTTGCATTTCCGCCGAGCCAATCCCCGGATCGACTTTGCCAACAGCCCCTTCGTTCCCACGACACGGTTGACCGACTGGCCGTCCGAGACCGAACCGCGACGAGCCGGGGTCAGCTCCTTCGGGGTCGGCGGCACCAATGCGCACCTGGTCCTGGAAGAAGCTCCGGCGGTTCCGCAAACCCCTTCGGCCCGCCCCTTCCATCTGCTGGCCGTCTCGGCTCGCACCCCGGCGGCGGTCGAGCCGATGCGAAACGATCTGGCCGAATACCTCGAGCGTCACCGCGAGTTGAACTTGGCGGATGTTTGCCACACACTGCAAACGGGCCGCAAATCGTTTGCGTCTCGCGAGTACCGCGTCGTGGAATCGACCGCCGACGCCGTGCGGCAGCTGCGCGAGGAATCCACCGGCGGCGGTCCTGCCAAACAAGCCCGTCCCGGCACCACCGCGGTGGCTTTTGTGTTTCCCGGCCAAGGCTCGCAGCACCAGCAGATGGCGCGTCAGTTGTACGACACCGAACCGGTCGTCCGCCGCCATATCGATGCCTGTGCCGAGCACCTCCAGTCCATCCTCCAGGTCGACCTCCGCCGGTTGGTCTTTAGTGATTCGCCGGCCGATGCAGCGAGACTGAACGAAACCCAGGTCGCTCAGCCTGCATTGTTCATGGTGTCGTACGCGTTGGGACGCTGGTGGCAATCCTTGGGCCTTCGTCCCACGGCCATGCTTGGCCACAGTGTGGGCGAGTTTGCCGCGGCCGCACTGGCCGGCGTGATGGACCGAGACGACGCCGCCACGCTGGTCGCTCACCGGGGCCGTTTGATGCAGGCCCTGCCCGCCGGAGCGATGTTGGCGGTCCATCTCGACGAGGCAGCGCTTCGAGCCCGGTTGCCCGAGGCCCTGGAGATCGCAGCGATCAACGGCCCCTCCTTTTGCGTTGTCGCTGGCGCTCCGCCGGACGTCGCGAGTTTTGCCGAAGCGCTCGGCGATGAAAAGGCGGCCGAACCGATCGCGTGTCGCCTGCTGCGCACCTCGCACGCCTTTCATTCGGCTACGATGGAGCCCGCGATCGAACCTTTTGCACAACTTGTCCGGCAGGTTGAATTGCGTTCTCCCACGACCACCATGGTTTCCTCGGTCACCGGCCGCCCCTTGGATGCGGCCACCGCCACCGATCCCGCCTACTGGGCCCGGCAGATCCGCGAACCGGTGCGATTCTCCGCGGCCTTTCTGGAACTGCTGGGCACGACCGGAGATCCGCTGGCCGTGCTGGAAGTCGGTCCCAGTCAGGCCCTGTCGACCTTGGCTCGGCAACATCCGCTGGATCCGAAGCGGCACACCGTGGTGGCCTCCCTGCCACATGCCCAACACAAAGAACCGGCCGCCCGCCATGCGGTCAGCGCCGTGGGCCGACTGTGGCAGGCCGGCGTCGCCATCGACTGGTCGGGGCTGTACGGCGACGAACCAAGACGCCGCGTGCACCTGCCCAAATACCGTTTCCAACGAAAACGTTACCACTTCGAGACGTCCCCTACGCCCGACGCCGAGGCCCCGGCCGAACCACGACCCGCGCCGTCCGCCTCCGCCATGCGCCGAGTCATCGATGAACAGATGCTGCTGATGCAGCAACAGCTTGAATTGTTGCGACGAGGCAACCCTCAACACATGCCAACGCCGTCCTCAACGCCCCCCCGAACATCTCCATGAACCCAACTTCCGCAGCACCGGATATCGAATCCGCTTTCTCTGCCCTCCTGCGCGAACGCACTGGGTATGAATTGTCGGAAATCGATCGTGAGGCGAGCTTTCTGGAACTGGGGTTCGATTCGCTGTTCTTGATCCAGCTGAGCCAACAGATCAAGCAGCGTTTCGGGGTCAAGCTTTCGTTTCGGCAACTGATCGAGGAGCTATCGTCGACCGATGCCCTGTTGGCTTATCTGCAGCAGCACGGGCAGGTCGGCAACGGCAAACCCGCAGCGTCTCCCCCCCCCGCCCCCGCTTTGGAATCGGAATCGGAATCGAAACCGGAATCGAAACCGCAGCAAGCGGCGGCGGCGAACAATGGTCATGCGGCCGTCTCCGCCGAGTCGGCAGCCGAGTCGCCGGCCGACGAATCCGCTGGCGTGCCCCCGCTTGCCGATCATGGGGTGACTGCGCCGCCACACCGCAATGGATCGCTGACGGGTATCGAACAGATTATCCTGCAGCAAAACGCGCTGATGCGGCAGCACCTGGCGCTGCTGCAAGGACAGGCTTCCTCGGCGGCCGCCGAATTTCCGGTTTCCCTCGACGTCGGCGATCGCACGAACGAGGACGAACCGGCCGGCAGCGTCGCCGGTGAACCGATACGACCGGCCGCCCGTCCGCCAGCGATTCCGGCGGTGGCCGCAACGGGCAATCGCGAGCGTTTTGGTCCCTACAAACCGGTGCGACGTGGGCCCGGCAATGCCTTGACCGCCCAGCAAAGCGAGCACCTCAGGGGGTTGACCGAGCGGTTTACGCGCCGCACCGCGGGGTCCCGCCAGCACGCCCAACAACATCGCGACCATTTCGCCGATCCGCGCGGCGTCGCCGGTTATCGGCGGATTTGGAAATCGATGGTTTATCAGATCGTGGTCGAACGTTCGCAGGGTGCGCATCTCTGGGACATCGACGGCAATCGCTACGTCGACATCGCCATGGGCTTTGGGGTGAATCTGTTCGGCCAATCGCCGCCGTTCATCACCGAGGCTCTGCATCGACAGCTCGACCGCGGCGTCGAAGTCGGTCCCCAGTCGCCGCTGGCCGGCGACGTCGCGGCCCTGCTGTGCGACTTTGCCCGCAAGGACCGCGCCACGTTCTGCAACACCGGCTCCGAGGCGGTGATGGCAGCGATGCGGCTGGCCCGCACCGTGACCGGCAAGTCCAAGGTGGTGTACTTCAACAAGGACTACCACGGCAACTTCGATCAGGTCCTGGTCCGTTCCAGCCGGATCGGCGACCGCCGGGTCTCCACGCCGGCCGCCCCGGGCGTCCCGCAGGCGTATGCCGACAACATGATTGTTCTGGATTACGGCACCCAGGAAGCTTTGCAGACCATTGCCGCCCGCGCCGACGAAATCGCCGCGGTCTTGATCGAACCGGTGCAGAGCGCCGACCCGTTTTTGCAGCCGCGAGCATTCTTACACGCCGTCCGCCGCCTAACCCGCCAGCACGACATCGCGATGATCATGGATGAAGTGATCACCGGCTTTCGCGCGGCTCCCGGCGGTGCCCAGCAGTGGTTCGACGTCTGGGCCGACATGTGCACCTACGGCAAGATCCTGGGCGGCGGTTTGCCGATCGGTGCCCTGGCCGGTTCGCGCCGCTACATGGACGCGCTGGACGGCGGCACCTGGCGATACGAAGACGATTCCGAGCCGGCGGCCGACATGACCTTCTTTGCCGGCACCTTTGTGCGGCATCCGCTGGCCCTGGTCGCCGCCCATCAAGTGCTCTCCAAGTTGAAAGAAGAAGGGCCCGAGCTGCAACAGGAATTGACCGCCCGCACGACGCAGCTGACGCAGAGCCTGAACGGTTTTTTCGAAGCCGAACAGTTCCCGATCCGCGTGGCGCAGTTCGCCTCACAGTTTCGGTTCATGTTTCCGCCAGACCTGGAGTACGCCGACCTGCTGTACTTCCATCTGCTCGACCGCGGCGTTTTCACCCGGGGCTGGGGCGACAATTGTTTTCTGTCGACCGCCCACAGCGACCAGGACGTTCGCCAGGTGATCGATGCGGTCCAGGCCAGCTGTCGCGAGCTCCGCCAGGGCGGTTTTTTTCCCCACGCGACCGACGAAAAAAAAAAGCTCCCGCTGACTCCTCCTTCCAACCGCCCGGCGAGCGTCTGCGGCGATGAATCGAGCGTCTGCGGCGATGAACCGCGAATCTGCCGCGGTGAAGACGATGACAAGCGGGAAGGGCCGGAGGATTGCACCCTGGCCGAAATTCAAACCGCGGGCGAGCGGATACCGCTGTTCTGCGCTCCGGCTGCCGACGGATTAACGCTGGTCTATCACGAACTGGCCGACCACCTGGGCGACGACCAACCGGTTTACGGCTTGAACTCGCCCGGCGTCTACGGGTTGCCCCTGGCCGATACCCTGGAGGCCTTCGCCGCCGGCATGGTGAAGCAGATCCGCCGAGTCCAACCGCGGGGTCCGTACCTGTTGGTCGGTTACTGCTCGGGCGGCACCGTGGCGTTAGAGATCGCCCAGCAGTTGATTCGCAGCGGCGAGGAAGTCGCGCTGTTGGGGATGATTGAAACCTATAACTGGCGAACGGCCCCGTCGACCAACCCCAGCGTCTGGACGCGGCTCGGCTACGGCTACCAGCGAGTGGATTTCCATCTGCGGAATTTTTGGTTACTCGACCGCCAGCACAAACGATATTTCCTGCGGTCCAAGTGGCAGACGGCACGGCGGCGAACGCGAGTTTGGCGGGACCGCATGCTGCGGTGGTTCTCGCGCCGTGGGCCCCGGCCCCAAGGGACGGTGAACATGGCGGAGATCTGGAAGAAGCATGACCAGCTGTGCGAGGCCTACGACCCCCAGCCGTATCCCGGCCACATCCTCCAGTTTCGGCCCCGCCGCGACTACCGCTGCCACCTGGGCGACGAGCTGCCGGTGGGCGGCACGGTGGAGTACCATCGCCTGAGCGCCTATCCGGCAGGCATCATGGTCGAACCGTTCGTCGAAGAACTGGCCCAGCAGCTCCAGCGCGCCATCGACCGTCTCTCGATCAACGACCGTGAAGAACGTTGGCGGCCAGCAACTTGCTGCCCCACGTTCGCGTCGATGCCACCGATCCCCCGCCCCCGGACGCATCCTCAGCGGTAGAAATCGATCCAGTCGATGGTGATCTGTTTGGGATTGTTATCGAACAAGGCTCGGGGCAATGGCATTTCAAAGCGACCTTGCTCCGCCGGAATGCTTTTCGTTGGCTGGCCGTCCGCGCCGAGCAGGCGGATCGGCATCCAGTAGGGATGTTCTGAATCCAGTGGTTCGTCTTCCCGGCCATCCTTCCAGAGCCGCACTCGAGGGGCTTCGCTATTGGGATCGTTTTGGCTGGACACGGCGGCTTGCAGGGTGGTCGGGCCGCTGGTGATTTTTAATTTCTCCAGACCCTTCAGGTGCAGCCGCAAGGTGATGTGGCAGGGCCACCGCGGGCCCTGGCGTTCGATCTTTGCTCGGCTGATTCCGGCGGGGCTGTGGACGGAGACGGTGGTCCTGCTGCTTTCCACATGGACCTGCACCTTGTCGTCCGGCCGCAGGGTGGTGATTCGCAAACCGGGATGGTCCGCACCGGCGGCGAGACCGTGCGTGGCGGCGACGAGGGCAACCGAAAGTACGAACCGCATTGCACGGGAGCGAACCATGATGGAAACGTCCTGAGGGGGGGAAGAAGATCTGCCTAGCCTTCCGAGCCCCGAAAAGTCAGATCGTGATCGGCCGCCATGCGGGCGGCGCCGTGGGCGGGATGTTTGACGCATTGCAGTTGGACCCTGTCGAAACCGTCGTCGGCCAGGCGCTCGAGCAGTCGCTCGCCCAGCACGGGCACGTTGCACAGCGGGCCGCCGGCGCAGGCCAGTTCGAACGATTCGCCCGCAAACAGCTGGCGGGCCAGCGTCACGACCAGCGTCGCCAGTTCGTCGGCGGCCGCCTGAACGATTCGGCTGGCCACCGCATCGCCGTGCTGGGCCGCGCGGGTGACGACCGGCGCGGCCGCCGCGATCTGCTTGGGCTGCAACAGCGACAGATGGTGGGGCCATCGCGGAGGGCCGATGTCGGTACACCAACGCGTCAGGTCTTCGACCAAACAAGTCTGCTCGCCGCGGCCGTCCAGCGATCGCAGGCTGCGGCGAAAGCCTTCCAGGGCGATCCAGTGGGCGCTGCCTTCGTCGCCCAGTAATCCGCCCCAGCCGCCGCACTGGGCCGAGCGGCCCTGGCGGTCGAGGGCAAAGGCGAAGGAGCCGGTTCCGGCGATCAACGCGATCCCGGCGTCGCTCTGGTTTCCCGCCGCGATCACCGCCCGGGCGTCGTGCGTGACGTGCGCCGTACCGCTCCAGGGCTGCTGCTCGACCCAGCGTTCAAAGGCGGCTTTCAGCAACGGGTTGCCGCTGCCGGCCATCGCCAGGCAGCTGGCCTGGACGCGGTCACGAGCCTCCGGAACCTGTTCGAGCAGACCCTCGCAGGCGGCCGCGACGGCATCCAGCGAAGACTGCATCGGCAACCGCTGCAGGTTGCTCGGTCCGGTCACGCTCGTCGCGACAATCTCGGGCTGTGTATCGTCCTGGCCGCCAGTCGGTTCGTCGTCGGCTCGGGCGCGGGCCAGAACGGCTTCGGTCTTGGTGCCGCCACCGTCGACGCCGATCACCCAGGCCGGCTCGTTTGATTTTCGCTTTAACAACTTACTGGTCCATTTGCGGGACGGAACCGATGACTTGGCGAAGATGTCCTTCGCAGGCGGCCAGCTGCTGTCTGGCGGTCGCGGCATCGACATCGCGGTGGTGCATGACGACGGCCGTTTTGACTTCGCCGCCGCAGGCATCCAGCAGGTCTTGGGCTTCCGCCGGCGAGACGCCGGTCAAGCGAGCCACCAATCGCCGCGCGCGATCGATCAATTTGCTGTTGGAGGCTCGCAGGTCGACCATGGCGTTGCCGTAGGTCTTGCCCAGCCGCACCATGGCGCCGGTGGAGAGCATGTTCAGCACCATCTTGGTGGCGGTCCCGGCTTTCATCCGCGTCGAACCGGTGATCACTTCGGGGCCGACCACGGGGGTGATCATGATCTGGACACAGCGAGCCAGCTCGCTGTCCGGGTTGCAGGCCAGCCCGATCGTTGTCGCGCCGCGGCTGGCCGCCCACTGCACCGCGCCGAGCACATAGGGCGTACGGCCGCTGGTCGCGATCCCGACCAGGCAGTCGGCCGCGGTAAAGCCGATGGCCTGCAGGTCCGTGACCGCGGCGGCCGGGTCGTCTTCGGCGCCCTCGACAGCCGTCGTCAGGGCGGTGGGGCCGCCGGCAATCAAACCGACGACTTGGGAGGGATCACAGCGGAACGTGGGAGGGCATTCGCTGGCGTCCAGCACCCCCAAACGGCCGCTGGTTCCCGCCCCGATATAGACCAACCGGCCGCCGCCGCGAAGCGCCACGGTGATCGCATCGATGGCCGCCGCGATCGCTTCTTGCTGGGCGTGGACCGCCGCCGCAACCTTGGCGTCCTCGGCATTGATCCGTTGGACGATCTCGAGCGTCGACAGCGCGTCGACGTTCGCCGTCGCCGGGTTGCCGCGTTCGGTAACCGGTTCGTTCAGCATAGGAGATTTGAGGTTGGAGGTTTGCGATTTGAGGTTTGCGGCCATTTTAGTCACAAACGCTTCGAGGCGGCAGCGGCAGTGGTGGCTTTGGGCCCGCGGACCGGTGGCATGCAAACGGCGACAATTTCCGTAAACTTCACCGTCGTGGCTCCGGTCGTCGGGCCACGTTTTCTTTCGGGACGTGATCATGCCGCTGAACATCTCTGCAATCGATACCGCGATTATCCTGGTCTATGTCGCCGCGACGGTGGTCTTTGGACTTTATCTGGGGCGGACCGCCAAGGACCTTTCCAGTTTTCTGGTGGGGGGGCGAAACCTTCCCTGGTACGCAGTACTGGGTTCGATCGTGGCGACCGAAACCAGTGCGGTCACGTTTTTGAGTATTCCCGGGATCACCTATGCGACCGGGGGCGATTTCAGTTTCCTGCAGTTGGCCGCCGGATTCGTGCTGGGCCGGTGGTTGGTGGTGTGGTGGTTTCTGCCGCGTTTCTTCGAAGGTCAGATTTTTACCGCTTACGATATTTTGCACCAGCGTTTTGGCGGGCTGACCCAGCGAACCGCTTCGTTGATCTTCATGATCACGCGGACGGTGTCGGACGGATTGCGGCTGTACCTGACGGCTATCGTGCTGGAGAAGGTGACGGGCCTGGGCATCGCGCCGTGCATCGCATCGATCGGAGCGGTGACGATCCTGTACGCCAGCTTTGGTGGGATCCGCAGCGTGGTCTGGAACGACTGCATTCAACTGTTGGTCTATCTGGCCGGGGCGGTCGCCGCGGTCTGGACGATTTCCGCCGCCCTGCCCGATGGTTTGACCAGCATCGTCGGGATGGGAGCAGCCGAAGGCAAGTTCCAGGGCGTGAGTCTGGACTTTGGTTTGACCTCGGCCAACCTCTGGGTGGGCCTGCTCGGTGGATGCTTCATCTCCCTGGCGACCCACGGCACCGACCAGATGATGGTCCAGCGTTACCTGTGCTCGGCCACGCGGCGCGGTGCGCGGTGGGCGGTGGCGTTGAGCGGTCCGGCGGTGTTCGCCCAGTTCGCGTTGTTCCTGTTTCTGGGCGTGGCCCTGATGGCCTTCGACCGGGCCGGTGGCAGCGGAGCCCAGTGGGACAAGGACGAAGCCTTGGCGGCCTATGTGGTGCAGTACATGCCGGTGGGCTTGTGCGGCATCACCCTGGCGGCGGTGTTCAGCGTCGCCATGTCGACCCTGTCCAGCTCGCTCAGCAGCAGCGCCTCGGCCGTGGTGAACGATTTTGTCAAGCCGGTCTGGGAGCGCCGTGCGCCCTCCGAAGACGACTCGGCCGAAGCGGCGGCGCGGATGGACCGGCGGCTGACCCGAGCCAGCCGCTGGTGGACGGCGATCTTTGGCGTCCTGCAGGTCGGGGTGGGCATCGTGGTGGCCAGCACGCCGGCCCTGTCGGCACCATCGGTGATCTTTCAGGTCATCGCCGTGGCGGGGTTGGCGTCGGGACTGATCCTGGGCGTCTTCCTGCTGGATCGATCCGCTCGCCGCTGGGACCAACGTTCCATCCTGTTTGGGATGGCGACCGGTTTTATCGTAACGACAGTCGTTATCATGGCCCCTGAGGGCAGTCCGCTGAAAATTCATTCCTGGTGGTCCGCGGTCGTCGCCAGCCTGACGACGGTCGCGGTATCCTATGCGGTCGACACCTTGCTTTCCCTCCGCTCGAAATCCTCATCCTAAGACCATCGATCCCATGACAGTGCTTGCTCCCTGCTTTCTGACGGTTCACCGCCGCCCGTGCGGCCCGCGTCCTGTTTCTGCTCGCGTCCGGACCGGCTGGGTTGCCTGGCTGGCGATCGCGGCGTTGTTTGCGGCCGGGCCGCAGCCAATCCGGGCGGAAGAATCACCGCGTCGCGTGTTGTGCGGGATCGACGTCCTGGTGCGTGACGATTTCCAGCCGCTCCAAGCACAACGCGTCGGCTTGATCACCAACCATACGGGCGTCGATCGGCAAGGCCGCAGCACGGCGCTGTTGATGCACGAGGCCGACGCGGTTCAGCTGGAGACGTTGTTCAGCCCCGAGCACGGGTTTGCCGGCGCGTTGGACCAATCCAAAATCGATGACGTGACCGATCCCACGACCGGTCTGCATGTCTACAGCCTGTACGGCAAGACGCGGCGGCCGACCGCCGAGATGCTCGAGGGACTCGATACGTTGGTGTTCGATATCCAGGACATCGGGACGCGGTTCTATACCTACATCGCCACGATGGGCGAAGCCATGCACGCGGCCGAGCAACACGGGCTGCGGTTCGTCGTGCTGGATCGTCCGAATCCCATCAATGGCGTCGATCTGGCGGGCCCGATGCTGGACAGCGAGGACGAATCCTTTGTGGGGTACCACGTGTTGCCGGTGCGGCACGGGATGACGACCGGCGAACTGGCGCGGATGTTCCAGCGCGAACGCTATCCGGATCTGAAGCTGCAGGTGATCGCCTGCGAAGGTTGGCAGCGCGACGAATACTACGACGACACCGACCTGTACTGGGTGAACCCATCGCCCAATATGCGAACGCTGAATCAAGCGATTCTGTATCCCGGCATCGGCTTGTTGGAATTCACCAACCTGTCGGTCGGCCGTGGGACCGATACGCCGTTTGAGCACATCGGCGCGCCGTGGATCGATGGTCGCCGGTTGGCCACGGCACTGAACCGATTGGATCTGGGCGGCGTCGCCTTCGTGCCCAAGCATTTCACGCCCACCTCCAGCAAGTTTGCCGGCGAGCGTTGCGAAGGGATCCACATCCTGATCCGCGACCGAGCGAAGGTGCATCCGGTAAAGATCGGTTTGGCGATCGCCACGCTGCTGCGGGCGCATCACCCGGATGCGTGGGAGATGAAGAACTTTAACCGCCTGTTGAGCTCGCAGGCGATCCGAGACGCGGTCGCCGAGGGAGCGTCGCTGGACGAGGTGTTGCCGCTGCGCAGCGAGGGGCTGGAGGCGTTCGAGCAGCGTCGCGAGCAGTACCTGCTGTACCGCTAGGCGTCTTTGCCGCCCCGCACGTCTTTGGCGGCCCGCACGTCTTTGGTAGCCCGGACGTCTTTGGTAGCACCGGGGCCCATCTGCGACGCGCGCCGATTCTCTCGCTGAATCGCGTCGTAGACCTCCTGGCGGTGCACCGGGATACTTTGCGGTGCTTCGATACCCAAGCGAACTTTATCGCCGCGGATGTCGACGATCGTGACGACAACGTCGTCTCCGATCATGATGCTTTCATCACGGTGTCGCGACAGGACCAGCATGATGCCCTCGAATTCAAGTTGGGCGTGGCTTGGGGTGTAAATACGATTGTCAGCGGGTTGTCAAATCTTGCACTGCGAACCACGCTACCGGCGTGAACCATTGGCTGACAAAACAAGTCATCGGAACATTCTTGGCAAAGATTGATATCCCTTTGCCGGGAACGGCTTTCGCCGGTCATTCCGAACAGGCGGTGTGGTAGCGGTTATAGCGGCCGCGGAGCCGCACTCTCGGAGGAGGGCTCAGGCTGCCAAGCGAATTGTCGAGAGCGTGGTGGGTACGGGATGCCGCAGCGGTTGTTCGTCGGTGGTCACCACCTGGCAGCCTACCCGCCGCGTCAGGTTGATGATGATGGGCGCCCGCAGGTTGGTCGTCAGGTTGCCGACGTGACCGGCCAGGGTCGTCAAGATATACGTTTCGTCACCCGGACGAAGATTCAGCGGCGTCAAGTCGCGTTTGCCGACCCGCACCTTGTAGTCGGGAACGTAGGATCGTGGGCTGACCACGGCCAGAGCGCGATCGCCGCAGGAGGCCGACTGCAGCCACGCGACGCGCGGGTTGGCCGGATCGGCCACCAGCGTCCATTGGCGGAGAGTCTGCATGCCGATCAAACCTTGCGGGAACAGCAGCAGCCGGTCCTCGCCGATCGTCAGGTTTCCAAAGCGGGTGGTCTCGATACGCATGATCGCTTGCTCTTCATTTTGGTAGGTTATTCAGAACTATCGGTACAAAGCAGCGCAGCAATCGACAAAATCGCTACAGGAAATTTAAAACGGACAACTGAGAGGTTTGGCCCACCAGCCGCATCGTGGCTTCCAGCGAGACCTGTCGGGAGTTCATGTCGCTGATCACTTTGGCAAAGTCCGTGTCGACCGCTTCGGACAATTGGCCGTTCAAGGCGACGACTTGATTGGCGGCCGTGTCGCGAAGGATTTCCAGGTTCTGCGTCCAGACGCCCACCCGGCCGCGGGCGGAAACCGAGCGGTCCAGATCCACGTCCAGTTTGGCTTGCAGCCGGCCGATCTCGCGAACGTCGCCGGCCCGCGTCGCGGCTTCCAGTCGCAGCAGTGAATCGATCGCGCCGCCGGGTTCTTTGGTGGCATAGTCGGTTCCCAGCAACACCGCGCGGCCGCCTTCGACGCTGCCTTCCGCTTCGTTGCTGCCGGCAGGGATCAGGCCCAGCTGCACGCCGGCGTTGCCGTTGGCCGGCTGGCGAACGGTCAGCGGGGCGGCCCCCGGAGGCGCGACCAACTGGATGCCGTTGCCTTCGGCCGCCATTTGCGCGACCACGCGGCGGGTATCCTGATTGCCGGGATGGTTGTTGATCGCGTCCAGCACGTCGCCCACGGTGCGGAGGTTCTCGAACTGCACGTCCAATTGGACGCCGTCGGGTCGAGCGATCGTCAGCTCGGCCGTGTCCTCGCGGAGCAGCACGCCGACATCATGTCCCAGCGAGTCCAGCGTGGTTTCGCGGGTGGCCGAACGAATGCCCAGGTTGGTCGCGGCCAGGCCGCCGTTTTCGCCGATCGAATAATCGACCCCCGCGCGGCGGGCCAGGATGTCGATGCGGCCTTCGGCTTCGTCCAGCACGGCCTCGACATCGGCACCGCTGCGGTTGATGGCGATCACCACATCGCCCAAGGTTTCCGCACGGCTGAGGTCGACGGTGAACTGCTGGGTGTCCTGATGGATTTGCAAACCGGCCGAAACATCGATGCCGGCGCCCTGCTGCAGGCCGCTGAGTTTCGTGGTCAGCGTCACCCGCGGGGCCAGGCCCTGGGCCACCAACGGCGGTGGGTCGTTGCCATCGGCGTTTTCGATATTCAAATCGCGAGCCATCGTGCCGCCGGGCACATCGTCGATGGCCAGTGTTCCGGGCAACCCATCCAGGTACTCCACCTGGAAACCGTCCTCGTTCAATGTCACCGAAAGGCTGCGACCGTTCAGCTCGAGCGATTCGAAAACGTCTTTGACATCGTCCATCGTGGCCGCCGAAGACAGGTCGACCTCTTGCCAGCCGCTGCCGTCGGAGACGCGCAGCACACCCGCCCGAACGCCTTTGCCGGCCCGCACGTCGACCAGTCGCGTGTCGCCGTCCAGTGAGGAGTTCAGCGGTTCGCCGCGGACGATCGGTTGGCTGCTGCCCAAGGCCTCGTCGATGGCCAGGCTGGTCTGCACATCGATCCCGCTGGCCGCTCGGGTTTTTCCCGTGGCCTCGTTGCCGGTGAACAGCACCGTGCTGCCTTCCTGGACGAACACCGGACCCTTGGATAGGATCCCGCCGAGCAACTGATGATCGCGGAACGAAGCGTTTCCAGCGGCCAGGATTTGATCGATGGACTGGCGAATCCCCACGGCGATCGATTCGCGTTCGTCGTCCGGCAGGACCCCCTGGGCGGCTTGGACGGCCGCGCTTTTGCCCTCGATCAGGGCCGAATCAACCTGGGCCAGAACGTTGTCGGTGGCGGCGTAAAAAGCCGTGGCTTGATCGGCGTTGCGGACCAGTTGTTCGCCGTAGCGGATCGAATTTTGCAGGCCAATGGCCCGGCTGGCCACGACCGGATCGTCGCCCAGACGCTGGATCCGCCGGCCGGTACTGAGCTGGTCGTAGTAGGACTGGATCGCCGTCTGGTCTGAATTCAACTGGCTGATCAGCTGTTGCGTCTGCAGAGGAACGCTGATTCGGGTGCCCGCGGCGGATGACACGCTCATGGTTTGGCCAGCCAGTACAATCGTTACAAACGGAACTCCTTCAGTCTTTGTCGACCGATCCGCACTCTTTGATTAATCGATTCCTGTTACATTCGTGTCTTCGTCCCAGGTTTTCGTGTCGCCTATCCCCTGCCATCCGATGATTTTGATCGGTTCGATGAACCTGCACCGAACGGTTCAACGAGGCGATTTTATCTGCCCCCAGTGCCGGGGGCTGGAGAGCTATCGGCTGCGGGCCCGCCGGCCCTTTCTGACGGTGTACCTGATCCCGCTGGCCCCGCTGGGGAACCGCGAGTTGTTTGTCCAGTGCCAGGGCTGCAAACAGCGGTTCGACGAGCGGATTTTGGAGCGGCCCAAACGAGACGTCGACCGCGGCTTGGAAGCGGAACTGTTTGCCGAGGAAGCGCTGCGAGCGGCCGCGTTGATGGTGATCGCTAAAGGACACTTTACGGAGGAAGATATTTCGACGCTCCAGCGGGCCGGCGAAGATCTATTCGGCCGGCCGGTCTCGCGCGAGCCGCTGGGCGAATTGTGCTCGTCGGCGTTCTGGAACCGGATCCCGGCAATCAATTATGTTCAAAGCGTCGCCCATCGCTGGTCGCAGCCACAACGGCAAGCCGCGATGAAAGCCTGTTTCCTGGCCGCCTCGACCGGCGGCGACCTCCCGCCGGATCAGATCCAACGCTTGGAAAGCATCCGCCAAGACCTGAATCTGACCGACGAAGAATTCGAACAAGCCATCGAGTCGGCCGTGGAATTGGAATAGCGCGCCAGCGGCTGAGCGGTGCGTTGATCAGCCGCTGGCGCGCTAGCGTCCGGTTCTGCGGCAGGTGCCAGTACATCGCGGTAGGTTACGCACGCGAACCGTGGGCTAGCGCCCAATGCCACTTCCTTTGTAGCGGAACGGCGCGAGCCGTCCGGTTTTGCGGTGCGAACCTTCACACACCGGGCGGCTTGCGCCGCTCCGCTAACGCTTCAATCGCAAGCGATGGTGAAAGTAGATGGCATTGGGCGATCGCCCTGCGGCTGATGCGTCTATCAGCCGCTGGCGCGCTAGCGTCCGGTTCTGTGCTCTGGCGCCTGCCGTGATGCACTGAATCGCGAAGCGATGGCAGTTGATAGCCTCGGATGGCAATCCGAGGTAGGAGCCCCCCCCCGAGACACGTCAGGAGTCGCGGAGCGACGGCAGTCGTTTGTGCTCGTGCCTTACAGCGTCCATCGAGGAATTGCGTCGCGCAAGCCAAAGGTCGTCGCTTCGCGACTATCCATGGGGTGGGGTGTGGCCGACCTGGGATTAGCATCCCAGGCTATCGACGGTCGTTGCTTCGCAACTGGCGATTCTCTTGCGAGCCCCCAATAGTAGCTCGGCTGTCCTCAGCCGAGTCACGATCGAACCGTGGGCTAGCGCCCAATGCCACTTCCTTTGTAGCGGAACGGCGCGAGCCGTCCGGTTTTGCGGTGCGAACCTTCACACACCGAGCGGCTTGCGCCGCTCCGCTAACGCTTCAATCGCAAGCGATGGTGAAAGTAGATGGCATTGGGTTAGCGCCCTGCGGCTGAGCGGTGCGTTGATCAGCCGCTGGCGCGCTAGCGTCCGGTTCTGTGCTCTGGCGTCTGCCGTGATGCACTGAATCGCGAAGCGATGGCAGTTGATAGCCTCGGATGGCAATCCGAGGTAGGAGCCCCCCCCGAGACACATCAGGAGTCGCGGAGCGACGGCAGTCGTTTGTGCTCGTGCCTTACAGCGTCCATCGAAGAATTGCGTCGCGCAAGCCAAAGGTCGTCGCTTCGCGACTATCCATGGGGTGGGGGGAGACGCCGACCTGGGATTGGCATCCCAGGCTATCGACGGTCGTTGCTTCGCAACTGGCGATTCTCTTGCGAGCCCCCAATAGTAGCTCGGCTGTCCTCAGCCGAGTCACGATCGAACCCTGGGCTAGCGCCCAATGCCACTTCCTTTGTAGCGGAACGGCGCGAGCCGTCCGGTTTTGCGGTGCGAACCTTCACACACCGGGCGGCTTGCGCCGCTCCGCTAACGCTTCAATCGCAAGCGATGGTGAAAGTAGATGGCATTGGGCTAGCGCCCGGCGGCGGATGGGGAGAACCGTGGTCTGGCGCCCTGCGGCCGGTGGCTTGCTCGAAGGGATCGCTCGTGCTTGATCGCCTGACGATACGCTTCACTTGGCGTGGGGCCTCGGGTGAGGATGCTGAACATCGGAGCGAGTGCCGGGAGGTCGGTGCCGATCGTCGGGATGTCGCACACCGCCGTCAGTGAGGCGTCGCCGGCGTGGGCTTTTAGGTAGCGATGCAGCACCGCGCCGCAGCGATCATCCCAGGTCTGATGCGACCGAGCGTACACGATGCGTTTACAGCGTACGCCCGCGTCCCTGTGTTCCCACGGCGTCGGGTCCATGGTGTCTCCGAGAGCCGCTTGGCAGTGCAGGCCGACGCAGGACCGCCCGGCGGTTTCGAGCAGTTCCATCGAGGCGCAGTACCGCGGATTGACCTCCAGCAAGTGCAGCGAGCCCTTGCTGCAAATCAGGTCCACACCGAATAGACCTCGCAGGCCCAGCGTCTCAGAGACGGCTTCGCCCAGGGCCTGCAGGCGGTCCCGCAGAGAGTGTTCGAGACGCAGCGGCCCGATCGAGCCGGCGTAGCGAAAGGGGGCCGCCGCTCCTCCGGCAACACGTCCGCGACAGACGCCCAACAGGTGCGTGGCAGCGTCGTCGGCGCAGTAGCTGGCTCCGAGCAAGACGCCCGCGACGTACTTTTGCAGGTAGCTGCGGGCGTCGTCAGGGCAGGCTGGGTCGCGGGGCAACCAGTCCGCCACGCCCAGACCGCCGCAGCCGCCGCGGCGTTTGACCAGCCATCGACCCGGCAGTGTTTCGGCGCGGCCGGAAGCTTGGGGCCAGGACGGCAGCGGCCGACTCGACGGGTAAGCCACGCCGCCCTGCGCGGCGATCTCGCCGAGACGGGCCGGGTCTTGGGCCGCGGCAAGCTGCGTCTGGGCGGGCATCAGGAAGCGAACGCGGGGCGAGCGGAGTCGCTGGGCTGCCGCGGCGAGCTGGTCGGGATAGGCTTCGGTTCCGCCGGCCAGCACGACGGCCGTGGGGGTGCCGAGATCGGTGGCCAGGACTTCAGCCAGCGGTTCGTGCAGCGGCCGATCCGCATCCCATCGCCGCCAGGCGGTCACGCTCGCTCGCAGATCGGCATCACCAAAGCGGTCGACGGCCGCGACCTCGTACCCCGCTGCCAGCGCCGACGCCGCAGCCGCTCGAGCCGAGGCACCGACCACAACCACTCGGCGAAGCCGGAAACATTCCTGCGGGGCGAACCGGTCAGGCGGATGGGGAGTTTGCATGGTCTTGGTAGTTTGCTAACTTCACGGCTCACATTGAACCCCCTTTACGGAGCCTCTACGCATGCAGTTCTACATCGGCGAAGCCCTCGATGGCGACGGAAATGAAATCGCTCACATCGACCTGATGATCGGCGACAAAGATGGTCCCGTCGGTACCGCGTTTGCCAACGCCCTGGCGACGCAGAGCGAAGGGCACAACAACCTGTTGGCCGTGTTGGCTCCCAACGTCGCCGTCAAACCGGCCACCGTGATGGTTACCAAGGTCACGATCAAGGGCATGAAGCAAGCCGTGCAGATGTTCGGACCGGCTCAGGCCGCCGTGGCCAAAGCCGTCGCCGATTCGGTTGCCGATGGCGTGATCCCCAAGGATCAGGCCGAAAACCTGGTCATCGTCTGTGGCGTGTTCATTCACCCGGCCGCCGAAGACGATCAGAAGATCCACGACTACAACTACAGCGCCACCAAGATGGCCATCGCCAACGCGATGCAGGGCAAGCCCAGCGCCGATGAAATGATCGCTCAGAAGGATTCCGCCGCGCACCCCTTCAAGGGTTTTTAGTTCTTAGGAATCGATTTGAATCAGGAGATTTGAGATCTTCAGTCTCGCTTAACTTGATCGGCCAACTCGCCTCGATACGGGCGGGTTGGCCTTTTTTTGTAGCGCCCTCCGGAGAGATTGAGGCGAGCTCGGCGGTTTCGATTCCGCGGCGGCTGCTTTATCCTACGCTTTGGCCTGTTTGTTTCCCGCACCGAGGACGTCTGCGATGAGCCGCCCGCGTATTTTGATCCAGTTCGACAGCGATCCCCAACCCAGCACGTTCGACGCGGTGGTGGCGGTCGATTCGCAGGTCGATCATCTGTTTCGCCACGGCGCGGTGACTGAAGAGAACGTCACCGGCCTGGTGCATGGGGCCATGTTCACCCGCGGCGGTGAGGACCTGAAGTCGACCGCGGTGTTTATCGGCGGCAACGACGTGCAGGCCGGCGAACATCTGCTCTCGGCGGTCCAAGACGCTTTCTTTGGTCCGGTCCGTGTCTCGGTCATGCTGGACAGCAACGGCTGCAATACCACGGCCTCGGCGGCCGTCTTGTCGGCCGGCAAGCATCTGGATCTGGCCAACAGTACGCTGTTGGTACTGGGCGGCACGGGGCCGGTGGGCCGGCGCGTCGCGCGGTTGCTGGCCCGCCAAGGGGCGCAGGTGCGGATCGGTTCGCGATCGCCCGATCGAGCCGCCGAAGCCGCGGCCGAGGTTGCCACCAGTATCGATGGAGACGTATCGATCGAAGGCGTTTCCACGGCTGGCGATGACGCGTTGGCCGCGGCGCTTGAGGACTGCCAGGGCATCGTCGCCTGTGGGGCGGCGGGCGTCCGTTTGGTCGACCAAGCGGCGCTGGAGAAAGCGTCATCGGTCAAGCTGTTGATCGACCTGAACGCCGTGCCGCCGGCGGGCATCGAAGGCGTCGAGGCGACGGACAAGGGGCGCGAACGCGGTGACCGCGTGGCCTATGGGGCGTTGGGCGTCGGCGGATTAAAAATGAAAATCCACCGAGCCGCGATCCAAAGCCTGTTCGAGAGCAACGACCGCGTTCTCGATGCGGACGAAATCTACCAGCTCGGCCAAGAACTGCTCGCCGATGGCTAAGACCGTCACCGTGGTCGCTTGGCAGGCCCTGCCGGCGGTGGACCCTCGGGCGGGTGAGGCGATCGGTGGCTTGGAGACAGCCGCTTGGCAGTTCGCCACGGGGTTGGCCGAAGGCAACCAGTGGTCGGTTCGATTTGTCGTCCGTTCGCCCAAGCCGCGCCGCGACGCCGTGATCCGCGGCGTCCACGTCGTGGCCGTCACCGATCGCTTTCTGGCGATCCGCCGGCAGGTGGCCCAGTGCATCGATGTTCCGGGTCGCCGCTTGAGCCGGTTTCGCCTGAGGTTGCTGTGGCAGGTGCCGCTATTGGCCGTGACCTGGCCCTGGCGTCCGCGCGACATCACGGGACTCGAGCCGGATCCGCGGCTGCAACCGATGCACAGCGATGTGTGGATCGCGATGGGCGTCAATCGCGAAGCCGCGGCAGTGGTTGCTACGGCCCAGTCACAAGGCAGCCCTAGCCTGTTGATGATCCGCAGCGCGGCGGATCTGAACGCTCGGTTTGCCGATCCGCACGACACCGCGGTGTCGGTTTATGGTGAAGCCGCCGCAGCGTGTCACCGCGCACTCACCGGCGCAACGCACATCGTTTGCCAAGCGGCCTACCAGCAGGATTTGTTGCGACAACGTTTCGGCCGCTCCGGCGTATTGATTCGCAACGCCATCGAGCTGGATCGCTGGCAAAACGGGAACCGAAAAAGCGACCGCGAGGATCGGTACGTGTTGTGGATCGGGCGGTTTGAAACGTTCCACAAACGCATCGACCGCGCCATCGAGATCGCCGCGGCTTGTCCCGAGATTCCGTTTCGCCTGGTGGCGAATCCCTCGGACGCCGAAGTCGAACGGCGCGTGCGAGCCGAACTGCCGGCGAACGTCCGCCTGCTGGACTACGTTCCACACGACCAGATGCCGGCCCTGTTTGCCGGGGCGGCCGCGTTTCTGTCGACCGGGTCACCCTCCTACGAGGGCTTTCCCAACGTGCTCTTGCAAGCGGCGGCCAGCGGCACGCCGATCGTCTCGCTGGAAGACTTCGATGGGTTTCTGGCTGCGAGCGGAGCCGGCGTGGTGTGTGACGATGATGACGCCGCGGCAGCCCGCGCACTGCAGGCCTTCTACGACGGCCAGCTATCGATCGACCGAGCGGCCGTCGAAGCGTACCTGGACGAGCACCACAGCCACCGCCGCGTCATCGAACGACTGGCGCGGCTGCTCCAAGACGTCACCGGTTAGGCTCGGTCTGAAAACCTGGTCGGGTGCAATGGATGGGCCGCGAGCCGCTGCGAAAACCTGGCGAAAATGGTTCGGTTCGGTGGTAAGCACGTCGGCATGAATCTTTCGGTGAAACCCCGCGACAACACCCTCCCGCGCAGCGGGAGGGTCGGGCTCTCCCAAAGGGAGAGTGATGCCGAATTAAATGTTGCGACGTGCTTAGGACCCGAGGCTCGCGCGTTCGGCTGAGGTTTTCACACAGAGCCTAACCGGCGTCACGAGCTGGCGGGCGATTCGTGGCTCGCATCCGAGGGCAACTCCTTGACCTTGGGCCGGCGGGCGCGGCGGGCCCGCGCCGGGATCAGGTCGCGCATCGATTCCAAACGGCCGAAGCACAGCAGGCGGTCGCCGGCTTGCAGGTCGCGTGAGGGTTTGGGATTGGGGATCACGGTGGTGCCGCGGTTGAGCGTCAGGACGTTGATGTCGCGCTCGCGCAGTCCGCTTTCCAAAATCGTGCGCCCGATGTACTCCGAGCCTTCGGGAATGTGCAGCTCGGTGACGCCATAACCGCGGCTGACCGTTAAACGCTGGCGGACATCCAGCTCGGGAAAATCGACTTGGGCGGCGATGTAATCGATGATCGCTCCGGCCACGTCCAGCTGGGTCGTGGTTTCGATGCCTTCCAGGCCCGGCGACGAATTGACTTCCATCAATTGCGGTCCATTGGCGCCCTCGAGCATATCGACGCCGGCGACGCGGAGGCCCATGATCTGGGCGGCCCGGACGGCCGTTTCGCGGTACTGCTCGTCCAGTTCGACCTGTTCGGTGCGGCCCCCGCGATGGACGTTGCTGCGGAATTCCGAACCCTGGGCCACGCGGCGCATGGCCGCCACAACCTGATCACCGACGACCAGGGCGCGGATGTCTCGGCCCTTGCTTTCGGCCACAAATTTTTGCAGCAGCACGTTCTGCCGCGTGCTCTGCAGGGTTTCAATAATCGACTCGGCCGTCTTTTCGTTTTCGGCCAAGATGACGCCCACGCCCTGGGTGCCTTCGAGCAATTTAATAATCACCGGCGAACCGCCCACGCGTTGGATGGCGGGCAGGACATCGCTGCGGTCTTTGACGAACGTGGTGGCCGGGATACCGATGTGGTGCCGCGCCAAGATCTGCATACTCCGCAGCTTGTCGCGGCTGTTGGAGACACCGATCGAGGTATTGGGGGTGAACACATCCATCTGTTCGAATTGGCGGATCACGGCGGTGCCGTAGTAGGTGATCGAGGCGCCGATGCGGGGCAGGACCGCATCGTATTCGCTCAATCGCTTGCCGCGATAAAACAGATCGGGTTCGCCCTGCTGGAGGTCGATCGAAAACTTCAGCGTGTCCAGCACTCGCGCTCGGTGGCCGCGCGAAAGGGCGGCTTCGCGGAGCCGGCGGGTGCTGTAGCATTTGGGCGAGCGCGACAGAATGCCGAGTTTCATGGAGTATCCTTTTCCTGAGGGATTCCTTGCAAATAGGACTTGCCCGGATCGATCTGAAAACGCTTGCGCATCGCCTGACGCCCGAGCAGCATCCGGAATCCCATCGCGTCTCGATCCGCCAAGGTTAATTCCAGTATCCAACGCGTCTGGCCGATCACGACCGGCGTGCGGACCACCGGTCGATCCGTCTCCTGGCCGTTGCTGCTGCGGACCCGGCGGAATTCGACGACCGGCATTTCCACGCGTTGGCTCTGCCGCGTCGTCCGCTGCAGCGGATGAATCGTGAACGCCGCCCAGGTCTGACCGTCACGCTCGAACGTCTTCAGGCGAGTGGCGTGCAGGGCGCTACTGCGTGCGCCGGTGTCGATCTTGACCTTGATCGGCGGCAGGTCCAAGCCTTCCAGCAGGGCCCATTCGCGCCAGCCGATCAGCGGGCGCTCCTTCGAGGGACGTTCTTTAACCGGTCGCTTCCGTGGTGTCGTCACACGCGTTATCCGAGCATCGTTATCACTATTTGGCTTCGAAGCGGTAGATGCGTCCGCCGCCCATCATCGTGCTCATCAGAACTTCGCCGTCGTCGGTTTGTCCAAAGGTGAACACGGGCAGGCCCTGCCAAGCGATGGGCCGGTTGGCGGTAACCTTTTCCGCTTGGCGATCGTAGGCCAACGCCCACAGTTTGCCGCTCACGTAGTCGCCGTACAGATACATCCCCTGGAGGATGGGCGTCCGCGAACCACGGTACACGGCACCCCCGGTGACGGATTTGCCCCAGTCCTCGGTGTGCGGGTATTCGACCAGGGGATCGATCAATTCGGGCGATGGCGGGGCACCGTTGCCGTTTTTCGTAAAGCGGTTGCCGCCTTCGCGAAGGCTCCAGCCATAATTGCCGCCCTTGCGAATCAGATTGACCTCTTCCCACTCATTCTGTCCGACATCGGCCGCCCACAGGTCGTTGGTTTTCGGATCAAACGCCAGCCGCCAGATGTTGCGAATACCGTAGGCGAAGATTTCTCCTTGGGCGTCCTCGCGATCGACGAACGGGTTGTCGGCGGGGATGCCGTAGGGTTTGTCGCCCTGCGTGCTGTCGACATCGATTCGCAGGATCGAACCGAGCAATTGGCTGAGGTCCTGTCCGGCCTGCAGCGGATCGTTGGCTTTGCCGCCGTCGCCCAGGCCGACGTACAGATAACCATCGGGGCCGAACGCGACCGTGCCACCGTTGTGGTTCCAGAACGGCTGTTTGATCGTCAGCAACACCTCTTCACTGTCCGGATCGATCTTGCCGTCGGCGTCGGGACCGCGTTGGTTCTCCGGAACGGTGAAGCGCGAGATCACCGACAGATGCGGTTCCTTGGTTGTCGTGTAATAGACCACGATCTGGCCGTTTTGAGCGTACTGAGGATGGAACGCCAGCCCCAGAAAACCTTCTTCGTTCTCGTTGTCGGCGTAGCGGACGCGATCGCGAATATCCAGAACCCGATTCGCCTCTTCCACCTCGGTGTCGTCCTGATCGATCCAGAACACTTGGCCGTACTGGTCCGCGATGTACAGACGGCCCGAGTCGTCGCCGGCACCGGTCAAGACGATGGGCCGGGCGATCCGCAGGTTCGGGTACGCTTCGACCACCTTCACCGGCATCGGGCGAACGTCCAGCGACTGGGGCGGATCGGCAAGATTAATCGTCGGCGAACCTTGATCCGCGGCTTCGGCCGTGCCACCGACCGGCAGGCTCGTACCGGCAATGACAATTCCGAGCGTCAGGGTGCAGGCAACCGCCCGCTGGACAACAACCGGCAACGAGGCCGCGAGCAAACGCGTAGAGAAAATCACGTCGAGACACCTTCAGTAGTGAGAAAACAAAGCGGTACGTTATGCAAAGGCGTGGGATAAAAGCGAGCTCCAGCCGCCGGCCCGAGCGGGCGGTCCATTCTAATGAGCCGTTTAGGCGCTAGCCTCGGTTTCCGTTCTAGTGAGCCGTTTAGGCGCTAGCCTCGGTTTCTGTCTGCAGCCGCCGGCCCGCGGGGGGCCGAGCGACTGGCAGAGCATTGGGTGCCTCGAATGACCGAGGCGCCGGGGGCAACTTCGAAAGGCCCCCGAGGATCAGTCGACGATGTCGAGCAATTCGACTTCGAAGATCAGGGCTTCGTTGGGACCGATCGCCGGTTCGCCACCGGGAGGCGCCGGGGTGCCACGGGCGCCATAGGCCAACTGGGGATGGATGAACAGCTTCCACTTGCCGCCGACCTTCATTTCTTTCAGAGCCGTCTGCCAGCCCTTGATCACGCCACCAACCTGAAACTCAGCTGGTTCGCCTCGTTTGACCGAGCTGTCGAACACTTTGCCGTTGATCAGCGTGCCGGTGTAATGCACGCGGACGGTGTTGGCGGCGGTGGGCGAATCGCCGTCACCTTCTTTCAGGACTTTGTACTGCAGGCCCTCGGCCAACTGCTTGACGCCTTCTTTCTTGCTGTTTTCTTGCAAGAACAGCTCGCTCTTTTCCAGGTTCGCGGCGGCGGCCGACTGCATTTCCTGAGCCTGTTTTTCTTGGCGCGTTCGCAGCAGGCTTTCGATCGCCTGGGCGGTTTGTTGGATCTGTTGGTCGCTCATCTCCGGATCTTTGCCCGCCAGGGAATGCGTCAAGCCGCGTTTGACCGCGTCCAGATCAAAGTCGCCGGGTTCGAATCCCTGATTGGCCATCTGTTGGCCGATCGAGATGCCCAGGAAGTAACCGATTTCACTCATCTGTTTGTCACCTTGGGGAGCTTCGGAATCTTGGCCCCGCAGGGTGCCACCGAGGCTGACCAACAAGGCAAACACGCAGGTGGTTTGGACGGCTGCGTGCCACAACTGGAATTTCATTTATCAAGATCCTTGGAACGGAACGGGGGAGGGAGCCGGCGGCAGGAATCGTCGCGATCGGGTGCCGGCATACTTTAAAAGGATAACAACCGCGGGGCGCCAATAGTAGGCGTTGGATCACCCCTCGGTCGGCGATTGTGGACCGGGCGGCCGGATTCGGTGAGCATCCCCCCGAGGCAGAGTCTGCCCGTGTCTTGGTCTGCCCGTGTCTTGGTCTGCCCGTATCTTGACGAGTTCCGTTAGGATCTCGAACCTAGGCGGGGGCGGAAAAACCGAAACCGAACATCTGGCGCGTCCAGACCACCACAGGAGCTGTTACATGGCTGGGAATTGGGTCGAGATTGAATTCGATTGTATGCCGCTGCGCTCGGTGACGCGGTTGGATGTGCCGGTCGACGCGTCGCCCAAATACGAGCAGTTCGTGTTGCGGGTCAAGGACGCGCTACAAAAGCATGGCACGCTGAACACCTATTACCTGTATCAGGCGCACTGCACCTATCACCTGACCAACGACCCCCAGCGTGGCATGGTGCGGTTCTCCTTCGAGGGCACCGTGCTGACCGACCAACAGGACCTGCACGCCAAGCAGAACGACTTGATCGTCGAGCTGCAGCAGGAAACCTGCGCGTGGCTGACCGAACCGATGGTCGAACATCTGTCGACCAGCGTCCGCCAAGCGGTTTTGGTGGAGTTCGATCGGTATATCGACGCGGGCGACCTGGAGAAGACCAAACAGAGAATCGCCCAGCGGCAAGCCGAAAGCGACGAGGCCGGCGGATTCCTGGGGATGTATCTTTGAGATTTGAGATTTGAGATTTGCCCAGCGGGCGGTCGCTTGGAGCCGAGGCGGGTGCGCGGTAGGATGCGGCTTCGACACCGGCGACCGGCTCACCCACGCAATGCGTTTTCGAATAAGTCGACAGGCCGCTCACGCCGTCGGACGCCCGCTTTCGCACCCTGTAGGACGGAGGATTTCCATGGTTCGTACCGCCAGCACGATGATGCCATTGGGTACTGAGGCTCCCGCTTTTTCGCTGCCCGAAGCCGGTAGCGACAAGACGGTTTCGGTGGACCAGTTCCGCGATGCCAAGGGGGTGCTGGTCGTGTTCATGTGCAACCATTGCCCGTACGTCATCCATGTGGCTCCGGAACTGAAGCGCATCGCCGACGATTACGCTCAGCAGGGGATCGCCGTGGTCGGCATCAGCAGCAATGATGCTGCGGCGTATCCCGATGACAGCCCGGAGAAGATGGTCATCGAGAAGGCCCAGCGGGGTTACAACTTTCCCTACCTGTACGACGAGACCCAGCAGGTCGCCAAAGCTTACGGGGCGGCATGCACGCCGGATTTCTTCTTGTTCGACGGTGACAAACGCTTGTTCTATCGCGGCCAGATGGACGACACGCGGCCCAAACAGGGTGCCGAACCCAACGGCCAGGATCTCCGCGCCGCGCTCGATGCGCTGCTGGCCGGCCAGGCGGCACCGGAGACGCAGAAACCCAGCATCGGCTGCAACATCAAATGGCAGCCGGGCAACGAACCGGATTATTTCAATCCCGCCGGTACGGCTTGAACCCGGTGATCCTCTCGTCGCGAGTGCCCCTGCAACTCGAGCGATCCTTCCAGCAGAGCGATTCTTGAACACGCCTACGATCCACGTGCCGGTGATGCCGGAGGAGTCGATCGCAGCCCTCGAGCCGGGCCCCGGTAAAACGATCATCGACGGCACGTTTGGTGGCGGCGGCCACAGCTCGCTGTTGGCCGCCAGCGTGCTGCCCGGCGGACGTGTGATCGGGCTGGACCGAGACGAGGGGGCGGTCGAGCGATCCCAGCAGATCATCGAGCGTCTGGCGGTCCACGCGCCGCAAGCGGCTGCGGCCATCACGGTGTACTGTGCCAGTTACCATCAGATCGATCGCGCTCTGGCCGCCGAAGGTCTGGACGGTGTCGATGGAATCCTGCTGGACCTGGGCCTGTCCAGCGACCAGTTGGCCGACCGTTCGCGAGGCTTCAGCTTCTCCGTCGAAGGGCCGCTGGATCTGCGCTTCGATACGTCCTCCGGTGAACCGGCCAGTCGACTGCTGAAACGTTGGAACGAGAAACAGATCGCCGACGTCATCTACCGCTACGGCGAAGAACGCTTCAGCCGGCGGATTGCTCGCCGCATCGTACAGGCTCGCCAAGAAGGTCAAGCGATCGAAACCACAACCGATTTGGCCGAACTGGTGCGCCGCTGTGTGCCCCGTTCCAAGAACCACGATATCGATCCCGCAACGCGAACTTTCCAGGCCCTGCGGATCGCCGCCAACGACGAACTGCAGATCCTGGAACAAGCCCTCTCCCGCGCGGCCGACTGGTTGAATCCCGATGGGCGGATCGCCGTGATCAGTTTTCATTCCCTGGAAGACCGCATCGTCAAGAACCAATTTCGCGACTGCCCACGGCTGGAAGTCCTGACCCGCAAACCCCTGCGTCCCAGCGACACCGAAACGCAGCACAACCCCCGAGCCCGCAGTGCCAAACTGCGGATTGCCCGTCGCCGCCGCGACGAAGAAATGCCCGCGGTCCAGCCCTATTAATTGTGGCATAGGCTTCCAGCCTGTGGAGGCAATCAACACAGGCTGGAAGCCTATGCCACTGTTTTCACAGGCTGGAAGCCTATGCCACTGTTTTCACAGGCTGGAAGCCTATGCCACTGTTTTCACAGGCTGGGAAGCCTATGCCACTGTTTTCCTTTCCCTTGTTCGCAAATGATCAGCAATCAGCCGCCCCACAGTAACGCTCCCTGGACCATCGGTTACTGCACCAACGTGCATGCCGGAACCGATTTGGAATCGATTCGCGACAACTTGCTCCGGTACGCCGTGCCGATCCGCTCGCTGGCCCAGCGGGAACGATTGCCGGTAGGGTTGTGGCTGCCGGCCGAAGCGGCGGCGCAGCTGTGCCAGGAGGGCGAGGCGGAGCGGTTTGCGGATTGGCTGGCCGAGCAGCGGTTGGAAGCCTACACCCTGAACGGTTTCCCCTACGACAACTTTCATCAACGCATCGTCAAGCACCGCGTGTACGAACCGGCATGGTGGAGCGACCAGCGGCGCGAGTACACGATGCAGTTGGCGACCGTGCTGGACCGCTTGCTGCCCGCGGGCCGCAACGGTTCGATCAGCACCCTGCCGATCGGCTGGCCCGGCGAAGCGGCCGACGCCGCGGCGATCGATCGCGCGGGCGAGAACCTGCGCCGCGTGGCCGATCACCTGCACGACATCGAACAGCAGAGCGGGCGGCGGATCGTGCTGGCGATCGAACCGGAGCCCGGATGTGTGCTGGACCGATCCAGCGACGTGGTTGCTTTCTTCGACCGGCATCTGCCCAATCATCCGCATCGCCGTTACTTGACGGTCTGCCACGACGTCTGCCACTCGGCGGTGATGTTCGAAGACCAGCAAGCCGCCCTGAGAGCCTACGCCGCGGCCGGCTTGACCGTGGGCAAGTTGCAGGTCAGCAGCGCGGTCGAAGCGCGCTGGACGATCATGTCCCGGGGACGGCGCCGCGAAGCCTTTGCACAGCTGGCCCAGTTCGCCGAAGACCGCTACCTGCATCAGACCGGCCGGCGTGACAGCCAGGGCGGGTTCGAGCTGGCCGAGGATCTGCCGCCATTGATCGCCGCCGGTCCCGAGGCCGTGGGCGATGAGGATTGGCGGGTGCATTTTCATGTGCCCATCTTTCTGGAATCCTTCGGGAACTTGGGAACGACCCGCGAAGCGATCCTCGAGTGCGTTCGGTTCTTGGGCAGCGAGGACGCGCCCACGTTCACCGGCGACGTCGAAGTGGAAACCTACGCCTGGACCGTGCTGCCCGAAACGATGCGGCGACGCGGCTTGGCCGAGGACATCGCCGCCGAATTAACCTGGCTCCGCGAACGCCTGGCGCAGCTGTCGATGATCTCGTAGGACGCGGGGCCAGATCGCTTGTTACACTGGGAGCTCCGCCAAGCCACGCCGAACGAGGCGGGCGATGGTTCTCCTTCACTCCCCACCCTCGACAGCGTCCGTCCTTCACGACGCCGCGCCCGCAGGACCATTGCGCGGTGAAGAAGACGGGAAGCTCCCCCCGGACGAAAGCAGATCCCCATGACCGAAATGCATCGCCCCGTTCGATTCTTGTTGTTTGCGATCACGGCTGCCTGCAGCGGGTGGTTGGCCACGACCGGCCGCGCCGAGCAGCGTTCGGATCGACCCGGCAAGTCGGATCGCCCCAACATTCTGATGATCGCCATCGATGACCTGAACGACTGGGTCGGCCCCTTGCAGGGGCATCCGCAGGTCCGCACTCCGGCCATGGATCGCTTGGCCGCTCGCGGCGTCACCTTTGCCAACGCCCACTGCCAGTCGCCCCTGTGCAACCCGTCGCGGACCAGTCTGATGACCGGCCGGCGACCTTCGACGACCGGCATCTACGGACTGGCACCCTGGTTTCGCAACGTGCCGGCGCTGGAGGACATCGAAACCCTGCCGCAGTTCTTTGCTTCCCACGGTTACCGCACCATGATCGGCGGCAAGGTCTATCACGGCACCTACGGCCGCAACGGCGAGCGCGAAGCGGACGCCTGGGGACCAGCGGCCGGAATCGGTGCCAAGCCGGAAAAGAAGCTGATCCCGCCCACGCCGTTTGGCAATCATCCGCTGATGGACTGGGGCACGTTCCCGCACCGCGATGAGGACAAAGGCGATTATCAGGTGGCCAGTTGGGCCGTCGAGCAGTTGCGGGAAAACAAGGGCGACGAACCCTGGTTCTTGTCGGTCGGATTCTTTTTGCCGCACGTGCCCTGTTACGCCACCCAGCAGTGGTTCGACCTGTACCCCGAGGACACACTACAACTGCCGCCGATTCTGGCCGACGACCGCGCCGACACGCCGGACTCGTCCTGGTTCATCCACTGGAAACTGCCCGAGCCGCGAACCAGTTGGCTGCGCCGTCACAACCAACTGCGACCGCTGGTCCGGTCCTACCTGGCGTCGATCAGTTTTGTGGACAGCCAAGTGGGCCGCGTTCTCGATGCGCTCCAGCAGAGCGGCGAGGCGGACAACACGATCGTGGTGTTGTGGTCCGATCACGGATACCACTTGGGCGAAAAAGGTATCTCCGGCAAGAACTCGCTGTGGGAGCGGTCGACGCGGGTGCCGTTGATCTTTGCCGGTCCGAATCTGCCCACCGACCAACGCACTTCCCAGCCGGTCGAGCTGCTGGACCTGTATCCCACGCTGGCCGACCTGGCCGGTCTGCCCGCCCCCGAAGGCGTGGAAGGATTGTCGCTGCGGCCGCAGTTGATGAACCCGCAGGAGGCGGTACGCCAGCGGCCGGCGATCACGACGCATAACCGTGGCAACGACGCGGTGCGAAGCCTGCACTACCGCTACATCCGCTACCTCGATGGCGCGGAGGAACTGTACGATACGCGCCGCGACCCGCACGAACACCACAATCTGGCCGGCGACCCCGCCATGGCGGACGTGCTGGCCGAGCACCGCCGCTGGCTGCCGAAAGACCCCCAGCCGCCCGCTCCCGGCAGCGCCCACCGCATCCTGGTGCAGCGCGGCGACGACTACATCTGGGAAAACAAGAAGATCGATCCGGATGATCGCTGGGAGTAGTCGGGGGACTACGATGGATCGTCGACGCGTTGTTGTCGTACTGTTTCCGTCGTCGTGTTGGTTTGAAAGGATGTAGCTGTGATCATCGGTGTTCCGCGTGAGATCAAACAGGACGAGTATCGTGTGGCGATGCTGCCGGCGTGTGCCGAGGAGCTGCACGACCGTGGCCATCGGGTCCTGATCGAAGCCGGCGCGGGGCTGGGTTCGGGTCTGGCCGACCACGCTTACCTGCAGGCCGGAGCGGAGATCGTTGCCGACGCTCGCGAGGTTTACTCGCAGGCCGAGCTGATCGTGAAGGTCAAGGAGCCGTTGCCCGAGGAGTGGCCGCTGCTTCGCCGCGGCCAAGCCGTGTTCACCTACTTTCATTTTGCCGCCGACCGGAAGCTGACCGAAGCCATGGTCGACTCCGGCGCCACCTGTTTGGCCTACGAAACGCTGCGCGACGACCGTGGACGATTGTCCCTGTTGACGCCGATGAGCGAGGTGGCCGGGCGGATGAGCATCCAGGAGGGAGCCAAGTTTCTAGAACGGCCGCAGATGGGACGCGGCATCTTGCTGGGTGGCGTTCCCGGCGTAGCTCCGGCTCATATCACGATTCTCGGTGGCGGAGTGGTCGGCGCCAACGCGGCCAAGATCGCCGCGGGCTTTCAAGCCGACGTCACGATCCTGGACGTCAATCTCGACCGCCTCCGTTACCTGGACGACATCATGCCGGCCAATGTGAACGTGTTGTTCAGCGACCGGCATACGATCAGCGAAGAACTGGCGCTGGCCGACCTGGTGATCGGTTCGGTACTGATTCCCGGCGCAAAAGCCCCGCACTTGGTACGGAAGGACGATCTGCGGCGGATGCGACACGGCAGCGTCATCATCGATGTGGCCATCGACCAGGGCGGATGCATCGAAACCAGCCGGCCGACGACCCATCACGAACCGACATTTATTGTCGAGGGCGTGGTTCACTACTGCGTGACGAACATGCCCGGCGCGGTGGGGCGCACCAGTACGTTTGCCCTCTGTAACGCCACCTTGCCCTGGATCCTGCAGCTGGCCGATCGGGGAATCGACGCGGCGGTCGACGCCGCCCCGCCGCTGCAGGCCGCCCTGAACATTCGTGACGGCGAAGTCGTCAATCCAGCGGTCGCCGAAACGTTTGGGCTGTAGCCACGCGTTTTTTTTCCAATTTTGTCGCGCCTCATTTTTCATCGCACTTGCTAGAACAGTAGTAGACACTCGACTGTTTTTCTTCTGGGAGCGAGATCGTGATGCGTAGGTGCGGATGGTTGTGCGGAACGTTGGCGGTAGCCGCCGCGGTGATGGCTGGCCCGGTGCAGGCCCAGTTTGGCGGTATGGGCGGCGGCATGGAAGGCATGGGCGGCGGCATGGGAGCCATGGGCGGATTCGCTGGCGTTGTCGAAACGCACTACGAACCCCTGCCGGCCGATTCGGCGGTCGCCGAGCAAGCGCGCGAGGCGCTGGATGCCGTGGTGGAGCTGCCGCAACAGGAAGTGACGCTGGCCGCATTGCCCGAGCTGGTCCGGTCGGTGGCCGAAGTGCCGATGTTGTTGGACCAGCGGGCGCTTGCGGAGGCGGAGGTCGAGCCTTCAAAGCAGCTCAGCCTCGGTGACGGCAAGCGGCCGCTGCGCACCGTGCTGCGACAGTCGCTCGAGCCGTTGGGATTGCAGGCGATTGTGGAAGACGAGGGATTGGTCGTCACGCTCGATCCCACCGCCCTGGCTCGCCAAGGCAAGTCGACGTCCCAGTGGATCACGATCGAGGACGAGAGTGCGCGACAGATCGATCGGCAGCTGGACAACGTCACTTCGCTGAACTTCTTCGACGTCCCCCTCGCCGACGCCCTGCGGCAGATTTCCACCGACAACGGTATCACGCTGATCCTGGACGTCCGGGAGCTGGAAGACATCGGCCTCTCGCCCGATCTGCCGGTGACGGTGGAATTGAAAGACGTGCGGCTGCGGACGGCGCTGGAATTGATGTTGGGCCGAGCGGACCTGACGTATATCAATCGCGGCGAATTTCTGAGCATCACGACCGAAGAGGCTGCCGAAGCGAATCTGCTGGCCCGCATCTACTGGCTCGACGGCATCGGCGTCCCCGACATGTCGCAGATGATGCAAACGATCGAACAACATACCGACGTCGATAACTGGGAAGCCTTGGGCGGGCCGGCCACGATGACACCGCTGCGAACGCAGCATCGCCGGGCCTTGGTCGTCAGTGCCACCACGCCCATGCACCACGACATCGAAAAGCTGCTCGCGGCCCTGCGCCAGCAGCACTTCGCCGGCGACGCCCAGTTCGAACGAGTCGAAACCGTCCAGCCCGGCGGCATGGGCGGAGGCGGCATGGGCGGAGGCGGTATGGGGGGCGGCGGTATGGGAGGCGGCGGGATGGGAGGCGGCGGGATGTTTTGAGATTGGAGATTCGCAAACGCCGCCGGGTTCGGCGTACGAAAAGATGCGGCGTACGAAAAGAATCGTTTTCTACCGCTCCGAGCCCTACATCGAATCCGCCGGAGCGAGGAGATTTGAGATTTGAGATCGGCTCGGATCGTATTTATTGATCCGGTTGTGCCTCTTGTGCCGATAGACCGGGTATCGCTCTACCAACCGAACTATCAGCCGATTCAGAGGGGGAACCGCCGATGTTCCGTCGATCGCTCTTGTTGCTAGCCCTGGTGGCCGGCTCCTGCGTTGCCACCACCATCGATGCGCATGCTGACCAGCGGGCGTACGGACGAACCTGGGGCGGCCAGGCCAGTTCCCGCGACTGGAATCGCTTCTACCACTACCCATACGTGTACTACCCGCAGAACTTCTACGGGCAGGAGTACTACCAGAGCAGCGACAGCATGTATCACCGCTATCCGACCGAGATGCGGATTCCGGTGTACAACAAGAAATGGCACAACTACTACCCGTCCAATCGCCGCTACCACAGCGGTGCGCATTTCCAGCTGGACGTGTTTTAGGCTGATAAGGCTGTTGGACTCCGAACGCTATGGCTGACCGCAAGCGAGGGACCAGCATCCGGCCGCTCTCTCGCGTGCTCGATGCGATCGACTCGCCGGCTTGGATGATCGATCCGGCCGGAGACCTGTGTTACCTGTCGGCGGCCTGCGAGCCGTGGTTGGGCGTGGACATCGACCGCTTGCTCGGCCGCAGCACGCTTTTGACCTCGGCCACCTCTCCGCCCGCTGGGGAATCATCCACAGCGGCCCGGACTGAAGCAGATCGGACTGAAGCAGATCGGGCGGTGGACCGAATGGTTCGTGCCCTGGCCGCTCCACCCGGTCTGAGCGATTTCGCTCGCCTCCATCGCAGCGTGCATCCGCCACCGATCGGCTCCGCGACCCAGACGCCGCCGGCAGAGCAGCAGGTGCTGTTTTTGTCTCTCGGCGGTGGAGCCGATCATGTGCTGGCCCTGGCGGGACAACCGCCCTCTAGCGCGGTCGATGCCGACCAACTGGTGGCCGCCGAGATCCACGGCGAACTGCTTCGCTGGCAGCAACAATTGCCATCCTGGTCGCAGCTGGCCTGTCTGGTTGGCGAGTCAGACGCCTGCCTGCGGCTGCGCCGCCAGTTGCGGTTGGCCGCCGCCTGTCAGGAGCATCTGTTGTTGGTCGGGCCGGAGGGCAGCGGCCGCGAATCGGCAGCCTTGGCGATCCACCGGCAACGCCAACACCGGCGATTCGACTCGAGCCGTCCGACCGATTCGAGACCAGCGGTGAGGGACGCGACGTGGGCGGTCGTCGATGGTGCGTTGATGGATGCGGAGCTGCTGGACGCGACGCTCGGTGCTCTGATGCATCGCTTGGGTGAGGACGATGAAGCCCACGGCACGGTGTTGGTGCAGAACCTGGATCAGATGCCCTTCGAAGCCCAGTCGCGGTTGGAGCAGATCTGCCAACGATTCGAGCGGACGCTGTGCTTGATGGGGATGACCGTCGAGGGGCTGGACCGTCTGCAGGAGTCCGGGCGATTGGACTCGGCGTTGGCCCAGCGGTTGGCGGTGTATGCCATCGGTTTTGTGCCCCTGGCCGGGCGGGCCAGCGACATTCCCGCGATCGCTTCGCTGCTGTTGCAGTTGCGGCGACAAAGCGGCGAAGGCACGGCCCAGCGATTCAATCGGCAGAGTCTCGATGCGTTGGTGATGTATCCCTGGCCCGGCGACTTGCGGGAACTGGAGGCGGCCGTCCGGCACGCGGTACGGACCGCCACGGGGTCGGCCATTTTGCCGGCGCACCTGCCCTTGGCCGTCCGCAGTTATCGACCGTCCGACCCGGCCGCCAAAGAATCCGCGTCGATTGATTTGGATCGTTCGCTGCAACGATTGGAGCGGCGGTTGATCACGCAAGCGCTCGAGCGTGCCGAGGGAAATCGCGCCGAGGCCGCGCGGCTGTTGAACATCAGTCGCGGACGGCTGCTGCGAAAAATCGACGAGTACGACATCGGCGAGGCGGCCGAGTGATGGCTGTCGACCGAGCACCGATCGAGCGGCGTCATTGGTTCGTCTGCGAACCGCAGTCGCGGTGGCTGGAATTGTCCCGTCGTTTTGCTCCGGACACGCTGGCCTCGAGCGACCAGTCGCTTTCGATTCTCGCAGTCGATGCTCCGGCGATGGTGCAGCGGATCGGACAGAGCCGCGTCAGCGTAGCGCTCTGGTCCTTGGAAACCGAGTCCGCCTGTCGCGCGGCGCTGCCGCAGCTGGGGCGCTGGATGCGCCGTCCGGCGGCGGTGTCCGTGCTGCATCTGGTGGCGGTCAGCCCGTTGTTGGACGCCGATGCGCGTTGCCAATTGTTGGCCTGGCCCGTTACGCTGCTGGACCGCCCCGAACAACTGCCGCGGCTCGAACCGCTCATACGGCGGTTCTGGCAGCGACACGCTGCGGCGACCTAACATTCCGGGGCACCCTAGCATCCCGGGGCGCCCTAACATTCCGGGGCGCCCCGATCACGTTTCTCTTTGGCCGCTCAAGATGTCGAACCACGCTGACGACGCCGATTCTTTGCAGCAGCAAGCGAACGCTCCGAATGCTCCGAACGCTCCGGGCGCTCCTCGGTCGCCAGCGCCGACGACCGAGGACGCACGCTGGATGCAGCGCGCCCTCCGGCTGGCTCGGCAGGGCGAAGGCGCGGTCGAACCCAACCCGATGGTCGGTTGCGTGATCGTCCGCGATGGTCAGGTGATCGGCGAGGGGTACCACGAGCGGTGGGGCGGCCTTCACGCCGAACGCCAGGCACTTGCCAATTGCCCCGAGGACGTGGCGCTGGAAGGTGCGACGTGGTACGTCACGCTGGAACCCTGCTGTCACACCGGCAAGACCCCACCCTGCACCGACGCCGTGCTGGCCGCTCGGCCGCGGCGCGTGGTGGTGGCCATGCGCGACCCCTTTCCCAAGGTGGACGGCGGGGGCCTACAGCGGCTGCGACAGGCCGGCGTCGAGGTGCACCTGGGCGTGTGTCAGAAGGAAGCCGAGACGCTGAACGCGCCGTACTTGAAACGGGTGCGAGAAGGCCGGCCCTGGGTGATCGCCAAGTGGGCCATGACGCTGGACGGACGCATCGCCACGGCGACCGGACACAGTCAGTGGATCTCCTGCGAGGCGTCGCGAGCGGCCGTACATCGGTTGCGAGGTCGCTGTGACGCGGTGATCGTCGGCGGCGGTACGGCCGAGGCGGATAACCCCACGTTGACCGCCCGGCCGCCGGGACCGCGGACGCCCGCGCGGATCGTGGTCAGTCCACGGGGCCGCTTAAGCCTCGATTCGAACCTCGTTAAAACGCTGGACCAAGGGCCCGTGCGACTGTTCACGTCGGCGGCCGAGACCGTCGTCGCGCCGCTGCGAGAGGCCGGCGTGGACGTGGTGGCCCTGGAGGGCGACACCCCGGGCGACCACCTGCACATGGTCTTGGACCACTGCGGTGCCGCCGGGATGACCAACGTGCTGGTCGAGGGCGGAGGCAAATTACTGGGAACCCTGTTTGATGTCGACGCGATCGACGAGTACCACGTGTTCATCGCGCCCAAGGTGGTCGGCGGCAAGGACGCCATCTCGCCGCTCGGTGGCCTGGGACGGATCCATGTTTACGACAGCCCCGAGTTCGAACCCTGCCAAATCCGCCAGATCGACCAGGACGTGTACATCATCGCTCGCCGCCGCCCGGCGGCCGAATAGATTCTTGCAGGATGGCATCGGCCGGGAAGCCGCCGGCACAAAGCGGGATCAAAGCGGATAGGCGGTGATCAGACGTTTGCCTTCCAGCACCATCCGCACGCGGCGGGCCGGTGGGTTGCCTTCGCGATGCCCCTGGCGGCCGCCCACAAATCCGATCTCGCGATCCATGTCCACCGTGTGAATCGTGCGATCCCGATCGACGCGAGTGGAAACCGCCGGCGACCGCTGTTGGCTCCGTCGGTAAGCCTCGTCCAACAGCCGCAGCACCGTTGGCATGTCGCCAGCGAACACGCCATGGGGTCCGGGACGGTTGGGTTGGTCACGCAAGTGCCGAGCCAGATGGTCCAGGCGATGCCCCTCCTGGCTGCCCGGGCCATACACGATTCCGCCCGGTGAAAGATAACGATCGGGACCGATCGTTCGCAGGTATCCAAAGGTCCGGCCCGAGCCCCTACCTGAGTCCTGATCCGCCGCTGGACGCGATTCGCCCACCGTGGTCGATTCCGACGGCTCGGCCGATCCCGATTGTTCGGGGGGGGCGGGTTGGAAGGAAGGCTGCGGAGCCCCAGAATCTGCCGCAGCCGCAGTGAAATCGTCCGCAGCCGCAGCAGCGTCTGGAGTTTGGTCCGCGGTTTGCTTTTCTGCAGCTCGCTGTTCCGCTGCCTGCTGTTCCGCTGGTTGTTGGGTCAGCGTGGGCAGGTCCCAGCCGAAGCGAGCGTTCAGATGCGGCTGAAGCAGTGCGTAAGCGATCGCGGCGACGCCCAGCACGATTCCGGTCAACGTCAAGGATCGTCCGGGCTTCGATCCGCCGGGACCTGACCTGTTTTTGTAAATCAAGAGAGACACCTTCGAACCGAGATACCTGGGAGCCATGGGAACAAAATTTCGCACTGCGGTCGTCGTCATCCTTACGCTGGCCAGCCTCGCATATGCCGAGCGGGTGGGAGCCGCAGAACCTCACTGGTCGCCCGTGATTGTGGCACGTGGGCACTATCGACAACACCTCGAACACACGCCCATCACGATGCGTCCCTACCGGCCCTTCCATTTTTACGGCAATACCGTTCGGCGCTTGCATTATCGCGGAACACCGCTGCCGAGTCCTGAGGATCTGAGCCGTACGATCACGTTTGCCGTCCGTCGTCCCTAGCGGCGTGGGCGGTTCGTCTCGCGTTTCTTCCTCAACCGCGTCTTTCCACACCGCATCATCGCGCGACCACGCGGCCGACGATCTGTTCGAAGGGAATGCCCTCGGGCGCACTGCGACTGTCCTCCGACAGCGGCTGGTTGTCGCCGGCGACGAAGTAGCGACCGGCCGATAGGATGCGCTCGTCCTCGGGCCAACTGCCGCGGTCGCTGCGGCGCAAAAACCAGTGCAGGCCGCGGAGGACGGTGGCCCGGACGTGGTCCGGTTGCAGTTCGGCCAGACCCGCAATCGCGACCGGATGCTGGGCGTCCACCGGAAGCGGGGCGTTTCCGGGGATTGGGGAAGGCACGAGGATCTTGTTCTCGGCGGAGGCGGCAGGCGGCGGCACGCGCACGTGGTGCATTCCCGCAGACAGGGGCACCTGATAAACCTGGCTGGCTTCGGGGCTCCAGAGGGCGATCCGCAGCGTCCCCGGCTGGACCACGCGGAGGGTCAAATCCAAGCCGATACGGGGCACCGGGTTCAACCGGCGCACGCTGGTGACGTTGCACGGATAATCGTCGCGGATCACGTCGGGCCGCCGATCGTGCAGTGAGTAATGATGATAGACCAGCCAACGCGGACCACCGTCCACCGGGTCACGGTACCGCCAGCGATCGCTCGCCGGATCGATGGTCTTGTCGCGAGAGGACGCTCCCGTGGTAGAGCGCCGATCGGAGGGAGCTAGTTCACGGATCGTTTGGCGGTGCACCGGGATGGGTTCGACCGGCTCGGCAAGCACCGTGGGGACCGGATGGCCGTTGATGCGCAATTGATTCCCCTGCACCGAGATGCGGTCGCCCGGGATCCCCAGCACGCGTTTGACTCGCAGCGAATCCCCGTTACCGATCGCCACCAGGTCGCCGCGTCGCGGGTTCTGCCGAACCAGTTCGACGCCCAGCGGCGCCCAGCGATAGGCGGCGCGATCCAGGATCACGTGATCGGCCGGCAGCGGCCGGACCGTCGTGGTGGGCTGTCGGGCGCCGCAGTTCCAGCATCGCAGCGTCCCCGGGGTCGGCGAGGCGTGGAAACGTTGACCGGCCGCACAGCCGGGACAGGTGGCCGCGTAGGACGGCCCCCACAGCGTGGGCTGCATCGAGGGACCGGTAATCACGGCCGGACGCAACCATCCGTCGACCTGCGCCGCGCGGTGTCCGGCCAGAGCGAGCACGACCAAGACCAAGATGACCAGAACCCGCTTCGTCAAACCGGGCCGGCGGGGGGGCTGCTGCGCCAGCAAGGCTTCACGGCCCGAGGGCGGCGGGCGTGATGCCGGGGATCCTGGTGGTGCTGCGCCGGGCGTGGTGGGGGACGGCGAGGGCATTGGGATGGGTCTGGGGAAGCCTGGGGAAAACGACGAGAACTCGTCTGACGCAGCAACGCATTGATCGGTATAATCGGCCCCTTCATTATAGGTCGCTCCGGCGCGTTTCCCGTTCTCGAGAAGCGCGTGCTGGGACACGCGTTCCCGGGGCACGCTCCCACGCCTTGTTCGTTGATGGTCCTTTGTCCGATACGCCTCTCTCTGCAGTCAACCAGGAAATACCGGTCCCCGAACGCTCGAAACGTGGCCGGATGGGCCAGTTGCTCGGGGTTCGCGTGGCGGCCACCGGTTCGTTCGTTCCCGAACAGATCGTCACCAACGAAGATCTGGCGGCCCTCGGGTGCGACAGTGATTGGATTGTTCGCCGCACCGGCATTCAACAGCGTCGCCGGGCCGCCGAAGGACAGGCCACCAGCGATCTGTGTTACGAAGCGGCGCTGCGATGCATGCGGGACGCGGGGGTCACGGCCGAGGACATCGATCTGATTGTCGTCGCCACCATGACGCCCGACAACCCAACCCCTTCGGCCGCCTGTCATCTGCAGCGGCGACTGGGCGCGATCGCCCCGGCGATGGACATCAATGCCGCCTGTGCCGGGTTCATGTACGGCTTGGTGACCGGAGCCCAATTCGTCAGCACCGGCAGCTCTCAATGCGTCCTGGTCGTAGGCGCGGATGTGATGACCGGCGCGATCGACCCGGATGACAAGAAAACCTTTCCTCTGTTTGGTGACGGTGCGGGAGCCGCGTTGTTGGTCCCCGACCAGCCGGAGGGAGCGGGCATCCTGTCCTATCAACTGGGCAGCGAGGGATGCGGCGGCGAACTGCTGTGCATCCATGCCGGCGGCAGCCGCAAAGCGTTGTCTCCCGCCGCTTGGCAAGCCGGCGAGCAGTACCTGCGAATGGACGGACGGGCGGTGTTTAAATGGGCCGTACGCCTGTTTGCCGAAAGCGCCGATGACGTCCTGCAGGCCGCCGACCTCCGGGCCGAAGACCTGAAGTTGGTCGTCCTGCATCAAGCCAACCAGCGGATCATCGATTCGGCCGTCAGCGATCTGGCTGTGGATGCCGAGCGGGTCTATGTGAACCTGGACCGTTACGGCAACACCAGCGGTGCCAGTATCCCGCTGGCGCTGGACGAAGCCGTCCGCGAGGGCCGCCTGAACCGCGGCGACCATGTGCTGCTGTGCGGTTTCGGTTCGGGACTGGCCTGGGGCACGGCCCTGCTGCGTTGGTAACGCCGCCTCGGCGGGACGCCCTAGGCGGCGTCGCTGTGCAGCCTTGTCCGCTGGCGCAGCGCTTCGATCGGCCACAGGGCCAGCGTCTTGTCGGCGTATTGACCGTCGTCCTGGGTGCAGTGTTCCACCAGCGTGGCCACAGGCTCGGCCAGCGAAAACGGCGCGGCGCTCAGGTTCAGCGGTCGCCAGCGACCGGTGGGGATGTCCTGGTTGTCGGCCCGCTCGGTAAAGGTCGTCGTCAGCAAGTAACGAGCGCCGCTGCGGGCGATGTTCTCAAGAGCCTGCTCGATGTGGGCAAACGAGAAATGCACCAGACAGTCGCGACAGAGGATCAGGTCGGCCGGCGGCAGCGGATCGGTCAACAGATCCAGCTTGCGAAAGCGAACGTTCTCGCGCTCGTAGCGACGGTTGGCCTGAATTAATTCGTCCACGATGTCGCAGCCCAGATAGTCCACCTGCGATAGATCCACACGGCTCATCCAGTGGAAGTCGCCGCAGGGCACATCGATGACGCGCCGGACGTCCAATTTCTTGAACCACGCGGGCAAGGTTTCGATCAACTGTTGCGTCTGGGAGAGTTCCGAACCGAGCCCCGAGATCGACTCGCCACTCTTCCAAGCGTTGCATCGATAGATGTCCGCAAAAACCTGCTCGGGCGGAAGATGACGCTGCCGCCGTTTGGCCAGTTTGCGCTGTGCGAAACGGCGCAGTCGTCCCAGCATGCTTTGCGGGGCGGCGACCGATGGAGCGGTGGGTGTGTCAAGCGGCATGAGAGGTCCTCGGGGGCGATGGAGTCAAACACAGTTGATCCGCCGTAAAGGTCGGGACTGCGGGCAGGGGAGCGGGCCGGTAAACAATCGTCAACAGGCTTCGAGCGGCGGCTTCGATCGTGCTCCGCAAGGTCAGCGGCGAGAGCGGTCGCTGGCGCCACTGGGCGAGGGTGTGTTTCGCGGCGGTCGACCACTGACCGGAACGGGTGGCCGCACGCATCCATTTGTGTGGGCCCCCGGCGGACCGAGGACGCGTCTCGTCCAGTACCAGGTGCGGCGGCAGCGCCAGGCCGCGGCGCTGGTAGGCGGTACGCATGACCGCATTGATGCGGCGGGTGCGGAGCACCGAATTGTTCCAGCTGCAACTCTTCAAGTGCTGGCGATAACACAGCAGCACGTCCGGTAGGTTTGCCAGCGGACCGCGTTCCGAGAGCCGCAGCCAGAGGTCGTGGTCTTCGATCCATTCGAACTCGGCTCGGTATCCGCCGACCGCTTCCACCGCCTCGCGGCGCATCATCACCGAGGGATGCGCCAGACCGGTGCGGCGATGCATCAATTGATCATCGATCGCCGGGGCCTCGGTGGGCAAAATCTGAACGTTCAGGCGATCGCCATCGCAATCCATATTCATGATCGCTGTGCCCACGGCCAACACCGCCGGGTGCTGCTGGAGAAACCGCACCTGTTTGCCGAACCGCTCGGGCATGGCCACATCGTCGGCATCCATGCGGGCCAACAGCCGCCCGCGCGATTCCTCCAAACCGCGGTTCAACGCTCCCACCAGACCGCGATTGCGTTGTTCGATCACCCGGACTCGCCGGTCGCGAGCGGCAAACTGCTGCAGGATCCCGCCGCTGTCGTCGGTACTGCCGTCGTTGACCGCAACCACCTCGAAATCCTCAAAGTCCTGAGCCAGGATGCTGGCAAGCGCCTGCCGCAGGTGCGACTGGGCGTTGTAGATCGGCATCACGACGCTGATCAAGGGAGACGGGGTGGAGCCGGGCGAAGCGTGCATCGCAGTACGGAGCAAGTGGAGCGACAACGAGAGGGTTAGGGGTGGTGAACCTACGCAAAAGTCCGTTTCCGAGTCCAGGGAGATTTGGGAATTGAGATTTGCTGACTCCGGCGGATTCGATGTATGGGAACGAATGTTCCTAAATCGCGGAGCGATTGTCTGTGGTAGCCCCAATCTTCGCACGCCATACATCGAATCCGCCGGAGCCAGGAGATCTGAGCTTGACGCGACTAGCGTTTGGCGCGTACAGGGACGACGTTTCCGGCCCGTCCTCAACCGTGTCCTTCCCGTCCATGCATATCTGCTTCGTCTCGACACAGACTGCCTGGGGTGGCGGAGAAACCTACCTGCAACACTTGGCCGCGGGCTTGCGAGCCGATGGGCACGAGGTCCGCTTTGCGGCTCCCCGGCACAGTCCGCTGGCCGAGCAGATGCGGGATGACGGTTACGATGTTTTCGCGTTCCGCGGCCGAGGCCGCAGTCCGCGCACGATCTGGCGGCTGCGTCGCGAGCTCCGCCGTTTTGGTGCGGACGTCGTGCACTGCAACGACTCCCACTCGCTGACTTTGGGCGGAATGGCTGCGGCGGGCCTGCCGCAGATGAAGACGATCGCGATGCGTCACACCATGTTTCCCGTGCGCTCGCCGCGCCGTTACCATCGCTTGGCCGATCGCGTCATCGGTGTTTCGCATGCGGTTGCCGACCGCTGCGTTTGCGATGGGATCCGCCGCGAACACATCTCGGTGGTCCACGTCGGCATCCCCACACCGACGGTAGACGAACACGCGGTGGCACGGCTGCGACATTCCCTGTGCCAGGACGGCCAGCAGTTGGCCGTGGCGGTCGGCAATCTGGTGCCGTGCAAGGGACATGCGGCGTTGGTGGACGCCGTTGACCGATTGAATTGTCAGGGGTACGCGGTGGTCTTAGCGATCGCTGGCGAAGGTTCCGAGCGGGCGGGGCTGGAGCAAAAGATCGCATCGCTGCGGTTTCCCGATCGCATTCACTTGTTGGGCTTTCGCGACGACCCTCACCAGTGCCTGGCCGCCGCCGACGTGGTGGTGCACCCGGCGTTCGAGGAGGGCCTGTGCCTGACGGTCGTGGCCGCGATGATGCTCCAGCGTCCGGTCGTCGCTTCGGCGGTCGGTGGCCTCCGTGAAGTAATCGCGGCGAGTTCGGCGACCGCGGGCCATTCTGATACGCGAGCGGTCGACCTGCGGCCGGCACCGCTGGCCGTCGTCTGCGAACCCGGCCGGGCGGACAGTATCGCCGCCGGCGTGCAGACCTTGCTGCAGCCCGATCCGCGACGCGCCGATTTCCTCCGCCAAGCCTACCGCCACGCCACCGAGCATTTCGGCGTGGAGCCGATGGTTCGGCGGACGGTCGACGTGTATCGCTCGCTGTGACCGGCCGGGCCTCGCGGCAAACCGCAGGGCGAGCGTCCCCATCTACCTGGCTGAATTAGCGACCGCGCGGATTGTAGCGGTGACAGGGAGCGCACGGCGGATGGCCAGCTCCCAAATGGGTGGTCGTGCCTAATTTATCCGAGCCACGCCGAAGCGGTGTCCTACAGTTGCCTGTGTGATCCCTTTGCCCGTTTCGGTATGTGCTTGCGATGACTGCTGCGACCATATCCTCCTTCATCCCCATCAGTGTGTCCACGCTGGTGCCAAGTCTGGCGACAGGTTTGAACCTGTTTCTGCCATCGGAAGACCATGACCGCTTGACGCTGTACCGCGGCGACGAGTATCCGCTGAGCGATCAAGATGTGGCGAAATTGCGTGACCGCGGCGTCACGTCCCTGTTCATTCAACAGCAAGACCGCGAGCGTTATCAGAGCTACCTGCGGGAGTTGGCCTTCGAATCCTCCGACGACGAAGCGGTTTCGACGGCCGTGCGGGCCCAGGCCCTCAGTGCGGTTGTCCGAGATATTCTGGCCGAAGCGTTCGACCGACAAGACACGAACACCGTCGTCGCCGCGGCGACTCAGCTGGGCGCGTTTACCGCCGAAATCATCTGCGAGGACAGCTTCGCGGCCAAGGATATGTCGCGCGTGCTCAGCCACGACTATGCGACCTTTACCCACTCCACCAACGTCGCCATGTACGCCGGGATTCTTGCCAAAGAGCTGGGCTACAACCAAACCGAAATCCAACAGATCACGACCGGCGGCCTGCTGCACGACCTGGGGAAACTGGAGATCGATGATCGGATTCTGTGTAAACCGGGGCGTCTGGACGAAGCCGAGTTCCGCGAAGTCAAACGCCATTCCTTGCTGGGGTTTCTACAGCTGGCGCATCGAGACGATCTGACCGAGGGGCAGCTGATGATGGTGTACCAGCATCACGAACGCTGCGACGGCGGCGGCTACCCCGTGGGTCTGGTCGACGCCGAAATCCACCCCTGGGCCAAACTGTGCACGGTGGTGGATGTGTTCGAAGCGTTGACCAGCCACCGCCCCTACCGTACGCCGATGCCCAAGCTGCGGGCATTGGAACTGTTGCAGCGTGATTCAGGAAAAGCATTCGAGCCGGAGGTACTGGCATGCTGGGTGGAGATTACCCGCAACTGTTGGCACGACTGATCGCCCGCACCGAGTGGACGATCCAGTTGCCAGAGCACCAGGTCCGTTTTTTTGAAGAAAGTGGGCCGGCCCCGGCGCTTGCCGCCGATGATCGCCGTGGCGGGCGGATCCGCGTGCGAACGCGCGCCCTGGCCATCCTCGAACAGACGCTACCGGCGATTCCGCGAGCCGTCGAAGCGATCGGGATCTATACCAGTGACTTTTCGCGGACCGGATTCGGCTTTGTGACCGATCGCCAATTCTTTCCCGAGGAAAGCGTTCGCATCCTGCTGCCCAGTTTCTGGATGCGGGTGCGCGTGGTGCGCAGCCGTCGCTTGGGACCGGGATGTTTCGAAAACGGCACGCTGTTGTGCGAACGCATCGACCCCAGCGTCGAAGCTTTTGCCGGCCTGCTGCCAATGTTGCGGACACCCCGAACCGCCGCTGCGCAGTAGCTGCCGGAAAGAGTTGCCTTTCGCTCCGCCGAAAGCGGCTGGTTTGGTCTTAACTTTCGCGGAGCGAAAGGCGACACTCCGCCGAAAGCCGCTGGCTTGGTTCTCAACTTTCGCGGAGCGAAAGGCGATACTCTGCCGAAAGCCGCTGGCTTGGTTCTCAACTTTCGCGGAGCGAAAGGCGACACTCCGCCGAAAGCCGCTGGCTTGGTTCTCAACTTTCGCGGAGCGAACGGCGACACTCGGCCGAAAGCGGCTGGTTTGGTCTTAACTTTCGCGGAGCGAAAGGCGACACTCCGCCGAAAGCCGCTGGCTTGGTTCTCAACTTTCGCGGAGCGAACGGCGACACTCGGCCGAAAGCCGCTGGCTTGGTTCTCAACTTTCGCGGAGCGAAAGGCGACACTCGGCTGAAAGCCGCTGGCTTGGTCTCAACTTTCGCGGAGCGAAAGGCGACACTCGGCCGAAACGGTTAGCGCTGGGTGGTGTCGCTCGGTGCGGCGGCGGTTTGTGCGGCGGGCAATTGGTACTCCGGCGGCAAGCTGAACATGCCATCGTCGCCCGGGGCGGCGGGCGTCTTTGCCACCGCTTGCTGCGGCGCTGCGGCGGCATCGTCGGGGGCCGTTTGGGCACTGGCCGGCTGGGCGGCGGCCGGGCCGCTTTGCTGCAGTTGCTGGGCCGCGTTGTAGGTCTGCGTCGCGGCCTGAGCGACGTTGCTGATCTGGGACATGGGGCCGTCAAGTTTGGCCAGCAGCTCGCGAGAGCGATCGACGGCGCGTTTGACGGCCGTGTCCTCTTCGGCTTGCGGTTCGAACTTGAGCGCCTCGGTCAACTGCACCCGCGCCTTGTCATAATTGCCCTGGTTGAATTCCAGGTAAGCCATGTTGAAGTGCGCGACGGCCGGTTTGTTGTGTTGCTGCAGAGTATGCAGGGCCTTGTCCGGCGTTCCGGCGTTGTACTGCACGCTGGCCAGGTTGTTGGCGTACCGCGATGTCCCGGGGGAAATGGCCAACGCCTTCTGGATCGTCTTGGCGGCTTCCGGGTGCTGTCCGAGCTTGGACAGCGTCAACCCCCAATCGTTGTACAGCGAGGCGTCGCTGGGTGCGGCGGTCGTGGCGCGCTTGAAATACTCGGCGGCTTCTTGGTACTGCGACTGACGGAATTTCAGCCGGGCGATGCTGGCCAGGGCCGGAGCGTTATTGGGTTCGATCTCGAGCGCCTTGGCATATTTTTCCATGGCGCTTTCGAGGTTTCCGCTGGTCTCCCACAACTGGCCATTGGCCACGTAGACTTCGGCTCCGATCGACTCCGGCTTGTTCTGCAAGCTCAACGGGTCGTCAGCGGCAATGGCGTTGCCCGCTTGATCGACGGTCGCCGTAGCGTTGTCGCCACCGAACAGTCCTGCGATCCCGCCAGCGGTCTTGTTGTAGGCGCTTTTGACGGCCGCGGACATGCTGCTGACCTGTCCTCGGGCGCCTTGTGCGGTGGAGGCGACCGATTCGGTCAGGCCCGGCGAGGAAGTGTCTTCCAGGCTCGCCGTGGCCGGCCCAGGCGATTGCTGGAACGGGTTCAAGGATGCCAGCGATGGCCCGCCGCCACCGGCACATCCCGTGCATGCTAGCAACGTGGCGGTCAGCAACGCCCGTTTGGCGTTACGCGTGCGAGTGGGTACTAAACGGTTCACGGCTTGTATCTCCCTAATCCCTGATCCCAAATCCCAAATTCCAAAACCCAAAACCCAAAAGAGCTTTTGGCGTCCTTGCTCGGGACACATACTGTGGGCGTATGGATCAGATCGGTTGTGCCGCTGGCAACGCTTCATTGTTTTTCCCCATCGGTAGGGAAAGAACCAGGAGTTCCTAGTTTGCCAGCACGGGGAAAGAAGTAGCACGGCTGGGGACCGCCGAGCTGCTGTCGCGTTTTCTCGGCTGGGGACAGCCGAGCTGCTATGAAAAAACGGCGTCCGAAGGGGGCTTCGGACGCCGTGTCGAGTTTGGAGAGCTGGTGACGATGAGGGCAGCGCTCAGCCGCCGGTGGCCGCCGAGCTGTTGGATTGCGGCAGCACCGGGGGCAGCATTTTCTCGAGGGCTTCGCGGCTGGTTCGCGAAGCTCGCTCGCCGGAGCTGGTCGACGGAGCGACGTCGGTGATGTAGATCGGTGGCTGGGGACCGTTGAGGTGCATGTGGCCGAGGGCACCGCGGACCGCTTCGATGCGAGCATCGGTTTCCTGTTCGCTGCCGCCGCGAAGCACGTGGATGGCGCGCCGGGCGGGCGGGGCCTGTGTGGCGATCCAGTGCACGCGGTTGCGGCCCGCTGCGGTCAACGCTCCGTCGCCCTCGCGAAACAGTTCGTGGCCGATTGTGTTGTGCAGCGCCCAACCCTTGTGCGTCATGACCTCGAACGGGGCCCGGGTCTGGGCTGCGGACAGTTCGGCAAACGGCTGCGGCCAAGCGTTATTGCGATGATAGGTGATGTGCATTTCATGCTTGAAACTGTCCCACCAGTTGCTCGCTTCCGCCCGCTCGGTGGCGGTCATCGTCAACGCGGTGGCGGCCAGGCACGCCACGGGAATCGTTCGCTTCAGGATTTTTTTCATAACGGCCATCCGTGTTTTGTTGGTCCTCGCGGCGAGCAACCGCTCGCGGCAGCGTCTACGCCACGCCGTGTTAGAGGGCATCGTCCGTTGCCCCCCAGCCGCTTCCGTTTTGGTGCTTCATCTCCAACATCCGGAGTAATCGTCAAGCCTTCCCCCGCCCCCCTGGCGGGAACTTGCAGCACAGTTTGACGGGATCGGTTAGAATCGTCTCGAGTCCCAGCGGCCTGTCCCGGGCTCAACCTACCTGAACTTTCCCTGCCTCCCGGATGTCGTCCGCCGAGCGTTGTTGGTGGCGACGAATTATCTTTGGTTTATTGATCTTCCTGTCTTCCGCCGGTGCGTTTTCGGCTTGCCCAGATGCCCGCACGAGACCTGGTTTCCTTTGGAGTACGTTCTCATGTCCTCAACGCGTCGCGATTTCCTGAAACAAACCGGTCAAGCAGCCGCAGTGGGTGCCCTGGTCACCGGTGCCGCTCGACAAGCTCATGCGGCAGAAGACAATACGATCCAGTTGGCCCTGGTGGGTTGCGGCGGTCGTGGAACCGGTGCCGCGCGCAATGCTCTCTCGGTGGACAACGGCCCAATCAAACTGGTCGCGATGGCCGACGTGTTTGAAAAGAACCTCAAAAACAAGCACGTCGCGCTTTCGGGCAGCAAGTCGATCGGTTCCAAGGTGGATGTGCCCGAGGAACGCCGCTTCATCGGCTTCGATGCGTATCGCAAAGCGATGGACTGCCTGCGTCCCGGCGACGTTGTGATCCTGGCCACTCCGCCGGCCTTCCGCTGGGTCATGTACAAGTACGCCATCGAGCGCGGCTTGAACGTGTTCATGGAAAAACCCGTCACGGTCGATGCCCCGACTTCGGTGCGGATGCTGGAGATCAACAAGCAGGCCGAAGCCAAGAACTTGAAGGTCGGCGTAGGCCTGATGTGCCGTCACTGCGAAGGTCGACAGGAATTGTTCGACCGCATCCAGAACGGCGAAATTGGCGACCTTCATCTGCTGCGTGCTTACCGGATGGCCGGGCTGACGGCGACCGCCGCCGTGCTGCCCAAGCCCGAAGGCATCAGCGAATTGATGTACCAGATCAAAAACTTCCATGGCTTCCTGTGGCTCAGCGGCGGTGCGGTCAGCGACTTCTTGATTCACAATATCGACGAGTGTTGCTGGATGAAGAACGATTGGCCGGTCAAAGCCATGGCGGTGGGTGGACGGCATTACCGCGGCGAGAACGTCGACCAGAACTTCGATGTGTACGGCATCGAATACACCTTCAAGGACGGTGCCAAACTGATGGTCGATGGACGCACCATTCCCGGCTGCAAACAGGAATTTGCCAGCTACGCCCACGGCAGCAAAGGCAGTGCGGTCATCTCCACCGCCTCGCATACGCCGGCCAAGTCGCGGATCTTTACCGACCAGACGATGGAGAGCGATTCGCTGGCGTGGGCGTTCCCGCAACCCGAACGCAATCCCTATCAGTTGGAATGGGACCACTTGATCGACGCCGTCCGCAACGACCTGCCCTACAACGAAGTCGAACGCGGCGTGATGGCCAGCGCCGTGACGTCCATGGGCCGCATGGTGGCGCACACCGGTCAGGAAATGACGCTGGAGCAATTCATGAAGCACGATCACGAGTTCGCGCCGGAGATCGAATCGTTGACGCTGGATTCGGAATCGCCGTTGAAGGCCAACGCCGACGGCAAGTACCCTGTGCCGATGCCGGGCTTGGTCAAGAAGCAGGAATACTTGACCTAACTCGGTAGGCGAGCGTTGCGTTCCTCAGATAAAGCTCCGTCATGAATGCTTCCAAACCGGTCCTCGTCGTGGGTGGAGGATTGGCGGCCCTGGCCTGCGCCACGCGTTTGCACGAAGCGGGCCGCGAGGTCCGGATCGTCGAAGCGACCGATCGCTGGGGCGGTAGCGTGCGCACCGACCGAGTCGATGATTTCCTCCTCGATCACGACTTCTTCCCGCTGCGAACGGGCGGGCCGGCGACGCAGCGGTTGTTGGATCTGGACAAGTTGCGACTCGAACCACTGGGCGAGCCGATCGCGATGCGCTCGGAAGACCGCTGGATCGAGGACCCGTCGATTCGTTTTGACCACAGCCGGGCGGCGGAATTCCGCGAGGTGTTTGCACCGACCCAGCGAGCCGCCTGGGCACGGCCACACGACGGTGTGCAGGCGGTGGCGTCGCAATTGGCCGGACGGCTGCCGGCGGCGACTCGGTCGCTCCGCTGCACCATCGCGTCGCTGGCCCGCGGGGATGCGGAGACCAGCGATGGCCAACGGCTGGCGTACCAACACGTGGTCCTGGCATGCGGCAGCTCGGCGAGCCAACGGTTACTGGACACAGCGGGTCGAGCACCGACAACGGACGCGGCGGCCAGCGCTGGCCGGCTGCGGACGTGCTGGTATTTTTCCGCACCTCTGCCGCCTCGTCCGGAAGCCTCGATAATGCTCTTCGCCGACTCCGAAGCGCGGCTCGGCCGCGCAGCCGATTCCGCTGAGCCACGTGACGGCTCAGCCAGCGACGACGCCATGCGAATCACTCAGATTCATGTCTCGGGTCCGGCCCCACAACGGTCTCGTACTGCGGCAGCAACTCTCGTGGGTGTGCTGGCCAGTGGTCAACACGCGGCCCCCTGGGCACTGGAAGGTGCCTTCCGAGAACGGCTGGAAGCATGGTTTGGCGAGGACGTGAAGCGGTGGCGCAGCCTGCGCGGGTTTGCTCGCAAGCGATCGGCCGCATCACAAGTGTCGGTCGGCAGCGGCGAGAGCGATGCCCACGAGATCACCGTTTGCCAACGTCCGGAAGGAGACGGCATCGAGGAACGATTGGCCAGCGGTTGCCGTGCCGCCGACCGTGTGTTGGACCTTTTGTCGGATCCGTAAGCATCCTGCGGGATAGGTTTTCGACCGGTGAAATAAAAAACCATCGAGTTGATGGGTTCGTCCGCAACGGGGCCCTGACGCACGGTTATGCGTCCACACACACGCGTTCGGCAGGCGTGTTCGGTTGGTTCGGTTGGTTCGGCTGCGGATCGGCAACGAAAGCGTCCAGCCGTTCGACCTGCACGGTTTCGAGGCAGAAGGTCAAACGATGTTGTGGCTGTATTTCGCGGCGCAGCTGATCCATCATCCTCGTAGCCGACTCCTTTGCTGCGATCACCTCGATGCGGACTTGTGGAACCGCTTGCGCGCCCCCCAGTTGCAATTGTTGGCGTCCGGCGCCGCGGCAAGGAATCGACGTGTAGCCGCTGGCACCGAGCCGCACCATTTCGGCTACGATCAGGGGTTCCAGATCGGGGTGGGTGATGATCGTCAAACGCTGGACCGTGCAAAGTCCTTTGCGGCGGGCCGATTGGGCGTGACCGGCAAAGGGTTGATGAGCATCGAGTCCGACCACGGTGAAACAGAGCCCATGTTGTTCGAAGTCGTTTTGCATCTCGTGCAGTTTGTCCATCACGCTATGGTCGACCAACTTGGTTTCAGAGAGGTCGAGTTCGACATTCTTGCGTTCGATTAAGCCGACACGTTCGATTTGACGACGGATCGGGATCCAGTTGCTGAACACCGCGGATCGGTAGGCGGTCAAGCGTACCGTCGCACCGTCGTCGGCGGTGATCTCGATCTCGGGTTTGAACAGGGCTCGCAGCGAAACGCCGTTGGTCAAGTGAATGGCGGCCTTGGTCGCAATCCCGATCGCGATTCCAATCAACAGGTCGGTTGCCAGGACCGCGACCAGGGTGACGGTGAAGATGACCAGTTGTTCGCGTCCAATTTTCCAGACATTCATGAATTCGCTGGGGTGCGTCAAGCGGAACCCGGTATAGATCAACATCGCGGCGAGCGCAGCCATCGGGATCCGATGCAGCACCATGGGGATCAAGGCGACGCACACCAACAGAAACATCCCATGCCAGAGGTTGGCAAACCGGGTGCGGGCACCGTTGTCGATATTGGCTTTGCTCCGCACGATCTCGGAGATCATCGGTAGGCCGCCAATAAATGCACAGCACAGATTTCCGGCACCGACGGCGACCATGTCGCGGTCCATGCTGCTTTTGCGCTTCCAAGGGTCGATGATGTCGATCGCCTTGGCGCTCAACAACGACTCGAGACTGCCGATGATGAAAAACATGAAGATCCATTTCCATGCTTGTGGCTGTTCGAGCGCCGTAAAGTCGGGTGACGCGATGGAATCGAACATGCCGAACACGCGATCCGGCATCGCGACTAGAAAGTTCTCGCCCAGTTGGTATTGATGATTCTGAAGCGTATAGGAATGCGAGTGCATCAGATTGAATGCCATGCCCATCGGGATGGCGACGAGCAACACGATCAATGGAGACGGCAGGACTTTCAGCAGTGAGACTTTGCGGGTAACGATCGGCCAAATGAACATGATCAAGACACTCGTCACGCCGATCACGGCGATCGCGGGGTTGGCCGAGGCGACGTAGTGAGGGATTTCCCGCAGCATCTCTAGCGGCTCGCCCGACGCGCTGACGCCCAAGGCGACCGGGATTTGTTTGACGATGATGATCACGCCGATGGCCGCCAACATGCCATGCACCGCGGAGATCGGAAAGAACTCGCCCAAGATCCCCGCCCGAAAAACACCGAACAGAATCTGCAGAACCGCGGCGACGACTCCCACGGCCAACGCCGCTCGATAGGCGGCGGTGTCGACCTCCGTCCACCCGCCCACCATGCCATCGCCACCAAAGTCCCCGATACATCCGATCGCAATCACGATCAAACCCGCCGCGGGGCCTTTGATGGTCAGTTCCGAATCGCTGATGAACGTGGCCAGCACCGAGCCGACGATCGCCGTAAAAATGCCCGCGATGGGTGGATAACCGCTGGCAATCGAGATCCCTAGACAGAGCGGCAAGGCGATCAAAAAGACGAGCAGCCCCGAGATAAAGTCGTATTTGAAGTAACGCGTCAATCCGCGCAGATCACCACGGGGTTTGTCGGAGGCGGTAGGCACAGGAGGGCTCATTTCGGACTTTCCTAATGGGTTCGGTTGCTTCGTCGGTGATCAGTGGGAAACGGAAACGGGACGAGTGATAACGTTCTGCTCTTCCGAGCCGGCGTCGAGTATGCGGGCGACCGTTTCGTCTTCGGTCATCGGGTTGCGCTGGCGTTGACGAGTGAGTTCCGTGGCGGCGTGATACCGCGATGCGACGCCGGGCTGGGGAACCAGTCCCCCGACCAGGATCAGCAGACTGAGGATCAGGACGGCGACCTGCTCGCTCCGTCGCGCATGCATCGGAATCAGGGTTGGATTGTGCCGTCCGGTAAAAATACGAAAGTAGGCCATCAAGACCGTGATCCCGTTAAGTGCCGCGGCGATCACCACCATCGTTCCGACCCACGGGTAAATATCAACGGCCCCTTCGATCAACAGTTCCATGCCTACAAAGCCGACCGTGGCCGGGAATCCGATGGATGCTAAACCGGTCAACAAAAAGAAACCGGAAAAGATGGGCATCTGGCGATACAAGCCGTGATAATCAACCAACGAGATACGCGAGATGCGGGCCTCGATGCTGCGCAGCGTGATGCCGAATCCGGTCAACGACAGGCCGACCGATAACCATAAACACAACGCCCCGGTCAAACCAATCGGGGTCACCAGTTCCAACCCCACCAGGACCAACGAGGATTGGCTGAGCATGATGTAACAGAACATGCGGCGGGCTTCGCGTTGTACCAACGCCATGCCGGCGGCGTAGACCGCGGTCAGCAGCGATAGGATCGCGATGCTCTGCAGAGCCCACGAAGGAGCGATCGGCAACACCAATCGCATCACCGCGTAAGCGCCTACCAAGGGGGTTGTGAACAGGATCGCCGTCCCCAAGGTGCCCTTTTCGAACAGGTCCGCGATCCAGAGGTGAAACGGCACGATGCCGCTACGCAGCAGTGCCGCGGCCGTCAGCAAGGCCCCCGGGATCAACGCCGCGGGTGAGTTCACGTCGACCATCGACAGCCAGGCCCAACCGCCCACCAAGAGGGCCACGAACAGGCTCATATGCAGCGTGTAGATCCGTGTGCAGTGGCCGCGTTGACGCAGCTCCAAAAAGGGCGGGATGGTCGATGCGGCCAACAACGCCACCAGCGTCCAGGAAGTGCGGCAACTGAAGGTCGCCAACAACAAGGTCTCCGAAATGAGCGCTGCTTTTAAAGAGAAACGCGGCGATTTGGTGCGGAGCGTCGACATGATGATGACCAAAAAGATCAACGCAGCCAACGGCAATTGAAACGCGCTGAGCTCATCGACGACAAAAATATCGCGATCGAACAGCCAATCGAGAAACAAACGGCGATCGTGAGCCTCAAAAGCGCCCAGCAAGATAAAGTCGAGCAATTCCCCCACCGTCAACGCGAACGTGACTGACGCGATCGCGATCGCGTGCCGCAACACGCTCGCGCGTGCGCCCAGCAAATGAATCCAAACCGCGCCCAACAAAGGGGTCAGGATCGAGACTTCGATCCAAGGAAAGTGAAGTTCAGTCATGTCGCGGCCCTGCCGGTTGATTCGGGATGCAGTTCGATTCGGTCCGATTGACGATGGTTCTCGCTGGATAACCGATTGGTCGCGCGACGTTCGATTCGATCAAACCACCGGAACAGATTCATGAACGGTCCCACCGCCCATTTGTCCAACGCGATGTCCATAAAACCACGATCGAAACCAAATCGATAGAGCCAACCCTGCAAGCCTTCGGGAAGATGGCGTGTCCAGGGCGAGGCTCCTTCGGGCAGACGTCGTCCGAGGGCATTCTCCAGTTCGTTGTAATCACGCAGTAACGTCGGAGCTCGCAACAATTGCATCGTTCGCAAACAGGCATGGCCGATGATGTGAATCAACGCCAGGTAGCGTAGCCCCAGCCCAATCTCCACCACGATGATGCCAACCTGGGTCAAGGAGGCGTAAGCCAAGGAGACCTTGACGTCGTTTTGCACGCGTGACATCAGCGCGCCACAGCCCGCGGAGATCAAGCCCAGCGTGATTACCAGGGCCTGCAACATCAGCGACGCTTCGAGCAGCGGGCTGACTCGCAGCAGCAGATAGACACCCAAGTGCACCGACAGCGCGCCGTAGAAAATCGCGCTGGAGGGCGTCGGCCCTTCCATCGCTCGCGGCAACCAGCCGGAAAAGGGAAACAGTGCCGATTTTCCTGCAACCGCGATCAACAACAAGGTGCCGACCCCAAACGCTTGTTGCGACGTGATCGCGGCAACCCCTTCGGGCCAGACGCCGGATCCCATCAGCCCCCCTAGATCGCCTTCGCCCGTCATGCTGTGCATGGCGATCGCGGCGATCAGAAAAGCGGCGTCGGCGAGTCGATAGACCGACCACACCCGTTGCCCATTGCGAACCGGATTGCGGCGCTGGTGGAAGTAGGCGACCAACAATGCCGAGGACAACCCGACCATTTCCCAGCCGACGAACAAAGTTTCGATGGTGCCAGCAAGCGAGGAGATGACCATCCCACAGAAGAACACCGCATAGTAGAGAAAGAAACGTCCAAAGCCCTCTTCACGATGCAGATAGCGGCGGGTGAACGCGCCGACCACGCCGCACAGCACGCAAGACAACAACAAGAAGGGAATGCTCAAACGATCGAACACAAATTTCAAACTGAAATGAAACTCCTGCTCCGGGATCGTCACCCAATCGCCCAGTTCCACCGGGACATAACGCGTCCCCACCATCAACATCAGCGCGAGGATCATGATCCCCGGCACCATCGTGAACAGGACGCCCATCTGTGTCAGCCGCGAGATGCTGGTTTCGCTCAAAGGCCGACTGAACAGCGTCGATAGCCCTAAGATTGCAAGCAACCCGACGGGGCTTGCCACCACCACGGTGCCAAGAATTTCAAAGGCGGTTTCAGTGAAGTTCATCAAGGCTTTCCTGACGCGGGGTTTCTTTGATCGAAGCGAAATCGAGATGTCCCCGTTGGCCTCGATACCACCTGATCGACGAATCCACTTCGGGCAACTCCGAAGTCTCCGGGACAAACGGTTCGTACTCGCCCTTGACGTATCGCAACAGCGTCGATGTTTCCGGATCAAGCAGGGCGATCTGAATCCAGTTGCCTTTGACGAGCCGGGCGATCGCCGGGTTCTCTGCGATCACGAGATCCATCTTTTCGGTGGTCGTTTCGATCACGAACAAATGACGCAGCGGTTCGTGTATCTCGATCATCTGCTGCGACAATCCCGGACGCAGATCGCTGGCCGCGCCGGTCATGACGCCCAACATCGAGGCGACGTTGTGGGGCAGTTTGGATCCGCACCCATAGCCTTCGGTGTCCACCGTGGAAAAGTAGTACTCCAGCGCGATTCCGGCACAAACCGGAATCGCCGCCGCGAGAATTCGTGCCAACACCGAGCCCTGTTCGTCATCCACGCAGGGATCATAAGAGGTCAAGAAAACGCGGCGATCGGCGAACAAACCTCGACTCCACTGGCGGCGACCGACAAAGGTCAAGGCGTTGGTGGCGTGGTTGTATTCGGGACGGGCCTGGGAGAGGTCTTCGCCGCGCTGTTCGACATGCTCGAGTGCTTGCCGCGGAGTCAAATCGAGCGGTGCCGATTCGAATCGTCGGGCGCGTTCGTGAGCATTGCGGGCACGAGTCTCGTTGACACTTTTTTCGATCCGCCGAAACAGCGCTCGGTGGGTGCGTGGCAACAAGTCGAGGTCGTAGTACTCGACGTGGTCGCTGCAGGTGTTGTGGAAGGCGCCGACGAAGCGGACGTTCTCAGGGATCTCCACCCCACGCTGGGCTGTCAATCGTCGCACGCGTGGATCGTTGGCCATCATCGCGAACGCGCGGGCGTTGGGGCCGCCGCGGCCCCCGCTGCACGCACCGCAGTTGTAAGCGGATTCGTGGGGGTTGTTCAAACTCGCCGAACCGTGACCAAAGAAAACCAAGATCGGCGGAAACCGATCGACCACGCCGATGTCCTGGAGGATGCGGACGACAATCGCAGCCATCTCATCGAGGCTGTAACCGAGCGACTCGGGCGCACAGCCGGGCTCGTCCGCTTCGCGTTCGAGATGCAATTCGGTGGCGGGCGGACGGGTGAAGGTCCCCAGCGATTTGCGAATCCGTGACGTCAAACCGGGCGCCATGATCCGAGCGACCATCGGAAACGTGGCGATCGCGCCGAACACGCCCGTCACCCAACCGCCGATCAAGGTTCGCGAACTGGCATGCACTTGGTGGGTGAATTGTCCGATCCGACGTCGTCGATTGGCCCGTCGCTGGTTCACGTCGACCGCCGAGAACAGCGGTTCCTCGCACACGTAATGCTGCGGCGTGACGATGGCGGGACAGAGCGGACGATAATGAGCATGGTCCGCACCTTGGTAATACATCGCCACCGCATAATAGCCAGCCGCCGATGCCGTTTCGCATTCGCGATCCACTTCCTCTAAATGCCGGCGGAACGATTCCTCTCGATCATCGATACAGAAGATGGCCAGAAACGCGGGCGTTTTCTTGACACCATGATCGCCTTGCCGACGACGTCGTGAATGGCTGGCCACCGCACTGAGCGCCGCGACTTGATAATGTCGCTCGTAGGCGGCGTGCAGAATACGCCGACGCTCCAGCGACGAGAAGGCTTCGATCTCGCGAACCAAACATCGCCACTGAGAATCGGCCATGTCGAGCAATTGTTGGGGAGTCCAGCCGCTGACCTGCGCCAGTTGAAACACCGTGTAGGTGCGCTGCTCCAGCGAGGCTCCTCGGTCACGCGGCGATTGAACTTCGGCAAGCCGTTGAACTTCCTGTAAATCACGGGTGCCGAACTGTCGCCGTCCGACCTCCGCGACCGCGTGACATTCCAGAATCAAACGAATCGCAAGGTATTCATCCAGTGATCCCTGAGGGATCGGTTTGGGCATCCAAGGCGCGTCCGTCTCCATCTGCCAGATCATTCCCGCCCAGCCCTTCAGAGCCAGCAGCGCCGAGCACACTTTGCGATCGAACTCGGCGGGCGGAACTCCCAGCCTTGCCAGCGAGTTACCGATCGAGGTGAGTGGATCGAATGGCCCGTCCAAAATCGCCTGCAACTCAGCCCGCATCCCCTCCATCCAGCTCGGTTTGACGGTCATGCGCTGCAAGTACAACTTGGCAAACGCTCGGGCAAACCCTTCGTCACGATGGGGCAAGGCCCAAGTCGCAAAACCTTGATCGAGGAAACCGCCACAGCAGCGAATCAGGACATCGTTGACCAGCGCGTCGATGTCGTCTCCGGTCGCGGCGAGCAGGAGATCGCGAATCTGTCGCGGCGCCGCTTCACTTGACGAGGGCAGATCTGCGGCGCTCACCCCGTCGCGACATACTCGCCACAACAATTCCAGCACAAAGGCTTCCCACTGCGCCTCGTTCCATGATTGAACCTTTTCGCCGCGTGATTCACGGAGCAGCGATTCGACGACCGGCGGCAACCGACTCGCTGCCGCACCGCGATGGCCCTTGAGTGGATCGGCCGCCGAGCTCGCCGCGGCATCTGCGCGAGCGGGATGGTGAGGCGACGACTCGCGATCTCGCATCACCCAAGCCCGTGTTCGCTGGATCATCTGTTCGCGACGAGGAGCGGAAATGTCATCGCGGAACTGACGCAACATGTCGGTCTCCGCCAGCAGCCAACGCAGCTCCGCATCGGGGACCGTGTGCAACGTCATCTGCAGCATCGCCAACCGCAGGGTGTAGCGCGTCCCGAAGCTGGCGACCAACTCATCGGCCTCGTCCTCGAGATCATCGATCAGAACCTGACGTAGATCGTCGACGGAGATGCGGCCGCGATGTAGCTCGCTTCGATAACGGTCCTCGCTGAGGTAGGGCTCGCAACCGTACAGGTTTCCTCCTGCGATGACCGCTTCCTCAAACGGTAGATCCTCGAACCGATGAAGCGTGTTGTGGTGCACGAAGATCGAAATCGGACCCTGCGTGGGAAGGTAACCGGCCGCACGCGCGATCGCCGAACGCAACACGCCGGAACGATCGGGCGAGCGTGCGGAGGGGGCATCTGGATCTAGCACCAGACTGGAGGTGGCATCTTGCATCGACTCTTTCCTAAAGGCGACTGGGCCGGGGGGGGGGGCGCGGGGGCCGGGGGGCACGCGGGGGCCGACTCGGCGCGTGGGCCGACTCGGCGCGTGGGCCGACTCGGTGCGGGACCGCCTGGGCGCGGGGGTGACTCGGCGCGGCGCGGGGGCGACTCGGGGACGGTGTGCCAGCGGGTAAAGCAAGGTGGATGCCAGTTCCCGACGCACGGTCTCGCTGCCGAGCCTGCAATCGCGGAATCTGCCCGCAAAAAACGTCGCCAGAAAAGTTTTCGGTTTTCTCCGCTACGATGGAAAAGTCGCTGCAACAAGGCGTGAGGGTGCAGAGTTGTGCAGATGCGTGCAAGTTATTGCAGACACGCCGAAACCGGCTGCCGGTGGCCCGCTTTCGCAGCGTACCGTTAGTGCAGCCCGTACCGCCCCATCTTGTAGTGCAGCGTGCGGACGCTCACCCCGAGCGCCTTGGCGGTTCTTTCGCGGTGCATCTCACAGGCTTGCAGTGCCATTTGGATCGTCTCACGCTCGCAGCCTTCCACCGCTTCCGCCAGTGAATGGGGCAGGCCGCGATTGCTCGGTTGGGAAGGGCCGAGTTCGCTCGGCAGCTCGATGTTATTAATTACGTTGTCGTCGTGCGTGACGACGATTCGCTCGATTACATTGCGTAGTTCGCGGACGTTGCCGGGCCACGCGGCGGCCGAGATCGTCTGCATCGCCTCGGGCGCGAGTCGTTTGATGGCTCGTTTGTGACGTTGACAGAAGTGTTCCAAGAAATGTTCGACCAACAGCGGGATGTCTTCACGCCGCGCTCGGAGGGCGGGGACTTGGATCGGGACCACATTCAGCCGATAGAACAAATCTTCGCGAAAGGTGCCTTCGGCGATCAAGTCTTTGATGTTGCGGTTGGTGGCCGAGACGATTCGCGCATCGGCTTGCAGCGATTGTTCGCCACCGACGCGAGTAAAGCGTCGCGATTCAAGCACGCGCAACAGATCCACTTGGCTCTTGGCCGACATCTCGGTCACTTCGTCTAAGAACAGGGTACCTCCGCAGGCTTGTTCAAAGCATCCCGGTTTCTGGCGGGTGGCACCACTAAAGGCTCCCTTCTCATGCCCGAACAGTTCACTTTCGAGCAACGATTCTGGCATCGCTCCGAGATTCACGGCCACGAACGGACCACCGCTGCGATCACTCAAGTCGTGCAGCGCGTGAGCCACCAATTCTTTGCCGGTGCCGCTCTCGCCTTGGATCATCACGGTGGCTTCGGTCGCGGCGACCTGGCGAATCTGCTGCAACACACTCTGCATCGCGGCGCTACCGCCGATGATGCCGGAGACTTCACCAGCTTCGGCGAGGCGATTTCGCAGTTGTTGGTTTTCAACGCGGAGCCGGTGGTACTGGCGAGCCTTGCGGACCTGTTGGCGAATGAGATTCAAGTCGAGCGGTTTTGAAATGAAGTCAAAGGCGCCCGCATGCATCGCTTCGACCGCCATCGCGACAGTCCCATGTGCGGTGATCATGATCACCGCGGTTTGGGGTTGTTTGACGAGGATCTTTTTGAGCAATTCAATGCCGGTCATCTGAGAATTCAGACGCACGTCGGCGATCACCAATTGGTAGTTCGCCTGCTCGGTTTTTTGCAGTGCGTCCTCGGCATCCACCGCGGTTTCGACGACGTCAGCTTCGCCGGCCAACCCCTTGGCCAGCCCCGAACGGATGTTCGGTTCATCATCGACGACCAGCAAGCGGAAGGCATCAGTGTTCATGGCTTCCCTCCATTGGCAGCAGCACTGAAAATTCGGTTCCTTTAGGGCTGGTGCGAAAATCGATGCTGCCGGCGTGTTGACGAACGATCTTGTCGCACACTGCCAATCCCATTCCGGTACCGTCGTTGCGAGTGGTGAAATAGGGGTCAAAAATCTGTGATTGAATCTCCGCGGGGATGCCATTACCGGTGTCGTGGACATCGATGCGAATGGAATGCTCGCGGCGGCTCAAGCGAAACCGCAAGGTTCCTCCCTGGGGCATCGCGGCCAACGCATTGAGCGCCAAGTTCAACAGCACTTGTTCGAGTCGCCCCGCATCGGCTTCGATCGAACCGAGTGGTTGGGGCGGCAACTCGACTTTGACGATCACGTTTTGCTGTTTGGTTTGCGGGTGAAGAAAGCGAACTAATTTTTCGATCAGCGTGGCGACATCGACCCAGGAGCGTCCCAGTTCGTGGACGGAGGCATAGTTGCGAAAACTATCCAACACGTCCGTGATCCGCGTCACTTCGGTATGCAGCACATCCAGCATATCCTGGGTCTCGGTGTCGGGAGGATGCGTGCTGAGATGCTCTTCCAACAATTGTAGATGAAGCGAGAGGGCGCTCAGCGGATTCTTGATCTCATGCTGCAGTCCGGCGGCCAACGAGCCGAGGCCCATGTAGCGTTCCATCCGCCGTAGACGTTGTTCCATGAGAACCCGCTCGGTGACATCGTGCACATGGATCACCGTGCCGATCGCCTCGTTCCGCCGGTTCTTCAGGCGGGTGCAACCCACGCGTAGCGTATGCTCGTGGCCGTGGCGGCGGATCGTGTAGTCGCGATCACGAATGGGGGCTTGATGCCGATTGACTTCATCGCAGATCGCATCGAGTGGGGCGTGTTCCTGGCTCGCTTGCGACGGCGTCATTCCCTCCCCGCTGCCCTCGGGCAATCCCAACAGCTCTCGACCGCAGGGGTTCAGGCTGGTCATCCGTCCTGTTCGATCGGTCGTGATAATGCCTCCATCCAAACTGGCGCGAATGTCGGTCGCCAAGATTTGCGCCTCGCGCAGGGATTGCTCGCTGCTGACATAACCTCGCACCACCACGGCAAACGCAATGGCCGTGCCCACGATGTTCAACACCAACAACAATGAGAGTTTGCTGCGCAAGCGGATGTCACTGGACAGCTCCTCGACCACCGCCATGTCGCTTTGTGGCAGGTGCGTGATGATGCGGGCGACGATCTCTTGTTCGCGCGCGACATCATGAAAAATCCAAGCCGTTACGCTCAGCGCCACGAGGCTCAGCAAAGCAAAACCCGCCGCAAAACGACGCACCCCACGTCCGGCGGGAAGGTGGAAGACCGTGGCGTTTGTCGGGTTGGAAGGCATGCTTGTGCACTTCGGGTGCGAGAAAGATGAACCGCTTTTCAAGGGGAATCGCGAGGGTTGCATCGGGGCGAAGTCTTTCAAAATAATTGCAGTTCCGCAATATGCCCCGTTAAACAGCCCGGCCCCTCACTACGACCGGGCGGCCGCTGGCAGGACCGACGGCAAGGACGGGTCTACTTTCTCCGCGACGCTCGCTATAACCAAGGTTATCCGCTCCGGCCCACCAGCCGAACGCTCCGAACCAGAACCGAATGGGGAGATTCCTTTGTCGTCGACCGCTGACCCGTCCACCTCACCCACGCTCTCGCACGTCTTTGACAATGGTTTGACGGTCTTGGGCGAGCCGATGCCGTGGCTGCGCACGGCGGCGTTCAGTCTGTGTTTGCCGGCCGGCGTGCAGTGGGAATCGGAGCGGCACGCGGGGTTGGCGGGAATCGTTTGCGAGATGGTCCAGCGCGGGGCGGGATCGCGCAGCAGCCGCGACATCGTGGCGCATCAGGACAATTTGGGGCTGGACCGCTCGTCGGGCGTTTCCACGGCCAATGTGTCGTTCGGGGCGGCGATGCCGCACGCTTCGCTGCGGGCGGCGCTGGAGCTGTATGCCGACATCGTCCGTCGTCCTCACCTGCCGGCCGACCAACTGGACGACGCAAAGGGGATGGCTCTGCAGGAATTGCGAGCGATGGCCGATGAACCCACCCAGCGCGTGATGACGCGGCTGAAAGCATTGCACTACGGGCCGGTGCTCGGACGCAGCGTCTACGGTAACGAAGCCGGGGTGCGAGCGGTGTCGTCCGATGAGGTCCGCGACTTCTTCAAAAATCACTACTCGCCGGCCGGCGGCATCCTAGCGGTTGCCGGACATTTCGAGTGGTCCGAGATCCTGGCTGAAATCGAAAGATTGTTCGCCGACTGGCAGCCCAAACCGCGCCCCGAAGCGCCGCAGATCGTTCGCTTGCCGGCGGCGTACGAACATATCTCGCACCCCAGCCAACAGACCCACATCGGCTTTGCCTATCCGGCCGTCCCGTATGGCCACGCGGACTACTTCTCGCTCCGCGCCGGCCTGGGCGTGCTGAGCGATGGCATGAGCAGCCGATTGTTCGATCGCGTGCGGGAGCAGCGCGGGTTGTGCTACAGCGTTTCGGCCAGCTGCCACAGTTTGCGTGGCGTGGGCGGCGTGTTCGGTTACGCGGGGACCACGGCCGAACGGGCCCAGCAGACCCTGGATGTGACCCTGGCCGAGATCCAGGCTCTGGTCGAGGGCGTCGAGGAGGACGAGCTGCGGCGTTTGAAGGTCCGCGTGCAAAGCAATCTGATCATGGAACAGGAATCGAGTGCTTCGCGGGCCTCCTCGATGGTCAGCGACTGGTTTCATCTGGGCCGAGTCATGTCGGCGGAGGAACTGGAACAGCGGATCGAAGCGGTGCGCAGCGAGGACATCGTCGATTACTGGCAACGCCACGTCGCCCAGGACTTTCGCATCGTCACGCTCGGCCCCGACCCCTTGGAAGTGCCGCGGTAGGGTGGCGCAGGCGCCGGTGGCGGGGATCCGGTTCGCTCTTGTTCTAAGCACGTCGCAACATTTGATTCGCCTTTACTCTCCCACTGGGAGAGTCGGGCTCTTAGGCCCGGAGAGGGTTTTCGT
>NZ_WIAD01000160.1 GCF_009618275.1 Roseimaritima sediminicola
CAACGAACTCCACCGCCAGTCTTCGGCTCGATCGACCAGTCCCGCTCGCAGGGCATTTCGCTCGACGCGAGCGACAGACCACTAAGAAATGGTCGTCGTCCTGGATGGGGAAGCTTTTGTAGCGTTGCTGATAAACATGTCCCATTCCGCTGGTGTGGTAGTGCGCATAACGATCGCATCGTGTGCGTGCCTCCCACCCAGCCCATGAAACGACTCATCTCACCATCGACGCGTGGGCGCAGCAGCAAATGATAGTGATTCGACATCAGTTGAAACGAGTACAACTCAATCTGAAGGATCTGCAAGGCTTCATGCAGGATTCGTGCAGGATTCGCTCAAAGGCCTCGTAATCAGCGTCTTTGTGAAAGATGGTCGCACGCAAGTTGCCGCGATTGAGGGCGTGGTACAGTCCGCCCGCCTCATCGGCTCCTGGTGGTCTCGGCATTGGCTCGGCCCTCCAAGAACAGAAAACGCCTTTCTACCCCGAACCTAAACAGTCATCAAAGAGGCCTGACCCCTTTGATTTAT
>NZ_WIAD01000161.1 GCF_009618275.1 Roseimaritima sediminicola
CCCCACCCTGAACTACTCATGACCGCGATTGCAACGGTGGGTGCGTTGGTTCGAGTGTCTCCGTGGGATGACCTACAATACGTCGCAGGTCCCGACACTCCACAGGAGTTTCTTGCTGACCGAACCTCTTTTGTGATGCGCGTCGCGGGCTGGCTTGAGGATGGGCATATTCGTTACGGAGTGTTTGGTCCGGTCTTGGATGGTCCCGATCGTTACCTCGACTTGACATGCTCACTAATCGTGCGTGTAGACGGCTGCGACTGGCGGTCTGACACGTCTAGTTCCGCCAAGTTTAAAGTGGGGTCGAGCGTCGTGGTTCGCAAGCACGAATATGATTTCCGACACCCAGATGGTACAATTCTCGTGGGCTACCCGCGAATTTCGTGCCTCGGCGAAATTGTCACCGTTGAAGGCATGGGGTAACAAAGTGGTGCACCCGAGCGGCGGCAACGTCGTGTCGTGATCACCGAATCATGGGTCGCCGCCGGGTGACCACCAACGTTACTGTCGCTTGTGTTCTGT
>NZ_WIAD01000162.1 GCF_009618275.1 Roseimaritima sediminicola
CCGGGGACAGTGCTCAGTGACCGGGGACAGTGCATGCCCCGCCGACGCATGCTAGCAGCTAGCGGGTTTCGTTTGCGTGCTCTGTCCCCGCCGACGGTCGTTAGAGTGACGTGAGTCCTCGCCTGACGCGGCAAGGTGCGGGGACAATTCACCTGCCGTCGCTCCGCGACTTACGACGTATCTTGGGGGCTCCCACCTCGGATTGGCATCCGAGGCTATCCACTGCCATCGCTTCGCGATTCAACAGTGACCGGGGACAGAGCTTGCCCCGCCGACGCATGCTAGCAGATAGCAGGTTTCGTTTGCGTGCTCTGTCCCCGTCGACCTGTCCCCGCCGGCTCGTCCTGTTTGCATGCACTGTCCCTGGCGTGCCGTGCGTGCTCTGTCCCCGCCGACGGTCGGCGGATTGCAGGCGATTGCCAGTTGCGAAGCAACGACCGTCGATAGCCTGGGATGCAATCCCAGGTCACGGGCACCCCACCCCATTGCCAGTCGCGAAGCGACGACCGTTGGTTAGAGC
>NZ_WIAD01000163.1 GCF_009618275.1 Roseimaritima sediminicola
CTTGAGCGACACCTATCTGATCTGCGATCGTTCCCGCGGCTGGGCGATTGTCGAACTAGGACAGACCGCAATCTACTCCACAGATGATTCGGCTACTCAAACCATTCATCAGATTTCCGAGTCACACATGCTGGAGAACCTCTGCATCGCCACCCGAAAAGGAAACGAATCGACCCAGGAGGAAAGCGGCTTCAGCAGCTTCACCGAGTTCGAAACGGAAATCTTTGACGAGCCGCCAGCGAAGGAAGTCTTTTACCTGTCCCATTACGGTCTTCCCGAACCAAAGTTCTCACGGCCCTGGTCACGACTCAGCCTTGGGCTGTTCGCGGCGGCCGCGGTCTGTGTGCTAGCGTGGTTCATCTCCAACCGTCGATCCCGTGCTCCGTCGGCGGCCGCATGAGATGGGCCCGACGCAGCCCTGTTGCAATCTTACTGCTTGGCCTGCACGCGTCGCTGTTGGCATACAGTGCGTGGCGACACGCGCCCGGCATCGATGAAATCGG
>NZ_WIAD01000164.1 GCF_009618275.1 Roseimaritima sediminicola
CGCTGAACGCGAGTCATCCTGATCTCCTGGTTAACTATATCGACCATACCGAGTTCAGCCGCGATGGCAGCGTGACCAAACGTTTCAGCTGGGTGACGGACCTCGCGGTCACTCGCGAGAACGCCGCGCTGTTGGTGCGTGCAGGACGCTGCCGTTGGCGAATCGAGAACGAGACCTTCAATACGCTGAAGAACCAGGGATATCACTTCGAGCACAACTACGGCCACGGCCAAAAGAATCTATGCACGGTGCTGGCGACGTTGATGATGCTGGCGTTCCTTGTCGATCAGGTTCAGCAGGCCTGCTGCCCACTGTTTCAGGCGGTATTGGCGAAGTCGAAAACCCGGCGAAGCTTGTGGGAACGCACGCGTGCGGCGGCTTTGTCGTTCGTATTCACAAGCTTCCGTCAGCTCTTCGAAGCCATCCTTCTGGATCGCTGTCGTAATCAAGTCTATCCGGGGCCATCTGGATAACCGGCTGATTGTCGCCCGGCCGCAGTG
>NZ_WIAD01000165.1 GCF_009618275.1 Roseimaritima sediminicola
CCGTTCCCGTGCCGCCACGCGTCAACTTTGGAGTGATCGCGTCGAACGCTTTGAATCGTCCGGCAGGACCGTCGCTGAGTTTTGTGCTGACGAAGAGTGCTCTGCGGCTGCCTTCTACCGCTGGCGACGCAAACTACGCCCCCAAACTCGACAGCTAGAAATTCCGACGCACTCATCGTCCGCTACCTTCCTCCCGGTCTCGATGCCCGGCCCGGCAAACAACCAAGTCCACGGCGGCGACGAATCAAGCAACCGGGCGTCACCGCGATCCACCGTAATGTCCCTCGAGTTGCCCGGCGGCATCCGGGTCCGGCTCGAAGTCGCCGCCGACACGGAGGTGCGTTCATGATCGGTCTTCCCGAGAACGTTCCGATCTACCTTTGCACCGAACCGGTGGATTTTCGAAAGGGGTTCGACGGACTGACCGGAGTGGTCACTTCGCAACTCGGGCAGAACGTCGCCTGCGGATCTCTGTTCCTGTTCGT
>NZ_WIAD01000166.1 GCF_009618275.1 Roseimaritima sediminicola
TGGTGGTCACCCGGCGGCGACGGTTGATCATCCACTTCAAAACGCCCGACCTCGCCGCTCGGGTGCACCACTTGGTTCTTGCGCTCGATGCCGCGGGGCGGACGATTCGCCATCAGCACGGCAGCCGCTAACCTCAAGATACCGTTCCCGGGGAGGCCGAGCAACAAGCGAAAATGTGAACCAGCAACTCGGTGAAGATTAAAGGGCACGGCGATCGGACACCGTGCTCGTGCTCAGCGAAGCGGTGCTCGTAATCGTAATCGAGTGCAGTTGGGGCCACCGCGCCGGGATTCGCGTGCTCATCAAGATGAGGCGGCAGCAGGGACAGCATCACCAAGATCTCGTATCGCCCAGTCTGCCCCGCCGCATCGTATGCAACCGTCACGGCCAAACCGGTTCGTCAGCGGCGATTTCGATTACGAGCACGAGCACCGTCGCAAGCGACTAAGCACGAGCACGAAGGTGACCGCAAGAAC
>NZ_WIAD01000167.1 GCF_009618275.1 Roseimaritima sediminicola
CTACCGAGATGTCCTGCAAATCGTCGACTACTATGTCGCGCGGTGGCCGGTGGAAATGTTCTTTAGGGTTTACAAATCGGGCTGCCGAGTCGAAGACATCATGCTCGAAAAGAAAGACAGACTGATCCGCGCTTTGATGTTTTACAAAGTCATCGCTTGGCGGATTCTGTTTGTCACATTCCTTGGGCGAGAATGCCCCGAGTTGCCATGCGATGTCGTGTTCAGCGAAGCGGAGTGGAAGTCGGTTTGGAAAATCGTTGAGGAAACGGAGCCGCCCAAGACAGCCCCCGAGCTCTCACAGTTCATTCCGATGCTTGCTCAGTTGGGCGGATACAATGCACGCAAACATGATGGCCCCCCAGGCATGGAAGCGATCTGGCGAGGAACTCGTCGAATGATGGACTTTGCGTTGGCCTGGCGAGCCTTCGGGCCTTCAGGATCGTCTGTTCCGTAGGAATTGGGTAATCCGCAGG
>NZ_WIAD01000168.1 GCF_009618275.1 Roseimaritima sediminicola
CGGTACTCGCGGATCGATTCGGGGTGAGCTGCACGCCAAGCGTGAGGTGTTAACGTCGACCAGTCCGTCTCACCAGCCAAGACGCGCCGCAGGACGTCGTCCAAGTAGGCCCGAACATCGAGGTCGTTGCGGATCGCACTGCCGATGATCGTTAGCAAGTTCGCCGCGCGTTCGCCCGCGGCTACCGAACCTTTGAACAACCAGTTCTTGCGGCCCGTCGCCACCCGCTTCATCAGCTGTTCGCAGTCGTTGTTGTCGATCGGGATCGAGACGTCATCGATGTACCGGCACAGCGCCTCCCAGTGACGACGTACGTACGCCGCTGCCAAGCCGAGATTGCTCTTGGGAAGTACCGACGGTGACTGCATCGCTTCGCTGTCAAGATATGCGGCGATCTTGTCGAGCACGTGACGCGAGAGACTCTGTCGACGAGCAAGACGCTCCGCATCGTCGAGCT
>NZ_WIAD01000169.1 GCF_009618275.1 Roseimaritima sediminicola
TTTATCCTCATCTCAACTCGCCATCGCAAGTTCGTCATCGCGAGCGGAACTGCGACGACGAGCCCTTGCTTCCTCGGCATCACGTGGACAGTTCTGTCGAATGCTCTCGGTCTTCAGCGACTTATGCCATCGCTCCAGCTTCCCATTGCTCTGCGGATAGTAGGGACTCGTTTTGACGTGAGTCATGCCGCTATGGCGGACGAATGCCTTGAAAGTATTGGCGATGAACTGGGGGCCGTTGTCGCTGATGGTTTGCGGTTTCGCACCAGGATGTTTCTCCAAGGCTGCCTGGCAAACGATCTCGACATCCAGTTCGGTCATCGATTCGCGGAGTTCGTGGTGCACGATATACCGGCTATAGCCATCCAGGATGGTAATCAGGTAGAAGAACGTCCCGCCGGCGTTGATGTACGAAATGTCCACGTGCCAGTGCTCAA
>NZ_WIAD01000016.1 GCF_009618275.1 Roseimaritima sediminicola
CCTCCCGCTGCGCGGGAGGGTGTTGTCGCGGGGTTTCACCGAAAGATTCATGCCGACGTGCTTAATCCGAGGTAGGACGCCCGTCACCGAAGTCGCCAGAGTTTGAGACCGCATGTCCAAACTCCGGCGAGTTCAGCTACGAGTTCTGCTGCGAGCGACCTCCGCGGTGCAAAGGCTGCCGCTTGTTCCGTGTGAAACGAACGTTTCGGTGGGGTAGGTTTCGCGTGAAACTGGCATTCTGCTCGTTGCCCTCTGCCGCTTACAATGCGTTCGGCACCCGACCGGCCCCGGGCCACGGCGGGCTGGGACGCGTCGGTTGCCGAAACATGTCTGTGCAAGGATGCCGCTTCAGGCAGTGACGGTTGTGAACAAGATCCTCTGTGTTGCAAATCAGAAAGGTGGCGTCGGTAAAACGACCACCGCCGTAAATCTGTCGGCAGCACTGGCTCTGGCCGGCCAGCGGGTGTTGTTGATCGATATGGACCCGCAGTGCAATGCGACCGGCGCCCTGGGCTGTCGCCCCACCGAAGGCCATCCCCTGGTCCGCAACCAGCCGATCCGCGACAGCATCGTGGAGACCGACATCGCCGACCTGCATCTGTTGCCGGGCAGCCGAACGTTCCACGACGTCGATCAATTGGCCAAGACCGATGGCCCCGAGGCCGATCGCCTGCGGCGACACCTGGACGAAGGCGTGCATGCCTACCAGTACGTCCTGTTGGACTGTCCGCCCAGCATCGGGACATTAACCCAGGCGGCCCTGGCCGCCAGTACCGAGGTGTTGATGCCCATCCAGTGCGAGTACTTCGCCATGGAAGGGCTGACCCAATTGATCCAGGTCATCCGCCGAGCGATCCATCAGACGGACGGCCGGCTGACCTTCGGCGGAATCCTGCTGACGATGTACGATCCGTCGCTGGAACTGACCCACGAGGTGGACCAGGAAGTCCGCGAGTTCTTCGGCGACATTGTCTTTGACACGGTCGTGCCTCGCGACGTCTCGCTGAGCGAAGCGCCCAGCCACGGACAGAGCGTGTTTGAATACTCGCCCCGCAGTCGCGGTGCGTTTGCTTATACCCAACTATGCATGGAGGTGCTTGAACGTGAGTAATCCCACCGGTTCGAAAGACCGTCGTCTCGGCAAAGGATTGGCGGCCCTGTTAGGCACGCCCCTGGACGAAGAACCCAATCCGCTGAACGAACGGCCGGCACCCGCGGCCGCCGAGGCGAAACCGGCCGCCGGCGAAGGGCCCAGCCAACGGGCCAAGCCGGCCGGCGGGAAGGACAAGACCGAGGCGGCAGCGAAGAAGGCCGAGGTGGCAACCGAGCCGGCTCCGGCTACCGCCCAGGCCGCCAGCGTCGGCGACCGCAGTGTCGAACTGAGCGTCTACGAAATCGATAACAACCCGTTCCAGCCGCGGCGGGAGTTCAACGAGTCGGAGATCGCCTCGCTGGCCGAGAGCCTCAAGGAGCACGAGCAACTGCAACCGGTGATCGTCCGCAAGGTCGGCCAGCGGTACCAATTGATCAGCGGCGAACGGCGGCTTCGGGCCTGCATCCACGCCGGCTTGCCGACCGTGCGCGCGGACATTCGCGAGGCCGACGACCGGTTGGTCGCCGAACTGGCGATCATCGAAAACCTGCAGCGAAAGGACCTCAACGCGATCGAAAAGGCGATGTCCTTCCGCCGCTACCTGGACCAGCATCAGTGCACCCAGGATGAATTTGCCCAGCGACTGAAGATCGATCGCAGTACGATCGCCAACCTGATGCGGCTGTTGGAACTGCCCCAGGCGGTGATCGATCAGGTCAATGCCGAACGCATCACCAGCAGCCACGCCCGGGCCCTGTTGCCGCTGGGCGATGAACGACAGCAGGTCCAGCTGGCCAAGCAGATCGAAGACGAGAAGTGGAGCGTGCGGGCCACCGAACACCACGTTGCGGCCCTCCTGCAAGCCGAGGACGAAGCCGAGAACGGAATCCCGGCCCCGCCGGCCGCCAAGAAAAACCGGCGAACCGTTTCGCCGCACATCCAGTCTCTACAGCAGGACCTGCGGATGCAGCTGGGGACCAAGGTCGAGATCCGCGAAACGGCCAAGGGACGCGGCAAGATTACGATCCACTTTTCCAGCCCCGAAGAATTCGAGCGGCTGCAACAGTTGATGGCCAGCGAACGGGCGGCGGCGGCCTAAAGGAAAGCCGAAAAAGGACTCCACCCGCCTGTTCAAATTCCGGCGGGCAAACTACACTTCCCCTTCGATGGCCCGCCCGGTTAAGATGGCCCGCCCGGTTTACGCCGGGTCTGAAAAGCGGGCCGTGCCGAAACGCCGCGGGGCGTAGCTCAGCCTGGCTAGAGCGCCTGCTTTGGGAGCAGGAGGTCGCACGTTCGAATCGTGTCGCCCCGACTGAAAAAAAAGCCGCTGCGTGATTTCACGCAGCGGCTTTTTTCGTAGCCGCATCGCGGGGCTCCCCTGGGCAGGACGCTACCATCATTTTACCCTTGTTTTGGGTGTTTCGTCCGCTTCCTGACTCCAGCCAAAGCGACCTCGCCTTTGAACCTCTCCGACGACTTCCGCGAAATCGCTCCGGTCGATGGTGAACCAACCTTGGTGCTGTGGAACCCTGCCTCGGGATGCGCCGCTCGATGCACGGCGCTGCGCGAACAGTTCCAGCGGTTGCCGACCGTCAAGCTGGTCGATACCGAGAACTCCCAGCATTGTTGCCGGTTGGCTGCCAGCGCCGCAGCCGAGGGGTTTCGGCATGTGATCGCCGCCGGGGGCGACGGCACGGTGAACGTCGCCTTGAACGGGATCATGCAGCACACGCCCCGCCCCAGCTTTGCCGTCTTGCCGATTGGAACCGCAAACGATTTCGCGCAGACCCTGGCGATTCCCGAAGACCTGATGTTGGCCGCCGGCGTCGCCCTCAGCGGACCACGCCGGACGCTGGACGTGATCGAGTACGAAGCGGGCGGCCAGCGGCGATGGTTCGCCAATATCGCCGCCGGCGGCAACAGCCATGAAGTGACCCGGCAGTTGACCAGCGAGCTGAAACGTCGCTGGGGACCGCTGTGTTATCTGCGCGGGGCGTTGAACGTGATCACCGATCTGCAAGCCTTTGAGACGACCGTCACGATCGACGCCCAGCCGCCCGAGCGGATGACGGTTTGGAATGTGATCGTCGCCAATGGCCGTACCAACGCCGGCCACCTGCAGGTCGCCCCCCGCGCCAACCCGGAAGACGGTCTGTTGGATGTGATCCTGATCCGCGACGGCGACATCCTGGACCTTCCTTCGTTGTTGGTGCAGTACGCCATTTCCGATTACCTGGCAAGCGATCAGGTGCACTATCGCCAAGCCCACAGCGTCCGGTTCGAGAGCACGCCGACGCTCCGCTTTTCGATCGATGGCGAAACGCTGCTGGAACAACCCACGGTCTTCCGCGCCGTCCCCCAAGCCGTACGGATGGCTGTGGGTCCGGAGTACCGAGCCGAACCGTTGTAGCGGAGGCCGCACCCGGGCCGTTGTGCCGCACCCGGGCCGTTGTGCCGCATCCGGGGCGTTGTACCGCAAGATGCGGACGCCATGCCGGACCCCGGCATCTACGCTCACCCGACCCAGGTCATGCGGCCGCTCAAAGCCCTTCGATGAACGCCTGGACCACCGGTCGGCGGGCGACGCGGGGATTGACGTGCGGCCGCAATTTCAAGAGCTGGGCTTGCGCCTCTTCGGCCGACAACTGACGGTACTTGACCATCCAACACAGGGCCACCGTAGCGCTGCGCGCCCGACCGGCCTTGCAGTGCACGTAGGTCGTGCTGCCGGCGGCGGCGTGGTCCTGGATGAATTCCACCGCCCGCTGGACGTCCTCCAGACGCGGGTGGGTGAAGTCGACCGTGGGGATGTGCAATTGCTCGATCCCGGCCAAGCGGTAGGCGTCCAGCGGACCGGGATATTCCTCGCACGTGTTGACCACCGCTTTGACGCCCTCGCTGGTCATCCGCGGCACGTCGCGAGCAAAGGGATAGGCGCCGACGATCAGATGCGGATCGACCCGCGTCGACCAGCTGCGGACCTTCAGGACTCGGCCGTGCAGCATGTTCCACCACAGCGTGGGATAAAACACCGAACGCGCGTAGAAACGCTGCAGCGAACGCGGAGGGAGCATCGTCAAGAACCCTGGTAACTGGCAATGATAGGAACAGGCGGGCCGGCAGAGTGATCAGCCGCTCGGGTGGCTCGAGGACGGTTGCGGCGAGGGGGTCGCGGCATGGTCCTCGGGGACGGGGACCGCCAAGACCATGACGACCAGTTTATCACCCGGGTTCGCCTCGAGCTCGCGGTCGGACGTGTTGACCTGCACCTTGCCCTGCGGCGACAGCACGAACAGGATCAGGGCATCGTCGCCGTTGCGCTCGCGGAAATCTTCAAACGTGAATTCGTCGCTCAGCGTGGTCGTCTTGATGACGGCCCCGGCTTCCATGCGGTCGCGGAACGAGCTGAACGTACGCTTCTCCTCAAACAGAATGCGGCCGCTGAGTGATTCGGACAGCGAACGCAGTTCGGACTTCGAGCGTTTGGTGAAGTCCAGTTGATAGGATTCGGCGCGGCCGAACAAGGACTGGAATTGGTGAACGGCCAACGAGTTGATCTCGTCGTTGGGCGTCATGGCCAGGAATTTGCCAATCCCGTCCAGCGGTAATTCCTGTTGAACGTGATCGCTCAGGATGTTCAGGCATTCGGCCCGGATCCCGTCCATCTTGGCCGCCGCCACTTTGTTGTAGTTCAAGTCGACCAACAGCACGTCGATTTTCAGTTCGGTCAGCACCTTGGCCAGTTGCCGCACCCAGGCGTCGGCACCGGCGATCAACAGACCCTGAGGATTGGGACGCGCCAGCCCCAGATTGCGGGCAACCGTGCCGGCGACCAGACCGTACAGGGTGACCGTGCCGATGATCACCAGGAAGGTCACCGTGCTCAACTGAGCGGCGTGCTGGCCGTACAGGTCCAGCGAACCATCGCCGCCGCCGTGGGTTTGCAGTTTGAGGGCAAACACGCTGCTGACCGCCGCAGCCACGATGCCGCGCGGCGCCATCGACGAGATAAAGGACTTTTCCTGCCACGACAGGGGCGTGCCCCATAACGAAGCGAACACCGACAGCGGGCGAATCAACAGGATCATCACGACCAAGAACAAGATGCCCGGAACGCCCAGATGCACCACTTCCATGGGGTCTAAACGTGAGCCCAACAGAATAAAGAGACAGCCGATCAGCAGCGTCCTCAGATGCTCCTTGAACTCGATCACGTGCTCGATCTCGGTGTGCTTCTGATTGGCCAACCACAGCCCCATGACCGTCACCGTGATCAAACCCGATTCGTGGGCGTAGTGATTGCTGATGGCAAACAACAGCAAGGCCAGGCCCAGGGCGCCGATGCCGTGCAAATTGTCAGGCATCCAGTATCGACGCAGGGCATGGGAGAGGAACATTCCGCCCGAAATCCCCAGCACCACGCCCAACAGCACGGTCTTGCTGAGCAACCAAACCGTGCCGAAGAAGTCCAGCGATTCGCTCTGGCTGATCACGATCTCTTCAAAGACCAACACGGCCAGCACCGCGCCGACCGGATCGATCACAATGCCCTCCCACTTCAGGGTCGAAGCCACGCGGCGACTGGGACGGATCTGCCGCAGCAAGGGGCCGATCACCGTCGGCCCGGTCACCGTGAGGATCGCCCCGAGCAACAGACTTAATCGCCAGGGAAATTCCAGAATCCAGTGAGCCGCCATCGCGGTCAGCCCCAGCGTGATCAGGGTCCCCACGGTGACCAACCGGAACGTCGGCGAACCGGCCTCGCCCAGCTCGCGCAGTTGCAGCGACAGGCCGCCTTCAAACAGGATCACGGCCACCGACAGCGACACCAGCGGAAACAGCAGCGCGGGCCCGACCTGCGAGGCCTCGCCGGTCAACGATTCCAGCTTCGCCGCTCCGGTCAGATCCTCGAGCAACTGGTCGGGATTGATAAACTGTCCCAGGGCGATGCCGAACAGGAGCAGCAACAGGATCGAAGGCAAGCGAGTGCGCCAAGCGAGCCACTGGGCCAGAATGCCCAAAGCCGGCACCAGAGCCAGATACGAAAGAAGTTCCATCGCGAGCGTCAACCACCGGGTTCTACGGATTCAGTTACAGGCCAATCAACGGGAAAAAGGTAGCTGTATCCAAGGGAACTACAATGGGAGAGCCCGTCGGTGGGCTGCTCAGATCTCTTAAAACACCCTACACGATAGAATCCTTTAAAGTCAGCCGAACCCCATTGCATCCAAGGAAATCCGCTCCTGAGTTCCCCATCCCATTCCGACGACCGTCCCGACGCCGACCGGCTTCCCAAGAATTCCATCTGCAAATGGAAGAAGGACGTCGTTGCGGCGCACCTGCCGCAGCTGTTGGCCGAAGCCCGGGCGGCCCGTTTTGTGTGCCGCAAATGCGGGCGTGCTGCCAGCCGCAAACGCCTGCTGTGCAAGCCGCAAAAACCCTGAACGGCACGCCGCAGAAAAACCCCGTGGGAAAACCCAAATGTCCATGTGCTGTCTTTGATAGCACGGTTTTCTGAAGCTTTTCTCGGCGGCGGTTTCCTCTGTTTCGGCACGCGATTGTTTCGTCTCTGGCCGCAGTCCGATCCCCCGAATGGCCGGTGTTTTGTCGGCCGTTGCTAGCACTTCCGCCGTGTCGCGCGGTCGCCTCGCCGGCCCTCTTTCTGCCCTGGCCGGCAAGCTTTGCCCAGCCCCTCTCAGGCCCGTCGGCTGGAGACAAATCTTTTTCCTTTTCGACAGGTTTTCCCCAGCCGCGTTGAGAGCGCCGGTCATTCTTCCTAACCGGCGACAGGGTAACGAGTTGCGCCCGCTAGCGTGCTGGGGGGACCCGTTCCGCTCGGTTTTTGCTAGCGATGTAAGTGCTCTACCCGCAAGGGCTTGGGCGTTTGTCAGGATTGGATTTGACACCCCTAAGCCGATCGCTACAGTGTTGCAAATCCCGCATGTAGTGGTTGCCGGTCAATGACAGCACTACCGGTAGTGTTTTTGCTCTTTGCTATCAATGTTCGGGTCAGGTGAAGTAACGGGGCGGTTTCCCCTCGCTTGGCTTTGACGCACTGGGCGCTAGAGTGATATACGTGCGGTCACTGGTCTTTCTTTCTCGCTTGGCTGCTCTCGCTCGCCCTGCACGACGCAGAATCGAACCATCGCGACGAGTCGCAGTCCACGGACGAACCCTTAGGAGTCTTCAATATGGCATCGGTCATTTCCACACCTGCGCGTCCGGATCTCGACACGCGACTGCAAGAGCAACAGGGCATCGAGTACGCTCGCGAGCAGTTCGGAGCGGCGCTTGAGGTGCAGGGGCCGGGACTGAAGGTTTCGCCTCAGTTCTGTCCGACCGATGTCGACAACCCCTTCGACACGACCGAGTGGGAGCTTCGCAGCGCGACGATCAAGGACGAATCGGGGAACGCCCTGTTTGCGCAGAACGATTGCGAGGTTCCGGCCAAATGGTCGCAGTTGGCGACCAACGTCGTGGTCAGCAAGTACTTCTACGGCGACCCCAAGAATCCCGGCGAGCGGGAGAGCAGTGTTCGTCAGTTGGTGCACCGGGTGACCCGCACGATCGCCGACTGGGGACTGCAGGACGGTTATTTCGATTCCGCCGAGGACGGCGAGAACTTCTATCGCGATCTGACCTGGTTGTGCCTGCATCAGCACGGCGCGTTCAACAGCCCCGTGTGGTTCAACGTGGGGCTGTACCACCAGTACGGCGTCGAGGGTGCCAAGTGCAACTGGCACTGGAACCGCGAGCTGGGCGAAGTCGACCAACCGGAAAACCCGTACGAGTTCCCGCAGGGCTCGGCGTGTTTCATCCAGTCGGTCGAGGACAACATGGAAGACATCATGCGGCTGGCCTGCAGCGAAGCGATGTTGTTCAAATTCGGCAGCGGCACCGGCACCGACCTCTCGACGATCCGCTCCTGCCGCGAGCGGCTCAGCGGTGGCGGTACGCCCTCGGGCCCGCTGTCCTTTATGCGGGTCTACGATTCGATCGCCGGCGTGGTCAAGAGCGGCGGCAAGACGCGGCGGGCCGCCAAGATGCAGTCGTTGAAGATCTGGCATCCGGACGTGCTGGAATTCATTCAGAGCAAATGGAACGAGGAGAAGAAGGCTCACGCTTTGATCCGCGAGGGTTACGAGTCGAACTTCAACGGCGAAGCCTACTCCTCGGTGTGCTTCCAGAACGCCAACCTGTCGGTGCGGGTGACCGACGATTACATGGAAGCGGTTCGCGACGGAAAACGCTGGAAGACGCGCTGGATCGATCCCCGCGTCGGCGACTTGGATCCGCCGGAATACGACGCCAAAGAGCTGTTGAATCAAATGGCCGAGTGTGCCTGGCACTGTGGCGACCCCGGCGTGCAGTACGATTCGACGATCAACCGCTGGCACACCTGTCCCAACAGCGGCCGCATCAACGCATCGAACCCGTGCAGCGAGTACATGTTCCTCGACAACACGGCTTGCAACCTGGCCTCGATCAACCTGCAGAAATTCGTCCGCACCGACGGCACGTTCGATGCAGAGCGTTTCCAGGCGGCGGCTCGCGTGTTCTTGATCGCCCAGGAGATCTTGGTCGATCACGCCAGTTATCCGACCAGCGACATCGCGGCCAACAGCCATCGCTTCCGGCCCCTGGGGCTGGGCTACAGCAACCTGGGCAGTGTGATCATGACGTCGGGCGTACCCTACGATTCCGACGCGGCCCGCAGCCTGTGCGGATCGTTGACCGCGCTGCTGCACGGCACGGCCAACCTGACCAGTGCGGAGATCGCCGGCGTCGTGGGACCGTTCGACGGCTATGCCGAGAACGAGAAACCGATGCTGGGTGTGATGCGCATGCATCGCGAGGCCGTCGAGGAGATCCGCGACGAAGGTCCGGCCGAACTCAAGGACGCCGCGCGCAAGCTGTGGGACAAAGTGCTGGAGCTGGGTGAGAAGAACGGTTTCCGCAATGCCCAGGCCACCGTGCTGGCGCCCACCGGCACGATCAGTTTCATGATGGACTGCGACACCACGGGCATCGAACCGGACATCGCGCTGGTCAAGTACAAGCAACTGGCCGGCGGCGGGATGTTGAAGATCGTCAACGGTACGGTGGCCGCGGGCCTGCGAACCCTGGGCTACGACGCCGACGCGATCGAGCGGATCATCAAGTTCATCGACGAGAACGATACGATCGAAGGCGCTCCGGACCTCGACGATGAGCACCTGCCGGTGTTCGACTGTGCCTTTAAACCCGCCGGTGGCGTGCGCAGCATCCCCTGGCAGGCGCACGTGACGATGATGGCCGCCGCCCAGCCGTTCCTGTCCGGAGCGATCAGCAAGACGGTCAACATGCCCAACGATGTGACGCCGCAGGACATCGCCGACGCCTACTTCTGGGGTTGGGAACTGGGCCTGAAGGCGATCGCGATCTACCGCGACGGCAGCAAACAGTCGCAGCCGCTGAACACCAAGAGCGACGACAAGAACGTCCAGGCCGCCACCGAGGTGATCACCAAGACGGTCGAAAAGATCGTTTACAAACCCCGCCGCGAACGTTTGCCCGACACCCGCCAGAGCCTGACGCATAAGTTCAGCATCGGCGGCCACGAGGGCTACCTGTGCGTGGGACTGTATCCCGATGGTCGTCCCGGTGAATTGTTCATCACGATGGCCAAAGAGGGCAGCACGATCGGCGGCATCATGGACGCCTTCGGTACGGCGATCAGCATGGCCCTGCAGTACGGCGTGCCGCTGGAGGTGTTGGTCAACAAGTTCAGCCATACGCGCTTCGAACCGATGGGCCACACCACCAACCCGGATATCCGGATCGCCAAGAGCGTGGTCGATTACATCTTCCGTTACCTGGGCATCCATTTCCTGGCCGGGTATCGCGAAGCCAGTGTGCCGGCGGCCGCCGCGCCGGCGGCCGACAGCAAGCCCAAGACTGGGACGCCGGCCAGCAACGGTTCGACCGCCAGCAACGGCGCCAATGCCACGCTGGGCGGCAACGGACCGGCGATCGATTCCACCAGCACGTCCGCTCGATTCACCGGGCCCAAACTGGACCTGGCGGCGCTGGAGCGAGCCGGGGTGAGCCGGAACCTGGGGCTGGAAGAGAGCGGTGGCGGAGCCGGGGGACGCAGCGATCAATTCGCTCGCTTCCAAAGCGACGCGCCCAGCTGCGATAACTGTGGCAGCATCACGGTTCGCAACGGCAACTGTTACCTCTGTCACAACTGTGGCAACAGCATGGGATGCAGCTAGTCGTGGCCAAGAAGAAGGCATCCGCCAAAACGCAGCCGCCACAAAGTTTCGAGGCGTCGTTGGCGTCGCTCGAGCAGATCGTCGGCCGCCTGGAAAGCGGCGACCTGGGGCTTGAACAGTCGCTGGACGCCTACGAACAAGGCATCCAGCGTCTGAAAGAATGCCATCGGCATCTGCAAGCCGCCCAGCGCCGCGTCGAGCGATTGTCGGGGTTCGATGCCGAGGGCAATCCGGTGCTCGAGCCCCTGGACGACACGCCCACGGCGACCCGGGACGCAGAGGCCGAGGGCCAAGCGGAAACCGCGCGGACCAAAACCCGCGCGGCGCGGCGAAAAACGGACCTCGAAGACGATCTCGGCCTGTTCTGACGTCGTTAGATCGCCTTGCGAAACCGCAGCCGGTATTCCCGCGGGGTCATCTCGCGGAGCAGGCGGAAACGGCGATTGAAATTCGAGAGGTTGGCGAAACCCGACTGGTGACAAATCGTCAGGATCGCCTCGTCGGTATCGCACAGCAGCCGGCAAGCCAACCCCACGCGCAGCTCGTTGATGTAGGCCGAAACGGTTCGGCCGGTCGACTTCTTGAAGAAGCGGCTGAACGCCGAGGGATTCATCTGGACCATCGACGCCAAGCGGCGGTGGGTCAAATCGGGATCCGGCAGATGCGTGGCGATATGATCGCAGACCGTCTGGATCTTGGTTTCCTTGACGTTGCTGTTTTCGTCCACCAAACGCGAACCGTAATGTTCGCTGGCCAAGGGGACGGCCGCCGCGCAGTCACACAGCGAGTCGAGGATGCTCAGCAAGCCGATCAAGCGGGCCGCACCGCGGGCCGCCACCAGGGCGACGATCTCTCGTCCGACGGTCTGCGCGATCTCCGGCGGGAACCACAGTCCCCGCGAGGCCCGCTTGAGCATCGCGGCGATCCGTTGCATCTCGGCGGTCTCAAAAAAGGACTCGCCCAGGAACGTCGGATGGAACTGAATCACGAAGGCCTCGTGCCGGTCGTAGGGCTGTCCCCGGAACTCGTCGGAGTCCCACGTGTGGGGCAGCTGCGAACCGCTCAGCACCAAATCATGGTCGCTGTAGCTGCCGATGTGGTCCCCCACGACGCGGGAACCGGAGCCTTGGACGATATAGGTCAGCTCGATTTCCGGGTGGCGATGCCACTTGACCGGCGACTGCAGCGCCGAACGCTCGAAACATCGAAACGACTGCCCGCTTTCCGGGACGAGTTTTTCAAATGAAGGCTTCATAGGCAGACTTAGCAGCCGAGCGAGAGCGCGGATCGAGCTGGCCGAAAGTGGCACAGCAGGCAAAGAAGAGCGCACAAATTGTATCACACTAAGTCGTCCATGGTGAGGATGAAAGCTGGCGAATTCTGCTAGACTGGATCGAGTGGACCGGTCGCCTGCCGCGTCCGGTTTCCGGGCCGCGACCGCCGGATTTTCCTGGCCGGTCGACCCTCGAATCCGTCTTTCCCGCCTTACTCCACCTCACCAGAGGCTATTTATGAGCAACCAAGATCAACCCAATCGCCGCACCGCGCTACGCAGCGGCGCCGCCGTTTCCGCTTCGCTGCTGGCCGCCGCAGCCGCTCCGCGCGGTGTCTACGCCGCCGGACAAAGCGAAGATCCCAATCGTGTGATCCGACTGGCCTTGATCGGTTGTGGTGGTCGTGGGACCGGAGCGATCAACGATTCGCTGACGATCAACGACAACGTCAAACTGGTCGCCATGGCCGATGTCGATCTGCAGAAATGCAAGAACACCGCCGCCGGCATGTCCCAGCAGCACGGCGACAAGGTCGACGTCGGTGAGGACAAAATGCACGCCGGTCTGGAGGCTTACAAGAAGGTCTTGGAAGATCCCGACGTGGACGTGGTCCTGATCGCTTCGCCGCCCGGTTTCCACCCGCTGCACACCCTCGAAGCGGTCAAAGCCGGCAAGCATGTGTTCGTGGAAAAACCTTCGTGCGTCGACCACGCCGGTTACGAAACCTGTTTGGAAGCCCACGACAAAGCGGTCGAGAACGGCACGGCGATCGTGACCGGCACGCAGTACCGTCGTCAGACCAACTACGTCGGCGCGATCGAAAAGATCCGCGAAGGCATGATCGGCGACATCGTCAGCGCCACCAGCCGCTACTGCTCCAACGGTATCTGGTTCAAGAACCGCAAGGAAGGCATGAGCGACGTGCAGTACCAGATCTACAACTGGATGCACTTCACCTGGTTGGCCGGCGACCAGATCTGCGAACAGGCCGTCCACAACATCGACGTGATGAACTGGGTGATGGGTGGAGCTCCGGAAACCGCTTACGGCGGTGGGGGCCGCTTCACGCGTCCCGAAGGCAGCGAGATGTGGGACAGCATGGCGATCGACTACGTCTATCCGGGGAATCGCGTCCTGTCGTTCATGTGCCGCCAGATCCCCGGTACCAAGACCGACAACGGCAACGTGATCTACGGTACCAAGGGCATCGCCACGATCCACGCCGGCAGTGGCGGTTCGACGATCACCGATCGCGATGGCAAAGAAATCTGGTCGATGAAAGGCAGCATCGCCGCGGCCTACAAGCAGGAGCACAAGGACCTGATCGATTCGATTCGCAGCGGCAAGCCGATCGTGGAACTGCGCGAGACGGCCGAAAGCTCGCTGACCGCCGCGATGGGACGCCTGGCCGCCTACACCGGTCAACGCGTGACCTGGGACTTCGTCTCCAAGGAATCCAACCTGGACCTGTTCCCCAAGAACCTGAAGTGGGAAGGCAGCCTGCCCGAACCGTCCTACGCGATTCCCGGCAAAACCAAGCTGACCTAAGTTTCGTCGCTTAACTTCAACACCGGCAGCGTCCGCGCTCGCGCGATGCGTTGCCGGATCGCGGCCGGCGTTTGATCGGCCACTTTCGCTCCCGCGGGTGTGCTCACTCCCGCGGGCGTTTTTAATTCCGCGGGCGTTTTGAATTCCTTGGGCGTTTTTGTTTCTTCGGACACGGCGGTTTCCGCCGACGATTCCGTTTCCGCCTCGTCCGGGGCCGCCGGCAGGCCCGCGATCGAGCGGTCATAGCGATCGCCCTGCCGCGTTCCGCGGCGGGCGAATTCCGCTTCGATCTGACGCCGCAGCAGCGATTTCTCCAAGCACCACTGGGGTTCGATCAAGAAGTCTGGCGGCGCGTCTCCGCTGACGCGTTCGACGATCACCTGCGGGGGAATGCGTTCCAGGAAATCCACCACGCTGTGGATGTAGTCCTCGCGCGCCATCATCTTCACCTCACCGGCCAACACCTGCTCGCCCAGCGGCGTGCCGCGGACCGCGTACAGGTTGTGCAGTTTCACCGCATCGACGCCCAGCGGACCGATCTGCTGGGCCGTCTGCATCATGTCGGCGTGGGATTCCCCCGGGATACCCAAGATGACATGCGCACAGGTTTCAAACCGGCGACCTCGGCTGCGCCGCATCGCATCAACCATGCTGTGGTGGTGATGGCCGCGGTTCATCCAGTCCAAACTGCGGTCGTGCACCGTTTGCATGCCGTATTCCAGCGACACATAGTGCTCGGCCGCCAGCGTATCGATCAAGTCCAGCACTGGATCGGGCACACAGTCCGGGCGGGTACCGATGGCCAGCCCGATCACCTCGGGCGAAGCGTCCAGGGCGGCCCGGTACAGCGTTTCCAGCTGGTCCAGCGGTCCGTAGGTATTGGTGGCCGGTTGCAGGTAGGCGATGAAACCGGCCACTTTGGTGTAACGCCGGCGAACCGAAGTGATGCCGCGCTGGAGCTGTTCCAGCATGCTGGCCAAACGCACGCGGCGACTGGGGCTGAAGGAGCGGTTGTCGCAGAAGTTGCAGCCGCCGCGGAGCACGGCACCATCGACGTTGGGACAGGTAAACCCGGCATCGATGCTGACGCGTTGGATGCGGCCCCCAAACCGACGCCGCAACCAGGCCCCAAACGCGTTGAAGGCCAGCCCCTCCTGCTGCCAGGCCAGCGATTCCGGGGCGTCGAGTGTTCGGGCAGGTACGTTTGTATCGGTACCCTTGTCGCTTTTTTGGGGATTATTCACTGCCATCCGTTGTCACGCAGGGAGAATCAGAAACAATAGAGCGGTGGCAAACGTTTCCCACCCAAACCAGGTTCTCGCAACAGTCTAGCACCATGCCATTTCAATCGTCCCCGGATCGCTCGGATTCTTCGCACGATACCGAACAGGGCAAAGACCTGGGGGAATTGGTCCCCTGTGGTGGCGGCGACCCGATCCCGTTGTTCAAATCCAAACTGGTCATCGGCCGTCGCGAAGCCTGCGATATTTCGTTGAAGTTCGCCAATGTGTCCGGACAACACTGTCGGCTTTCTCTGGAGAGCGGGTACTGGTTCGCCCGGGATCTGAACAGCCGCAACGGTACCAAGGTGGACGGTCGACGCATCTTTCGCAAGCGGTTGGATCCGGGCTGTGTGCTGTCGATCGCCAAGCACGACTATAAAGTCGAATACAATCCGCAAGCTCTGGGCGCCTTTGGCACCCCGCCGCCGGACGACGACGACGCCGAAGAACTGCTCCGCCGTTCGCTGATGGATCGCGCCGGGTTGACTCGCCGCAACCCCTCCAAACCCGGTACCAACAAGAACGTGCTGGACGACTAGCCTATGCCACAGGTTGATCCCGTCCGGTTGTAACGGCTCGACGGGTTATGGGCCTCGCAAGGATTGATTCGCCTCGAACCGAGTTTCGGGGCCGGGGCCAGCGGGTTTTGATGCCCCTCTGTGTGTCGACGGCCGATGGAGACAGCAGGAAGCGGTTTCGCTTCGCCCCCGTGGCCGACCAATGGATGGCTGGCCGCGCACCGGTCACCGCGTCATGTGAGCTTCGCCTGAAGCCGCGTGGCTTGCCGTCGCGTGGCTTGCCGCCTGTGGCTGTGCGGTGCCGTCGGTTCGTCTCTTACAAATCGGAATCGTGACCTGTGGACATGGATGTCAGCAAACGTCGCCGCCAGCTCCTGCAGCGCATCCTGACCGGTTGTGTCGTGGCGGCCGGTGCGGTGCCGCAAGCCGCTGGCGATCCGGTCGATCCGTTTGCGATTCGCGAACCGGTGCTGGTCCAGCAGGAGGCCCAGGCGGCGCCTGCCGGGGCAATCCGCGAACCGCAGCGTGTGGCCGCGTTTCGGCCCGTGCGAGAACCGGCAGATCGCGACCGCCCCGCTCCGTCACGCGCCTCGACGCCGGCCCCGCCCGTGCGGCTGCCATCCTTGGCGCAGCAGACACGGGCAGACGCGGCACCGGCAGACGCGGCACGGGCAGACGCGGCACGGGAAGACGCGGCAGTGTCGCAGCGTTCGCCGAATGAATCGGACGACTCACAACGGTCGCGGATCGCTCGTCAGGTCAGCCGTCAGATTCTGACGCAGCACCGCGATGCTAGCGCCCCGCCGCCGGTCCCCCAGGTCGCCACGCTGACCTCGCGGCGCCTGGCCCAGCAAGCGGCCGATCGACTGGCCGAAGCGCGGGCGCAGACCCGTCGCGGCACGTGGTTGTCGGCCCGCCAGAGCGCTCGGCAAGCCCTGGCACTGATCGCCGACGCCAACGATTTGCTGGACGGCTCGGTCCGTTCGGCGACCGCCCTGGTGCAGGCCGAGCAGGCGCTGCGTGAAGCGGAGCATTTCACCGGCAAGTATGGGCCGGTCGGCCCCGAAGCGATCGCACGGCTGGTCGCGTCGCATCAGACGCCGGTGCTGCAGCACTGCGACACGCAGGGGCTGAACGGAGGCCGCGCGATCGATCTGTATTTGGATTTCGCACGGTCGAAGTTCGCCGAGGTAGCCGATGCCAATCCGATCGCGATCGAGGCCCTGATGGTGTTGGCCGAGACGCGGCGAGCCGGAGCGGACGGGGATGCCGGCGAGGCCGGGACGAACGAGGGGCCGGTCAACGACGCGGTAGTCATCAGTTTGCTGCGAGCGGCCCTGCAGGCGGCTCCCGATGATCCGGTGGTCGCCAACGAACTGGGCTACCAGTTGCTCCGCCAGGGATTGCTCGAGGAAGCTCAGTGGTCGCTCACGCACAGTTACCGGCTGCGTCCGAGCCGGGTGGCGGCGATGAACTTGGCCGAGACCCTGCGGCAACGCGGCGACGTAGCCGCGGCGCGACAGGTGGTCGCCGCAATGGCGACCCTGCCCCAGGATCGGCCGGCGGCCCCGCAACTGCTGGCCCTCAGCCCCCAGCAGTTTGCCGCGATGTCGCCGCCGACGTCGCTGCCGTCCCGGCCCGCAATCGGTCCGGCCCCGCCGTCGCTCTCCGCGCCGGCGTCGCAGGCCGCCCCGCAGTTGCAGGCCGGCAGCCAAGTCCAAGCCACCGCCAGGCCGCTGCCCCAGGCCACCGCCGGGCCGGCCGCCGAACCGACTCCGGTCCAGCCGGCTCGACCCGCCGAGTCCGAGAGCGTCGTCGGTCGTGTCGCCAGTGCCCTTTCTGAACTTTGGAAGTGAGTTTCGCCATGGATGCGCTGAAACAACAATCCGGCAAACGGAGCCACGGTCCAGAGCCTCAGCGTCGCGTGAGGGATCGACGCAGGAGTCCTGGGCGACGCACATTCGGATTCACAGCGGGGCTCGCGGCGGCGATCGTTTTGCTCGCGTCGGTCGCCGGTCCGGCCCGCGCCCAGGGCCCACCGCTGTGCGCCGGCGACGGCCGCGGCCAGCCCTGCATGCAGGCGGTCGACAGCCAGACGTGCAGCGGAGCCGAAGCCCGTTGGCAGGACATGAAACCCATGGACTTCCAGCCCTATGCCCAGGGCGAGTACGCCGGTCCGCCGCGGCTGGCGCACCTGGCGCAGTACCGCTTGCGGCCGGGCGACGAAGTCCAGCTGATCTACCTGATCACTCGCCGGCAAACCGCCGGCGAGTACCGCTTGACCGTGGGCGACGAAGTACTGATCGAATCGATTTCCAATGACGACCTCCAACGCGGCACGCTGGAGTCGGGACTGCAGATTCAGCCCGACGGGACGATCACCGTCCGTTTGTTGGGGCAGGTGCACGCGGCCGGTTTGACGGTGGATCAACTGCGGCGCTTGCTGGAGAAACGATACCAACGGTTTTACAACGAACCGGCCATCGACGTGACGCCGGTAAAAACCAATACCCTGGCCGAAGACATCCGCAACGCCGTGGGTGGCCAAAGCGGTCTGCAGCAACAAGCGGTCACCGTGCGGGTCACGCCCGATGGAAAAATTCGCTTGCCCGGCGTGGGATCGGTCCGCGCACAAGGTTTATCACTCAGCGAGCTGAAAGAAGAGATCAACCTGCAGTACGAGCAGATCGTGGTCGGATTGGAAGTCGAGCCGATCCTCGCCCAGCAGGCTCCGCACTTTGTCTATGTCTTGGGCGAAGTCGGCACCTCGAACCGCTTTCAGATGGAAGCCCCGACCACAGTGCTCGGCGCGATCGCGATGGCCGGCGGGTACCTGCCCGGCGCCAACATGCGACAGGTGGTCGTGTTGCGGCGAGCCGACGATTGGCGATTGGTGGCCACGATGCTGGACCTGCAGGGCGCGGTTCTGGGCAAACGGCCCACGCCGGCCGATGAGATCTGGCTGCGCGACGGCGACGTCGTGATCGTGCCCAAGTCGCCGATTCGCGTGCTGAACGATTTCGTCCAACAAGTCTTCACCAACGGGATCTACGGTGTCGTTCCCTTCAACGGATTCACGATCGAGCAGAACGCTTTTTAAGAGCCGTGCATCCCGCTTCACAAAGTAGCTCGGCTGTCCCAGCCGAGAGGAGCTTCATTCACGGCTGGGACAGCCGTGCTACTATGGGGCCGTGCTACTATGGGGCTCGGTTCAGCGATTGCGGTAGGGATTGAACAGCAGATAGTTCAAGTGCCGGTACAGGTCGCTGTTGGCCAGCAGATGGTCGTGCTTGCCCTCACCGGCCAAGCGGCTGCCATTGAGCAGTATCACGCGGTCGGCCGCTCGCAGGGTTCGCAGCCGCCGCGGCAGGATGATCACCAGCGAACCGTTCTCGGCCAGGAATAACAGGGCGTCCAAACAGGCGTCGTCGTCGAAGGATTCCTCGGTATCGGGCTCTTCCACCACGACGATCGCCGGTCGCCGAATCAGCGCTCGGGCCACGCCGATCGCATAGCGGGTCGAGCTGTCCAGGCGTTCGTCGTCGGGGCTGAGTACGGTTTGCAGGCCGTCGCTCAAGTCACTTAATTTTTCGTACACGCCCACCCGGCGCAGGGCTTCCTGCATCGCCGCTTCGCCGCCGCCGGCGTGATTGCCCAGCAGGTTTTCCGACACCGTACCGTGCCAGATCGGCCCGTCCTGACCGACCCAGGACACCTGTCGCGACAGGGAATTGGTGTGGATCTCGCCGATCGGCAGGCCATCGATGGCGATGCCGCCACCGCAGGGCTGGCCGAATCCCAGCAACAACTCGATCAACGCCGACGTGCTGACCGGGTCGGTCCCCATCACGGCGACCAGACTGCGGGGTTGCAAACGCAGCGTCAGACTGCTGAGGATCTCGCGTCCGGCGTCGTTGGTCAGGGTGACATTGTCCAGGTCCACCGACTCCCGCAACCCCGTAATCCCCAACCGCTCGCCGGGATCGGTGTCTTGGTCGTTGGACAGAAAGCGATAGATCTGCGTGGCCGCATCGGCCGCCGCTCGCGTCCGGTAAACCGTTTGTCCGATCCGCAGCGCCGAAACGGCGACCGCCGATAGGGACAGCCCCAGCACGACCGCGGCGGGCAATCCCAGCGCGTCGGTGGTGCTGAAACGATTGACGCCCAGGGCCAGCAGGAACAAACAGATGCCCAACAGCGCGGCCAGGGCCACGGCCGGAATGACTCGCGAACGGCGGTTGTCCAGGTAATTGTGACGCCGCTGCATCCGCTGCAGCTCCGCCTCGAACGCTTCGGCCACGATTGCCTGACTTTGCAATCTCGCCAACAACGGCGCCTTCTGCACCAGCTCCACCAGATGGTTCTGGCTGCGGGCCAGTTCCCAGTCGACCGTGCGATCGGTTTCCTCGTCGGCCAGCCACACGTACAGCCGCCAGACGATCAAGCCGCAGATCACGGCCAACAGCGCCAACCAAATATCGACCAACAGGCCCAGCACCACGCATCCGACCAGCACCAATACGGCTCGCGGCACCACCCGCCACCAGGCCACCAATCCGGACCGCAGGACCGGCAAACGATGGGCGATCAATTCCTGCACGCGCGCTCGCTGGGCGCTGGCGCCCTCGCGCTGGGCGCGGACCAGGGAACGCTCGAGGATCTGGCGATGAAAGTGTTCGATGACCAGCCGGCTGCGGCGCAGCATCCCCAGTTGATTTCGCCACAGCAAACCTGCCAGACAGATCGCCAGGACCGCCGCGATCGCAATCAATACCATCAACTGCTGTGTCGGTGTCCGCTCCAGCAACGAGTCCGGCAGCGGGATCGATAGCCGCCGGCCCAGCACGACCGGCGAGGTACTCAGGCCCGGGGCCAGGACGTACGCGATCAATCCCATCAGAACAATCAGGATCGGAATGATCAACGCCGCCAGGACCGCGGCAATGGTCCCGCCAACCGATTGGCGGCCGTCGACTTCGTGACGGGCGTTTGCAAAGGAACCAGAAAAAATCATGGGTGTCGTCTCATCGAGGGCCGTCGCGGAAACGCCACTGCAATCGCGGCGACGCGGTTACCGCAGCGCGTCTTCCATTCTAGCCGACCGCCGGCGCGACGGGTTATCATCAAGGGCGGTTTTCTGATCGTTCCTCTTGGTTTTGCAAAATGGGTTGGTTGTCTATGTCCTGTCTGCTCTCTCGTCCCACGCTGATCCTGGCGGCCTGGTGTCTGGCAATGCTGTGGGGGAACAACGCGGCCGAAACGCAGGCGGCCGAGGCCGACCTGCCCACGCTCGAACAACGTCCCGATGCGAAACCCCGAAACGTCGTTTTTATTTTGACCGACGATCATCGGTACGACGCGATGGGGTTTATGGGGCATCCGTTTCTGGAAACGCCGCACCTGGATTCGTTGGCCTCCAACGGCGTGCACGTCAAGAACGCCTTGGTGACCACCTCCCTGTGCTCGCCCAGCCGAGCGTCGATCCTGACCGGGCTGTACACCCATCGCCATCGCGTGATCGACAACAATCGCTTGGTGCCCGAGGGAACGATTTTCTTTCCCCAGTACCTCCAGCGTTCCGGTTACGAGACAGCCTTCGTCGGCAAATGGCACATGGGAGGCCATCACGACGATCCCCGCCCGGGCTTTGATCACTGGATCAGTTTCCGCGGCCAAGGCCATTACCTCGCGCCCGGGCCCAAATACACCTTGAACGTGAACGGCAAACGCGTGCCCCAGCGCGGTTACATCACCGACGAATTGACCGATTACGCCGTGCAGTGGCTGGAACAACGCGACAGCGAAAAACCGTTCTTTCTGTACCTGTCGCACAAAGCGGTGCATGCCAATTTCACGCCGGCCGAGCGGCACGCCGGTCGCTACGCCGAGGCAAACCTGGACTTCCTGCCCCGCGGCGAGGCACTCTCGGCCGAGAACAATACGCCCCGCTGGGTCCGCGATCAACGCAACAGCTGGCACGGGATCGATTTCTCCTACCACAGCGATAAAGGCCTGGACTACCTGTACCGCCGCTACTGCGAATCCCTGTTGGCGGTGGACGACAGCGTGGGCCGTGTTCTCGACCAGTTGAAGAAGATGGGCGTGCACGACGAGACGCTGGTGATTTACATGGGCGACAACGGCTTCATGTTCGGCGAGCACGGACTGATCGACAAACGCGTCTCCTACGAAGCCTCGATCCGCGTGCCCATGATGGTGCAGTGCCCCGAGCTGTATTCCGGGGGCCAGGTCTTGGAACAGGTGATCGGCAATATCGATGTCGGTCCCACCATCCTGGACGCCGCCGGGTTGTCGACACCGGACTACATGGACGGACGCAGTTTCCTGCGGCTACCGAATCAGGACGATGCCCAGTGGCGTGATTATTTTCTGTACGTTTACTACTGGGAGAAGAACTTTCCCCAAACCCCCACCCAGTTCGCCCTCCGCGGTGACCGTTACAAGTACATCACGTACTACGGCCTGTGGGACGCCGACGAACTGTACGATTTGCAAGCCGATCCAGGGGAAACCAAGAACTTGCTGTACGACCCCCAGTATCGCCAGATCGGCAAGAAGATGGAAAACCGCCTGTACGCGATGCTCGGTCAGACCGGCGGCATGGACATCCCCATGAATCAGCCACGCGGCCGCTCGCAGAATAAACGCTGGGCCGAGCGGGGCGGGCACGAGGCTGCGGACTTTCCCGAAGCGTTCGTGGTCGAAGAACCGCTGAATCGCGAGGCCCAGTAGGTTTGTTTCGCCGCCTCGCGATCGCGCTGATTCGGTTCTACCAGCAGGGGATCAGCCCGCTGGTCGGGCCGTGTTGTCGGTTCACGCCCACGTGCAGCCAGTATGCGATCGAGGCGCTGCAGCGTTACGGGCTGCTGCGCGGCGGCTGGAAAGCGGTCCGCCGCATCGCCCGTTGTCACCCCTGGAACCGCGGCGGCTACGACCCGCCCTAGCCGAGTCGCGATGTTCACAGGCTAGAAGCCTATGCCACAAAGTAGCTCGGCTGTCCCAGCCGAGTCGCGCTACAATCCTGTGCCAACGAAAAGTTTTTATCGATGACCAATGCGATTCGAACGCCTGAAACGGTGCTCATCACCGGCGCCAGTTCCGGAATCGGTGCGGCGTTGGCCGAGTGCTTTGCCGCCGACGGAGCGACGGTGATTCTGGCCGCTCGTCGCGAGAAAGAACTTACCGAGGTCGCGGGAAAACTGGTTGAGCGTCACGGCGTGCGTGTGGAGGTGATCCCGGTGGATCTGGCCGCTCCCGACGGGCCGGCGGCGTTGTGCGAGGAAATCGCCGGTCGCGGTTTGGTGGTCGATGTATTGGTCAACAATGCCGGCTTTGGCATCCTCGGACCCTTTGCCGATTCCAAACGCCCCCTGCAGATGGCCATGATCGCCGTCAATGTTTCCGCCGTGACCGAGCTGACCCATCGCCTGCTGCCGGGCATGCTCCAGGGCGGCCGAGGCGGGATTTTGAATGTTTCCTCGGTCGCGGCCTATCCGCCGGGACCGCTGATGGCCGTGTATTACGCTTGCAAAGCGTACGTCCAGTCGTTTTCAGACGCCCTCCGCCACGAGCTCCGCGACTCCCCGCTGACGGTCACCTCGCTGGCCCCAGGACCGGTCGACTCGGAGTTCGCCAGTCGCAGCGGAATCGATTCGCTGGGCTTTTTCGACCGCAACAGCCTGCCAGCGGATCGGGTGGCCGCCGCCGGACACCGCGCCTTCCGCCGCGGCAAGCGGAATTGCACGCCCGGATGGGGCAATCGGTTGGGAACCTTGGCTACCCGCTGGATGCCTCGCGCCCTGTCGGCGCGAATTGTGGCGGGCATCCAGGGCCGTAAATTACAATAGCGACGGTTATTCGGTCAATTCGGACGCATAATCGGAACTTCAGGCAGGAAACGCGCATCGCAAGAAAAGCGTTTCGTTGACAGGTTAGGGGCCTTAACTAGAATCGGGACCACAACTTATCCAGGTGTCCGAAATAACCCAGTTTGCCGAAACTGTGCACCTTAATCCGTCGATACCGTTTGCTGTCGTGTGATTCGATGCAGCTAGCACGTTCAGTTTCGCAATTCCGCTTTCAAGAAAATCGTTTTGGATCGCATTGATTTGCGATGCTCCGTTCAATCGAGCAGGGACTAGATGGTGAAGTCAGCCTCAATCAAAGCCAATCGTCGCCGGTCACGAGCCGTTCAGTCCACGCATGCCAAGCGTCGCTTGACACTGGAAGGTTTGGAAGCCCGTCAATTGCTAGCGGCAAATCTATTTCCCGGCGGCGCCTTTGCGGCGGACGTGGGGGTGCGAACGGTTACCCAGGCCCGCAATGTGGGTTCGGTGCCCGCCTTTGTCGCCGCCGAATCGGAATCCCTGGGCACGGTGGGGCTGAACGACACCAAGGCGACGGCGGAGTTTCTGCCTTTGGGAACGGGGCCGGACGACGAGGACACGATCGACGTGTCGGGTTCGCTGTCGCTGGTGGATTTCACCAACCGGATCCCCGAAGACGTAGACTGGTTTCGGTTTGATCTGCGGGCCGGCGACATTCTGGATGTGTCGGTCAGCGGTGGCGTAGGGGAGTTTGACGTCTTTTATCAAGACACCCTGCCCTACCAGTACGGTGATCATCTATTCGGGGCCAATGTCAATGCTGCGGGCAATTCCACGCTGACGTCGCCCTACCCGTTCAAGTCTCCACTGCAGACGGCCGGCGATGCGATCGGAGCGACGGTGGTGCCGTTTGACGGAACCTACTACCTGCGCGTGGCACCCGATGGAACGTCGGGCAGTTACACGGCGGGCTTGCGGGTTTACCGCCCGGTCCTGGAGAGCGAGCCGATCGGCACCGAGCAGGTGTTGTTCCTGGATTTTGACGGAGCGATCTATTCGCGGTCGGAATTGACCGCATTGGATCCGGTGACGGGGTTGCCGACGACGGGCACGGCGCGGCTATCGCCGCTGAGTTCGTTCTTGGAGAGCTGGGAGATCCTGCCGTCGGACGAAGATCGTTTTATCGATGAGGTCGTTGCCAAGGTCGAAGAGAATTTCCTTGAATCCCTGCCGCTCAACGGCCTGAACGGCAGCTTTGCCGACTCGGGGACGCCCGGCGAGTTCGGCATCAAGATCCTCAACAGTCGCGATCATGCGGATCCGTATGGTCAGCCCAACGTCAGCCGGATCATTATCGGCGGAACGGTTGCCGAATCGGGCGAGGATACGATTGGTTTGGCGGCCAGTATCGACATCGGTAACTTCGACACCGAAGAATCGTCGATCGTGTTGTTGGACCAGATTTTTGACTTGGTCGACCCCATCCCACGGGCCGGCGGGGTCAGCCGGATCGAGCAGTTCGCCACCTTTATCGGCAACGTTGCGGCGCACGAAGCCGGCCACTTCTTTGGCGCCTGGCATCAGGACAATTCCAATTCGCGTTTGTCGCTGATGGACCAGGGCGGTGACATCCCGGCCTTTACCGAAGTCGGCCCGGACGGCATTTTTGGTACCGCTGACGACGAAGACATCGACTTTGTCTACGACATTTATTCGCCTGCCGAAGGCGTTTTGTTGGGCGTCGAAGATCCGGCGGTGAACCTCGCCTTCGGACTGTCCACCGGGATGGCTGGCCAGACGATCACGGGCGTCGTGTTCAACGATGTCAATGCCAACGGCTTGGCGGCCGGCGATCCCGGATTAGCCGGGGTCACCGTGTTCGACGACGTCGACGGAGACGGGGTGCTGGATCCCACCGAGCAGTCCACGGTGTCGGCCGCCGACGGTTCGTTTTCGCTGACCGTGGCCGCGGGCGAACACACGATTCGCGCGATCACGCCGACCAATTACGTGGCCACGACGGCGACGGCCCAGTCGGCTTCGGCGGGGCAAGTCGAAGCGCTTGCGTTTGGATTCAATCAAGTCCGCTCGGACATCACGGGCGTCAAGTTTGCCGATTTGAATGGCAATGGCACCCGCGAAGCAGGCGAACCCGGGATCGGCGGTGTCTTTATCTATCTGGATCTCGACGGCGACGACCGGCCCGACTTGGGCGAACCGCGCGCGATCACGGCCGCCGATGGAACGTACAGTATTAACTTCCCGGGGCCTGGGACCTATACGATTCGCGAGGTTGTCGAAGCCGGATTCATCCAGACCTTCCCGGCGTCGGGCGAACACACGGTGGTCTTCGACGGCAGAGCGCTCAACGGAAACTTTAACTTTGGCAATCTGCCGGCTCGGGACTGGGGTGACGCTCCCGAAGGTTATCCGGTAACGGCGGCCGACGACGGTGCGAATCACGGGATCGTGACGGGGCTGACGCTGGGCACCACGGTTGATCGCGAGCTGGACGGTACCAACAGTCCGAACGCTGATTTCGATGACCTGAACGGCGTTCCCCAGCTGGACGGCACGATTCTGGACGACGAAGACGGCGTCACGGTGGTCGCCCCCCTGTCACCCGGAGCCACTTCGGCGCTCAGCGTGACAACCACCAACACGACCGGAATGCCGGCCTATCTACAGGCCTGGATGGACTTTAACCGCGATGGCGACTGGTCCGATCCCGGCGAACAGATCGTCACGAACCTCGAACTGGGCACCGGCACCCGGGACGTCTCGGTCAGTGTCCCCGCCGGCGTCGCCACGGGCGATGTCGTGGCTCGCTTCCGCTACAGCCACACGCGAGATTTGGCTCCCACCGGCGCGGCCGACTCCGGCGAAGTCGAGGATCACATCTTCACCATTCAAGCCACGGCGGATGTGGTTAACGAGGACCGCTATACGGTCGCCCGCAACAGCTTGGCCAATTCGCTGGACGTGCTGAGCAACGACTTCGAGTTGCCGGGCACGTCCTTGGCGATCAGCCGCTTGCAGACCACCGGCACCCGGGGCGTGGTCACGATCGGAGCCGACAGCCGAACGGTCTTGTACACGCCGCCCAACGGGTTTGTGGGCATCGACCAGTTCCGTTACTTCGTACCGGTCCCCGGCGGTGGCGAACAGTCGGCACTGGTGACGGTCAATGTCAACTTCCAGACCAACGTACCGATCGCCGTCGACGACACCTACGAGGTGGCTCGGGGTTCGAGCAATCGACCGTTGAACGTGCTGGACAACGACGTCGCCAGCATCAACGGCGGGTTGGCGATCACCTCGTTCAGTCAGGGCAACCAGGGTGGCCGGATCGAAATGGTCGGTGGCGGCCAGTCGCTGCGTTATTCGCCGGCGATCGGTTTTGCCGGCACCGAGCAATTCTCGTACTCGGTCTCCGACGCACTGGGCCAGTCCAGTACGGCCCAGGTGACGATCAACGTTCTGCCCGATGCGTTGGACGACGACCAGGTGGCGTTCTCCTTCGAGATCCGCGATCCGGTCGACAACCGTTTGCTGGACAACGTGCAGGTCGGCGACGAGTTTCTGGTGTCGGTATTGGTTGAAGACGTTCGCAACGAGCCGTTCCAGACCTTTGAAGGTGTCGGCAGCGCCTTCCTGGACATGTTGTACAACGACGAACTGGTGTCCACCATTCCGGTCAACGACGCCACCAACGGATTCCCCTTCGACGTGACGTTCGGACCGTTGTTCAGCGGTGCGACCTTCACGCTGGGCGATGCCCAGACGCCGGGACTGCTGAACGAGATCGGCGGCACGCAGCCCTTTGGCAGTGGGCCGGGCGGCCAAGGCGAACAGCACACCGATCCGACGGTCCTGTTTACCGTGCGGATGCAGGCCGTGGGCGCAGGCGTGGCCACGTTCCAGGCCGATCCGGCTGACCTGGCGGTCAGCGAAACGTTGGTCCTGGGCAGCGACACGCCGGTACCGGTCGAAGGCCTGCGATTGGGCGGCACCGAGCTGTTGATCCTGGACTCGGCGGACGGCCAACCGACCAAGGCGGTCGATGATTCGTACCCCGACGGCTTGCTTCCCGATGGTACCTTAATCCAGGGCGGCAGCAACGTTGCCCTGGACGTCTTGGCGAATGACCTTGTTGGCCCGAGCGGCCGATTGATCCAGTTTGAAATTCAGAACAGTCCCAATCCGAACTTTGGCACCGCCACGATCAATCGGAACGGCACTCCCGATGATTTCTCGGACGACTTTGTCGAGTATCGCGCCAACGCCGGCGTTAATGGCGTAGATCGCTTTACCTATGTGATTGTTGACGCCGATGGCTTCCGCAGTTCGGCCGAAGTCAGCTTGGCCGTGGGGGCCGCGGCCGCCGACGACGAGGTGTTTATCGATTTCCGCTACGTCGACGAAGCCGGCAACCCGATCAACGAGATCAATGTCGGCGACCGCTTCGGCGTCGAGGTTTATCTGGATGACCTGCGTGGTCCGCAGGCGGCAACGACGTTCGGCGTCTTCGCCGGATACCTGGACATCCTTTATGACCGGATGCTGATTACGCCGACCGATACGCTGGGTACACGCTTCGGATTCGACGTGGTCTTCTCGCCTGCGTTCGAGGCCGAGGGAGCCGTGGGCCAGCTAACGGCACCCGGCTTTATCAACGAATTCGGTGCCTTCCAGAATGATCCCGAGGGCACAACCGGACCGCTCGGAGCCGAGCCTCAGTTGATGGCGACGTTGTTCTTCCGTGCCGATGCGGCCGGCGATCTGCGAGTCGTCGGTGACAAGGCGGACTTCTCGCCGTTCCAGGATACGCTGCTGTATGAGCCGCCGGAACGAGTCGAGCCGGATCGGATTCGTTACGACGTCGAAACGATTCAGATCACCATGCCTGCTGGCGAATCGCCGATGCAGAACGGTCTGAACCCGTTGGACGTCAACGCCGACGGCTACGTCTCGCCGATCGATGCCCTGGGTGTGATCAACACGCTCAACTACATGGGACGAGCCGGCGTCGCGCAGGGTGAATCCGCAGCCCTGCCCGGCGGAGTGTTCGCCGACGTTAACGGCGATAACCAGATCACGCCGTTCGACGTGTTGAAGGTTGTCAATCACTTGAACGAGCGAGCACGAGCCAGCCACGTCAATGGCGAGGCGCCCTCGACGTTTGCCGCCGGCGATGCAGCCGCGCGATCGGCCGACGACGTCTTCCAGTCGCTCGGTAACGACGCGAGTGGTACCGCGATGTCCTTCGATGACGACGGACCGTCCGCTTCGCCGCACGTCTCGGTCGTGCCGCAAGTGGAGTCTCGCCAGGATGGGCAGGACGACGACGAGGATGACGTGCTGAGCCTGTTGGCCGACGATGTCTCCAACGTCTGGTCCTAGGACCCACCGAGCTTTTCGGTAAAACAATGAACGGCGAGCCGACGCAGTGATCGGCTCGTCGTTCTTTTTTGCAAACCCTCGCCCAGCCCGTGATCGATAAGGAAGTACCATGCTGTGGACATTGCTGCTCTTTACGCTGATCCATCCCTACCATCGCACGCTGGCCGAAGTGGAATGGAACGCGCAGTCGAACCGCTATGAAGTGGCGTTGCGAATCGATCCGCGGGATCTCGAATCCGCCCTCTCCGACCACTACGGTCGCCGCGTGAACCTGGAACACCTGGACGCCGCCGCCGCGGCGCTGGCGCAAGCCGACGAGGATTCCGCACAGCAGGACTCGTCGGATCGCGAATCGTTGGTCATCGCAACCGACCGCGAGGGCGAAAAGCTTTTGGCCGGTTACCTGCATCACGTCCTCCAGCTCTCGCGGCGCGGTGGCGACGCAGCCGACAGCGACGCCGCTCGGGCGACCATGCACTGGGTGGGCTACGAGCTGGACGATCGCGGCAAGTTCCTGTGGGCCTATTTCGAGTGGTCGCCACCGCCCGGCGAGGGATCGCTGTGGATGGAAAATCGTCTGTTGATGAAGACGGAACCGACACACCTGAGCACCTGGGTCTTTTCGGACAGCCGCAAGCGGCCCGCCTTGGTGTTCAGCCGCGACAAGGCCGAACAGCGCTGGATCGAATCCGAGCAATCCGCCGCCAAGCAATAACGAGCAGCAGTGCGTAAAGCCAGTGGCATAGGCTTCCAGCCTGTGAACAGTGGCATAGGCTTCCAGCCTGTGAAAAACAGCCACGCAGTGGCGACATGCGGTAGCCCCAGGCGCGAGCCTGGGGTGTCGGTGTCCCACACACCGCGCAAGTCCCGGAGGGACGACATGAGATTCCGCGGCCGCACCGCCATGTCGCCCTTCCAGGGCTTTGTGGTTCGAGTTTCGGCGTTTCCCCGGGCTTGTGTTTTGGGGCTACCACACTCAATCGCTCCGCGATTCCGAAAGACCTGTTCTCGGCTGGGACAGCCGAGCTACTCTGGGCCCACGCGATTGCCGCAGGGTGTACAATACAAAATACTGATTGTAAAATCACTCCACCCACCTTCCACCGACTTGGGATCCGCCTCGCACGCCCCTCCCACGTCTCCCGCCTCGGACGGTTCCTGCATGATACGTCGCTTTGGGCTTGCTTTTCCGCCGCGGAAAGCGAGCTGGTTTTTGTGTTACGTGCTACTGGTTGTGGCGTTCGCCGCCGGTGAGACGACCGCCGATGAACGTCTGGACTTCTTTGAATCCAAGGTCCGCCCGCTGCTGGTCCAGCACTGTTATGAGTGTCACAGCGTGGAAACCGGCGAATCCTCGGGCGAGTTGCTTGTCGATACCCGCGAGGCGCTGCGGTCCGGTGGCACGCGTGGGCCGGCCGTCGTGCCGGGCGAACCGGAAGAAAGCCTGCTCCTGCGTGCGGTCACCTACGAAGATGGCGAACTGGAGATGCCGCCCGAGGGACGCTTGGAAGACGAGCAGATCGAGGTGCTGCGAAAATGGATCGAGGATGGGGCTGTCGATCCACGCGAACCGGATGGAGATGCCCCGGCCGAGGACGAGACCGCGGAGGTCGACCCGGCCGATCACTGGGCTTTTCAGAAGGTCCATTCCCCCGCGGCGCCGCGGCATGCCGACGGTCAGTCCAGTCGGCTGGATGCTTTTGTCGCCGACCACCTGCGCAGTCGCGACGACGGCTTGCAGGTCAATCCGCCCGCCGATCCCGCGACGCTGGTGCGCCGCTTGTACTATGACCTGACCGGTCTGCCGCCCAGCCGCGAACAGGTCGACGCGTACCTCGACAATTCCCGCCCCGATGCCTACGAACGCTTGGTCGATCGCTTGTTGGCTTCGCCCCAGTTTGGAGAGCGTTTCGGGCGGCACTGGTTGGACGTGGCCCGTTATGCCGACACCGTCGGTTATACGCTGGCCGGCCGCGAGCGCCGCCTGGCGGGCAGCCATCAATACCGCGACTGGGTCATCGCTGCGTTCAATCGTGACCTGCCTTTTGACGCGATGATCCGTTACCAGTTGGCGGCGGATCGGCTGGACCCCGAAAATTTGGACGGCCATCTGGACGCGATGGGATTCTTGACGGTGGGCCGTCGGTTTCTCAACCGCAACGACACGATCGACGATCGCATCGACGTCGTCAGCCGCGGACTGTTGGGATTAACCGTGGCCTGCGCGCGGTGCCACGACCATAAATTCGACCCGATTCCCACGGTCGACTATTACGCCCTGTACGGCGTGATGCGAAGCAGTCGCTTGAAGGAGGACGGACCGTCGCCGTTGATGTTGGAAGACCATAAACCCTCCGATGCTCGGGTGTTCATTCGTGGCCAAGCCGGCAACCGCGGCGAGGTCGCGCCGCGAAGGTTCTTGACCGCCCTGCGGACGCCGGCGGAACCTGCCCAGCATTGGCAGCTGAAGACGGGCAGCGGGCGGTTGGACTTGGCCGAAAAAATCGCCACCACCGAGAATCCGCTGACCGGACGCGTGTTTGTGAACCGCGTTTGGACGCATCTGATCGGAACGCCCCTGGTGAACACGCCCAGCGACTTTGGCGTTCGCAGCCCTCAGCCGCAGATCCCCGAGTTGTTGGAAGATCTGGCCGCGGATTTCTATCGCGACTGGAGCGTCAAACGGTTGGTGCGGCGGATTGTCATGACCGACATCTATCGGCGCAGCTCGCATACCTCGCCGGCCGCGCTACAGGCCGATCCCGAGAACGAATGTTTTGCGCGAGCGACGCGGCGACGCCGAGACTTCGAATCCCTCCGCGATGCTTTGTTGGTTGTTTCGAAGCATCTTCGCAGCCAGGTGGGCGGCGAACCGGTGGACCTCCAGGGCACGCCCACGCCACCGCGCCGTACGGTGTACGCCTTTATCGATCGCCAGAACCTGCCCGGCGTATTCCGCATCTTCGACTTCGCCAGTCCCGATGCTCACACGCCGCGTCGACCCTATACGACCGTGCCCCAGCAGGCCCTGTTCATGATGAACGATCCGACGGTCCTGGCCGCGGCGGGCCGCGTCGCGGATTTTGCCCAGCGGTCGGTGGAAACTTCGAGTGCGGGAACGGAAGGTTCCGGCGCGGGAACGGGAGGCGATGCAGAAACGGAATTGGTGCGAGCAATCTACGAAACCGTGCTGGCCCGTGCACCCAGCGAAACCGAGCTGCGAACGGCACTCGCGTTTCTGGAATTGCCGCAAAGCGAAATGGAACCCCTGCCCGATCCGCGAGCCCTGTGGCAGTACGGGTTCAGCACTGTTGGCGAAGACCTGACGGCCAAAAGTTTCGAACCCTTTACCCACTATCACGATGGTCGCTGGCAGCACCCCGATTTCGCCAAGGGCGGGAAATTCCGTTACCTGCAACTGACTCGCACCGGCGGGCATCCCGGTCCCGGCAACGATCTGGCCACCAACCGCCGCTGGACCGCTCCGGCCGATGGACGCTGCCGCGTGATCGGGACGATGGAACATCCCTCGATGAACGGTAACGGCGTGCAGATGACGATCGCCACGGAGAACCGCGTTCTCTGGCAAACCCATCTGGCCAAACGTCCGCGACCCTACGGTCCGATTACTTTCCGCGTTCGCAAAGGTCAAGCGATCGATTTCCTGACCTCCGACAAAGGCGACCTGAACAGCGATTCTTTCTACTGGAAAATCGCGATCCAATTCGAAGGCGACCATGGCGAGCGGATCGAATCGGACAGCGAATCGGACTTCTCCGGCCCCTGGCAACAAGGCGAACAGCAACCGCTCGGTCGCGCCGAACAACTGGCGCACGCCCTGTTGATGAGCAACGAATTTATTTTTGTGGATTAATTGCCGTGTACGAAAACATGATCGATCCAAACGACTTGACCGGCGGCGCGACCAGCGGATGCTCGCGGCGAGCGATGTTGCGGATGTGTGGCACGGGCCTGGGAACGCTCGCCCTGGGCGAGATGCTGACCCAGCAGGCCGCCGCCGAAGGGTCGCCTCTGGCCGTTCGTCAGCCGCACTTCCCGCCGCGTGCCAAACGGGTGATCCACTTGTTCATGAATGGCGGTCCCAGCCACGTCGATTCGTTCGACTACAAGCCGGAACTGGCCAAGTTCGATGGCAAGACGGCGCCGGGCGGAAACCTCAAGACCGAGCGGCCGACCGGCAACGTGATGGGCTCGCCCTACAAGTTCCAGCAGTACGGCGAAAGTGGTATCCACGTCAGCGACTTGTTTCCGCACACGGCGGAGCATATCGACGATATCTGCGTCATCAATTCGATGCACGCCAATGTGCCCAACCATGAACCGTCGCTGATGTTGATGAACACCGGCGAATCGCTGCAGGTCCGGCCCAGCCTGGGATCGTGGTTGACCTACGGTCTGGGAACCGAGAATCAAAACCTGCCGGCATTCATCGCGATGTGTCCCGGCGGTTACCCGATCAAAGAATCCCAGAATTGGCAGTCGGCGTTTCTGCCCGGCAGCTACCAGGGCACGTACGTCGACAGCAGCCATACCCGCATCGACCGCTTGATCGCCAACATCAACAACCGCCGCATCAGCCGCGATGCCCAGCGTCAACAGTTGGACTTGCTGCAGCAGGTGAACCAGCAGTTTGCGGCTCAGCGGGAAACCGACCAACGTCTGCAGGCTCGCGTTGAATCCTTCGAATTGGCTTATCGCATGCAAAGCGACGCGGCCGATGCCTTCGATGTGTCGCGGGAGCCCCAACACGTGCTGGACGCCTACGGTCCCGGCGTGCAGGCCCGGCAGATTCTGATCGCGCGGCGGCTGGTCGAACGCGGCGTCCGCTACGTGCAATTGTGGCACGGCGCGGGCCAGCCCTGGGACAACCACGACGACCTGGCAACCAATCATCGCCGATTGGCCGGTCAGTGCGACCGCGCAATCGGAGCCCTGCTGAGCGACTTGAAGGCGCGTGGGCTGTTGGAAGATACGCTGGTGATCTGGGGCGGCGAGTTCGGACGGACGCCGGTCGTGGAAATGCCCAAGGAGGGCGCTAATCAGGGCAAGATGAACGGCCGCGATCACAACCACCACGGTTTTACGGTGTGGATGGCGGGCGGCGGCGTCCGAGGCGGTCAACGCTATGGCCGCACCGACGAACTGGGCTTCAAAGCCGTGGAAAATCGTGTGCACGTTCACGACCTGCACGCGACCATCCTGCGGTTGATGGGCTTTGACCACAAACGGCTGACCTATCGCTATGCGGGACGCGATTTTCGCTTGACCGACGTCCACGGACGGATCATCGAAGACGTGCTGGCCTAGGTGCCGCGTCGGTTGCCGTACCAGTGGATGTGCATCCGGTCGCAGTAGTGAAAACCGTGCTGGCGGCACCAGGGCTGTAGCCAGCGGGCCTGTTGCCGAAGCTGGTCGACGGTAACGCCCTGTGGCATGATCCAGACGTGATCGGCGGCAACATCGATCTGCCGAATCAGTTCCAGCGTCTCGGCGGTATCGGCCGGTGTGTCCAGCACGAATTTAATTTGGTAGTCCACACTGTCGGCGATCAAACTGGCGATTGCCTGCGGTGCGAACCGGCGCTGCTCGTGCATCGTTTGCCAGCGGGCCAGTTGGTCGGGGGCCATCTCAACCGGCATCGTGGCCGCGTCTTGGCAACCGTGTTCAGGGCCGCTGCTGGCCAGTTTCGGACTGATACTCATCAGGTCGGCGGTGATCGGAGGAGCGAGCGTGCCGGCGGTTTCGATCGTCAGGTGACGCCCCGTGCGGCGGATTCGCTCGGCCAGCTCGGTGACCTGCTTGAACATCAGCGGTTCGCCGCCGGTCAAAACCACATGCCGGCACTCCGACCGCTCCATCCGCTCGATGATCCGGTCGATCGACTCGGAATCGCCTTCCGGAGCCCAGGAGGCGTAGGGGGTATCGCAGAACCAGCATCGCAGGTTGCAGCCGGCCAGGCGAATGAAGTGGCTCTGCGTCCCGGTCAGTTTGCCTTCACCCTGCCGGCTGTCGAACGTTTCGGTCACGCGCAAACGCGACGTCGCCGCCGTTTCGCCCCTGTTCGAAACGGGCAGAGAATGCGAGAATTCGGCAACTTTTTCGGGAGGAACCAACTTTGTCCGACAGTTTTCGAGAGACGTTAGAAACGTTTGAGAACCCGCGACCGGAGCGGGATTATACGATCGAGATCCAATGTCCCGAGTTTACCTCGGTGTGCCCCAAGACGGGCCAGCCGGATTTCGGCACATTGACGTTTCGCTACGTCGCAGATCAGCACTGCATTGAACTGAAGAGCCTGAAGCTGTACCTGCAAAAGTACCGCAACGAGGGGATCTTCTACGAGCGAATCACGAACCGCATCATGGACGACTTTGTCGCCGTCGTCCAGCCGCGAAGCTGCACGCTGGAGAGCCGCTGGACCCCGCGAGGGGGGATCAGCAGCGTGATCACCGTCCAGTACCCCGAATAGCAGAGCCGCCTTTCGCTCCGCGAAAGTTAAGTAAGCACGTCGGCATAAATCTTTCGGTGAAACCCCGCGACAACACCCTCCCGCGCAGCGGGAGGGTCGGGCTCTTAGGCCCGGGGAGGGCCCTGCGAAAACCCTCTCCGGGCCTAAGAGCCCGACTCTCCCAAAGGGAGAGTGATGCCGAATTAAAGTTGCGACGTGCTTAGCTCGGCTGTCCCAGCCGTCAGCGGTGTTCGGCCCTCGGCTGGGACAGCCGAGCGGCTTTGGGCAATCCGCCCCAAAAGGGTAGCCTGATGCCAGCCCAAGGCACCGCCACGGGGTCTCGACCGACTCCGCGACGAAAAGCTCCAGCGGGGCGATCCTACAAACGAAGCGGCGACGTGAAGCTTTAGCGTCGGCCCAGGCGGCCTGGCCGTGTCGCCTTGCGTCCCGCGAAAGTTGTTGTTGCTGCGCTGAGGCAACTTTCGGCGGAGCGAAAGGCGACTCTCTGCAACTTTCGGCGGAGCGAAAGGCGACTCTCTTTACCGGGCCGAGGTTTCGCTGCTGCGGCGGCTGATCTGATCGTCCACCGGGCTCATGTAGCGGGTGGCTTCCTCGGCGACCAGGATCGTTTCGCCACAGCTGACTTCGGCGCGGAAACGGTGATGGCCTTCCTGCATCGCCTTGGCGACGATCCGGACCGTCACGGTCTGGCCGGGCTCGATGCGAGCGATCGGATCCAGCAATACCTGGCCGACGCTGACCTTGCCGCTGTGGCCCTCGACGCGTTCCGGTTCGATGTGATCGCTGAAGTGAGCCAGGGCGTGCACGTCGGCGGCCGCTTTGGAGCCGCGGTTGGTGATGTTCAACTCGTAGGTCACGGCCTGGCCGGTCGGTGCCGGAGCGGGCGGGTCGTTGATGGCCAGCACCAGGTCCGCCAGGGCTTCGACCTTGGTGGTCAGCGAGACGGCGGCCTGGCCCGCGGCCGATCCCTGGCACTCAAACGCCAGGTGGTGGGCGCCGGTTTCGTTCAATTGGCAGCGGAATTCGTAGTCGCGGCTGGCGCCGGGGGCCAACTCGTCGATGGTCCACTGCAGCGTCTGGCCGGTTTGCTGGACGCCCTGCATGCCGTCGACGTACTGGATGCCCGAGGGCAATTGCAACTTGGCCGCCACGTTGCGGCTGGCCGCCGCTCCGGTGTTTTCAAGCGTCAACTTGTAGGACGCTTCGCCGTTCTGGTAACGCAGCGGCGGTCCGGTCAGGATCGCTTCTAGTTCAGCCGCCGCGACACGGATCGTCTTGGCCGCTTCGCTTCGCAGCTGCAGGTCGGCGGTCGCCAACCCGTGAATCTGCAGGTCTCCCAAATCCTGGGCCGTCAGTTCCACGTTGAAGTGGGCTTCCTTGCCGGGCGGAATCGCGCCGATGGATTGTGTTTGAGGCGTCGCCGAATTGGGCGACAGGGTGAACGTTACGTTGGGAGCCAGTCCATCGCCGGGGTTCAACACGCGAACCTTGTAGGTTTCCGACTCGCCGAAGACCACCTGGTCGGGGCCTTCGATCAACAGCTGCAGTTTGGGTTCGCGAACGTGGACCATCAGGTTGTTCGCTTGCGGCAGCAGCGTCCAGTCGACGGCCACGCCGAACGAACCGGCTCTTTCGGCTTGCACCTCGAGGGACAAGCGTTCGGTCTTGCCGGCCGGCAGCTTCTCGATTCGCCACAGCAGATGCCGATCGCCGCCGTCCTGTTCGATCTGGACGTCGCCGCGGGTCGCCGCATTGCTGCGGACGCCGATCCAGCCCGGGATGGCGGTGCGGACCAGCACACCCGGGGCGGCCACCGCACCACGGTTCTCGACGCGGATCTCGTAGGTCGTGTTCTGGCGGATCATGATCTGCGAGGGTCCCTCGGCGATCACACGCAATCCCGGCACCTCGGCCGCTTCGGCGGCCACGGTGTCCGCGGCCGGCGAACTGGTCCGCGGCTGCATCGATCCGCCAGGCGAGGACGCAGCTTGGCCCGTTCCGTCGGCTGTGGCGTGCAGTTTGATCTGGCCGCCGGGCGTTTCGGTGCCCGGCTGCGCCACTCCGGATCCGATCGGCGCGTCGGTCGTGGCGACCGAGTTGTCACGGTCCCCGCTGGCCGGGTTGGGCTTTGCAGCGGTTGGCTTGTTCTTGTTCTGGGCGCTAGCACGTTGGCCTGCCGCGACCATGTCGGCCGGGGTGAGCGTCAGGGCCTGGTTGCCGGCGACTGTGGCGGGGGCCGGCTCCGCAGCGGGGTCTGGCGAGGCCGCAGTCGGTTCTGACGAGGCCGCAGTGGGGCTGGGGATCATCAGCGCGTTGTCGGCTGCTTCGCGGTCGCTGGGCGAAGCCGAAGCCGGTCCGGCCAGGGTGGGAACGTCCGGGGCCGTCGGCATTTCCAGTTCGGGAGCCGCCAACTGGGGGTGTTGCGGAGCCGCCGCGGTGGCTTCGCCGCCGGTGGCTGGAGCCGGCGTGCTGCGGCTCAGGCTGGGCGGGGTGTGGGCGCGAGGCATCTGCCGCGATTCGGCCGGCGCCTCTGTGGCACGCGGCGAACGAGCGGCCGTGTTGGCTTCGGTTGCGGTGCTGCCGGCTTGAGGCCCAGCGGCCAACCCGGGTGCGGGCCCCGCCGTCGTCCCGCTCGGGCGAGTCCGCCGGGAACTGGTCGTCGATGCGGATTTAGGGCCGGGCTCGGTATCCGTTTCGCTCCTTGCGACTTTGGTTGATCGGTTGCTAGCGACTCGAGGGTCTTTGTCCGCTTGCGCTGTTGGCGATGGCGTGGACCCTGCCGAAGGCTTGGGGGCATCGGCCTCGAGCGGCTGGACATTGCGGCGGCCGTTGCGACGGCTGCTGAACGTGGCCGAGAACGATTCCGGTTCGTCGCCGACTTCGATAACCGGATCCTTGCCGGTGGGTACGTGCAGGCTGTCCATACTGGGCGGCGTAGGGATGGGGCCCAGGGCGGACGAGTTGGCCGGTGCCGAGCGAGGTGCCGAGGAAGCCTTTGTGCTGCGAGCGGTCCGGGCCGAACCGGGGTCGGAAACCGGAGCCGAGCGGCGGCGGCTGCTGGCCTGTTTGCCGGCGGGCACCTCGTGGTAGGGTACACCGGTCCAGTCGGCCGGTTCACGCTGGGCGCTGGGCTGCGGCGCGGTACGCGATCGGTCGTCGCCACCGCGTCCCAGGGTCATCAAGCGACCCAGGATACCGGAAGTCTGCCCGGTAACGGCCGCCTGCTGGACCGGAGCCCGCCGACCGCCGGGCTGTTTGCCCACGACCTGCTGGATCGTTTGATTGCTGTGAGCCTCCTGGGCGTCCGCTGTGCCGAAACTCAATCCGACCAACAGGCTCACACCCAGCGTGTATCTGATGCCGCGAGACATGCGCAAACCTCTGCAAGGGAAATTCCATCTCTACGGTCATCGATATCGGTAAATCGTTCGTGTTCAGTTAAACCAATTTGGAGGTTTGTACCGATTAATCTGGTTGTATCGCCCGAGCCCCCACTCCGAGAAACACAATGAGCCAACGACGCAAACAGATCGAAGCCATGCTGGCCGACGACCCCGGCGACACCTTCCTCCGCTACAGCTTGGCCATGGAGCAGCGTAGCGAAGGCCTTAATGACGAAGCGATCAGCGGCTTCACCGGATTGACCCAGGAATCGCCGCCCTATGTGCCCGCGTTCTTTATGGCCGCCCAGCTGCTGGTCGACCTGGACCGCGTCGACGAAGCTCGAACGTTCTTACGTGACGGCATCGAGGAGGCTCGCCGGCAGAACGACTCTCACGCGGCCGGAGAAATGAGCGAGTACCTGGCCATGTTGGGACGCGCAGGCGAGTAGTCGATGGAAAAGTCCGAGGCGATCGTCCTGCGCACGATTGAATTCAGCGAAACCAGCCTGGTCGTGACCCTGCTGACGCGGGAGTTTGGCAAGCTGGGCGCTATGGCCAAAGGGGCCCGGCGGCCCAAGGGACCTTTCGAAGGCGCCCTGGACCTGTTGGCCGTTTGCCGCGTGGTGCTGATTCGCAAGCCGGGCGATACGCTGGACCTGTTGACCGAAGCCAAACTGGAACGCCGCTTCCGCGTCACCGAGCTGCCGGGACTGACCTCCGCAGAAAGAATGCAGCGGCTGTACGCCGCCTATTACATTGCTGAAATGCTGCGGCACTGGACCGACGAGGGCGAATCGCATCCGGAACTTTATCAATTGACCCTCGATACGCTCGCCCGCATCGATGGCACGGCACCGCTGGGGCCGGCCGTCTTGGTTTTCGAGCTGCAGGCTCTGCGGATGCTCGGGCACGCCCCCGGCACCGATCGCTGCGTCGCCTGCGGGGGCGCCGTGCCGCAGCAGGGGGCACAAACATTCGGGTTGATCGCCGGCGGGGTTTTGTGCGATAGATGTCGACGCCTGCACCATGAAACCAAAGTGATCTCAGCGGATGGCTTCCGACAATTAAAACAACTTTTGACACAGGACGACGGGGTGCCCGCCGTTTCGCCGGCGACCTATGCCGAGCTGCGTGTCCTGTTATCGCGATACATTCGCAATCAACTGGGCTATGCGCCGCGGCTGAGCCCCTTTTTGCCCAGCTCCGTTGACACCTAAGCACTGAACTTGTTGAGGACATGGATGTCTGAACTGATCCGCAACCAACACCCGGCCTCGGCTGTGTCACGACCGGGTTGCCGCTGCGCACCGTCGGCTCCCCGAGCCGCCGACCGCTGGTACCCGGCGCGGCGCTGGGCGTCGCCTCTGTTGGTGGTGTTGTTGGTGCCGGCGGTCGGCGGGTGTCAGAGCCTGACCGGACCCCGGCTGGCCGATTCCGGTCCCTCGGTGCGAACGCTCGAGGGTCCGTCGCCGGAGAACCGTCCGACCAGCGTTTCTGAAACGGCTCAGCACGAACCGGCAGAGGAAACCGGCGTGCGGGCCGCAGCCGAACGATCGACCAACCGGCTGGTCAGCTACCTGACCGGCCGCGAACCCGAAAACCGCGAGCGGGCTCGCCAGCTGTATCAGGAAGGCGACCGCGTGTTCCAAGCCGCCGCCGAACTGCCTCGGGAACAGGCCAAAGCCGAGTACCAGCGGGCCGCAAAGCTGTTTGTCCGAGCGGGCGAAGCGCATCGCGGTACGGCTCTGGAACAGGACGCCCTGTTGATGGCTGGCGAGAGTTTCTTCTTTGCCGATCGCCTGACCGACGCGGAGGAAATGTTCAGCAAATTGCAAAAGGAACATCCGCGAAACCGTCACAACGACCGTGCGGCCGCTCGCTTGTTCGAGATCAGCCAGTTCTGGATCGAAACCGCCAAGGTGGGCGACCGCAGCTGGATGCCGGTAAATTTCTTTGACCCCTCACGGCCCTTCATGGATGCCGACGGGCACGCCATCCGCGTCCTGGACAATATCCGCTACAACGATCCCACCGGTCTGTTGTCCGACGATGCCACCATGGCGGCCGGAGTCGAGAAGATGCGTCAAGGACGTTATCAGGAAGCCGACGAATTCTTTACCGACCTGCGCGAAACCTTTCCCGACAGCGAGCACCAGTTCAACGCCCACATCATGGGCCTCCGCTGCAAGTTGTTGATCTATGCCGGTCCCAGCTACAGCGGGATCATGCTGGACGAGGCAGAGAAACTGCTGCGGCAAACCCGTCGTCGGTTCCCGGATCGCCTGCAGGATCAGCAGTTGAGCCAAGAGTTGACCAAGGTGGCCGCGGAGATTGATTTTCGCAAAGCGGAGAAGCTGGATCACCGAGCACGTTATCGAGAGCGCCGCAAGGAATACGGCGCCGCTCGCGTGTATTACCAGGAGGTGCTGGAGAAGCATCCTTCGACGCCGTTTGCCGCACGGGCTCGAGAGCAGATGGCGGCGTTTGCCGATCGACCGGACATGCCGCCCAAACGGTTTGCCTGGTTGTCCGATGCGTTTCCCAATGAACGCCGTAGCAAGCCTCTGATTCTTTCCGAAGGCGGCACGGTACTGCGATAAGGCGATGGTGATGTTACCGCAGCGGAATAACGACGCGGCGTGTGCCGGCGCAGCGACCGGCCGGGCGTGGCTTTTGAGCCTCGTTCTGGCGGCGCTATCGATCGTCGGCTGTACCGGGTACCAGGTCGGTCCCTATGCGATGTACCGCAGTGACGTCCGCACAATCCACGTCCCGATCGCCAGAAACGATACTTTTCGGCACGATCTTGGCGTGCGGTTGACCGAAGCCGTGATTCGGGAGATCGAGCGGCGGACACCATACAAGGTGACCGGCGACCCAACGGCCGACAGCACCTTGACGATGCGTTTTCTGACCGAGACCAAACGCGTGCTGACCGAAACCAGCGGCGACGATCCACGGGCCCTCGACGCGGTCGTCTCGGTGCAAGCCGCTTGGATCGACCGCCAAGGGCAGGTGTTGATGCAGAACCAGCTGCTGCCCGACAACAGCCTGGCGTTCACCTTTTCCCAGAACGGGCGTCTAGTGCCCGAAGCCGGCCAGTCGATTGAGACCGAGCTGCAGGACGCGATCGAAGACCTCGCCTCCAGGATCGTCTCCCAGATGGAAATCCGCTGGTAGCGTCGCCACAGCAAACGCGTCCAATCCGTAGCCAGTGGCAGAGGCTTCCAGCCTGTGAACAGTGGCATAGGCTTCCAGCCTGTGAACAGTGGCATAGGCTTCCAGCCTGTGAACAGTGGCATAGGCTTCCAGCCTGTGAGCAGTGGCATAGGCTTCCAGCCTGTGAAGAACAGCCACACAGTGGCGACATGCGGCAACCCCAGTGGCATAGGCTTCCAGCCTGTGAAGAACAGCCACACAGTGGCGACATGCGGTAGCCCCAGGCGCGAGCCTGGGGTGGCGGCGTCCCACACACCGCGAAAGTCCCGGAGGGACGACATGAAATTCCGCGGCCGCGCCGTCATGTCGCCCTTCCAGGGCTTTGTGGTTCGAGTTTCGGCGTTTCCGCAGGCTTGCGCCCGGGGTTACCACACTCAATCGCTCCGCGATTCCGGAAGAACGCGCCTCGGCTGGGACAGCCGAGCTACTCTGTGGCACCCCGCTTCCAGCCTGTGAACCGCCGCATTGCCCCTAGGGTTCGGCGCTCGGTCAATCCGGACACCCGGTCCGCCGCCAACGAACCGGTCCAAACCACCCAACCGGCACCGACACCGCGAATCGTCTGGCTTTTCGCAACCGGCACCTTGACCCTCCTCCGCAAAGTCGCCGATAGCATTCATCAGATCCCCCTGCGACCCTCGCGTCGCCCATCCTTTTTATTCCCACCCCAAATTATTTACAAACTCGCCTGCCTTATATCCGCATCATGGATGCTCGGCGAGCTTTGTCAGGAGGACTCGAAGATGAAACTCCAACTGCGCACTTGGTTGGCCGGCTTGGCTTTGTGTTTGTTCCCCACGTTCGCCCAAGCCCAGCACTTTATCAACCAATGTTCCCATTCGCCGGTTCCGATTAACGCCGAAGTAACCACAGACGAAGCGGCCCGAATCGCCGCGGCCAACGCCCTGGCCGGCATAACCTACTGCGTTCCTGAAGAAACGCCCCTCGAGGCAGATTCGGAAGTGGCCGCCGAATGCTCGCAAGCCGAAGCGGCGACTGAGGCCGAACTAGGAACGCAGATCGATTGCCAGGCCGGCCAGCAGTCGCTCGACAACCCCGCCGCCGAAGTCGCGGTCGCCGAAATCGAAGTCATCGAAGCCGAAGTCGTAGAAGCCGAAGTCGTAGAAGCTGAAGTCGAAGTCGCCGAAGTCGAAATCGCTGAAGTCGAAGCGGCTAACACGGAAATGGTCGAAGCGGCGGAAGCGGTCGAGGTGGCGGAGATCGTCGCAAGCGGTGGCGAGGCGGCCGAAGCCGAGGAAGTCGCTCCGCTCGGTGAAGACGCCGCTGCGGAAGTTGCGGTTGTTGACGAACCCGAGAGCACGCTGCCAGCGATCGAAGTGGTCACCGAGGTGGTCGAGCAGGTGGAAGAATTGGTCGACGGCCAGCCGCGGGCGATGCCCGAGGTCGCGCGGCTGATGGACGCGCCCATCATCTGCACGCTTCGCGATCCGGAAGAGTACCTGCCGTATGACCTGACGGCGACCGATGCTCTCGAGTGGCAGATCTTCGCGGACGGCATCCCCCGGCCCCGCCGTGAACTGCAGATTCCGCTGGCCGCCGACACCGCCATGGCCGAGTTTGCCGAAGAAGAGCCGGTCACGCACGAGCTGGTCGAACACGAGCCGGCGGCCGAAGAGCTGTTTGCCCAGCCCACACAGCCGGAGGCGTCCGCGGCGGTTGAGCAGCCGCTGGTGGCGACCGAGCTGGACAAGATCGACGATGGACGGATCGAACCCTTCGCCAGCGCGTCGACCGCGGCGGCCGTAGCCAGTGCTCCGGAGCCGGCCCAGTCGATCTTGGACGCGGCGCTTGCGCGGCAGGTCGGGTCGCTGGACTGTTTGCTGGAAGACCTGAAGTGGCGAGCCGGCGAGGCGCTCGCAGAGGATGGTTGGCTGCGGACCCGCCTCCAACCGGCCCACTTTGGCGCGCGGCTGTACTCGGCCAGCTACCGCGCGGTCGACGAGGCCCAGTCGCTGCTCGCTTCGCTGGGCGAGCAACTGCCGGCGGCGGCCGCGGCTCCAGCCCTGGTCGGACCGCCCGCTCCCCAGGCGGACGCCCTGGCGGTCGAGATGGCTCCGGCCGCGGAGCCGGCGGCCAGTGTCGCGGCGGTGGAGGTTGCGGAGCCGGCCGAGTCGTCGCTGGCGGTGGTCATCGAAGACCGCCGCGACACGCCGACCGTCTGCTGCCCGCTGGAAGACTTCGCCGACGTGTACGAGTACAGCGAAGCGGAGGAGGCGTTTGCCGCAGTCGAAACCGACCGCTCGGAACCGGCCGCCTCGGAGCTTGTCCAGCTCGATGCTCCTGAAGTCGGTGACGCAGTGGCGGAAGCTGGCAGTGACGGCGACCTCGGCGCTGCGTTGGCGGCAGAGCGGCTCGAGGAGATCGACGCGAACCTGCAAGCGGTTCTGGACTTCGTCCGCTCGATCTCCAGCCCGTTCCAGCCCCGCATCGCCAACGGGGGCCAGGAAACCGACACCCTGGCCCGGTAACGGTCCCCTGGCCGCAGCATCAAAGCCGGGGAGGGCGAAGGAAACAGTCCAACTCCCCCTCCCCGGCCGCAACCCGTAGCAAAAGGCTTCCAGCCTGTGAGCAGTGGCATAGGCTTCCAGCCTGTGAGTAGTGGCATAGGCTTCCAGCCTGTGAGCAGTGGCATAGGCTTCCAGCCTGTGAGCAGTGGCATAGGCTTCCAGCCTGTGAGCAGTGGCATAGGCTTCCAGCCTGTGAACAGTGGCATAGGCTTCCAGCCTGTGAGCAGCGGCATAGGCTTCCAGCCTGTGAACAGTGGCATAGGCTTCCAGCCTGTGAACAGTGGCATAGGCTTCCAGCCTGTGAAATGCAAGCAACACTAGCCCGGCTGTCCCGGCCGGTCTACGTTGGGCGATCCGCGGCCCAAGGGGGCAACCTTATGTCAGCCTAGGGCGACGTCCTGGGATTCGACTATCAATCAAACGACGCTCCGCACTTTCTGTTGGATACGCAAAGGCCCACAGTCCTAGCGGGTGGTTTGTAATAATGACCGGGTGAGCCGGCAAAACTCCGCAAAAAGCCCGGCTGACCCGCGCAAAACCCCCTATAATGCCCCACTAACCCGCTAATAATCCATTGTTCTTGCTGTCTGTCGTTGCGCGGTCGAATGCCCCGATCCGCAAGTGCCAAGCCTCGTAAGGGGCAGGTCCGTATTGGACGCACGGTCGACCGCAAAGATTTCCGATGGTTGCTGGACTTCCCGTTAGTCTTCGCCCCTGCCGTTGGGTGAGAACCGGGCGCGGATATCGACCCCCACATATCTTCCTACCTCCATGTTCTTACCTGTCCCTCGCGAGCAGATGGTAGGAAAATGGAGGTAGGAAAATACACGGTGTGACTTGCAGGTTGCGCGGTCAATTGTTGCTAGGTCCCGATCCGGCCGGTATCCTGAAGTTGAGCTAGATCGGCAGCCTTGGCGAACCGTCCGCCAATGCAATCGCCGCGCAAGAACCATGTGGTGCACACGAGCGGCGGCAACGTCGTTTCGTGTTCACACAATCCTGGGTCGCCGCCGTGTGACCACTGACGTTCTGTCGCTGGGGCGTTAAATGAACGATGTGCCGCCTGATTTTGAATTGCCGCCCGGCGAAGCATTACTCCGATGTGAATGCGGTTTCCAAAGTCAACCATTCTGCTTCGTCGAACACTTGTATGGGTGCTTGACTTGCTCATCTGTCAAATCCGCGGTTCGTATCCCGTTCCTATATCAACCACCAAGATGCCCCGACTGCGACCGGCAATTCCTGATTTCGGATCGAATTCCCGCAGGTAGCATGTGTTCCGGCGAGCTCGCAAGATGCCCAGCCTGTCGGAATAACACTCTATTGCTCGAACAACTTGGCGTTCATTATCAGACAACCGACTGCGGCGACTCGATTCCCGATGTTGGTCAGACCATGCACGCCAAGACAATGCCATCCGACCATCCCGATGCCGAGATATTCTTCTGGTCACCCCGCCTCAAAATGGAATACTCCATTGCTGTTTCAATCACAAACCGCGACACAAGTACCATTCCTTGGGCACATCACGAGTTTCGTGTAGAATCGGTCGAACATTCGCCCCCTAGATTGCGGCTTGCCTACGTTCGCGAACTCGATGAATCGGAATGGAAGTGGTTTACCGTTTGACAAGAATCGCGACAGAAGAATGCGGTGAACGGGAGACGCCGAAGACGCCGGTTTTGAAATCATAGTTTTATGGCGGCGGTCCCGTTACCGCTGCCGTTCTGCGGCAAGAGTAGCTGGCGATTTGCCTTGTATCCTGAAACGATGAAGTCATTGATGGTCATACTTCGCTGCACCATTGGTTGCGCCATTGGCTCTGGCCTCGGTGTCGCACTGATTACTGCAGGCCGAATTGAGCACGGGATTGGACTCGCGATTATTGGCGGCGTTTTCGGTATTGTCTTGGCTATCTCCAACGTCTTGTACAAAACTAGCTCCGCAGAAACATTCTCGCGCGGCTTGCTTATATTCCTGAAACTCACCGCTGCGAAAAATATACCCGGCGGCGAAAAATTCGTACCTGTTAAAGAAAAGGATACTGAAGGTAGGCACGGCCAAAGCGCTGATCCCGTCGCATTGGATAAGCGGATGTATTTCGGCATGAAGGTCGGTGCCGTCCTTGCCGTGTCGCCGGCGATACTGATCGCGATGTACATGCAGGATGCGAATCGAGAGCCTGATCCGATGGTCCTTGAAATCGTGAAGCGAATAATCATTGGCATCGCCTTCATTGCATTTGTCGGCGGCGGGTGTGGTGCCACATTGGGTTCGCTTACGGTATCAGGTGTCCATCGTCGAAACATTGTGCTTGGAACGTTCGTTGGTGCTGTCATTGGCGCCGGTCTTGCGACTGCAATTGTCCCAGGTGCACGGGTTCCTGCATGGCATATGTACATATTTGGCTGCGGTGTATTTGGTTGGCTTGGGATGGCATGCGGGTTGTTTTCGGGTGATAATTATCGGCCAACCGCGCGCGACGTTGCTGATGACTTAGATGACTTCCAGGATGCGTAAAGGCCGCATAACCATGCCATCCACCGGAGCACGGCATGGCGCGTTCACAAATGAAAGCCACAATGGCCGTGCCCGGTGATGGCCGACGTTATCCGCATTCGAGTCTGACTCAACAACCATGGAGCGAAGAGGCCGATGCCGTTCTGGAAACGTAAATCGAAGGAGCTCGGAACACCGGCACACGGCCCCGATTTCTCCGACGTCGATACGCGAGAAAAGGCTCTTGCGCTGGTCGAAAAAGGGCAACTCGAACCGCTGTATTTAATGCCACCGGAATTCGGTGGTGCTGAAGACCCCAGAAACATCGTTTACGTTCCAATTGGAATCGCGGACATCAAACGCAGTACGGACCTTAATGTCATTGCTCCGTTGGTTGAATCCGGCGACCTCCAGAACTACTCAGCCGTCCCTGAGTATCGCGGCCGCAGCTTCATACCAATGGCGATCAAAATCGAAGCATCAGACCCGAAACGATTTGAGTGCGAAATCAATATCTGGGGGGAAGCGCTAGACCGCGAAACCGAACTGCAACGCCCAGACAGCGGGTAACAATCCAATGCACCCGAGCGGCGAATTCGGGCGTTCTCAGATGGACAATCTCTCGTCGCCGCCGGGTGATTGGTTACGTTCTGTCGATGAAATGATTCACAATCCATGACGCCTCGGCATCTGCTCTACGATTCCGTTGACGCCTGGATGGCGGGGGAAAACGTACCGGCGGGGTTCGTCTCGCTAGACGACGCTGAACTCCGTAATCGGTACATCGCGGAGTACGGCGAACTGCGACGACACCTCTTTGCCAAGCACGCCGCAACATTGTCCTCCGATGACCAGCGCAAACTGAGTGACGGTACCCATCCGTCGCAGAGTCACTCCTTCGCCACCGATGCCGAACCGTACTGCCAACTGTTGAATTCACACCTTCGATCTGTCGGGATCGTACCCGATGAGATTGTGTTAGGCTGGTACCATATGGAACGAATCATTCTGACCGTTTACCTCGATGACTCGCAGATTCCAACCGACACGAAACCGCCTTGGTTGTTTCAGTTCCTGTCGTCCCTCCGGGACTTGCGTGGTGGCGGGGGGCCGTTCCCTGGGGCCCGCACCCAGGGCTACCACATGTCGCCACTGCCGTGGCTGTCACGCCGCAATTTCATCTGCCCAACGGTTGCTCCAGCAACCGTTGGGAAATGTCGAAGGTGTTTCCCAACGGTTCTTAAACAGCGAGGACCGTGGCAGATTCGCGTACTTCCCTTACTGACCTTGTTGACCTGCCTCGCCTTCCCAGCAACGAGCCTGGCTGAACTACGTGTTATCGGTGTGTTGATTACGAAAGACCTGCAATCAACGACTCCCGTGTCCATCTATTCGGTCCCTCCGGGTTCGTCGTGGGAAAGCCAAGGATGGTGGATTTTCGGAGGCATTGCCGTGGTGTCCGAATGATGTGCCTGTGGTGTCTTCATCCATTACGTTGAAGTTGCCGCGAGAAACGGAAGCAAGCTCTGCGGGGACGCGGGGGTGCCAGGGATATCGCGGTCGGGGTGCACCCCGTGGTGCCCCTGGCTGGCGGCAAGCATTGCCTGCCGCCAGCATTTTTGATCCGTTAGACCACACCCTTCGGACACCACCGTTATGCCTAAGAAAATCCCGCAGTTGAGATGAACCCACGAGAATCCCGGATGGACCGATATTTAGGTGCCTCCGGGGTTGTCGTGGGAAAGCCAAGGATAGTAGATTTTCGGAGGCACCCGTGGTAGTGCCCGGGTGAATCGCCTAAGGAGTCTCCAGCCTTTACGTTGAAGTTGCCGTGAGAAACGGAAGCAAGCTCTGCGGGGACGCGGGGGTGCCAGGGATATCGCGGTCGGGGTGCGACCCGTGGTGCCTCTGGCTGGCGGCAAGCATCGCCTGCCGCCAGCATCTTTGGTCCGTTAGACCACACCCTTCGGACACCACCGCTATGCCTAGCAAAAATCCCGCAGTCTGGATAAACCCACGAAGTTCCCGGATGGCTCAGTTTTCTTCTAAGTTACAAAGGTGACGGAAAGTACGCGGGACACATACGCGTCGGGCCATACCTTCGTGCTGAGCCTGATGAAAACGGCGAGCGTGGTACGCAAGTCGTCGTTTGGGATCACGATAGGATGGATTTGCTTGATGTTGACACGGATCAGAGATTGTCCCGTTCCCATGGCGGCGAACCATCGGATGCAGGTGAGCCGCCGAATGGAACTTCCGAAGTCGATGGAACATCAAGCGCCGCGACCCGGTAATCGTTGACGTTTTTCACCAGAATCATGCACCCACGATTTGACAAGCTTTTGACCAGCGCAGGGTTGACGCGAATCGCTTCGCAACTTCGTGAAGCGGCGATGCCTGCGGTCGGCATCTCGCTGGAACCGATGTCAAGGACGCGCGCGTTGGCTGTAAGCAAACTCGGCGGACGGCCCGACCTTCCACCGAATTTCGCTTGGCCAACCAACAAGGGGCGGCCGCTGGACTTTTTGCTCCAAATTAACCTTGCCGAAGCACACGAGTACGAGTCAACGCGTCTTCTTCCCGCCTCTGGACTGCTCACATTCCTATACGACCTCAACGACCAACCCTGGGGCTACGACCCGGCGGATCTCGATGGTTTCCGTGTCATCTATACGCCCGATGTGAGTGAGCTACGGTCGCACGACATTCCCGACGACCAGTTCGCTCTTTCTGAATGCGCAATTCGTTTTTATGCGATGCAAACGCTGCCGCATTTCGGCTCGCGTGCCGGGGATTCGCTTATGGCAACGGCGCAATTCTCCGACGAAGAGTTGAATTCGTATTTTGAACTGTCAGCACAGATCGAAGATCTTTACTCAATTCGCGAGAATGCTGGCAACCATCACTTGCTCGGTCATTCTTCAAACATCCAAGGCGACATGCAGCTTGAAGCTCAACTGGTCACCAACGGGCTGTATTGCGGCGATCCGACCGGATACGAAGATCCAAGGCGAAGAACACTCGAGCCAGGTGCCGATGATTGGGTCCTATTGCTCCAGCTCGACAGCGACGACGGCGTGGACATCATGTGGGGCGATTGCGGAATGCTCTATTATTGGATTCGCAAAGATGACTTGGTGAATCAACGATTCGAGAACGCATGGATGACGCTACAATGCTGCTGCCCCCAACCGACGGTGGGGAAAATGGTATGAACGATTCGAAACGTGATCAGCTGGCCGATGCATTCGCCGCACTGCCGGACGGATGCAAGCACGCCAGCGCAACGGAAGGTCAACTGAAGGCGTTTGAATCGACCTTTGGTCCGATTCCGGATGACTTTCGCTGGTTCCTACTTCAATGCGGGGGTGGCACGATCGGTAGCGAATGGGTCGATGGAATCGATGAACTGCCCGAAACACATCGCAGGTTCAGGGCAGAATGCGAGCGTGAGGCCGGATGGACAATGGCTGGTGTGTTCGTCATCGGATGGGACGGTGGCGGCAATCCGTTTGGGATTGAGACGCCGACCGGCAAAGTGTTGGTCGAGGACCACAACTTCGGCGGCATCCATGAGCTGGCTCCGTCGTTCGAGGCTTTTCTCGAACGTGGACTCCTCTCGAACAGATGATGCGACGGAGCAGTGCGGTATACCGGGGTCGCGGAGCCGTCGTTTTTGACGATGCAAACCCTCTCCGGGCCTAAGAGCCCGACTCTCCCAAAGGGAGAGTGATGCCGAAATAAAGGTTGCGACGTGCTTAGTTGCTCGCAGGCAGCCCGGCAGGTGTCAGAGCCGATTCGCGTTCGACGTACTCGACGGCGTAGTCGTGGTCGCGTTTACGTAGCACTCGGGCGGTCAGAATACGGTCCGGAGGCAACTGGACTTCGTTCTCGTCCTTTTCCTTGGTGGGGTCGATCCGCGTGAAGTAGGCGACCGCAGACATGCCTTCGACAACTCGCCCGAACGTCGTGTACTTGCCTTGTCGAAAGTCCATCGGCAGGTACATGATCATGAATTGGCTGCTGGCCGAATCGGGAACGGTACGGCCTTCGGGATCTCGGGCAATCGCTAACTTGGCCATCACCAGAGATCCGTGCAGGGCCGCGCGAGCGTCGGGGTGATCGGCTTCGTCGGGGATGTATTGGCCGGAGTTGCCGGTGCCGTCGCCGTAGGGGTCGCCGGTCATGGCGAACAGGTGTTCCATGACCTGATAAAACGGCAGTTCGTCGTAGAAACCCTGCTCGACCAGTTGGATGAAGTTCGCCACCGTGTTGGGTGCCTGGTCTTCATACAGTTCGATCACGACGCGTCCCCGGGTTGTGTTCAGTTCCACCAGCGGCAGGTCGTCGGGATCGTTGGCCAAACGCTGTTGCTCGGCCTGATACGCCTCGGCCAGCTTGTCCATGGTGGCCAGCAGCCGCAGGTCGTTATCCTGCGGCTCCTCGGTCTGCAGGGCTTGTTGCAGGTAGTTTTTGGCTTTCTCGAAATTGCCGGCCACCGTGTGCACCCGTCCGGCGACCGAGTAGAAACTCGGCTCGGCGTGTTCTCCCAGAAACTGCTCCAGCATATCGACCGCTTCGGCCAAACCTTCATACCAGTCCAGGTTGCCGCGATGGGCGACCGTGCGGGACAGAAACCTTTTCAGGTAACCCTGCCCTTCGGACTGATGCCGCAGCATTTTGATCGCCTGCTGGAACACGTCCTCGAACCGCTCGCGGACCACCTGTTGGTGTTGCTGGACGATCTGCCGATATTCCTGTTCGGTTTGGTCGGTCCCGTTGTGGAAACGGATCTGAGCCTCGCGGACGACCCCGATCTCCTCAGCCCAGGCGGTCGTCAGCCGGTCGAACTCCGTCATCATCTCCTGCATCTCGGGGTCGACATCGACATTGATCGCGGCCGCGGAGGAAAATCGCGGGGGCCTGGTTGCGGGGGCGGCCGGCGGTGCTTCATGGACGTGCCCTGAGTGATCCTGGGCGTCGACTGGCGGGACAGGGCCGATGGCATCCCCCCCATTGTCCTGGGCCGCAAGCGACCAGGGCAGTGCCAGGGCGAGGACGAGGGAAGCGGCACAGACGAATAAACGATGGTTCCGGTGGACGGTATTCATGCGGTACACTACGCAGGACGATCCTGAAAGGTTTGATGGGCACTCCTTCGACCACCCCCGCCACACAGAATGCTTCGCTGGTGGGCCGGTCGAACACGAAAAAAGGCATTGTATGGCTGGGCGATCCGGACCGCGAACACGCTCGTCGCGCAAGAGTGGCGAAACCAAAACAAAGCGTCCGCTGAAGTCGATTGGACCGACGAATCTGCGGATCATCGGCGGCTCGATGGGCGGCCGCCAGATTCGCTACAACGGCCAGCGTTCGACTCGGCCGATGAAGGACAGCGTTCGCGAAAACTTATTCAATGTGTTGGGAAAGCAAGCGGTGCAGGGCGCGGTCGCCTGGGACGTATTCGCCGGGACCGGCGTCCTGGGCTTCGAATCGCTCAGCCGTGGAGCCGCCCGGGCGGTGTGTTTTGAAACCAACCGACCGATGGCCCGCTCGATCCACGAAGCGGTCAAGCAACTGCAGGTGGAGGACCGGTTGCGCGTCGTGATCGGGGACGCGTTTCGCATGTTGCCGCAGTTGATGACGCGCGAGGAGGAACCAGTGCCCTGGTTGGTCTTCGTCTGCCCGCCCTACGTGTTCTGGGACGAGAAGCAGAAAGAGTTGTTCGAGATGCTGCGATGGGTTGCCGCCCACGCACCACAAGGCAGCGTGATCGTGACCGAAACCGATGCCCACTGGGACATGGCTCAGTTGCCGATGGAACCCTGGGACATCCGCCGTTACGGATCGACGCAGCTGGGCTTCTACGAGCCGCCGGCGCTGTGCGCCGGGCTCGATTAACGCCTACCCGGCCCAGGTGCCTGTCCGGTTCAGGTGCCTGCCCGGCCCAGGTGCCTGCCCGGCCCAGGTGCCTGCCCGGTTCAGGCCTCGGCCGGTTTCTCTTTGGTGCGATACATCTCGCGCCAGGGCAACTGGATCCCGCCGTCGATCGTCAGGGTGCTGCCGGTGATGTAGGCGTTTTCGGGACTGACCAAGAAGACGACGCCTTTGCCGATCTCGTCGCTGTGTCCCAGTCGGCCCAGCGGCAATTCGCTGCCGCGTTCGCGGAGCGTTTCTTCGGAAAAGAATTTGCGTTCGCCGGGCGTATCGGTCCAGCCGGGATGGATGATGTTCACGCGAATGCCGAACTCAGCCAATTCGACCGCGGCGGTGCGAGCCATTTGATCGACGGCGGCTTTGGCCATGTTGTAGGCCATGGCGCCGGGGATGGCCAGGTGCGCATGGGGGCTGCTGATCGCGACGATGTTTCCCTGGGTTCCGGAGGCCTGCATGGTGAGGGATGCTTTGCGGACCAAATAGAACGCGCCCCACATGCTGACGTCGATGGTTTTGCGAAACCCGTCCAAGTCCGCTTGATAGAACAGTTCGCGGTCGCTGTACACGGCGTTGGAAACCACGATGTCCAGGCCGCCCAGTTTGTCGACCGCTTGATCGACCAGGTCTTCGACTTGTTCCTGCTGGCCCATATCAGCACGGATCGCGTGGGCTTGGACTCCCTGGGCGCGGCAGGTCTCGCACACCTGTTCGGCTTCGTCGCCGTGGCTGCGGTAATTGACGATCACGTCCGCGCCGGCCCGCGCCAGTTCCTCAGCCACCCCACGGCCGATTCCTCGCGAAGAACCCGTGACCAACGCTTTCTTGCCGCTTAATACACCCATGGAAATCTGCCTCTCCTCCGGCCGGAGCAATCATCATGCTTGAAATCAAGTTGAACCAGAACGCCTCTCGCCGGCTGGACGCAGTACACTCCGCAAACGGGGCGGGCCCGTAAACGGCAGCGGCATGGCCGGCGCGGTCAAAGTATACCGCCTTGCCAGCCGAGGGTCAGCCGCCGTGCGGGAAAGCCGCGCGTAGCCGGCGACACATCGGGCCACCCCCGGCGGGTGGACGCAGATCGCTGTCGTCGCAGTAGCCGTTCCAGACGCCGGCCGTGGTACCGAACAACAGGATCTCGTCGGCCTGACGCAATTCTGCCGGCCGGAGCGGTTGGTGCCGCCACGGAATCCCTTCCAGCCGGGCGTGCCGCTGCAAAAATTCCTGCGTGATGCCGGGCAGCACACGATCCCGCGGTGGACTAACGATGGTTTCGCCAGCGACGATTGCCAGATTGGCGACGCTGGTTTCGGTCAGGGAGCCGTCGTCGTCACGAAGCACGCCCAGGGCCTCCGGATGAACTCTTCTGGCCGCTTGATCGGCCAAGTAGTAATGCAGCCGAGTGCGAACCTTCCAGCTCCGCGGCCAACACCGCTCGCTGGGTTGATGCACGTCGGTCAGGACCAGCGGTTGTCCCTCGTGTTGGTGCCGAGCGATCCGCACAGGGTCCAGGGCATTGCAGTGCAGGCCGACGGTGGGCTGATCGGCGTGAAACAGTCCGGGCGTGACGAAGAGGGTGACGCCGAAAGCGGTCTGCGTGGCGATCCAGTCGGCGTTCCGCACAACGAGTTCTCGCAGCAGCGAATCAAAATCGTAGTCCGCCGCATCGATCTGCAGTCCGGTCAAGCAGCGCTGCAGGCGCGCCAGGTGTGCCGGCACCTGAAACAGTTTGCCGCCGTAGCTGCGCAGTCGTTCGACCGCGGTCACGCCCTGCAGGAAGGCGAAGTCTTCCAGTGCGATTCGCATTTCGGATCGCGGCATCCAGTCGCCGGACAGAAAACCGATGGTTGCGTCATTGCCGATGTTGCTCACTGGGGCGTTTCTTTCAGCAGCATGCGGTACATCTCGGCTCCGGCGTTGCATTCGCCCAGGTAGTAATCGGCTTCGACATGTCGCCGGCCGACGGTTCCCGCACAGTTGCGCGCCCGCACCGGCAACCGGCTGCCGTCATAGCGCGGTCCGAAACCTTGGGGACCGCGATAACCGAGTGCCTGCGAACCGGGATCGAGAAACGGATAGCGTTTGAGGACGGCGTCGCGGCGATTGTAAAGAATCGTCAACGACGCCAAGTTGCGCGTGGCACCGCCATGATAGCCGTGGGCGCACAACCAATCCTCACCCAGCGCCGGAGCGATCAACCCCGCCGAGACATGAGCGCCCTGGATGTGCGGCGGCGGCAAGGAGCGGCCGGCCAGGTTTCCCCCGCCCAGGGCGTGCAGACCGCCGGTCGCGATGCGGCCGCCGAAGCTGTAGCCGATCAACCGCGGACGGTGCCCTCGGTCGATCAATTCACGCATCAACCATGCCAGGTACAGACCCTGCGAATCGGTTCGCTGGGCCTTTTCGCGAGCGTCGGACAACAGCAAACCTTCCTGCGCACTGGGCCAGCTCCAGATCAACCAACGCACCGGCGGGGTGAGCTCGCAGCGGTGAGCCATGGTCCGGCGATAGACCAACAAACCGCGGTGCGCAGCACGTCCGGCTTCCATGCGATTGCCATGGATATAGATGACGAAGACTTCCTCCGGTTCGGCGGCCAAGTATTCTGCCAAACTCGACGCGGCAGCCCGGCCGCAGCGATCCAGACGGCTGATCCGAAACCCGGGGTGCTGGAGATCGGCCCGGCAGACGTTTGTCGTCAGGCGGCGAGTATCCAACAACCACAGCGAATCGGACGGCGTTTGGGGCGTGCCGGCAGTGCGGATCGCCGGCGAGTCGGGAGCGGGCACCCCGAGCGACGGCGCAGCGTCCCGCGAAACCGCAACTCGATCGGGCGTGGTGCCGCGCACCACGGCGACCGGTGCCGTGAGCGTCATGCAGAAGATAAACAGGAATTGCCGTGCGAACATGGGAGTGATCAATCAAGGGTGTTGTGGAGTTGCCTCAACAAATTGTTGCCCAAAAAACACATGTTGCGTTTGCACCACACCAACGGCGTCCTAGATTTGTACGGCTCCGTGTGGGAGTCAATCGAATACGCTCGCTTTGCACGACATGGGGAATGTAATGAAGACTCAAGTTTTAATGGCTGTTTTGGCTTTGACAACGTTGTCCACGACCGGTTGCTGTGGCCTTCGGAATATCCTGTTTGGTCGCGGAGCCGCTTGCGGCCCCTGCGCCTCCGACGCTCCGGCTCTGAACATCGCGCCGCCGGCCATGCCTTCACCCTGTGGCGGAGCCTGCGGACCGGCGGTCTCGCCCTACGCCGGCGAGCCCGGATGCGGGTACGAGGGAGCAACCAGTTACGCGCCGGCTTTTGACGGTGGCATCATCGGAACGGGGCTGCCCTACGGTGGTGTCGGTAATCCCTGGACGCCGCGCGGCGAGTACACGGTGCCCGGATCCACGTTCTACAGCGACGGTGCCCCGCCACAGCCGATGACGCCCAGCACGAATATGGGTAGCGTTTCGCCGTAGTCGTCGCTCTTGTTCGTCCCTCGCCGATTACCATGGATCGTATGAGCACTGTATCTTTCGGCCTGAAACAGGCCCTGATTTCCCTCTGCTGTGTGACGGTTGCCCTGGGGCTGGCGTCGCCGTCGGTTTATGCACAAGCCGGCCTGGACCCGGACGCCGGCGATCCCGCGGCCGATGAGGCGGGCGCCGACCGACCGCTGCTGGAATACGCCGACGGGCAGACGCAGACATGGCAGATCGGCCTGCGTTTGGAAACCCGTGGCGCGAACTGTGTGAACATCCAGGCCACGTTTCCGGTGCCGGTGGAATGGCCCGAACAGAAAGTCCGTCTGGTCGACCAGCAGGTGGATCCGCTGGTCAGCAACTGGGGACCGCGTGACCTTGCCGGTGGCGTGCGTCAGGTTCGCGTCCTGATGGATCGTGCTCCGGCAGGTAGCGAAGTAGCGCTGTTGTTGACGTTCGAGATTGAACGTTCGCGAATCCTGGGTCCGACTCCGGAACAGGCGGCCGAGCTGCGGATCCCCAAGCGGATCGACCGTGAGTTGCGTCTGGCGATGGGCAACAGTCCCTACATTCAGACCACCGACGCCCGCATCCGCGCGGTCGCTCGCGAGATCGCCGCCATGGAAGCGGAGAACGACTGGCACCGCGTCGAGCTGGCCTACGACTGGGTCCGAGACAACGTGACCTATACCGAAGGACCGATCAAAGCCGCCGACGAAGCACTCCGCGACGGCACGGGCGACTGCGAAGAACTGACCAGCCTGTTCATCGCCATCTGCCGCAACCTCCGCGTGCCGGCTCGCATGGTCTGGATTCCCGGTCACTGCTATCCGGAGTTCTACTTGGAAGACGCCGAAGGAAACGGGCACTGGTTTCCCTGTCAGGTCGCCGGAACGCGGCAGTTTGGCAAGATGGACGAGTACCGTCCGGTGTTGCAGAAAGGCGATCGATTCAAAGTCCCCGAACACTCCGCGCCCCAGCGTTACGTTTCGGAGTTCTTCACCTGCAACAAGCTCCGCGGCAACGGCGACCCCCAGCCCGTTTTCATCCGCGAATTGGTCGAGTAAACGTAGCCGAACTCGCCAGAGTTTGGTGGGGTGGGGAAACGCGAAGGATATGTCTGGTCCAAAGTCTGGCGACTTCAGCTACGAACATGGTGCTTTAGGAGCGTGGGGTGAAGCGGAAGTTTTTGCTTTTGGCGAAGAACTCGCGGGGGTTGTCGTAAACGACCTTACGGATCAGCGATTCGCTGTGGCCGCGCTGCCGCAGTTCGAAAATCAGATCCGGCACGGCCGTCGGTTTGCTCGGGCCCCAGTCGCCCGCGGAATTGGCCAGTAACCGCTCGGGGCCGACCATTTCGATCATGTCGGCCGCGCGCTGGGGCGTGCATTTGGAGACCGGATACAGCGTCATGCCGGCCCAGTAACCGTCGTCCAGCACGGCTCGGATCGTGTGTTCTTCGACATGATCGACCAGGACGCGCGAGCGATCGATTCGCGAGTCGCCGTTGAGCATATCGAGGATCATGCGGGTTCCCTGGTACTTGTCTTCCAGGTGCGGCGTGTGGATCAGGATCGGCTGGTCATGCTTGATGGCCAATTCCATGTGTTCGAGAAACACGATCGACTCGTTACGCGTGTTCTTGTTCAGCCCGATTTCGCCGATCCCCAACACGCCCGGGGCGTCGAGAAATTCGGGGATCATCGCGATCACATCGCGAGCCAGCGAGACGTTCTCCGCCTCTTTGGCATTGATACACAGCCAGCAGAAGTGCTGGATGCCGTACTGGGCGGCGCGTTGCGGTTCCACTTCGGTCAGTTGCCGAAAGTAATCCCGAAAACCATCGGCCGAACCGCGGTCGAAACCGGCCCAAAACGCCGGTTCGCTGATCGCCACACAGCCCATGCGGGCGAGCGTCGCGTAGTCGTCGGTGATACGGGAGACCATGTGGATGTGCGGATCGATGTAATCCATGTCGTTGCGGCTGCGGATGGGGGCGAGAAAAAAAGAAGCTTCAGAGAGAACCGTTTGGGGGGAGCGCTGTTCGAAGGCCAGCCGGCAATCCCTACAACTCCATCTGGGACCGCCAGTCCTCGCTGTAGGCCCGCGAGAACAATCGCTGTAATCGCTCGGCACGTCCCGCTTCGGGGTCCGCTAACATCGCGATGGCTCGGTCCAATTGGTCTTTACGCGGGTCGCCCGACACGTCCCCTTGAGCTCGGTCCAAACGGTCCAAGGTCGCCGCGACTTCCAGCAGTCGAGCGCGAACTTCCAGGAAATGACGGTCAAGCAACGTCGAAGCGTCAGCTGGCGAAGACATAGCAGTCAAAGGTGGGAGGGGGAGGCAACGTTCAACCACTCAGTATACCGTTTCCGCGACGTCGATGGAGAGGTCGGGCGGGGCGAGGATCCTGTGGGTTGCAACGATTCCAAGGCGGCACTTGGGATGGTTCGCTGGCAAAGCCTGTGTTCTGAGTCAAGCTTGCCGGTCAGGCAATCGATGAGGTCTTTTATCCGGAACCGCCATCCCTCTGCTCGTTGCCTTTCATGAACGGCCTGGAACGCACCTTTCAATTCCTCGAGACCGCTCCGCAGGACCCCGTCCTCGAGGTGCTGCGGCCGGCCCTGCGCACGCACCAAGCGGTGGTGCGGCGACGGGCTCTGGAGACGATCGTGCGGCGGGACGAGCCGGAGGGTTACGAGTTGGTGATCGACCTCTGGGACCAGTTCGACGGCGAGGCCCGGGCGCGGTTGGCCGACGCGCCGGCCGGGTTGGCTGCCGCCCTGCAAACGGTGCTCGAGGGCCAGGACGACGCGCGGTTGCTGCGAGCCCTGGAGATGATGGTCACGCTCCGCTCGTTCGGATTGGTTCCGGCCGTGATCGATGTGGCGGAAAGCTATGCCAGCCAGCCGGTGCGGGTCTTGGCGCAGCGGACCGTCTTCGACCTGGCCAGCGAGATCGGCGCAGAAGCCCGGCAGGACCGCGATCGTCCGCTCGTCCGACGGCCCCTGCAGCGAGCCTTGGCGACTTCGGTGCTGCGTTACCCGGTCCATCAACAGGACCGACTGGTCGATGCCCTGCTCAGCTGCTGTGGGCCCAACGACAGCGAGCTGTTGACGTTGTTGGCCCCGGGAACCGATACGCGAGAGGTGCTGCTGCGGCGGCTGGCAACCAGCCGCGAGGCCGCCGTCACGGAGCTGTTGGCCGCGATGGTCCATCGCCAACGGCTGTGCAGCGAGCTGGAGGAGCGTATCGCCGAGCGTAGCGACGCGGTGTTTGCCAGGCAGTTGTTGGCTTCGATCGGCGACAAGTTCAGCGGCCATACGCGGCGGAACTTGGCGCTGATGGGACTGCCACGATGCTTCCAGCCCGAGCACCTGGAGCCGCAAACGCTTTCTCGTCATGACCGGCTGACGCTGGCTCTGGTCTACGCGGTCAGCGATCGCGACTCGGTGCGGGCGCTCACGCGGTTGCTGGACGCTCTGGAGAGTTTGGATCAGGACGCTTCGGAATTGGCCGGTCCGCTGATGCAGACGCTGCTGCGGTTTCCGGTCCTGGACAAGGATCTGCTGCTGCGAGCGGCGGCCAGTCCCGGCCTGGCGGCCGCCGAACGGGCCGCCCAGGTCGCCGAGCCCGCCGCCGAGCCCGCCGCCCAGGTCGCCGAACGGGTCGCGCAGGTCGCCGAACGGGCCGTGCAGGTCGAGGAGCCGGCCGTGCGGTTGTTGCGGCGAGCCATTCACGCTCTGGCGGAGGACCGATCGCCCTACGCCAAACCGCTCCGCCGCATCTTTTCGCCGCTCTCTGCAGCGGCGGTGATGGGCCAGTGGGACGAGCTGCGGATGGCGACCCGCCGGAGGATCGGACGCGTCGTCTTGCAGATCGATCCTCAGGCAATCGCGACCGTTACCGATCGACTGCGTCATCCGGTGCTCGGGCGACGTCTGGAAGGGATCCTGGCGGCTGTGGCCCTCGAGGTCGTCGACGACGTCTGTGAACCGCTGCTGAGGATGGTGGCCAACGATCACTTGGAGGCTCGCGTGCGGGCGCTCGATGCGTTGAAATTCGCGACGGATGAATCTTCCTACCGCCTACTGCTGCAGTTGTCCGAGGGGCCCGTCGGGGCGATTCGCGATGCCGCCCTGGAGGCCCTGCAGCACCGAAACGAGGCTCGAGCATGATCCATCCCGGTTCTCTGACCAGTTATGCCGTGCTGGCGGCCGTACCGATCCTGGCCGCCCTGGCCGGATATGCGGTTTACTGCTACAGCGATCCCGAACAGCGGCGGATCGGAGCGTCCGAACGGTTGTGGAACCAGCTGTGCCGGCTGCACCGCATCAGTTACCACCATCAGACGCTGCTGCACACGATCGCCGAAAACAGCGACATCGATAACCCGGCCATCCTGTTCGTCCTGCCGGATCGTTTTGATCAAGCCGTCGCCGATGCCGACGACCAATTGACCGCCGCAGAGAAGCAGGCGGTTGGCCTGCTGCGGCGACAGATGTTTGAGTAGGGAAGCCGCAGGCCACGATGCTAGGCGGCCGCGTGGTAGGACTGCAGGGCTTCTTCCAGCTGGGCGAGCTGTTCCGGCAGGGACAGCGAGAGGTCGACAAAGATCCAACGCGAGCCGCCGAATTCGCACCAGCCAGTGGTCTCGCCACAAAGCCATTCGGTGCGGATGCGAAACCCGGCCCGCCGAGCTTCGGCCAGCCGCTGACGCATTCGCTGGACCACGTTTCGTTCGATTACGGCAGCATCCTGCTGGCTCTCAGACATCTCGACACCCTCGGTGGGAGTTTGGATTGCGACCGAAAGAAAGATCGCGTGCCTAGCTTGTCGGCACCACGGCAGGACAAACCTAAAGCATCGAATGTCAAAGCGTGCGGGCCGACGTAATCCTTCTATAGCGAACGGCTGCTACGTCCCGATAGATCATTCCAACCGGAATCCATCCCTCGACGTCATTGCCCCCCATACAAGGTAGCCGATCCGTGTCGGAACAACTGGAACAGCAAGTCGCCCAGCTACAGCAGCAACTCTCGGCCATGCAGTCGATGGCCACCCTGGGGGAGTTGACCAGCACGGCGACGCACGAGTTCAACAACGTGCTGACGACCGTTATCAATTACGCGCGCCTCGGCATCCGCAACAAGGACGAGTCCTCGCGGGACAAAGCCTTCGACCGCATCCTGGACGCCTCGCAGCGGGCCGCCAAGATCACGGCCACCATCCTCGCCCAGGCCCGTCATCGCGATGGCGAATTAAAACCCACCGATGTGCGCGAGTTGATCGCCGATTCGCTGGTCCTGCTGGAACGCGAAATGCGCAAGTATCGCGTTTCCATCGAAACCGACCTGGCCGACGATACGCCCCTGGCCGTGGCCAACGCCAACCAAATCCAACGCGTGCTGCTGAACCTGTTGATCAACGCGCGGCAAGCGATGCCCGAAGGCGGTACGGTTTTGATCCAGACCCGGGCCGACGGCGGCGAGTTGGTGCTGTCGGTGCGAGACTACGGCAGCGGCATCGCGGCGTCGGAACTGCCCAAGATCTTCCAGCCGTTTTATTCCACCAAGCAGGGGCCGGACGAAAGCGGTAAAGGAGGCACGGGGCTGGGACTGGCCGCCTGCAAAGAGATCATCGAGACGCATCGAGGCCGAATTCGGGTCGAGAGCACCGTCGGCAAAGGAACCGCCTTCATCATCCGCCTGCCCGCAACCGACGAACAAACGGCCGCCGCCTAAGCCACAAAGTAGCTCGGCTGTCCCAGCCGAGAACAAACTGTTTCACAGGCACCGAAGCCTGAGAGGGGATGCTCCGCTACTTTCGCGGAGCGAAAGGCGACTCTGGCCTACACGTCCAGCTCTTCGACCTCTTCGGCTCGTTCCATAATGAAGCGGAAACGGGCCGAAGCGTCGCGGCCCATCAGGTCGGCGATCACCCGGTCGGTCTCCAAGTGGTCGTCCACCTCCACCCGCAACAATCGCCGCGTGGCCGGGTTCAGCGTGGTCTCCCACAGCACCTTGGGCATCATTTCGCCCAAGCCCTTAAAACGTGTGATCTCGGGATTGGCTCGGCCCTTGTGTTCTTGCAGGATGCGGTCCCGGTCGGCTTCGTCGGCGGCCCAGTAGGTTTCTTTGCCGATGTCGACGCGGAACAGCGGCGGCTGGGCGATGTACAGACGTCCGTCGCTGATCAGGGCCGGCATGTGCCGGTAGAAGAACGTCAGCAGGAGTGTCGTGATGTGGTGTCCGTCGGAATCGGCATCGGCCAGCAGGATGATGCGGTCGTAGCGGAGGCTGGAAAGGTCAAGGCCCGCGCCGATCCCACAGCCGATGGCCGTCAGCATGTCCTGGATCTCTTTGTTTTCCAGCATCTTTTTGATCGTCGCACTCTCGGTATTCAGCACCTTGCCGCGGAGCGGCAGGATCGCCTGGAAGTTGCGGTCCCGACCCTGTTTGGCGCTGCCGCCGGCCGAATCACCTTCGACGATGAACAGCTCCGAATCGCCGCGACCGCTGGACACACAGTCGCTCAGCTTGCCCGGCAGCATCGTGCGTTTCGATCCGCCTTTGCGCGAGACCGCTTCGGACGCCGCTCGCGAGGCGGCCCGGGCCCGGGCCGCCGCGATGATCCGGGCGACAATCGTGTCGGCGACCGAGCGGTTGTCGTTCATCCACTGTTCGATCGCCGGACGCACCAGTCCTTCGACGAACGGTTGGACTTCGGGGTTGTTCAGGCGGTCCTTGGTCTGGCCTTGAAACTGCGGCTCGGACGTGAACACCGACACGATCGCGATCAAGCCTTCGCGGATGTCCTCGTGCGACAGCTTCACGCCGCGAGGCGTCAGGCTGTGCGTGTCGATGTAGTTGCGAACGCCCTTGGCCAAACCGCTGCGGAAGCCGGTCTCGTGCGAGCCGCCACTGCCGGTAGGGATGCCGTTGACGTAGGAACGAACGTGTTCGTCGGTCGATTCGGTCCACTGCAGGACCAGTTCCAGGCGGTGCTCGTTCTCCTCACGCAAGGTGAACGGTTTCTCGTGGATCGGCCGCGCGCTGCGCTGCTCGAGCACTTTGCCCAGGTAGTCCACGATGCCCTGTTCGTGCAGATAGGTTTGCTGGGTCCCGGCCGCTTCGTCGACGTAGGTGACCTTCAGACTGCGATGAATGAAGCTGACCGTCTCGAGCCGCTGGCGAATGGTTTCGCTGTCGAAGTGCGTCTTGGGAAAGATGGTCGGGTCGGGGGCGAAGGTGATCGCCGTACCGGTCCCGCGAACGGTGCCTTTTAATTTCTGCAACCTCGACGTGGCCACGCCCTTGGCGAATTGCATGCGGTACTGGCTGCCATCGCGTTTGACGACCGCCGTCAACTCTTTCGACAGGGCGTTGACGACCGATGCCCCCACGCCGTGCAGGCCGCCGCTGGTCTTGTAGTTGTTGCCGTCAAACTTGCCGCCGGCATGCAGCACCGTCAGGACCATCTCCAGAGCAGGCTTCTTGGTCTTGGGATGCTTGTCGACCGGGATGCCCCGCCCATTGTCGCTGACCGTGATCGACGAGCCGTCCTTGTGAAGCACGACCTTGATCTCGGTGGCGTGTCCGTTCATCGCTTCGTCGACGCTGTTGTCGACGACTTCCCAGACCAGGTGATGCAGGCCGGCGCTGCTGACGCCGCCGATGTACATCCCGGGTCGCTTTCGCACCGGTTCCAAACCTTCCAGGGCGACGATGTCTTTAGCGTTGTATTGTTTGGCAACCGTACTCACAGGGGCGGTACTTTCCGTAGTTTGAAAACGAGGGAGATGGTAAGCGAGGCGGGGGAGAGGGGTCGGGGGTGAGGGGGAATGCAGAGCAGCAACACCATGGCCGTATCTCGATGCGGTGCACGGCCCTGGGGATCGTACGTTATGAGTCATTCCGTTGCACCCGAGCCCCCTCACCCCCGGCCCCTCTCCCACCACTGCTTCACTCGCTGACGCTCGCGGCGCAGCGGGGGAGAGGGGAGAAAACGATTCTCTTCATACATAGATCTCTTCATACATAGATTCCGTTAGAGCCAGCAAATCTCAAACTTCCTCCAGCGGGGCGGGCGCGGCCGGAGGATCGACGACGATCTCGGCGATCTTGCCGTTCTTTTGGATTTCGGTGCCGCGGCCGCCACGCGAGGTGACGCGGTACTTGGCCGTGGAGATCGTCTTCTTGGCTCCGCGATTGGTTTTGACGACCATCAGGTCGCGGTCGCCCTCGGAGGCTTTGAAGCCGAGCAGACGGTCGCCCTTGGCCAGCCGCAGCAGGGTCACGCCCTTGCCCGGACCCGACAGGTAATTCACTTCCTCGGCCGGACACACCATCGCCCGGCAGTTCTCGCTGACCGCCAGCACGGTCTCGGTGCCGTGAACCGGTCGCACGTCCAGCACCGCGGCGCCGGCGGCCGGGCGGGCGAAGCGGCGGCCGCTGCGGGTCGAGGGATCGACGAAACCCTCGAGTCCGAACCGCAGGGCAAAGCCGTTGTCGGTGACGGCCAGAGCATGGGTTTCCGGACACAGTTCCGGTTTCTTGGGGTCTTCGGCGATGTCACCGATCACTCGCGGGTCCAGCGACAACGCCGCAATGATCCGCTCGCCGTCTTTCAACTTGAACAGTTTCTGGACCGGTTCGCCGAATCCGGTCGACTGGGGGATGTCCGCAAAACGCACCGTATAACAGACGCCCAGCGACGAGAACAGCGCCAGGGTATGACGCGTCGAGCCGGCGATGCAAGCCAACACCGAATCACCGCTCCGCAGGCGGCTCTTGCTGGGATCGACGATCTGTTTCTGCCGCTTGATCCAGCCGTCGCCGGTGATCAACACGTGGCAGTCCTCGGCCACAATAAAGTCTTCGGCGTTGTACTCGGGTTCTTCCGCGGCGGTCGCGATCACGGTCCGCCGCCGATTCGCTTTGTCGCTGCTGTAGGTGTCGCGGAGTGTTTCGATCTCTTCTCGCACGATCTGCCAGCGGCCCGAGGCGTTGGTGTCGGCCGTGTCGTCCTTCAGCAGTTTGCGGATCTCGCGAGCCCGCTTCTGTTTGGCTTTTAATTCATCCAGGACCACGTTGATTTCCAAGCGCGCCAGACGATACAGCCGCAGTTCGAGGATCGCATCGGTCTGCTCCGCGTCCAGTCCGCCTTTTTCGGCCGGATACTTTTTCAGGATCTTTGCCGCCGCGTCGGCTTTGCCGTCACTGCGCCGGATGATGCGAATGATGTCGTCCAGCACATCGAAGACGAATGCGAATCCCTTCAGCAGATGGATGCGTTTTTCCAGCGTGTTCAGTTCGTTGGTCAACCGTTCGGTGACCACTTCCAGGCGGAAGTGCAGGAAGTGCCAAAGGATCTCCTTCAGGCCGAGCCGGGCCGGCGAGCTGGTTTCGGCATTGGCGTTGGCATTGGGAACCAAGCAGGTCAGGTTGACGTGAAAGAGCGTCTGCAGCGGCGTGTGCTTGTAAAGGTAAGCCAGCACCTTGTCGGCATCCGCCCCGGCCTTCAGCAGCAGGTCGACCCGGATCTCGTCGGTCGACAGGTCGCGGACCTCTTCGACCAGAGGCAGTTTGCCGGAATAAACCAGTTCCGACATCCGTTCGACCATCGCCGCCTTGTTGACGCCGTAGGGAATGGACGTGATTTGCAGGACCGGCTGTTGTCCGGCCGCCCGCCGCTTGCTGCCTCGCCGCGCGCCCTCCGGCTGGACCACCTGCGAGGTGCCGCGCAGCTTGATCGTGCCCTGGCCGGTGGCGTAGATCTCCCGCAGTTCTTCTTTGGTGTTGATGATCTGGCCGGCGGTCGGAAAGTCAGGTCCCTGGACCGCATCGTTGGCGACCAGTTGGTATTCCTTGATGTCCGGATCTTTCAACAGTTTCAGCAGCGCATTGCAAACCTCTTTCAGGTTGTGCGGCGGGATGTTCGTGGCCATCCCCACGGCGATGCCCGTGGCGCCGTTGACCAACAGGTTGGGCATCCGGCTGGGCAGAACCACCGGTTCCTGACGCGTGCCGTCGTAATTGGCACGGAACGGAACCGTCCGTGTGGCCAGGTCCGCAAGCAGTTCCGCGGTCACCGCCGTCATCCGGCACTCGGTGTACCGCATGGCCGCCGCGTTGTCGCCGTCGACCGACCCGAAATTGCCGCTGCCGTCGACCAGGGGCATCCGCAGAGCAAACGGCTGGGCCATCCGCACCAGGGCCTCGTAGATCGAACTATCCCCGTGCGGGTGATAGTTGCTCATCGTATCGCCGACGACTTTCGCGCACTTGCGATGCTTCGACGTGGCCGTCAGGTTCAGCTGGTCCATCGCATACAGGATCCGCCGCTGGACCGGCTTGAGCCCATCGCGCACGTCCGGCAGGGCTCGCGAGGTGATCACCGACAGCGAGTAGTTCAGATAGCGGGACTGGGCGGCCAGCCGCAGCGGGACCGCCGAGGATTGCTGAAGCGATTGTTCGATCGCCGCCTGGGGGCTCGCTGCCTTGCCGTTGGTCTTGGCCTTGGTTCGAGACGTAGTGCGCCGTTTCGCCACGCAGAAGGTCCTATTGGATGGAGCGGAATGTCGGTTCGTGAGGCGTTGGATTGTATGTCGACTGCCAGGGACCTGTTTCTTCCCGCCCCGGTGCCAGAGGCAGCCTTTGGGGATTGTAACGATTGCACCGCAATGGCCCCAGACGTCAATTTGGGAAGCGCCGGCAATATCCGCGGCAACGGGGGATTCGGTAAAGAAACATTGGTCCGGGAAGGGGGCGATGGCCGATTGAGCGTCAATGCGGAGTTAACCTAGGTGGTCCACTGAGGGTGGGCGAACCAGCGATTCAACAGGCAGTTCGATTCAAGCAAGGGCGAACGTCATGCAAATCAAATTTCACACGGTGATCGCGACGGCGGCGTTGGCGGTTGTGACCGCGTCGGTTGCCAGCGCACAGCAACACGGCGAGTACATCGTCAATTCCCATGTGGTCTCCGACGAAGTGGTCGCAGCCCCAGGCAGCCAGTACGTGGGCGACCTGAGCAGCGGCGGAGCGGTCGTCGATGGCGGAGCGGTCGTCGATGGCGGCGTCGTCGTCGATGGGGGGATGATGGCCCGCCGGCCCTACGGCCAGCCCGACCTGTTCTACAACTACTACACCCAGGGCTATGCCAACCGGGTCAACGCCCAGATGTATTTGGCGCCTCGGCCGGTTCCCCCGAACGTGGGGCACACCTACTACACGTACCAGCCCTTTATGCCGCACGAGATGCTGTACGCCCACAAAGACCGGTACCACAACTACTATGACAACGGTCGCGGTATGAATCGCACCAGGGTGCATTACACGTACCCGCACGTCGGCCGGGCGGCCAGCAATTTTTACTGGAACGTGCTGCGAATTCCTCGCTAACGCCGTCGGCTGCCCTGACCTGCGGTTTTCTGCCCCCGGGGTTTTTCTCCTCTCGCCTGTCGAACTGAAGAGATCATCATGTTGAAAAAACTGTTTTGCCTGACGGTGTTGGCCGCCGCGGCGGTTGCCAGCGACAGCTCGCCAGCCCATGCGTTCGATCCCTACGCCGTGACGCACGTGTGGTCGCATAACTTTGCTCAGACCCGCCCCTGGCACGGCGGTTACCAGCACATCGAATACGGCCAGCCGCTGGCCTTGGTCGTGCCGCCGACGGCTCACATGCGTCAGACCTACTCCTGGGGCGTCAGCCAGAACCTGATGTACCCGCTGCACCACCAGTACGGCCGTTCCAACCCCGGTTACGGTTACGCTCCGGCAGCGGGCTTCCAGAACACGCCGGCGTGGCCTAGTCACACCGATCAATTCGGTGTGTACTACGTGCGTGGCCCTTGGTAATCGCGCCGACCCTGGCGGTTGCCGTGGGCTTGGACGTTTGAGGGTGCCAAAGGGGAAGCTGTGATGTTTGATTCGCCCCGTGGGAGCTATCCCGCTGTGCGGCTGCGTCGGCTGCGACGACATGACTGGTCGCGGCGGCTGGTTCGCGAAACCTATCTGTCGGTTGACGATCTGATCTGGCCGCTGTTCGTGGTGGAGGGGGATCGCGACGAAGCGATTCCCAGCATGCCGGGCGTGCATCGGCTGGGCAGCGATTCGCTGCGGCGAGCGGTTGCCGAGGCGGCGGAATTGGGGATTCCGGCGGTGGCCCTGTTCCCGGCGACCGCGGCGGAATTGAAGACCGAGGATGCGGCCGAAGCGGTCAATCCCGACAACCTGGTTTGCCGCAGCGTGCGTGCGGTCAAACAGGAGGTTGGCCAGAGCGTGGGCGTCGTCTGTGACGTGGCCCTGGATCCCTACAGCAGCCACGGCCAGGATGGACTGGTCCGCGGCGGATACGTCGTCAATGACGCAACCGTCCAGGTCCTGTGTCAACAGGCGATCGTGCAGGCCGAGGCCGGCTGTGACATCATCGCGCCGAGTGACATGATGGACGGCCGAATCGGGGCGATCCGAAAGGCGCTCGATGGCCACGGTTTCGAAGATGTGCAGATCATGTCCTATGCCGCCAAGTACGCCAGCGCGTTCTATGGCCCGTTTCGCGATGCCGTAGGGTCATCGGGGAACCTGGGCGGCGGCGACAAGAAGACCTACCAGCAGGATCCGGCGGCGACCGACGAGGCCCTGCACGAGGTGGCGCTGGATCTTCGCGAAGGCGCCGATAGCGTGATGGTCAAACCGGGCATGCCCTACCTGGATGTGGTCCGGCGAGTCAAAGAACGCTTTGCCGTGCCGACCTACGCCTACCAGGTCAGCGGCGAGTACGCGATGCTGGCCGCGGCCGCCGAGCAGGGCTGGCTCGATCGCACGGCCGTGATGATGGAGAGTCTGCTGGCGTTCAAGCGTGCCGGCGCGGACGGCGTGTTGACCTATTTTGCACGCGATGCGGCGCGGCAACTGCGACAAGACGGCTGATCTTAAGGTCTGGGCGTAGCTGAAGTCGCCAGACTTTGGATCTGCTGGCCGCTTCGGTCCAATCTCTGGCGAGATCAGCTACTCCAAAAGGAAGCCTAGCGCCACAGCCACTGGCGGAACCCGGCGGCTAGTTCCCCGGGCTGCAGCCAGACAACCAACAGCACGCCGCCCAAAAACAACATTCCGAACGCCAACATTCCCAGGCCTCCCCAGCGCGAGGCCGTGGGCGCGGAGCGGATTTCGTGCCGCAAGCCACCGAGCAGCTGCCGCCAGAAGGCCGGATTCAAATGCTGTTCAAAAGCGGCGATCTGCGAGATGTCAAAGTTGTGGTGTCCGTCGACTCGCAGACGAATCTTTAACGTGGGCATCCACACCTGGCGTTCGCCGCGATCCAGCTGGCTGGCGGGATCCAGTCGCCGAGCCGCTTCGAGCAGGGGATCCAGCACCTCCGGAGCCGACGCGCCATAGATCACCAAACGCGGCGGCAACGAAAGGATCACCAGCGTCACGGACAGGATAAAGAACAGCAGCAGGCACAGCCAGACGTAGGGGCCCAACGTGGCAGCCGCCGCGCCGGGAAAAAATAATTCCATCGGACCGATCGCCACCCATCCGACCAGGGCCACCGAGAGGGCCGCCAAGTCGCGGCCGCCACTGGTCACCAGGGGCTGGGAGAACAGCCGGATCGCGCCCAGCAGCAGCAGGTAAGAGGCCAGTGGCAGCAGGGCCAGCACGATGGAAAACGGTTCAAACCACATCGATCAAGAATCGTCCTGGAGCTGGTCTGCGTTCGGCCGCTGGAGATTCGATGCCGATTCCGAAGGCGGCTCCGGTGCGGAGCCGGCCGGTGTTTCGGGATCAACGGGCGTCGGAGTCGCATCCTCGTCGGCTCGCCCGGCCGGGGCGTCCGGCGAGCCGGCGGATTCGGCTGCACCCATCGACGCCGCGTCCGCGGGCGAATCCGCGTCCGCAGGGGAATCCGCGTCCCCAGGCGAATCTGCGTCTGCGGGCGAATCCGCGTCCGCGGGCGAATCCGCGTCCGCGGGGGATGGGGGCGCCGGGGCGTAGACGCGGGGTGGAACGTCGGGAGGCGAGTGCCTTTTGTGGGCTCGGTTCTGGCGGTAAACGACCAACAGCGCGCCCAGGATCAGGACAATTCCCAGGAAGATCGCCAGAACGTTGCCGTGGTTCTCCTGCCATTTCCTGCGCGTCGTTCCGCCATCCGCCTCATTCATGCATCATTCCTCTGTCGAACGGTTCGAGACCCGGTTGGCCTGAGAAGGGTAAGAGTTGTCTGGGGTGGCTGATCGGAAACGGGCCGCAGGGCGGCGAGCTATTGTCCTGTATCGCGGAGTTTGCTTCAAGCGTTCAGCAGGGCGGCGGCAATATCCAAATCTTCGGGAAGCGTGATTTTCAGATTGATCGCCGACCCCGGGACGATCTGCACGGCGTGGCCGCTGCGTTCGACCAGTTCCGCGTCGTCGGTGGCGGGCCGGCCTTGCCAGCGAGCATAGGCGTTGCGGAGCACGGAGGTTCGGAAGACCTGGGGCGTCAAGGCTTCCCAGACCCGCCGCCGGTCCACGGTGTGGCAGGCCGACAGATCGTCGTCGGCTTTCTTCAGCGTCGCGCGCACCGGCGTGGCCAGCAGGGCTGCTCCGGACCGCTGGGCCGCGGCAACGACGTTTTGCAAATCTTCGGGCGGCAGCAGAGGGCGCGCGGCATCATGAATCGCCACCAACGCCGCTTCGCCGACCAGTTGAAGGCCGTTGTTCACGCTGTCGCTGCGGGCCGCGCCGCCGCTGCACAGCGTGATGTCCAGCCGCCGCAGTTCGGCCTCGCACTGCTGCCATCGGGGCCGGTCGGAATCGGCGACGGCCAGGATGATCGGTCCGATCGCGGGGCAAGACCGCAGGGTTTCGGCGGCGTGCCTCCAGACGGGTTTGCCGGCCAGCGAAACGAAAATCTTTTTCTCGCCGCGCTCGGCAAAACGCCGACTCTGGCCCGCCGCCGGCAGGATCGCGGCCACCGATCCCGGCGGGACGTTCGCAGCCTCGCCGGCGAGGGACGATTCAGACGGGGACGCTTCAGCGGGGGACGATTCCGAGGGGGACATAGCGTTATCGGCGAGCCGCCTGATGTTTCAGGGGCAACCAGGTCGCGTCCTGCTTGCTGCTCTGGACGCACTGTTGGATGAAGTACATCCCTTCGACGCCATCGTAGATGTTGGGATAGACCGTGTCGCGTTGCTGCGGCGAGCCGCCCTCGGCACGCTCGACCATGGCATCGTAGGCAGCGACGTAGACGTTGGCGAAGGCCTCGAAGAACGCTTCGGGATGTCCGGCCGGCAACCGGCAGGCGGCGGCTCCGGCGGCATTGGTGTAGCTGGCCCCGGGATCGCGAGTGTAGATCTTGTGAGGCTGGCCGTTTTGCCGAACGATCATCTCGTTGGGGTTTTCCTGGCGCCACTGCAGCGATCCCTTGGTGCCGTCGATTTCGATCAGCACATCGTTTTCGCGGCCGTGACTGATCTGCGAAGCGGTCACGGTTCCCAGTCCGCCGTTTTCGTACCGGATCACGGCCGTGCCGTAGTCATCCAGTTGGCGTCCTTCGACAAACGTCCGCAGGTGACAGCTGACCTGATCGGGCAGCAATCCGGTCATGTAGCGGCCGAGGTTATAGGCGTGGGTAGCGATATCGCCGAAGGCGCCGGCCGCGCCGCTTTTGCTGGGGTCGGTTCGCCACGACGCCTGCTTCTGCTCTTCGGCTTCCAGGCGGTCGCGCAGCCAGCCCTGGATGTACTGGGTACGGATCGCTTGGATCTCGCCCAGTTCGCCGCCGAGGATCATCTCGCGGGCTTGCCGTACCAGCGGGTACCCGGTGTAGTTGTGCGAGACCGCAAAGACGACGTCGGAGGCTTCGACGGTTTTCAGCAGGTCTTCGGCTTGCTGCAGATCGAACGTCATCGGTTTGTCGCAGATCACGTTGAAACCAGCTTCGACCGCGGCTTTGGCGATCGCGTAGTGCGTGTGGTTGGGGGTGGTCACACTGACAAAGTCGATCCGGGCATCGTCGGACAACTTGCTTTCGGCCTCGAACATCTCTTCGTAGGAACCGTAGGCCCGCTGTTGGTCGATGTCGTAGTCCGGCGCGGAGGCTTTGGACCGCTCGGGGTTACTGGACAGCGCCCCGGCGACCAATTCCGCACGATTGTCCAGGCAGGCGGCGATCGAATGCACGCGACCGATGAACGACCCCTGGCCACCGCCGACCAGGCCCATGCGGAGTTTACGGTTGAGCGGAGCGTTGATGCCCATGGAGATTCCCTTGTCGCTGGATGCAAATGGATGAAGTTCTCTCGAGCCACAATCGTAAAGTTCGTTACGATTGCGTACAATCGGAGGTAACGCTGAACCTTTTTCCTTTGACCCTGCACACCGCATGAACAGGAGTGTCGCGCATGAGTAGCGTCCCACGACCGCGTCTGTCCCGAACCCGCATCGCCCTTACGATGTTGGGGGTTTCCAGCCTGTTGGGGCTGGCCTTCCTGGCGGGGCGGTACGGCCTTCCCGCGGCAACGCCCACGATAGACTTCCCCGCCTTGCCGCTCGATGCCACGGCTAGCGCGACGGGCGATAGTTTCTCGGTCGCGACCGGTTCGGTCGGCAAGAGCTCCGAGGGCTTCTTCATGCTCGACCATGACACGGGCCTGTTGCAGTGCCACGTGCTGTATCCGCGGATGGGGCGCTTCGGGGCCAGTTTTGCCGCCAACGTCAAAGAGGTTCTGCCCGGCGGCGGCAAAGGCGGTGGGTACCTGATGGTGACCGGCTTTGCGGATTTTCCCGGGGCTTCGAATCAACCGATCAGCTCCGGGGCGGTCGTCTACGTGCTCGATAGCAGCACCGGGGCGTACGCCTGCTATGCGGTTCCCTTTGATCGGGTGGCCGAGACCGCCGGCCGGCCGCAGCAGAACGCCTTGGTTCTGATCGGCAAGGGCGAAGCCCGACAGGTGATCGAACGCGATACCCTGCGCTAGTTGCCCGGGCGGGGTGGTGCCAAGCGTTATCACGGTAACGCTTGCACCGTTTCTGCCCGATGTGTCCAACGTGCGGCGCGACAACTCTTTTGTTGCTTTCTGACCGCGGCGTGTCGAAAAGACTTCTTAGAAAGCCGCCTCGGCCTTCCCCCATCGAGCATTTTCGACGCGGCCACGTCCTGCCTGCAACGGGACTCACTTGCCGGTCGCCTGCCCTGGTTCCAGTTGGCACCGGGCGACCTCCCTCCGCAATCCGTGAAGACCGATTGTTGTGGTCGCGTCGAAGATGCCTGATGCCTGTCCTCGCCCTGTGCCTGCCCTCGCAGCGGGCGCACCCCAATCCATCCTGGAGGTACCATGGCCAAGAAAGATACCTTCCGCGTCGTCACCCGCGCCGAAGACGGTTCCTTGCAGATCCGCGACTACCCCAACGTCGAACCGCTGCTGAAGACTCACATGCAGATCGGCATCGACGACTGCAGCACCGATCTGGCGCTTCGCGGTCTGCCGATCTTTCGCGGACTTGTCGGCCCCATGCCGGAAAACAAAAACATCGTCCGCTACGAATCCCCGCAGGTCTTCGAGGCCTTGACCAAGGAGTGGATCGCCAAGCCCAATCGCAAGCGAGCCCGCCGCCGAACCGCCAAACCCGAGGACGCGACCACCGCCGTCGAGCAGTAGTCGCCAGCGCAGAGCACGCGGCCGTTGGTCGAGATGAATTATTAAAACGTGTCCGCCGCCGGGTCGTGCGAGGCGAACACGCCGACGACGAACAGCACGCCGGCGACAACAAAACTGAGCGACTGCGCCGACAACGGTCCGGCAGCCGGAATCCCCAGCATCGCACCCCACAGGGCGATGGCGGCCACCGGATACGCAAACAGACTCATGCGCCAGCTCGATACCCCGGCGGACAACACCAACAACAGTCCGGCGACCAGCAACGGGACCCCGTCCAACCAGCGGCCGACCAGCGGCAGCGGCCGGTAGGTGGGCGGCGGCGGTCCGTCGGCCTCCACCGTGCCGGCTTCGATCGCCGCAGCGGCGTCCGATGACGCCGTGGTCTCGGACTCGCCGGCGTTCTCGGGTGCAGCGCCGTTCTCGGGTGCAGCGGTTGGTTCGGGGGCGTCTTCGCCGGGCTGCGGATCGGACAGGTGTTCGGGCAGTGCTTCCTCGACGCTGTGAAGCACCAGCCGGGCGCCGCGAACGCCGAACAATCGGTTGTGGTGCGCCCAGACGCCGAACAGCAGCAACAGCACGGCCCCGACGACCAGTCGCGGGGTGGGGCCGAGCAGGCGGGCGGGCGGAGCAGGGGGGCCGGCCGGCTGAGAGGCGGCCGCCGTCGCCGCACCGCTGCGGGCGTCGGCCAACATGGCTTTGATGCGAGCTCGCTTCAGGGCGGCGGTGGCCTTGGCATCGATCGCCGCCAGCGGACTCTCGCCGGGACGTCCCTCGTCCTGGCCGGCTTCGGCCATGGCCGATCGCGAAGCTTCGATCACCGCGGCGGCCCGCCGCCACGCTTCGGCTTCGGCCTGCGCGTCGTTCATGCCAGTGGCACGCAGTCCCTGTTGTTCGACGCGGGCCAGTTTCTTGCGGTCTTCGGCCAGCCGGGCCGCTTCGATCCGTCGCTGCAGCCAGCGGATGACGGCCGCGCGGATCCGCCCGGCCAGCGGATCGGTCGTCGGCTGTTTTCGCTGTGCCAGTCGCTCGCGTTCCCGCTCGAGGGCTTCGTAGCCGAACAGGGCTTCGAAGAACGCCTGCCAATGCCGGCCGCCATGTCCGGCGATGAATTCACGCAGCCGGATCTCGTCGACGCCTCCGATCCGCATCTCTCGCAGAACCCGTTCGGCCGATTTCATCGCTTCCCTCCGCACCGCGGACAAGCGCCACTGGAGGCTCGCCCAGAGTCCCGCACCGCAGGCTGTACCGAAAAACGCGAGGGCGACTGCCGCAACCGACCATCCCATCAGCACCACACCGACGCCCCACACCAACACCAACGTCGCCGCGACGGCCCAGGACTGCCAGGGCCGTAGGCGAACCCATTGATGAAGGTGACGCTGCAAGGGGCTGTTACCAAACCAGGTGGCCGGAACCAGGTACCCGCCGGCCAAACCCATCACCCAAGCCGGCAACAGCAGCAACCAGGTGACGTCCAACAAGGCCGACAGAATCGGTAGGACCAGGGCGGCGGTCCAAAAGGCGGCCAGGGCGGGCGTTTGGTAAGCGGCCTGCGGCGCTGCTTCGAACTGTTCCATCGCCGCCTTCAGGCGTCCGGCTTGTGCGCCGGCGTCGGCCAGGGGCGAATCGCCCGCGACGCCCAGATAGGTTTGCAGTTCGTCGATCATCTGGCCCAGGTTCTCGTACCGATCCTCGACGCGCCGAGCCATGGCTCGCCCGACGATGCGTCCCAGCGCCTCGTCGATGTCGGCGCGGATACGCGACAGCGGGACGGGCGTTGCGTTGCGATGCTGGGCGAGCACCCGCGAGACGTCCGCGCCGCCGAACGGTGGCTTGCCGGCCAGCAGATGGTACAGCGAGCAACCCAGAGAATAGATGTCCGCCCGGTGATCCACCGAGGCCGCGTCGACGGCCTGTTCGGGCGGCATGTAGGAGGGCGTCCCGACCGTGCTGCCCGCGATGGTCACTTCGGTCACGCTGTCGCTGCCGGCCGCGTCCGGGAAGCCCTCTTCGGCCCCGGAGAAATCGTTCTGGTCGGGCAACTTGACGAGTCCCAAGTCCGCGACCTTGACCGTGCCGTCGTCGTCGAGCAGGAGGTTGGCCGGTTTGACGTCGCGATGGATCATGCCCATGCGATGGGCGTACTGCAATCCGCGAGCGGCCTGCAGGATATAACCGGCGGCAACCAAGGGGGCCATGGGCCCGGAGCGGCGGACCGCATCGGCCAACGACCCGCCGCGAACCCACTCCATGGAAAAATAATACCGGCCGTCGGTGAAACCGAAGTCGTAGATTCGCACGACGTTGGGATGCGCCAGTTGGGCCGCGGCGTAGGCTTCGCGCGTAAAGCGAGCCATCGAGGAAGGTTGATCGCTCCAGCGCGGCAGGATCGTCTTCAGCGCCACCGTCCGGTCCAGCGACAACTGACGAGCTTCGTAGACCGCGCCCATCGATCCCATGCCGATCAGTCGCACCACGCGATAGCCGCCCAGGTGCTTTGGCGTCTCCACCGCGTTGTCGGCCGGCGTGGGGACGGGTTCGCCCGCGGGCGGTTCTTCGGGGATTGAAGAAGCGACCGGCGGAGGGGTGGCGTGCGGAGGACGCTCGGCCGCGATGGCCGCGTCGGCGGCGATCGTGTGCTCGGGCTGGTCATGCGATTCGCTGGGCGCAATCCGCGAGACCTGCACCCGCGGTGGGTCGCCGGCATCGATCGTCAGCCGAAACCGCCGTCCGCACCGCTTGCAACGCGGCTGGTAGCGACCGGGCTTGGCAGCCGGAATGCGAAAGCGGTGTTGGCATTCGGGACAGCGAAGCCGCATCGGCAACCCAGGACAGAAATAGAGCGAGATCGGAAACGCTCTATCTTAGATGGCTCGGCCTGGACTAGCTATCGAGCGATAGAAGTCGCACAAAGTAAGCACGTCGGCATGAGTATTTCGGTATAACCCTACGACAACACCCTCCCGCGCAGCGGGAGGGTCGGGCTCTTAGGCCCGGGGAGGGTCTTCGTGTGGGCCCTCTCCGGGCCTGAGAGCCCGACTCTCCCAGAGGGAGAGTAATACCTAAAAACATCTTGCGACGTGCTTAGCTCGTGTGTCCCACGCGAGGAAACTCGGCTGGGACAGCCGAGCTACTCTGGTATCCAAGCCGGCGTTATTTGCTGGTGACGTAGTTCTCGGCGTGGGCTTCGCGGCGGGCCAGTTCCAGGTCGTGCTCGGTCATGATCCGAGCCAGCTCGCGGAGGTCTGTCTCGGCCGTCCAGCCCAGCTTCTCTTTGGCTTTGCTGGGATCGCCCAGCAGCAGTTCCACTTCGGCCGGACGAAAGTATCGCGGATCGATTTCGACGTAGTCGCGGTAATCCAGATCCAGCTGCTGGAAAACCAGTTCCAGGAACGAACGCACGGTCTGCGTTTCGCCGGTGGCGATCACAAAATCCTCGGGCTGTTCCTGCTGGAGGATCAACCACATGGCTTTGACGTAATCCTTGGCGTAGCCCCAGTCGCGTTTGGCGTCCAGGTTTCCGAGGTACAGCTTTTTCTGCAGGCCCATTTTGATCCGGCCCGCGGCCCGCGTGATCTTGCGGGTGACGAAGGTCTCGCCGCGGCGTTCGGATTCGTGGTTGAACAGGATGCCGTTGCAGGCGAACAGATCGTAGCTTTCGCGATAATTAATCGTCTGGTGAAACGCGTACACCTTTGCGCAGGCATACGGCGACTGGGGTCTGAAGGGCGTGGTTTCCTTCTGCGGCGTTTCTATCACGTCGCCAAACATCTCGCTGCTGGACGCCTGGTACACGCGGACCGGCTTGCGTTTGTTCAGCAAGCGTGCGGCCTCGAGCACGTTCAGGGCCCCGACGCCCACGGTCTGCAGGGTGTAGACCGGTTGGTCGAAGGAGACGCGGACGTGACTCTGCGCCCCCAGGTTGTAGATCTCGTCCGGTTCGACGTCCAAGGTCAGGTTCGTCAGCGCCTGGCCATCGGTCAGGTCGCCGTAGTGCAGGTACATCTGCGTCTTTTCGTGCGGATCACGGTAGATGTGATCGATGCGTTCAGTGGAGAACGTGCTGCTGCGGCGAACCAATCCGTGGACGGTATAGCCTTTCTCCAGCAGCAGTTCGGCTAGGTAACTACCATCCTGGCCGGTGATGCCGGTGATCAGTGCCGACTTGCTCATTGACTGGCTCAACTTCTTACGGTTTTGGGGGGGCGGAAAAGGTGCCTCAGAAAGCGCAGCTTACGCGGATTCCCCAGTCCGAGCCAAGACCGAATCAGGCGATTCCCAGTGCCAGGATCAGGTGCCGAGCCGCAAAGGCTCCGACATAGGCCAACACGCTCATATAACCGAACTGAAACGCCGCCCACTTCCACGAACCGGTTTCCTTCTTCGTGACGGCCTGCGTCGGCAAGCACTGCATCGCCAAGACGAAGAAGACCAATAGGGCCACGCTGGTGGCGGTGTCGAACACCCGCACGCCGTCGGCCGTGGTGGCGGTGCGCAGCCGCGTGTGCAGCGAAGCGATCTCCTCGTCACCCGGGTCCTCGCCCATCCCGTAGAGGATCGACAGCGTGGAAACGACCACCTCGCGGGCGGCAAAGGACGCCATCACTCCGACGCTGGTCTTCCAGTCGAAACCCAGCGGCGCGAACACCGGCTGGACGACTTTGCCGATCCGCCCCAGGGCCGAATGTTCCTGCTGCAGTTGACTGCGCAGCCGGTCGATGTCGGCGTCGCTGGAAAGCGTCACGGCCGACTCGCTGGCCTGCACCGCCGCCATCTGGCTGAGCAATTGATCTTCGGAGGGCTTGGGATACGTCGACAGGGCCCAGATCGCCAGCGAGATCAGCAGGATGATGGTGCCGGCGTCGCGGATGAAGGCCCAGCCCCGGTCCCAAGCCGTCCGCAGGGCATTGACCAGCGACGGCATGCGGTAGGGTGGCAGGTCCAGGATCAAGGGCGCCGGCTGGCCGGGCAGGATCGACCATTTGAACACCAGCGCCATCAGAAACGCGGCGATCATGCCCAGGAAGTAGGCTCCGGCGAACATCAACCCCGCGTACAAGGCTTGCTGGGGAAACAGCATCGCGGCGATCATCGTGTACACCGGCAAACGCGCCGAACAGGTCATCAAGGGAATCACCATGATCGACACCAAGCGGTCGCGGCGGTCGGCGATCGTGCGCGTCGACATGATCGCGGGGATCGCACAGGCGTGGGCCGTCAACAGCGGCACGAACGCTTGACCCGGCAGGCCCACTCGCCGCATCCAGCGGTCCACCACCACCACCGCTCGCGACAGGTAACCCGAGTCTTCCAGCAACGTCAGCACGAAGAACAGGATCATGATCTGCGGCAGAAAGACCAGGACGCCGCCGAGGCCGGCGATCACGCCGTCGGTCACCAGACTCTGTAGGTCGCCCTCGGGCAACACACCACCGACCACTTCGGCCAGTCCGCCGAAGCCGCCGTCGAGCCATTCCATGGGGTACTGAGCCAGCCAGAACACCAGCGAAAACAGGAACAGCATGACCGCTACGAAGGCGACCGGACCCAGCCAGGGATTGGTCATCCAGCGGTCCAGCCGGTCGGTCCATTCGGCCGAAGCCACAAACCGCCGCCGCGAGTTCCCGGCGGCCACCGAGGCGGCCCATTGGTGTCCCTGAGCATACGGACAGGCCGAACAACTGGAGCATTCCGGCACCGTGGCGGTCGCGGCGGATTCGCCCGTCGCGTCCAACACCAACGACTCCAGCTGTTCAATGCCGGTGCCACTGCGAGCCGAGACGGCGACCACCGGACAGCCCAGTTCTCGCGACAACCCCTCGCAATCGATTTCGATTCCGCGACGCGCGGCGACGTCGTGCAGGTTCACCGCCACAATCGTGGGTTTACCCAGCTCCAACGCCTGACGCGAAATAAACAGGCTGCGCTGCAGGTTGGTTGCATCCACCACCACGACCAGGGCATCGGGCAGCGGGATTTTGGCGTCACTGCGCACGCCATCGAGGTATTCGCGAGTGACCGTTTCCTCCAGTGTCGTTCCGTCCAGCGAATACACGCCGGGCAGGTCCACGACGCGGATCTGCGGTTGGGGGGGCGTCCCCGCGGAACGCGAGAATCGCAGCGAACCGACCCGTCGCTCGATCGTCGTGCCGGCAAAGTTCGACGTCTTCGCCAGAAGATTCGTCAACCGATTAAACAGCGACGTCTTGCCGACATTGGGATTGCCAATCAGAGCAATCGTCTTGGCGGGTGAAGACGGAAGCGTAGCCGTCGGTCGTTGGGGCTCGACCGAGTCGACGATGGGCAAGTTCATAGCACGCCAAAAAGGGATTGCTAACGGAGGACGCCAGAGCGCGTCTCGAACAATGGGATTGGAATCGAGCCTTCGGACGGGGTCAGCCGCCGTTTGCGCTCGCCACGTGGACGCCGCCGGCGATCGCTCGCGCCAGGGCCATTCTCGCTCCAGCAACTTTAAAAATCACCGGATCGCTGCGGCGCAGCACTTCCAAGGACTGGCCTTCATACAGACCCATCGTCCGCAGACGATGCTCCTGATCGGAGGGCAGTTCAAAGCCGGTGATCTGAAACTGGCCGCAATCCGCCGCCGACAAACGCTGTGACGAAACGACCGGGGCCGAAGGCGAGACTGGCTCGGAGGCCAGAGAACTGGTGGGCGACATGCGTGGGGGGTCCATTAACTGAGAATGAGTCTCAATAGTGCCCGCATTGTGGACGTTTCCGCCCCCGGTGTCAATGGACAGAAAGTCGCAGTCACGGCCTTGGGTGCAGCCGCGACGCGACAAAAAGTAGCTCGTGTGTCCCACGCGAGGATCCTCGAACGCTTCCCTCCTGCCGCGAAACACCGCCCGGCGTAAGTCCCGGGAAAGCTTCGTGGCTGGGAAGTTTGCTGGCTCTCGGCTGGGACAGCCGAGCTACTATTTCTACTGGTTTTCGGCTGGGGCAGCCGAACTATTTCGGGTCTTTGCGGAGATCCAGCCACTCGCTGTGGAAGGCGCCTTCCCGGTCCACGCGTTGGTAGGTGTGGGCGCCGAAGTAGTCTCGCTGGGCCTGCAGCAGGTTGGCTGGCAGGCGGGCCAAGCGGTAGCCGTCGTAGTAGTTCAGGGCGGTGCTGAAGGCCGGCACCGGGATTCCCAGCAGGCTGGCCGCGGCCACCACCGCTCGCCACGCTTCCTGAGCTTCTTCGAGGGCTTTCTCGAAGTACGGGTACAGCAACAGGTTTTCCAGATCGGGTTGATCGTCGAAGGCTTCCTTGATGCGGTCCAGGAACTGAGCGCGGATGATGCAGCCACCGCGCCACAGCAGGGCCGATTGGCCGTAGTCCAGGTTCCAGTTGTGTTCGGCCGAAGCGGCTTGCAACTGGACGAAGCCCTGGGCGTAGCTGACGATCTTCGAGGCGTACAAGGCCCGGCGGACCGCTTCGATAAATTGTTTGCGGTCGCCGATCAGACCGCGAGCGGCGCTGACCATTTCGGGGTTGGAGCCTTCGGCCGGTCCGTTCAAGACCTTGCTGGCGCGGACTCGAGCCTCTTTCTGAGCGGACAAACCACGCGCGAACACGGCGGTCGTCACCAGCGTGCTGGGCACACCCAGGTCCAGCGCCAACTGGCTCATCCATTTGCCCGTACCCTTGGCACCGGCGACGTCCAGGATCTGGTCGACCAGGTAGGCGTCCCCGCCCTGGTCGTCTTTGGCGCTGAAGATGTCGCGACTGATCTCGATCAGATAACTTTGCAGTTCGCCGCGGTTCCACTGGTCGAACACGTCGTACAATTCGTCGTTGTTCAGTCCGCCCAGTTCTTTCAGCAACTGGTAGGCTTCGCAGATCAGCTGCATGTCGCCGTACTCGATGCCGTTGTGCACCATTTTGACGTAGTGCCCGGCACCGCGGGGACCGACCCATTCGCAGCAGGGAATATCGTTGTTGGGGCCGACCTTGGCGCTGATCGACTGGAACATTTCCTTGATGTGCGGCCACGCAGCTTCGCTGCCGCCGGGCATCAGGCTGGGTCCTTTCAGCGCGCCTTCTTCACCACCGGAGACGCCCGTACCGACGAACAGCAGTCCCGCGTCTTCGACCTTCTTGGTGCGGCGTTCGGTGTCGACGTAGTAGGTGTTACCACCGTCGATGATGATGTCGCCTTCTTCGCACAGGGGGATCAGTTGATCGATGATCGCATCGACAGCCGGACCGGCTTTCACGAGCAGCATCAATTTGCGCGGCCGCTTGACGGCTTTGACGAAGTCTTCGATCGAGTGACAGCCGACGAAGTTCTTGCCGGCGGCGCGGCCCTCGATCAACGCATCCACTTTCTCGGTGGTGCGGTTGTAGACGGCCACCTTGTAGCCTCGGCTTTCGACGTTCAAGGCCAGGTTCTCGCCCATCACGGCCAGACCGATCAGGCCAAAATCACAATCGCTCATTGCTGCGGTTTCCCAGTATGGAAAGAAAGGTATGTCAGGTGCTTAGGCCGAAACGGGCCACTTGGGTTTTTCTGGCAGGTAGCTGTCGAATTCTTCCAGCAGCTTTTGTTGATACTCGCCGGCAAAGGTGCCCGCAAAGAAGCGATCGATCGCTTCGTCGTGAAAGCGTTTCCAACTGGCTTCTTCTTCGCCCGGATTGATGGGGTAGAACAGGCAGTTGTTGGCCACTGCGGCTTTGTAGTCACCCGGGGCGTCGCCGATCATCAGGCTGTGGTCGGCCGCGTACTTGCTGGCGTTGGAGAGGGTTTCCTTTTTGCTGCCCGATTCCTGGCCGCAGATTTCGGTCACGTACTGCGTCAGGTCGTGTTCGCTCCATTCCGCCTTGAGGGCTTCGTTGGGCGTGGCGCTACAGACCAGCATGTCGGCCTTGCCGGAGAGCTTCTGCAGCGACTCGCGAACCATCGGATAGGGCGGCACGTCGTGGACGAATTCGCTGACCGTCCGGTTGACCTGCTCGGACCACTCCAGGGCATGCTTGAGGTCCTCGTCGCCGGTCTCTTCGACTTTGGCTTTCAGCGCCGGGTTGCCCAGCTTGGTTTCGGTTTCAATCCACTGCCGCAGGGACTGAGGGATCGTGATCTCGACACCGCGAGCCTGCACTTCGGGGCGCTTCTGCAGCCATTCCAGGGCTTCGACCAGGGCCGGAAAGCGGTTGATGCCGCGGCTCTTGCTGTACAGGTTCACGAACTCGGCCGCTTCGCGAGCGTACTTGCTGATCGCCTGCAGGTTGTAGTACTTGATGATGTTGGGAATGAAGCATTCTTTGTGCTTCAGTTCCATCGTGTCAAAGACACAGCCATCGGAATCGATCCCGACGAAATACTCTTGCTTGGGTTCAATGCTGTACATGATTGATTGTCGCTGAGAATGAGTTGGATGTCCGTACGCCGCGCGTGCGCCCCCGAAGGGCTTACTTGCTGTCGCGGTCGGCCTGGGGAACGTAGCTGGACAGTTTCTGATCGGCGTAGATTTTTTCGAAACGGGTCATGCGTTGGCGACCACCGACCATCGGCAGGCTCAGCATGCCTTCGCCGACCAGCGGCATGGCGTAGCGGACGAATTCGTCGGTGACGTCGTAGCCGTTTTCGGTGATCCACTCCTTGGGGAACGTACGCTCGCTGTTGGCCACTTCCGACAGCGGGACCTTGTCATAGCGAACGCTGTAGATGGGACCCTCGTTGCGGAGGATCGTGGACATGTATCCCGACTCGTTACCCGCGGCCAGGCGGCAAGCCATTTCGCCGGCGTGGTAGGATTCCTCCAGGTCGACCGTGGAGGCGTAGCCCATCGAGTGACGTTGGTCGGTGCCGGCGACGTTGGCCCGGGCGGCACCCTTGGCGGCCAAACCGACCGAGTTCAGGTGGTTGACGATTTTCTGCGCCACGGTCATCTGGCTGGCGCTGAAGGAGACGTGTCCGAAGGAGTCGCGGACTTCGCCCAGCGAGCCGACGTCAAAGCCTTCGCTGACCACCACGATGCAGCGTCCATCGCGTTTCAGTTGGTCGTTGATGTTGTCGGTCATCTGCTCCAGCGAGCAGGGGCTTTCGGCCAGATAGATCTGCAGGGGCATTTCCCGGTTGGGGTCGGCCAGACGCGCCGCGGCGGGAATGAACCCGATCCGCCGGCCCATCGCTTGCAAGACCAGCACCGGGTCGGCCGGACAGGAGCCGCCGTTTTCTTCGTTGGCGTACTGGACGTTGTGCATCCAGTACTTGGCCGTCGAACCGTAGCCCGGCGTGTGGTCGATCAGCTTGAATTCGCTGTCGCCGACGTCGTTGTCGATCGTCTTGGGGCCGCCGATGCCGACCAGATCCAAGCCGCGCGACTGCGCCAGTTGGGCGATCTTGTTGGCGGTGTCCATCGAGTCGTTGCCGCCGATGTAGACAAAGTAGCCGACGTTGTGGGCTTTGAAGACTTCGATGACGCGGTCGAAATCCTCGTCCTGACCTTCTTTCAATTTGTAGCGGCACGTGCCGATCGAACCGGCCGCCGGCGTGTAACGCAACAGCGCCACTTCTTCGGCCGACTGGGCCGTCAGATCCAGCAGCTCCTCCTTCAGCACGCCCTCAATGCCGTGTCGCGCCCCATAAACGGTTCCGATCTCCGGCAGGTCCCGAGCGGTCTCGATGATCCCGCGGAGTGTATTGTTAATGACGGGACTGGGGCCGCCGCTTTGTGCGACGACCATGTTGCGAGGTGCGGCCATGAAAACAAAGGTCCCAAATGCGATTCGAAGGGAGAATGTCCTAATGGTGCGGGATGATACCTTAGAACCCTCCGTCTTGCTAGCGGTTGAAACCCGTCCGCAGCCGCCTTGTGGCGGGCCCTGGGGAAATCGCAGGACCCGCCGCCTGGTCGCTTATTGGTCCGCGTTGGCGATCTTGTAGAGGTGCGTTTTGCCGCGGACAAAAATCGCGCCCTCGGAAACCGCCGGGCAGGCGGTCGTGCCCATCTCGGGGACCTCATTGACGGCAACTTCCTCGAATTCATCGGCCATTCTCAGCACGGTTCCGCGGCCCTGCTTGCTGAACAGGTACAGGTGGTCGCCAGCCAGGATGGGCGAACCCAAGTACTCGCCCGGAATCCGTTTCTTCCACAGCTCATCGCCGGTTTCGGCGTCGATGCAGGAGGCCACCCCCATGTCGGTGACTTGAAAGATGAGGCCGTCGGAATAAATCGGCATCGCGAAACGTGGATTCAGTTTCTCGCGAACCCAGCGCACGCGGCTATCGGTGATATCGCCTTGCGTCGCCGAGTCCAGTTCCACGGCGATCAGCTCGGCACCGCGAGAGCCGGTGTTGATCAGGGCCAGGTCGTGCTCGGGCAGGTACAGCGGACGGATGCCGGCGTTGTAGCTGCTGTGACGCAGTTTCCACAGTTCTTCGCCCGTGTCCGCGTCGTAGCTCTGCATCGCTCGCGACCCGACCGACAACAATTGCATGCGGTCGCCCACCGGTGCCAGGGCCGGCGTGCAGTAGGCCTTGCGGTAGTCGCCATCGTTTTTGGGTTTGCCATCGGGCCCCAAGTCGCCGTAGTCGGTGCTGCGATCGGTCCGCCACAGCGTTTCCCCCGTCTCGGTGTCCAGGGCGGTGGTGTACTGTTGGTCGACGCCGTCGAAGGTCAGGATCAATTTGTCGCCGTAAAGGACCGGCGAGGATCCCGGGCCGCGGAAGTGCTGGCAGGGCAGGTCGCGGCGCTGCCACACAACCTCGGCCGTTTCCGGATTCAGTCGCGCCGTGCCATAGCTGCCAAAGTGAACGTACACCGCGCCGGGAGCCAGCACGCAACTCGGTGCGGCGTAGTTGTTGAACCCGACGGCACCGCCGAGCGGTTCGACCGTTTCGTTTTCAAACAACAGCACGTCGTGCAGCGTTTCGCCGGTCTGTTCGTCAAAGCACAGGACGTACTGCTGCTTGCCATCGGCGCTGGCCGCGGTCAACCAGATGCGGCCGTCGAGGATCACTGGCGAGGAGTGGCCTTCGTCGTGCAGCGGAGCTTTCCAGGCGACGTTCTGTTCCTCGCTCCACCTCAGCGGCAATTCCTCGGCGTGCTCGGCCGGAACGTGGCCGTTGAGCTTGGGGCCATGTCGGTCGGGCCACTGAGCCGAGGCAGGAGCACCGGAGCGGGCCACGCAAAGTACGCAAACCAACAACAAAGATCGTATCATCGTCCAGACCAGGAAAAGGGGCGGGCAGAGAGGCGGGAAACGGCCTATTATAGCCAGCCCAAAGGCCCGAGAAAGAAGATCGGGCACCGCAGCAGCGGACGCAAGAAAAAAAATGAAGTGAAGGTGCTGGGGCTCGAACCCAGGACCTACGGATTAAAAGTCCGTTGCTCTACCGACTGAGCTACACCTCCGACTTCACTTAGCGATTCGCCGCCCAGGGCGACGAACCGGTCTGCATCTGAAAGCGGAGCGGACAGGATTCGAACCTGCGGAAGGGTTTGACCCCTTCACCGATTTAGCAAACCGGCGCTTTCGACCACTCAGCCACCGCTCCGTGACGTTGCAGGGCCAGATTTTGCTGTATCCGGCCGAAATCTGCAACCCGCACTTTTCGTCTCTCGCGGATTTCTATAATTCACCCGCCATCCAGACACCGTATTAACGGCTGCGGGCACCTCAAATCTTGAAAAAAACATGCGGAAATCTCGTTCTTCTCCGGCTGGCTCTGCTTCGCCTCGCTTCCTGCACGAGGTGCGTGTGCGAGCCATGGCCACGGATTTTGTGGTGCTGTTGCCGCCGGACTGCGGTCACCAGTTGGATTCGGCGCTCGATGCGCTCGGGCTGGTCCCCGAGATCGAGGCTCGGCTGAGTGTCTATCGGATCGACAGCGACGTGTCGCGGTTGAATCGGGCCGGCGGCGAGCCGTGCGAGGTGCACGCGGACGTCATCGAAGTGCTCAAGCGCGCCGCAGCCGTTTCCCAGCAAACCGAAGGGGCGTTCGATATCACCGCCGGGCCGCTGGTCGATGCCTGGGGATTCACCACGCGCAGTGGCCGCAAGCCGCAGGCCGACGAGATTGCCGCGGCTCTGGCGGAGGTCGGCTGGCGACAGGTCGCTATCGATGCCGACCGTCGCCGCGTCCGCCTGGGCAGCCCATCGGCGCGAATTAATTTCGGCGCCATCGGCAAAGGGTTCGCCATCGATCGGGTCACTGCGGATCTTCTGCAGCGGGACGTGACCGATTTCCTCATCCACGGCGGCAACAGCACCATCGCCGCTCGAGGTTCCGCCGATCCCGAAAGCGATCCCGACGGCGGTTGGCTGGTGGGGCTGCAGCACCCCCAGCTTCCCAAGCAGCGGCTGGGAGAGATCCGGCTGTGCGATGCGGCGATGTCGACCAGTGGCCCGGGCAAGCAGTTCTTTCATCACCGTGGCAAACGCTATGGCCACGTCATCGACCCTCGCACCGGGATGCCGGCCGGCGACCTGGAGTCCTTGACCGTCGTCACCGCGCAGGCGACCGAATCGGATGCGTTGGCCACCGGCCTGTTCGTCGCCGGACGGGAGGCGGCCAGCGCGTACGCCGAAGCCCAGGGCGTCGCCCTGTACGGCGTCGCCGCCAAGCGGCGCCAGGGCGAGGTCGAGGTGGTGCTGGCCGGTGGCGCGGAGCTGCGACAAATCGATCGCGACGGCTGAGCCGCCGCGCGACTACGCTGCCGCGCGACTGAGCTCTGGGCCGAACGACTGCGCTCTGGCCCCTACGACTACGCCAGGTCGCGGTCTTCGAACAGCAGCAACGCCAGCATCAGCACCATCACGCAAAAGCACAGCAGGTAGTTGAACGCCCCGGCAAGGTAGATCGGCGGGATCGAAATCCCCGCGTCGATCGCCGACTGGCCGCTGAACGAGTTCAGGTTCGGGACGATCACCGCGATCAGTTTTCCGACGAATCCGACCAACGCGTTTTCACCAGCCGATGACTGCACCAGCGGCGCGGTCAGGTTGCCGATCACGTAGATCGTGAAGCAGCAGATGAAGTTGGCCAACAGCGGCAATCGGGTCGCCAGAGCCACCGCGATGGCACCGATCGCCATGGTTTCCATGAAGTACAGGGCCAGCGGCGGGATCGTCGACAGGATCTCCATGTGCGACACGGTCCATTCGGGCTGCTTCATCGACGCTTCGCGGGCGTCGTACAGCGGTTTGTAGCTGACCGACATCAGCAGCACGGCTCCCAGCAGAACGAACAGGACCAGCACCGTGATCAGGATCCCCGTGTACTTGCCCAGCAGGAATCCGCGGCGATTGATCGGCTTGCTCAGCACCGTCAGGGCGGTCCGTCCCTCGATTTCTTCGGACACGGTCGAGCCGGCGGACCAGACGAACTGAATCAACGCAAACACCATGATCAAGGTGATGCAGCAGTCCTTCATGATCTTGATGTCGTCGCCCATCGTATAGAACGGCACGATGCCGAGCAGGATGATGGTGGCGATGCCCACGGCCGTCAAAACCAAGTACAACGGCTGGGCCATTTCGCTTTTGGCCGTCGACAGGGCAACGGCCGCGATGCGCGGAGCGGCTTGCCGGAACGTGATGAATCCCATCAACGTCAACGTCAGGCATACGGCCACCAAGGGAATGGTCGAGGCCTCTTTGATCTTGGGGTGGCGGACCAGCGTAAAGGTGATCGTGGCGTCGTCGGTTTCGGTGTTCTGGACGTAGATGCCGTCGCTGTCTCGAGGCAGCGGCGGAGGCGTGTTGTCGGTGTCGCGGTGTACCAGTTCTTCGGCCGGCTGGAGGGCGACCGGAATCATCGTAAAGTCATCCGGGTCTTCGGCATCGGCGATGCGAACAAACTTATCCGATTCCACCCGCATCTCGGTCAAGCGATCCTGGTCGTACCGCAGGTCTTGAATCTTGACGAACGGCGCCTGGCTGGCTTGCGTGTCGCTGTCGATTCCGGGAACGGTGACCGAGATCGTTTCGGTGCCGTCGTCCAGCAGATTCACCTGCCGGACCGATGCCAGGATGCCTCGAGGATTCTCCACCAGTTTGGTGCCCGCAAACCCGATCACGATCAGAGTGACAGCCGTACCGAGCAGGTATGGCATCGGCCCCTCGCGGGCGATCTGCAGCAGCTCGCGGCGCGTGCGCGACCAGGCTCCGTAGACGATTCCCCAGCCGATAATGATTCCGACCATGATCATCGGCAGGACCAGGTGCAGGCTGTACTTCGCCGGTTCGACCTGTGGCACGTACTGCCAACAGAGTGCAAAGGCAACGACCGCGGCGATGATCGCGGCGACGGTCGTGGCCAGCGGGCGGTTGTCGGCCAGGGTGCCGATGCCGGGAACGAAGGACAGGGCGGCCAGGACGGCATAGATCGCCGCGACCAACACCAGGCCAGCGGTCAGGCCCACGGCGATGACCCAAAACGGGGTGATCCATACCGGCAACCACTGTGATATTTCCATGGGGACCATGCCAACGGTCGCCATCGGGTCGAGATGGCACAATAGCCCTGCGTCTAGCATCACGCAAAATCCACGAGTTCGGAATCGGAAGAAGGACAGGAAAAGAGCTTGGAGCAGGCATTACGCAGGCGGTTGCTATCGGGTTCGCCGATTTTCCGCCGCGGTCTTGCCGGTTTCCAGGCCGCCCCCCCCCCCCGGCTCCAGCAAAACAAAGTAGCTCGGCTGTCCCAGCCGAGGCTGGAATTTGAAAAAGTAGCTCGGCTGTCCCAGCCGAGGCTGGTCTTCGTCTCGGCTGGGACAGCCGAGCTACTTTGGGACAGCCGAGCTACTTTGGGGCGAGCTTGCGGCGGATGTCGGCGGGGATCGGCACCGACTCGAGGCCTTGGTCGGACAGGCGGCAGCATACGGCGGTCAACTGACCGCGGGCGATCGGCGTCTGGTCACGGCGAAACGCAAACCCATAGCGGACGCTCTTGCCACCGAGATGCTCGACGGCGACCTCGATCGTCAGCTCGTCTTCAAAGCGGGCCGCCGCTTGATAGTCGCAGTGGGCGGCGACGCGTGGCCATGCGAGGTGGGCATCGGGTCCGTCGGGTTGCATGACGGACAGGCCGAGAGAGCGCAGCAGCGCGTGTTCGGCCTCTTCCATCATCGGAAAGAAGGCCGAGAAATGAACGATCCCGGCCGCGTCGGTGTCACGAAACTCGACGCGGCGTGTGTGGACGAACCGAGGGGTTGGAGGCAAGGCCGCCGCGCCGCCGCTTATTCGCCGACGTAGGGCATCAAGCCCATGTAGCGGGCGCGTTTGATGGCCGCCGACACAGCATGCTGGCTGACCGCCGTGCAACCGCTCTTGCGACGACCCACGATACGGCCGTGGCGGTTCACCAATTTGCTCAGCAATTCGACGTCCTTGTAATCGATGTACATCGGACGCGGCCGTTGGCCATCGACGAAGATCGGATCACGTTTCTTGGTACGCGAACGCACGCGGGACCGTTTGCGGGCGCGGCTACGGTTGCTGAGGGGACGGGGTGCCATCGATTACGTTTCTCTGTTGAACAAAACGGGGGACGTTCGCTCGCGACCATTCTTAAAGATTCCAAAATCCTCTTGGAACCGACCTGCCCAAACCGAACGGCGGGGAAACGCTATGCCAGTCGGCGGGCAGTCGTGCGAGCATTACGGTCGTAGTATGCCAATTCCATCGGTTTCCGGCAAGAGCCTCCTTGCTTTTATTGCTCGCAAACCAGGTTCCTTGGTACAGTAGGGTGGACGCCCCTGGCCGATTTTCCTCCATGCTTCTGCGCTCATGCCGATACCGATCCGTTGTTCTGGATGTTCCCGCACAATAAAAGCGCCGGATCAAGCGGCCGGGAAACGGGTCAAGTGCCCGGCTTGTGGAACCGTCTTGGCCGTCCCGTCCGCCACGGCGGCCACGGCAACCGCAGCCCCGATGGCGACCACGCCGCCGGCCCCTTCTGCACCGCCCGCCTTTTCTCCCTTCGGTCAGGAGAAAAAGGTCGATGACAGCTTGCTGACCGACAGCGATTTCCAGGCGACGAACCCGCTGTTCGCAAAAAAATCGGGCACGGACATCCCCAAGGGGAAAAAAACGTACAAACGGCCGAAAGCCTACTACCGGACGCCGGGCATCTTCGGGATCGTTGCCGCTTCGCTGAATATCCTGGCCGCCATCGGGCTGATCATCTTTCTGTTGGTAGTCATCATCGGGGTGGCTGTCAGCGGAGAAGAGGGCATCGCGATGGTGATCGGGCTGCTGAGCCTGAGGCTGTTTCTGTTTGCCGGCTTTACGATCGCAGGAAACATTCATGCGATCGTGGCCTGCATGAACTTGATCGCGATGACCAGTCGCGGGGCGAGCAAATTGTCGATTGGCGAGTTCCTCTTGAATCCGGTTGCCTATGCGATCCTGGTTTATTTCGACGGCGGCTGGATCGCGTCTCTGGTGACCGGCGGCATTTTTGCCCTGTGGAACTGGCCGGCGGCGATTTGGGTTGCCATCGCCGTCAGCGGTAAACAAGCCAAGATCGACTTTGAAGAAGTCGATAGTGACGAGCTGGACGAATTGGCGGCGGAGCTACAGCGCCGCGCCGCCATGAAAGAAGGCGGCCACTAGGGCTGTTCGATTCGCCGCCGACCGGTTCGTTGGGCGATGGCGATCAAAGCCACCGCGCCGAGCAACGAGCCGATCCAGCCGGCGCCTTGCAGCATGGAACCGTTGGGAGCGATCAGGTAACCGACGAAGCCGCCGAGCAGCGAGCCGGCAATGCCCAGCAACGTCGTCGCGACCAGCCCCATCGATTGACGGCCCGGATACAGCCCACGGGCGATCAGCCCGATCAGAAAACCGAACACGATCCAGCCCAATAACCAAAACATACCTGCTTCTCCTGTAGGTTCGTTTGCTTTTCGAACGTGCGTTCTAAATGGTCACGTTCATGTTTCGCCGGGCACCGAGATCGGCACATTCGCTGGTGCCGAGCGCCCAAGCGTCGCCAGAAAAATGGGACGCTGCGAAACGGTAAATGCAAACCTCATTCCAAACTGGCCAGCTGCATCCTCGAGCGGCCGGTCGATCTATTGCGAGGTTTATGCGCTAGCTTCGGTTTCGTCACTGCAAAACCGGAGCCGTCGCCCAAACGGCTCACGTAAGCCTTGCGTTTTCGAATGAATCCACAGCCCGTCAACCGGCCCGCGGGGCGTCGGGGCTCGAGGGACCATGGCCGCAGCAGGCGGCAATCGTTGGTATTGGATTTGCACATTCATCCCGCGTGGTGGTCGCCTTCGGTGGCCACGGTTCCACGACACGACCGAGACGGTTCTTCGGCGCGCTGTGACAGATCTCTGTCCATGCAGCCGTGGCAGAGCTTTGCCGCAGTGCATTGGTCCGCCGAGCCGGTTCGTGCACGCCTCACACAACCCAATGGGAACGAACGCAATGATTCATCGAACAACGATCCGCCGCCTGCCGCTGTCCTTGGCCGCCGCGGCCGGGCTTTCTCTAGGCACGTCCGCTATGGCGGCCCAACCGCTGCAGGCCGAACCCGTCCAGACGGCGCCTGCACCGGAGGTCGCCGCCCCTGCGGTGGCTCCGGAAGTGATCAGCGATTGGGCATTGGCCGGGGTGGTCTGGAGCGACGCGAGTCTGACCAAGAAGCTGGCGATCGATGCCCTTCGCAAACAACCCGAGCAAGTCGATGCCGAGGCGCTGCGACGCTTGATCGCGCAGTCGACCCAGGTCATCGAGGCGCTGGAGCAATTCGGTTGGAAGCAAACGCCGCGGCCGACGCAGGTGGCCGAAAACGGCCCAGCGACGCCGAACCCTGCTCTGGCACGAAACGTCGCGGCCGACGCTCAGGTCGTGCGGCGGCCTGCCGTCGATCCGCCGCCGCGTGCTTTGACCGTGGGCGATCCGCACGCGACCAGTGGCCGCACGGCGCCCGGAGCCGTGGAGGATAAAGTGGCCACGGGGCCGGAGCGGGAGATCGAACCGTTTGGCGTCGAGGACTATGTCGACGAAACGCCCGGCGAATCGGTCGACCCGGTCGATGCCGCCGAGGACGGTGTGGAAGCAGCCATCGCCGCGGCGCCCGCTTCGGACGTTCCCGGCCCCGAAGTCGGCGCGGGGCGGATCAGCCAACGCGAGATGCAAACGCGCTCGACCACGCTGCCCTACAGTGTGGATTCCATCTACGATGCCGACGACTATGATCCCGATGTGGACTATCAAGTCGACAACCCGCTGGCTCCGCGTTCCGCAGACCCCCGGACCAACGACCTGCTCGACGACGACCAACAAGTCGCCGCGCAGTCCACGACTGACTCGGCCGTCGATGACGAGCCCGCGGTCGCTTTGGATCCCGAAGTGGGCGTGGTGCGTCCAGGCACCTATGCCAACCCGTTGGTGCGACGAACGCCCGCCACATTGCCCCAGTCCGAACGGCCCGCCCCGGCCGTGCCGCAAACGTCCGATGCACCGATCGATGAAGGCGAACAGGAATCGGCGGCCCTGCCGGCAACGCCGGGCGTGCAGTCGCCAGCGGTGCGGCCTACGGCGGTCCAGCGGTATACGACGGCCGATCCGGCGAGTCACAAACAGGATGCCGCCTGGGTGCAGCTGCGTCTGGACGAAAACCAGTTGCACTACGCTTCGCTGGGACAGCAAGACAATTTGAATGCGAGCGTGGCGACGGCCCTGAACCGGCTTCGCACTTCGGCTCTGATGGCGGGCCGGACGACCGATGATCAGGCGCTTAAAGATGTGCTCGCCCCGATCCTGCAGATGAAATATCGAAAGTGAAGCGATCGATGAGTGCTGATACCTCTTCCTCGGCGTCTCGCCACCGGATCGGTGGCAGTCTGCAACTCCCCGCCTCGTCCACGCGTCAACAAATGCGGCGGCTGCGGCGGGTGCAGCGGATGGCGCGCATGATGGACTCCTCGTTCAAAGTGCCTGGAACCCCGATCAAGTTCGGCTGGGACAGTATCGTCGGACTGGTGCCCGGCGTGGGCGACTTGGTTTCGGTCGCCACCGGCGCGTGGCTGCTGCGCGAAGCCTACGGTGCGGGGGTCACACGCGGCACCTTGGTTAAAATGGTGGGAAACATTGCGGTCGACGCCACGGTGGGAACGGTGCCTTTGGTCGGCGATGTGTTCGACGTGTTTTGGAAAGCCAATTTGCGGAACGCTCGTCTGCTGGAGAAACACCTCTCGGATTGACCCTCCCCGCCGCACCCCGTTCGTTGGTTTGACTTGACCGACGCTGGCAAGGAAACTGAAGGCGACCGATTCCGGTCGGGACGCCTTCTGTTTCTTTTTTTTATTGCCGAGTCTTCCGTATGTCGATTCTGCCGGCTTCTGTTGTAACGCCCGAGCCTCGCCCCGGTTCGGTTCTGTTTGCTCGCCTTTCCTCCTCGTTGGCCGGTTGTCTGATCGCCGCGCTACTCGGGGCCGCGGTGTTCACGCCCGCAGCTAATGCTGCTGATACGCCGCCCAACATCGTTCTGATCTATGCGGATGACCTGGGCTACGGCGATGTCTCCTGTAACGGCGCTACGGAACTCGCCACGCCGAACATCGACCGGATCGCTAAGGCGGGAGTGCGGTTTACCGATGCCCATTGTTCGGCCGCCACGTGTACGCCTTCGCGATTTGCCCTGCTGACCGGGCAATACGCTTTTCGTCAAAAGGGCACCGGCATCCTCCGCGGCAACGCCAATTTGATCATCACGCCCGGCAGCGTGACCCTGCCCTCGCTGCTGCAAGAAGCCGGATATACGACCGCCGTGGTCGGCAAGTGGCATTTGGGGCTGGGAGAAGGCAAGGTCGACTGGAACCAAGTCGTCCAGCCTGGTCCCAACCAGATCGGTTTCGACTATCACTTCCTGATCCCGGCCACCGGCGACCGTGTGCCCTGCGTGTACCTGGAACAAGGGCGAGTCGTGGACCTGGATCCGGCCGACCCGATTCAGGTCAGCTACGGCGAGCGGATCGATCCCAGCCCGTCCGGTGCCGAGGCCCGGGAGACGCTGAAACAGGATTGGTCCCACGGCCACAACCAAACGATCGTCAACGGCATCTCGCGGATCGGCTGGATGACCGGCGGCCAAGCGGCGCGCTGGGTCGATGAAGACATGGCCGACGTGATCACGCACAAGGCGGTCGAGTTCATCGACGACCACAAAGAAGAACCGTTCTTCCTGTTCTTTTCCACCCACGATATCCACGTCCCACGCGTGCCGCATTCGCGTTTTGCCGGCAAGTCGGGGATGGGACCGCGAGGCGACGCGATCGTGCAGCTGGACTGGTGCGTCGGCCAGGTGCTCGATCGACTGCAGCAGCTGGACCTGGATGACAACACGCTGGTGATTTTTTCCAGCGACAACGGTCCGGTGCTGGACGATGGCTACGAGGATTTCGCCAACGAAAAACTGGGGGATCACCAACCCAGCGGCGATCTGCGAGCCGGCAAGTACTCTGCGTTCGAAGGCGGCACCCGCGTTCCCATGGTCCTGCAGTGGCCCGCCAAGGTGCCCGCCGGACAGGTCAGCGACGCCCTGTTCGGTCAAGTCGACCTGGCCGCCACGCTGGCGGCCCTGGCCGGGGTGAAAGTTCCCGACGGAGCTTGCGGCGACAGCCGTAACGAACTGGATACGCTGCTGGGCGAGGACGCGACCGGACGCCCGCACCTGGTCCACGAAGCCGGCGCGTTGTCGCTGCGGATGGGCAAATGGAAATTCGTGCCCCCGCAACGCACCCGAGACCATCTGGGACCGTGGCAACGGATCTCGATCGATCCTCCGGGCGCCCTGTACGACACCGAGGCCGACCGCGGCGAGCAGAACAACCTGGCCGCCGAGCATCCCGAGCAGCTGGAAAAGATGCGCGATCTCCTGCAGCAGCTCCGCCGAAAGTAGAGAGTTGCCTTTCGCTCCGCCGAAAGTAGCCGAGGAATACAGCAGCTACTTTCGCGGAGCGAAAGGCGACACTGCGAAAGGCGACGCGATTACTTCGTGGTCAGCGCCGCTCGTTTCTCGGCGATGATCTTCAGCAGAGCCCGCTGCGGCTTGACGAATTTCGCGACGCCCTCGGCCATCAACTGGTCGTACAACGGTTTCTCTTCCACTTTCTGATCGATCTCCTTTTGGACCGCTTCGTCGGGCAACTGATCGACGGTACGCGTGAACGTGAGGTCGTTCTCGGCGATCGCTTCGTTGGTCTCCGGTGGGTTGGTCTGGATGTCGCTGCCGGCCAAGGCCTGCACGTACCGCCACGGTTTGTCGCCTTCGGTTTTGACGCCCGTACTGGCAAAGATCATTTCCTGCTCTAAGGTCGTCGGCAGGTCGCGCCAGAACGCTTGGTTTTCGGCCCACGCCCGTTTGGCGTTCAGGATGCCCACCTGGCCCTGAGCCGCATCGGACAACTCGGGGACTTCGCTGGCGGTGTAGACGTCGATGCGCGAGATAAAGATGCTGTAGACGCTCTTAAAGCCTTCCAGGTTGCTGCGCTGTTGGGCACCTTTCCAGACCGCGTCGCGAGCATCGCGGTACTGCTGGAGCGTAAAGATCAGGGTCACGTTCAGGGTCACGCCCGCGGCGGCCAAGGGTTCCAGTGCGGCCAGGCCGGCGGGCGTGGCGGGAACCTTGATCATGCGGTTCTGGTGCCCCTCGGACCATTGTTTGCCCAGTTCCACATAACGTTCGGTGCGGTCGGCATCCGAAAACGATTCTTCGGGGTCTTCCAGCAGCGGATCCAGTTCGAAGCTGACCCAGCCGGCATTGCCCTTGGTGGACTGCCAGATCGGAAGGAATTTGTCCTGGGCTTCGCGAACCAGTTTATCGGTCAATTTCCAGGCGATCGCTGCGTCGTCGTGGCCCGCGTCCAACAGCGACTCGATCTCCGAATCCAAGCCTCCTTCCTGGACGATGCCCGCGATGATGGCCGGATTCGACGTCGCGCCGACGGCGCCCCACTGAAGGTTCTTGTCGACCTCCTCGGGAGCGACGCTATCAAGATAAAGTTTCGTCCCGGTTTCGACCAACGATTGCAACGACTTACTCATGCCTGACTCCTGTCTAGTTCGAAGCTCCCGCGGTCCGGAACCAATTCAAGACCCGACCGCCTGCTCTCACTATACCGAATCGGCCGCTCCCTTGGTGCTCCATCAAACAAGCGGCAACGAGCGGGCAGGAGTCTTTTCGCCGCCGAGCCGCACGAACGAAAGAGCGACGGTTCGGGGGTTGTCCCGTAGCCGGGCCGATCGAGACCAAAAATGTTTTTTGTTTTTCGGTTGTCGCGTTCGGGTGTAGCTCTAGGGTGCTAGAGAAGAGCAAACGCAGTGGCCACTACGAAGCTTCTTTCGCTTACCAAACCGACCACATTTACTCCGAACTGGACTAGTACCATGAAATGGACAATCTGCCACCTCGCGTTGGCCGCCGTGGCCTTTGCCTTCACCGCGAATCCTGTGACCGTGAAAGCAGCCGACAAAGACATCGTCGATACGGCCGTCGAAGCCGGCTCGTTCAACACGTTGGCCGCCGCGCTACAAGCCGCCGGGCTGGTCGATACGCTCAAGGGCGAAGGACCGTTCACGGTGTTCGCCCCCACGGACGAAGCCTTTGCTCAACTGCCCGATGGCACCGTCGAGTCGTTGTTGAAACCCGAAAATAAATCGAAGTTGGTGGGCATCCTGACCTATCACGTCGTCGCCGGTGAGGTGCCTTCCGGCCAGGTCGTCAAGATGAAGACCGCCTCGACAGTCAACGGACAGCGCGTCGACATCGACGCCAACGATGGCAGCGTGTCGATCGATGGAGCCAAAGTGGTCAAGGCCGACATCCAGTGCTCTAACGGCGTCATCCACGTTGTCGACAGTGTGCTGATGCCCAGCCAGGACAGCATTGTCGCAACGGCCAAGGACGCCGGAGCGTTTAACACCCTGCTGGCCGCCGCCAAAGCCGCGGGACTGGCCGAAGCGTTGGCGGGCAAGGGCCCCTATACCGTGTTTGCTCCGACCGACGACGCTTTTGCCAAATTGCCCGAGGGAACTGTCCAGCAGTTGCTGAAACCAGAGAACCGCCAACAGTTGGCCGCGATCCTGAAATATCACGTCGTCTCGGGCCGCGTGTACAGCGACCAGGCGTTGAAGGCTGGTGAAGCGGACACGCTAGAGGGACCAGCCGTGCAGATCCAGTCGACGAATGGAAAAGCGATGGTCAACGATGCCCAGCTGCTGAAGACGGACCTCGACGCGTCCAATGGAGTGATCCACGTGATCGATTCGGTGCTGATGCCGCCCAAAGCGGAAAAGACTGGTGCCGTTGGCCAGCACGCCCCGGTCATCTATGTCGGAATCCAGCAGCCCTCGGCTCGCTGTCCGTTGTCCAAATAACAGCGGCCGCCGAGCGAAACGCCGCCAGCCCATCGACCTGTACGTCCTCCGCGACGTGCAGGTTTTTTTGTTGCCCGCGATGAAGCGACGCGCGAAGGTGCGCGGCGTCGGCTGACGGGTTTACCGCCGCCACAAACGTTCCCTGGCCAATCGCCTCCTGAGCCGTAGACGCTAGCCTCGGGTCTCATCCCGAGCGATTCGGTCGCGGCATGAACCGTTCCAACAACCGAGGACTCGCCCCCCCACGATCACGACGTCATCCATGGCGGCATACCATTCTCAAGCGGCCGAGCTGGCCAGTAATTGGATCGAAGCGGCGAGAAGGGCCAAAGTCTGGCGACTTCCGTTACGGCCAGACCCTAAGATTAAATCTTGCCGGAGCCTAGCTGGCGAAGATCGTCATGAGGGTGCTGATGCTGTTCAGGACGAAGTGCACGGTGATGCTGGGCCACAGCCGGCCGGTAACGCGGTAGAGGTAGCCGAGGCCGAGGGCCAGAAAGAACAGCACCACCGGAGCCGCTCCCTGCCCGAAGTGCGCAAGCGCAAAGATCAGGCTCGAGGCGATCACCGGCCACCACGGCCACTGCTGCACCTGATCGCCTGAGACCAGCCGCGCGGGATCGTCCGCTGCGTCTGATTCGCCCGGCGACCGGTAAGGCGAATCGGCCGTGTAGTCGGTTGGCTGGGCGTCGTCGGTCACGCTCCTTGACGCAGCCGCGTTTCCTCGCGAGCCGGCCAGGCGTTGGAACCAACCCTGCAGCAGCCCGCGAAAGAAAAACTCTTCGGCCACCGGAGCCACAATCATGGAGGTGAAAGCCATCGATACGAGGACCCACGCCGGAGGCGCTTCGGTCAGCAGTTCCAGGACCTTGTGTTCATAGGGAACCCAGTGGGTCAGCGCCGCCTGCATCGCGAACACCGGCGGCAGCAGCATGCAGGACGCCACCAATCCGATCGCGATGTCGCGTGCTCGAGGGATCAATCCAAACCGCCGCAGGATCAAGCGGTCGGACACGCCCAACATCGTCAGGACCACGGCGATCGTGAGCAAGCGAGCCATGCCATCGGCGGCGATCAGGGCCCCGGTTCGCTCGCGAGCTTGCCGCAGTTTGGTCGCATCGGCGGCGTTGTCTACGGCCGTGTTGTCTTCGGCCGTGTTGTCTTTGGCCGCCTTGTCATCGGCCGCCTTGTCATCGGCCGCGTTGTCATCGGCCGCCTTGTCTTCGGCTTCAGGCTGCGCCGCAGCGTCCATGTCGGCCGACTCCGGATCCTTCTGCCGAACCGTGGGAGCGAGCTCGCCGGGCTCGCCTAACTCACCCGGGGTGCCGCTGACCACCGCGGCCACGTCCGACGCCGACTCTTCAGGACTGAGATGAAAACCGGCTCGCAGCAGGGCCATCCCGGCCAAGCCGGTAAACAGGATGTAGACGCCCAGGCACAACAGGAACTCAGCGAAGCCCCAGGTCGATACCAGGCGGGGCTCAGGCGGATAGGCCGGCAACCGTCGCAGCCAGCGTCGAATGGTAATCGTCCACGCGACCAACCCGCCCGCGCACAGGCTGAGCAGGAGTACGAAGATCATCTTGATCCCGATATCGGTCATGGGCCGTCGCTACGCCGCTTCGTCGGAATTGAGAATACGAGCGGCTCCAACCACGTAATCGAATCCGGAGTACACGGTCAGCAGCACCGCTCCCCAAACCGATCCAAAGCGCAGCCAGGACAGCCACTGCGGCGGCGGGTCTTGTCGCAGGCACAGCAGTACCGCACCGACGGCAACGCACTGCAGCACCATCTTCCATTTTCCCAGCTGACTGGCCGAAAAATCGCCTCCGGCGCCTTCGATCAAGCCGCGCAGGCTGGTCACCAACAATTCCCGAGCGACGACGATGATCGCCATCCAGGCGGCGATCCCCGAACCGCCGATCTCCACCAAGGCGATGAACGCGCCGCAGATGATGATTTTGTCGACGAAGGGGTCGAAGATGCGTCCCAGTTTCGTGACTTGTCCGTACCGCCGAGCGTAGAAACCGTCGATCCAGTCGGTCGAGGCGGCGACGACGAAGGCGATGAATGCCCAGCCGTACCAGTGGTTGGCGATCAACGCCATCACCCCCACGGCCAGGACCAGACGAATCGTGGTCAGCAGGTTCGGGACGTTCCACGGCGAAGCCGCTGCGGTTGTGGGTACCGTAGTCATGGGTTCGTTAATCTCTCGATCCATCCGTTTTACTTACCTCGCAGGGCCAACCGGAACCGCAACCAAGTCGTATCCCTGGGACGCGACGATCTCGCAGGGCACCATCCGGCCGGCCGACAGAGGATGCTGGGGATCTTCGGTGACATACACCAGGCCATCGATGTCCGGCGCGTCGCTGTAGGTGCGGCCCAGCCACACCCCTTCCTGGTCGGGTAGGACACTGTCGATCAACACGTCTTCGCAGGTGCCGACGCGGCGCTCGTTCCACTGGAAGGCGATCGGTTGCTGGATGGCCATCAATTGCTCGCGGCGCTGCTCGGCGACCGCGGCGGGAACGCGGCCGGGCAGTTTGGCCGCCGGCGTATCCTCTTCGATCGAGTAGGTGAAGACGCCCAGGTGTTCGAATTGCTGTTCTTCGACGAACTCGGCCAGTTGGGCAAAGTCTTCGTCGGTTTCGCCGGGAAAGCCGGTGATGAACGTGGTCCGCAGCACCAGGCGATCGATCTTGGCACGCAGGCGTCCGAGGATTTCACGCATCGAGTCGCGATTGACGCGTCGCGCCATCCGCCGCAGCATGATGTCGCTGCCATGTTGCAAGGGGATGTCGATGTAGGGAACGATCCGCTGGCTGTTGGCGATCGTGTCCAGCAGGGCGTCGTCGATGTACATCGGATAGAAGTACATCAGGCGGATCCACTCCAACCCTTCGATTGTGTCCAGTTGTTCGAGCAACTCGCGCAGCCGCGGTTCGCCGTACAGGTCCATGCCGTAGTAGGTGGTGTCCTGGGCGACGACGACCATTTCCCGAACGCCCGACTTGGCCAACTGGCGAGCTTCCTGCACGATCTTTTCGATCGGCTTGCTGGCGTGTTTGCCGCGCATCTTGGGGATCGCACAAAAGGTGCACAGTCGATCGCAGCCTTCGGAGATCTTCAGATATGCAAAGTGCTGGGGCGTGACGGCCACGCGGTGGGTATCGGGCAGGGCTCGCACCGGCGCGGGGCGAAACAGCGTGCGCTGCTCGCTCAAGCCGCCCGAGAGCCGATCGGCGACCTGGACGATCTCGTCGCGGCCGAAAACCCCGACCAGGGCATCGATCTCGGGCCGAGCCGACAACAGATCTTCCCGCTGGCGTTCGGCCAGGCATCCGGTCACGATCACGCCGCGGATCTTGCCTTCGCGTTTCAACTGCAGCATTTCGTCGATCGCACCCAGCGATTCCTGGCGGGCCGAATCGATGAAACCACAGGTGTTGATCACGACGAAATCCGCATCGTCGGTCTCGCCCGTCATCCGGTAACCATCCTGGTCCAGGCGTCCGAGCATCTGTTCGGTGTCGACCAGGTTTTTCGGACATCCCAAGCTGATGACTGCGTAATTTCCGCGACCTCCGGGACCCGTTTCGGTCGAGGCGGCGGCGGGAGCGGGGGAATCCGTAACAATCGGTAACTGCATCGGGAGGCAAAGCCTGGAAAAACGAACGAAACCGGAGATCATCGGGAGCGCACTGTTGATAGGTCGCTGTCTTTAAAGGTAACCGAGAGCCCGCAATACCACTAGGCTTTGTTTTTCGGTGTCTCAGCCGTTTTGGCGTTCGCCACGGTTCAGCACGTCGCAAACCGGGTTTCGGCATTACTCTCCCTCTGGGAGAGTCGGGCTCTCAGGCCCGGAGAGGGTTTTCTGGGGGGCCTCCCCAGCTCTGAGAGCCCCCACGGAGCAGGGCAGTGCGCGGCATTCCGCCGCAGACCCACTTTTCGCTAGGATAGAGCCTCCGATCGAGCAGCAAGGGGCCGCGGACGTGGCCCGGTGTGCGCTGCCGCGAGACCCGTGTCCGCCTTCTCTGAACTCCGTAAAAACGCATCTCGACGTTCTATGGCAAGTACTTCCCCGGCCCAACGGGCCGAAGCGTTGCGGCACCAGATCCGCCATCACGACCGGCTGTACTACGTCGAAGCCCGCCCGGAAATCAGCGACCGGCAGTACGACGCCCTGCTGGACGAGCTGAAGCAGCTGGAGGCCGCTCATCCGGAGCTGGTGACGGCCGATAGTCCCACCCGGCGGCTCGGCGACGCCCCGGTGCCCCACCTGGACCAGGTGCCGCATCGCTTGCCGATGCTGTCGATCGACAATACCTACAGCCTGGATGAACTGGCCGCCTACTTCGAACGCACGACGAAATCGCTCGACGGTGAAGCGATCCAGTGGGTGATGGAATACAAGATCGACGGCGTGGCCGCTTCGCTGATCTACGAAGACGGCCACCTGGTGCGGGCGGTCACCCGCGGCAATGGCAAAGTCGGCGACGACATCACTCACAATCTTCGCACCGTCGGCGGGGTGCCGCTGCGGCTGCACGGCGAGCGGATGCCGGCCGTGCTGGAGGTGCGGGGCGAGGTCTACATGACCAATGCGGACCTGGTGGAGTTGAATCTAAAGCAAGCCGCCGCCGGTTTGCCCGCCTACAAAAACACCCGAAACGTGACCGCCGGGACCATCCGTCTGCTGGATTCGCGGATCGCGGCCCAGCGACGACTGCGGTTCTTTTGTCATGGCGTGGGCTACGTCGAAGGTTTGCAGGCCACCGACCACATGACGTTCCTCGAAGAGATCGGCCATTGGGGGCTGCCGCCGACGCCCAACGTGCGGCTGTTCGCTTCGACTTCCGACGCCCTGGCCGCTGCGGAAGCTCTCGAGGAGCAGATGCCGAACCTGGACTTTGAGGTCGACGGGATCGTCTTTAAGGTCAACGACTTTGCCCAACGCCAGCGGCTGGGTACGACGTCCAAAAGCCCTCGCTGGTTGATCGCATACAAACGCGAGCGATACGAAGCGACCACGGTGCTCGAACAGATCGAGGTACAGGTGGGCAAATCCGGCGCGGTCACGCCGGTCGCGCACCTCCAGCCGGTCGACATCGCCGACACAACCGTCAGCCGTGCTTCGCTGCACAACGCCGACGAGATCGAGCGCTTGGATGTTCGCGAGGGCGATACGGTCGTGGTCGAAAAAGCCGGCAAGATCATTCCCAAGGTGGTTCGGGTGGAGAAACACCTGCGCACCGAACCACTGGCCGCTTTCGAGTACCCGACGGAGTGCCCCGAGTGCGGCAGCCGCCTGGAACGCGACCCCGGTGGCGTGACCATCCGCTGTGTCAATCCAGCCTGCCCGGCACAGCTCCGCCAGCGTTTGGCGTTCTATGCCAGCCGCACCGGGATGGACATCGACGGACTGGGCGAAAAACTGATCGATCAGTTGGTCGACAAAGGGCTGGTCAGCAACTACCACGATCTGTACGGACTAACCCGTGCAGACTTCATCGAACACCTCGACAAAGTCAAAACGCGCAAAGCCAACAATCTGGTCGAAGCGATCGCGGCGACCAGGGACCGCGGACTGGCTCGCGTCCTGACCGCCGTCGCGATCCGTCATGTCGGCCCTCGGGCCGCCGCTCGGCTGACCCAAACATTCCCCACCCTGGATCGACTTCGCGGTGCCACCGAGGAGCAATTGGCGGAAATCGACGAAGTCGGACCGGTGATCGCCAAGAGCGTCCGCGACTATCTGGACAGCGACCACGGCCGCGCGACGCTCGATGCGCTGGCCGCGGCCGGTGTGGACATGACCGAACCGCAAGTCGAGACCGAGTCGCTGCCGCTGCAAGGCATGACGTTCGTCGTCACCGGAACGCTCCAGCGTTACAAACGCGACGAGATCGAACAGCGGATCGAAGCGTTGGGCGGCCGAGCCAGCAGCAGTGTGAGCGGCAAGACCAGTTACCTGATCGCCGGCGAAAAAGCCGGCAGCAAGAAAACCAAAGCAGAAAAATTAAACGTCCCGATCATCGACGAAGACGCCTTCGATCGGTTGTGCGAATCGACGTAGCGGACGTCGTAGCTGAACTCGCCAGAGTTTGGTTGGTGGCGAGTGGCGAGTGGCGAGTGGCGAGTGGCGAGTGGCGAGTGGCGAGTAGCGAGTAGCGAGTAGCGAGTAGCGAGTAGCGAGTAGCGAGTAGCGAGTAGCGAGTAGCGAGTAGCGAGTTTGAATCGTGCTCGTGCTCGATTTGAGATTTGCTGGCTCTAACGGAATCTATGTGCGATAAGAAAACATTTCTCCCCTCTCCCCCGAAGCCTGGCGAGCCGAAGCGAGCCAGGCTTCGGGGGAGAGGGGGCGGGGGTGAGGGGGAATGCAGAGCAGCAGCACCATGGCCGTATCTTGATGCGGCGCACGGCCCTGGGGATCGTACGTTATGGGTCACGCCGTTGCACCCGAGCCCCCTCACCCCCGGCCCCTCTCCCACCACTGCTTCACTCGCTGACGCTCGCGGCGCAGCGGGGGAGAGGGGAGAAAACCCTGCCTTCTCCCGCTCCGAGCCCTACACAGATTCCGGCGGAGTCAGGCAAATCTGAAACCTGCTGACTCCAGCGGAATCTATGCATAAAAAAGACGTTTACTCCCCTCTCCCCCGAAGCCTGGCGAGCCTAAGCGAGTCAGGCTTCGGGGGAGAGGGGTCGGGGGTGAGGGGGAATGCAGAGCAGCAGCGCCATGGCCGTATCTCGATGCGGCACACGGCCCTGGGGATCGTACGTTATGAGTCACGCCGTTGCACCCGAGCCCCCTCACCCCCGGCCCCTCTCCCACCACTGCTTCACTCGCTGACGCTCGCGGCGCAGCGGGGGAGAGATGCTATGGGCATGTGTATCGCAAAGCGAGCTTGCGTCTGACACAATCTGGTTTTGGTCACTACTCAAACACCAGGTGATGCCATGAACGCAAGCCCGCAACTACAACTTAGCAATTCGGATCGCTCCTTGTACATCGCACTCGAACTTTCCAGCTCAACTTGGAAGGTCGCTTTCACCGACCAGCTCGGCCGAAAGGCACGACTGAAGAATGTCGCGGCCGGTGACCTATCGGCCTTGGAACAGGAAATAGCCAAAGCCAAGGATCGCTTCGAGCTAACAGAAGACGCGCTAGTCGTGAGCTGCTACGAAGCCGGCCGTGATGGCTTTTGGATCCATCGCTGCCTCGTCTCGATGGGCGTGTTCAGTCACATCGTTGAACCGGCGTCGATCCAGGTGAATCGCCGGCACCGACGTGCCAAAACCGATCGAATCGATGCCGAGATGATTCTGAACGCACTGCTTCGCTGGCAAGCAGGCGACCGTTTCGCGTGTCGGATGATACGCATCCCGGACAAAGATGTCGAAGATGCTCGGCACATTCACCGTGAACTAAAGAC
>NZ_WIAD01000170.1 GCF_009618275.1 Roseimaritima sediminicola
TGGCCGTCGGGAAGGATGTCCGTTTGACCCGTGCCGTCGTCTCGGCACTGCATATCCTGGGAGTGCCATTCGGAGAGCATCGACGCAGCGAGCGACAAATGTCACCTCGGATCGCCCAAACGGTCGCTCCCGGATTGAATCGTTTGGTAGACCATCTCTACGATCCCCGGTGGTGGCAGCCACGGACCAATTTTGATCATCGCGTGGCGATGCTGCGGCAGTGGGCAAGTCGCCGCAGTGCCTTGCCGACCAATCGGGAGCACCCAGTGCTGGGTGCCTATCACGAGTGTCTAACGCTGATGGGCCCGGAGGTCTGTGCCGCTTGGAACCGTCCGGCGCTGCTGGTTGTGGAAGCCGAGACGCCGCGGACGCCGCCCGCCGGTACGAACGGTGCTGCGACGGTGAGACACCGCAAAATCGTGGCGGCATGGCAGG
>NZ_WIAD01000171.1 GCF_009618275.1 Roseimaritima sediminicola
TTCAACTTGACGACCATTTGCCGAAACGAGCTTGAAGATTCGCTGGGCGGCAGCTGGGACTTGACGCGTTTCCAGTTGTTTGTGCTGAAAGTCGGAGCGGAGATCGTCAAGCATTCTCGCCGGCTGATGTTAAGGATTGCGGAATCAGCGGCACCGCTTTGGTCTCGCTTGATCGCTCGCCTCGAGGCGTGGAGTACGCCACCGAAAGCCAGCGGGCGGCGACGCGGATTTACACCACTACCCCGACACGCCCATCTCAGCGAAGTTCTCCGCACCTGACCTTGCCCACCTCGCAGTCATTCGTGTTTGGGGTAGGGGGCGGTGCGTGAACACGACGCCAAATTCGACACAAAGCCGCCAAATACCAGGTGCGTTTACGCCGATCTCATGCATTGGTCGGCTAGAATCTGCTTGGTGAATAATTCGGG
>NZ_WIAD01000172.1 GCF_009618275.1 Roseimaritima sediminicola
TTCAGAACAAACTGCCAAGCGATTCAAGCTCTCCCACGGTGTACAATCACCCAGGGGCAAATACGATCTACAAGGCAGTGCTTCGCAGCCGTTGCAATCGGTCGCGAAGCATCAACAGCCTCCAGCATGTTCAAGACAGATGGAAACTGCCAACCCGAGAGATACTAGGGGTTGGGGGTGAGGGGGACCAGCAGAGCAGCACCACCTCCGTCTTTCGCTGCGGTGCGGGAATCGGAAAGGCGTACGCATACAGTCATTCCGTTGCACCCGAGCCCCCTCACCCCCGGCCCCTCTCCCACCACGGCTTCACTCGCTGACGCTCGCGGCGCAGCGGGGGAGAGGGGAGAAAATGTTGTCGTCTATAAAAAAGACGTTTACTCCCCTCTCCCCCGAAGCCTGGCGAGCCTAAGCGAGTCAGGCTT
>NZ_WIAD01000173.1 GCF_009618275.1 Roseimaritima sediminicola
ACAACCGCTTGGCCCACTGCGTTCCGCTGCTCGAACCCTTCGCGTCCAAATGCTTGGTCGTGAAGCAGTGTAGTCGATCGTTGTCACCTGCCTTGATCACGGCGTCGTACAGGTGAGCGTGGTCGCCCGGTTTGGCGCCGAGGATGTAGTGGTAGCCATAGGATTGCAGGTCCGCGATGTGCGGAGCATTACTGGCGATCCCATCTTCGGTAATGATCAGTTTGAGCTTGGGGTGTTGTTGTTTTATTCGCTTGAGCAAACGTCGCGTGGCATTTCGCTCGCAGTCGTTCTTTGTCTCGCCGTCCTGTTTGACGATGGGTTCGATCGCCAGCGGAATCACTTCTTTGCGATCGGGATGCACCAACACAGCAGCGACCATCTGGTGGGCGTATTTCGTTTTGCCTGCT
>NZ_WIAD01000174.1 GCF_009618275.1 Roseimaritima sediminicola
AGCAGGCAAAACGAAATACGCCCACCAGATGGTCGCTGCTGTGTTGGTGCATCCCGATCGCAAGGAAGTGATCCCGCTGGCGATCGAACCCATCGTCAAACAGGACGGCGAGACAAAGAACGACTGCGAGCGGAATGCCACGCGACGTTTGCTCAAGCGAATAAAACAACAACACCCCAAGCTCAAACTGGTTATTACCGAAGATGGGATCGCCAGTAATGCTCCGCACATCGCGGACCTGCAATCCTATGGCTACCACTACATCCTCGGCGCCAAACCGGGAGACCACGCTCACCTGTACGACGCCGTAGTCAGGGCAGGTGACAACGATCGACTACACTGCTTCACGACCAAGCATTTGGACGCGAAGGGTTCGAGCAGCGGAACGCAGTGGGCCAAGCGGTTGC
>NZ_WIAD01000175.1 GCF_009618275.1 Roseimaritima sediminicola
GTTGTGGGGCGACTGTCAGTGTTGATGGCGTGTCGTTCTCTCTGGTTGATTTCGAAATCTTTCCATTCAGGACCACTTGTTCGTGTACGGAACGGGGCAAACCTGCGACATCGACAGCCAGCGGAGGCATGGACATGTTGCTCGCTGCAAAACGCGAGGGCCAAATTCCGGCAATTGGAGAGATAAAGGCCGATTCGGAGGTTGTCGGTCCCACGTTTGCGTTGATTCAGTCTCTCATGTATGCGTCTCAGATTGCTACACCCAATCAGTTCGAGCGATTGGCAAAGCAATACCCAAATGATTTCGGACACCTAACGAAGAATGCTCCAACTGTTGAGATCATTGTCATTCTTGAGTCAATTGAGAAGTGTATTTCTGAAGACCTAGCTTACGT
>NZ_WIAD01000176.1 GCF_009618275.1 Roseimaritima sediminicola
CCAGCGCGGCTCCTTAACACCACAGGCTGGAAGCCTATGCCACTGACTCAGCCCGCAGGGCGACACCGACGTGCAGTAGCTGCGCCACTCTGCGGCTAAAGAATAATCCCAAGCCACTTTTGTCCTAATCAGCTGCGCAACCGCGATACTCTCCCACACGCCGTATCTACTCCGAAATTTTTTCTTGACAGGGGGGGGGGGGCGTTGTTAGATTTTGTTTCGAAGCTTGGATTTTCAGAAAAGACTACCAGTCTTTCAAAGACAAGTCTGACGACAACAGGGGCGAATAGTCAGCCAGCATGGATACGAAGTCCACTATCCAGCCGCATGATCGCAAGGGGCAAACGACGATCCTTTCAAAAGCAATTCT
>NZ_WIAD01000177.1 GCF_009618275.1 Roseimaritima sediminicola
TCGGCATCACGTGGACAATTCGGTCGAATGCTCTCGGTCTTCAGCGACTTATGCCATCGTTCCAGCTTCCCGTTGCTCTGCGGATAGTAGGGACTCGTTTTGACGTGAGTCATGCCGCTATGGCGGACGAATGCCTTGAAATCATTGGCGATGAACTGGGGACCGTTGTCGCTGATGATTCGCGGTTTCGCACCAGGATGTTTCTCCAAGGCTGCCTGGCAAACGATCTCGACATCCAACTCGGTCATCGATTCGCGGAGTTCATGGTGCACGATATACCGGCTATAGCCATCCAGGATGGTAATCAGGTAGAAGAACGTCCCGCCGGCGTTGATGTACGAAATGTCCACGTGCCAGTGCTCAT
>NZ_WIAD01000178.1 GCF_009618275.1 Roseimaritima sediminicola
AACGAACCGAGATCCGTTACGGCCAGCTACTCGACTGGATCGGGCTGTCCGCAAGCAAGCATAACAACTGGAAGCATCGCTACGGCAAGATCAACGCTCACAACGGGAAGATCCCTCGTGACTGGTGGCTGGCCGACTGGGAGAAACAAGCGATTGTCGCGTTCCACGACAAACATCCGCTAGAGGGTTATCGCCGCCTGACCTTCATGATGCTCGACGAGGATGTGGTAGCGGTTGCTCCTTCAACGACATACCGAGTGCTCAAAGCTGCCGGCCGTCTGGATCGAAAGGGCAATCAAACCTCGCAGAAGGGCAATGGCTTCAAGCATCCGCTGAAACCTC
>NZ_WIAD01000179.1 GCF_009618275.1 Roseimaritima sediminicola
CAACCGAAAACGCGATCGCGTCAAAGCTCTGTGGTGGGAAACCGGTGGACTAACACTCTGGTACAAGCGTCTCGAACAAGGCACCGTCGAACTGCCCAGGCCCGACGACAAGGCCTCGCACGTTGCGCTTGACAACGTCGAGCTGGCCATGTGGATCGCCGGCGTGTCACTCAAGGCAGCCAAGAACCGGCGCAAGCGAATGGCGGCGTAGTTCGCTCCCCATCGAACAGTTCGGTACGAGCCGGCCTCGCGAAAAACTTGTCGCGAGGCCGGTTTTCTTTGCGCTCTGGCTTGCGCTTTTTCCGCCGAACTTTATAATGTCGCCATCATGAATT
>NZ_WIAD01000017.1 GCF_009618275.1 Roseimaritima sediminicola
CCTAAGAGCCCGACCCTCCCGCTGCGCGGGAGGGTGTTGTCGCGGGGTTTCACCGAAAGACCCAAGCCGAACGCGCTAGTGTCGGGTCTCGCGGCAATGGATCATCCCGCGGCAAAACACGTTTCCGCACCCAAGGCGGTTGCGCACCATTGCCGCGGAGAAAACAACCTACGGCTCAGGGGCCCGAGGCTAACGCCTACGGTTCAGGGGGGGAACGGTCGCTTACGCCGGCCAGGTCAACTCAAAACCTTGGCGCTGGAGCAGGTCTTGGAAATCCGCCAGGGCTTGGCTTTGGTTGCGAACGCCGCGGGGCCGCTCGTTTCGGTCCAGGCAGTGAGCGGCGAGGGCACCGGCGGCTTCGCCGATGCTCCATTCCACCGGGTGCAAGCGGTAACACCCGTTGCTCAGGTGCGTCGTGCCGATGTTCTTGCAGCCGGGGATCAGGTTTTCCATCCGCTGGGGAATCAACGAACCCAGCGGGATCTGAAACGGCACGCTGGGGAAATCGATGTAGTTGTCGCCGCCGCTGCTGGGATGGAGGTCCAGGTGGTAGTAGCCGACACCGACCGAATCGGCAAACGGCGTCGCCCGCAGATGTTTGACGTTCGGGTCGGCCACGGCCGCCCGTTCGGCTCGCGAGATGTGTTGTTCGAGGATGGTGAATTCGGCTTGGATGCGTCGGGATTCGCGGATGTAGGGATACTTTGCCAACCCATCATCGGTTCCCACCAAGTCCTTTCGCAGACGCAGGCCCTTCCAGCCGGTGCCTCCGTCGGGACGCGGCGCTTCGGTTTGCAACCAGTACAGCAGCGATAGGCTGAGCTGGCGCGAGCCTTCCAGGTGTTTGGCGATGTCCGCCTCGTCGCCGGTGATCAGGTTGCCCAGCATGTAGTCGTTCTGGGGCCAATTGACGATCGTCACGCCACTGTCATACGAACCGGGAAGGAAGTTTCGCGGGTCGATGATGCGGCGATAAAGCCAGAGGTTCAGCGAAGGCGTCTTGGGCAGCGAGCCGTCTTTGCTCGGCGGTACGAACGACAGTTCGTGAGGTTTCAGGGTGTTGGGTCTGGAATACCACAGCGACAGCAGCTTGTCCGGCCAGGGCGGCGTCAGGTCCGGGGTGTGGTCTTTCCAGAAATCGTACTGGGCCGGTTTGTCGATGGTGTGGTCTTCGCCGTCGAGGTGGTCGATGGCAAAGCACCAGGTGAACGATTGGATGTTGTCGGGTTCGGCTTCGGCCGGCGCATGAGCTTCGCCGGTTTGCTGTTGCGATTCCGCCCCGGTGATGTATTCGGTGCCGGTCATCGGCAACAGATCGCCTTGTTCGCTGGCGTCGATGAAGTATGGCGCGGACGCCTCGAGCGAACGGCCATCGGCGGTGGCGATCGTCACGCTGCGGACACGGTCTCCGTCGACGTCCGCCCCGGTTGGACGCGCGCCGAGCAGGATGATCAACCGGCCCGTGCTGACCGCCGGCGCGAGCATGCCTTCGAGCACGGCGACGGCCACGTGCGGTTCGTGACACAGCCGCGAGACGCTGCCGTTGCCGGGGTTCAGTCGGGGGTTCTGACGCGCCGCATCGGTCAGCGGATAGTGGCCACGATAGTAATCGCGGACGTGTTCTCGGAATTGCCGATAGCTGGCCGTACAGCCGTGGGTCTCGATATGTCCATGCTCGTCGGGCGGCACCGCCTGTTGGCTCAGCTGTCCGCCCAGCCAATCGGTCGGCTCGGTCAACAGCACCCGCTTGCCCATTCGTGTGGCGGCCAGTGCCGCGGCGCATCCGCCCAAACCACCGCCGACGATGACCACGTCCACTTCGACTTCATCGCCCGAGAGCATCGGCCGCGCGATCGCAGCGCTCGGTAGCAATAGCGAGGAGGAAGCGGTCAGTCCACAGAGTTCGAGAAAACGGCGGCGACGCATGCCCAGGGTAGACGCGGATGAGGATGGAGAGGATGGATGACTGGCCATGGAAACACAAGATAGTAACGAGGGGAGACGAATGTTCAGAAACCGTGCTGGGGCCCAGTATAGAGCACGACGGGCGTTTGCTGGACCGCTGGTATGGCCTTTGCGGTTTCTCGGTCGGTTTTATTTTTTGCCGCTGGAGGACCGCTCCGGCGTTGCTTCCCCCGTTATCGCTATGGAAGAAGGCTGGCCATGAAAGCTGTATGTTGGCACGGACGAAAAGATGTTCGGGTGGATCGTGTCGACGATCCCAAGATTCTGGATGCTCGAGACGTGATCATCAGGGTCACCTCGACGGCGATCTGCGGCAGCGATCTGCATCTGTATCACGGCTACATGCCGGCCATGGAATCCGGAGACGTGATCGGGCACGAACCGATGGGCGAGGTCGTCGAGGTGGGCAACGCGATCACGAACCTGAGCGTCGGCGACCGCGTGGTGGTGCCGTTTACGCTGTCCTGCGGCAGTTGTTTCTTCTGCCAACGACAGCAGTTCTCGTTGTGCGATACCAGTAATCCCAACGCCCAGCAGGCTGCGGAGATTATGGGGCAGTCGCCCGCCGGATTGCTGGGGTACTCGCATCTGCTGGGCGGCTTCGCGGGCGGGCAAGCGGAATACCTGCGTGTCCCCTATGCCGACGTGGGGCCGATCAAAGTGCCCGCGGGCATCGCCGACGAGCAGGTCCTGTTTCTGTCGGATATCTTCCCGACCGGTTACATGGCCGCCGAGAACTGCGACATGGAGCAGGGGGATACGGTGGCCGTCTGGGGCTGCGGGCCGGTCGGCCAGTTTGCGATCCAAAGTGCTTGGATGCTCGGCGCCGGTCGCGTCGTCGCCATCGATCGCGAGCCGGATCGGTTGGCCATGGCCGCCAAACACGGCAAGGCCGAAACCATCAACTTCGAGCAGCAGGATGTGTACGACAAGTTGATGGAGATGACCAAAGGGCGGGGGCCGGATCGCTGTATCGACGCCGTGGGGGCCGAAGCCCACGCCGCCGGTACGCTGCGGGAGGCGGCCGACGACGCGATGGAAGCGGCCCGGCTGCCATCGAACCATCCCTACGTGCTAGCCGAAGCCATCAAGTGTTGCCGCAAGGGAGGCACCTTGTCGGTCCCCGGCGTCTACACCGCGATGGTCGATAACCTGCCATTTGGGCCGGCAATGAACAAAGCGCTGACCATCAAGACCGGCCAGACGCATGTCCAGCGCTACCTCCAACCCCTGCTCGACAAGGTGGTCGCCGGCCAGATCGATCCCTCGTTCATCATTACCCACCGGGGATCGCTGGAGGATGCGCCGCAGTTGTACAAAACCTTTGCAGAACGCAGCGATGACTGCCTAAAGGTTGTGCTAGCACCCTGAGCGACCTGATCAAAAACGATCCAGCCGCACGGCACGCCGTTTGCTTGATACTTAATCGCTTTCGCTGTATGGTCAACGAAAGCGTTGGGGGCCGGAGCCGGGCGGGGGAAACTACGGCATTTGGTGATCCATTAACCTGAGGTGAAATGATGTCAGGAGTGATGAGTGCAACGACGCAACAGGGTTCGCAGTCGGTGGTGCGACCCGGATCGACGGATTCGATTCAGCGGCTCGCCGGTGAGGAACCGGGCATAGCCGAGGCGGCGGGAGAACTGTCGCCACGAGAAGGGGTCAATCGGGTAGCCACGACACTGGCTCGTCTGGGGCAGCATACGCCGATCAATATGGAGTGGTTCCGGCGGGGCGTGGAGGAGTTGAACTACGCCTATTTCGAAGCCGCGCTGTTGCCGGTCAAGGCACGCTTGCGCGAAGCGGTCGATGCTTATCTGAATTCGCCGGAATCGCTGGCCGGCGGCTTGCGGCGACGGGTTACGGCCCGAGCGGCACAGCTGAATGACTGCCAGCAGCATGCGATCGATTCGATCACCGAATTGCTGCTCGCCGATGAAGCGATCTATCTGGCTTTCCGCAATCGCAGCAGCTGGAACGAGCAGCAGGACCCGCTGGAATGGGTTGCCAGCTTCATCCCGGACGCCGTTCTGGGCTTTGTGCGTAAGGCGTAGCCTGGCAGAGCGGTGGTAGGACGTTGCGATGGGCGCGAGCCCATCGGCTGGGGCCCCCGCCGCCCCTGCTTCGATTGCTGCGGGCCATGGCGTCTAACGGCGTTTTGCGGCGTTTTGCGGCTAGCCCAATCTGCTCGCGACCCTCGCGACGAGAAAGGAAACGCGAAAAACCGCGCTTGGGTATTGCGTGTGCAGGCTCCAGTTGGTGAACGAACACGCCGTACACCGAACGGATTGACACGGAACCAAGCGCGAGCACAAATGACGATGTGGCAAAGACTGAAGAACGAGTACGGAAGACTGCGACACTGCCCGCCGGGCAACCGCTTCTGCCGCTATGTTGCCTATCGCCGCAGCCGCCGCGGGCCGGGGTTTGGTTGGTCGCGAGTGGGCAGTTTCGCAGCCGGGATCGCCCTGATTCTGTTGGGCGTCGCGATTGGCTGGTTGCCCGGTCCCGGTGGATTCATCGCCTTTTTCGGATTGGCTCTGATCGCTTTGGAATTTCCCGTGATCGCTCGACTGGCCGATCGCGGCGAACTCTGGCTGAGGGCGAGTTGGCGACGGTTGACGACGTCGCTGAGACGCTGGATCCGAAGCCGTCGACAAGAAGGTGCATGAAGCAGGGGCAGCCGGCGGATATCGCTCAAGAAGGTAGGCTTGCCGGCCTGACTCGGCTTGTCGGGCCTAGGGCACGGTAATGCCCTAGGCCCAAGCCAAGACTACAGCGGAGGGCACGGGACTCGAACCCGCAACCCATTTCTGGGCAACTGATTTCGAATCAGCCTCCTCACCAATTCGGATACCCTCCGTAGCCGCCTGATATGTTTGCCCGATGAAGCGAATCCGTCAAGCGTAGTTCGGGCGATTGATGCGGTTTCTTGCCCGCTCGGCAGGATTCTCCGCGTCACTCACCCAGCAACAGGACACGTTTGCCGGGGCCCGGGTTCAGCCGTCCTAGGAGATCGGTCAGCTGAGGGTCTTGATTCAGCCGGCTTTGCACTTCAGGAGCGAGGCCCGGCGTTTCGGCGACACGGCCGCCTTCGACCCAGATCTGCGAAGGCATGTCAGCCGAGCGTCCACCGAGCAGTTCGCGGACGCGCGAGGCCGCACGCTGGTACAGTCCGGCGATGCCGTTGCCGAAGCCGTCGGCGGTTGCAGCCGTTTCATTGTTTTCGGCGGAATCCGCTCCGCCGAGCAGCGCAGCGAAATCACTGGCCGCGTCGCTGACCGCACGCACAGCGCTGCCGCCGAGGCGAGCGGCGGTGGCCGCGGCAAAAGGGGTGGCGATATTCATCATTGTGTTGGCATCGGCAGCCCCTGGCGAAGGCCTGCAGCGAAACCGTAACGATTATCCGAATTACACCGGTTCTACCCCTTCCCCGCGATCCACCGTCCTGGCGGAGCGGCGGCTGGCGAGAGGAGCTGGTCCCGATCGGACCTCGAGCATTTACTCGGCTTTCTCGGGGACCTTTTCGAGGATTTCCAGCAGGACCTGGTCGGCTTCGATGCCTTCGGCTTGGGCTTCGAAGTTCAACAGTACGCGGTGCCGCATCGCCGGCAAGTAGACGCGGCGGACGTCCTCGAAACTGACGTTGTAGCGGCCCTCGAGCAAGGCTCGGACCTTGGCCGCCAGGGCCAGCGTCTGGGCGCCTCGCGGGCTGCTGCCCCAGCGCACGTATTGGTTGGTCGCTTCGGCTGCATAGGGGCCTTCGGGATGCGTCGCCAGGGTCAGCCGTACCAGGTAATCCTGGACGTGTGAGGCGAGGATCACCTCGCGGACCAGCTGCTGCCACTCGGTGATCTCGTCGCCGTTCATGACCTTCTGGAGCTCGACTTTCTCGCCCCGCGTCGTTCGGTCGACGATCGTGGCCAGCTCTTCGCGGCCGCTGTAGCCGACGACTAACTTGAACAGAAAGCGGTCCAGTTGGGCTTCGGGCAACGGATACGTTCCCTCCTGCTCGATCGGGTTCTGCGTGGCCAGCACAAAGAACGGTTGCTCCAGCTGATACCGATGCCCGGCCGCGGTCACGGTGCCTTCCTGCATCGTTTCCAGCATCGCCGACTGCGTCTTGGGCGTGGCTCGGTTGATCTCATCGGCCAACAGGATCTGAGTGAACACCGGACCGCGCTGGAATTCAAACCGCCGATGCCCGTGCTCGTCTTCGACGATCATGTTCGTGCCCAGGATGTCGGCCGGCATCAGGTCGGGAGTGAACTGGATGCGGTTGAAGTTCAAATCCAGCACTTCGGCCAGCGTCCGCACCAGCATCGTCTTGCCCAAGCCCGGGACGCCTTCCAGCAAGCAGTGGCCGCCGCACAGCATCGCGGTCAGAACTCCGTGAACGATATCTTCATGGCCCACGATCACCTGCCCCACCGCTTCTTTGACCGCGGTGTAGCGTTGCCGGAATTGGTCGGCCCGTTCTTGCATCGATTCAGCGACAGTGGTCATGAGCGAAGTCTTTTTGAAGGATCACGGATGAGAATTCGATTTGAAATTTGCTGACTCTAACGGATTCTATGTAGGGCTCGGAGCGGTAGAAGGCAATGTTTTCTCCCCTCTCCCCCGCGGCGCCGCGAGCGTCAGCGAGTGAAGCAGTGGTGGGAGAGGGGCCGGGGGTGAGGGGGCTCGGAGGCAACGGAATGACTGTTTGCGTACGCCTTTCCGATTCCCGCACCGCATCGGAATACCGAAGTGGTGCTGCTCTGCTGGTCCCCCTCACCCCCGACCCCTCTCCCCCGAATCCTGACTCGCTTAGGCTCGCCAGGCTTCGGGGGAGAGGGGAGAAAACGATTCTTCTCATACATAGATTCCGCCGGAGTCAGGAGATTTGAGATTTCAGATTTCAGATTTCAGCTGGGAACGCGTCAAACATACGGTGTCCGCTGAGCCGTTGCAAACTTGGGCCTTGCAAACTTGGGCCGATGCCTCAGTCGTTCTGTTTGCGGGCCTTGCGTTTCGCCTCGAGCAAGCGTTCGGTATAGGTCTTGCCGTCGTCTTCCGGACGCAGCGACGGGGATGCCGAGGGAGTCGAGCGGGACTTGGATTTGCCGCCCGCCGGGTCCAGTTCCTCGGCGAGAGCCGCGTCGGAACTTTCTGGTGTGGGTTCGAACCGCACGGCCGCCCGCCGGCGGTCGATCGATTGGCTGACCGCTTCTTTGCGCTCGCGGAGCGCCGCCAACCGCGACGGTGTTTCGTCGGCCGCCTTCTGGTCACGCTTGATGAATCGGCCCAGCCAGGCGAAATCGATCGCCACGCGGCGCACCATCACGTCGCCTAAGAACAAACAGCACGCGGCCAAGACAAACCAGGGCCAGGCGTCGCGGATGCTGCGAGCCAAAGCCAAGCCTTTGCGGAACGCGTTCTCCTGAACCAGATCGTCCATCGTGTCGGGTTCCAGAGGCGGGGCCAGTTGACCGGGCTGGCCACCACGCGGCTTGGTGCTGACCAGCGTCGCCAGCAACGCGTCGTTGGTGTCCCGCACGCGGAACTCATCGGAGTACGGCACGGTGACACCGGTGGTCAAAGGCGCGCTGCCCGGCTGGGGAGCAATGTTGACGAAGTAGCTGCCCGCTTGATCGGCCGGAAACGTGCCCACGTAACGTCCCGGTGCGGTCTGTTTCATCGTCAGCGGAATATCGTTCAGATCCGGGCCCACGGCCGATGCATTCATGTCCAAAAAGTTCAAGAACGCGTCTTCTTTGTCGAGGGCCGAAACGACGACCTGCACCTGGCCGTTGCGGACTTGCGTGGCCAAGTCGAACTTGCCGGTGTCGCCGGTCGGTCGCATCAGCCAGCGGACCAGTTGGCTGTAGAATTTGTCGTAATCGCCCCAGTCGGTCCAAGCCTGCGCCCAGCGCGCCCCGGTGTCGGTCGTCAGCACCGCAGTGCGGCCGAGACCGTAATTCCAAACCGCCAGCACGGTCGCGTTCTCCGGTTCGCTGGGCGAGGGCGAGCGGACGAGGACCTGCGACAACGGACTGTCCTTGGTTTGTGTCAGCACCAGGCCGGTGATCGGGGGAAGCAGGCTGTCGATACCTTGCAGCGCAGGATGCGCATAGACGACCTCGGGCGAGGCGCCGCCGGGGATGTCGTGAACCAGGGGACGAGCCACCCGGCGGGCTTCGCGCTGAAAGATCTTGGGCAGCGCCTTGGCGTTCCGCACTTCGTAGTACTTGCCACCGGTTTGATTGGCGATCGACCGCATGCGTTGGCTCTCCACCGAGCCGTGTCCTGCGACGGTTACGGTCGTCACGGTAATTTTGTTGTCGGTAAAGGCGCGGATCGTTGCCGGCGAGGGTGGCGAGGGATCGCCATCGCTGATGATGATGCAGTGTTTCATCGAAGCGTTGCTGCGCGCCAAACTGGTGGCGGCCATCCGCATGCCATTGTCAAACGCCGGCATGTCGCCGGGGGCCATTCGCCGCACCGCGGCCATCATCGCTTGTTTGTTAGGGCCCACCGGCAGCAAACCCTTGCGGCCGCCCCACAACCAACTGTCGCCGGTCATGTTCCAGTACAGCACGCCCACCTCGTCGGCGGGTCCGAGTTGTTCGATAGCGCTCTGCGCGATGACTTTCTGCCAGTAATTGCCCTGAGCCATTTCGCAGGCGTGCATGATCATCGCCAGGGCACCGACCGCTTCGACCTTTTTGTTTTTCACCTGGAAGTCCACCGGCATGGCCTCTTCCAGTTTCGTGCCCGACCAGCCGCCCGCACCAAAGGCCTCTGGGCCGCCGATCATCAACAGTCCGCAGCCGAGTTGTTGTGTGTTGCGGACCAGCATTTCGACTTTGTCGTCATCGAAGGTCACGATCGTATCATCGGCGCTGCCGCTTACGCGCGGTACGCCGGCCAGGATGACCGCATCGTAGGCTTGCAGTTCGGCCAGCGAACCGAACAGTTGATCGCTGGGCCGGATCACCACTTCGATATTCGCCGCCCGCAGCCGTTCGGCCATCAGATCGTATTCACCGCGGCGGCTGAAGTCTTCAATCATCAACACCCGACCCTGGCCACGGATGTAGGTGTACGCCGAAGCTTCGTTGTTCTCTTTCAGCCCATCATCTTGTTCGTCATCGGGAACGAACCGAGCGCGGAAGGTGTAGGGAGCCGGCCGATCGATCTGGTGTTCCAAGGGAAACACACTCTTGCCCGGAGCCAGCGTTGTCGGAAAGTCCAGCAGTAACTCTTCCTGAGCCCCGGTTCCCGCTTCGCTATCGATGCGCGTGACCTGCAGCCGTCCGCTGACCGGCGCCGCGTCGGCTTCGTCGGTATAGGAATTAACCACCACGCGGGCTTCGAAGGGTTGCCCCTTGCGGATGTCCGAAGGCAGGTCGATCTTTTCCACCAAGACCTCGGCCCGCGACTGGAGCACCACCGGGACAACGTCGATACCAATTCCCGAATCGGCCAGGCGAGCGGCCAGCTTCTGCGCATTGCCCAGATTCTCATTGCCATCGGTCACGATCACCAGCCGCCGCGAGGTGTCGTCGGACATCGAAGCCTGCGCCAGCACCAGGGCGGATTCGAGACTGGTCGCGTCGCGGCGTCCGATGTAACTCTCCAGCCGACCGAGTTGCGGAATGTCGTCATCGAAGGGCGGGATCTCGATCGTCGCTTCGCGGCCGAACACGATGATCCCGGCGCGGTCGTTGCGGGCCACATCGCGATGCCGCCGGACATTGCGGATCACGTAATCCAGCATCAACTGCCGCTTGGCTTCGGGGATGCTTTCGCTCTGATCCAGCAGGTACATCACCGTCATCCGGTCGCTGGTCCAGACCAACTGGACTCCGGCCAACGCCAGGATAAAACCCGTCAGTACGGCGGTGCGAAGCAACAACGCCAGGCTGCGGCGGAGCGGACCGAGAGCGGCCAACGATCGGTACCCGGTCCACCACAGCACGGGCAGGACCAGCAGCAACCACAGATAAACGGGATGTTCGAAACCCAGGCGGAAGTTCAACATGATCCAGAACCAGCAAAGACGAGCAGAATGCGGTCGGTTCCCCGTGTCACGGCCGAAATGGCCACCGCTACAGCGAAATCGCATTGTACCGCACCGATCCGCGTTGTTGTGCGGTAGGGGGGCTTTTGCAAGTCCCGCCCCCGACGCGTAACGCCGGCGGCCAAGGGTCGCTGACGATTCGGCTCCGAGCAACTATGATGAGCGGCTCTCCGTTTTGACGCTCCCTCCTGCAGTACACAATGCCCACCGACTACTCGTCGATCGACATCCCGTTCGTCATCCCACAAACACATCGGATTCGCACCACCGAGGATGTTCTGGGACCCGATGCGGCGGTGCTGCTGGACGTGCTGCAGCCGTCGGGCGCATTGCCGGCCAAGGTGCAGGTCTGGGTGGATTCGCATCTGTTGGATTGCCGGCCCGAGTTGCCACAGCAAATCCAGTCGGTTCTGGCTTCGCGGCCGGAGCAGGTGCAGATGGCTGGCAGCGTGCAAAGCGTTGTCGGAGGAGAGCCCTGCAAGAACGATCCGGCATTGATCGAAGGCATGCTCGAGCACTTCAACCGCCACGACCTGGATCGCCGCAGCTATATCGTGGTGATCGGAGGCGGCGCGGTGCTGGACGCGGTGGGCTATGCTGCGGCCATCGCCCACCGTGGCATCCGCTTGGTGCGTTTGCCCACGACCACGCTGGCCCAGGCCGATTCCGGGGTCGGCGTAAAGAATGCCGTCAACTGGTTCGGCAAAAAAAACTGGAAGGGCACGTTCGCCGTGCCCTGGGCCGTGATCAATGATTGGAAACTGCTGGAGACCCTGCCCGACCGCGACTTCCGCTGTGGGTTCAGCGAAGCGGTCAAAGTGACGCTGTTGAAAAGCCGCGAAGCGTTTGATCGGTTGTGTGAGAACGCACCGCGTATCGCCGCCCGCGATGAGGTGGCTTCGGCCAAGGCCATCGCATCGGCGGTGAGGATGCACATTCGTCACATCACCGAAGGCGGCGATCCGTTCGAAATGCTCGAAGCCCGCCCGTTGGACTTCGGCCACTGGTCGGCCCATCGGATGGAGCCGCTGACCGATTACACGCTGCGGCACGGCGAAGCGGTCTCGATCGGCGTGGCAATCGATACGATGTATAGCGCTCGGATGCACGGTTTTCCGGCGTCCGACGCCCGCCGCGTGTTGGACTGTTTGACGGACCTCGGGTTGCCGGTCTCGCATCCGCTGCTGGACGATCCCGAACAACTGCGTTTGGGATTGGAAGAATTTCGCCAGCATCTGGGCGGCCGGCTGACGATCACCCTGCTCGAAGCGATCGGCAAACCGATCGACGTACACGAAGTGGACTGGCCCGAGATGCAGGCCGCCATCGAAGCGGTGCGCGCTTACCAATTAGAAAAGCCACCGCGGTGATCGTAGCTGAAGTCGCCAGACTTTGGATTTCTGCACCGCCCCTATTCAATCTTCGGCAAAAGCCGGCTGCCGCCGGGCGGAGTCCCTTACGGCAATCGTCCGCCGCTGCTGACCTGCGTCACGGCGGCTTCATCCGCTCGTTCGGGTCCGCTGTCCGCCAGCGCGCTATCGACCGAAGGGCCGGCCGACTGCAGGGCGCCCAACACGTCTTCCTGGTTAACCAAGTCTCGCAGGATTATCGGTTGGTCCGGCGCCGTTCCCGGATAGATCGCCAACAGCGGGATCGACTGGCTTTCCAGTTCGTCCAATTTGTTGCGAATCTCTTCGTTGTAATCGCTCCAGTCGGCCAACATCGGGACCGCGTCCAGTTCTTCGATCATCTCGCGTGTTTCTTCGGTGTTCAGCGCCGTGTGATAGTTCCATTTGCACGTCGCACACCAGTTGGCCGTAAAGTCGATCATGACGGTTCGGCCCTCGCTGCGTAGCTGGGCCAGTTTGGCTTCGTCATAGGGTTGCCAGGGAACGACCACGTCGCCCGGGACCAACGCACTGAACGCGAACCACACGATGGCCGCGGCGCTGGCGATCCCGGCTGTCCAACTGGTCAGTCGTTTGCGCAGGCTTTCCCAGTTGGGTACCTGTCCGATCATCCAGCACCCGAACCAGACACCGATCAGCGAAACAAACACGGGCAGTTTGTATTCGTCCGAGAACATGTTGAAGAAGAACGCCACGGTTCCCAGCAACACGAACGCCATCAGCTGTTTCAGCGTTTCCATCCAGACGCCTGGTTTGGGCAACCAGCTGACCAATCGCGGATTGATGCCGATCAACAGAAACGGCAGCGACATGCCGATGCCCATGGCCGTGAACACGGCGAAGATCATCGTCGTGGATTGGCCCATCAACAGGCTCAGCACCAACCCCAGCAGCGGGCCGCCGCAGGGCGTGGCGATGATCGTCGTGAACAGGCCCTTGCTGTAGGCGCCCACGGCACCTTCGCTGTGCTGTAGGTCCTGCGAGACTTTTCCGGACGCAAAACCCGGGACAGGAATTTCCCAAACCCCCAGGAAACTGAGGGCCATGGCAAACAGCAGGACCGTCAACGCCAGCTTGAATTCCAGATAAGTAAATTGTTCACCCCACTTCAACGACAGCAGCGAGGCGGCGGCCGCCAAAGCCCAGAATACGGTCAACACGCCCAGCGAGTACCAGAGGTTGCTCATGAACACCGAACGCGAATCCTGGCCGGCTTGGTCGGTCAAGGACATCAGCTTCAATCCCAAGACCGGCAACACGCAGGGCATCAGGTTCAGGATCAACCCTGCTCCGGCACCCATCAACAGCATCATCGCAAAGGAATACTGTTTCTTGGCTCCGCCACCGTAGACCGTGGGCGACTTCAGCTGCGACTCCTTCTCTTCCCACGGCGTTTCGGCGATCAAGTCCATGACCTGCGGACGTTTGGCAACCGAGAATTGCACCGGAGCGGTTTGCGCGGCTTCGGCCTCCGAGCCCACCTCCAGCTGGGTGGTGAACTGCAGGGCCTTGGGCAACAGGCAACTGCTGTCGGTGCAGGCTTGATAGGCGATGAAGCCTTCCAGTGGGTAGGCGCCGGCGGTCGCGTCTTCGGGAATGGTTAAATCAATCGTCCAGGTAACCTTGCCCTTTTGGTAGGTCGACGTTCCGGCCGGGCCTTTGACGGTAACCGGCGGTTCGGACGGCTGCGGCTCGCTGGCCGCCAGCGGCCCGCGGCGAGTGATGACGAAGTTGGTGGAAAAATCCGAGTCGTCGATCGCTGCGGGATAAACGTGGAAGCCGCGGTCCGGGACGGCCGTCAGTTTTAATTGGACTACGCTGCCCGGCGCAGCCGTCGCCGGCGTGAGTTTGCCTTTCCACTCGACGGTGTAATCCCCGTCGCGGAACGTGGCGTCGGCCTGCGGCGGTTGGTAGGTGCCCGCCAGTTTCGCCTCAGGCGTTTGTTCGAAGGGTTGGCAACTGCCGTCGGTCAAGCAGGTCAGGCCGCGCGCGTCGATCGTCAGCGTGGTCTTCGCCGGATCGACACCTTCGTCCAGTTCGATCGGCGCCGTCCAACGCACCTCGTGCTCGTGTTCTTCAATCGTTACGCCCGGAAACTGGGCCGAGACGCTGCGTTTGGGATCGTGGTCGGGAACGAAAGAACCGGTCAGGCGAGCCGGCGCGTCCTTGGCCAGTTTCAACACCGTGCGGCTCGGACCGCCTGCGCCTTGAGTGACCGAGTACACGTGCCACATGTCCCGCAGCGTGGCATCGACGTGGACGCGTCCCTGCCGGGTGCCTTCGGCGATCTCGAACGATGCTTCCAGCTCAATCGGTTCCTCGTCCTCTGCGACGGCTCCTGAGAACGTGGGTGTGAAACCGTTGCCAAAGGGCTCTTGCGCAGCGGCTAGACCGGGCAGCGCCAGCCACCCCAGTAAACACACCCACAGGGCAAGCCGATTTGATCGATTAACCAATACCATTGCGGTGGCCTTTTTCACGGTCCATTCAAGACAATGCGGAAGAGAAATAGTTTATCGCAAACTGGCTCAATGCTTCGACCCTGTTTCGTATCGAATCCAGCCGAGCCGGGCCCGGTGGCGAATCGGTAGAACAGGCTTCCTTGGTCCATTTTACCCAGTTTGCCAGTGCCAGGAGGGTCGTGGCCTCCCCCAGCACGATCGCGAGGTTCGCTTGTTGGTCTGAAAATGAGCATTCCTGACGAATTCCCGCCACCGCCGCAGGCCAAAGCGCCTCGCGGAGCCAGTTTCGCCAAGCGTCGAGCTGGGCGTCGGCGGCCTCGAGTCCGGTGGCGATGGCAGGGGAGATCGGCCGCTGGCTCACGTTTTCGCCCTGCCCTTCCCCACCGAGAAGCTCCTGCGAGGCCGTCGTGCAGGCTGCGAAACTGAAAACTAAGCGGCCGAGATCCGTGGCCGGCGTGTCAATGCGAAGTGCATCAAAATCGATCAATCCCGTCACCTGCAAACGGTCGCGGTCGAACAGAATGTGGCCGTGGTGGCAATCCCGCAGGACGTACTGTAGCGGTGTGGCCGCCTCGGATTCGTGGGCGTTCCGCAGGGCCGCCTGTAACCGGGCGACGTGCCGGGGCCAGAGCATCCGCAGCGTCGCCTCGGCACGCAGAGCCCAAGCCGGCGCCGATGCGGAGCCGCAGGCCGAATCGGACCGCGGCAGCCAATCGTCGAAATAACGCAGGCGCTGATATCGTTGGATCACGGCGGGCGGCCCGGGGGGACCAACCGAATGAGCGGGGACGATAGGTTCCGCGTGCGGCGATGCAGCGGTGTGAGGAGTCAGGTCAGCGACGGCGGCATGGAAGCGGCCCACCGCCGCGGCGGCCCGGCCGATCGCGCAAACGAAAGCCTCCGGTTCGGCGGGCGAGAACGCACAGGGGACGCCGGGAACCCAATCGCTGTGCTGCCAAAGATAGCCGTCCGCCGCGACGACCTCGTCGGCGTCGTGCAGCGTCGCAGGGACCAGTGTGCAGCCGCGTCGGCGTGCTGCGGCCGTGACCGTCTGCACCTCCCGCACCCGGCTGGCCGCCGTGCCCTGCGGCCAGCGCCGCAGCACGGTGAACTTCGGGGCTCCGGTCGCCCCGCCGCCCTGCCCTGCTCCACCGGCATGTCGAAGGCGGTACAGGAGAGCGCCGCTGAAGCCACCGTCGAGTTTTTCGGCGCGGATCTTGGCGGCGTCGAGACGAAACGCCGACAGCACGGCGGCCGGCAGCGATGGTCGAGGCGGTAGATCGGGCGAGCGGGGATCGGGCATCGGAGCGAGCGAGCCTTGTTCTTTAAAGCCGGTAAGCGGCGATGGCGTTGTCGCTCCAGAACGCCTGTTTCTCGGACGGGCTGAGCGGTTCGACCAATCGCTCCACCGTCTCGATCCAACGTTCGTACGACGAGCCCAGCAGGCACACGGGCCAGTCGCTGCCAAACATCAGCCGCTGGGCACCAAACGCCTCCAGCACCGTGTCCCAGTACGGACGGATCGTCTCGATCGACCAGTTATCCTGGTCGACGATTTCCGTTGTGACACCGGAAAACTTGCACCGCACATGAGGCCGGCGAGCCAGTTCGCGGATGCCCTGTTGCCAGGCGTGGTCCATTCGTCGGCCGTCGATCGTTGGTTTGGCGATGTGGTCCAAGACGAACGGCTGGTCGGGATGAAGATCGACGAAGCGGATCGAGGCTTCCAGCTGGCGAGCGTAGATCAGGATGTCGTACACCAGGTCGTGTGTTTTCAGCAGCGCTACGCCGCGGTTAAACGCATCGCCCAAGATGAACTGCTCATCCGGTTCGTCCTGGACCACGTGCCGGACCGCTTTCAGATTGCCTTCGTCCGCGAACGACTGCAGCGTGTCGGCGATGTCATCCTCCATCAGCGGCACCCAGCCCACGACGCCGCGAATCAGCGAATGCGACGTCGCCCGGTCCAGCAACCAGCGCGTCTCCTCGAGCGACTGACGGGCCTGCACGGTGACCACGCCGGTGACGCCGTGCGGCATAACCGTTTCGGCAAGGTCCTCGGCAGTAAAGTCGCGGCGCAGCTGGGACATCGATTCGTCGATCCAGGCGTACTGCTGGGGCGAATAATTCCAGAGATGATGATGGCTATCGATTCGCATGGTTCGGGTAAGGCAAGCGATTTTCGGAATGGGGGTTGGACGTATGGGGAGTTTAGAAGTTTCTGACTCTAACGGAAACGCGGTTACTGGCCCGCCGTTATTGGCTTATAATGGATCCGAAGGAGCTCCGTCCGCATTTTGGCTAGTGGTACGGTCCCCTCCCGCCTTCATCCCACCTCATTCTTTCCCGCCCCCTGTTTGGCGACGAAGGGTTGCTTGTGAATACCGTGTATGATTTCGGTTTGATTCGTCGTGCAGCGATGCTGTGGATCGGCCTTGTGCTATTGGGAGGACCAGCGGTTCAGGCCCAGCAGGAACCGGCCCAGCAGGAAGCCGAACCGCCGGCGGTGGACGCCGAAGGTGCGGCCTTCTTTGAACACGAAGTCCTGCCGATTCTGGAAACGCATTGTTTTTCCTGCCACGCCGAGGAAGAGGCCAAGGGCGAGTTCCAGCTGGATACGCGCAGCCGCTTGATTCGCGGCGGGGAAGCGGGCGCGGTGGTCGATTTCGAAGATCCGGAATTCAGCACGTTGCTCGAAGCGGTGCGGTACGAAGGGTACGAGATGCCGCCGCGGGGCAAACTGCCCGACGAGCAGATCGCGATCATCGAACGCTGGGTCGCGATGGGCGTGCCCTACCCCGAAGACCGGTTGGGGAATGAGAACGAACAACGGGTCGAGGCACCCGGTGCCCGGATCACCGACGCCGACCGGGCGTTTTGGTCCTTCCAGCCGCTCAGTGATCCGGTGCCGCCGACGCCGATCGATAAAGCCTGGATGACCAACGCCGTCGATGCCTTTGTGGCCGCGCGCCGCGAAGACGCTGATCTGCGTCCCAACCCGCCGGCCGACCCGGTCGCGTTGCTTCGCCGCTTGCACTACGACCTGACCGGGCTGCCGCCCTCGGAGGAATTGGTCCAGCGGTTTGTCGCCGATCCTTCGCCGCAGGCCTATGAACAAATCGTCGATCGCTTGTTGGCCTCGCCCGAGTACGGAGAACGCTGGGGGCGACACTGGTTGGACCTGGTCCGATATGGGGAAACCAATAGTTACGAACGCGACGACGCCAAGCCCGAAGTCTGGCGGTACCGCGACTACGTGATCGACTCGTTCAACCAGGACAAACCTTTCGATCGGTTCGCCGCCGAACAGCTAGCCGGCGACGAGATGGAATACAGTCCCGAACGGTTGATCGCTACGGGGTATTACCGGTTGGGGATTTGGGATGACGAACCGGCCGATCCCAAATTGGCGTTGTACGACGATCTGGACGATCTGGTGGCCACGACCAGTCAAGTGTTCTTGGGATTGACGATCAACTGTGCTCGATGCCACGAACACAAGATCGATCCGATCATGCACGCCGACTACTACCGGATGCTGTCCTTCTTTTCAGGCGTCCAACGCTACGGCGTGCGAGGCGCGCAATCGGTGGCTCAAGCGTCGCTGCGCCCCTTGGCTCCGCCGGCCGATGCCCGGGCCAATCAAGCGGCCGTCGATCGCTATCGTGGCCAGCTGACGAAATTGAATAAACGCATCGAGGCGATCGAGAAAAAGCTGAAGCCGACGCTGGAGAACGTGGAGAAGGACGATTACCCGCACGAGATGAACCGTCCGGCGATCGCCCAAACACGGATCGGAACCTTGTTCAGCGAAGCGGAAGTCAAGCAGTACGGCGAAGACTTGACGGCCCGGCGCCAACTGAGACGCAACAAGCCTCGGCAATTGGCCAAGGCGCTGTGCGTGACCGAGGTCGGCAGCGAAGCCCGGCCGACGTTCGTGTTGACCCGCGGCAACCCGCATGCCGAAGCGGAACCGGTGACGCCGGGCTTCCCGGTCGTGCTGGGCGGCCAACAGGCCGAGTATTCGCCGCCGCCCCACGGCGGCACTTCGGGACGCCGCACGGCCCTGGCCCAGTGGATCACCGATCCGGAGGCTCAGCCCCTGACCGCTCGCGTCACCGCCAACCGGCTGTGGCAGTACCACTTCGGCCGCGGCCTGGTCCGCACGCCGAATGATTTTGGTTTTCAAGGTAGCCCGCCGACGCATCCGGAACTGCTGGATTGGCTGGCCAGCCGGCTGGTCCAGCACGACTGGCACATCAAACCGCTGCACCGGATGCTGGTCATGTCGAGCACTTATCGGATGAGTTCCGCGATGCGGGACGAGGCTTTTGCCGTGGATCCGATCAACGACACCTATTGGCGATTCGATCCGCGACGGTTGAGCGCCGAAGAGATTCGCGATTCGATGTTGGCGGTGTCGGGACAATTAAACCTGTCCAAGCATGGTCCCAGTATGTATCCGGTGATCGAACCGGAAGTGATGGCCGGGCAGAGCCGGCCGGGGCACGGCTGGGGCGACAGCAGCCCGGCCGAGCGGGCGCGGCGCAGTGTGTACATCCATATCAAACGCTCGTTGTTGGTGCCGCTGCTGGCCGCCTTCGATGCTGCCGACGCCGATTTCACCTGCCCGGTGCGTTTTGCCACCACCCAGCCGACGCAGGCCCTGGGGCTGTTGAATGGGCGGTACGCTCGCGAGATCGCCGACCGCATGGCGGACGACATCCTGCACGACGCCCCCGATGCGACGCTGGACCAGCAGGTCGGCGAGGTCCTGCGCCGCGTGACCCAGCGTGAACCCACCGCCGACGAGCTGGACCGGGGCATCGCGTTTGTCGAAGATCTTCGCGACGGGCACGCGAGCGATCCGCGGACGTCGCTGGAATTGTTTTGCCTGTTGGCTTTGAACCTGAACGAATTCGTGCATCTGGACTGAGAACGATCATGGATAAGAACCATCAATTCTGTGGACGCACCCGCCGCCAGATGCTGTGGGAGCTGGGCTGCGGCTTTACCGGAACGGCCCTGGCTGGACTGCTTGGCGGCGACGGATTTTTGCAAAGCCAAGCGGTCGCGGCCGACGGCCGCACGCCGTTCGTCAATCCGCTGCGGGCCAAACAACCACCGCTGCCGGCCAAGGCCAAGAACGTCATCTTTCTGTACATGTACGGCGGCCCCAGCCATATCGATACCTTCGACTACAAACCGTCGATGATCGGGATGGACGGCAAGACGATCGAAGTCAAAACCTTCGGCCGCGGCGGACATCGCAACCAGGGCCGGATCGTCGAGCCGCGCTGGAAATTCAAACAGTACGGCCAGTGCGGCAAATGGGTCAGCGACCTGTTTCCGAATTTGGGAACCTGCGTCGACGACATCGCCTTCCTGCACTCGATGACCGCCGATTCGCCGATTCACGGTTCGGCGATGCTGCAGATGAACAGTGGCCGGATCCTCAGCGGTAGTCCCTGCCTGGGGTCTTGGGTCAATTACGGTCTGGGAACGGTCAATGAGAACCTGCCCGGGTTTGTCGTCATGCTGGATCCGCGAGGTGGGCCGATCAGCGGCGCGAAGAACTGGAGCAGTGGTTACATGCCGGCGCACTATCAAGCGACGGTGATGAAAAGCAAAGGGACGCCGATCCTGAACCTCAAGCGGCCCGAAGGCGTCAGCGACGCGGTGCAGCGAAATCTGCTCGATACGCTGCGCGATTACAACGACCAACACGCCGCGGCGCGGACCGGCAACACCGATCTGGACGCGCGCATCGCCAGTTATGAGTTGGCCTATCAGATGCAAGCGACCACGCCCGAAGCGGTGGATCTGGCCTCGGAGGACCAGCGAACGCTGGACATGTACGGCATGAACGATCCCACCAGCGCGACGTTCGGCAAGCAGTGCTTGATGGCGCGGCGATTGGTCGAACGCGGTGTGCGCTTTGTGCAAATCTATTCCGGCGGAGCGCACAACGACGACAACTGGGATGCGCACACCGACATGGAACGCAACCACAACCTGCACGCGGCCGAAACCGACAAACCGATCGCGGGCTTGATCAAGGACCTGAAGCAGCGCGGGATGTTGGATGAGACGTTGATCGTATGGGGCGGTGAGTTCGGTCGTCAGCCCACGGCCGAGTACGCCGAAGGCAGCGGCCGCGACCACAACGCCTACGGGTTCACGATGTGGATGGCCGGCGGCGGAACCAAGGGCGGCGTCAGCGTCGGCAAAACGGACGAACTGGGAGCGGCCGCGGTCGAAAACCGCTTCCACGTCAAGAACCTGCACGCCACAATCCTGCAGTTGATGGGCCTCGATCCGAACGCCCTGACGTACTTCTATGGTGGTCTCGATCAACGCCTGGTCGGCGTCGCCGGAGCGCAGTCGATCCCGGAAGTGATCGCCTGAGGGACGCCGAAGACGATAGATGGACCTGGTTGTGCCCGTTAGGCATGGCGGTCCGCTTTCAGCGGGCGGGGGTGTCGTGCGCTCGGGGAGTCGACAAAGCGGGCCCGCATCTGTGCCAGGGCCGGGCCGCGTGTAGCGGAGCTGTTTTTCGTTTTGTCCGCGGAAAAAAGTTGCAATGCGAGTGGGGGTTGGTTATCACAGCCATCAGCTGTGGAACGCCCTCGATTGGCAGGTTGGTCAATATTTGACAGCCGTTGCTAACTGCCCGACGATAACGGACGATGATGAGCTGCACGGATACAAGCAAGTCCAGGGTTTCCCAGTGGTATCTTGGCGTGCTACTGATTATGCAGGCAATTTTGCTAGGTATTATTAGTTGGGAAACCGGCCCCGGCTGGGACGAGTGGTCTCATCTCCCCAGTGCCCTGTATACTATCCAGTATGGTAGTTATGTACCCTATAGTGTGAATCCGCCGCTAGCGAGGATCTGGAGCGCTATTCCCGTTTGGATGACCGGGGGAGGGATTGTAGGCGTACACATAGCAGAGGCGCCCGGAGCACGGCCAGAGTGGACGCTTTCGCACGTGTATGCTCAGCAGCATGGCGAGCGAGTCTTTTACTGGGTGTCGCTTGCACGCACCGCGATGATTCCCGTCGCCTTGCTGGGCACTTATCTAATATGGAACATCGGGCGTCGGTTCTATGGAGCAAAGTCTGGATCGCTGGCGGCAACTCTGTGGGTGTTATCCCCCACGGTGCTGACTTTTGGAGCATCCATTTCCCCGGATGTTACTGCAGCCGTATTCGGCTTGCTCGCCGCTTGGCGGTTGTATATTTGGCTGCGTTTAGGCACCGACTGGTCGGCCTTCTTGCTGGGCATCGCAAGTGGCTTGGCAATGCTAAGCAAAGCCTCCTGGCTAATCCTGCCACCGATTATTGTTGGGCTCACGTCGTGGTATGCCTACAGGGCCCGAAAGCACTGGGTTTGGGGGAAACGACTGAAGCAGACCGGCGTGGTTGCTGGCACGTGCTGGTTGTTCATACACGGCGGTTATGAGTTTCAGGGAGTCCTGCGCCCTCTCGGCGATTTTGAATTTGTCAGTCAAACGCTGAGGGGCGATACCAGCGAGGGAGATATTTCCGCAGTATCCGCCAATCGATTCCGTGGTTCTTGGCTAGCCCGGCTACCCGCTCCTTTGCCGGCTGACTACATACGTGGGATTGATATTCAGAAACGCGACTTTGAGGGTCGGATGGATTCGTACTTCCTCGGACGGTGGCGTGACCATGGCTGGTTGCACTATTACGCGGTGGCGGTTTTTTTGAAAGAGCCGCTGGCAATTTGGGTGATTGCGATTGCCGGTTGGGGGTGGCGGTTAGTAAGCCGCACGCGTGTGTCAGAGAGTCGGACGGCCCGTGTCTCACAGTTGCTTGTTTTCGCGCCCGGCATAACGATGTTCGTGTTTGTTAGCTGCCAAACAGGCTTCAATCATCACTTACGCTACGTGCTCCCCTTTTTTCCTTGTCTGTATCTGCTAGTAGCGGCACCCTTGTCACGGATTAGCCGCCCTCTGGCTTCGGTTTGCGTAGGGCTTGCCTGCTGGTATGCCGTCAGCAGTTTGTCGGCCATGCCACGCACCTATTCTTTCTTTACGGAAGCAATCGGTGGCAGCGAAAACGGCTGGAAGTACATTGGAGATAGCAATCTCGACTGGGGGCAGGATTTGCTGACGGCAAAGCGATGGATCGAAGCCAACCCAGGTAAACGCCCCGTTTACATGGTTTACGACGTGCGCACAGATTTTAAGATGTTAGGGATGGAGGCGGTTGATGGACGCGGCTTTGTCACGCCGGAGGGGCCCACTCGCTCTGGGTGGTGGATCGTTACTCAATATCCCCTGCTGAGAAACGAAAATCGCTGGTTTCGCAAGCATTCGCCAACTGAGAGGCTGTCCGTGACTACCTCTGTATTCCAAATTACAGACGCCCCAGAAATCGCTCCGCCTTCTGCTAATGAGCCGCAAAGGTAGTTTTAACGGATCGTCGTAGCGACAGGCGGAAGCCCGCTTCTTGCAGGTGCCTTCCCTGCGAAGGACTCAATACTTCGCAACCCGATAGGAATTGCTAATGAATGACAAGAGGCCGGCTTGGCATCTCCTGCGTTGGATACCGGTTACCATCCTGTTGGCCGCGGCGGTAAGTAAAGCGTTGTATGCGCCTGAGTTTGTTTCGATGGGAGGCCTACTGTCATTCCCTGCCGTGCTGCTGGGAGTGGTTTTTGTTGAGTTTGCCTGCGCTATAAGCATTGCGGGGTTGGGGGTGCGTGCTTCCTGGGCGGTTACTGTATCCCTGTTCTCTGGGCTGTTTCTTGTGGCCGCTTATGCGCAGTTTAGTGGAGTCAGTTGTAATTGCTTCGGTGGAAAAGTTCCCCCGGTTGCGAGTTTAGTCGTGGATGTGGGTGTGCTGTGCCTGTGTCTAGCGTTTCGCCCCGTCGCTCCTACAGCCAGGCAACCCACGACATCCGTTGTTCTTATTCTTGCTGGCGTGCTTGGTATTGGGGGTGCCGCATATGTGAATTACCGACTAACGACGGTCGATCGAACGGATCCGCTGAAATTCTTGCTTGCCGGCCAGCTTGTCGGTCGCCTGTGGCCACTGGATTCTAGCAGGCATCCCCAGCTTGAAGTGTTAGAGTCCGGAAGCTGGCTTGCGGTTGTCATTCGCCGCGACTGTGAGCACTGTAAATTAGTTTTGGAAACGCATTTTAAAGATCCGCAGCGTCATCGTCCGGGCGAGCGTACGGTCTTGTTTGTGGCCGGGGAAAACGATTGGCCGTTTTCTCTGGACACGATCCAAAATCGTGCTGAACCAACGGGCGTATTGAAGTGGGAGCAGGCGGCTCCGTTTGTTGCAAGTCCGGCGGTTTTTGAGATCGATGAGGGTAGGATTACCCGTGCTAGCGATGGCCAGGCTGCCGACGAGTTTCTGGAAACGCTGTTCGCCGGAGATCACTCAGGCAAGTCCCGGTGAACGATGGGGCGATCCGGGGTTTCTGTAAACAGGTACCAGTCGATGGATTTTTCGGAGCATGTCGTTAGGAATTACCATTCTGCGTTTGCGTCAGGTCTCGCCGCGGCTGATCACCACCACCAAAGGTTGTCGTTGCCAGCTTTTCCTTGGGCCTTTTTCTCAACGAAAATACAATTGCAGCCGTGGCGAAAGCAGGATTGGACGTGAAGCGGCGTCGGCTTGCGCAACAAACTCTCTTGTCACGGTCCGAATAAAAAATTGACACGGGGGGGGCGATGCCTTAGGTTGCTCGACACATGCTCGTTTCGGATACGGGCGTGCTATGTTTACGTCGTCTATGTATGATGGAGAGTCAGAAATGCTTCGAAACCTGTTGTGTCTATCGATTGCCTGTGTCGTGTCGTATTATTCCGTTGCCACGGCGACGAGGGGGGACTTTCGCGAGTTGACCGTCGCAGAGCAGGAGGCTGTTGTCGGGCGCGGGTACGACATGGATTGTGAAGACCAGCCCTTTGGTAAGTGTGCTGCGAATGGTAAGGCGCGTCCTGGACTGATCGCTTGTCCTCCTGGCACGGCGGTTGGTGCATCGTGCGGCCAACCGGCATGGTGTCCTGGTGGCCAGCCGCACCGCGGGTGCACCAAGATTACTGCCTACGGGTTCGACTGTGTTGCTAAAACATCGAACTGCCCAGGTTCGGAGACAGCATGCTCGGCAAATGGGACGTGCGGTGGCACTGTGGATTCGACTGCCTGTGGAACGTATCCTGACTGCGATAACTAATTAGGTATTGGGGGCCTCATGCGGCGGAGGGGCTAAGTCGCAACATCGCATGCGGTAACTCCGAGAACACGTTCTGCCACGGCGCCAGTCGTGGCACTCAGCCAAGGTGTTTTTTAAAGTTTCGTCGCTAAGCAGGTAGCGGTTCAATTCTCCAACTGTCAGGCGGGTCCATCTGTGATGGGGCAAGCAAGCCTTGTTTTGGGAGGGTGCTGCTAGCTAGCCGCTGCAATTGCTTACAACTCAGGTTCATCGGTGTTATGTGGCCACTATACATTTGCTTTATTTTCACAGAACCTCAGCCGGCTCAACATGGGCTGACACCGAAGGTCATATCAGCCGGGGTCGAGCAGCAACAGCAGAGCTATCTAGACACTGCCTTTTCCTATCAGGCGACAATGCAGCCTGAGGGAGATGGGGCGGAAATCAGCACTAACATCTTCTCGGTCTTGCGCAGCAATGGCGCTGGCGAGCGAGCTCCGTGGCGGAAGTGGGAGAAATATCTGAGTGTCGAGGAATTGGACGGAGAGGAGTTGCTGGTCGAGTATTACGCGTTTAACGGACAGCAGTTCGCAAAGTTTAGCAGGAATTACGGAGAAGGAGCCCAGCATGCTGCGACGAGTTGGCCAACCGAACAAGTTGTGCACTACCAAAAAAATGTGTTCGATGAGGTGTTAGTAACGGATTTGCTAGGGGTTCCTCGGTATTTAGATCACCATCGAACGTTCTATAAGAAGAACTTTTCGTCGTATGATATTCGAATTGTTGAGGTCGCTGAAAACCGCGTTTCCGGCCGAGATGTGGTTTTACTTGCGTATTCCAATCCGGATTTAGGAGTGGAGTATCAAGTGGGGGTAGCGTTGCCCGAGTGCATTATCGTGGAGTATGTCGCGCAAAAGCAGAGCGATCCGGCAGTACGCTACGTCGCGTTTGAAGTGACGGAGATCGGAAGTGATTCAAAGGGGGCCTATCCGTTGGGCGGCACCTACCATGAGACCAATGTGTCAGGCGATGAGTCGCTGGATTACACGTTCTCGGTGACCGAAGTTCGGCGACTGAACGCGAGCGAGCATCGAGAAACCTGGGTCCCCGACTGGCCCCCTGGTAGCAGCGGTTATGACATGGCTCGCGGGGTCAGGATTCAAATACCTTCGGATGTTCGGGAGATGGAAAGAGCACAGATATTGCGGCTTGCGCAATCGACAGGTGCCGCACGGTTTGGCGGTACGGCTCGAGCATGGATCGTTCTGGTTAATGTCGTAGCAGTGCTAGGTGTAGTGTGTTTTTTGTTCATCAAAAGGCAGAAATCACGGTGAACCGCAGGCGGCAGAGATGGCTATCAGCCAGATTGTAGTTGGGCCGCTGGGTGTGTTGGCGAAAGTGGTTGCGATGTTTTGTAGAGGGTGTCGATTAAACAGTTAGTCCGGAAGAACTTTGGGCATTTCTATGGTGGTGATTAGCAAGCCTACTCGAAATTTTCCACTTGCGTCTCTGACGTGCTGGCTCCTCGGCCTGTTGGTGGGTCTTCAAAGCAGTGTTGGTTTTGCGCAAACGAGCCTTCCCAATGTTAAGTGCGGCAGAGATTCTGCATATCTCGTCTTTCAACGGCTGGGGTTCGAGAAGTCAATTGAATCGGTAGATCGGGCTCTAGACTATCAAGATCAGACTTCGCTTATTCAGCTGCGGGGGCTGTTCGAGTCTAATGGGCTGGAATGTGCCGCGATAGCCGTTAGCACCAGCGAGATGCAACAGATTGCTTCGTCTCTCCAGGGCTGGCATACCGGAGCGGCTGCAATCGCGGCGATTCCTCTGCCAGGAAAACCGTACGCTCACTTTGTCGTGGTTCTGGGCGGGGACAAGGATTCGATGCAAATTATTGATACTGCGGGCGGTGGCAGGGTGGAACGGGTGCAGTATGCTGATGCACGTTTTGCGGATGTCCCTGTGCTGGTCGTGGGGTCACCATACGCGGTGAGGCGTGTCGTGGATCCGACGGTATTTGACTTTGTATTCGGTGCGATCACTTATGCAATTTCTTCCTACTTTTTCGCGCCTCTACTGCTTTTGCTCGCTCTGATAGGGGCCTTTGCAGGGCGAGCCAAGTTAATGTTACCGGGGATAAAACGTGAGACGCGTCAAAAAGTTGTCCGGGTCGTGGTAGGGACCGGCATCCTGATCGGCGTGGGTGTGATCGTCATGATCTTGATTGTACCGGAAGGCAGAGGGTTGGAGCCTGTCCAGCGGGCCGTTTCCATGGGCGCGGTTCCCCTGGGAACGACACAGACCGTCGCCGTCGCGGTTCGAAACAGCAGTGACGAGATGGTTCTTATTGATCAAGTTCTGGGGGGGTGTAGTTGCATGACGCCATTAGACTTCGAACGCCGTGTAGCACCCGGTGAGGAGATAACGATCCCTGTAGAAATATTGGTTGAAAGTGTCGGTGTCACCGCATTGAACCTCGCGGTGATCCCCCAGGACGGCCGAGAGTTTGCTGTGACGATTAATTACGAGGGGGTGCAAACCAGTCGGTTGGAGCCAACACAGTTCCAAACTGCGAGCTATCCTCTCGGGCGTAAGTCGAGGCAGATATTCGAGCTTGCAGTTGTCGATTATGAAGGCCCCCCTCTACCCGTGCGCGCCGAAACCCTTAGTGGGCATGACACCGTGCATGTCAAGCTCCTTGACCCGCAGGTGATCTCAGAGTCGGGGACTTTGCGGTTGGAAGTATCTTGCAGTCCTCAATCAGAGATTGGTGTCTTTACGTCGAAGCTGCGGATATCGAGTGTCGTCGATCACCCGAAAATGGGCTTGTTGTCATATATCGTAAACGTCCACGGCGATTTTGCCCCGGCCGTGTCGGTTTCGCCAGAGGTTTTGGTCCTTAGTGACGATCAGTATGGTCCGCCTCAGATTCGAATATCGTCTTTGGTTGGGGGGCTCGAATCACTTCAGGTTACCAGGTCCGGGGCCGCCAGTTTGAGTTTTCGCCCTCATGTCACAGGCGATTCAGGCCAGGTGAGGCTTACCTTGAATGACATCCAGTATTCGGGGGAAGAAGCGGCGTATGTTGTGTTGAAGCTAGCTGGTGGCAAGGAGAAGATCAGCATTCCTGTTCATTCCCTTGGAAGTGTAGGGCCATAACGCGGCAGTCGTAAACATCCTGGATCTGGCAGGGTGTCTGGTCAACATGACGACCAGGCAGCAGAAAGCGGGAAATGCGTCGTGCTGGAAGCTCATTCACGACACATCCTAAATGCTCGGTCGTTTCAGATCGGTGGTGTGATAACGCAGACAATTCTAATGCGATTGCTATTTGGGGGTTCGGTTATCAATCGAAAAACGACATTCCAGATAGGTCAGTGCACTCCTGAAGAAATCGGCTAAGACAATTTTCTTTCCCGCTGCGTGATCCCGGGGCTGGTAGCTAATTGGTATTTCGACAATTGGCGTTCCATGACGAAGTAACTTACTGTTTATTTCAGCACACAACTCAAACCCAGTGCTTCGCAGATTCAGGGTGTCCATGAGATCTCGTTGCACCATTTTATAGCAGGTGTGTGGGTCGGTAAGCCACTTGCCGAATAGCAGGTAGGAAAGCAGGGCTAATATTTTGACGCCCCAGAAATTGAGGACCGCTCCGCCGGTTGCGCGGCCGCGGCCCAGGTACCGCGACCCGTAGACCGCTGGCAATGAGCCCTGTTGGGCCGCTGTTAGCATTTCTCGCAAGTCCTGTGGATCGTATTCCAGGTCAGCATCTTGGATCACTACCCACCCACGGCTCGCTGATTGCAGGCCCGTTCGCACGGCGGTGCCTTTGCCTCCGTTTTCTTTTAGAGATATAACCTTTAAATCCAGCGTAGACTGGACTTCTCGGATCAGTTCTAAAGAGCAATCCGTCGATGCGTCGTCGACAACGATTATTTCGGCGTCGGGCAGTATCTCCCGAAGGCAATCCAGCAGCTTGACGACGGTTTGCTGTTCGTTGTAGCACGGCACGACAATCGACAATTCCGCGGTCTGTAATTTCGGTGAGGCATAGGACATAATTAGTTTTGTCGAATCTCAAGGGCGGTTGGCTATAACAGTGTCGGAAGTTCTAGGCGTTGTGGCGTTCCTTCAATCGATTTTGATAACGGCCCATAGTCTACGCGATTGCGTATCGCGGAACAACAAATCGCACCCGTCCAGCCGTGCTGTCATTTGGTCGTAACCGCATGCAGTCGATCGTTGTCGCCTGCTTCGATTACGGCATCATACCGAAGTGCGTGGCCACCTGGTTTCGCGCCCAGGATGTAGTGATAACCGTAAGCCGGTAGGTCCGCGATGTGGGCACGGCCATCGCATCAAACTTAGCACCCGGATAACGCAATATGTTCAGCTGAGGCAAAACGCGGTGATGGGCCCTTTTTGAACTGTCGCTAAAATCTGATTCAATCGATGTCCGGAACATTTTCTTGTTTTTGCGTTAGCCGCCTCTCCCAGTAGTTGGCAACATCCTGTTCATTCAACTCGTATATATAGATGGTGTATCCAAGGATTTCTTTGACCTCGAATTCCCTGAAGTACTCATAGCCGCTAGAGTGTTCAATTAAGTTCCGGGCAAAAATCGCATACCGGCCAGGCTTAGGTCCGAATTTCGTGCGATCTAAACCCTCGGAACTGAGGGCGTCCGCGCTAGCGACGTAACCCCTCGGAGGCTTTTCCTTGGTTAGTCCCAGCCTTGATAGATCAAGTAAATCTAAGGAATACGCAATTCCGTCGAGTGGCTTGTCGGGATTTGACGCTGACCACCTTGACAGCAATAGGATGTCCTGCCCCCAATCGATATTACTGTCGGACAAATGGTATTGCCCGTAGTGCGAGCCACCAATCAGCAAGCTAAAGAAGGCGTGGCTGTGCGGGTAAACCCACATGCTCCGCGAAATTGAAAACAGCACCAAGCACAGCACGGCATAACGCAGCTTCTGGCGATTGCCACAGTATTGCCATACTTTCCCCATCCAAACAATCACCATCGGATAGGCGGGCAGCACGTAACGCAGGTGATGGTTGAAACCCGTTTGTGAGCTTACTAGCAAAAATAAGACGGCCGATGGAGCGAGCAGGACCACTTCTTCGCTGCTCAATTTGCTGCGTATAGTAATAGCTATTGCTGCCAAAAACAATACAACAAATCCTAACGGCTCTTTAACCAGCATGCCGTATGCGTAGTAGTACCACCAGCCTCTGTTTCGCCATTTCCCGCGAAGATAGGATTTGTATCCTCCTTCAAAGTCAAGTTTTTGTCGATCGATACCCAACACATAATTGCTTGGTAAGGGGGTGGGAACGGCGCCAATTATACTAGAAGAAAAACGGTTTCCATAATGACCATCAGCCGCGTTGCCTCGTAGCGAGGCGCTCACAAATTTATGACCACCAAGTCTTGTCAATGTGCCCTCAAAGCCATAACCAAGATTGAGCACGGCCAACGCGATCGCATGTAAAATAACGAGCAAGAACGTTTGTCGCAGAACCTCTTTCTTGCTCAATTCTTTTCTTCGCCGGAAACATGTTGCGGTCCACAACATCACCCATACTCCGGGCAGAATCACCCAAGTGAACTTGGATAATTCGGCTAGTCCAAGCAGCAGGCCTGCGAGATAGGTTGCTAGAAGACAAGGTTTCCGTAGCCAATTTAAAAATCCGTAGACTGCACACAATCCAAGAGCCGCGGCGCAGGTATCGGGCGTAATCATCTGGGCATTGGTTAGCACCAGGGGCGAAAAGCTCCAGATTGCGGCGCAGAAGGTACCCGCTCCTCCTTGATAAAGCCGGTTGCCCCAAACAAATATCACGGTGAGTGCCAAAACGCTCCACAGCACGCTTGCTAGGCGGGCAACGGTTAAATACCAAAAGGCATCTCGTCCGTATCGCGTCCAGAGCATGCTTCCTGCAAAAAATTCAGGTCTCTCGGTTGACCCCTCTGCAGTTTTCGCATCGATGCGAGGCCACTCGCAAAGTGATAGTGGCCACGTGGCAACGACCCTTGCCAATGGCGGATTGACTCTGTAAAGCGTCGTGTCGCCGGTTTGCCAGAAGCTTAAGCCCGCTGGGAGGTGGCCCACTTCATCCACTCCAGGCCCATGAACCCATGCGCCGTAGCCCAGCAGGCAAGCGTGGACGGCAATAAGCATGAATAAATGGATCGAACGCCTGCGATAGAGATGGAACATATCAAGAATACCTGCCACCAAATCCATTGGCCTCTATATCGGAAAATTGGTCAATCAGCCATGAGGCCACCGTAGTAGGCTCCAATCGAGGCCGTCCAGCTAGGCACTGTCGAGTTAGCCGTTGCCACAAGCACGTGTGCATGAATTGCGCGGCGTAACTTTGTGTAGACGGCATGCCCGAGACTTCACCAATCGCGCACGGCTTGGTTGTCAGGGTTTGCAGCAGGGTCGTGAATCGTTCCCTCGCTTCGGCGGGCATCGGTTCGTATTTCAGCTTTCTCCAAAAGCGTTCGATCGAATTGAGTTCGGAGCTATACGGCGAAAGATGGTAGGTAAGCAGACCTCGCTCCGCCCAACGCTCCAGAGACGGCCTGAAAACGCTGCCAGTGTGACAAAAGGCGTTGTCGAAGATCACAACGGTTGTTTGTTCGATTGTTCAATCGTCTCGCATGCGTCGTCCATGATCGCGATGACCGTTTGGGCGTTGACGTAACCTTTGTGCGGATACGCTTGCGTGGTTTCGTTTGGGTACTCAAAGCCAAGCGTAGGGAACCACTCCTTTGAGCGAGAAGCCCGCCTCATCGAAATGCACAACATCTAGCGGGGCCCAGAAGGCAATCCAGCGAACTCGTCTTCGGCAAGACGCGGATTGATCATTAGTCCCCTTTTTTACGGAGACTGCGTTGGAATCGCTTCCAGCTTAGATTGATTCTCCGAGCGCAACGCGCGTCGCTTACGACGATGGCATGCCCCCGCATCCGCGTGTAGTGATGGGGTGCTCCCTCCAGAGGGCAATCAAACGCTCGCGCGGTTGCTGGTTTTCGACCTGAGCGAACACACTTGCTGGCCCCTCGCTCACGGATCTTCTCCAACCCATACCGCGAGGAAATCGCCATGCGTAAGGCATCTGATCATCAGACTGCTTGCTAGCAAATGCGTAAAGATTCCCCATTGGACTATGCCTGCAAGCCGTTTAACGAATTCATGAAAATACACCCGCTCACGTGCTTAGGAAAAAGACTCAGCGCTATGGACTGATCTAAACCCGTGTCGTGGAGCGAAACCTGCCCATAGGAAAGCCATCGAACAGCCTGAAGTACCGGCTACTCAGTCCGAAACAAGTTCGAATTGTTTAACTCACCGACCGCGCTCGATAGGTCAAGTAAAAACCAACAGCAAGCAGAACAAATGCTCCGGTCAAGGCCGCGAAACGCCTCCAGGTGGAGCCAGAAGGTGGCGTGAGGCCATAATAGGCTAGCTCAAACTCTTCATATGGAACTTCGGTAAACTCAAATTTATCGAATGAAACAGTTCGGCCGTGTGACTCCTTTCCCCTAGTCTCGACGCCTGGGAGGGAATCCGAACCTTGCCGAAGATACGTCTTTGTGCCATCAACCGAATCCTCCCCGACATACTTAAGAGAGTAGTTGACAATGCTCCAATCGTTGTCCGCATCAAGGATGAACTTCGAAGACGCGATTGTGAGTGCGTCTGGCGGCGCGCTGCTAATGTCCCGAGTTCGTAACTCAAGCTGCCAAAGCTTTTTATCGCTATCAATGTCGTGACGCTGCAGGCTGACGATCTCGCAATTTTCGACTAAGGTATCAACCGGCGTAGCACCCGCCCTCAGGGGGTAAATGTAGTCTGAGGTTAGTGTTCTAGGGTTCTCTTCGGTACTTGACTCCAGAGATCCCGACTGAACATACTTCTCAAGCTGAAAAGACCCTGGCTCGCTCCGCCCCGATAAGGCGAAATGGTAGCTACTGTTTTGTCCCCGCACCTTGCGTGTGTTAAGCGACCTAGGCTGAAAATCATGCCTGAGGTAGGTTGTGTCTTCAGTGGCGTGTTGCTCGCCTCGCGATTTGACGACGACCTTCAGTGTAACTTGCTTTCCCTTGGCAACTGCATGGTCGGTGATTTCAGCTCGAAAATTTTGGTATTTCTCGCGCAGCTGTTTCCAAGAAGACTTTAGCTCTGTCAGGGCAGCCTGGTCCACCTCAGGCTCCTGTGAGCTCACCGGCAGAGCGAAACCACACATACCCAACAAAAAAAAACATTTGACCCAGTTAAGCAATGCGTCACCTCTGCCTCAATTTGCCTATCTCGCAAACCGCCCAGCAGGCGCAGGCGGTTTAGTTCTCAAGCGACTTTGGGATATAAAAGCGAACCTAGCTGCACGTTCCAATGCACATCCCAGTATTTGCGTCGGGCCTAGCAGGACACCCATCACACCCCGAGCAAGAGAACGACCAATAACCCTCGCAGCGACATCGCACGGACGCGCCACCCCACAGCGTGTAAGAGGTACAGCTACAACTGTTTGAGCAATACCCAACCGAGGCCTGGGCGGTGGCTGGCCATAACACAAACGCAATCGCGAGCATCAGAGCTGCGAGAAAACAGGCTCTTCCAGCCAACAATTGCAAAGAACGGTATCGCATTACCTTGACCCCTAAAGAGAAACAAACGCAAATTAACCAGCAAGGATCTTCACTGAATCCAAGGACACTCAGAACTTCAGAGGAACAACCACACGCTGCCCCTGCTTGAGCTCAAGCACAAGATTAACGGCTTCAGCACCACCAACCTCACCACGAAAAACAACATCCTTAAAACCAAGCCCATCGATATCGGCCCGATCTGGCGACACAGACCTGCACGAGCAGTCGGTTGTTATCCTTTCAATGCCCACCCTTCTCGCGGTCAAATTCCTCAGTCGCACCACGGCACTGGTCGTGTCGCCCGGCGCAGAGTCCAGCGACAGGACATGAGCGGAAAAACTGCGGCCGAACGTCGCCTGCACGCCTGACGCAAGGGACCCATAGCGATGAGCCAGGAACGCGCCGACGCCAAAGCAAAGCAGGGCGGCAACCGCGACCGCAAGGAGAAGCTCCCTCGCTAAGTGCTTTAGCGGCGAGGCTAAGCGACTTAACGATGCGACGCTGAAACTCATCTTTGATCGCCCCGTCAATTTATTGGACCGTTTTTTTGTGTCTTGATCGTATCCAGTTTGATCGCGGTGTCAACATTGAATTCAAAGTGATTTTGCTTTTTTGCCTCGTCAGTTTCAAGGGCTTGGGTGTCCTCGTAAATGACCGACAGTGCGAAACGCATGGAAAAGAGGGGTGCGTCTCAGGGCAATCGCACGTTCACGCCCCAGCTGCACTTTAGGCGAACAGCTACCACCGGAAAACTGATGTAGGCACAAAAAACTGCACTTTAGGCGAACAGGTACCCGCGGCAACTTGATATAGGCGGGAAAAAGTCTCAATCTACGCCCGATTCCAGTTTCCGCTGAACTACCACACAGCGAAAGGTCTTCGGCCAATATTCGCCTGTCCTGCGTCAGGTTAGCATCAGTGTGGCTTGAGATGCTGTGCTCGTTTATCGTCGGCGCAACCAATTTGTGATACACTGGATTGCCTAGCGAACGCAGAATTCAAGCCGCGTCAAAGTGGAGGTCGAGATGAAGCTTCAGAGCACCGGATGGCATCTTAGGTTGCGTAGGGCTTTTACACTTGTCGAGCTCTTGGTGGTGCTGTTCATCATTGGGGTTCTGGTCGGCTTGTTGTTGCCTGCAGTGCAGAGCATGCGCGAGGCGGCTCGCCGGATGCAATGTCAGAACCGGCTCAAGCAGATGGCCCTCGGTTGCTTGACCTTTGAATCGACTTATAAACAACTGCCGCCCAATGGTTGGGGGTACAGCTGGGCTCCGGAGCCGGGGCGTGGCGTTGGCACTAATCAACCCGGCGGCTGGATCTACCAACTTTTGCCGTTTGTCGACCAAGACAACCTCACCCAGGTTGGAGAGGGGACTTCGGGGCAGGCTCGAGCTGGGGCGATCAAAGAGATGTTGTCGTTGCCGGTCTCAACCTTCAAGTGCCCCTCACGTCCCGGAAGTCAGCTAGGTCCGATGTCCGACGACATAGTCTACGTAAATGCTGATCGGCCTGAATTAATTTCTCGCACGGACTATGCGATTAACGAGGGGGATTATATTACCGACACCGACGCAGGGCCAGGTTCGCTAGCCGAAGGTGATAACCCGTATTATTCGTGGACCGATGTGCGGAAGGCGAGTGGGGTTTCATGGCTTCGTGGGTCGGCTCGGTTGTCGGATATTGTCGACGGCACCAGCCACACCTACCTGTGCGGCGAGAAACACGTGGCGAAGAATGGCTATTACGAGCCCGAAGATCGGGGATATGATGGGGCAATGCTTTCAGGCGTGGATCTTGACACAACTCGCTGGACCCTGAGGCCCCCTCTCCGCGACACGTTGGATGCCTACAATCATGAACGGCAATTTGGTAGTGCCCACGGGGCCATTTGTTACATGGCGATGTGTGATGGCCATGTGCAGGCCGTCAGTTTTACTGTGGATCCGCAGGTTCATCAGATCCGGGGTAGTCGGCATGACGGTCGCGTAATCACCGGCTTTTAACGCGGCAAGCGTGACATGCAAGGAACTAGTGATTTCTCTGTTCACCAGTTTCAGGTCTATCGCGGATAGAGACTGAGGCCGACACGGTAGAGGTCGATCGCAGTATTGCGGTTCTACGGATTGCGGTTCCTATCGACGCGGCGTCCGCTTTGTGCAAATCTATTCTGGTGGAGCGCACAACGACGATAACTGGGACGCTCACACAGACATGGAACGCAACCACAACCTGCACGCCGCCGAGACCGACAAACCGATCGCGGGCTTGATCAAGGATCTGAAGCAGCGCGGGATGCTGGACGAAACCTTGATCGTGTGGGGCGGCGAGTTCGGTCGTCCACCGACGGCGGAGTACGCCGAAGGCAGCGGTCGCGACCACAACGCCTACGGGTTCACGATGTGGATGGCCGGCGGCGGAACCAAGGGCGGCGTCAGCGTCGGCAAGACCGACGAACTGGGCGCGGCCGCGGTCGAGAACCGCTTCCACGTCAAGAATCTGCACGCCACGATCCTCCAGCTGATGGGCCTGGATCCCAACGCCCTGACCTATTTCTATGGCGGCCTGGATCAACGCCTGGTGGGCGTCGCCGGAGCCCAGTCGATCCCGGAAGTGATGGCGTAGGGGGCGGAGCTGGGGACGGGGCGTCAGCAGAAATCGCGATGTGAGGGTGGGCGTCCGGAATCGCGAAGCGATGGTGGTGGATAGCCTCGGATGCAATCCGAGGTGCGCGTTTGCGAAACCGGCCCGAGCAAGCGCGGGCCGCATGGAACGCGACGCGAGGGTGGGCGTCCGGAATCGCGAAGCGATGGTGGTGGATAGCCTCGGATGAAATCCGAGGTGCGCGTTTGCGATACCGGCCCGAGCAAGCGTGGGCCGTACGGATCGCGACGCGACCGTGGGCATCCGGAATCGCGAAGCGATGGTGGTTGATAGCCTCGGATGCAATCCGAGGTGTGCGTTGGCGAAAACCCGTTAAGATGCGACGCGACGGCAGGCGGAGCCTGCCGTCGCGTCGCAACTTTGGTGGGTGGTCGGCCACCTGGGATTTCATCCCAGGCTATCAACGGACATCGCTTCGCGATTGGCACACTGTCTGGGATTTCACCGCGGGCTCTCGACGGACATCGCTTCGCGACTAGCACTGCCTGGGATTCCAACGCGGGCACTCGACGGGCATCGCTTCGCGATTAAAAGCGTGCAATTGGACATGCGCTATCGATAGAATGGATGGGCGACGGCCTGGGCATTTCGAAGCAAATCTTCCATAGGGGCAACTTCTCATGTCGACTCATCACGGCATTCTGCTGCACGTTGTTTTTTCAACGAAACATCGACGTCAATGGTTGAGTCCCAAATGGCAGAAGGACATGTACGCCTACATGGGCGGAACGCTCAAACAGCACAAAGCGGTTCTGCTGAATGCCGGAGGGATTGAAGACCATGTGCACCTGTTCGTGCGTATCCATCCGTCGTTCGCGATTTCCAAAACGATCCAGATGGTCAAGGCTGGCTCGTCGCGATGGATCAACGACCTAAGCGTTTTCCGTGGAAAGTTTCAATGGCAGCGAGGCTATGGAGCGTTCTCGGTAAGCCAATCCAAGGCAGATGCTGTTCGGCTTTACGTCGACAACCAGCAAGCTCACCATCGCGGACAGACTTTTAAAGAAGAGTATCTCGCGATCCTGAACAAGCATCAGGTGCCGTTTGATCCCAAGTACGTGTTCGAAGAAGAAATCGTGGCTTGAGTGCGAAACCGGCCACGCAACCGCCGGCTGTACGGATCGCGACGCGAGGGTGGGCGTCCGGAATCGCGAAGCGATGGTGGTGGATAGCCTCGGATGAAATCCGAGGTGTGCGTTGGCGAAAACCCGTTAAGTTGCGACGCGACGGCAGGCGGAGCCTGCCGTCGCGTCGCAACTTTGGTGGGTGGTCGGCCACCTGGGATTTCATCCCAGGCTATCTACGGACATCGCTTCGCGATTAACGGGGTGCGGATCAAGCATCCGGTGCCGTTCGATTCGAAGGTCGGGTTCGAAGAAGAGATTGTGCCTTAAGCGCGAAACCGGCCTGAGCGACCGTGGGCATCCGAAATCGCGAAGCGATGGTGGTGGATAGCCTCGGATGAAATCCGAGGTGTGCGTTGGCGATACCGGCCCGAGGAAGCGTGGGCCGTACGGATCGCGACGCGAGGGTGGGTCTCCGGAATCGCGAAGCGATGGTGGTGGATAGCCTCGGATGCAATCCGAGGTGCGCGTTTGCGAAAACCCGTTTAGCTGCGACGCGACGGCAGGCGGAGCCTGCCGTCGCGTCGCAACTTTGGTGGGTGGGCGGTCGGCCACCTGGGATTCCATCCCAGGCTATCGATGGACATCGCTTCGCGATTAACGGCGTGCGGATAGAGCATCCGGTGCCGTTCGATTCGAAGTTCGGGTTCGAAGAAGAGATTGTGCCTTGAGCACGAAACCGGCCTGAGCAACCGTGGGCATCCGGAATCGCGAAGCGATGGTGGTGGATAGCCTCGGATGAAATCCGAGGTGTGCGTTGGCGAAAACCCGTTAAGATGCGACGCGACGGCAGGCGGAGCCTGCCGTCGCGTCGCAACTTTGGTGGGGGGCGGTCGGCCACCTGGGATTCCATCCCAGGCTATCTACGGACATCGCTTCGCGATTGGCAACTGCGCTATCTACGGACATCGCTTCGCGATTGGCTACCGATCCAGCGTGGATTTGCTTCGCAGGATGTGGTGGTAGTGCTGGGCGAAACGGTGGGATTCGTCGCGGACGTACTGCAGTAGCCGCAGGGCGAACGACGAACGGCTCAGCCGTAGCGGTTCGCTCTCTCCCGGCCGATAGATCTCCTCTTCTCGTTTGGCGATCGAAATCACCACCGGGGGCTGGATGTCCTGGTCGCGGAACGCGGCCATCGCAGAGTTTAACTGTCCTTTGCCGCCGTCGATCAACAAGACGTCCGGAAAAGCTTCCTGTTCGTCGGACAAGCGGCGAAAACGCCGCGAGACCGCTTCGTGGATGCTGCGGAAATCGTCGACGCCTTTGACGTCGCGGATGCGGTAACGGCGATAGCCCGGTTTGAAGGGCAGCCCGTCGATGAACTGCACCAGCGAGGCGACCGTTTCGCCGCCGCCCAGGTGCGCGATGTCCACGCCTTCGATCACTCGCGGCGTCTCTTTCAAACCCAGCACTTTGCGCAGTCCCGCCAAGCCTTTCTTGGGATCGATGTAGAAGACTTCGGGTTGGGCGTGCGTGTCCAGTTCGCCGCGCTCGTCCAGCCGCTCGAGCATTTTTAATTCGTCTCGAAGGATTGCCGCGCGTTCAAAGTCCAAGCGTTTGCTGGCCTCCAACATCTCCGCCTTCATCTCGCCCAGCAGCCGTTGCTTGCCGCCTTCGAGAAACGTCTGCAGGCGACGGATATCGCGGCGGTACGCCTCCTTGCTGATTCGCAGATTGCACGGCGCGGTGCACTGCTGGATGCTGGCCAGCAGGCACGGCCGGAACCATCGCCACTGCTCGTCCTTCTCCGAGATGTCCAGCGTGCAGGTGCGGAACTTGAAGATCCGCTGCAGCACCTGGACCGCGCCGCGCAGCGAGCCGGCACTGGTGAACGGCCCATATAACTTGACGCCCTTGTCACGCGGTTGCCGGGTGACCTCCACCCGCGGGAACTCGTCGTGCGTGGTGATCATCAGGTACGGAAAGGACTTGTCGTCTTTGAGATCGCGGTTGTAGGGCGGCTGGATGTCTTTGATCAGCCGCGACTCGGCCAGCAACGCGTCGACTTCGCTGTCGCAGGGCATGTAGTCGATGTCGGCGATCTCGCCCACCCAGTCGGCGGTGCGTTGGTCGCTCGCGGCGGCTTTGAGAAAGTAGCTGCTCGCGCGACTGCGGAGGTTCTTGGCCTTGCCAACGTAGATCACTCGGCCCGAGACGTCCTTCATCAGGTACACGCCGGGCGTCTGCGGAAACGTTTTGACCTTCACGGCCGCGCGGCGATTGCCGATCCCCACATCGCCCACCGGCGCAGCCGCCGATGGCTCTGCCGGGGCGCTGTCGGAAGTGGAGGGATCGTGGTCGGAAGAGTCGTCCGCGGGGGACGGTGAAGTGGGCGATGCGCTCATGCCCGTATTGTAGGTAACGTGGCAACGGAGAAGACAGCTCGGCTGGGACAGCCGAGCTACTATGGGGGCTCGTCTCGGCTGGGACAGCCGAGCTACTGTTTGCTAGCGGCGAAGTCGCCGGCGACGGCGATCACCAACTGGTCGGGGTCGATGTAACGCCTGACCGCTTCGTTGACCTGCTCGACGGTGAGCGCTTCGACCTGCTCTTCCAGCTCGGCGTGGTAGGCCATCGTCCGCTCGTTGAACATCGTCCGCAGCAGCAAACTGGCGACGTTGGCATCGTCGCTGCGCTGCACTCGCTGCGTTCCCAGGTAAGCCTGTTTGGCTCGTTGCAGTTCATCTTCGGTGACGCCTTCGTCGAGGATCTTCCGAATCTCCTCGCGGATCACCTCCAGCAGTTTGTCTTTGTTCTGGGGGTTGGTGATCGCGTACACGATGAAGTCCGTGCGGTCGTCTCGTTTGCGGCCGGTCACCATCGAACGGATCGTGTAGGACAGGCCTTCGCTTTGCCGGACGCGATCGGCCAGACGGCTGCTCAGCGAGCCACCGCCGAGAATAAAGTTGCCGATCACCAGGGCCGGGTACTCGGGTTCGTCGTCGCTCAGTGCGTACTGCTGCTGGGCGAACAACATGGCGTTGGATTTATCGGGCGTTTCGATCAGGTCCACCTGGCCGGGCACATCGGGATGGGCCGGTCGTCCAAAGCGTTCGTAGGGCACTTTGGCCGTCCAGTCATCCAGGATTTCCGTCCAGCGCTCGCGGGCGGCCGAGCCGTCGAAGTCGCCCACCATCACGACCTCGCCGGCCTGATTGCCGATGAATCGTTCGTACAATTCGCGGATCTCCTCGACCTGCACATCGCGATACATCTGCAGTTCTTCTTCCAGGGTGCGAACGTAGCGGACGTTGTCTTGGTCGTAGGGAGCCAGATGGCGGCGGACGCGTCGCGGGGCCAGGGCCTGGGGTTCGTTCAGCGAGGCTTCCAGGTTCGTGACGACCTGCCGCCGAATGACTTCCAGTTCTTCTTCCGCCAGCCGCGGCGAACGAATAATCTGCTCGAGCAGGTCCAGCACTTCCGGCACGAACTCGTTCTTGGTGTTGACCTGCAACTGCAGCAGGCCCGGCGTGCTGTTGACCGTCAGGTCGGCCCGCAACCGCGTCAGCTCGTCCTGCAGAGCTTGATAGTCCAGGGTTTCGGTTCCGCGGCTCATCAGCAATCCCAACAATTCCGCTGCGGCCACGCGATCCTGGAGGGTTCCTTCGGTGCCGAAGCGGAGGGCAACGCGGATGGAGACGCCACCGCCACGGGTTTTCTTGGGCAGCAGGGCGTACTGGATCCCGCCGACCAAGGAACCACGCTCGGTGCGTTGTTCGATGTTCTCCGGCGTCGGATCGAAACTTTCCCCGACCTCGATTTCACCGCGGCCCTCGTACTCGGCCAGCAGGCTCTGGAGCGAAGGCGGCGGCGGGATCGTCACGCGTTGGGTTTCGTCGCTGGGAATGTACAGCCCCACCGTGCGGTTATTGCGAGTGAAGTACTTGTTGGCGGCCGCCTGGACCAGGTCGGTAGTCACCGCTTCGACGCGGTCGCGGTACAGGAAGTACAGCCGCCAATCGCCCTGGGCGGCCCAGTTCGAGAGGGCCACGGCAATCTTGTCGCTGTCGGCGGCTTCCAGTTCGCGGTCTTTGAGGATTTGTTGTTTGGCGCGTTCGACTTCGCGATCGGTGATCGGTTGATCGGTCAAGCCTTCCTCGATGATGCGAATCAATTCGCCGCGAGCCTTTTCCAAGGACGCGTCCGGCGGCAACTGCAGCAGCGCCATGAACAGGCCGGGATCGTGGTAAGCGGTGGCTCGTGCGTAGACGTTGCTGGCCAGCCCGGATTCGACCAATTCCTGGTACAGCCGCCCGCTGGGTTCATCGGCCAGCACGTACATCAGGACCTTCATCGCCACAAAATCTTCGTGGGCGGCGGCCGGAATATGGTAAGCCGCTCCGATCCAGGGCACTTCGCCCACCCGTCTGAGGACCACGGTGCGTTCGCCGTCTTGCGGCGGTTCGGTGGTGTAGGTCTGGTCGATCGGCGTGTCGGGGGCCTCCAGCGGACCGAAGTGTTCCACGACCAGGTCCAGCGCCGCCGCGGGGTCGAATTTGCCGGCGATGATGACCATCGCATTGTCGACACGGTAATACTTGCGATAGAACTGGCGCAGTTTCAGGATCGGCACCCGTTCGATATCGCTGCGGTTGCCGATCGTGGTCTTGCCGTAGTTGTGCCATTCGTAGGCCGCCGACTGCATCCGCTGCATCAACACGCCGACCGGCGAGTTTTCCCCGCGTTCGAACTCGTTGCGAACCACGGTCATCTCGCTGGCCAAGTCCTCGCCGCGAATGAAGCTGTTGACCAAGCGATCGGCCTCGAGCCGCAGGGCGAATTCCAGATTGTCTTCGCTGGCGGGCAGCGTTTCGTAGTAATTCGTGCGGTCGACCGACGTGGTGCCGTTGAATTTGGCGCTGCGGTCCTGCAAGACTTGGGGAATCTGCGGATGCGTGGGCGTGCCCTTGAACAGCATGTGTTCCAGCAGGTGCGCCATCCCGGCTTCGCCGTAGCCTTCGTGCCGCGAACCGACGAACACGGTCATGTTCACCGTAACGAGATCTTTCGATGGATCGGGAAACAGCAGCACGCGCAAACCGTTCTCCAAACGGTATTCCGATATGCCCTCGATCTGGGTGACCTTCATGGGTTCCTCTTGAGCGTATAGATTTGAAGCCGACACCAGGCTCGCCAGCAGCAGCAACGCCAGCAGGCACACTGGAGCAACGATGCGTGCTGGGGCAACAGCGAACAGCGAACTTCCCAACTTGCGACGATCCATATCGGTCTCCCTAGGTTTCCAGTTTCCAGCAGCGGCAATCGCGGGCGAGGGCAATTGCAAAGCACGTCGGCATGGCTTCCACACCCTCCTGCCGCGGCGCGGGAGGGTGTTGCACAAACCCATCGGGTGTTGCGCAAACCCACAATGCGACGTGCGTAGGGGTGATTGTATCGCTCCGTCCAGCTTCGCCACACCCGCCGCACACCCGTCGCGGCGAACCAATAATCAGGTCTCAAAGCAGGTACGATGGATGAATCAACAGCCCAGCGGTTGGTATCGCGTTTGCGATGCCGACGCGGTCGCGGAGGAGCAGGCCGCGGAATTCGTGGTCGAAGGCCAAGTCATCGCCTTGTTTCGCCACCAACAACAGTGGTATGCGCTCGATGCGATGTGCGCCCACCAGGGCGGTCCGCTGGCCAAGGGCACCGTCGCCCACGGCTGTGTGACCTGTCCCTGGCACGGGTGGCAGTACGAACTGGCCAGCGGCCGACAGACGATCCACAACCAGAAACTGATCGAAACCTATCCGGCCGAGCAGCGTGGCGAGGCGGTATGGATCCAGTTACAACCCGCACAATCCGAAACGGAGAATTCTCATGAGTAGCGACCCTTACGGTGCTCGTCTGGAAACAGCCATCGCCGCCGCTCGCCGCGGCGCCGACGAATTGATACAGCGCCGAACCAGCCACACGGTTTCCGAGAAAGCTCCGAAAGACCTGGTCACCGATGCCGACCTGGCCAGCCAGCAAGCGATCCGCCAAACCCTGACCGAAGCCTTTCCCGGCGACGCGTTCGTGGGCGAAGAGAACGGCGAGAACGACCCACCGGAGTCGGTCCGGCGTGGCGATGCCGATGCTCCGCCGTGCTGGATCGTCGACCCGCTCGATGGAACCGTCAATTACGTGCACGGCTTGCCGGGCTATGCCGTTTCGATCGGGCTGTTCGCCGAGGGCCAGCTGCAACTGGGCGTGATTTTGGATCCGGGCAGCGGCGAATTGTTCACGGCCCGCCGCGGCCAGGGCGCCCACCTGAACGGCCAGAGCATCAAGACCAGCGACTGCGGCGAGCTGTCAGAAGCCCTCTTGGTATGTAGCTTTGCCACGCGCGTCGCCAAGGACAGCCAGGAGGTGAAGAGTTTTGTCAACATGCTGGGCCGCTGCCGGGCGATCCGCCGCTTGGGCTCCTGCGCCCTGAATCTGTGCTATGTGGCCGCGGGCCGCCTGGATGGCTACTGGGCCAGCTGCGTCAAGAGCTGGGATGCGGCGGCGGGCCTTATCATCGCCGAAGAAGCCGGTGCCGACGTCACTCGTATCGATGGCACCGAACTGAGTGTCTGGGACCCCCAGTTCAACGTGGCAGCCGGCGCTGGCCTGAGGCAACAGATGAGCGACGTGCTGGTGGCCGAGGACTGATCGACGGGCCGTTTCGCCGCTGGTGCGTTCGCCTCGGCCAATCCAGCTGTTACAATCGCACGTTCGCAATCGCTTTCGATCTTCGCCCCCCATCAGTACTTTCCTGGTCCTTTCCCAACGGAGCTTTCCCATGATGCGCATCAGCTTGACGATCTTGACCGCTGCCGCCCTGTTTTGCCTTCCGGTCGGTGCCGACGAGGACGCCGCAACGGCAGCGCAAGGCAAGACGATCGAAGTCTTCGACGTGGGCACGATCACCACGCCGGGCCAGTGGAAGAGCGTGCGGCCCAAGGTGAACATCATCCAGCACGAATTCGCCGCGACCAGCAAAGAGGTCGACGTGCCGGCCCGCGTGACGATGATGGCGGCCAGCGGATCGGTCGACGCCAATATCGATCGCTGGAAGGGCCAGTTCAGCATCGCCGGCGAGGACGCGGTCAAACAGGAAACCAAGAAGCTCGACGGCGTGACCCTGCATCTGGTGGAACTCGACGGCACCTACAGCGAACGCATGGGCGGCCCGTTTGCCGGTGGACGCGTCGTCAAGCGAGAGGATTACGCGATGAACGGAGCGATCCTGGTCGATGAGAAGGGACGCAAGTTCTTTATCAAAATGATCGGGCCGGCCAAAGTCGTGAAGGCCAACCGCGAAGCCTTCGCAAAGATGGTCAAAGGCTTCGAAGCCAAATAAACTTGCACGAGCCCGACGCGGGCTTTTGTGTTTTCCTCTGAGGATTCCCCGTTAGATGAACATCCAGAGTTTTCTCGAGCACCATGGCGTCCAACGCAACCCCTTTGCCGAGGAGGACGCCCAGACCGATCCGGTGTTCAAGGAACACTGCATCCTCAGCGCCTATCATCCGGTCTGGGACAAGGTGTACGGGGATCCCTCGGAACCGGCCACGGCGATTGTCTTCGGCCCCAAGGGATCGGGCAAAACGGCCATGCGGCTGCAGATCGATCGCCATCTGGCGGCCTACAACCGCGAGCATCCCCATCGCCGCGTCTATGTGATCCGCTACGACGACTTCAATCCGTTCCTGGATCACTTTTGCGAACGCCTCCGTTGGCGGCGATCCAAGAAGCCCGAGCGAGTCTTGGAAGCTTGGCGGTTGTGGGACCACATGGACGCCATCCTGTGCCTCGGCACGACCCAGTTGATCGACCAGGCCCTGGCCTCCGACGAGGAACAAGCCGTGGCGAACGAGGACTCGCCGATGCTCAGCGAGACCCGCGTTCACGGCGATGACCTGCGGAAGCTGGATCGCACGACCGCGCGCGATCTGTTGCTGTTGGCCTGCTGCTACGACCAATCCACCGCGTCGTCCTTTACCGGCCGCTGGGAACAGTTTCGCCGCAAACTGGGCTATTCGAACTGGTACGTGCAGTGGGACCTGTGGCTGGGCGTGATCGCGTCGCTGTTGGCCGTTTTGCTGGTCGGATACCTGTTCCGGACCGATCGCATGCCGTGGCAGACGGCCGCGTGGGTGGTCCCGCTGTTGTGTGTCATCGGCTTTGCTCCCTACCTGTGGCGTTGGTTTCGATGCCAGCGGTTGGCGATGGGCGTGCGGCGGCACATGCGGGTGGGAAAACGCGAGGTCGGCTCGCTGCGAAAAGTCCTGATGCGGATCCCACCCACCGAACTGGCCAGCCAACCGCTGCCGCGTTTCAACCGCACCGATGATCGGTTCGAATTGCTGACCAAGCTGCAGATGGCCACCCGCAAACTGGGCTTTGTCGGCACGATCGTGCTGTTGGATCGCGTGGACGAGCCGCACATGACCGGAGGCAAGCCAGAGCTGATGCGGCGTTTTGTCTGGCCGCTGCTGGACAACAAACTGCTGAAACATCCCGGGCTGGGGCTGAAGATGATGCTGCCCCAGGAACTGCACCGCGACATCGAACGCGAATCGACGGAGTTTCACGAACGGGCACGGCTGGACAAACAGAACGTGATCCCGGCGTTTGCTTGGACCGGGGAATCGCTGTACGACCTGGCCCGGGCTCGCATGATGGCCTGTGCCGCCGAAGGCCGCTCGCCCGAACCCAAAGAGTTGTTCGACGAACAGATCGGTTACACACGCCTGTTGGCCGTGTTTCAGTCGCTTCGCGTTCCTCGGCACCTGTTTCGTTTTCTCTACCGCGTGCTGGTCGAACACTGCAACAAGTACAGCGACGCCGAGCCGAAGTACGCGATCGATTCGCAGACGTTCGAGTCGGTGTTGGCGGTGTACCTGCGAGACGCGGAGTCGTCGGTATAGGCGATCGCAGCACCGCGTTCCTGGCCGACCGGTGCCGCCAGGACGAACTGATGGACCAGCCCGGCATCGCGCCCGACGTGCACCATGGCGCGCTCCAGGGTCTGTCGCGGATCAATCGATTCAGCGGCACGGTGGGGGCCATCTGGAAACCGATTGCGGAAACGCAGCAACGCCTCGGGCGACCGCTGCGGGTTTTGGATGTAGCCTGCGGTGGCGGCGATCTGGCGATCTCGCTGGCCCGGCGCGGCTCGCGTCGCGGCGTGCCCTTGGAAGTTGCCGGCTGTGACCTCAGCGACGTCGCCATCGACTACGCTCGTCAAAATGCCGCGCGGCAAGCCGTAGCGGCAAACTTCTTTCGCGCCGACGTGCTCGCCCAACCGCTGCCCGCCGGCTACGACGTGATCTGCAGCTCGCTGTTCTTGCATCACTTGGAAACCGACGACGCCGCGAACCTGCTGCGCGGGATGCACGCGGCCGGTCCGCAGTTAATCCTAATCAGCGACCTGTTGCGAACGCGTCTGGGGTATGTGCTGGCGTGGACGGGGTGCCGAGTGTTGACGCGCAATCGACTCTGCCGCATCGATGGACCCCTGTCGGTGCGAGCGGCGTTCCGCGTGGCCGAAGTGGTTGACCTGGTCGCACAATGTGGGCTGAGCGGTGCGCGGGTCGAGAAGCGATGGCCCGAACGATTTTTATTGGTTTGGGAAGCTTCGCCATGAATGCCGTCGAGACGATTCCCGCGACCGCGAGTGTGCAGCAAGCCGCCCAGAACGTGTGGGACGTGATCGTCGTGGGCGCAGGCCTGGCCGGGTGTGCCGCGGCGCTGCAGCTGGCCCGCCGCGGGCACCGCGTCTTGCTGGTCGATCGAGCCGGTTTTCCGCGAGAAAAGGTTTGCGGGGCGTGCTTGAACGGTGACGCCCTCACGGCTCTGGAACAGTTGGGGCTGAGCGGCCGGCTGCGCAAAATCGGCGGGGTCCGCCTGGATCGTTTCCGGCTGGCCAGCGGCGGGCGCCGGTTGCAGTTGGGTCTGCCCGAGGGCTTGGCGATCGCCCGCAGTCGCCTGGACAGTATGTTGCTGCGAGCGGCGATGGAGGCCGGAGCGAGGTTTCTGGCACCGGTCAGCGTGCGAATTCAACCTGCCGAGGACGACGACCGGGCCGCTTGCCGGAGCGTGCGGACGGCGGACGGAAAGCAGACGTTCAGCGCCAGGACGCTTGTCGTCGCTACGGGGCTGGGCAGTCAGGTACAGGTGGACCAGCCGCCAACTCGCGTGGCCATCGATCGGCACTCGCGGATCGGTCTGGGCACGCAGTGCCGCGGCGTGCAGACCTGGTACCAGCCCGGCACGATCTATATGGCCGTGGGCCCAGAAGGCTATGTGGGCTTGAGCCTCGTGGAACAGGATACGGTCAATGTGGCGGCGGCCGTCGATCGAGCGGCGCTGCAAGCGGCTTCGCCGGAGGTGGTTTGTGAATCCATTCTGAAATCGTCCGGCATGCCGGTGCCGCAAGGCTGGCAGACTCACCCCTGGCAGGGGACCCCTGCGCTGACCCGCCGCCGGCCGCTGTGCGCTTCGCATCGGCTGTTCTTCGTCGGCGACGCCCAAGGGTATGTCGAACCGTTTACCGGCGAAGGCATGGCCTGGGCGCTGCGCGGCGGACGCGCGGTGGTGGACGTGGTCGAGCGGGGCTTGGAAAGCTGGCATCCGGAACTGCCGCAGCGGTGGACCGCGACCGTGCAAACGTTGATCCGGCGGCGACAGCGGGTTTGTCGCGCCCTGGCGTGGGGTTTGCGTCATCCGCGACTGGTTCGGACGGCCATGGGGGTCATCCAGCAATGTCCAGCGCTTGGCGACCGAGTGGTGCGACGACTCAATCAGGAAGTACAGGTATGAATTGTGCCATCGTAGGACTCGGCACCGCACTTCCCCGGCTGACGATTTCGCAACAGGAATCGCTGACGCTGACCCAGGATGTGGTCTGCGAGGACGAACGACAGCGGCGCTTGGTCGCCGTGTTGTATCGCCGCTCGGGGGTTCGGAATCGACACATCGTGGTGCCCTGGCAGACCGGGTACGAGTGGAGCCGGATGAACCCGGAGTCGGGCCGCGGTGCGGGAACCGCGCTGAGGATGCAGACCTTTGCCCAGCACGCTCCACCCCTGGCCGAGAGCGCCTGCCGCCAAGCTCTGGAACAGGCCGGGGCCGGCGGCGGCGAAATCACTCACCTGGTGACCATCTCCTGCACCGGATTCGTGTCTCCCGGCATCGACGCTCACTTGATCGACGCCCTCGATCTTCCGCCCACGGTCGAGCGCGTGCAGGTCGGTTTCATGGGTTGCCATGGTGCGATCAATGGCATCCGCGTCGCCCAAGGTCTGCTAGCCGCGAACCCTGGGGCGACGGTGTTGCTGTGCGCGGTGGAGCTGTGCAGTTTGCACTACCGCATGAACTGGGATGAAGAAGCCATTGTCGGCAATGCGTTGTTCGCCGACGGGGCCGCTGCGTTGGTCCTGCGCGGCAGTGAGGGCGGTCACGCCGTGGTGCGAGACACCGCGTCCTGCTGGATCCCCGATTCGGCCGAGCAGATGTCTTGGCAGGTGGGCGACCACGGGTTCGACATGCGGCTCTCGGCCGAGATTCCCGGATCCATCGAACAGCATCTCGCGCCGTTCATCGAGCGTTGGATCGGCGAACACGGTCTGAGTCTTTCCGATGTCGGAGACTGGATCGTGCACCCTGGAGGCCCCAAGATCCTCGATGCGGCGGAGCACGCGTTGGCCCTGAGCAGTGATCGCTTAGAACCCTCACGCGAGGTGCTGCGGGAGTGCGGCAACATGTCTTCGCCGACCGTCCTGTTCATCCTCCAGCGGTTGCTCGACCGATCCAGCGAATCCAAGCGGCCGCGGGTCATCTTGGGCTTCGGACCCGGCCTCGTCGCCGAAGCCGTGCTGTTGATGTAGTAAGCCGTTTAGACGCTAAGCACGTCGCAACATTTGATTCGGCTTTACTCTCCCTCTGGGAGAGTCGGGCTCTTAGGCCCGGAGAGGGTTTTCGTAGGGCCCTTCCCGGGCCTAAGAGCCCGACCCTCCCGCTGCGCGGGAGGGTGTTGTCGCGGGGTTTCACCGAAAGATTCATGCCGACGTGCTTAGCCTCGGTTTCGGCATCAGATAATTGGGGCTATCAACCGGGATTATCGCCCCAACGGCTCAAGTAATGCTCACGGGGCGTTCAGCAACGTTTCGATCGTCTCGAGCAACACGTCCAGCTCGACGGGCTTGGTGTGGTAGTCGTTGCAACCGGCCTCGAGGGCTCGTTGGCGGTCGCCCTCCATGGCGTGGGCGGTCAGGGCGATGACGGGCACGTCGATACCCTGCTGGCGAAGCTGGCGAGTGGCGTCCCAGCCGTCCAGCTCGGGCATGTTCATATCCATCAGGATGACGTCCGGCGAATCGTCGCTGGCCAGCTGGATTCCTTGGCGGCCGCCGTCGGCGCTGATGACGTCGAAACCGCGTCGTTGCAGGCGTCGAGCGAGCACGTCGCGGTTGTCTTCGTTGTCGTCGATGATCAGTATTCTAGGCATGTCCGCTTCCTGATTCGCTTGATCCGGGCTGTGGCGAGCGCTCGGGCTGTGGCGTGGGCTCGGCATGTGGCGATGATGCTCTTTCCTGGTCGCTCTGGCAAGGCGTCGACGCCGCACCGGGCTGTGCGGTGCGGCCGGTCAACGTGTTCACCAGCCGACGCACCTCGTCCAGCACGCGGTTACGGCTCAGCGAACCCTTCTCGATCACCCGTTCGACGCCCCCGGTCAGCCGCTGGTGCTCTTCGGGACTGAGGTCCTTGGACGTCAGCACGATTACCGGGATGTCTCGCCAGGGCGGATGTTGCTGGAGCGAGTGGAGGAAATCGAAGCCGTCCATCTCAGGCATCATCAGGTCCAGCAGGATGACCGAGGGAGGACGCAGACGCACGGCGTCCAGTCCATGCCGGCCGTGCTCCGCCTCGACCACCTCCCAGCCCTCGGCGGCCAACGTCTTGTTGAGCGCCCGCCGCGTGGCGTCGTCGTCGTCGACCACCAACACCGTGCCCTCCCCTTGCCCGATGTAACGCCGCAGCAGCTCTACCAGCTTGCTGCGGTCCAGCGGTTTGACCACGTACTCCGCCGCACCCAACATGTATCCCAAATCCCGATCGTCGCGAATCGATTGCAGGATGACCGGCGTCTGACACAGTTGGGGATCGGACTTTAGGGCCGAAAGCACCGCCCAGCCATCGACCTTGGGCATCATCAGGTCCAGCAAAATTAAATCCGGTCGATGCTGGCGAGCTCGTTGCAGGCCTTCTTCGCCGTCGGCGGCGGTCAGCGGCCGAATCCCTTCGGCGATCAACACCCGCGAAAGGATGTCCCGCACCGCCGCGTCGTCATCGATGACCAAAACCGTCTTGACCGCTGACGACGTGGTCTTTGCGTCGGTCGCAATCGAATCCGCTGCGGCGGTCGAATCGATGGCGGTGTCCGGCGTCGCATCCGCTGCATCGGCAGTAGGCGTCGCAGCATCGGAAGAGGTCGCAGCGGCGGAGGAAGTCGCGGCGGCGGAAGAGGTCGCAGCGGCGGCCGCTGCGTCCTGGGGAGCGTCTTCCGGTGAGCGCTGGGTCGGCGGAAGGTCGGGGATGTGGACGGTGAAGGTCGTGCCCTGCTCCAGTACGCTGTCCACCTCGACGCGGCCGTTCATCAGTTCGGTAAAGCGGCGGATGATGGCCAGCCCCAGGCCGGTTCCGCCGTACTTGCGCGACGTCGACGCATCGGCTTGCATAAAGGGTTGGAACAATCGATCCATCTGCTCCGTCGTCATCCCGATGCCCGTATCGCGGACGCGGAAGACCAAACTGGATGTCGAGGCATCGCGGGCCAGTTGCAGGGTGATCGTGCCTTGTTCGGTAAACTTGCACGCGTTGGACAGCAGGTTGAACAGCACTTGGCGAAGTTTCGTGGCGTCGCCCCGAATGGTTTGAACGTCGGGATCCAGTTGTACTTGCAATCGATTCTGGTTCTTCTCGACCATCGGTTCGATGGTCGCGGTGACTTCCTCGACCAGTTTGCGGACGTCAAACGGTTCCAGGAACAATTCCATCTTGCCGGCTTCGATCTTCGACAGGTCCAGCAAACCGTTGACCAATTCCAGAAGGTGTTTGCCGGCGCCGCGAATGCGTTTTAGGTCCGGAATGAAGTCGGGCTGGTTCAAGTCTTCGGCTTCTTCGCTGAGCAGTTCGCTGTACATGATGACGGCGTTCAGCGGCGTGCGCAGCTCATGACTCATGTTGGCCAGGAACTGGGTCTTGGATTCGTTGGCCGCTTCGGCGGCATCTTTGGCCATCTGCAATTCCTGCTGGGAACGCAGGCGGCCGGTGATATCGGTAAAGGTGACCACCGCACCGTCCACTTCATCGTCTTCCAGCAAAGGAAAGGAACTGTACTCGACCGGTACCGGTTTGCCATCGAGTCGCCAGAACACCTCGTCGTCCACGCGGCAGCCGTCACCGGTCGTGGTGGCACGGTAGATCGGGCAATCGTCCAGCGGATACGCTTCACCATCGGCTCGGGTGTGATGGACCAACTCGTGCATCGAACGGCCGAGGAAATCTTCGGGCTGGCCGCCCAGGACAATGGCCCCGGCACGATTCATGAACGTACAGGTGCCCTGTTTGTCGATTCCATAGATCCCTTCGCCGGTCGATTCCAGCAGGCGTTCGTTGTAGCGCGCCAAAGCGATGATCTCGCGCGACTGTTTGTGGCGTTCGATTGCCGAACGCCGCTGCATCGACCAGAGTCGGCGGAGCAGAAAGTAGGTGCCCAGAACCAATCCGCAACCGACCATGGTCGAGGCCAACAACATCAATCGGGTCTGCCCCCACTGGCGTTCGCGACGGGCGATCCGGGCGGCCAGTTGTTCGTCTTCGGCGTCGCGAATCTCGCGGATCAAAGCTCGGATCGCGGCCATTTCCTGTGTTTCCGCGTTCAGCAGCAGGACTTCCTGCACGCTGTCCGGCTGCGGGGCATCGCGAAACGATACGAACGTACGCATCAGATCGATCTTTGGCTGGATCAGGTTGCTCAGCCGCGTGACCCGGGCTTGTTGCTGTGGGTTATCGACCGTCAGACTTTCCAGATCGGCGTGCCGAGCGAGGACTTTATCGATGGCGTCGTCGAACTGGGTGCGGTACACCGGATCGCTGGACAATAGGTATCCTCGGCCGGCCGATTCCGCTTCGCTGAGGTCCGCTAGGATGCCTTCGATGGTCGCCAGAACGGTACGCGTGTGCGATACCGCTTCGGCCGCGGCGGCGGCGTGACGCAGGTTGCGGTACGTGATCGCGGCGCTACCGAGTAGGACCAACAGCACCAACGCCAGCGCGGCCGGACCGAACCAGCGAAGCGTGCGAGACCGCCGAAGCGAAGGTTCATGGTGCGGCATGGTCTTCCCGTAGACCTTGGATCTGGTGAGTCGTTTGCGTCAGCGATGTGGTCAGGTAGCTGGCACCGACCTCACGCACTTTGACCAGCAGGCTGTCGTAGTCTTTGACCTTGCCCAGGTACGCGACCATGATGTGCACCTCGGGACAGCGTTGATGGATTTCGCGGCACATGTATTTGACCTGCGGAAGGCCGCCAGGCGGCAGGACCGCCAACACGACCACCTGTGGTTGCCACTGGGCAATCTGGGTGAGCGCTTTGCTGGGCAGGATCCGAGTCGTGCACGAGCGGACCTCGTAATCCTGTTCCAGCAGCCGCTCCAGCATCGCCAACGCGACCTCTTCGGATTCGTGATGCACCGGGTAGCCATACACCCGCGGTCGAGGCGCGTCGGGTCGGCTTTCCGGATCCGCCGTCGACGCCGTGTCAGCCGTCTCTTCGCCTGCGGTCGTGCTGGACGGAGAGGTCGTGCTTGCGGGGGCGTCAACCGCGGTCGGCTGGACAGCCACGACCGAACTGGCCGATTGCAGATTGCCTGCGCCGGCTGGCGCCGCCGCCGGTCGGGGCGAAGCGGCCGTTTCGAATGCAGCGGGTTGGGACGAGTCGTTCGAGTTGCCTTCGGCCGCTTGCGGTTCGGCGGGCAGCTGGCGGATCGCCTCGCGAGTCGACTGCCAGATAAAGTGCTCTTCTTCCGAAGTGATGGATTCTTTCGAGCGTTCCAGACGCGTCCACGCCAAGGCGGGCAGCAGAACTTCGTCGAAGGCTCGCGAGCGTCCAAAGGTGTCGACATAGCGCTGAAACACACGGCCCGCTTCGGCCGCATCGCCCGCCAGCAGACGCTGGAAGAATTGCAGCCGGGCATCCAGCACCGGTTGCTCGGCCAACAGCACTTTCAAAGAACGCAGATGTGGCAGGTGTTGTCCCATGACGACCAAACACACCGTCAGCGGCGTGGACAATAACAATCCGATCGGACCCCAGATCCACGCCCAGAACAGCGCCGCGATCAGCAAGGCGATCGGAGTCAAGCCGGTGGTTTTTCCGAACAGGATCGGTTCGATGATGTTGGATGTGACCAGTTCCGAAGTCACAAAGAACACCAACACCGCGATCGGCTGGCCCCAGCCGCTGGAGGTGGCAAAGCTGACCAACAAGGGAAACAGAACCGAAGCGGGGCTGCCGAGAAACGGAATAAATCGCAGGCACAGCGTCAGAAAGCCCCAGAGAGGCGCGTAGGGCACGCCCAACAGGTACAGCCCCAGACCGAACCACAACCCGAACGCGGCGTTGACCAGCATCAGATTCAACAGGTACTTGCTGACCCGTTCGGCCGTGTCCCGCATCAGTCGCGTGGTTCCCGTCAGGGCGGCGTCGCCCATCAACGAGATCATGCGGTAGCGGACATCCTCGCGGCGGAACAACAAAAACATGACCAGCACGACGACCAGGGCCGCCGTGGCCAGAGGTTCGACGATCGGCAGCAGGATATCGATCGCCGACGTGAATGTGCTCTCTCGCTCGGCCGCAACAACGATCGGCGCAGGCGGGGTGGCCGGTGCGGGCGGTTCGACGCCGACTTCGTAAACTACCGGAAGCTCCGCCGGGTCCGCGTCGGCGTTCTCTGCCGAAGCGGCCGACGGCTCCTCTTCGGACAGCAGTTCGCGAAACATCTCCGACAGCCGTCCGTAGGTGGAGCCTTCGTCTACCTTCAGCGCCGAGAGTTTCGCTTGGATCTCGTTTTTGTGATTGGGCAGCTCGGCCGCCAAGCTGGTGGCCTGTGAGACCAATGCCCAAATCGCCATGGCAATGATCGCAAAAGCCAATCCGGTGGCCAACAGCACCGCGGGCGTCCGGCTCAGGCGCCAGCCTTCCAAAACGTCCACCAGGGGCGTCAGGATGAAAGCCAACAGGACGCTAAGAGCCACCGGGATCAGTACCGGTTTGCCGAAGTACAGCAGCAGCATCACCATCAAGATCGTAGCCAGCGTGAAAAACACGCGAGCGATCATCGAGGTCGATTGGGGGCGGAGCAATTGCGAGGACTCGGCGAGAGAAGCCTAAACGACCATCAAAAACGGGACGCATGCCCAAGAACTGCGGACATGGTCCCGGTCAATACTGCGGGTAGCCGACGAAGCGGCCTGCTGGGTAACCGCACGAGCGGGCGGCAGGCCCGGTCAAACCGTCTAGGACCAGCGACGCTGCCAGAACGATTCCGGCGGTTGCGATCGTCCGGCCAAGGTCAAACCGATCGCCAGGCCCGCCAGCAGCCCCAGTCCAAAGGCGGCCCCGGCCGATTCCAGAGGATGCTTCGACAGCGTGTCGACCGATTGCTGGTAGCCTTGACGCGCCTGAGCGGACAACTGGTCGTACTGGGCACGGGCCTGTTCGCCGGCCGCGCCGACCGCTTCGGAGGCCGATTGCGAGACGCGCTGCAGGGTCGAATCGTCGCCCTGGCAGCAATCGTCCAACATCGCTTCGATCTGCTCGCGACTTTGACCCGTCTTGCGCTGAATCAAACCGACCAATTGGTCCGCGTTGCCTTCGACCTGCTTCAGTTCATTGTCCGTGATCTGGCCGTGTTTCTTTTTGACTTCGCCGACGATCTTGTTCCAGTTCCCACTCAATTGTTGTTTCGTGACCATGCTTGCTTTCCTTTCAGCGCCATAACTCGTTCTGTAATTCAACCTCTCAGCCAACCGGCTGCGGTCGACCTGCCGAGGAGATCTATGGAGCAAGTCGCGTGCCAAATTGCGGCGATCGGCCCGTGGGCGGGGGGCCTGCGGATCGGTCCGGTCCGCCGGCTTGCTGCGGCCCATATTACAGCGTGGCCAGGTCGACGTTGGGGATGCCGCCGCCGTAGTAGGTCTTGTATTTGACCTTGCGTTCCAGGTCGCGGATGATCGCCTGGGTGAAATCCACGCCGGTGTGCTGTTGGCTGCTGCCCAGACCGCCGGGGCTGAACACATTGATTTCCATCAGCTTGTCGTCGACGATGTCCAGCCCCACCAGGAACATGCCGTCGCGGACCAGCTTGGGACGCACCATTTCCACCAACTCGAGCATCTGGTCGGTCACTTCGACCGCTTCGCTCCTGCCGCCGGAGTGCATGTTGCTGCGGGCGTCGCCCGTGGAATTGACCCGGCGAAAGGCGGCGTACTGGCCGTCCACTTCCAGGGCCCGCCCGTTCATGACGAACATCCGGACGTCGCCGTTGACCGCCGCCGGCAGGTATTCCTGGGCGATGCAGTAGCCATCGCGAGTGACGGCTTCGATCATCTGGTTGATGTTGGCCTGCTCGTCTTCATTGATCAGGAAAACGCCTTGGCCGCCCGAACCCTGCAGCGGTTTGATCACGACCTTGTCGTGTTGTTCCTGGATAAAGGCTTTGATCTCTTGAGGGCTGCGGCTGATGCAGGTCCGGGGACGGACCTGTTCGGGAAAATGCTGGAAGTAGGTTTTGTTGAGGGCGTTGACCAAATTGTTCGGGTCATTCAAGACGATCACGCCCCGGGCGGCGGCCAGTTGGCCAAACAGGATCCCACTGGTCTGGGCCCACACCCGGTCGGTGGCGTCTTCGGCCGGATCGTTGCGCAGCAGCAAGACGTCCAGATCGTCGACGGTGACCTTGGTCCGAGGCTTGCTTTTGTCCTGGGCCGCGGCCAGGTATTCTTCCAGTGAATCGTACTGTTGATCGGCAGGCTCGCGGGCATGAGCGTGAATGGAACCCTCGGGTTCGTAGACGAAATCGCCCACGCCCATCAGATAGCTCTGATGTCCCATGTTGGTGGCGGCCATCGCCAGGCGCGTCGTGGTATAGACCGCCTGTTCGGTTTCCACCTGGTTGACAACAAATCCAATCTTCATGTTTGGTGCTCTAGTAATTCGGTAACAGAAAGGCCTCGGCAGGCTTCGAGTCGCTCGCGGGCGCCGGCTTGCTGCCAAAACCGTGGGAGGACCGCCGGTGCTTCGATAATCCCCCGACGCCGCAGCTCCTGGATATAGGGCAAGTGCGGCAAACCGATTTTGCCGACGTACAGGGGCTCGATATCGTGACCGCGAGCCAGATAGGCCAGCAGATCTCGCAGGCCGCGCAGGTAGATCACATCCTTGGTTAGGCCCCCGCCACGGTAGGCTCGCAGGGTGGTCACGAACGATTTTCTCGCCCCCAGTCCGTGTTCCTCGTGCAGGCGGGCGAACGTGTCGGAGAACGCGGCGCCGTCGGTCATGCTGCGGGCGGCGATCACCCGCGCGGCCAATCCCCGCAACCGTCCCGCGGTCAGCCCGCCGGTCAGGTATTCGGCCAGGACTGCCAGTCCCTCTTGCAGTTCCTCGTACCGGGCCAAGCCGGCGTACAGCTGGCGGAAGGGTTGGTTGCGGCCGTTGAAGTACGTCAACAGATGAGTGCCGATCTCATGATGCAGCAGCGGGCCGATCCGGCGAGGCGAAAGCTTCAGCGTCTCGGCGACCAACAGTTTGCCTTGCGAAACCATGATGCCAGAGGCGATCTCGTTGCAGACTTCGACCGTCGCGTTAAAGCTGGGCATCTGGCGGTGGTAGTAATCGATCTCCTCGCGAGCCCGCTTGACGACGGCATCCAGCGAGAGAGACGCTGCATTGGCGGAGCGACCCCTTGGCATTTCGCGATTGGACGTGCCGGTGCCGGCAGCCGGGCGTTGCGAAGACCGGTCCAGCAGCTGTGCGGCCAACTGCACCAGGTCGTCCTCGGCGCCGCCGTACAGCTGCAGCGAAGAGTGCAGGAACTGCGACGTGTCCAGGTGCCGCAGGGCGGTCAGCTCGCAGTCCAGCTCGTCTTGCTTTTCCCAAAACAACTTTGCCAGCGTGGTGTCCTCGATGCGTTCGATCTCGATGTCGAACAGGCGCCGTTTCAACAGATTGATGCGGTAGGGCAGCGGGCGGTAACGCAGCAGGGGCATGCCGGCAAAGCCGCTGGCCTGAAACTCAGCCCAGGCTTCGTCGGAGTTGATCGGGGTAACCTGCAGCAGAAAATCAAACGACTGAGAAACCTCGCACAGCTGTTGGTCGACCAACCTCGCCGCTTTGACCAGCGCCGTCGGCCCCAGGGTGTGGTAGTGCATCGCGGTGGTTTTTCCGTCGCCACCGGTGAACTTGCTGATCGCGCGGCGGAGCGCCCAAGCCCACTGCCCCCGCAGCTCTTCCAGGACCACCGGATACAGCTCGCCGGTCTGGTTGTCGCGATAGAACGGCCGAACCGCGATACCCAGATGCACCACGCCGGCCAGCGCGGTGTCCTGGCAGGCAAGTGCCAGTGGAGGCAATTCCGGCGGCGTGATTCGGTCCGTCTGGCAGACCTCGACCGTGGCGGCCGCACCATCGACATCGATCTGACCGAGCGCATCGCAAAACGTCTCGAGCGTCCCCGGCATGCTGCTGGCTTCCCGGCAATGCACTTGAAAATCCGGGACGTCGCCGCCGCTCGCTTCCGCCGCCTGCTGCTGGGACCAGACTTCGACGATCAGGAACGTTCCGAAATGTTCCCGCATGGTCGACGCGATCTGGCCACACAGTTGGCCGATGCCGCGTTGATGTTGCGGCTGACCGCTGGCGTGCAAGTAGGCCGCTTCACTGGTGACCAACTCGCGTGTTCCCGCATCGGACCGGGGTGGCTGGCGATACACGCAAAGAAAAGGCAACTGACGATCCATTCGCAGCCGGCCGCCGCCGGGCAGGTTGCGGCGCACACGACGATTCTTCGCCAGTCGCCCTTCGACGATGGTCGACAGCTGGGAAAAGTTGGCAGCTTCAGCAGAGGTGCTTGCGGCACTCACAGGTTCTCCAGTTCCTCCCGCACGCCAGGGATGGTGGATTGCAGCACGTCGAAGATGGTTTCGATCTCGCTGGGGTCGGTCTGACCGGTCCATTCATCCATGAATGTTTTTTTGAATTCGATCGCCAACGAACAGACTTGCCGCGGAAAGGTTTTGTGGATCCAGCGGCTGAAATGGCCGCCTTGGAAGCGAACATTTTCTCGTACATCCAGCGTGCGGCCGTGGTACTCGTGCTGACGCAGGTCCTGGATGAACCGGTCCACGACCGGGGCCCAGTACTCTCGCTCCATCGTTCCGGTGCCCACATTGACATCGGGGTTCTCTAGCGGATTGGCGGCCGGCGCGTCGGCACCTTCGCGGCGGTGGTTGTAGGAGTGCAGGTCGTACACGACCACGTGTCCGTACCGATCGAGCAACTCACGCAGCAGGGTCTCGACCGATGCGTAGAACTCGTCGTACTCCGACAACGACTTTTCGATCATCTCTTTGGTCGGCGGACGCCGCCACAGCTTTAGCCCCCAAGCGTCCTCGGGTTCGATATACACAGCTTCGTCGCGCGGCCGGTTCAAGTCGACTTCGAAACGGGACCGCAAGCCGACGATCTGAGTCTTGGCGACCTGAGTCAGTTCGCCGGTGTGCGGATCTTCTTCGCGAAGCCGTTCTTCTTCATCGATGGCCATCCGGTCTTCCAAGCGGGGACGCATGTCGTGTCCGTCGTGCACCGCCGCCGCCACGATCGGACCGGTACCCCGCTGGAAGATACAGTGAGGCATCAGCGTCATCATCGAGCTCCTTCGGTAGAACGGGTAGCAAAAGCGGGGAATCGTCCTTCGTTAGTGAGCACGCCCTCTGGTAATGAGCTCTGCTGCAAAGCCTGTACCACATGCCGGTGGTCGCGGCCGGCCGCCGGACCGCGGAGGTGGCTGAGTTTCCTGGCACACAGTTTGCACCTCTGGTTCCCCGTCAAACGGCGATGCGGCCGGTCCTGTCGGGACGGTTGCTGCATCGTCACTCGCGGCGTTGCGAGGTCGATTTTGAACGGTCCAAGCGGACCATCGGGCACGCCGCGTTTGCAATCGAACGTTACCCAACCAAAACCGGAGAAACACGCATGAGTTTGGAAACCAAGAACACGTTGAATGAGAACACGCTGGAGAAGCTGCAGAAGTTGATTCGCGCCAACATCGATTCGTACGACGGCTTTCGCGAATCGGCCGAGGAGCTGAAGGACGAACGCGTTGCCGCCCTGTTTCGAGAATTGGCCGCTGAACGATCAGCGATGGCGGCGGAGTTGCAAAAGCACGTCGAATGGAATGGCAAAGAAGCCGAGGACGATGGATCGGTGGCCGCCAGCGTGCACCGCACCTGGATCAATATCCGCAGCAAGCTCAACGGCGGCGACACCCAGGTCATCCTCAACGAAGCCGAACGCGGTGAGGATCACATCAAGAACGCCTACGAGGAAGTGCTGAAGGAAACCTCCGGCAGCGCCATGAACGACGTGCTGCAGTCGCAGTACGCCAGCGTCAAAGCCGGGCACGACAAGGTCCGCGACCTCCGCGACGCCTACAAGAATAAATAACGTTCGGTACAGCGTTGAAAGCGCTAGCGGTTTTGTTCGGGGAGTGCTCCGATGCTTTTTGTCGTTCTCGTGGATCAAGCAGATCCTCTTGCGGCTCGGAGCACTCCTCGGCTTTCACAGTGGCATAGGCTTCCAGCCTGTGAAAACAGTGGCATAGGCTTCCAGCCTGTGAAAGCAGTGGCATAGGCTTCCAGCCTGTGAAAACAAAAAGAAGACCATCCAAGGAGACCGAAATGAACTGGGACAAGATTCAAGGCAAGTGGAAACAGGCCAAGGGCCAAGCCCAGCAGAAGTGGGGCAAGTTGACCGATGACGACCTGGACGTGGTCGATGGCAAACGGGAAGAGCTGGTCGGCAAAGTCCAGGAACGCTACGGCATCGCCCGAGACGAAGCCGAGAAGCAGGTCAAGGAATTCGAGTCATCCTGTAACTGCTGAGCCGCCGAACCAGCACACTGAAGCAGTTCCCGCATCAACTCGATTTCCTTCAGGTGTCTAACTGCGAAAGTCGAGCTAAGGCCTGGGCTTCTCCGCCCTGGACTCCTCCGCCACCGACTCCGGCGTTCGCTGGGCGATTGAGTAGGGCGGCAGGTTGGGACGCATCATGGCGGTCATCATTTCCGCTAACAGACCGGCGACCAACAACTGGGCGCCTAGCAGAATTGCCAGGATGCAGAAGTAAAAGATCGCCTTTTCGTGCAGGTGCAACACCGCGATCGATTCGAACGCCCGCGAGATGCACCACCAGGCCGATAGGATGGCCAGGCCGACGCCGCCGAACAGGAAACACAGCAGCCCCGCCGAACCGATCAGGTGCAGCGGTCGCTGGGCAAAACGCGTCAAGAAATAGATCGTCAGCAGATCCAAAAAACCTTTGACGATGCGGCCCACCCCGTACTTACTCTTGCCGTGTTTGCGAGGATGGTGCAGGACGGTGATCTCGGTCACTCGCCAACCGCGAGCGTCGGCTAACACGGGCACAAAGCGATGCATCTCGCCGTACAGCTTGACCTGATCAAAAATCTCTCGTCGATAGGCTTTGAAGCCGCAGTTGTGATCGTGGATCCGCACGCCGGTCAGCCGGCCGACCAAGTAATTAAAGACTCGCGACGGCCCCACTTTGTGCCAGGGATCGTGCCGCACCTTCTTCCAGCCGCTGACCACGTCGTAGCCGCTGTCGAGGGCTTCCAGAAACCGCGGGATCTCCTGCGGGTCGTCTTGCAGGTCCGCATCCATGGTGATCACGATCTCACCGCGGGCGGCTTCGAAGCCCGCGGCCAGGGCCGCCGCTTTGCCAAAGTTGCGACGAAAACGGATGCCTCGTACGGTATCGAATTCCGCGGCCAGTTTCTCGATCACCTGCCACGAATCATCGCTCGAGCCGTCGTCGACCAGGATGATATCGGCGGTGTGTCCGATCTGCCGCAGGACGGCCGTGACTTGGGCTACCAGGGTGCGAATCGTCTCCTGTTCGTCCAACAGCGGGACGACGACCGAGACGACAGAGGGGGGCGCGTTGATCACTCGGCTCCTTGGTACTGGGCGGGGATCGGCTTGTCGGCCAATTCGTCGATGACGCCCTGGCTGCGCTGTTGAGCGTTCAGGACTTCCATCAATCCGACGAACATCATCACCTTGCCGCCCTGGGGCAGGGCCTGCTTGATCATCCGCCCGGCCGCGCGGCCCGCCATGTAGTTGCTGGTTCCCAAGTAGAATAGTCGCTCGCTGTCCGGGGCGTCGCCGTCGTGACAAATCACCGGCATCGCCCGGCTGGCTTCGTTGATCATTTCGACTTGATTCTCCGGGTCGATGGCGCTGATCGCGATCCCGTCGAATTGTTTGACCACGTTGGATTCGAGCAATCGTTTTTGTTCTTCGATCGTCGACGTGCTGGGCGGCTGGAACTCGACCTGCACCTGAAAGTGCTCGGCCGCTTTCTCGCAGCCCCGGTCGGCCAGGATCCAGAACGGATCGGTTCCGTTGGTGATGAATGCAACCGAGACGTCCTCCTTGCCGTCGCCCATCCGAGCCATCGGCTCGAGGATCGGACCGTTGCCGGCGTTCATCGCTTCGACTTCCTCGGTAAAGGCTTGCACATTCTGGGCGGTGATTTCTTTGTAAGGAATGTAAATTCGCTTGTCGGCCGGCACGTCCACTTCGCCGCTGCGGGCCAGAGCGGTCAGGAATTCCACGGAGCGGAATCCGAAGACATAGGGTTGTTGAACGATCGTTCCGTAGACCTCGCCGTCGCGGATTCCTTTCAGCGTTTCAGGGTGCTCGTCGAAACCGACCACCTGGATCCGCTCCGCTTTGTCCGAGCCCTCCAGAGCCGCCAGGATGGCCGGCGTGTTGGCGCTCCACAAACCCACCAGGCAGCCCACATCCGGGTGCAGCAGCAGCGTCGATTCGACGTTGCCCTTGGCCTGGGAGTTGTCCTGGCGGTCAGTCATGATCCCCAGCACCGTGTAGTCGCCGGCCTGGAGCGGGAAACGATCGGAGGCTTGGGCTGGGTCGCCGCCTGCACCGACGGCTTTGGCATTGACGCCGGCCGTGGGTGTAGAGCGATCGCAGCCCAGCGAGGTCAGCAGTAAAACGGCCAGTGGGGCCACGACGAGAAGGCGGTCAGTGCGCATGTTCTTTCCCTTCGGGGAAGCGGGATGGCGGGCAGGGTCACAGTGTAAGCCGCCGGGGGAACGCCGGAAAGGTTGCTGCGCTGGGCCTTGCTCGGTTGCTGCGCTGGGCCTTGGTCGGTTGCTTCGCTGGGGCTTGGTCGGGTTGTGAGGATAGGGGGACTTTTCCGTCTGCCAGAGCCGGCCTATGGGTAGGGCCGGAAGCTGGTCGATCAGATCCGTGGAGCCCACCACAGCGCCGGCTGCAGAAGTCTGCTGGCGGCTGTGGCGCAAGAGGACGCAAGAAACATTGCCGCCACGACGAGGATGTTTGCATGGAGTTACGGTTTGTTGATTCGGGCGCCCGCCCCCTGCCGGCCGCGCGGACGATCGGTATCTGGCGGCTGGTTTCCCAGTTGCACCGCGGACCGTGGACCGAATTGTTTCTGGCTCAGCCGGCCGACGCTTCGGGCAGTCCCCGCTGTGACTACGTGGTCAAAGTGGCTCGCAAAAGCATCCAGGAACAACCCGAAGGGGCGATGCAGATCCGCGCCGAAGTCGCCGCCGCATCCGACGCGTCCCATCCCAACCTGATCCCCATCCTGGACGCCGCCCTCTCGGCCAGAGAACCCTACTGCGTGATGCCGCGGATCGAAGGCGATACGCTGGAGGAGCGGTTGCACAGCGGCCAACGCCAGCCGCTGCCCGTCGCTCTGTGGTGGTGCCGGCAAACCGCCCAAGCCCTGGCCGCCCTGCACGCCGCGGGTTGGATGCACCGCGATGTGAAACCATCGAATCTGCTGATCAGCGACCGTGGGCACGTCACGCTGGTGGACCTGGGCTTCGCTGCGGAGCACAACAGCCTGCACGATCCGGTGTTTCGCGGCACGCCCCAGTTTGCCGCCCCGGAACTGCTCGAAGGCAAGGGGATCCTCAACCCCGCCGCCGACATCTATGCGTTGGGCAAAGTCATGCAGCTGATGGTGCCCGAGGCCAGCGGAGCTCCGGAACCGGTCGCCGAGTTGATCGGCCGCATGCTGAGCACCGCGGCGAAGCAGCGGCCGAGCGCCGAGCAGTTGGTCGACGAGCTGTTGAAGCTGGAGATCGAGACGCTCGGACACCACATCCTACCGAGCGCCGCCTAGCGGCGAGATTTGAGATTTGCTGGCTCCGGCGGATTCGATGTAGGGGCTCCGAGCGGTAGAGGGCAATGTTTTCTCCCCTCTCCCCCGCGGCGCCGCGAGCGTCAGCGAGTGAAGCAGTGGTGGGAGAGGGGCCGGGGGTGAGGGGGCTCGGGTGCAACGGAATGACTGTTTGCGTACGCCTTTCCGATTCCCGCACCGTATCGAGATCGAGACACCGCACTGGTGGTGCCGCTCTGCTGGTCCCCCTCACCCCCAACCCCTCTCCCCCGAAGCCTGACTCGCTTAGGCTCGCCAGGCTTCGGGGGAGAGGGGAGAAGACGAATCTTCGCATACATAGAATCCGCCGGAGTCAGGAGATTTGAGATTTGAGCTTATCTCACTCGCCCCTCGCCTCTCGCCACTCAGCACTCGCCGGCTCGCCCCTCGCCGCTCGCTACTCTGAAGCCGGGCGGCCGAGGGCGCGGATGCGGAGGCCGAATTTGTCGCCGATCTTGACCGCTTCACCGGTGGCCAGCGGATGCCCGCCGACTTCCAATTCCAGCGGCTCGTCGCAGGTTTTGTCGAACATCAGCATCGTTCCCGGCACGATGTTCAGCACGCCATCGAGGGCGAGGCGTTTGCGTGCCAGGGTCACCGAGACGGGAGCCTTCAGGTTCAGCACATGATCGCGGTGGGTCGGGGGTGGATTGGTCATGCTGGCAAGTATCGGCATTTCGGCCCGTCATCTTTGGCCCGTCATCTTTGGTGCGAATGCTGTCAAATTAGGCGGCTGACTCCGGCTTTGCGGCTTCCAGCCCCACTAAGGGCGGGCAAAGGTTGAAAATTGCCGCGCTTTCCCCCCGAGAGAGGGTGCCATGTCGGGGTGCGAGCAGATAGATTGGCTGCGTTGCGAAATGACCGTGCGACCCGGTCGAACGGCTTGGATCGCAACTGGCGTTATGAAAAGTCGACACCGATCTTTGAAAAGAAAGTAAAAGCGATGTGCCTACTCGCTGTGCAGTACCGGCTGGTTCCGGAAAGCCCCATTTTGGTCGCCGCGAATCGTGAAGAATATTACGATCGCCCCAGTTTGCCGCCTTCGATTCAGTCGGGCAAGCCGCGGGTGTTGTGCGGGATCGATCAACGCGGCGGAGGAACCTGGCTGGGCGTGAACCAGAACGGTTTGTTCGTTGGCCTGTGTAACCGAGCGACGGCCATGCCGATGTTCGGCCAACGGTCGCGGGGTCTGCTGGGGTTGGATCTGCTTCGCTGTGGTTCGGCCAAGAAAGCGCTCGACAAGGCGCTGAGCGAACTGGAGACGACGCGTTACGAAGGCGTGAACATCTGTATCGCCGACGCCAAGGATGGCTGGGTCGTGCACGTGGACGAGCAGACCGAAGTGGCGGAATTGCAGGAAGGCCTGAACATCATCGGGGCCCGGGACGTCAACGATCCCACCGATGAGCGGGTCCAGATGGCGCGCCGCCTGTTGACCCTGCAGATGCTGGATTCGCCGGTGAAATTCCTGGCCGTCGCCAGCAAGGTCTTCGCGCGTTCGCCCACCGGGCCGGGTCGGCCCAGCATGGTGATCCGCGGCAAGGAGCACGGTACGGTCAGCAGCACGTTGATCGCCCTGGGCGTGAAACCGCGGGACGCGATCTATCAGTTCGCTAGCGGAGCCCCGGACCAGTCGAAATTCGAGGACTACTCGCCCATGTTGCGAGACATCCTCAGCCGCGGACTGCGGGAAGCTCGTTCCAAGGTTCGCGCCTAAGGGGGCGGCAGAACCCGCTTCGCGAGAGCTGTCTCGCGGCGGCACAACCGCTATTCGCTCCGAATTCGAAGCCGAAGTGATTTCGCTTCGGCTTTTCTCTTGGCGGATAAACTGCTAATCTCGTACCTGAAAGCACAAACCGAACCCTCCCTTATAACTTCTCTATAGTGAACCTATGGCCAAGCCACATCACAAAGTCAAAAAAGCCAACCACGGAAAACGTCCCGCCAACGCCAAGGGCCGCAAAGCTCGCCGGCGCAAGCTGAAGACCTAAGGCACCTTCCGGTCGTTTGCTCCCGAGAATCGTCCGAGTACCCTGTTTAAGACCGCGTTTGCTACGCACTGAACGTGTCCACCGCCGGAGTGCCGTTTGTGGGAACACCCGAATTTATCATCGACCCTGCAACTTTGGATTTCGACGCCCCGATCGCGGGTATCGAGGATATCCGTAAGTACAATCCGCAGCGCTACGAGATGGAGCAGCTGTCGGCGATCCTCTGTGAACGCCGCGAAGAGCAGGCCTGTGCCGCGTATCGCTTGTTGAGCGAGGATGAGTTCTGGGTGCGTGGCCACATGCCGGGCATGCCCCTGATGCCCGGGGTGATGATCCTGGAAGCCTCGGCACAGCTGGCCAGTTACTTCACGCAGAAGTACGACCTGTTGGGTGCGGCCATGGTCGGTTTCGGGGGGCTGGACGATGTGCGTTTTCGCGGGGTGGTCACGCCGGGTGATCGGCTGGTGGTGATGGTGCGCTTGGACCGCGTCCGTCGCGGGCGGATGATCGTGGCCTCGTTCCAGGGCGTGGTCGAGGGACAACTTATCGCCGAGGGCGTTTTGCGAGGCATTCCGATTCCGGTCGAAGCGTTGAATGCGCAGATGTCCGAAAGCTGAACCCTTTCGGGATAACGCTCGTGAAACCGGTCGCTTCGAACGATCCCATCGTGTGGCGCACGATGGTTCTGTTGATGATCGTCACGCTGGGGATTGTGGCAGGACGCATCGCCGTGGTCTCGAGCAGCAACGGTTTGACGCCCTTTCTCAGTGCCAATGATCGCAGTCGTTGGTGTACGGTCGCGGCGCTGGTCGAAGACGGCACGTACCGGATCGATCGGCAGATGCAGATCACGGCCCGGGATCCGAAGATCAAACGCGACGTCCGCACTTGGCAGACGATCGATCGGGTGCGTCACCAGGGCACCGATGGCGTCTACCACGACTACAGCAGCAAACCGCCGCTGCTGCCGACCTTGATCGCGGGCGTCTACGCCGCGGCGCACCAGATCACCGGCATGCGGCTCTCGGAGCATCCGCTGTACATGGGACGTTTGGTCTTGGCGCTGACCAATCTGCCGCTGTTGTGGTTGTTTCTGGCGCCGATGATGTCCTTGATTCATCAATCGGGCCGGACCAAGTGGGGGCGCGTCTTTTGTGCGGCGGCCACCTGCTTCGGGACGATGCTGCTGCCGTTCAGTGTGTCGCTGAACAATCATCTGCCGGCGGCGGCGGCGGCGGCCGTCGCGCTGTGGGTCTTGGCCGATGAAGCTCGTTCGCATCGCTGGCACTGGATGCTGGTCGCGGGGCTGGCCGCGGGGATGATGGCGGCCAACGAACTGCCGGCCCTGTTCATGCTGGTACTGTTTGGTCTGCTGGCATTTTGGCGATCGCCGGCGGCGGCGGCCAGCGGCTTTGTGCCCGGCGTGCTGTTGGTCGCCCTGGGTTTTTTTGGCACCAACTGGATCGCCCATCAAAGCCTTCGGCCCCCCTACGCCCATCGCGGCAACGGGCCCTTGATCGCCCGCGTGGAGCCCGAAGGGGAGCTGGAAATCGCGGACATCCGCCGGGCGCTGATCGACGAAGGCGAAGCGATCGACGAGCGGATGGGGTTGTTGGAAAGCCACCGAGAGGGCCGCTGGATGGCGATCACCGAATCCGGCAACCAGCGTTATGCGGTGCTTCGGGACGGCGATGCGTGGGCCGTGCACCACTGGGACGATTGGTACGAGTACGAGGGCAGTTACTGGACCAGCGATCGGCGGACCGGAGTGGACCTGGGCGAACCGCACCAGGGGATCTATGTGCTGCACACGACCATCGGGCATCACGGCCTGTTTTCGCTGACCCCGGTCTGGATCTTGGCCGTGGTTGGGGCCGCGTTCTGGTTTGTCGACGACGACGGGCTGCGGCGCGCGTTGGCGATGGCGATTTGCTTGGCCACGCTGGTCGTGCTGGGATTTTACTGGATGCGGCCCCTGATCGATCGCAACTACGGCGGCGTCAGTGCGGCGCTCAGGTGGATGCTGTGGTTCGCCCCGCTGTGGCTGTGGTTGATGATTCCGGCGGCCGACAAACTGGCCAAATCGCCGTGGCTGCGAGCTCTGGGCGGGGTGCTGCTGGCGATCAGCGTCTTTTCGGTGGCGACGAGTCTGGACAATCCGTGGCAGCATCCTTGGCTGTACACGTTTTGGGACTATCTGGGCTGGATAGGACGCTAGTTTTTTCGGTATCGTCGCCGACGGATTCCGCCTTATGTTGCGGTTCTTGGTTTTGGTCTGAGGGTACGTCAACGGCATGGAAGCCGCCGAACAATCGCAGCCTGCGCCGAAAACCCGGCCGGCCGTCTCGCGACCGCGGCGCCTGCGCTGGTTGGTGCTGTTTGCCGCGCTGGCCTTTTTGGCGGTTCGCGGACTGGTGCCGGAGACCCTGGGCGAGCAGGCCCGGCGATCGATCGAAGCGAAACTGGCCACACACTATCCGCATCTGGAAATCCGCATCGGCTACGGCCGCTATGACGCCGGCAGCGGCTTGGTGCTGGGAGACGTTGCGGTGGATGTTCCGCAGCCCGATGGCCAATCCGTGCCGCTAGTGCGGATCGACCGCCTGTTGGCCGAGACCGACATGCACTGGCAGCGGGTCTACGACGGCGAGTCGCCGATGTGCGCCTCGCGGATGATCGTCAGCGGGGTGGAGCTGAATCTGTGGGCCGATGACCGCCAGCGGTATTCGCTGGAACAGCTGCTGCCGCTGCCCGAGATGGGCCCCGGATGTCCGGTCGTACTGGTCCGGGACGGACGGCTGCGCTTGATGCGTGATCCGACCGATCCGGCCCGCTCGATCCAGTGGCAAGACATCCGTGGCCGGATCATCAAAATGACCGCCGACGATTCCGCTGCGGCGACCTACCGCGTCCAGGGCATCGCCAGCAGTGCGGAATGCCAGCAGTTGAGCTTCACCGCCGCGGGCGGTCCTGGGGGCTGGGACGTGCAGGCGGCGGCGACCCAGTTGCGGCTGGATCACCGGCGGCTGGAACGATTGCCGGCGCCGTTGGCGGTCCTCCGCCGGACCCTGGACGGTTTTTCCGGTTTAGGTAGCGCCCAGTTGCGGCTGCGAGCGGTGGCCGATCAGCCGCTGGACTGGGAACTCAGCGGGCAGGTGGTCGAGGGACGGTTCGAGCATCCCCGGATCGCCTTGGCGGCGCAGAAAATCAGTGGCCGCTACCGCATCGGTCCGGCCGGGGCACAGTTCGAGGACGTGCAGGCGTATGTCGATGGGGCGCTGTGTCGCGGCAGTGCGCAAACCGACGCCCTGCAGTGGCCGTGCACGCTCCGCTGCGAACTGGCCGCCGACAATCTACTGTTGGACGGGCGACTGGCCGCCGCCTTGCCACCCGCCCTGCGCGCCAAATGGGACCGCTTGCAGCCTTCCGGATTGGTCGACGTATCGGCCGTCGCCGTGCACGAGAGGGGACGGTGGTCGACCGCCGCAACGGTCCAGGCCAAGGGCGTCGCGGTGCAGTTCGATCGTTTTCCCTATCCGGTACGGGATCTGAACGGGACGGCCGAGTTTCGCGACGGGGTGATCACATGTGAAGAGATGTTCGGGATGGTCGACGGGCAACCGCTGCACTGTCAGATGCGATTGACGCCGGCCGGATCGGGCGAACCCCTGTGGTTTCGCGCCTCGGTCGACGGGGCGATCGCGATCAACGATCAACTGCTGGCCGCCCTGACGCCGCGTGGCGAACTGCCCACCAAGCTGGAGACGTTTGCCCGATCGTTGTCGGCGGCCGGCGGGGTGCGCGTGGCGTCGGCCGAGATCGCGATCGACGAAGCGGGTAACAAAACGCAGCGGATCGATCTGCGCTTCGAAGATGCCCAGCTCCGCTACGACGGTTTTCCCTATCCGCTCTATGGCGTGCACGGGCAGGTTCTGGTTGAAAACGAGACGACTCGGCTGATCGGATTCGTGGCGGAAAACGGGGATGCGGCGGCCGTGCACTGCGACGGCACGTATCGCTTGACGCCCGGCGGCGGGGATCTGGACCTGCGTTTCGTCGGCAAAGGCGTGCCGCTGGATCGAACGCTGCGGGCCGCCTTGCCGGAGGCTTCGCAAGTCACCTGGGATGCGCTCGCCCCGGTCGGCATCCTGCAGCGCGTCGACGTGGCCGTTTCCAAACGGCCACAGCATCTGACGCCGGAACTGAAGCTCGTTGCCTCTCTGGGCGATGTCTCGGGCGTCTCTCAGAACACGGTCAGCGTCCGGCCCAACGCCCTACCCTATCGCATGGACCTGGTCGCCGGGACGGTGGTGTACGACGCCGGCAGGGTCACCATTAAACAGCTCGACGCCCGCCACGACGCCACGCGGTTGGCGGCGAACGGCACCTGTGAAGCGGTCGAGGACGGCCGCTGGCAGCTGGACCTGAACGTGCTCAGCGGCAGCCGGATGACGGTCGACAACGAACTGATCTCGTCGTTGCCGCCGCAGGTGCGGGGCGTGTGCCAGCGGCTGCAGCTACGCGGGCCGCTGGGCGTCAGCGGCAAGACGTCGTTGCTGTTGCCCAACGATCGGTTTCCCCAGCCCGAGTCGCGATTCGATCTGAAGGTGCAACTGGAGGGCAACCGCATCGGCGACGTGGGGCCCGTCCGCGACATACGTGGCGAATTGACGTTTCGCGGCGAGCAGGACGCCGCCGGAATCAATGCCGATGGCAGCGTGCAATTGGATTCGATGCATTTCCAAGGCATCCAGTTGACCGGCGTGCGAGGACCGTTCGCCGTCCGCCACGATCAATTGCTGTTGGGGGTCGTGAATCCGGCCCTGGACAAAGGCGAAAATTTCCAGCCCATCGCCGGCCGCGTTTTCGGCGGCCAATTCACGCTGTCGGCCACGATCGGATTGGCGACCAGCCAGTACGAAGCCCTGGTGTCGCTGGACAAAGTCGAAGTGCCCGCGGTGCTGGCGGATTTCCAGCAGACTCAGTCCGACATGACGGGCCGGTTGAGCGGACAGATCCAATTGGAAGGGGCCCTCGGTGCGATGCATCTGCTCAAAGGCGTCGGCGAAGCTCGGTTGAGCGAAGCGAACCTGTATCAATTGCCGCAGATCGTCCAGCTGTTAAATCAATTGCGGGTTCGCCCGGGAGAAGAGGTCGCCTTTACCGACGGCAAAGCCCTGTTTTCACTTTCTGGCGACCAGATCGCGTTCAGTCAGCTACAGTTGTGGGGGGACTTGATCGCCCTGCACGGCAGCGGGACGGTCAGTCGGATGCGCGAGTTGAACCTGAATTTCAACACGCGGGTCAGTCCGCAGAACACGTGGAGCCGGTTGATTCGGCCGCTGGACAGCCAGCGATACACGCTGTGGTCGATCAACGTGCAAGGTCCGCTCGACGCCCCCACGATCCAACGCAGCACCCTCGAAGGGGTCAGCGAGACGCTGGATCGGTTGTTTCCTGGGATGGGACTGGACAGTATCTCCCAGCGGGCACGTTCCACCTTTGGCAAATCCATGTAGATGAATATCTATCCCGTCCCGCCGACCGGCCTCGCGTCGCTTGCCGGGACCCAGCGAGCGGCGGCCAAGGGAACCGATCTGGATCAGGCGGCCGCCGCCGAAGCGGCTCGGCAACGGGCCGATGCTCCGGCCGGAGACCGCAGCGACGTCGCGGAAATCGAACGCGATGCGGCGGCCGGCGACAGCGGAGCCGACGGACGCCAAGCCTACGAGCGCGGTGATTCGCCGCAGGACGCCAGTGCCGAGCAGGAGGATCGTGCCGGGCAGGAGGATCGTGCCCGGCAGGATCCGAACAAGCCCGCCTCTCCGGCGAGCCGCGACAGCGCCAGCGGCCAACACCTGGACCTGCAAGCGTAGGCTTTTTGCCTGTGAGCCGTTTGGGCGATAGCCCCGGTTGTGCGGTGTGTGCGTAAAGGAACCGGGGCGTTCGCCCAAACGGCTCAGGGCGTCGTCTTAGGCCGAATCCTCTGGCTCTTCTTCGGCGTCGTCGACGGTGACCAGTTCTTCGCAGTAGCCATCGGCCGAATCGAAGCGGCCGCAGTAGAAATCGGCCACCAGGTTCTTGCCCAGAGCCGTGCGGCTGACGCGGCCGACCAGCGAACGGTACACCAACCACTGGTCCGAGCCGACTTCGATCCGGTAGGCGACGGCTTCGTCGTCGCCGACGATCCGCAGCTGTTCGGCGACGGTTAATTGACGCCAGGTGCGCGGTTTGGTGAAGCGGCGCCGCTGGCCGTCGATCCACAGCGGCGCGTAGACATTGTTTTTGCCCCGTACGGTCAACTGCAGCCCGTCGTCGACCACGTCGAAGGAACCCACGGCAGGACCGACGCGCCATTCGGGCAGGGCCAGCGGCAGGGCCAGGGCCCGGGGTTTGGAATCGTTCAGAATCACCTCCCAGGTCTCTTCCTCGCTTTGGCAATCGGCCGTCGGAGCGGTTTGCCAGCGACCGCGGTACTGAATCGGCGCGGCCGAATCGGCGCTTTTCGATACACCGCCCGATGGCGACCCATCGCCCGACTGCGACACCACGGCGTCGGCCAACATCACGCAGCGATCGTCACGGACGACCATGATCTGGCGCTGCAACATCAGGTCGCCGCTCCACGCCTGTTGCAGTTCCAAGTAATGCACATCGTCGTCGGTGTACTGACAGGTTTCGGTCCATGGTCCGCAGGGCGCCAGCGTCTGCTGGCCGCGCTGGATCTGGACTTCCCAGGTGCCTTGGATCAGCCGTGCGCGTCCGGTCTGGACTTCCAGGCGAAACGGTTCGCTGCCATAGCTGAGGAAGACGCGGCCGCGGCGAACGTCCCACTCGGGCAACATCGCCGCCAGGCCGGCCGCTTCGCTGTACAGCATCGGTTCGGGCAAACGAACCTGCCAGGCGAGTCGCCCGCGGCTCTTGCTGTGACCCAGCGAAGCTTGGACGGCGGGACCGAGCGACTGGGCGTCCAGGATCGCCGCGGCGGTGCTCAGCAAACCGCCGTCGGCGCCGTCTTCGCGGACGTCGGCTTTGGCTGCGGTCGAGAACACGGCGACGCCGTCGGGATTGGTCAGTGCGGCGGCCCAGGTGGTCAGGTTCCACAGCAGGGCTTCGCCGGCGGAGGGGAGTTTGCGATCCGCGACGACCTTCAACAAACGCTGCACACGCAGGCCCGCCGCCAGAATTAATCGCACGTGAATCGCGGATTCCGCCAAGGCGTCCTCGATGGCCGCGTCGTGTTCGGCAAGCCAGGCCAGGGCCGCGGCGGTTGCCGGCTCCTGCATCGCTTGGCAGGAAGGCAGGTCGGCCAGAGACCAGGCGAGCACCAGCCCCAACTCGCCGCCGAGCATGAGATGGGCCGGCGAATGAGGCGGACTCTGCTCGGCCGCCGCACGCTGCAGCGACTGCAGGCGGTTCAGCACATCCCACCACAGGCGTTCGTCCAAGTGCTCGACCAATTCCGGCAGGGCGTAGGCCCAAATTAATATTTCGCTGTAATCCGGCGGCGCCAGGCCGGGACTGCTGAGCGAATCGCAAAACGACTCGGCGGCTTCACAGAAATCGATTTGCGGCTGCGCGGCCAGCGGCTCGCCGGACGCCAACCGGCTGACCGCTTCGAGGCTGGGCGACAGCGGATGACCGGTCGCCGAAGCGTGGCCCCAGCGCAGCGTCTGGCTGCCCTGAGCACCCTTGGGCCACAACCGGTCCGGGCAACGCTTGCTGCGCCGCTTCTGAATGCGTTGTTTTAGCTCGGGCCACAGGAACGCGTCGGCCGCTTGACCGGTGGCGGAGGGCATGTCCGAACGTGGAGTATTAATCGCAGTGGCCATCGATGGTGGAGGAGCGCCGCAGAGGAGCGAATTCGGTTTGTCCAGTTCCCGTCGGGGGACGTAGAATGGGGATCTTACCGTGTTTTGAACCTTCCTCCCAGTCAAGCGATTCTATGATTCTTCGGCTGTTTTCCCGGGCCGCGTCCGTCCTCGTGGCCGCCTTCCTGCTCGCCACCGCGGCAGCCTTGCCGGTTTCCGCGGCGCCTCCCCTGCCCACCTCGCCGGCGGTCGAGCAAGCGGCCGAGGGCGAATCCTCGGCCGAGGGCGGAGCTGTCCGCTCGGCCGAGGGCGTGCCGGTCGACGGCGTTACCGCTGCCGGCGAGGCATCCCTCGAGGACGCGGACGACGCGGAAACCGCTCGGGAAGAAGCCGCGGCCCAGAGAGCGCGAATAGAGGCCGAGGTGGCCCTGCCCCCGGATCCGGCCGACACGGTACGCGACCGCTTTGCGCCGCCACCGGGCGCGATTCGGCTGAGCAAGAACGGACGTCTGTGGGTCGACAAGCAGGGCAAGCAGGTGTTGGTCGATGGCTATGTGGCCATGGATCGCGGGATGCTGGAAATGTTCGCTTGCCCGGCCGGCACCAAGGAACACGAATCGGTGGTTGCGGTGTTGGCCCGGAGCCGCGACGTTCACACCGCCCTGTTGGCCGTCGGCGCCCAGTCCGGCACGCCGGTCCAGTACGCGCCGAAGTTCGTTTCGGCGACGGGCCAGAGCATCCGCGTGTGGGTGCTGTGGTACGACGAGGAGAGACGTCTGCAAAAGAGCGACGCTCGCAAATGGGTGGTCAAAACCGGCACCAAGCAGACGTTGAAACCCGACTGGGTGTTTGCCGGCAGCAATTTCTGGAAGGATCCGGCCGATGGTCAGGTGTACTACGAAGCCGACGCCGGTGATTTGATCTGTGTTTCCAATTTCAGCAGTGCCATGATGGATGTGCCGGTCGCCAGCAGCAAAGACACCGGGCAATTATTGTTCAGCGCCGCCCAAGGCGTGGTTCCGCCCGACGGCACGCCCGTGCGACTGGTCCTGATCCCGATTCCACCGCCGGTGGATGATCCCGAATCGCTGCCCCCGCAAGCCGATCCCGACCAGCCGCCGGCCGACAAATGGTTGTCGCTGCGGAAGCCTCAGGAAGCTTCGCCGGGCCAGACCGACAAGGCGGCGCCGGCCGCGGATTCCAAAACCGAGCCGGACGCCGCCGGGACCCAAGCGGAGCCGGAGACCCAAGCGGAAACGGGGACGCGGTCATGAACGAAGCCGATGCATTTCAGCCCGTGCTGGTGATCGCCGGCCAAACGCCGGCCCTGTGGCGAGTTCGCTCGGGCGACCAGCCCACCGCCTCGCCGCTGACGGACGCGGAGCCGTCGCGCGACGCTTTGGCCGAGTCCACCTCGGGCGAGCTGGCTTTGGCTCTGTTCAGCGATCATAGGCGAGCCGAGGACTACGGTCAGACGCACTTCGGCTCGGGCGCCTATCGAACCAGTTCGCCGGATCCTCCGGCAATGGTCCGCATCCTGGCCGCTTGTGTCCGCCAAGGTGTTTCCGTGGCCGTGCTGAACCCGCACGGTTCAACCGCCGGTCGAGCGTTCGATCTCAAGGCGATTCTTCGTCAAGTTCGCCAGCAACTGAAAGCCGGCCAGCCGCTGCGCTTTTAGCCGCGCCTCATAAGGACCCGCGTAGCCGAACTCGCCAGAGTTTGGACCGTCGGACCGCCCCATCCTCCCGTAGCCGAACTCGCCCGAGTTTGGACCCTCTTCGCTTATTGCTGTCAAAAAATTGGACACTGGAGGGCCCCGCGGTTCTAATGGGGGGGCGGGGGCGTCACGTGAAGGGTTGGTGCTCGTCGTTTCTGCTGCCGGCCTGCGCAGCGACGAGAGAACCTTCTATTTGGTCTTATCCGGCGGCACGACGGGCTGTTGATTTATTCGAGATCGCGTTGCTTATGTGAGCCGTTCGGGCGATAGCCCCGGTTGTGCGGTGACGAAACCGGAGCTATGAAAACGCCGGGATAAACCGGTTTGAAGTTGAGAATGAAAGAGTCTTACAGCGAAATTCTAGCCAGATACGCTGGCCCTGAGTCGTACGCCGATCGTGGTAACACGGTGGGTGTGGTAACGACAGGGGTAAACCCAGGCCTGGGCATTGAGCTCCGAAAGCAGGTATTTCCGATGTGCCGACACTCTATAGCCCGTGGAAGGCAACACCCCGCCGGTCGTTATTGGCAAGACCGGCAGGGACGCGGCGGAGTCGAAGAACCGGAGCATGGGTGGAAACTTCAAACACGAGAACCGGGAGATCCTGTGGGCCTGCGGAAGGAAGTCGTCCGCAGCGGTCCGAAAACTCCACTGGAGGTAAAGCGGACATGAACGCTCACAGGAAGTCAGATGACCCCATAGTACCGATGAGCCCGGCGAACAACGGCGATGCTGAATCGTCGACGGAGTCGGCCGAGGAAAGGGGGGCAGCAAGGAGGAACGCCAGAGAGTCCCACCTCGACCGGACGCCGAAGCCGGAACATCGAAGGTCACGGGGGCTCGCTGGTGTGCGTGAGGCGGCGCGCAAGCGCCGTGAGCTCAAGTTCACTACGCTGCTTCACCACGTCGACGTCGATCTGCTGACTTGGAGCTTCTATCAGCTCAAAAAAGCATGCAGCCGTCGGTGTCGATGGCATGGGGTGGCGCGAATACGAGCAAGGTCTGGAAGAACGCATCGTCGATCTTCACGGCCGCATTCACCGCGGAGCCTATCGGGCGACGCCTTCCAAACGGGTTTACATTGCCAAGGCAGACGGGCGAAAACGTCCGCTGGGGATTCCGTCTCTCGAAGACAAGATTGTCCAGCACGCCGTCCGCACGGTTTTGCAGTGCATCTACGAGGAAGATTTCGTCGGATTCAGCTACGGCTTCCGGCCCCAACGTAGCCAGCAGCAAGCACTCGATGCGCTGTATGTTGGGATCACCGAAAAGCGAGTGAACTGGATTCTGGACGCCGACATCGAAGCTTTCTTTGACAACATCGATCGTGACTGGTTGATCAAGTTCATCGAGCATAGGGTCGGAGACAAGCGGATCGTTCGACTGATTCTCAAATGGCTCAATGCCGGGATCATCGAGGGAGCCGAGTGGAGCGATGATGGCAAGGGGACGCCTCAAGGAGCGGTACTTTCACCGCTGCTTGCGAACGTATTCTTGCACTACGTTTTCGATCTGTGGATCGGACAGTGGCGAAAGCAGCATGCGACGGGCGATGTGATCGTGATCCGCTATGCGGATGATTTTGTGATCGGCTTTGAGCATGAGACAGACGCACGAGCTTGTCTCAAGGCGCTCGGTGAGCGTCTGGGGACGTTTGGCCTCAATCTTCATCCGCAGAAGACCCGTTTGATCGAGTTCGGCCGCGGCAGCGCGGCCCGGCGCGAACGGGAGGGCCGAGGCAAGTGTGAAACCTTTGACTTTCTGGGTTTTACGCATGTGTGCGGCAAAACACGCCGGGGAAACCGGTTCGCCCTAAAGCGAATATCGGTGGCCTCACGGATGCGCCGCACGCTGGCAGCGATCAAGGTCCAGCTTGAACGTCGCCGGCATGACTCAGTAGGGCAAACGGGCCGCTGGCTGGGCAGTGTCGTGCGTGGCTGGCAGCAGTACCATTCGGTGCCTGACAACTACGAACGCCTGGAGCAGTTTGACAAGGCGGTAACGAGGCTCTGGCGACGCCAACTTCAACGGCGTAGCCAACGGGGCAAAGCCCGCTGGCCGTGGTCACGGATGGGGCGTCTGGTGCGAAAGTACCTGCCTCGTCCGCGGATCATCCAACCCCGTCCAAACATTCGGCATCACGCTCGACTCAGAGCAGGAGCCGTATGAGGGAATACTTCACGTACGGATCTGTGCGGGGGGCCACCGGCAACGGTGGTCCCTACCGCGTTCGCCCAAACGGCTCACATCAGCAATGCGTTTTCAAATAAATCGACAGGCCGACGAAGGGCAGGAGGCACTGACTGAGCGAGCTCACGCCACGCAAGGCTGCGTTCGATTGACTCAATGCTTTGAGGGGGGGCAGCCATGATTTCGCAGCCTGCGACCGCGGATCAACCGACGGCCGAATCGACCGTTGTGTTCATCAGCTACAGCCGTAAGGATTTGAGGCTCGCGCTGTAGATCGGTTTCAGCTCATGGTTCTGTTCTTAGTTAGGGACCCGACTACGTCTTACCGCGGAGCTTTGGGCAGTTTCGAGCATGCATGGGCCCTGGATGTGACGGCTGGGCAGCCTGCTTCAGGCAGAGCGGATTGACCCACGGCCTAGCGAATTCGGTCGTAACGGCTGAAACCGCCATCGGCAGCTTTCGTCATTTGAGGTTAAAGCGAGGTGCCAAAACTTGGGGGCGACTCTCGCAGCATTTGCTTTCTGTGATGCAAACTTGCACTCTCCCCCAGGGTGGGGTAGTATTGTGATTGTCCGGGTGTGGGGTTGAGCCCCGCGAATGCGACATTCAGCAGTGCCCGCTTTTTCGGTGATTGGTGAACTATGCGGCATGTCCCTATCGCAACTTTACAGCATGGCAGACAGTCGCTAGATCGAAATGCTGTTGAACAGTCTAGGCGATGCAAGAGCGACATTACTGCGTGTGCCGGCCACGATCTGCTGGTGCAACGGGGGCTCCAGGAAGCAGGATCCAACGTCCCACCCGGATGGCCACTAATGTGGGAGAACGCTGTCACCTCTAGGTGTGACGCGCTTCGGGCTACTCGCCAAAGATTTGCTCTCCTATTTTCGGCACGAGTGGTCCACTGGTGCCATGTGCTGCAGTCTGGCCGTTTTGCCGCTCCATTACATTACGAGGAGATCGATCGTGACTTTCCGATGCGTCACACACGCCAGCCTGTATTTTTTGATGATGGTTTTGCTCAACACAGCGTCGCTTAGTTTTGCGGATGAACCACCATCGGCTTCAGTTGGCAATACTAACTTTAGTAACGATGTGGAACTGGCCGAACGGTTTGCCCGGAGGAATTCAATTTGCAGAGAGTCCCAAGAACAGTTCCAGCGGGGTAACTTCGACACAGCGATGAGAATTATGGAGACCGTCCTTGAATTGGATACTTCTTTGTTTGGAGATGTTCACGAAGTACTTATAGGCACTCACAATACTTTGGCAAACATTGCTAATGCAGCCGAAGACTGGGCCGGCGAGATCCACCATCGCCAGCATGCCTTCATAATCGCCCAACAGCTGTTTGAGAATAATGACTACCGCCTTGGTGATTTGAAACGCGCATGGGAAGACGCTGTTACTATCTCGCAGCTAACTGCCGAATCAAGACACCTGCTCCAATCTGCTCTCGCCAAAGGAGCCGTTTGCCAGTCTCTTTCCCAGCAGGGTCGATACGCTGAAAGCCTAGGAATCGCCAGCGAAAGCCTTGACCATCTCAGGTCAATACTTGGTAATGAACATCCTGTCTGCGCCGATCGTTTATTTAATATAGCGGGTTTGCTTGTGAATATGAGCGACTACGAAAGGGCGGAGTCCTTTTACCTGGAAGCCTCCACGGTTAGAGCGAAAGTGCTCGGTAAGGAGCATCCTCATTACGCTACTGGTATCAACGGCTTAGCAACGTTGTATCTGCGGTTGGGCGATTATGATCTAGCGGAGCCGTTATGCCGAGAGGTTCTTGGGATTCGTGGAAAAGTGTTAGGCAAAAAGCATGCAGACTATGCCGCCAGTGTATATAGATTAGCAAATTTATATGGCAGCACAGAGGATCACGCCCAAGCTGTTCCGCTGTACCGCGAAGCTTTGGCATTTTTTGAAAAGGAAGTCGGCAGCGAACATCCTCTCTACGTCGATATTCTAAGCAAGCTAGCAGGATCTCATGTAGGAATGGGCGATTACTCTCGTGCTGCGACGCTACACCATGAAGTTCTGGCGACTCGGAGAAAAGTGCTGGGCATTAAGCATTCCGACTGTGCCGACAGTCTGAACAGCTTGGCAGGTATACATTACAGACTCGGGGAATACTCCGAGGCTGAATTGCGGCAACAGGAGGCTATGGCAATTCTTGAAAAGGCCCTCGGCAAGGAACATCCTCAGTATGCGGCTTCTATGAGCAATATGGCGAATATATATATGGGTATGGGAAAGTATGCTCGGGCCACTCTTCTGCAGCAGCAAGCCTTAGCGATTACTGAACGAGAGTTAGGTAAGGAACATCCCAACTACATCACCGGACTACTTGGCCTTGCAGAGCTTTGTTTTCGAATTGGCGATTATCCAAGAGCCAAAATGCTGTGGCGTGAGTCTTTAGCTCTCGCCGATAAGACGACGGGTCAGGAGAGTCGCCAGTACTGTAGTAGTTTGGAAGGGCTAGCGAGCGTCTATAAAAAGACAGGCGAATACGCTCAAGCGGCTACACTGCATCAACAAGTCTTGGTTATCCGCGGCAGGCTGCAAGGCAAGGGTCATCCCGATTATGCTGTTAGCCTAGCCGCTCTAGCGCAGTTATATCACATGCTAGGCGATTACCTGCAAGCGGAGCCATTGTATCGAGAGGCTTTAGCAATCCAGGATGAAGTGTTGGGAAGGAAACATCCTGCGTACGCACGTAGTTTGAATGGTCTGGCGTTACTGTTTGACCATCGGGGCGACTGCCGTCGGGCTGATCCGCTATACCGGGAGGCGATGGCAATTCTGGAGGAAGCGGTGGGCAAGGTGCACTCCGATTATGCCAACTGTCTTAACGATTACGCGGGGATGCAGCAATTTGTGGGCAATTACCGACGGGCAGAATTGCTATTGCAGGAGGCTTTGTCGATCCAGGAAGAAATAGTAGGTAAGGAACATTCTGACTACGCGGTTTGCTTGAGCAATTTGGCAGGTTTATATGTGCGTATGGGCAATTACCGCCGTGCGGAGGCTCTTTTTCGAGAGGCATTGGGGATTGTACATGCCGTTTTAGGCAAAGGGCATTATAGTTACGCGTTTATTGTCCATGATATGGCGGAGTTGTGTCGTGATATCGGTGATTACGGCCGGTCTGTTAGTCTATTTAAGGAAGCCCTGGCGGCCCGGGAACGATTGCTGGGTGATATGCATCCTCTTTGCGCCGATACAATGAGCGGCCTGGCAGGTACATATTTCAAGAATGGAGATTTTAACCGAGCTGAGCCGCTGTTCTGCGAAGCCCTGGCGATTCATAGAGAAACGTTTGGGCCGGATCACCCTACATTTGCGGTTAGTCTCAGCAATCTTGCTGCGCTGTACTACTCCATGAGCGACTTTCCACGTGCTAAGTCCCTTTACGAGCGCGCGATCGACGTCACGATTGCACATATTGAAGACACATCGTTGGTACTTTCGGAGCAGCAGCAATTGGCGATGGGGAAAGCACTTCGCTACCAACTTGACGGCTATTTACGATGTTGCCTCGATGGTAATTTGGCTCCGCGAGCCGCAATCTCGCGGAGCGTCGCATGGAAAGGGGCGACACTAGTTCGGCAGCGGGCCTTGCGAAAGGCTGCGGCGGACCCTGCCATCGCTGGCTCGTTTTCAGAGCTTCGAACGCTTGCCCAGCGTCTTTCAGCGTTAAGCCAATCGGTTCCCGGACCCGAAGGCCTGCAGGCTTGGAATAACCAGTTGGCTGAGCTTGTAGACCAGAAGGAAAAGCTCGAGCGGTCGCTTATGCAGAAGAGCGCCGCGTTTCGAGAAGCTGAGCAAAGGGTCGCACTAGAGGACATCGAGGCAGCTCTTCCTGATAATGCGGTCCTCGTAGATTATTTGGAGTTTGCCGGGCCGGACGGTCCCGCTTTACTCGCGGCGGTAATTCGTGCTGGTGCGGAACCCGTCTTGCTGAGTCTCGGTTCGGCCACCAGAGCCGAGGAATCGATTGTTGTATGGCGGCAATCATACGGTGTGAAACCCACTGCCGAGGCGGCCGGCCAGATGCTGCGCGACCAGCTGTGGGAGCCCCTACGGCCATATCTTGACGACTGTGACCTAGTCATGGTGTCTACCGATGGAGTGCTCGGACGCTTGCCTCTAGCAGCGTTACCTGGCAGCGAGTCAGGCACGTATTTGATCGAGGATCATCGGCTAGTGACGATTCCGGTGCCGCAGCTCTTGCCGGTATTAGTCCGCAGTGATCTTCCTCGTTTGGAAAGAGATTTGTTGTTGATGGGGGATATTGACTATGAGGAGAGTAGCGAACAGCTCGTGCCTCAGGCGCCGTCGCAAACCCCTCGTCAACGGCGTTGGAATCGTTCAGGGTTGCCGCGTGCGGTACGTGGAGAGAAAAATTGGAAACCACTCACTGAAACTCGGAATGAAGTCGAGTTTATTGGCGGACTTTATCGCCGCCTGTACCAGCCTGGCCAGGATGCCATAGTCGATCTGCGACAGGCGGAGGCGACCGAGTCCGCCTTCATCGCATATGCTCCGCGCTCGATGTTTGTGCACTTAGCCACACACGGCTTTTTTGCTGCTCCACAAGTCAAATCGACGCAATCGCCGAAGCTGATCGCAGGGTATGGACGATCAGGTAGTCTCTTTTACCGGCAGCGCCGTGAAATGGTGCGAGGCTTTAGTCCTGGGCAGCTCTCAGGGCTGGTGTTTGCCGGTGCAAATGATCCGCCCCCCATTGACCCGTTCCAAGAAACTTCACCAGACGACGGAATCTTAACCGCTGATGAAATTGCATCTTTACCGATGGAGGGAGTTCGGTTAATTGTTTTGTCCGCTTGCGAGACAGGGTTGGGCGAAGTGGCTGGCGGAGAGGGATTACTGGGGATCCAAAGGGGCTTCCAAGTGGCTGGAGCGCGAAGTACCGTTGCCAGCTTGTGGAAAGTTAACGACGCAGCGACAAGGCGGTTGATGCAGGAGTTCTATACCAACTACCTTGACAAGGAGATGAGTCTCGTTGATGCCTTGCGAGAGGCACAACTGTGGGCAATTCGTAATCCAGGTGACGTACCCCGTGGCGATGCACTGGTTTTTACCAGTGCCAAGAACCACGAACCAGCTAGGTTGTCGCCGCAGTTTTGGGCCGCTTTCGTGTTGTCCGGTGATTGGAGATAGATGATGCAACAGTTTTTTAGAAACCTCCGTTTATGCGTGTCGAAAGAGTGCTGCAGAAGAGAATAGCTTATTCAGAGCCTAACCGAACAGCTGATGAGCAACACTATGCATTACGACGTGAAGCGACATTAGAGGAAAGGTAGCTGCGCCAGTGATAGTGCATGTTGAGGCCAACTGTTTAGCAGGCCGGGATATTCCCTTCCGGCCAATTAGCGGTCGAAGGTTTTCGGCTAGGTTTTAGCGAGGTGCTACCCGCATAGACCGTTTGCGAAGGATCCGAATGACGAGCGGAACCCACCCTTATCGAGAAGTACAGGGTGCATCTCGTCCATTCGGTTTGCCTGCCTTCTTTCCTGTGAAACGTCCCTTGTTTAACCTCCTAACCCGGTACTGGAAGATGTGCTTACAGTGTATTCAATCAACTTGCTCGTTGGTATTACTTTTAATCTTCGCGACAACGACCGTGGCCGGTCCGGAGGATCAACTGCGTGAGATCGGAGACTCGATTCGTCACCCGAACACGTTGGAACTGCTTGAACTCGCTGAATCCACGAAAGACGACGCGGGGCTCCCCGACGTTCGACACGGCTTGAGAATCGCTGCACTCATCTATGCCCATTCCACGGGCGATTCAGAGCAGATCCGTATGGCCAGCGAGGCACTGCATGAATCCGAAGCAAAGAAACTGGGATCGTTGGAGGCGCTGAAGAAGCTAGGGCCTGTCCAGTTAACAATTGACCCGACGTCAGTTTCATCGGATGTGTTGACGATTGTTGCTCAGATTCGCAAGCAGATTGTTCAAGCGGCAATGATAGGGAATGCGACCAGAATTCGAGACCAATTAAAACCGTTCGAGCAATCGCGGCTTCCGGGTTCGGTAACCCAGGCCATGACTAGATACGCCAATGACGCAATGGCTGTGGCAAAACTGGTTCCGCCGTCACCGCTCAAAATCGCAGTAGAAATCTCTGCCGCAGTAGAGCTTCAAGATGCCCTTGCCGAGGACCAATCTTGCGAGGAGCTCGCTACCTACATCGAAGCGAGCCCCGAAGAACGCAAGCAAATGGCTCGCTCTCGCGAGGGCAAGACAAACAAGTTCGACCTCATGAAGCAGGTCGTCGCAGGCCGACCTGCTCTCGTTGAGGCTATCTCTAAAATTCGAGAACAATACTGGGCGAGCGAAATAACACGAGGTGAAGCGATTGTAAAAATGCAGGAAGCAATCGGAAACTCACTCGATCTGAAAATGAAGCGAGCAGTCATCTACTGGCAGATGAAAGAACTTCGGCAGGAGAAGACTGCGGCTGAATGGCAAAGCACTATCGAGCGAAATAAAGCTAGCACACAAGAACTGCACGATCGCACGTTCGAAGACATTTCCCCGACCTGGCCCGCTATATTTCAGCATGCAGAATTGCGTTTGGAAGCTGATCGATTGTTGCACGCAATTCGCTCCTACTCACCGCAAGACTCGGGCCTGTTGTCCACCTGCTATACAAAATGCAAAGTCTCCATTCGAAAATTGGATCGTGCATTGCATAATCCCTTGCCGGGTTTAACCGTCGAGCAACAAGCAATGCTGCGGACATATCTTTGGGAACTGGAAGAAGAGCTTCAGAGACCTTTCGATAAGGAAGGGCCCCTGTATGCTCTTGCGACTCAGCAGGGAAAGCAACTAGCTGGGACAATCGCTGAGGTGAACGGACAGAACGACAACTCCAGCATAGACAACCGTCGCGAGTCGACTATTACCCTGACCCTCTCCGGCGACGAAAGGAATCTTGCAAGTTTTGCTGTCTACCAATCTGTGTTAGGTTCCATGGCACGGGCGGGAACGAACCGCGGCCAGTTAGCAGAGATAGCGAAAATGATTCGTGAATCCTCCTTGCTTAATGACGAGCATCGTGAGTCGCTGCAGGATATCGGATCAAGGATCTACCGCGGGGAAATTGACACGTCGAAACTATCCGGGCTCGACGATCCTGTAAGCACGCTGGTACGTATTTCAGGAGTCGTTGATAGCGGCAGCTTTGGTGAGGGATTGCCAGAAAGCATTCGCGAAGAAGCGTTCCAGATCTTGCTTGCAAATTTCAATCGCAAGTCATCCAGTAACTAGGAGAGAAGGTCAATGAGAATTCCAGGGCGATTAAATTTCTTTTCGTGGATCGCATTGTCTGTTCGAGATTGCAAGTTTCTTGTTTTGATTCTTATGGCAGTAACTTTCGGTATCAATGCCAGAACGGGCCGTTGCCAAGAGTCAGAGCAAGCGAGTGCAATAAGTGATCCCGCGGGCGACAGTGAGACGCAACCGGAAAGGAATCCACAGGATTCGCTCGACGCTGCTTTTGCCCGATACCTTTCTTACGCTGAAATCGTGGCCGCGTGGCAGGACTTAAACTCCCAAGGCCTTGTTGACACGACCCTCAGTCTGCTCAATGCCGAATCTGTGTTGCGACGTCCGTGCCTCCAGGTTCCAACAAAAGAGTTGGTCAGCGGGGCCGCGATACTTGCTGCCTTCCGTGACGATCAAGGCTCCTTGGATCGATTACGCGATGGGATCTCTGGACAACCTAACACAGAAGAACTCCAGCACCTGACCGAAAAATCCATCGAGGCAGGTACGGCCGTGCGAGCTGCATTGCCTATGCAAATCGGCGACACTGCCTTGTCCAGTTTTCACCGCGACTTGGTCGCCGCAGCGCTGGCCGGCGACACGAAAGAAATAGAGTCGATTGCGCAAGTTGCACAACAATTTACCGAGGTAGACGTCGAGTTGCGTCGCCAATTGGCGAAGGCGAGCGTCGAGGCCTTGGCAATTGTCGGATCGCTTAGGAAAGCGGAAAGCCCGTCAGCGACATGGATTAATCAACTCGCTGGTTATGTACGAGAAGTTGCGCTCAGTGACGTCTCATCAGATAATCCTGACGAGCCACGGGAGCGGGGCGGGCCAATTCACTTTACCGCTGTCACAGGCGCCTGGCAGGCTACTAGCGGGCAATACCAACAAGTGTTTGTTTTTAAACCCGACATGACTTTCCTGTTCATCCAGCGAAATCCGGTCTGGGGCATGGAAATGAGTCGCAACCAAGGGCGGTATCGCTGGCAACCGGCAGGGTCAGACCGCGGGTACATTACCATCTACGGCCAGAATGGAACGATGGGACCGATTTGGGTGCAAATTGGGGCAGGCTCCCAGCAGATGCGGATTCAGTTTACTGGACTAACTGGAACGTACAAACGAACAATGATGCCAATGTGGTAGGAATCCAGCAATGAATATTCGACTTGCGAGAAGCTTAGTAACATCGTTTGCTCTGGCGGCATTTATTTTCGGAAACAAAGTCGGGATATGTGTCGAAACGGATTCGTTAGAGGTTCGCCGTTTGGCTTTGTTGATCGGCATCAATGACTATCCTTCGTTGCCAGAATCAAAACAGTTAAGAGGTTGCGTCAACGATGTTCAGCTAATGCGTGAAACGTTAATCGATCGTTCAGGATTTTCCAAATGCGATATTATTGAGATCACGAATGAGCAGGCGACACGAAGTGGGATTTTTCGTGCATTTGATAAACTTGCCTTGCGGGTCGATCAGGCAAATGACCAGGGGAAGACCGCGTCTGTCGTTTTTCATTTCAGCGGCCATGGGTCACAAGTGCTCGACCAGCTTAGCGGACCTGGCCGGGATGAGGCGGATTACTTCGATCAAACGATTGTGCCTTACGACGCAGAAAGTGAAGGGGGCACCAAAGATATTCGTGATGACGAACTTAACGCTTGGACAGGACGATTGACTAGACATGCGGGTAACCGCGTGCTTGCCATCTTGGATTGCTGCCATAGCGGAACCGCCTTACGGGGCTCAGGTGGGCGCACCCGTCAACTGGACCGAGCGTACGAACGTCCCTCGAAAGCCGCATTCGGTGAGCCAGTACCCTCGCCGCTTCCTCGCAATGTTGCCGTCATTTCGGCTTGTTTGGCGACGGAAACAGAATCCGAGTGCGTTATTGCAGGGCGAGATTACGGCCTGTTGACGGCACATCTTTGCAAGCTGGCCAGACAGATACAGCCCCATGGTAGTGTGCGGCTTCGCGATCTACCGGAACTATTACGGTGGCAGTATCTGGGACGTTCGACGCCTGCCGTTCCGCCGCACCCGCAAGTTGAACTGGCGAGCAACACCGAATCGATGCCGCTATTATTCTTGACGGGAACGTCAAGTGCAAATTCAGCACTGGGAGTGTTGGAGATTAGTGAGTCTGGCATTGGTGTTCTCAATCGTGGCATGATTGACGGTGTCACGTCCGGGACCGAGTTAAAGATCATTGGTCAGGTTGGTTCCGTGCCTGGTTCCCTTAGTCCCGATGCTTATCGCGCAACTGTGATCTCGGCAGGTTCAACGAAAAGTCGAGCACGAGTGGTTCAAAAAGATGCAACCGCCATTGGTGACTCAGTACCGCTACAACCCGGTAAGTATCTGGTGGTACAAGAGCAACGCGATGCGATGCCACGCATTCGCGTATTCGTCACACTTGATCCAGACAGCGCGAACCTGAGAGAAGACTGGCAAAACGCCTTGTCGGGGCCTGCGATTCGCTTGGTCAATGCTGCAGATCAAGCCGACCGGATCCTGCGGATAGAACCTGGCCGTGTTCATATTGAGCATGTAAAGCATGCAGTAAACGCTCCGGAACTATCATTGGTAGCATCCGCTCGTGATGGACGCGACTCGGCCGTACTTGCCAACTCGATTGTGCTGGAGCGATCGGCCGACCGAAGCGATCGCAGCCTTAACGCGTGGCAAGCGAAGCTTGCTCATCGCTTACGCGAGATCGCTGCGGACGATTTCCTGATGAAGCTGGTCGCCAAACAGGCGACCAAAACAATTAACCGAGATTCAAAGGAGACCGAACCCGACGTGGAAGTGGTTGTTTCTAAGACCATGCCGCCTGCGGGACAGTTCCCAGATTTGAAGCCGTGTGCGTCGAAGGAAGCGGGAATCGTGGTTCTCGAGACAGGCGATCTCTATGCGCTCAAGATTTTCCATCCTCTCGCGGGCAAACAAGAGATCTATGCTACGATCATTCATTTTGATCCGCTGGGTGAAATATCGATCATGTGTCCTCGGGAATTCTCAAGGACCGAAATCGATCTGCAACGAATCGACGCCGAGAAAGGTTTGCTTTCTTCGATTTTCATGTGCAACGGCGACGCCCTGTTAGACGTTGCGGATCCGGAATATGAGCCTCCGGTGCAGGGCGTTCACAAAGCAATTGTTTTGTTTGGTGTCGAGCCGCCAGATCTCTCAAGTCTGAAGGACTTTTTAAGACCTGGACGAACTGCAGGACACTCCAAACCTAAAGGCATACGAGTTGAATTTAACCGAGGAGAAACTCGTGGTGAAGAAGACGATGACGAACTATGGTGGGATGCAAGAGTCGTTCATTGGATCAGTCGCTAAGCACAGTCTCAGGCCAAGTGGGGAGTTTAAGGTAGCAGCAACTTCTTTCTTGTTTGTATTGACGCTTACCTCGACTCTGGGTCTACATGATCGAATCACAGCAGCTGAAGGCGACCCACAAATAACGGTGCCCACGCTTCAGCAAGGCCGCGCGATTTTGGCGAGAGATATGCTCCATCAGCAGTGCCTGCAGGCTCAGCAAGAGAAAGAATGGCAGCGATTGAGTCGATTGGCGAAGCAAGCACTCTCAGAAGAACAGCAAGCATTTGGTGCTGATTTTGAGGGTTCTATTGCAACTCGGCTATATCAAGAGCTTGCCGACGTCGCCTTGGGCAAGCAGACTGTCTTTATTCGGCAAGCAAAAAACGACTTCGAAGCGTTTTTGCAGCGGGAATCGTTGCGGTCGCAACAACTCGGGGACACGAACGTAGATGGCGAAACACGATTAAAGGCGCTTGCGAAGAGCGGTGAAAAGCTTCTGGCACTCTTAGACGAGTATATTAAACTTTCTGTCAAGGCTGAACAAAGTTTCCGAAACGCAGAAACTACTAACGACTACTCAGAAGCTGAGAGGCTTTTTGCGAGATTGTATCAGCTTGAACGGGATGTCATCAAAGACCTGCGCTCAGACGAGAAGTCGTCCGATGCTCATCAAGCGGCTAACGTTGTGCTTGCAGTATCTGCGTCTACGACTGCTCAATTCGGTTACGTGAAGGCCGAGGTAGGCGATGCTGAAGCCGGATTAGAACTTCTGAGGGAAGCATTTTCGATTGTATGTGATGTCGAGCCATTCTGGTACCTGGATACTGGAGAGAACGAGGAAGAAATTACTTGGATTGTCACTCAGTTGCTATTCTTGCTCGAAAACGAACTCTATAGCCAAAGGTCGATTGGCAGCTGGAGATCCGCAGTCCAGATCGCAGATGAAATGTTACCGCTCGCAAATAAACTTTGGAATAGCGATCATCACTATCGGGCTCTACGAAGCGAAGCAAATGAATTGACGCAGAAACCGAAAGACGCTCAGAATCGCTACGCCAAAACGGTTCTCGAGCAAGTTGAGTTTGAGTCGGCGATCAGTGGACGTCGTTTCCCTGAAGCCATCGAGATCGGTGCAAGAATTGTTGACGAGCGTACCAGCATCCTTGGTCCTGACTGCGTCGAGGCGGCGAAAATCAATCAGACACTTGGAGCTCTCTATTGGACACAGCGCGATTATGCCAATGCTTATTCGCGTCTTGCTGATGCAGCCCTCGTCTTTGCAAAGCACCTGCCTCGCGACGACCATTGGCTCAAAGCATCAATGAGCGATCTTTACGTAAACGCAATCTCGTTAGCTCAATTGACTGAGCAGCCGTCGGATCTTGTGCCGCGACTTGAGAGGGTGGTCGACTCTCTGGCGGAACTGTTGACGGAAGAGCACTTTGGCGTTGCTGAAGGCAGGCTCTGTTTAATAAGCGTACGACGCATTATGGCAATGAACGCCGAAGAACGGGAGGCTTATGCCTCGCTAACTGCTGACGCCGTTGAACGGGATGCACTTTGGAGCAACGGCAGATATCCAGAAGCTGCCAAGGTTGGGAAAGCTTTGACCGATCAGGCCAAGCAACTTTTCGGTGAACCTTCTGCTCAGCACCTCGTTCATCTACGAGGCTACGCTAACTCTCTGGCAAATTCGGGCAATGCCGAAGCGTCTCTAGCGCTCTATACAGATCTCCTGGAGCAATATGATGTGCCTCCGTTCAATCGCACGTCAAGCTTCCATTGGAGTTATCACGGGATGGCGCATACGTTGAGTATGATCGGAGAAAGGCGGAACAATGAGGAGGCTCTGAAATGGCTTGCCAAAGCGAGGCATCTGGCCGCCGAGACACTTGGCGAACGAACGAATGCTTATGCAAGCCATTTAGAAATGGAAGCTCAAATTCTTCGAGACAATTTGAACGCTCCCGCCAAGGCACTGCAAAAATACCAAGAAGCGAATTCGATTCACGAAGCCACCTATTGGAACCAGGACAGCTTTGATTACTGCCAAGGCCTTGTAAACGTCGGATTGTGCCAAAATGAATTGCGGCTTTGGGAAGCCGCCGAGCAACAATTGAGGCTCTCGTTAGAGATTCGCGAGCGAAATAATTATCAGAACCCACGAATGCTGGCGTGGAATCTATGGGCGCTGGGGAGAAATGCGTTCGATCAACGTCATTTTGCTGAAGCGAGGGACTTTTTCACGCGTGTTCTGGAAATTAAAGAGGGGCACACGCCCGCTGCCAACGACATTCCGTCCGTCTATGGACAACTGTTGGCGGCTTCAACATTCGATAGCGGCGTTGGAGGCGACTCCAAACAAATTCTCAAGCAATTTCTTGACCGACGAGGCCGGATCTACCACGACCGCCCCGAGGATTTTGCTGATGAATGTCGCGACGCCGCGCAGGGGCTTTTCGAAAGTCCTGGCTCGGCGCTGGGAGGAGAGATGACGAGGGAGCGGCAGGACCTCTTGGAGAAGTTGGTAATCGTCGGCCTCCAATCCTATGAATCGGCTGGAATATCGAATGACTGGCGGATCCTTGAATTGGAAAGAATGCGCGGGTATGCGGCGGAGTTGCTTGATGAGCGAGAGCGCGCCTTCGTTATCTACCGTGAATTGCTTGAGCAGGCTCAGGCCCTGGAAGATCCTCCGCATGGTTTGATCGGAGGCCTTCACATCGGGCTTTCCAACTTGCACCAGAGCGAATTCGCACTCGACCGAACGCTGCAACATCGCAGGCTCGCGCGTGAGGCACTGGAACAAGGAGGATTCGGCGAGCATTCAATGCGAGTTGCCGATGCACTCAAGGGCGAGGCGGATACACTACTCGCCCTCGGCGACTATTTGCGGGCTGAGGAATTGACTCAGCGTGCTGCAGATATTTTCGGTGAACTTGGGCATCCGATGCAGGCCGAGATTTACCAGCAGCTGGCAAGAATTCATTCGCATCGCCGAGACTACGATCGTGCGGAACGATATCTTTATGCGGCGCGGGCCCATTTAAGTGAACTTGGCTCGCATCAGGAGCTTGATCTTAGAATTCGCCTCTGGCTAGCCAAGTTGATGCTTGCGAAAGGCGAGTTTTCGCTGGCCCTGGAAACGGCAAGCCAACTAATCGAAGGTGGATCGGGCGTGTCGGATTTGCAGTTGAATGTATCGGCACGTTCGATCCGCGGAATCGCGCGACTAGGGTTGAGAGAAGCTCAAGCGGCTTACGAAAGCCTTGCGGAGGTACTGGCGGAAGTCGAGCAAAGCCCTCTAATGCAAGCGTCGGAAGAGACCCGTGCAGCTTACGCGGCGGCGTGCGATCGTGTCGGTAACCGGCAAGAGGCAAAGCGACAGTTTCGTTTGCTGATCAGCGAATTGACCAAACAGCACGAGGTCTTCGGAAATGTCCTGTCCGAGCGACAAAAACTTGAACTGCGGTCGAAGATTCATCAGGCCGCAAGCGTGTACGTTTCGCATGCAATTGAAACAGATTCTCCTCTTGCGGAATGCTACCAAACAATCATGCCTTTGAAGGGACTTGTAACGGCAAGGCAGCGATTTCAAAACGCTTCCGATAAGATGTCTTCGCCGCAACTGCGAAGTCTCTCGGAACAAATTGATCAAATTAATCAGGAGTTGTCGTCGCTTCTCTTCGGCAATGCCGTTGCGAACCAAAAACAGTCCGTCGAACGAATTGGACAACTTACCGAACAACGTGAGTCACTGGAGCTTAGGCGAAATACCCTGCAGAAAAATGTCGGAGATCCATCCACTCTCTTGGTTTCGGAGGTCCGCCTGGAAGAGCTCCGAAAACTGCTGAAGGAAGACGAGGCTCTGATCGACTTTGTCGCCTACACTCACTATGACGACCCTGGACTGCCTGATTCTAAAAAGGAAGACCGCTTGCTGGCGTTTGTAATCACGAAAAAATCTCTTCATGCCGTGCCGCTGGGACAGGTCGATCAATTGGAATCGCTGGTGAATCGCTGGCACGAAAAGTTGCGGAGCGGCTCGGGGAAGGAGTTTGGTGCCGTGAATCAAGAACTTGCTGATCGTGTCTGGGATCCGATCAAAACCTACGTGGGTGAAGCACCCGAAGTGCTCCTGAGTCCCGATGGCCCACTCTCGAAAGTCTCGTTCGCGGCGCTGCCATCGGAGAACAGCGGATACCTCATTGATGAGCGAGTCTTTGTTTCGGTCAGTGCACCTCGTCTTCTGATTCAGACGCGTTTTCGTGAGGTAATTTCGGAAAAGCCTGCTCTACACGCGCAGGACAAAGGTACGCTCCTCTTAGTAGGCGGTGTGAATTACGATTCGCGATCGAGCGCGCCCGGCAGCGTGCAGCCGACGCTCGAACTCGTGACGGCCAATTCTGCCGGTTCGACGCCCCGCGGCACGGCTCTGCGGTCTGCCAGTTCTGTCACTAGTTGGTCCTATTTGCCAGGCACCGAGGAAGAAATTCAGCAAGTGGCCTCGCTGGCCAAAAATGCTCAGGTTGCTTCATCAACGGTGACACTTGACGGAGCAGATTCAAGTGAATCTGCGATTGCAGAGCTTGCCAGTGGAGCTACGTGGATGCATCTGGCGACCCATGGTTTTTTTGCGGAGTCAAATGTGGACTCAGGCGGATGGGCCTTCCAATCCTTGAGTCGTCAATCGGTTGTCGGGTTTGATCCACGATTGTTGACAGGTATCGTATTAGCCGGAGCGAATCGCCCTGACGAATCTAGCAGGGAAGACGGCATCCTCACAGCGGCTGAAATCGAGCGTCTAGACTTATCCAACACGGAACTGGTTGTTCTATCCGCATGTGAGACAGCGCTTGGCGAAGGACGCAGCGGTGAGGGCGTCATGGGGCTACAGCGTTCACTGCACTCGGCCGGATGCAAGCACGTAATTGCGAGTCTTTGGAAAGTCGACGATCAGGCAACAGCGATCCTGATGACGGAATTCTACCGTCAATTATGGGAGCAAGGAAAATCGCCCGCTGAAGCGCTCCGCTCAGCTCAGCAACAACTGAGTCGATCCCGCGTTGATAGCCAAGGCGGCATCCGCGGAGACTCTCGACTCAACTTCGAATCGCCAAAACTACAGCAAGCTTCCCAGCGAAGACTATCACCGCGATATTGGGCAGCTTTTTGTCTCTCCAGCAACTGATCTGTGGATGAAACGCTCGAGAAGATGAAAACACTTTGACACAGGATTGAACGATGCGGATACTGTGGATGATTGGCGGAATCTGGCTGATGGTTGCGGCTCCATTGCGAGCCCAGGTGGATGAACTAGAACTGCCGTTAACCTACTCCGATACATTTGCGGGCAGCACACTGGAGGAGTATGAAACGCACGGCAAGGTCCAGTGGCAAACCGGGCGTCTGACTCTAGCCCAAGACGCGAAAGTCACTAAGGGCATCGTCGGTGGCTCTCACTTGGAGATCGAGCTACGAATTGACTGGACCGAGGTCAAGCAGGAGCGTCCGAGCGCTTCATGAAACCCATCCAACGCTGCTTCAGGCCTGCTGCCAAGTGTCTCACGTATTCGGTTCGCACACGCTGCTAGAACTATGACAGTTACGAGAGTTCTGCAGCGGAAATTCTAATTGTCGACCGCCGGGAAACTAATTGTCGCTTGAGGGCTGTTCGGGCGTTTCCACAAATCTCTGCTTTTGAGGCGACCATTGCCAAGACCGCCCGCTGATCGTATTCAATCGAAACAGTTCGAACGCAATGGCTTGGTCGATCCCGTTTGCAACTTCGGATTGCGTGTGGCGTACGATCACTTCATAGTGGTATTCACCCTGGGGCGGAGGAATCGTAGGGAGCTGTTTCCATGTCCAGTCTTTTAACTCCCAGATCATCCCGCTTTTGGTATGAAAGCGGTAAGCAACGTAATGGTCGCCGACTGGTCGACTGATCAGACGGAAGCCGCGTTGAGGTGTCGAGTCCTTTTCCCCACTCTGCCTAAGCAATTCGAACTTTCCATCTAGCAAGACCCAAGATTCTCCCGAGTTACTATCGAGTCGCATAACCGTCCATCCCGGTTCCGTCTTGGGGGCAACAATACCTCCCAATGGGTTTCGGCCGCCCATAGCTACTTGGCGGTGATAAGTCAATATTACGTATTGATAATCACTTTCTGGAAGCGAATCGTCTGTCGCAATTCGTTGCCACTGGTTTTCTTCATTGTGAAACCATATCTTGGCGGTCTTCGGCTGATACCGAATCATTACGAATCCATTACGGACGCTTTCGGCGACAAACTTGAAGTTCTCCTGACCCGTGTCGGCGTACGATGCAAGATTGGCGATTCCAAAAATAGATACGAGTAGCAGTACGCGGAAAAAACTCATAGCTAGCTGCCGGTTCATTTTGTAGTTCTGGATCAGTTAAGGTTGCTTCCGATCATATACGGTATGAGGCCCTTTCGCGAGCGACTTACAAAACTACGCATCTGTGGTCTTGCCACCGCTGAAGGGGTGGTTTCGTAAGTCCATCCGGCTTCATCGTGGGTAGAGATCGGGTCCACCGCAGTAGAAGTAGATCGCTGTCTTGAAGTTCTCCGGGTTGTGGTATCCACCGACGCGACGCTTGATCGACATGATCTTGCTGTTCATTCCTTCAGCGACGGCGTTGGTGATCCTGTGCGTGCAGTAGCTGACGACATTGGGTAGTCGCTCCCGGATGGTCCGGGCAACTTTCTTAATCGGAGTCAATTTGGTGTGAATGACCCGCTTGTACCAGTCCTTGCAGTAAGCGGTAGCTGAGGCAGCGTCCTCGTGGTGCCAAAGGTCGCGAAGCATCTCCTTGTAAGCCCAGGCCTTGCCCGTCTTGAGCTCCTGAGAATAGATCGCTTCAAACCGCTCTTGCTGCGCGTCCGTCAGACTCTCCTGGCCACTTAGCAATAAGTATCGAGAGCGGGCCAGCCGATCATCGCCGTCAGCTTTAAGTTTGCGGTGTTCGCTACGCCGAACCTTGTCGACCGCCTCGCTGGCTAGCTTCATCACGTGAAAGCGATCGTGAACAATCTTCTGGTCCATCCGGGTTCGTCGTGGGAAAGCCAAGGATGGTGGATTTTCGGAGGCATTGCGGCGGTGTCCGAATGCTTTGCCTGTGGTGTTTTCATCCATTACGTTAAAGTTGCCGCGAGAAACGGAAGCACGCTCTGCGTGGGCGTGGGCTTGCCAGGGATATCGCGGTCGGGGTGCGCCGAAAGGTGTCTCTGGCTGGCGGCAAGCATTGCCTGCCGCCAGCACTTTTGACCCGTTAGACCACACCCTTCGGACACCACCGTTAAGCCTAAAAAAATCCCGCAGTTGGGATGAACCCACGAGAATCCCAGATGGACCCTATATCGCGGGGGGCTACCGGTGGGCGTCCAGTCGCCGCAGGAGGTAGAAACACGTCCTTGATCCAATCCCCTTGTGCATTGGTAAGTGAATGACGTGCCATCCCTGGCTCCTAATTTAGAAGACTGGAATTTTGACCAAAGCATAGTGCGTGATCAAGCAAATTAAGAGAATCGCAATTTAGGGACAGAAATTAGATCCCCGGTTTGCCGGGGACCAGGTCGGTCAGGTCTTCGACTTCGGCCAGGTCGGCCAGCAGGCCGGCGTACTCGCGCAGCGTCTGTTGCAGCTCGGCCAGCTCGCTGCGGAACTCGCGGCACTGCTGAGGATCGTCGAATGCGCCCTCTTCGGCTCGTCGGTGCCAGCGCGCGGTGAAGGGACGGATCTTCTGGTTCAGGATGACGACGGCCAGCCGAGTAAAGTGCTTGCTGTGCCGCCCGTGAGCTTTGATGGTCTCTCGCGTCAAGGGAAACAACGCGTACACGCTGTTCAATGCCGCCTGCTCGGTACCGTCGCTCTCTTCCAGCGGCTGGGTCGTAATCCGGGTGATCAGTTCCACGTACAGATCCCAAGCCGCGTCCCGATCCGGCTGGGCCAGATGGAATTCGGTATCCATGACCTTCGCATTCAGCCGCAAAGAGGCCAGCCCCCACCGCTCCAGTAATGTTCGCCATGTGTATGTAATTGAGTCACCCATTGGTGGTATTATAGACTGGGTCACTGTTGCGGGGCAACTGGTCGCCGGGTGGCAACACAGGGGTCAGATCTATGACAGTAGTTTCATGACGGGTCGTTCCTACAGGGTTTTTCTGAGCCATTCCAAGCAGGACAGCTGGGTCTGCGAATGCATTGGACAGGCGCTAACCCAGGTCGGCATCGAGACTTGCTACGACGCCTATGATTTTGATGTAGGACGTGACATCGGCGCCGAGGTCAAAGAGGGAATCCAGAACTCCGACGAATTATTAATCCTGCTGCCCCCCGCCTCGGTCAACTCCGACTGGGTGCGTCACAAAGCGGGGATCGCGGACGCGTTGGATCTTCCGATCACCCTGGTGCTGATGCACGTTACACTAGAGCAAAGGCCGGCACCGTTGTGTAACCTGCTGGCCATCACCATCAACGAACTGCCCGAGTACGTCGAGCGGTTGCGGAAACAGTTGGAATCTGAAAATGACTGACCCCGCCTCCCCATCAAAACCTCTTCGTGTTGCGCTCAGTTATCCCCAGCGTGGCGCGGACCTGGCTTCGTTCATCGCGGGCAAGCTGAAAGAGATCGGGGTGGACACCGGGCCGTTGCCCACCGATTC
>NZ_WIAD01000180.1 GCF_009618275.1 Roseimaritima sediminicola
TAACCGAAAACGCGATCGCGTCAAAGCTCTGTGGTGGGAAACCGGTGGACTAACACTCTGGTACAAGCGTCTCGAACAAGGCACCGTCGAACTGCCCAGGCCCGACGACAAGGCCTCGCACGTTACGCTCGACAACGTCGAGCTGGCCATGTGGATCGCCGGCGTGTCACTCAAGGCAGCCAAGAACCGGCGCAAGCGAATGGCGGCGTAGGTCGCCCCCCATCGAACAGTTCGGTACGAGCCGGCTTCGCGAAAAACTTGTCGCGAGGCCGGTTTTCTTTGCGCTCTGGCTTGCGCTTTTTCCGCCGAACTTTATAATGTCGTCATCATGAATC
>NZ_WIAD01000181.1 GCF_009618275.1 Roseimaritima sediminicola
GCGGCTTGCGCCGCTCCGCTAACGCTTCAATCGCAAGCGATGGTGAAAGTAGATGGCATTGGGTTAGCACCCTGCGGCTGATGTGTCTATCAGCCGCTGGCGCGCTAGCGTCCGGTTCTGTGGTCTGGCGCCTGCCGTGATGCACTGAATCGCGAAGCGATGGCAGTTGATAGCCTCGGATGGCAATCCGAGGTAGGAGCCCCCAAAAAATACGTCGGGAGTCGCGGAGCGACGGCAGTTGTTTGTGCTCGTGCCTTACAGCGTCCATCGAGGAATTGCGTCGCGCAAGCCAACGGTCTTCGCTTCGCGACTATCCATGAGGTGGGGGAGAC
>NZ_WIAD01000182.1 GCF_009618275.1 Roseimaritima sediminicola
GCCCCGTCATTGTTGACAACCGCCGAGCCGTTGGCCGGTTGGGTGAGCTGCGAAACGGTTAGCGTGTCCTTATCGACGTCGCTGTCGTTGGCCAGCACATCGATCGTAACCGCGGTGTCTTCATCGGTTGTAACGGTGTCATCGTCGGCCACAGGGGCGTCGTTAACGGGGTTTACGGTAACCGTAACGGTCGCCGTTGCGGTGCCGCCGGAACCGTCGGAGATCGTATAGGTGAAGGTGTCGATGCCATGGAAGTTGGCGCTGGGCGTGTAGACGATGGCGCCGCCATTGTTAACGACTGCCGAACCGTTGGTTGGTTGGGTGAG
>NZ_WIAD01000183.1 GCF_009618275.1 Roseimaritima sediminicola
TTGCCGTCATCGTTGACGACTGCCGAACCGTTGGTCGGTTGGGTGACCTGCGAAACGGTTAGCGTGTCCTTATCGACGTCGCGGTCGTTGGCCAGCACGTCGATCGTGACGGCGGTGTCTTCGTCCGTTGTGGCGGTGTCGTCGTCGGCCGCAGGAGCGTCGTTAACTGGGTTTACGGTAACCGTAACGGTCGCCGTTGCGGTGCCGCCGGCACCGTCGGAGGTCGTATAGGTGAAGGTGTCGATGCCATGGAAGTTGGCGCTGGGCGTGTAGACGATGGCCCCGTCATTGTTGACAACCGCCGAGCCGTTGGTCGGTTGGGTGAG
>NZ_WIAD01000184.1 GCF_009618275.1 Roseimaritima sediminicola
AGTCCCCCATTGTCTTTTTTTGAGTGGATGTTCTCCTCCATCAGCTCGGAAATCACCTCGTTCTTAGCGATCAACTTCTCACGAAGTTCGGTGACTTCACGCTCGGATTTGGACTTGTCCGTTTTGGCAGTTCGGGGGCTCTCGAAGGCCCGCTCGACCTGGGACATCGCCGCGTTGACCCAATTGTGAATCAATGTCGGCTGGACCTTCATCTGGTCAGCGATCTGCGAGACGGGAACTTTGTCGACAAGATGCTTGCGTACCGCGGCAGCCTTCTCAGCAGCCGAAAAGGATCGTCGTTTTCGGGGCATTGTGAA
>NZ_WIAD01000185.1 GCF_009618275.1 Roseimaritima sediminicola
GAGATTTGTTCGCTCTAACGGATTCTATGTACGATAAGAAAAGATTTCTCCCCTCTCCCCCGAAGCCTGGCGAGCCAGGGGTCGGGGGTGAGGGGGAATGCAGAGCAGCAGCACCATGGCCGTGTCTCGATGCGGTGCACGGCCCTGGGGATCGTACGTTATGAGTCATTGCGTTGCACCCGAGCCCCCTCACCCCCGGCCCCTCTCCCACCACTGCTTCACTCGCTGACGCTCGCGGCGCAGCGGGGGAGAGGGGAGAAAACGATTCTCTTCATACATAGATCTCTTCATACATAGATTCCG
>NZ_WIAD01000018.1 GCF_009618275.1 Roseimaritima sediminicola
ATCCGTAGCCGGCAATTCGAGATGGACGCATCGACGGAACAAGCTACTGACTCGTACTCGTACTTGTACTCGTACTCAGCAACGCGGTACTCGTACTCGATTCGGGAGAAAAGGCAGCATCGCAACCACGGCCGAATCGGCGGTGCATTGGCCACTCGTCACCGGACATTCGAGTAGGAGTACGAGTACCGGGCTGCGCCCTGAGTACGAGTACGACTCTGCACGTGCAAGAACTACTAAGTTAACCCCGGTCAGAATGGCCGTATGCGGGTATACACCGGGGGAGGGCATGCTACTATAGCAGTACCCCCCGGCTCAGTCCAGTCGAATTCACTGTATCCCTCGAACGGCGTTTTCGGGGGGTGTGAGTCGGTTTCCTGCCGCGATGGAGTATGGGATATGTCGCTGAGCCAGTTCGAACGTGAGGTGTTGGGCGATCGTCTGGGGCGGAACGACCAAATTTGGTTTCCGCGGTGGCTTCGTCGCTACGCGATGACTTTTCGCAATGGCATCGAGGGTGAGTTACCGGTCAATTTGGATTTGGTGGTGAGTTTCTCTCGAAGCCTACTGGCCAATGGGGCGCCCGCTTGGCAACGGTGGCAAGCAGTGCGAGCGATCGAATTCTACCGCGATTCGGTACTTGAACGCACCGCGCCGGATCTTTCGAGCGTGATCGCGAAGTTGGCTCAAATGGGTCGAGGAGAACGCAACTTGCCCTTGGATGCCCCACCGACCGACGAAGAATTGGCCAAGTTACGGGGCAACATCAACCGCAGCGAGCCGCCTTTTATCCAAACGATGCGGGGCGAGATGCGGTTGCTGCATTATTCAATGGCGACCGAGAAGGCGTACGTTCGATGGGTTAAACGGTTTTCGGGCTTTGTCGGTTCGGTCGAACTGGAACAATTCGGCGAACGCGACATCGGTGCGTTCCTGACTTCGCTCGCCGTGAAAGGCAATGTGGCGACCAGCACGCAGAACCAAGCGCAGTCCGGATTGTTGTTTTTCTATCAGTGCGTCCTGGGAAAGCGTTTGGGATTTCTCAATGCGGTGCGTGCGAAGAAGCGGGAGCCGCTTCCGGTTTGGTTCAGCCGTTCGGAAATCGAACGGCTGCTGGTTCATTTTGTGGGCATGCACCGTTTGATGTTCTTGCTGATCTACGGTGCGGGGCTGCGTCACAAAGAGTGCCGCCGCTTGCGAATCAAGGACGTCTGTTTCGACGATCGGTACATCATCGTCCGCGATGGCAAAGGCGAGAAAGACCGCATCACGTTTCTACCCGAGCGTGCGGTGGAGGACCTGAAACGGCAAATCGACTACGCCGCAAGGATGCACCGGATCGATGTCGAAGAGGGATATCCAGAGGTGTATCTGCCGTACGCATTATCGCGGAAATACCCTAACGCGGCGAGTGAATTGCCGTGGAAGTGGGTGTTCCCGTCTCGTCAACGAGCCATCGATAAACGGAGCGGCAAGGCATGGCGACACCATATCGCCGAGGAGCAATTCGCGGTGGCTTTCAAAACGGGCTTGAGGTTGGCGGGCATCCAGAAGAAAGGCGTTCCACACAGTTTGCGTCACAGTTTCGCGACGCACTTGGTGGAATCGGGAACGGATCTCGCGACCGTCCAGAAATTGATGGGGCACAAAGATGTCCAAACCACGATGAAGTACGTTCACGTCAGTCAAGACTTTGGCGGAAGTTTGAAGAGCCCGATGGACACGCTGGGCGAATCAAACCCGCCAGATCACGAAGAGGAGGCTTGAACACGTTTGTCGAAGTGGGGCGTCCGATCTGACAATCTTGGACTGGCCAATGCCGAACTTCCAAGCAGGTAGGCAGGAGTCTTTCGGCATATCAGCCGTTTTGGCGTTAGCCACGGTTACCCACCTGGAACCGGGGGCTAGTGCCCAAACGGCTAATGGAATTGCACCCAATCATTCCTTCCTACCTGCTTAAGCCTCGCCAGACGAAGGAAAAAAGCGAGTGATGAAAGTCCAAGCGATGTTCTTCGTATTTGATGAACCCGCTGCGTCTAAGCTTTCCGCCGTGCCCTTACATGGCTGTCCAGATGATCTCCAGTACCCACGCTTCTCGTCGGGTTAAACCGCCGGCCGGATGGCTCGCCAAGCAACCAACAGGACGCCCATCAACAGCAGCGAAACCAGCAGCACGATCGGGAAGACGGGCCCGAGCAATACCGCGGGCAGCAGCCCTGCTTGCCAGACCGTCGGCCAATACAAGACCGTCACGGCCGTGCCGGCGCACAGATAGGGCCCAAACGGAGTCATCCTTTGCCCGGTGGCAAGAAAATGGACCAACACGATAAAGATCGCGGTGAAGGGAGCGATAAAGAACGCTGCCAGACTGGCTTGCCAGCCCACGATCGCCCCGATCATGGCCATCAGCGTGACGTCGCCAAAGCCCATGGCTTCCTGGCCCATGGCAACGCTGGCCACTAGCCGGATGGCCCACACCGTCCCGCCGCCCACGGCCATGCCCACCAAGGCGGTCAGCACGCCCTGCCAGGCGGTTCCGCCGGTCCACCACACCGCGGCCACGGCAACGCTGCCCAGCAGCCACATCGCCCCCAAGTATTTTGTCAGCGGATCGCGACGAAGGATCACCACAAAATACTCCACGGCCTTCCGCCAGCCGCGACGAAGGATCACGACACGGCTGGACAAGGCAAAACACCACACCGTCCAAATGCTCCACCCCAAAACCAGCCCGCTGCCGGTCGTCCATCGCAAGGACATGGCGTGGGGAGCCGCGAACGTACAAGGAATCACGGTGGTAAAGCCGCCGGCGGTCAGGGGCACCGGAAGGAAAGTGTGCAGCGACAAACCGGCCAGCAACAACGCCAACAGCGTGCCCGGGATGGTGATCCGGTCGGGAATCAATTGCTCGTCGAAATCGATGAACGTGGCGATCGTCATCAGGACCAACAGCAGGGCGTGCCCGAGGAACAACCAATTCAACCAGGGCTGCATCGCGGCGATGTTCGCAGCGTTTCGAACCGTCTCGGGCAGCAGCGCCCCCGACTGGGTCTCGTACCAGTACAGCCAGGGCAGAAGGAAGGCAAAGCCCAGATCGATCAACATCGGACGCAGCCAGAAGGGCGAGCGCGGCTGCCACTGCTCGGGAACGTCGTAGCCCATGCGAGTCAGCCGCTGGCGGGCCGCGCCGCTTTGCTGTACTCGTTCGCTGCCCCGCGTCCACCAACCCACCACCGGCAGGCGCGAGTGCCATCGGCGCCGGGGGATGCCGGCCGGGGCGGCCGACCAGGGGCTGACCGGTAGACCAAAGGCCGCCCAGGCGTAGATCGCCCAGTTGATAAACCCGCCGCACAGCAATCCCACGACGGCCAACAGCGTCAAACGCAGCGAGAGCGGTAGGTCGGTCCAGGCGTTCATAGAGCAGGATCGGATTCGCGGTGGGCGGCAGCGGCGGAGGAACCTACGGATGCAAAGAACGTAGCGAGATCAGGCCGCTGCGACTAGCCGTTTGCCAGGTCCGGCGACGAGCCTCCTCGTCGGGGAAACCCAGCGTGTGCTGGCGATAGATCGTCAGCGGATCGGCCTGCACGTCGACGAAACCGATCTGCCGAAGGTCCTGGTGCTCCAGATGCAGGAGCATCGCCAACGCGACATCACGGACTTCGGTGCGGAGTCGCCGGCGCGTCGCCGCCACCAGGTGCCAGATCTGACAGGTGCGGTGGTCGTCCAGGAACCGCGACAGCGCCGGAGGGGCCTGCCGCGGCGCGTGCTTGGCCAGCGTCGTCAGGGCCAGCGCGGTCGCCGCCGGGGACGCTTCGGTTTCGCCGTCCAGGGTTTGCCACGCCATCCGAACCGCTTGCCGCTCGCACTGCCACTGCAAGGCAACTCGCATCCAGTGGCGGTCCCGCGAGGCCGGCAGGTCGTCCAGCAGGTGGGCGACCATGCGGCGGAGGACGTCGCCGTGCTTTCCCGACTGCAGCGCTCCGCTGAGCTCGTCGCGAAGCAGTTGGTCGCGGATCTGATGATCCCGCAAACAACGATTGGTTGTCTGCCCGTGGCGGACCAATAACAGCAAGGCCCAACGCAGCGGATCCCGGCCGGCGTCCGCAGGCAACGGTCCCAGCGGCGGCCAAGCGACCGCCTCGGTCGTGGCCAGGTCCTGTAGCGACGAGCGATAGCGTCGGGCCAGGGCGACGAACATCCGCCGGCTGGCCGCGTCCTCGCCGACCATCGTTCGGTAGGATTCCCACATCGGCAGCCGGTAGTGCTGGCCCGCTTCGACCGCGTTCTCGAGCCGCTGGAGTTCCGTTGAGAAGCGGTCGCGATGCAGGGTGTGCAGCAGTTCCTGGCAGCGCAGACGGATCTCGAGATCCGCCGCGGCACAGCCGTCCCGCAGCGCCTCGTGGGCGGCGGGTCCGGCCGACTTGAGTTCGTTCAACGCCCGAGCTCGAACGGCGTAGGAAGCGTCGCCCAAACGCTGGACCCAGGCCGCCGGCGGCTCGTCGCTCCAGACGGTCCCCGCCGAGCTGCCACCGCAGCCCGCCAGCAGCACGCACCATCCCGCGAGTCGTTTCAGTTCCATACCTAAACTATGGCTCACGACGTTCTCGACGGGTGACCGATCGGCGAGTTTTTTAGAAACTGGTTTTAGGGACTGCGTAAACGGTTCCGATTGTAGAGAATGTTCTTAGCCGCCCCGAATCCAGGTTCTTCCGATGCATGTGCTTTGTTTTGAAGATGCGGGCACCGCCCAACTGGCGCCCATCACGACTGGGCGTCCGACCTACGCGATCCAGTGTGCGTCGTATCATCTGCTGGATTGGCTGCAGCGGCTGGATTGCCCGATCCTGGGCAGCGTGCGGCCCCACCTGCATACGATCCAGAAGGTTGACTACGGCCTGACGGCCCTCGGCGGCGAACGGGTGGGCGAACCGATGTTGTTGGTCAACGCTCGGTTGGTCCCTTCCAAGTCCAATTGGCTGGCGCTGCGAGAGCTGTTGCAGCGCGGCCAAGCGTGCCAGATCAGCGACGACGAGGGCCTTCTGGCCGCCGTGTTGCCGGCCGGGTGGTCGCTGGTACAGCCTACCGACGATTCCGCCGACTATACTCCTACGGCGATCGACCACATCGTCGCCGCGGCCCGCGTCCAGCCCGTCGGAGCGGCCGCGTTGGATGCCTTCGTCTGGCCCCACGACGTGGTGTCTTGGCACATGCGGCTGATGAACGAAAACATGCAGCTGCGGATCGAAGAAGGCGGGTACACCCAGCTGGAAGACGGCGTTTTCGTTGCGCCCGATGCCGCTCTCGGGCCTCATCCGGTGATCGATACCAGTGAGGGACCGATCCTGCTGGACCGCAACGTCAAAGTGGGCCCGTTTTGTTTTTTGAGCGGGCCCGTGTACGCCGGACCCAACACGCGGATCATCGAACACGCGGCGCTCAAGGACGGCGTGTCGCTGGGCCACACGGTCAAGATCGGCGGCGAGGTCGAAGCTTCGGTGATCGAGGCCTACACCAACAAACAGCATCACGGTTTTCTCGGCCACAGCTATCTGGGCAGCTGGATTAATCTCGGCGCCGGGACCTGTAACAGCGACCTGAAAAACACCTACGGCACGATCAACTTGGAATACAACGGCCGGCGCGTGGCCACCGGGATGCAGTTCATGGGCTGTGTGATGGGCGACTACAGCAAGTCGGCGATCAACACCGGGATCTTCACCGGCAAAGTGATCGGCGTGGCCAGCATGCTGTACGGCTTTGTGACCAGCAACGTTCCCAGCTTCGTCAACTACGCCCGCCTGTTCGGCCAAATGGCAGAGATTCCGCCGGACGTCATGATCAACACCCAAGCCCGGATGTTCGGCCGGCGGAAAGTCGAACAGCGGGACTGCGACACCCAGCTGATTCGCGACATGTTCCGGTTGACCGTCGGCGAACGCGAGCAGGACGAATCCCTGTCGATGCTGTGAGGCTAGACCTCTTCCTGCTTGACCAGGGCGATCTGTTTGAGAAACAGGTCCATCGATGCGGTTCGGTTCTCCGGTTTGGCTTCCAGGCAATTCATGATCGCCCGGCCCAGCCGCGGATCCAGTTTGGGACGCCGCTCGAAGATGTCGGTCGGAGCGGTCGTGTCGTGCTGCAGGGCGGCTCGGCCGGTCGTGTCGGTGACGTTCCAAGGGAATTCGAACGTCAGCAGACAGTAGCAGGAGATCCCGAAGGAAAAGATGTCGACGCGTTGATCGGTCGGCCGGCGACGGACGATTTCCGGAGACATATAGACCGGCGTGCCCGTACGGTTGCCCGGGGCCATAAAGGGCGGCGTGGCGGGGACGGTCAAGCCGAAGTCGATCAGCTTTAACCCTTCCAGATCCGGCAAGCAGATAAAGTTGCGGGGACAGATGTCGCGGTGGATGAAACCTTGGCTGTGAACGTAGGCGATCGCTTCGGCCATCTGCCGAATCAAGTTCACCCGTTTGCCCGCCACCTGCGACTCGTCGGCCGCCTGGACGACCTGCTGCAGGTTGGGGCCTTCGATGTATTCGGTCACCAGGTAGCGTTCGCCGCGGGTGGTTTCGCCGTGTTCGAGCGTCTCCATGACGCGGGGGTGCACCATTTGCATGGCGATCTCGCCCTCGCTGGGTTTCTTCAGCCCTTTGAAGCGGGCTTCGAACGCGCGGACCTTTTCCGGGTCGCACACCTTGACGCCGACGATGCGTTTCAGCTGACGGTCGCGGGCCAGAAAGAAGTTGCCCATCGTGCCCGAGACCGACGAACGCATGCGTTCAAAGCGTGCTTCCACGTCGCATTTAACGCGGGCCGGCGCCGTGCTGCGTTTGCCGGATTTCTTGCCGGACTGGCCGCTCGTTTTGCTGGACTTGCCAGTCGTCTTGCCGCCGGCGGACGATTGGGCGTCGTCCCCGCCGGACGCTTTGTTGGCCGAACCGGGCAGCAGCGAACGCAACGAATCAAGGAACCCCATGCTTTACTTTCCGCAGTAGTCGATGGCCTGAGCGATTTCACTCTTCAAACGTTCGCGGGTGACGATCCGATCGATGTAGCCATGCTCCATCAAGAACTCGCTGGTCTGAAACCCTTCGGGCAATTCGATTCCGATCGTGGCTTTGATCGTCCGCGGGCCGGCGAACCCGATCAGGGCTTTGGGTTCGGCCAGGATCAAATCGCCCAGCGACGCAAAGCTGGCCGCCACGCCGCCCATGGTCGGATTGGTCAGGACGCTGATGAACAGTCCGCCGGCCTGATCAAAACGCGCCAAGGCGGCGGTTACTTTGGCCATCTGCATCAGGGACAAAATGCCCTCGTGCATGCGGGCCCCGCCCCCGGAACCGCTGACGATAATCAGCGGCAGATTCTGTTCGGTCGCCCGTTCGATCAAGCGGGCCAGTCGCTCGCCCACCACCGATCCCATGCTGCCCATGATGAACGCCGAATCGGTCACGGCAAAGGCGACGCGGCGAGCCCGGATCATGCCGGTGCCGGTCAGCACCGCATCGCTCAGTCCGGTGCGTTTTTGTTCGGCAACCAAGCGGTCGGCGTAGCGTTTGCGGTCGCTGAACTGCAACGGGTCGGTGGGCCGCAGGTGTTCGTTCAGCGGTTCAAACGTACCGTCGTCCAGGACGTGGCTGACGCGCTCGGCGGCCGAGACATAAAAGTGGTATTCGCAGTTGGGGCAAACATTCAGCCGCCGCTGGACCTCTTTGCGGTACAGCGAGGCGCCACAACCGGGGCACTTGATCCACAGCCCTTCGGGCACGCCGCGCTTCTTGGGGACCGCCGGCGCTTCGGCCGAGACGTCGCGAGTGGCGGACGGGCCAGTGGCGGACGGGCCGGTGGCGGACGGGCCAGTGTCGGGCGGGGCGGGGCGGTTGGAGGAGGTTTCGGCGTCTGGCATAGGAATCGGTTAAAGATATGCGGGAACGGCGTGGGGCGACAGAGCACCTAGTGTACGCCGAATTCCAGTTTACCCCCAGACGTCCCTCGAATTGAACCGCTAGGCTTCCTGCGTTAGATTCAGGGCCCCCTGCCGCTGGCAGCGGCGTGGTTTTCCCCTTCAATTCCTACGGCCTGACTGGCTGCCATGGGCCAATTTCAATTCGACATCCCCGAGAACCTGCTGGAACAAGGCAGTTTGGGGGAGGACTGTTCGCTGTGGAAATGGGCCTATATCTCGGGGATCGAAGGCATTCCGTGGGAGGGCAATGTTCGCTTCGAACACGGCCGGCTGACCGTGACTCGGCGGATCGACGAATCGGGCAAACTGTCGGTCCCCTGGGTCATCCCCGGCTACGGGCCGGTCACGCTCTCGACGTGCAGCCTCCGCTCGGGCGTGCCGCCCTATAACCTGCCTCTGGAGCTGGCCCGCGGGTGTTGCTACCGAGTGCGGTCGCAGGCCGATACCTGGGAGCGGGCTGGGCTGAGGATGTCGGATAATTTCCGCGATCTGCTGGCTCAGGGAACGGCCTTCTTTCTCGATGCGGCCCAGCGCGTGGCCAATCCGGAGGCGGCCGGTGAGGATGCCATGAAAGCGATCCGGCATCTCGAAGCGGCTTCGGCCGATCTGCTGGAATCCTACGCCGCCCAGGCCCTGGCCTTTCGCCGCGACAACGAGGGCCGGCTGGGAACCCTGCTGGGGGCTTCGATGCCGGCCGAACATCTGCCCACCGCCGCCCAGACCGGCGACTACGTCGCCGCCTGTAACGCCGCGGCGGTGCGGGTATCCTGGGCGGAAGTCGAAACCGACGCGGGACGGCTGGACTTCGATGCCGTCGATCGCATGTTCGCCTGGAGCGAACAACATGGCCTGCGGGTGATTGCCGGCCCCCTGTTCGACTTCCAAGACAAAATGCTGCCGCACTGGCTGTACCTGCTGGAAGATAATTTCGATGGTTTGCTCGACGCCGTCTGTCGCTTTACCGAACAGGCCGTGCGCCGGTATGCCGGCAGGGTCCACCTGTGGAACTGTGCGGCTGGACTGAACACCCGCGGACCGATCTCGCTGAGCGAGGAGCAGGTGATGCGATTGGCCGTCGCCATCATCCAGACCGTCCGCCGCGTGGATCCGCGAAATCCGGTGATCATCTCTTTCGACCAACCCTATGGCGAGTACTTGGCTCGTGACCGCGAGGGCATCTCGCCGATGCACTGCGCCGACGCCCTGGTCCGTTCCGGGTTGGGGCTGAGCGGAATTGGGCTCGAACTGCGGATGAACTATGAGGACATCGGCACGCTGCCGCGGACGAATTTGGATTTCAGCCAGATGATCGACCGCTGGGCCGTGCTGGGGTTACCGCTGATGTGCCAGTTGACCCTGGCGGCCAGCAGCGAACCGGATCCTGCGGCCCTGCGCCCCACGGGCATCTTCGCCCCGAACTCCCAGCTGGGTCTGACCGAAAAGGATCAGTTGCGGCTGGCTGGAGGCTATATTCGGACCTTGCTGGCCAAGCATTTCGTGCACGGGATCATCTGGGAAGGTTGGGACGATTCGCGACCCCATATCTTCCCCCACAGCGGTTTGCTGGACGATCGCGGCACGCCCCGTCCACTGCACCAGTATATGGCGCGGCTGCGGAAAGATTTTCTCTGCTGAAACGCTTTGTTTCTCGAAGGACACGACCATGATTTACAACGTTACCGCCATCCGTACCCGTTGGACACCGTCGGCCCGCTGGACACCGTCGGCCTTGAGCCTGCTGTTGATCGCGTTGATCGCGTTGCACGCCATGCCGCCGTTGGCCGCCCAGCAGGCTGGTTCCACCGCACAGGATTCCTCGACCGCACAGGATTCCTCGATCAAGCCGGCCGGCGACGTCACCAAGATTCAGGGGGGATTCGCCTTTACCGAAGGACCGGCCGTCGCCGACGACGGCACGCTGTACTTCACCGACATTCCCAACAACACGATCCATGTGCAGGTGCCGGGCGGGAAGATCGAAACCTTTGTTTCGCCCTCGGGCCACGCCAACGGCCTGTGGGTCGACGGCGACCGTTTGTTGGCTTGTCAGATGGATGGCCAAGTGGTGGCCTACGACCGTCGTTCCAAAGCGATGACCGTGTTGGCCGATGCCTACCAGGGCCGTCGCTTCAACGCGCCCAACGATCTGGTCCCCGATACGCACGGCGGGTTGTACTTCACCGACCCTCTGTTTCGCGCTCCCGAGCCGCTGCCCCAGGGCCAGCAGTCGGTTTACTACCGCGATCGCGATGGCAACGTGACGCGGATCAGCGGCGATCTGCCGGCTCCCAATGGGATTGGATTGTCGCCCGATGGGAAACGCCTGTACGTCATCCCCAGCCGCTCGGAGGAAATGCTGGTGATGGATGTCCAGGCACCGGGCAAGGTGTCCGAGCCGCGTGTGTTCTGTCGTCTGAAGCAGCCCGAGGGAAAATCCGGTACGGGCGGCGACGGGATGGCGTTGGACGTGGAAGGCAATCTTTACATCACCGCCAACCTGGGCGTTCAGGTGTTCAGTCCCCAAGGCGAACTGTTGGGCGTGGTGGCGTTCCCCGAGCAACCGGCCAACGTGACCTTCGGCGGTGCGGACCGCAAGACGATGATCGTCACCGCCCGCAACGGCGTGTACTCGGTGCCCATGCCGATCGCCGGATGGTAGAAAACGGGTTGCCAAGAATTGGGGGCCCGTTCGGGTGGGCGATGCTATAGTTGCACGAGCCTATCGCTGTACGAAGTCGCTGTTTTACTTTCTTGTGGCCCCTTGGTTGGGCTGCTTAGTCTTTCAAGACATTGGTTGTGGGATACTGCCTTGAGATCGCTGGTTCGATATCGGCCGCTGCGCTGCCAGACGTTACAGTCACGCCGCTTGATGGCGGCCGATTGGCAGAACGACGACCTGCCCGCTGACGTCGACGCTTCGCAGATCGTTGCTCCCAACGATGTGTTGACGGTGATCGATCGGCTGAACGCCGTCGGGGCCCACATCCTGCCGGCCCGGCCTGCCGATTCCACCGAACCGTACTACGACGTCAACGGCGATGGCGTCTTGGCGCCGCTCGACGCCCTGGTCGTTATCAACCTGATCAATCGCCAGATCCCCGACCCTACGATGGCGGCATCGCTATCGGCCCAGTCCGATCCCAACGGCAACCGCGTGGTCGTGCAAGACGTCGTCGTGGCCAACGGACAGACCGATCCGGGGGCTCGCGTGCTGGTGACCGCGCTGGCCGGACAGACGGGAACGTGGGAAGCCGCGGCCGATGACGCCGGGCAGTTTTCCGTGACCTTGCCTTTGGCCGGGGGAGCAAATCAATTCGAAGTCGCCGTTCGCAACGCCATGGGACACTGGGCTCGCGACACGGTGGACGTGTTTGCCGGCGACCTGGCTCAGGATTGGAATGCCGCCATCCTGAACGTCGTGCGACAGTGGTCCAGTACGTCGGACGACCCGTTTGAAGGGCGCACCGTCTACAGCGCGCCGCCCGAGGTGGCTCGCAACCTGGCGATCATTCACGGGGCGATGTTCGAAGCCCACAATTCGTTCCAGCCGCAGTACGAATCGTACTGGGGCCCGTCGACTCCTGGCGGCGCCCCGCCCGAAGACGGTGCCGCGGATGTGGCCGCCGCCGCGGCCGCCTACCGCGCCGCTTCGGCTCTGTACGGCCAGAGCGCTCATCAGGCGGTATGGGATGCGACGCTGGCCGAATCGTTGACCGTCGCCGGTGGCGGCAACTCACACAGCGACAGCGTGACGTTTGGGTACCAGATTGCCGAAGCCATGCTGGCCCATCGCAGCGACGATGGTTCCGATGTGGCGGGCACTCACACCGCCGGAGACCAGCCCGGCGACTGGGACCGGACCCCGCCCGATTACCTGCCGCCGCTGCTGCCGGCCTGGGCCGACGTGACGCCGTTTGCGCTGGACGCGGCGGATCAGTTCCGCCCGGCGGCTCCACCTGCACTGGACAGTGCCGCCTATGCCCATTCCGTGGACGAAGTGCTGCGGCTGGGCGGCGTCGACAGCACCCTGCGTACGGCCGATCAAGACGAAATCGCGGAGTTCTGGGCGGACGGAGCTGGCACCTACACGCCGCCGGGACACTGGAACCAGATCGCCAGCGAAGCGGTCGCGGCCGAGGGTTGGGACTTGAGCGAATCGACGCGAATGTTTGCCCTGCTGAACTATGCCCTGGCCGATGCCGGGATCGCCGCCTGGGACGCAAAGTACGGTTACGATTTCTGGCGGCCGATCGATGCGATTCGCCAGGCCCACCGCGACGGCAACGACGCCACGACGCCGGTGGCCGACTGGACGCCGCGGTTGCCTTCGCCGCCCTTCCCGACCTATACGTCGGGACACAGTACGTTCAGCGGTGCGGCGGCGGAGGTGCTGACCCGACTGTTCGGCGACGGGTTTGCGTTCACGACGACGATCGATCCGGCAGCGACCAGCGGTGACAACCCAGCGATCATTAGCCGTTCGTTCGACAGTTTTTGGGACGCTGCGGAAGAGGCGGGAATGAGTCGTATCTACGGCGGGATCCATTTCGATTTCGACAACACCGCAGGCCTGGATTCCGGCCGTTCGGTGGGCGCATGGACCGCCGAGCGGTTGCTCGCGCCGCTGCCGACCTGAGTGCCACTTCGGGGCCGAAGCACCCTTGCCGCGACGGCCTGTCGATGTATTCGAAAACGCATTGCTTACGCGAGCCGTTTGGGCGAAGGCCCCGGTTTTGCGGTGACGAAACCGAGGCTATCGCCCAATTGGCTCACCCAATCGACCGGCCGGCGAGCCTCTCGTTTTGCACCGGCTGATTGCGCTGAGACCGGTTTGGCACAGCGGTTGCACTTATCTGCGTCAAGAAGCCTGCTTCTCCAAGCCGGCCGCGCAACCCCCTTCTCCTGCTGGAGCCCATCGGATGAACACCCGCTATTTTCTCGCCCTTGCCCCACTGCTGGTCACGCTGGGCCTGAGCCCCGCCGTTTCCGCCCAAGACGTCATCGACATCGACAGCGGCGACGAAGTCGGTACGGCCGAGAGTTCCATCCTGAAAGGTGCCGCGGCATTGGAAGCAGCCGAAGGCCAGGCCGCGCTGCTGCGTTCGCGAGCATCGATCAACCTGCAGGAGTCGGTCGACGAGTACCTGGACAATCAAGTCGAAGTCGTCAAAGCCTACAATGCACGGCGGAAAGCTTGGCGTGAAGCCCGCGAAGAGGAACGCCGCGATCCGCTCAGCGAAAAAGAGTACGCCGAACTGGCCGCCGAGCGCGGTCCAGACCGCCTTGGCTCCGACCGCTTCGATGCCTACTCCGGCCAGATCCTTTGGCCACCCATCCTGGATGCCAAAGAATTGAAACCGTACCGGCAAGCGATCGAGAAAGCTTTCAAGAAACGAGCTTCGGCCGGGGCCAATTGGTCGGTTCAAGACTACCGCGTCGTCAAAGAAAATGCCGACGTGATGGAGAAAGCCCTTCGCGGTGTCGAAGAACGAATCGATCCCAAAATCTTCGTGGGCCTGCTGCAGATGCTGGAAAGCATCACTTGGGAAGCCCAACATACGGCATCCGACGAACGCCTGGAAATCCTGGGCTGAGAAGGGTCCGTTAAGTGCTCGGGCGCCGAGCTCGCTCCGGGCATCGAGCTCGCTCCGGGCATCGGTATCGACACCAGTCCCTTCCCTCCCGCCGGGAGGGAAAGCTTCCGGTTTCCGGAAAGGGGACGAATCAAGCCGGGGTCTCCCAAGCCCGGTCCGAAGCCCCCTGCCAAACCCGTCTCGATAGGTTCTGGCAGCCTTCCAAAGAGAGGCAATATCTGGGGAGCTCCTGTTTGTGCCGGCGTCGATGCCCAGGCACGGAGGGTGATTTCGCGTGCTTTGACTCGTCGGTCCGCATGCAGACATCGCCACCCCGCTCTGCTAGGCTAGGACAATCCAGCAAGGAGTGAGCCTTTCTGGTTTTGGGTTGTCCGTTTCTTTGGCCGGGGCGCAACAGGAAATGTCTGCAATCGCTTCTTCGTCACCAACGCTCCAGCGTTTGCATGGCGATTTGCATGCAGCCCTGTTGGCCGGTGTGCCGCTGGATATCGGCTTCCGCGGCCGTAGCGATGTGCTGGCCGGTCGCGATGTGCTGGCCGGTCGCGATGCGCTGGCAGGTCGCGATGCGCTGGCAGGTCGCTCGCAAGTGGCACGATTGGAGCGCTGGCAGTCCCAACTCCAGCAGCACCTGACCACGCACGCGTCGATCGAGGACGCGGTGCAGCGAGCCGAGGACACGCCGACCGCTTACCGTGCAGCGGTCCTACAGTATTCGGCAACCGGAACCAGCCCACCTATTCTCCAGGCGTTGGCGGCAGGGAACCTGGCGCAGTGGCGTGTGACACGATTGGCGCGTACGACCCTGTTTTACTTGGCCGTCATCTACCTGGTCGCCGCCCTGGGGTTGTTGCTGTTCAGCTTTGTATCGCAGCCCGCCGTCATCAATCTGCAGCAAGATCTGCAGCCCGTCGTGGCGATCCGTTCGTTCTCCTCCGACTTGCCAACGGCCAGCCAGGTCGTCGCCGGTGTGCTGGCCTTGACCGCTTGTGCGTGCCTGTTGCTGACCACTCGGCCGGCATCGAAACTCCTGCTTGCTGTTTGCGGGGGGAAACGTTTTCGTGATCTGCGCGTTGCGGCCGCGGCAACCCGTGCGGCCGCCGGATTGGTGGCTGCGGGCGTCGACGTCCCGCGAGCGCGAAAATCGGCCTGCGACCTGGTTTCGGCGGGACCTCGGGTGCAAAGATTGGTCGGCGCTGCGGCGGTGGATCCGACCGGACCGGAGGCGGGCGCGGCATCGCTGACTCACTACGCGGCGTTTCTGGATCGCAATGCGACAACCCGCTTGGCGATGCTGGGCGATCTGCTGCCGACCATCTTGATCGTCGCGGGCGGCGGAGCCTGCTTGGTGTTGTACTTGGTGCTGACTCTGGGACCGGTGTTGGTTCTGTACTACGACCTGATGCTACCCGAGGTCTGGTAGATGAGCGACGGAACCCAACCGATCAACCAATCCTCGGAAACTTCACCGCCCCCACCGGCGGCGGTCTCGCAGGTCGATGACGTGCTGCGGCATCATTGTGAAATCGCCGCGGCGCTGCGTCGCGCGACTGCGGACGTACCGCGGGCCAGCCAACGCTTTCTGACCGACTTGGCAAACCGGTTCGAAGCCCACCGGACACCGCAACAAGTGTTGGCGGATCCCGCCGCCGTGCATCTGCTTGCCCCACTGGCTCCACACGCCGCAGCCCTGCCCGACCAGCCGCACCGGATCGAGGCGGCGGTGATGAACGCTGAACAACGCTTTCGTCAACACGCCAGCCAGCGACGCGGCTTCTCGATTGGCTTGACCTATCCGTTGGTCGTTGTTGTCGGCCTGGTGGTGTTGGTCTTGTTTTACCTGACATACATCGTGCCCATGTTCGACCAGATGTATACCGAATTCGAAGTGGAGCTGCCGGCGCCGACGCGGCTGGTGATCTTGCTGTCGCGGTGGCTGCTCGCTTGGGGCTGGCTGATCCTGGCGGTGATCCTTGCGGTGGTCGTTCCGCTGGTGGCGGTCACGATAGGCTGGCTGCGGCGACGAAGCGCCCGCCGGGAAGCGGTTGCCGGTTGGGCCACGCATCTCGCCGGTTTGTTTCGGCTGGACGTGCCATACCCGGAGGCCTTGCGGATCGCTTCGAGTCCTTCCCGTCTGTCCTGGCTTCGAGCGTTCGTGCAGACCCAGCTGGCAAGCAGCCCGCAGGACTTCGCGGCTCCTACGCTCGGTGGCCGGCCGTTGGCGATGGTCAGCTATGCGCTCTCACAGCCCACGCCGGCCGAGCGCAGCGAGTGGCTGGACGAGGTTGCCGAGATGTATCTCGAACGCGGACATTATCGCCGCGGAGCCTACCTGGCCTGGATGGCTCCGGCGATGTTTTGCTTGACCGGAGCGACGATCGGCCTGATCGTGATCTCGATATTTATGCCGCTGGTATCCTTGATTTCGGGGTTGGCATGAACGAATACACGGGCGGGACGGCGCCGAACGGATCAGATGACCGCAACGCATCGGCGGACCGCAACGCACCGGAGCACCACAGCGCACCGGCGGCGGCGGCGGCGGCGGCTGTCGCTTCGAGCCGCTATGGCGATGACTGCGTCGCCCCGGGACGCGTGCGTGTGACGGCGATGCCGCAGCGGGCGTTTCTGCGGGTGTTGGCGAAAACGCATTCTCATCCGGCTCGCTTGGTGACGGCCTGCGAAGCCCTGGCGATGGAGTCGCCCGGCCGGCCGGGACGGCGCCTGCACCAGTATGCGTGGTTCGTTGCCGCGGGGATCGATCCGGTGGAGGCCGTCAGCCGGATCCCTGACCTGTTGCCCGATGCCGGCGTCAAAACGCTGCGGTTTGCCCACCAACAAGGCCGCATCAGCGAAGCTTGTCAGGCGATGCTGGCCGGCGAACCGTGGCTGGACGCGCGCGAGCCGACGGCGATCATGGGCCTGCCTTCGGAATTGCTGCGGCACTCGAGCAACCTGTTGGTCATGTGGGCCGTGCTCGCGTTTCTGGGCACCTTTATCCTGCCGACCTTTCAAATGATGTTCGAGGAGTTCGGCCTGGATCTGCCGGTCTCGTTTGAGATCGCCGAGCGGTTGGTTGCAGTGGTGCCGATATTGATGCCCATCGGAGGATGTATTCTGTTGGTCCTGGTGTCGCTTCGTTTACCGCTGGTGGTGCAGGCCGTTCAGAATCGCTGGCAACCCAGTCGTGGCACCACCGAGCCGATGCCTCGGGACCTGCAGTGGCGGTCCTTGCTGGCCGACGTCATCGAACGCAGTGAACACAGGGGTGAAGGGGTACGGCAATTGGCTGGCGTCTATGGCCAACAACCGCTCGGTCAGCGTTTCGCCGCGATCGCCGAGCGAGTGGAAAAGGGTCAAGATCTCTGGGACACCCTCTTCCAGCAGGGCCTGATGGGTCGCCGCGAAGCGGATTCCCTGGCTCTGGCTCACAGCCCCGACACGCAGGCTTGGTTGTTGCGATACGATGTCACCCGGCGCAGTCACCGCCGCGACCATCGGAGACATGTGTTTTGGCGTTTTTTTTCGCTGCTCAGTCTGCTGCTGATGTCGGCGATTGTCGCCTTGGTCGTGATTTCGGTCTTTATCGTTCTGATCCGTTTAATCGCCGCGATGGCATGAGCTCACGACGTACCCCGAAACGAGTTGTCCGCACCGCTCGCTGCCGCCGCGGTCTGTCGATCATCGAAGCCGTGGTCGCGGCATCGATGTTGGTGACGTTGATGGGACTGTTCGCGACAACCGCATACCGGGTGGATCATCTGTGGCGCGACATCAGCCGCCAGCGAATGGCGTTGGCGGAGTTGTCGAATCAGTTGGAAACAATCACCTTGTTGCCGCCAGAGGAAGCCCGCCAGCGCGTCGCCTCGCTGCAGGTCTCGCCGCTGGCCGCGGAAGTGTTGGAAGAACCCGTGTTGACCGGCGAGGTGCTGTCGGATTCGGGTACCCAGCGAGTACAGCTGCGGCTGTCGTGGCAGCGCAAACAGGACCGAATCACGATGCGAATGGCCGGGTGGCTGCGTCCGGAATCCGCCGAAGTGGAGGACACGCCATGAGCTCGCGATACGCTTCCCGCGGCGTCACGCTGCTGGAAACCCTGGTCCTATTTATTTTGTTGAACACCCTGATGCTGATCACGGTGGGCTGGATCACCCAGTCGCTGCGATTCTCCTCGGCGATGCAGGACCGCTACGACCAACACCAGACCTGGATGCGACTGAGCCGCGACCTGCGCCGCGATGTCCATCGCGGCAGTGAAGTCGAAGTCCTGGAATCGGGTGGGTTGGCCATCACGGCACCGGGCGGCGAGCGGGTGGTGTATTCGCGGCATCCCGGACATCTGCGCCGCGAGTCCTCGGCGTCATCCGCGTCGGCCCGCCACGAATCGTACCCGTTTGAAGACGAACTGCAGGTCCAGTGGAACGGCGACCAGCTGCCCCGCTGGATCGAAATCAACCTGCAAGGGCCGCGCCGGGCGGACAACCTGCGGGTGCGGGCGGCCGTGGGCCGGTTGCTGCCAAGGCCGCCGTCAAACCGGCCGGCAACCGATGACATAGGAGCCGGGCCATGACAACCACCCTCAAACGCCGCCGAGGCATCTTGCTGATCAGTGTGCTGTTGGCACTGGCAATCGTCACCACGCTCGTGTTCCTGGCCGTCCGGACCGGGTTGCAAACCCGTCGGCAGATGCGTCGTGAAGTGCAAATGGAACAGACGCGATGGTTGTTGGATGCCGGCATCGCACGCGGTCTGCGGGAGCTGCGGCAGTCGCCCGAGTACCGCGGCGAAACCTGGCAGGTCGCCCCCGTTCCGCCACCTTACAGATTCGCCTCGGTCACGATCGAAGTTCGCCCGGCGGCCGACGACGACAACCCGCCCGCCGCGACTCACTTACGAGTAACCGCCGTCGTATCGGCTACCGACGCCCCGGTTCCCCTTCACACCACGCGTCGCAGCCATACGGTTCTGCTCGCCCAACCATCCTCTCTACCAGACGATGAAACTCTGCCATGAAACCATCGACACTTGCTCCCGCTCCGTTATCGACTCGCCGCGCGTTCACGCTGGTGGAACTGCTGGTGGTGATCGCCATCATCGGCGTGTTGGTCGGATTGTTGTTGCCCGCGGTGCAAGCCGCGCGCGAAGCGGCTCGGCGATGCTCCTGCGCCCACAACCTAACGCAGCTGGGTTTGGCCACGCACAATTTCGAATTCGCTCACGAACATCTGCCTGCCGGAACGACCAACCCCAGCGGACCGATTCGCAATGAACCGGTCGGCCAACACGTCAGCTTTCTGGTCCGGCTGCTGCCCTATGTCGAACAGCCGGGCATCGCCAAACGTTTTGACATCGAAGCCGGAACCTACGCTGCGGTCAACCAACCTCCGCGAGAGCGATGGATTCCGGTGTACCGCTGCCCATCGTTCGGCGGTAGCGATTTCGATTCTGCACCAACAACCAATTATGCGGGCTGTTATCACGACAGCGAGGCTCCGATCGCCGAGGACAACAACGGACTTTTGTTCCTGAACAGTGCGATCCGCTATGCCGAGATCGAGGACGGCAGCACCAACACGATCTTGATCGGCGAGTTCCTGCCCGCAAACGACAGCCTGGGATGGGCGTCGGGGACGCGCAGCTCGCTGCGCAACACCGGCTCCGTGCCCTTCAATGCTTCCTACTCTGGATTCCAGGATTACCTGCGCGACCAGGAAGGAATGGGAATCTTGGAGGTCGGCGGTTTTGGCAGCCAGCACCCCGGTGGCGCCCAGTTTGTGATGGCCGATGGGGCCGTTACGTTCCTGTCGTCGCACATCGACCCCCAACTGTTCCAAAACATGGGCAATCGCGCCGATGGCGAGATGATGGGCGAGCTTTACTAAACCAGGCTCTCCATTAAACAGGGCTCCCCATAAAACGAGGCCCTCCTCGAGCCTGATTGCGGTGTGCCAGAGGACGAAGCGGAAATGGGACGGAGCGTCTATACTGGGAAGCGAAAGCTTCGCGGTCCGTCGTCCCGGGCCGCGTTTCCCGTTGACGTGTGCTTGAGTCACCCGATGGAATCGGTAACCGATAATTTGCTGAAGGCCACTCGAGGTCAGCCGCGGGCCGCCGACGAGCTGTTCACGGCGATGTACGACGACCTGCAGCGGATGGCCGGCCGGTTCATCGCCAACGAGCCCAATCGCAATCGTTTGACCAGTTCCTCGCTGGTCCACGAAGCCTATATGCGGATGATCGATCAACGCCGCGTGGATTGGCAGGGCCGAACGCATTTCTTCGCCATCGGGGCCCGCGTCATGCGGCGAATCCTGGTGGATCATGCTCGCCGTGTGAATTCGCAAAAGCGGGGCGGCGGTTGGTCACGCGGTACGCTCGATGAAAGCGTGACCTTTCAACTGGAACGCGACGAAGACGTGTTGCTGCTGGACGAGTTGCTGAGCAAACTGAAAGAACTGGACTCTCGCCAAGCCACCGTGGTGGAGCTGAAGTTCTTCGGAGGGCTGGCGATGAAAGAGATCGCCTGCGAGCTGGGTACCAGTCTGCGGACGATCGAGAAAGACTGGACAATGGCCCGGGCGTGGCTGCGACGCGAAATGAAACGGATCATCGACTCGTGACACCCGAGCAGTACGCGGTCGTGCGGCGATTGTTTCACCAGGCGGAAGCCTTGCCCGTCGGCGAGCGCCGAGCGTTCGTTGACGGGCAAACCACCGACCCGGAGCTGCGTTCTGAGGTCCTGTCGCTGTTGGAATTTCACGATGCCGAAGCGGCCCGAGCCGAAGGCGGTACGGTTCGCTCTAAATCCGGACCGACCGTGGTCTCGCAGGGCACCGGCTCGCAGTCCTTGGCGGAAATGCCTTCGGCCATCCGGGTGGCCAAGGCCAGCGGCCAGGCGAATCGTTCGCTGCGGCGGCTGCGCACCTGGTTGCCGCTGTGGTTGCCCGTGCTGTTGGCCACCGTGCTGCTGCCCATGGTTTACGTCGGCGGCCGCCGGGCGGCGCAGCAACACCGTGCGGCTCGTTACGATCAACTGCAAAGCACTGCCGACGCGGCGGCGTTCGCGCTTCAGCAGTGGGTCGCGGCGAAACGGGCACAGGTCGCCGCGTGGGCCCAGGACCCGCAGCTGAGAGAACACGCCTTCGAACTGGTGCGGGTTGCCCGTCAGGATTCTCCCAGCCAGGATTCTCCCAGCGAAGATTCACCCCGCCAGGATCTGCTGGACAGCCCGGTCCGCGACCGATTGGCCGCCCACGTCGCCGCATTGGTCGGGGTGGACGTGCGCTATGTGTTCTGGAACCGAAACGGCACGACGCTGGCCAGTTGGTTGGAGGACGCTGGCGACATCGGAAACCCGATCTCCGCGGAGGGCAGCGCGGAGTTGTCGCGGGCCTTTGCCGGCGAGATCGTGATCCACAAACCGGACTACATCGAACAACCGACCAAGGGCTTCGTGCCGGCCAACGATCGCCCGCTGATGTGGTTGATGACGCCGCTTCGCGACGATAATCAACATCCACAAGCCGTGATGCTGATCCGAGGTATCGGCTTGTACGACGAGTACTGCGAACTGCTCCGCACGTTTTCGTTCGAGCGCACCGGAGGCGTCTATGCCGTGGACGACCGGGGTCGCGTGCGCAGCAAACTGCCGCCGCACCAACCGTTGGCCGAACTGGGTCTGTTGCCTCCGGAAACCCGTTCGCCCGTCAAGGTGCTCCGCGCCGGCGACCCCGGCCAAACGCTGCGTTCGAATCCGTCTTCAATGCAGGATCGTTCGACGTTGCCGTTGACGATCGCTGCCAGCCGAGCCGCGGCGAAACAGAACGGTCAAACCGTCTCGGCCTATCGGGATCACCGCGGTGTACCGGTCATCGGCGCGTGGCGCTGGGTGCCGGAACTGGAGGTGGGGCTGATCGTGGAGATCGAGGCCGAGGAAGCCTTTGCCCCACTGCACGCTCTTTACCGCTCGCTGTGGGCCGGCAGCGGCGTGTTGATCTTGGGGGCCGGCCTGGTTTCGCTGTTTCTGCAGCGTCAGTTCCGCCCCGACTCGCCGGCCGATCGCAATCGTTTTGGCCATTACGAACTGCTGGATGAACTGGGCAGCGGAGGCATGGGCGTCGTGTACAGGGCTCGCCATCAATTGATGAAACGCCCGGCGGCCCTCAAAGTGATTCGCCCCGACCGCTTGGACCAAGAGAGCACCCTGCGTTTCGATCGCGAAGTCCAGCTCGCCGCCGGCCTGCAGAGCCCGCATTCGGTTTCGGTCTTTGACTATGGCTGGACCAACGACGGACGAGCCTACTGTGCGATGCAACTGCTCGACGGCATCACCATTCACCAGGCGGTCAGCCGCGGTGGAAAGATGCCGCCCGGGCGCGTCGTGCACATCCTTCTACAGATCTGCGACTCCTTGTCCGAGGCCCATCAGTTGGGCCTGGTGCATCGGGACGTCAAACCGCGGAACATCATGTTGGCGGAGAAAGGCGAGTGCCGCGACTGGGCGGTCCTGTTCGATTTCGGATTGGCCAAACCCACGACGACCGATCATGAACTGTTCAAGACCCAAGAACGCATCTGGGCCGGAACGCCGATGTTCATGGCACCGGAACGTTTTCGCAACCCCACCGGCACCGATCCACGGTCCGACATCTACTCCTTGGGCGCAGTGGGCTATTTCATGCTGGCCGGCAGCGATCCCTACAGCGAGATCGATCCCAGCGGCCTCTTCGAAGTGATCCTCAGCTCCACGCCCCCACGGCTGTCGAAGCTGCTGGAGGATCCAGAACTCGAGTCGCTGGCCGATACGATTCATGCCTGTATGGCCAAGTCGCCGGAGCGCCGGCCGCAGAGCGTCGCCGAACTGTACGAACAACTACTGCGGCTTCGCGGGCGTTACCCCTGGACCCGGCAACAGGCTCAAGCTTGGTGGCAAGAGCACGGCGAGCCGGACAAGAGCTGAGCTCTCAAATCGCAAATCGCTGCTCAGGTCTCTGCCGGAGCATCTTGAAAGACACGGTTCCAGGCGGCTCCGGGCGAACGAACCTGCTCGGACTTACGCCGGCAATGGATGCAGTCGGTCGCGTAGGGCAAGGCTTGCAGACGAGCCAGCGGGATGTTCTTGCCGCACTCCTCACAAACGCCGTAGGAACCATCCTTCAGCCGCTCGAGGGCCTCGTCGATCAACCCCAGTTCGCGGCTCTCCGCTTCGACCAATTGGCTGTTGACCTCGTCCTGGGCCGTGTCGACGGCCGCATCCAACAGGTCGCCCGGGCCGGTGTCGCGCACCTCTTGCAACAGACTCAAGTCGCCAGCCAAGGCTCGCCGCAGCGCATCACGGCGGCGAATAAGAATATCCCGCAACTTGTTCAACGCTTCTTTCTTCGGCATGTTTCTACCCTCGTCAAAACCGATAAACACGGCAGATCTTTCGATCTACACCTGCCCAGACGCTGAAAACCCAAACCAGGTTCCCTGGAACGCCTCGGTCTCCGATCCGCTCCATTGACGCCTGGCAGGGAACTATACATCGCAGGAATTATTTTGCCGGCGACCATCCCCTGGGATTGTCTGCCGCCCTCCGGCCGGCGGACGCTAACCCGTGATCCGGAAACGAGTTACGCAGAAGACGGGGCCGTCAGAAAAGGTTTACGGAAATCGTGTGGCCGTAAAGGACAGTTAATGCCCGACCAACCGCCATAAACGACTGGCCGCTCACCGACCGGGGGGGTATTTGCCGAGAAAGCCTGCGGCGGCGAACGATTTGCCTAACCGGATCCAGTGGTAAAGGCCGAAACATAGAAATAAGTCTAGAAACCGGCCCAGAGCGGCCGGGGGGAAGGATCCCTCCCAGGCCCGAACGCTACGGCAGGAAGCAAATTGTGACAACCGACCCACAGCACGCAGAAGAATCGGCGAGCCAGCACCCGACCCGCGATGATCGGGGATGCCTGGAATTCCGCGTATCTCGCCCCGGCACGCCCAATCGGCGGATGCGGCTCAGCGGCCAACGCTACACCTTTGGCAATGGTTCGGGGTGCTCGATTCGGCTCGACGACCCCTCGCTGCGGGACCTGCACGCCGTGCTCCTGCGCGGTCCGGGCCGGACCATGGTGCGTGCCTACTCGGTGCCGATTCGCGTCAACGGGACGCGCACCAACGAAGCCGAGCTGTACCTCGGTGACTGCGTCGACATCGGTCAATACCGCTTCGAACTGCTCCGTGACGACCGCCGCGAGAATCTTCCCGGTGCCGAACAAGCGGACCACTCGGCCGAGGACAAACCGGCCGGCAACGATCCTGCCGCGGCCGCACCGACGGCCAAGGCCGATGACGAAGCGTTCTCCCGCTGCGATCCACCGAGCGCCGAGAGCAGCGGTCGGCTGAGCTTCGCCGACGGACTTCGCTACCAGCAATTCCCCGGTGCCGCAGCACAAAAAGCGCCCGAGCCGACTGCCGAAGAGCCGACTGCCGAAGAGCCCACCGCCGAAGGGCCGACCGCTGTCGAGGCTTGCGAAGAGCAGCCCACCGCCGATGAGCCTTGCGCCGAGGAGTCCGGTCACGACGATCGCGATTGGCAACCGCAGCGCCGCGATCTGCAGCGGCGCTATCAAAGCCAGCTGAACGACGTCCTCGCGCGTTTCGCGGCCACCGAGCGGCAGAGCCACGCGACCAACGAATCCGTCCTCCGCCTGCAGCAACAGCTGACCCAGGTAACCAACAGCCTACACGCCGCCAACGCGACGGCCGCCGAGCACGCCCAGCAGCGGAACGTCTTGGTAACGCAGTGCGAGCGGCTGCAATCCGAACGCGATCAGCATCAGCAGTCGGCCGAGGCAATGGAGCAGCGGCTGGAGCAGATACGGGACACCAGTGAGCAGGCCGCGCAGGAGGTTGCCGAAGCCGAACGACAACGCCGACAGGCGGAACTGCAGCGACAGGAAGCCATCGCCCAGGTGACCCACCTGACCCAGCAGTGCGCCGCCGTCACGGCCCAGCTGGAACAGTCGCGGCAAACCTGCGCCGAGATCCGCGCGCAGCGTGAACGTTTGGACGAGCAGCTCCGCGAGGTCTCCGCACAGCGCGACTCGGCGCTCCAGACGGCGGAACAGCACGCCCAGCGGATCGCCAGCCAAGAACAATTGATCGATGAATTGACTCAACAGGTCGATCGGCTGCAGCACACGGTCGCCGAAGCGAACCAAGAAGCCGATCGGCTGCGCGAGCAGTGCGCCGATGCCGTGGCGGCCGTCGCACGTCTGGAGCAACAGGTCCGCGAAGGCGAACAGGCGCGCCAAAACGACCGGGCCAGCTGGGAGGCCGAATCGGAAGAGTTGCGCGAGACGATCCAGCGGGTCAGCCAGGATCTGGCCCTGACCGTCGCCGACCTGTCCCAAAGCAACGCCAATGCCCAGTCGCTGCACGAAGAACTGCAGACCACACGCCAGAGCCTCGAAGAAGCCGAGCGGAATCTCCAGCAACGCCCCACCAACGATCAGTTGGACGTGATTCGCCAACGGCTCGAAGCCACCGAGCAGCAGCTGGAGCAATTGCGGACGGAGTACTCGCAGCAGGACGCCGCGGCCGAGGCGGTGGTCGAGACCGCCGAAGAAGCCGGGAGGGCCGCCGCCGATGAACCCCAGTGGCAAACCCTCGAACCAGCGACCAGCGGCGTCGAACAAGCGGCCGTGGCCGAGACGCCCCGGCCTCACGGCGAAGCGCCTCACGGCGAACCGCCTCACGGCGAAGCACCCTACGGCGAACCGCCCCACGGCGAACCGCCCCACGGCGAAGCGGCCCAGGACGAAGCGTCCCAGGGCCTGGCCTGCCAGGACGCAGCCTCCCAGGACGCAGCCTCCTGGGACGATGAAGACGCTTGGCCGACCTACGATAGCTCGCCGTCTGGCTCCGAGGTGCAGCCCGAGCAAGCCGCACCGTCCAGCACCACCGTCTCCGCCAGTGACCTCACCGAAACGACCGGCGCATTCGCGACCGACGCCTCGGAAAGTGCCGGTGGATCCGAGTCTTTCGTCGATTCGGCCGTCCCCGACGAGTTTGTCGGCGAGCATGCCGGAATCGAATTCTTCGACGAACCCGCCGAGGAACCTGCCGCAGAATCCAACGCAGAACAAACCGCAGAATTCCCCGCGGACGAGGTGAATCCCTGGGCGACGGCCGAGGGCGTGTTTCCTCCGGCCGATGCGTCCAGTGAAGCGGTGCCCGGTTCACTGGCCAGCCAACTGCTCAGCGAATTAGAGGGGGACGCTTCAGTAACCCCCAAATCGTCCGGCTTCGAATCGACCGGCCCCGAATCGACCGGCCTCGAACCGACCGGCTACGAATCAGCCGGTTTCGAACCAGCCGGCTACGAATCAGCCGCCCCCGAAGCAGCTGGCCTCGAACCGACCAGCTACGAACCGACCAGCTACGAACCGACCAGCTACGAATCGACCGGCTACGATTCGACCGGCTATGAATCAGCCGCCCCCGAATCGGCCGGTTTCGAATCGACCGGCTTCGAATCGATGGGTTACGAAAACGGTGGCTTCGACGACGCTTCGTCGTCTCTGCCCGCCGACGGCAGCTTTGCCAGCGAATTCGGCGAGCCCGCGTGGACCCCCGACCCGATGTACGACGAGACCGAACCGGCTGGCTACGGGGAAGCCGCAAGCAGTCTGGCAGCCGACGCTAGCTACGAAGCGGAAGGCGACGGCGCCGCCGACAGCGACGAGATGCACCAGGGCGGAGCGGACGGCGCCCAGGCCTATCAAACCGGCGACGAAACCTATCAGGCTAGCACCGAGCCCGCCCCCGAGCCCGAGACCGCCCAGCCCGAGCCCGAGCCCGAGCCCGAGCCCGAGCCCGAGCCCGAGCCCGAGCCCGAGCCCGAGACCGCCCAGGACGGCCCGTCGCCGCCTAGCGCCGAACCGTCACAACCGGCCGCCCAGGACGATCCGGCCGACGAGGATTCGATCGAAGCCTACATGAATCGGCTGCTCCAGCGGGTCCACGGCGGGTCGGCAGGCGGAACCACTGCCTCCTCGCCCCCGGCGGAACCCACGCCCGCCCCGCAGGCGGCCTACAACCCGGCGAGCCCGCAGCACGACGCCTCCGAAGCGGCCGCGCCGGTTGCTTCCGCCGATTCGGCCACCCAGCCGCCCGGCGCCCCGGCTGACGTCGCCCCCGACGCGCCCTACGTGCCGCGTTCCCAGGCGCCCGAACGCACCAAGAACCTGGCCGCGATGCGCGAGTTGGCCAATGTCTCGGCTCGCGACGCCATCCAACGCAGTGTCAGCCAACAGACTCACAGCACCGTGACTCGCAAGTTCATTCAGGCGGGCGTCAGCGCGATCGGGGCGGCGATCTTTCTGACCCTCAGCGACCTGCAACCCAACTGGCAATTGGTCGCCGCGGCCTGCTGTTTTATCTTGACCTTTTACTGGATTTGGGAGGCACTGCGAATTCGCATGCGGCTGCAGTTTGAACTGCGGGCTGCCAATCATCTGACTCAGGTTCCCGCCGGAAACGGGCCCCGCGAGGCCGACGAAACCCAGGCCTAGGCCGGCGGACCGATTCCCGCCGCCGAGGGCTTTGGTAACATGCAGCGATAACGAATGGGTCGCCTGCGGCGGGAAAGCATGAAGATTATCGAAGCCATTGATGTTACCAAGACCTTTGGGCAATCCTCCGTACCGGTCGACGCGGTACGCGGGATCCATCTGGAAATCGAAGCCGGCGAGATGGTTGCGATCATCGGACCGTCGGGCTCGGGCAAGAGCACGCTGCTGACGCTGTTGGGCGCGATCGATGCTCCGACCAGTGGCCAGATCCTCTTGGAAGGCACCGACGTTGCCAGTTTGGACGACACGGCCCGCACCACGCTGCGGCGGCGACGGATCGGGTTCGTGTTCCAGGCCTTCAATCTGCTGCCCACACTGACCGCAGTGGAAAACGTCGCCCTGCCCCTGGAGCTGGACGGCGTGGCCGAAAAGGACGCGCTTGCGCGTGCCGAGGCGGCTCTGGAAATGGTGGGGCTGCGCCCGCGTCGCGACCATCTGCCCAGCATGCTCTCGGGCGGCGAGCAACAGCGGGTGGCGGTGGCCCGGGCCCTGGTCATCCAGCCCGCGCTGGTCCTGGCCGATGAACCGACGGGCAACCTCGACACGGCCAGCAGCCAACAGGTCACCGATTTGCTGCGGGAACTGGTCGACCATCAGGGCCAAACAGTCGTCCTGGTGACCCACGACATCGAAGTGGCCCGCCGAGCCGATCGCATCGTGACCGTCCGAGACGGCCAGATCGACCACGACGCGGCACCGCTTGCCGATCACGACTCAACGCACAGCGAGCGCTGAACATGTTCTACTGGCGGATGGCATGGCGACAGATTCGCCGCTTCCCGGGTCGTTCCGCGGCGATGGTCGGTGGGATCATCATCGGCGTGGCCGCGGTGATCGCGGTCAGCCTGGCTACGCAGTCGACCGACCAAGCCTTCGACGCGATGTTCGAATCGATCTCGGGCCGCGCCGACCTGGAGGTCGCTTCGGCCGGCGGCGGCTCCTTCGACGCCGAGGTGCTGGAGCGAATCGCCGATACGCCGGGCGTCCAGCTGGCCTCGCCCCTGATCCAGCGACCTTCGATCCTGTACTTCGAGGATCAACGAGCGAAATTAATTACGCTGGGCATCGACCCCGAACTCGACCAACACGTGCATCCCCGCGAAATCGTCGCCGGACGTTCCTTGCGCGAAGACAAAGGCTTGCTGTTGGAAGCGTCTCTGGCCAACAGCATGGGCATCGAAGTGGACGACGCAGTCCAGCTGTTGACGCGTCGCGGCCTGATCAAGGCACGCGTAATCGGGCTGTATCGATCCTTGCAAACGGTCGCCACCAGCGGCGGAGCCAGCGTGTTGATGTCGTTGACCGCGGCCCAGTACGCCACCAAGATTCCAGGCCGGGTCAACACCATTCAGATCGTCGTCGAACCCGACGCCGATGTGGCCCAGGTGCAGGCGGCGATCGCCGCGGAGTTGCCCGAAGCCCTGCGGATCGCGCCACCGGCCGCGCGCAGCTCGCTGGCTAAAGAAACCGCTTACGCGACCCAGCAGGGCATGTTGACCTCGCGCGCGTTCTCGCTGCTGGTCGCCGTCTTGATCATCGCCAATACGTTCTTGATCAGTGTGACCCAGCGGCGGCGGCAGATCGGCATCCTGCGGGCGATCGGCACCACGCGGCGGCAGGTCGCCCGGATGTTGTACAGCGAAGCGATTCTGCTGGGGCTGGTCGGGGCGGCCCTGGGCTGGTTGGCCGGCAATCTGGGCGCGGGCTACCTGGCCCGCGCCATGGGAACCCTGTTTGAAACGGAGATGCCCCGTACCCAGTGGGATCCGATGTCGTTGTTGCCCGCGGTGCTGCTGGGCGTCGGGATCGCGCTGCTGGGTGTGTGGTGGCCGGTCCGTCGAGCCAGCCGTTTGGCGCCGACCGAAGCGATGCGTGAATCGGTGATCACGGATTTCCGCCGGGCATGGCGTTGGCCCACGCTGCTGGGCGTGGGCTTGATCATCCTGTGCAGCGGCGTGCTCTCGCAGAGTCTGCAAGGCAAGCTGCCGCCGATCTATTCGGCCTGGGCCGGGGCGCTGCTGCTGAGCGGGTTGGTGTTGCTGGTGCCGTTGGTGACGCGGCCGATCAGCACGGCGCTGTCTCGGTTGCTCCGCGGCGTGGTGCCGATCGAATCCAAGCTGGCGCTACAGCAATTGTTGCGGCATCACACCCGTACCAGTCTGACTATCGGCGTCTTGTTCGTAGGCCTGAGCACCGGCGTGGGGATGGCCAGTTCGGTGATCGACAACGTAGCGGACATCCGCGGTTGGTATCGCAAAGCGTTCGTCGCGGATCTTTTTCTGCGGGCGATGTCCCCCGACATGGCGACCGGCCTGGCGGCGGACCTGCCGGATGAGGTTGGCATCCAGTTGGCCGCTGTGCCCCACATCCGTTCCCTCGGCACCGCGCGCTTTGTGGCCGCCGAGGCCGCCGGCCAAAGCGTGATCGTGGTGGCCAGCGACCGCGCCGAACGCAGCGGGTCGCTGTTCGATCTGACCAGCGGCGATCCCAATGGACTGGCCCAGCGAATGGCCGAGGGTCAAGTCGTCATCGGCAGTGTGTTGGCTTCGCGCGCCGGGGGCTTGGAAGCCGGCGACAGTCTGGAAATCGAAACCGAACAGGGCCTCGAAACCCTGCCGATCGCCGCCGTAGCCAACGACTACATGGCCGGCGGCCGCACCGTTTACATGCAGCGTGATTTGGCCGAACGGTTGTTGGGCGTGGAGGGCGTCGACGCCTACATGATCAATGCCCAAGAAGGACATCTGGAAGCGGTTCGTCGCGACGTCCGCGCGATCGCCCAGCAGCACGGACTGTTGCTGCAAACCTTCTCGGACATCCAGCGCCAGATCGATGTGATGATGGCGGGAGTGGTCGCCGGACTGTGGGCGTTGGTGGTCCTGGGGTTCGTGGTCGCTGCGATGGGCGTGGCCAATACGTTGACGATGAACGTCCTGGAACAGACTCGCGAAATCGGGCTGCTGCGAATCGTCGGAACCACCGGAGCCCAGGTCCGTCGGTCCATTTTGCTGCAAGGCTTGATGATGGGCGTGATCGCCTTTGTCCCCGCCTTGGCGGCCGGTGTGTTGATCTCCTACCTGACGCACCTGAGCGCCGAACCGGTGGTCGGCCATCCGATTCCCTTTGCCATCCATCCCTGGTTGTTGGCCGGCAGCCTCGTGGGAGGATTGGTCGTGATCGTGGCCGCCGCCTGGTTCCCGGCCCGCCGCGCCGCTCGGTTGCCCCTGTTAAAAGCCATCCGGCACAATCAGTAGGCGGCGTTGCTGTTTTGCGATTTGCTGGCTCCGGCGGAATCTATGGTTGGCGTGGGGCGGTTAAATGCAATGTTTTCTCCCCAACCCCTCTCCCCCGAAGCCTGGCTCGCTTAGGCTCGCCAGGCTTCGGGGGAGAGGGGAGAAATCTTTTCTTCCCGCACATAGACTCTGCCGGCGTCAGGGCGAAGCCGGCGCTTGCATGCGTTCCAGCGCGGCTTTGGCGACGGCGACCGCGTCGGCGGCCCAGGGTTTGTCGGCATACAACGCTACGACCGCGTCGTAGAATTCGCGACGTTGATCCTCGGGCAGGTTCTCCGACGCCCACCGCAGCGAAGCGTTCAGGTCGTCGCCGCGAGCGGCCGTCGGTTCGGCCGGCGCGTCGGCCAAGGACTGCAGCTCGCTCTCGGCTAGGGCCGCCAAGCGTTTGGTCTGCGGGCTTCGCGGCAGCCCCTCGCGACCGTAGATCGCCAACCAGTGCTCGAGCTGCTGTCGAGCCGCAGCCGGGTCGCGGTCGCGCAGCAGCGCGGCTTCGAGAAAAGCCTGCTCGGGGGGCGGCAACTGAGCGACGCCGCCGGCGCGAAAGGCCTCCAGCCGCAGCCGACGAATCGTCGTCTCCACATCCAAGGAATCGGCGATCTGACGGACCTGTCCGGCTCGCGGGTCGTCGGGGTAGCGTTTCAGGAATTGTTCGACATCGCGCTTGCTGCTCGGCGTATCGCCGACGGCTTCGGCCGCTTGGATCGACGCGAACAGATCGTCGGCCGTGGGCGGGCGCAGCAGGTAGATCGTTGCCGCCACGATCGCAACCAGCAGCAGGCTCAGGCCCAGGATCGACAACCACTGCAGAAGTGGGTGTTGATCGTCGGTCGATCCGGCCAGCACGCTGCGGCGGCGTTCGGATTCGTCCACGGTGCGAAACGACGTATCCTTGGCGGCCATCGGTTCGCTCGCCGAATCGGGCATCATCGACGGCTCGGTGGGCGGTCGCCGGGGCACGCTCTGAGGCGCCGAAGCGATCGTCGCGTCCAGCGTGCACGCCTGGTCGGTCCCGCTATTAGGCTGGAACCGCGTGCCGGGACCGGGCGCGACAGCCGTATCGTCACGGACCACGTACTGGTCGTCGATTTCCAGGTCCGTGTTGTCGGTCGGGTCGTCGACCTTGGTGCCGCCGCTGTGGTCCGCGTCGGTTTGGGCTTCGCGGGCCTCCAACCCGCGCAACATCGCGCGCAGGCGATTGCCCACCACCAGGGCCGTCGGGGGGCGATCCTGCGGCCGTTTTTCCAGCAGGTGATGGACCAGTTCGGTCAGCTCTTCCGGGGTCTCGGGAACGATCAGGTCCAGGTCCACCGGCGTTTCCCGGCGGAGGGCTTCGATGACCGTCGTGATCGATTTGCCCCCAAACGGAGGACGACCGGCCAGGCAGGCGTACAGCACACTGCCCAGGGCATACAGGTCGGTCCGCGCCGTGATCTTGCCGTCGCCGGCCTGCTCGGGCGCCATATAGTCGGCCGTTCCGAGGACCGAACCGGCGGCCGTGTAGTCGCCTGCGCCAAACATTTTGGCGATCCCAAAGTCCACCAACTGGATCCGACCCTCGGGATGGATCAACAGATTCGCCGGTTTCAGGTCGCGGTGGATGATGCCCAGGTCATGGGCGTGTTTCAGAGCGGCACAGATATCGATTCCGTAGCGCAGCGTTTCCTGCCAGCCCAGCCGTTTGTGTTGTTTGAGGTGCTGCTGCAGCGAGGGTCCCTCGACGATGTCCATCGAGTAGAACAGCCGTCCGTGCTCCTCGCCGTAACCGATCAAGCGCACGATGTTGGGGTGGTTTAATTTTTTCAGCGTTTCGACTTCCACCGAGAAGCGGCGTCGGAAGCGTTCCGAATCGGCAACCCGCTCGGCGATCAGTTTGACCGCGACTTTTTCGCCGGTCTTGGCGTGGACGGCGCGAAACACCGATCCCATGCCGCCGGAGCCGAGTTTGCTTTGCAGTCGATAAGGTCCCAGGTATTGATCGGTCATCAGCGGCGGTGAGCTAGGGAGGTGGCGGTGGGGGAACTCCAATGATACGCGGAAAAAACTTGTCCGGTCGCGGCGTGCGTGAGGAATTTCCCGGGGAAAAGCCTGAATTTGCGGCCTTGTCCAAGCCGGACCTCGTCGATAAACTCTGTGATTCTTTCGCGAAGAAAGGCGTCGATCTGTTCTTAGACGGCTGGATTTGTTCGTAGGCGGCTGGCTTTTTCAGGCGTCTGTTAGTTCACAAGGGTACAAGTAAGCCACCATGGTCGCTCAGCGAAGTTACATGGCCAAACCGGGCCAATTAGAGAAGCGTTGGTACATTGTCGACGGCTCCGATCAGGTCCTGGGGCGTTTGGCGAGCGATATCGCGGTCGTTTTGATGGGCAAGCATCGCCCTGAGTACACCCCCCACGTCGACTGTGGCGACTTCGTCATCGTCACCAACGTCGAAAAAATCAAGATGACCGGCCGCAAGCTGGACGTTCGCCACTATACCTGGTACACGGGCCACCCCGGCCTGCGTCTGGAGAGCTACCGCGACCGTCAAGAACGCAAGCCCGAAGACCTGTTGCTGCACGCCGTGCGACGCATGTTGCCCAAGAACAAGCTGGCGTCGCAGATGCTGAAGAAATTGAAGATCTACACCGGTCCCGAGCACCCCCACCAAGCTCAGAAACCGCAAGTTCTCGAAGGCGCCGGCAAAGTCGTCGCTTCGTAATTCCCCCCTCCGCTTCGTATCCGCAAACCGTTACAAATCAAACGATGGTCGCTGTCAAAAAAGACAAAATCAATGGGGACGCACTGGGAACAGGGCGCCGCAAGAGCAGTGTCGCCCGGGTGCGAGTTCGTCCCGGTAACGGCAAAATTACGGTCAACCGTAAACCGATCGAAGAGTACTTCGTCAACGACCAACACCGCCGTGCGGTGACCGAAACCTTGGACGCCGTCGAGCACAGCGACAAGGTCGACGTGTTGGTTCGCGTCGCCGGTGGCGGCATGACCGGACAGAGCGGAGCGGTTCGCATGGGCGTGGCCCGAGCCCTGGTCAGCTTTAACGAAGAACTGCATGACCAGCTCCGCGAAGGCGGCTTCCTGACGCGTGACTCGCGCATGAAAGAACGAAAGAAGCCCGGTCTGCGTGGTGCTCGCCGAGCCACTCAGTTCAGCAAGCGTTAATCCCACGCTCCGCATCCAGCCAACCGACCAAGCCGAAAACGGGCCGCGTGCCGTTTTCGGCTTGTTTGCTGCGCACCGTTCCACGATCGCACCGTTCCACGATCGCACCGTTCCACAATCGCACCGTTCCACAATCGCACCGTCGACAACGGACGCGATCACGGAACGACCATGAGCCGTATGGGCGAACGCCCCGGTTTCTGGCTCTAAGCACGTCGGCATGAATCTTTCGGTGAAACCCCGCGACAACACCCTCCCGCGCAGCGGGAGGAACCGACTCTCCCAAAGGGAGAGTGATACCGAATTAAAGGCTGCGACGGGCTTAGCGTAGCCGAGCTCGCCAGAGATCGGCCCGAGGCGGCGAAAAGGCGACTTCAGCTACGGCCATACCCGAGGATTAAATTCTGACGCAGCACTAGCCGAGTTTATTTCGGCCTCGGTGGCTGGCCCGGCGAGCGTGTTCGCTGAGCGCCGAACCGGCGGCGGTCGCCATGGCGTGCGTCAACGTCTGTGTCAGCGGATGACCGGCGGCCTGGGACACCGGGCCCAGCGACGCAGGCCCGAAGCTTTGCGCCCGCCGCAGCTGCAGCCAAACCGATTCGATCGTCGAGTGCCCTTGCCGAAAGCTATCCAGCGCACCGGCGATGTCCAGCGAAGGCTGAAATTGACTGCGTCGTGATTCGTAGCCGGCGGCACGAAACCGCTGCAGCAAGCGGCCGATCTCTCGCAGTTGGTCGTTCAACGCTTTTAACCGGTCACGACGCTGCCGGTACTGCTGCTCCAGCTGTTCCGCTTCGACGTCGATCCCCTGCAGTCGAGCGACGATTTGGTCGTCGCGGATTTGAGGCGTTTTCTCGGCCCGCTGGGCTAACGTCTGTTGATCCATGCCCTGCAGCATCCCCCGAAACAGTTCCACGGCCTGGCCGTAGTACACGCCCCGGGAATCCTCTACATCCAACAGCTCGGTCCGGAGCGCGTCGGCCCGTTGGCTCAGTTCGTCCAGACGCTCCACCACGGCGTTGCGTTCGGCTTCCGCGGTTTCTACCTGAGCGCTAACCGCGGGCAACCCGATCTCGTGGGCCCGGGCGTCACGCTGCCGCTCCAGTTCCTGCATGACGGTTTCCAGATGGCAGCGATCCTCGTCGATCACCTTCTCCATATGCTTGGGCGTATCCCGCAAAAACTCGTAACTCTGGCGAGCCCGCTGGTACCCGATCAGTTTGCCGACCCAGCGGTCCATGCGTCGCGCAAATCCCCGTGACTGATAGGCGGGGGTGCCCAGCCCGCGTCGGTACAGATACTGAAACAAGCTGCTCTGTTGGTAGGCGGGCAATTTCTGCGCGGCATCCTCTTGGACTTCGGCCAGTCGACCTTCGGCTTGCTCCAACGCGGCCTCGGCGGCGGCGGCCTGCTTGGCCAGTTCGGAGAACCGCTGGTCGCCCGTCAATCGGTCGAGCAACTGCTGGCTCAGCTCCTGCTGGCGTTGCTGCAGTTGATCCAGCTGTTCGTCGGCCCGTTCGAGCGCCGTCTCCTGCTGCTGTTGGTTGTGTTCGAGGTCCCCCAGTTGCAGCTGAAGTCTCGCCGTATGCTCTTGCTGGCGGAGCAGCACTTGCCGCATGTCGCTGCGGACCTCGTGCCACGTGCCCTCGATCGCCTGCTCGGACAACTCGGGCAAATAATGTTCCGCCAACGAGGCCAGGGTCGCTTGCCGGTCCTGGTCCAGGCGTTCGCTTTCGGCTCCTTCGGCTGCCACATGACCGCGCAGCTTCTCCAGGTCGGCCTGGACCGTCTGGTAGGCGAGTAACAGCTGGCGATAAATGGCAGGTCCGGAATGGGGCATGCGACGCGGCAGGGCGAAAAGGAAAGGTTGGGAAAGACGACAAATCGGCGGCGGCAGGCGCAGGCGGGGCGGCGAGTTGGCCGGATGACGGGGTCAGAACAGCGTGGCGATCAACCACCACAGCGCGGCCGTGCCGCCCACCGCGGCGATCGCGAGACGCGTTCGCCAGATCCAGGCATAGGCGGCCACTCGGGACCAGCTGGCCGGTGGGTCTCGGTACACATGCAGGTTCTGGAAGTACTGGTCGATCGCCGCTTCGATCTCCGCCTCGGTGACCTGGTCGCCGGACAGGCGAGCGGTCCGAACCAGTTTCTCACGCAGCTCCGCACGCACTCCGCGACGAGCGAACATCTTTTCCGCCGTCGCCCGGTCGCGTCCCATTTCGCGAGCGACGTCCATGACCCGCAACATCTCATTGAGCGTCATCTCTTCGCCCGGCAACGCCGGCGCGGTGGATCGCTGAGTTTGTTGAGCTTGAGACATCGATAACCTGTCGTAGAGGATGATCGCCCACGGCCGCTGCCGCTGCCGGTGGACAAAAAATCCAGCACCGTCGCCAGCGGTTTAATTTACCGCAAGCCCAGCGGTTTAATTTACCGCAAGCCCAGCGCGGTGCGACACCAGGCTCGATTTTCCTGGGCACGGGAACATGTTAGGCTACCCCCACCAGGACAATGCGTGTTCTTGGCTCCTGTTTGCTTTTCTTCCGGAGACGTCTCGAGCGATGACCGAACAAGCGCAGCAACCCGCCCCCGATCCCGCGGCAGAAAACCAACACACCCCGGCTCAAGATCAGTCGGCTGGAGGTGGTTCGGGCAACATGCGGCAGTATCTCGACCGTGCTTTGGACGTTTTGGAAAAGTTCGGCGTGGCCGATCAGGACGAGAACACTTCCGAACTGATCCACCTGCTCGAAGGCGTCAAGCACCTGGACGAAAGCAAGGTGCTGGCGATCGCCGATGTGATCAAGCACATGGGCACCTTCAATCGCTTGGTTCGCGAGAACGTCGAAAACATCAAGGTCGGTAACCGCTACATGGAGATCACGCAGTTATTCGACAGCGTCCGCGAAGACAGCAAGATGTTGATCGCCCAGCTGGACGATGGCAAGATTTCCGGGACCGAAAAGTTTCAGAACTGGTGGATGAAGATTCGCCGCGGCACGCCTTCGGATCGCTTTGAGAAAATCAAAGACGTCTACGTCGAAGTCTCCAAGGACACCAAGGAAGCGTTGGAGAGCGAAGACACGATCATGGAGGGCTACATCGACTTTCGCTTTGCACTCAAGGAAGCCGAGGTGTTGGCCCGCGAACTGCTCGATTCGCACACCCCGATGCTCGAGGCGGCTCGCAAGGGCTTGGGCGACGCCCAGGCCGAACTGGACAACTATGCTGGCGACGAACAGAGCGAACGCTCGCGGCTGGAACTGGCTCGGGACGAAGCTCGCCGCCACTTCCAGCAGGAGGATCGCACGTACCAGTTGCTGAAAGACATCGCCGAGAACCTCCAGATCGGCTACGACGTTGGCGAGACATTAATCACCAAGCTACGGCAGACCCACGATGTCAAAGAACGCGTGTACCGCCGCGCCGTGACCTTCTTTACCACTAACGAGCACGTCTTCACGATCCTGGGGACGGTCTACACCAGCCAACAGGGCCTGCACGAAGTCACGCAGGCGACCGAGGCGATGAAGGAAGGCGTCAACAAGGGGCTGGAGGATGTGGCCAATCTGGGCCGGGAACTGGAACGAGCGGCCCTGCGAGCCGGATACGGTTCGACGATCAATCCGGAATCGGTTCAGAAACTGGTCGATGCGATCAGCGGGTTTCAGATCGAATCGCTGGAAATGATCACCGAACTGCGCAAAGAGAGCGAGCAGAGCACCAAGCAGATTCGCAGCGCGGTCGAAGAGGGCAAACAGAAGTATCAGCAAACCCTGGCAAAATTCGCTCGCGGCGAACCGCTGCGATAGACCGCGCCCCGCCGTAGCCGCGCCCCGCCAGAGTTTGGACGATAATGAATTGCGTCCCTCCCCCAAAGTTTGGCGACTTCGGCTACGAGGTTGCGCGGCTACTTCAGCGGGCCGGACATGGGCGGCGTTTCGAAGAAACAGCCCTCGCCGACCAAACGCGGATCGTCGGTCGCCCGCAGCGTTTCCATTAAACGGTTACGCAGCTCGACCAGCGTGCCGCTGTACTGCGGATCGTTGGCCACGTTGTTCATCTGATGGGGATCGCGCCGCAGATCAAATAGTTCTTCCCGCGGACGTTTGCCGTAGGCGTGCGCGAAGAACGGCTGCACGCCGGGATCGCGGCGATGGGAAACGATCCAGGCCTTGGTCGGGCCCGCGTCTTCGTCGGGGAGCGTCACGAACGTCTGATTGGTCAGCTCGTCGACGCTCGGCTCCGGTCCTTCCTCCAGCCGATAAGGATCTCCCAGCGGGTAGCGATCCGGTTCGAAGTTGATCACCAACAGATAGTCCTTGGTACGGATGGCGCGTTGCGGATAGGGCAGGTGGCCTTGGCGAGCTTGGGCGACGTGTCGTTCCCGTCCCATATAGACCTGCGTCCGATTGGCATCGACCAAGCCCTCTTCGGAGCTGCGCAGGGTGGGCCACAACGTCCGCGCCGACATCGCGTCGGGAACCGCGACTCCGCCGGCTTCGAGAAACGTCGGCGCCAGGTCCGGCAGAGACACGAGGTCCGAGACGACGCGGCCGCCGGTGACGCCCGGTCCGGTGACGCTGAGCGCGACCCGGGTGCCAAAGTCGTACAGGTTGCACTTGCCGTGCGGGAACCCGGCGGGTCCGTGGTCGCCCGAGACGACGATCAGCGTATTGTCGTATTGGCCGTTGGCTTTGAGTTCCTCGACCAGCACTCCCAAGGCCATATCGAACGCCTGAACTTCGCCCAGGTAATCGGCGAAGTCCTGGCGGACGGCATGAACGTCGGGCAGGAAGGGCGGCAGCTTGCCTTTCAAGCTGTCCGGGTCGATGCCCCACAGGGCTTTACCAGAACCTTTGATCCATTTGCGATGGACGTTGGTCGGTCCGAACCAATAAGCAAACGGGCGGTCCTGTTGCGCCTTCAACATGGCGCGGAAATTTCCCCGCACCTGCTCGCGCATCTGCTCGCGCGCCTGTTCGATGGTCTTGCCGCCCTCGATCATCCGCGTCGCGGTTTGTGAGAATCCGTTAAAGCTGCTCCCGGCCGGCGCGTACGCGTTGGCCCTCTGGCCGTACGGAGCGTTGGCCGGGCGTCCCGGTGACCAAACCTTCCAGGTGTAGCCGATGTGGTAACCGCTGTCCTGCAGCAACAAGGGCCAAGCCGGCAGGGAGTCGTCCCAAACCGCACCCTGCAGGATCGCCGCCGTACCGGTTTGCCAGAAGTGGCGACCCGACAGCAACGAACTGCGGCAGGGCGTGCAGGAGGGAGCGTTGACAAAGGCGTTCTCAAACAGGACGCCTTCGCGAGCCAGAGCGTCGAAGTGGGGCGTCTGCACCGCGTCGCTCTCAGTACCCGGACCGTCGACTTCGGCATAGATGCTAGCATGCCGGCCCCAGTCATCCGCAAAGGCAAACAGGATGTTGGGGCGGTCCTGAGCGCTGAGCGTGCTCCAGCCGCTCAAGCACAGGCTGATGAACAGGATCGAAAATCGACGCATCGATGGGTTCTCCGCAAGACGGTTGGGCGGGGGGGCAAAAACTTCACGAGCATTCTAGTCTAACCAACGGTCGGCACCTCACCCCCGTACCGTCTGATGCCCGCCGGGTGAGCGGGGGGCACGGACGCCGCATCGAAGGGCAATTTGGCTTTATTTGTTCACAAGTGGTACAACAGCTTCCCCCGCAACAGTTAGACTACGATCCAGCAATGTTCAGTCGCTGGGGCAGAATCCCTGGCATGATCTCGGGAGAACCAATTGGTGGGCAGCGGAGCCGATTTCGACGACGACCACGACGACCACAACGACGACGACGAGTTCCGGAAACATCCCTTTGAACGGTTTCCCATCGGAGATGAACTCGGCGACGGGACGGCGGTCTATAGATCCAGCGAGCTGGATACCGATACCGGTCTGAGCGAGGCGCGGCGGGTCCGTCGGGAAAGCCCTTGGCGAGTCGGTTCGATCGTCGCCGGACATCGCATCACGGGACTTTTGGGCGAGGGCGCGACCGGAGCCGTCTACAGTGCGCTCGAACAGGAAACCGGAAACCGCGTGGCCTTGAAGGTCCTGTTTCGCTCCGACGCCAATACGCTGAACCGCTTGAAACGCGGCTTCCGTGCGTTGGCCGAGGTGTGGCATCCGAACCTGGTGATGCTGTACAAGCTGTCCCAACACGAGGATCACTGGTTCATCAGCATGGAGCACATCGATGGGCCGCCGCTGCTGCAGGCGATCCAGGCCGAGGGCATCCGCGATCCCGAGAGTTTTTACGAACGACTGAACGGCTTGCTCCGCGAAGCCGGCCGCGCTCTGCATACGTTGCACTCCAATCAACTGGTCCATCGAGACATCAAACCCAACAACATCCTGATCGATCACGAGGGCAAACTGCGGCTGATCGATTACGGAATGGTCGGATCCTTCGACCCGGTCTGGGACCCTGATGGGCACCGAGCGTATGTCGCCGGCAACCAAAAATACATGGCTCCGGAAGTTCTGATGAAGCAGAACTACCCACCGGGCAGCGATATTTTCAGTCTGGGACGGGTGATTTCCAAACTGGCGCGCACCGCGCACCCCTATGGAAATTTGGTCCGCTTGGACGAGGACCGGTTGTTGCCGGTGGACGCCCCACGCCGGCTGGTCAAACTGATTCGGCAGATGTTATCGGTCGAAGTCTCCGCTCGGCCCACGGCGTGGGAGGTCGTCTCGACGGCCAGCGGTGCGTCCGAAGCGACCCAGTCGACGTTGGTGAACCCGTGGCACCTGCAGATTGTCGGTCGCGACGATTCGATGCAGCAGGCGCGGCGTTGGCTTTCGCGTCTGATTGCCGGTCAAGCCACACGTTTGCACATCACGGCGCCGCCGGGGATCGGAAAGTCGCGTTTCCTGGCGGCGATCGCCGAACAACTGAAGGAGCACCGATGGTTGCAGGTCTTTGAATCCCGCTGCCGTCGCCGCGAAGAGGTTCCCCTGCAGGCGTTCGACGAGATGATCGACGCCCTGGCACGTCGTTACGGCACGGCGACGTCCAGCCTGCTGGAGCTGGACCCGGTCAGCACCCAGATCCTGCGGGTCGCCTTTCCGGTCCTGCGCAACGTCCTGAAGATGGCTGGCGAAGTTCCGCGAAAGAACTCCTTTGGACAGGCCGAAGCCAATGACGCTTCGGTTCGTCTGGCCAGCCAAGTGTGCCGTCACGGGCCGGTTATTTTGATCATCGACGACCTGCAGTGGGCCGACCAGGACAGTCTGGCTTTGATCCAGCGACTGGAAACCGAAGTCGAGGGCCTGTTCGGGGTCATCACCGCCTCGCGCGACGACTTCCAACCTCCCAACCTCTCGCCCGCCGATCAACTGAATCTTCGGCCGTTGACCGTCGACGAATCGACCAAGATGCTGCGCAACCATCTGCTGATGCGGCGGATCGAGTTGCCCGAGGAGGTCGTTCAGCGGATGGTTCGCATGGCCGGTGGTAACTGTCATCACTTGTTGCAGCTGGCCGCCTGCGTGTCGGCCTTTACCGCCGAGGAACTTGCGGAGATTTCGGCGAGCGGCGTCCTGGATCTGGAGCAACTGTGGCAGCGTCGCTTTGCCCGTTTGACGAATTCCCAGCAAACCGTTTTGACCCATGTGGTCGCCGCCGGCGGGCCGGTAGACATCGGCGACGTGTTGCAGGTCAGCCGGTTGGGTGAGTCGGGGCGACAGGCGGTGGCGGGGTTGTTGCAAGAGAACTGGTTGAACGAACGGGAACAGACTCATCACATCGAGATTTTTCACGATACGATCGCCGAGGCGTTAATCGATTTCTTGCCGGCCGAACCGTTCCGAAAAGCCCACGCGGCTTGGGCTGAGCATCTGATCGCATCGGAAAAAGATATTGCACCGGCGCATATCGCCGGACAATTGATCGCGGCCGGCCAATCCAGCCAAGCGACCTCGTATGTCGTCGCTGCGGCCGAGGATGCGATGCAGAAGTACGCCTTCGGCGAAGCGGCTCGCTGGCATCACCGAGCCGCCCAGTTGCTGTCCGGCGGCGAAGCGGTCAAACACCTCCGCCTGGCCGCTCAAGCATTCTCCACAGGCGGACAATCCGCCAAAGCGGCCGAAGCCTATTTGGAATTGGCCGCGCATCCCGACGAGCCGCTGTCGGATCGCGCCCGGGGCATGGCCGCAGAGTTTTTTCTGCGGGCCGGCGAAATCCACCGCGCACGCGACGCCACGGCCGATCTGGCCCGGCGTCTGGGCTTGCCGCAACCCAAGCCGCAGTGGCTGAGCAAGTGGCGGATTTTGAAAAATGTCATGATGCTGCGGGCCAGCGGCGGGTACCGCCTGCCCAAGCCCGATAAGGCCAGCAAACGCAATCGCGAACGGGCCCGAACCTGTTTTCGTATCACCCGCGCTCTGACCGTCTACGACAATATCTACAGTGCGGAATTGCTGACGACCGGGCTGCTGAAACTGGACACCTTCGACACCTATGAAGACTGCATTCACAGCGGCGCCGCCTACGTGGCCTTTGGCAGTTACGACGCCGGCTGGTGGCGCCGCGACGCCACTCGCCTGCTGGCGGAGATACAGCAGCAGTGCGAACAACACGCCAGCCCCGAGGCCCTGGCCCATACGATCAATGCCACGGGTTACCATCACTGGTTCTTGGGCGAATTTGCTGAAGCCCAGGGGCCGCTGGAAAAATCGTCCAGCCTGTACCGCCATCAGTGCAACGGCATGGTTTTCGAAAGCGTCCATGCCCTCCTGCCCCACTTGGCGTCGTTGTTTTTCCTGGGCCACGTGAAAAAGTTGTTAGAGCAGACGCATGCGATGATCCGGGACGCACGAGACCGGGACGATCAGTTCACGCGGCATGTCGCGACCACGGGCTTTGCTGCCAGCGCCCTGTTGTTCCTGGACCGGGTACGCGAGACCAAACGCTACAACTATGCCTCTGCCGCCCCGGGCCGACGCACCAGTTGGCAGTTTTTTCATTCGCAGCAAACCGTTGGTCTGGTGCTGCAAAAGATGTACTCGGGCTACCCACAGCAAGCGGTGCGACTGTTGGATCTGCACCGGCAAAATTTCTCCCGCAGCGGTTTTTTCCGCCTCCAAGTCGGACGGGTGTGGTGGCTGTGGCTGCGGGCCAACGCCACCTTGCAGGCGGCTGCCAAAGAGGACTGCGAAGACCGGCCCGCACAGCACCGATCCGCCACCCACTTCGGCAACGTCTTGTGCCGCGAATCCTTGCCCGTCGCCCAGCTGTTTGGCGATTTAGTTCTGGCTCGAATCGCCGAGCGCGAACAGCGCAGCGACGAGGCCCAGCGACGTTATCTGTCCGCCTTGCAGGCGGCCGAACAGCAACAACTGGAACCCTTCCGGTTGATCGCTCAGGACGGTCTGGACGCGCTCGGCGGCAAGGCCCAAGACCCGTCTCGACTGCAGCAATTCCTCGCGGCGGCCCACGTGCAGGACCCCGTCGCCAGCGAACGACTCTACACCGTCAACCGCCCCTAGCTGAAGTCGCCAGACTTTGGAGAGAGTCGCCTTTCGCTCCGCCGAAAGTAGCCGCCCCCGGTTCCACTACTGTGGTCGGCACCGCTTGAGGGTCATCAGCGCCATGGCCGTGCCGTATTGCTGGTGGTAATCGTACAGCGGATAGTCCCACCAACAGCCGTTCTTCTCCTGCTTGTCCAGGATCAACCGGGCCACCATCGCTTGATAGGGCGGTCGATCTTCTTCAGGCAGCAGCTCGATGCAGTACCCCGCATAGTAATGGCCGAAGTAATAAAAATAGCCGGCCACCTGAAACCAGGACTCGTGGGGAATCGGACGTTTCCGTCCGATGTCCAACCACCCGTTGCGTTCATACAACCGATACAGCCAGTGTTTCAAGACATTGTCGGTGATGTTGGTCTTGCCCCACATCCGCAGGGCCGCGTTGCAGCACTGCGAACGTCCGAGACTGCCGCCGGGCCGATTGATACCGCGCATCGGGCGGTCTTTCAGGTATTCGCCGTAGAGGTACGCGAAATCCGGCCGCTGCTGGCGAACCGTCGCCGCGATCGCCCGCTCGGTCACCGCCTCGGGCGGCTCCAGTCCGGCCTGACGAGCCTCGGCAAAGGCGATCAATACGGCTCCGTTGACGAACGAAATCGAATCCGATGTCGGGCGGCGAGCTTGATAGCGAAAGTCGTAGTATCCCCAGCCGCCGTCAACCGATTCGAACCGCGTCAACATGTCGAACTGGCTGCGAATTAATTCGTCCAAAACCTTACGGCGCTCCGCGTCCTCGGGGCCGTACTGCCGCAGCCGCAACAGAGCTTGGATCGCATAGGCGTGCCCCCAGACGTTGTAAATCGCGGTTCCGGTTGCCCGCCGCAACCGCGGCAATTGGTCGACCAACCAGGCTTCCCCCAGCTCGATCGCCGCCTGAGCCTGCGGGTCCTCGTCGGCCACTTCCAACAACGCCGAGAGGCACAGCGCCGTCGTGGCCGTGCGAAACGCGTGATGGGCGCCGGGGACGGGCGCGAAGATGTTCAGGTCTTTGGTATTGGTGGCGGAGCCCCAGGAGCCGTTGGCGTTCTGGTCGGCGATGAGAAAATCGACGCCGCGCTCGATCGCCGACTCCAGCTCGGCTGGCCGTGGCCCATCGACCTGGGGCAACACGGGCGGCTGGGAAAAGTCCAGGGGCGGTAACCGCGCAACGCCGACCTCCTGCGGTGCTGCGTCCTGCGGTGCTGCGTCCTGGGCTGGAACACTTGCACCGCAGAGCCACCAGGCGATCGCCACCGCCCAGGCCATGCTGCTGCGGGGCGGGCCGACCTTTGTCGTTGGCCAGCGATTAACCTTCATCGGATGCCTCCTGCTGGTCGGCTTTCTCGCCCGCCTCGTCATCGTCGGACTTCTCCTCGTCGCCGTCGTTCTCCTCGTCGTCCTCGTTCTCCTCGTCGCCGAACTTGACTTTGACCGACAATCCGGGCACCAGTCGCTGGTGGTTCGGCCGCTTGCCGCCGGGGACGGCCAGCGATAGTTTGCAGTGGAATTTTTTGTTGGCCACGGGCACGGCGTCCACCTGTTTGACGGTCGCTTTGAAGGATTCTTCGGGCAGCACCGAAACGGTCGCCTGTCCCTGCAGTCCCTTGGCCAATTCCGGGACCTGGTCCTCGCTCACCTCCGCCAGAATGCTCAGGTTATCCAGCGAGACGACGGTGTACAGCACCTGTTTGGCGGTCACCGTGTCCTCGGCTTTCAACGTGCTGGGTTTGTCCGCCAGCCGCCCGCGGGTCAGGGCGCCGTGGTACAGCAGTCCGTCGATGGGCGCGCGCAGCGTCAACGCTTTGCGTTCTTCCTTCAGTTGTTGGACCTTTTCTTTTTGGACGTCCAGATCGACGCGTTGTCGCCGCAGTTCGATTTGTTTTTTCTTGCGGGCGGTCTGCAGATCTTGCAGGGTTTTGGCGTGTGTTAATTCCGCGCGATCAAAGGTGTCACGAGCGGCCTCGGTCCGCTGGGGGATCGTCTGCTCGATCGTCCGCTGGTGACGCGTCTTGGCTAGTCGCAAGCGATGCTCCGCCGCTTCGACGGCGTTCTTGGCTCGTTTCAAGACGATCTCTTCGCTCTCCTCGGTCAAGTCGTCCTCGTCATACATTTTCTGCAGTTGCTCGAGTTCTTCCTGAACGTTTTCGAGTGACTGCTGAGCGTTTTTCAGCGAATAATCGGCCGAGGCAATCGCTTCTTCGCGATCAATTTTGTTGTAATTGTCGAACTCCTGTCTGGCTGCCTTGAACGCGCGATCGGCAGCTTGGCGGTCCAGTTGTTGTTGTTTCTGAAACTGTTCCCAGACGAACTCGGCTTCTTCCAACGCCAACTCGGCCAACTGCAAGTCAGCTTGTTCTTTGTCGATCCGGCGATCGATGTCTTCGGTGTCGAACCAGGCGATGGCCTGATCCTTTTTGACTTTCTTCCCATGCGGCAACACACGTTCCAGCGTGAGACTGGTGATTTGTTCGGTGTCGGGAACAATTTCGACCGCCTTGTCCGAGACGATCACACCGTCGATGGTCAGCGAAGCCGCGGGTTTGCCGTTCTGGGCCGGTTCTTCCGCACCGGCGGAACCAGGAACCAGCGTGGCCAGCGTAACCGCGAAGCAGGAGACGATAAAACTGTGGCTGCGGAGCATGGGTACCTCGAGCGTTGCAAAAAAGAAGGCGCCGTCGTTGCGGAGCCCATCTGCGGCTAGTCAAGTTGGATCTTCAGTCGTCCGTGCCTCCTATCATAACCACTAATTCGTCCGCGTCCTTTCCAAATCGTTCGATCGAAGTGCTCGAATTCGTCTCCCCGGTCGCGCGGGGCGAACAAGGTCAGCGGTAGTTCGGGGTCCGGATAATGCGCCCAGACAACATATCCGTCGCGATAGGCGGCGGGATCGTCGTTGCCGTACAGAAGTCGGCGTTCGATGACCGCTTGGACTTCGAACGGCAAATCGACCACGGCGTCGACCAACCGCTTGGTCTGCTGCGGGTCGTCGCGAACCGCCCACAGATGCTGGACGGTTTCTGCAAACGAGAGCGACGTCTGAGGGTCGGCTTCCATCTGGACGTCCGCGGAAGCCGCGAGCGAGACATCCAGCGGTTCGGCTGGCACACCGCCCAATCGGGCTAGCGGGATCACACGCACGTTCGCGCGGTCTTTCCAGTCCGGCCAACTGGGGATGTCGACGTGCACCTCGGTCCGCCACTCCAGACGATTGTCCGCCAGTTCCAATGTATAGGCGGGCGTCTCGGGCAAACGCACCGAGAGAAGCACTCGCTGGAGCTGTTCGGCGGTCCAGACCTGGGGACCACCGGCTTCGGTTTCGTGTTCAAAAACCGTATGACGCCGGGTCTTGCGATTGCTGCCCGAACCCGACACGCACACCTCCTCGCCGATCACCCGCCAGACGACCCGATTGATCCGGATATTGCGTTTGGGTTGGACCCGCAGTTCCGCGCGGAGCTCCTCACCCGGACTCAGCTCCGTCGTATGGACTTCGTAGGCAACCTGTCCCAGCCGGGCCCGCGGCAGGAACCGAAACACAAACCACCACACCAGTGCGATCAAACCGATGGGTACGGCCAGTAGCCAGGCGAACGGGTTGGCGACGATGACGATGGCAAAGATCGCAAAGAACACACATCCCACGACCTTCATCGCGCCGCTGTTCGCCGCCGCGAGATCCGGCGGGGGCAGCAGGCTGGCGGCCTGCAGCGTGGTGGCCGGCAAGACCTTGATCAGATAATCGGTTTTAGGATCGAAGCTCCAGGGGATCACCGCTTTGGCTTCGACCGCGTGATCGACGTTCAGATAGTATCCGTGGTAGGTCGGAGGCCAGGTCGCGGTTTGCAGCTCAAACGCATAACGATACGTCTGACCGGCCAGCCATTGTCCGGTAAAGGCGTTGACGTTCTGACCTACGCCGCCAGTGACGTTTCCAAACCCATGGGTGGTCCAAGATGTCTGCACCTCCAATGCGTTGCACTGCACATTGGCATCGGTTTGGACGATCACCTGCCCCCGTACTGTTTGGCCGGCCACGAACGTATCGACCCCGTCCTCCAGCTCAATCGACAAATGACACTTCGACACAGTCTTTCCCTGCGTATCGCTGAAACCGCTCGTACAGATACTCTTCCATCGCTCGCACGTCCGAACCGAATCGGCCGTGCAAGCGAGCCGCCTCGCTGGTGGCTATCCGCGGGACCGCACGCCGATCGTCCAGTCTCGCCGCTTCCAACCTGCGGTTGAAAATCCGCGTCAATGACGGCGCATCGATCAAAGTATCGACTCGCACGGTGTGGACGGCATAGCCGTAACGGCGCAGCACCCGGCGGAGGTCGACATGGGTTCCCAACACCAACGGCACGCGGCGACGCAGCGTTGTCCGGCGCACGCGGCACGGCATCCGTTGGGCTTCGTCGATCAACACCACGGCGCCCTCCGGGACCGATGGCAGCGGCCCCTGTTCGGGAAAGTAAACATAGGCGGCGTCAGGCAAAGCATAACGCATCGCCAAGAGGTGCGTGGATTTTCCGCGGCCACAATCCCCGACAAATTGGAGGGCCGGCTGGGGGCCTTCCAGCACCGCCAGCCAGCGGTCCAGCGAGACCACGGCCAATTCGGCGCGTTGTCGCGGCGCGCATTCGCCGAATGGATTGTGTCGCAGGTTCAGGCCCGCAAAGGGCAACCATTCGGGAACGCCGGCGAGTTGCTTCACGGCGAGTTGTGTTACGGTGGGGTGCGTTACGGCGAGATGGTTCACAGCGGGTCCGCCGGGTCAGTCGTCTTGGCGTGAGCGATCGTAGGCGTCGCGCAGTTCGGTGAGGTCTTCGTTCTGTTCGGCCAACCGGTGCTCGAGCGCCGCGACGGCGTCGGTCATCGCCGCGGCTCGCTGCGTCGTCTCGGTGATCTGATGCTCGAGGGCGTCGCGTGCTTGCTCGGCCTGCTCGCGTGCTTGCTCGGCCTGCTCGCGTGCTTGCTCGCTGTGCCGCAGCCGCCGCAGCAGGTCCGCTTTCTCGCGCCGCCAGAGCGTCAACTGTTGCTCGGCCAGCCGAGCGTCGTTGGCGATTTTGGCTTCCGCATCGGCCAGCGCGCGCTGCGAATCGATCAAACGCTGCGAAAGGTTTTCGACAAGCGTTTCCAGATGAGCCAGCTGGGTCGCCGCCAGACTGCTGGGAGGCTCGCTGGCGGGAAGGGTCGCGGTGTCATCGCGGTCCGCAGCGACGGCGGCCACGCCTTGCCCGGCGGCCACGGCCGACGAAGAGGTCGACGATTCGGTCGCCACGTCTTCGGTGGGAACCACTTCGCCGCCGCGCGATGTGGTCGCTCGAGCGCGCAGCAGCGCCGGGTAGTCGATGATCAAGGAAGCACGCCGGGCCAGTGGCTGCAGGGCTTGCTGTACCTCGGCCATGCTCTGATAACGCTGCTCGACCTCGCCGGCCAGCATCTTGTGAACGATGCGTTCCAGTGTTTCGGGAATGTCTTCACGATGCTGCCGCAGCGACGGAGGCGGCGCCGACCGCGTGGCAAATTTAATCGGTGCTTTGCCGATCAACAGATAGAACATCGTACTGCCCAGGGAGTAGATGTCCGCGCGACCATCGACGTGTTCTCGGTCGGCCAACTGTTCGGGCGCCAGGTAGTCCGCAAAACCCAGCCGTGCCGGCGGCGGGGAGAACCAGTCGGGATCTTCGGTGCAGTAGCGTACCATCCCAAAATCGATCACCAGCACGCGGCCCGAGGCCAGGGCCATCAGATTGCTGGGCTTGATGTCTCGGTGAACAAACCCTTTCTCGTGGGCGTGCTGTAATCCGGCGGCGGCCTGGGCGATCATGTCGCAGACCACATGCCATGGCAGTCGTTTGCGGATTGCCAACAACTCGCGCAGGTTCGGGCCTTCGACCACGTCGGTCACCAGGTGGGCGGGCCAACCGAGTTGGGGATTCACCTTTTGATAGGCCAGGCCCTTCAGCAGGTTCTTGTGGTTCATCGCCAACAGGGCCCGGCCTTCGACTCGAAACCGCTGGACGGCGCGGGGATTATTGCGACGGCTTTCGCGGAGCATCTTGATCGCCACGCGTTGCTCGCTGCGGGTATCTATTCCCAAATAGATGCGTCCCACTCCACCATCGCTCAACGGTCGCAGTACGCGATACGGACCGAGCGACAGGCAGTGTCCCTGTCCGAGCAGAATCTGCTCGGCCTGAAACGTGGTCAGCAGTCCTTGTTGGACCAGGATGCGGGCGGTGGCCACCGGTTTTGCATGCTGTTTGCACAGCGTCACCGCGTCGACAAACTGCGCATGCGTCAACAGCCCGCTGCGTTTCAGTTCGCCCGCAAACTCCACCTGGCTATGGCTGGACAAGGATTCGGGGCGAGACGAAGCGAGCTGGGACCGGGATCGGGGATTCTGTGTGGGACGAGGATCGGCCACCCGATTACTCTTGACCGCAAGAACGGAGCCACGAGGCGACGTCGTCGGCCGCAGGCAACCGGCAGGGCCGGAACTTCTGCAGTCGACCATCGGCGTCGTCGTACATCAACATCGTAGCAGCCGACAAATCCGCCGCATCGGGGGTATCGATCAACCCGGCCGAATCCGCCGCGCTCAAACGCCCCAGCAGGCGGCATTCCAGATCGTGATGCGCCGCTCGCGGCAGCCAACGGTTCACCGTCTCGGCCGACTGACACGCCAAGAACGTATGCACGCCGACCTGCGGCCCGTCGCGGAGCACGGTCTGCAGCGCGGCCGACGCATCCTGGCCGTTGTCCTCCAGCGAGAACTGATATCGATCGCTCTGACGCAGTTCGCGAAAGCGTTCCAGCGGTGAAATGACCAGCAATAAGGGCGGAGGCACGGGAGCCTCGGGATCCAACGCCGCCAGTCGCGTCTCGACTTCGGCCTGCACCCTCAGGACCTCCGCTGCGCAGTCTCGAGGCCGGACGGGCCGTGTCGGGACGCCGCACTCCGACAACCACTCCGGCAGGGGCGGCTGTTCGTTGTCGCCAGTGCGCACGCCATCGAGGTAGACGATTTGCGGTGGAGTCAGGTTTCGTCGTTGCTGGTCACCGACCAGCGTAGCGATCCAGATTCCCAGCAGACTACTCACGTCCTCGATACGGCCCACCGCCAACACATTGCGACCGGCGGCCCGCGCCAGCGAGAGCACGGTGGGAGGCCCGATCTGCGTCGCTTCGCCCAACAATCCCCGCAGCGTTTGACCGGTTTCTGCCGGCGTTTTCAAGGCGGCTTCGGCAAGGGCCGGTGTCCAGCTGGCCGGACGGTTGCCGGCGAACACCACCGGCGGATCCAGATCGCTGACGCGGCCTGCATCCCGCTGGGTCACGTCGGCCAACATCCGCCGGTGGGCGGCGGAATCCAGCCACGCGACCTGGAAGGGCTGGTTGCCTTCGACCAATCCACTGGCATCGTTGTAGATCGCTTCTCCGGGCCGGCCGATCAAACGCGCCGCCGGGTTGTCATCGCCGAGAATCAAAGCCGCATCGGAATCGCTGCACTGCAGGGCGATCCGCACGGCCATCTGCCCGAGTGTCGCCCGCGGCAAGGAGTAAGAGCCGGCCAGGGACTGGCTGCTGAGGATGACGTGGATCCCAAAGGATCGTCCCTGGCGCACCAGTCGGTCCAGGTACATCGCACAATCGGCCGCGATGCGGTCGTCGCGAACAAACAATTCCTGGAACTCGTCGACCACCAACAGAATCCGCGGCAAAGGTTCTTGGCTACGGGCGCGGTAGTCGGCCAGTTCCGGAGCGTTGGCGTCGCGAAACCGTTCGCCGCGCTGTTGCAATTCCGCATCCAAACGCTGCAGCACACTGCGCCCAAATTCTCTCTCGCTTTCGATGCCGATCACCCGGGCATGCGGCAGCGGATCCTCGGCGTAAACCTGAAACTCCACGCCCTTCTTGAAATCCAGCAGATAGAACTGCAGCTGATCCGGCCGGTACAAGCGGGCGGCCGCGGTGATGATCGTATGCAGCAACGTGCTTTTTCCCGACCCGGTTTTTCCGGCGATCAACACATGCTGACGCACGCCCTCGCCGAGGCTCAGCTGCAGCCGGCGGTGACCGCCCTGCGTACCGATGGGAATCGCCAAGCCGGTTGTCGAGTCGGCGGTTCCGGACCGGTCTTGGGGAAAAATTTGATCCAGCGGTATTTTGACGTGGTCGGCACGAGCGGCCGCCGTTCCGATGGCTTCGACCCAGCGGTTCCGCTGCGCCGGCGACGGCGGCAGGACCGGCCGGAAGGGCCGGTCTTCGAAGCCGGGTTCGTGCAACCGCCAAGTACCTTCGGCTGTGACCTGCAAGCGCAGCCAACGCGGGTCGTCCCGCGGCGGCATCTCCTCCGCCCACGGTTGCTGCGGATCGTTGACCACCAACAGGAACGTGCCGCAGCGGCGAGCGCTGTCAAACAGGGCCCGCAGGTATTCAGCCGACTGCCGCGTCAGGCCAGCGGCGGTTCCCACGGCCGCGACCAACCGATAGGGTTCGGCCAAGGATCCGGCGATCCGGTTGTAGTCTTCCAACGTCGCGTATTGATCACGCAGACAGCTCTGCAGCACATCCTCATTGTGCTGAGTCAATTCATGCAGCCGAGCTTCGATCTGGTCGGGGGCGGCCCACACCCGATGACCGATCAGAGTGGGGTCATGATCGGCCAGGGCCATCAAACCGGCGAAGTGTTGGCCGCGGCCCAGAGGATCGATCAGCGTAAATCGGCAACGTCCCGGGGCCACTCCGGTCAGGGCGTGCCAGAGCACCCCCTGCAGCAACGCCACGGCCGAGTCGGTCTGTGCCGCCGGACAATCGATCAACAATCCGCCGTGCAACCGGCGGTGCAGCACCACCGGCAACTCGGTCGCCTGGTCGTCGCTGGCGGCGGTTTGACCGGCCGGCGAAGGAACCTCTCCGCTGGGCAACTGCACGTGGCCAACCGGCAAGAAGTCCAGCGACTGCTCGGTGCTGAGTGTGGTCTCGTCCCGCCACGCCGGAAAACGTTGCTCGACACGTTCGGGCAACCGCTGCAAACGCTGTCGGCCGCGGCGAACCGCTCGCTGAAGACGGCTTTCAAATTCCGCGAGCTCGCTTTCGTGGCGCTGTTGTTGTTGCCGGGTCCGGGCCGCTTGAGAGGCGTCGAATTGATCGATGGTGGTACGGATGGCCGCGGCCAACGATTCGGCTTTGGCGTGCATTTTTGCGTCGAGCGTCTCGATCTCGGTCGAAAACGTTTCTCCGAGCTGCTCCAGTTCCCCCTGCAGTTCGGTCCGCATCTTTTTCTCTTTGGCATCGATCGCCTGATCGATCGAAGTCAAATTTTCGCGTTTCCAACGCTCGGCAGCCTCTAAGTGAAAATCCCGAGTTTTCAGTAAATCGGCGGCAAAGTCTTTGGCTGTTGCTTCGGCGATCGCTTTGCCGCGATGGTTTGCGCGGCGTGCCATATCCCACATATGCACCGCCCGCGGATAGATTCTCCGAGTCTGACGGCGGAGCGGGATCTGCAGGATTCCCAGAACACCAAGAAACAGAATCAGGGCGATGCCCAGTCCGATCAGGAAGGCGATCAACCAGTGCTCGCGGGCGAACAGCAGAACGCCGATCGACCAAACGACAACGAACAAGGCCGCCCAGGAAGGCAGAATCCAAAACGTGTCGACCAGCTTGGAGGGAGTGCCGCGATACAACTCGCGGAGCGTCTCGCGGATCTGACGATTGGCCAAGTCGATCGCTTCGTTGGCCTGGCGGACGTTCTCCTGCGGCGTTTCCCAGTCGGCCTTGGGCTGCGGTGGCACGTCGGGAAGCCCGTTCAAGCGGCGGCCGACCACATCCCGCACCTCCTCCATCGTCTCGGCCGCGCGAGCCAAGGCTTGATCCAGATGGGCAGCGTCGCGTTGGCGGTCCTCTTCGGGCAGGTTCTTCCGCGCCTCGTACTGTTTCTGCACCGCGGCACAGCGGGCCTGGACCTTGCGGAACACGGTCGCGTGTTCTTCTTTGCGAGCCTGCCGGAAACGTGTGGCCAAGCGGTTCAGGTCCTGTCGCAGACGCATCGTCTCCGATTCGTAGTGGGCGATCTTTTGCTCGTCGGCCTTGTCCCAGGCTTTCAGCAGGGAGTGCCGCTCGGTGCGACACCGCAACATCGTCTGCTCCCGCTCGGCGGCTTGCTGTTGGGCCAAGCGCGTCGACGATTGGTCCAAGCGCGACTTCAGGTGCTGGCGCTGTTGGTCGGCATCGGCCCGACGCTGCTGGAGAGCCCTCAGCAGACACTGCTGGCGATTGGGCGAGAGCAAGCCTACGGGCCCCGGCAAATTGGATGACATCGTTACGGCTCCCGGTGCGGATCATGGAGTTCTCGTTCGGCTTGCTGCAACGCCTGGTGCAATTGATCCACCGCGGCAGAGAGCCGACCGAGCGAACTGGGCAGACGACTGAGGTGTTCCTGCTCGAATCGTTTCTGTCGTTGGTCTCGCCACTCCGCTTTGGTTTCCTGCCAGAGCCGAACAAAATCTTTCCAGTTCCGGCGAAAGCGGTTTTCACCGTCCAGTAAGCGGCCCTGCAGATGCGACATCATTCGGCCTCCGTAGCGGATTGTTGATAGCGCTGCAGAACGTCGATCATCGAGCGCAATTCGGCCTGGACCCGGGGCAGGTCGCCCGCGGCCAGTTCATCGATCTCCGTCAGCGGACCGGCCATCGCCTGGAGCACGTGTTCGATCCGCAAACGTTGCCGGCGACAAGCCAGTTGTTTGTCTTCACACAGTTGCAACCGGCGTTTGGCAAGCCGGACGCGTTTCTTGGCTTCGGTAGCCGGCGGCCGATCGCCGGGCCGCGTCGTGCTCTGCTGCTGTTGAAGGTGTTCCAGCGCCGCGTTCAGGTCCTGCTGGGCCGCGCGGGTTTGCTGTCGCCAATAGGCCGGAGCGTCGACGCCGATCCAATGATCCACCGCCGCGAGCGTCACGCGCAATTCCTGCACCGTATCGTGCAGCCCCTGCGACAGGGCCGCCAATCCGCCCAGCAAGCGGGACAGTACGTCGATATCGCGCACATCACTTTGCATTGGACGCTAACCACGAAGGTAGGTTTCGATCTGGTCCGCTTTGCGAAGCAGATACGGGACGTGTTGCTCGGTAGCGTTTAACAGACGCGTCATCTGTCGCATCTGGTCTTCGAACTCCTGTGCGAACTTGCGTTGTTGTTCGTCCCGCCAGGTTTGCCCCAGTTCGTTCAGGTGACTGGCCAGCGCCGTGTTCCGCTGTTTCAATTCTTCGGCGTAGGCTCGCAGGTGTCCGGCGAAGCGCCGCAATTGTTCGGGATCCGCGATGGCTTGGTTCATACCGATTTTTCCTGCTGCACGATTTTCGACAGATCCAGATCCCGGGTTTCCGGCTCGTTGGCAGCGAGGTTGGTCGAGTCCGAATCGCCGGCGGCCGAATCGTCGGCGGCCGAATCGTCGGCGGCCGAGTCGGCGGTGGTTTGGCGTTTCGCTTCGGCTTCGGCGATCTTCAGAAAACGCTGGTAGCGCCGATAGGATGCGGGAAGACCCAATTGTTGCGCGATCTCCATCGCGGCTCGCAGCGCGGTGATGCGGATACGGGGGGCGGCGGGAGTTGCCCGCCGCAGGCCGGCGGCCCGAAACATCGGCAGGGCCTGAAACATCTCGCCCATCGCCTGGTAACACTGACCGCGGATCAAGAAGGACACCGGACCGAGAGATTCGTCCTGGGTCGCCGCTTCGGCCGCTTCGATCGCCGCTTCAAACAGGCCTTGGTCCTTTAGTGCTTCGGCCAATACGACACGCAACTGAACACAGTCCGGTTCGCGTTGAAGCCGAGCCCGGCAGACGTCGACCCTTCGACACGCCCAGTCGGTGCGGGCTCGTTCCAGTTCGCGATGCGCCTCGGCGGTTCCCAAACGCTGCTCTAGCTCCATGGCTTGACGCAGGTGTTGCAGCGACAGTGCCAGGCAGGCTTCCTCGTGTTGCCACAGCAACTCCGGGTCCTCGGGAAACACTTCCAGGCCCTTGTGCAGGGTCCGCCGGGCTTGCAGAGGGCGTTCCTGTTGGCGATAGATCTCCGCCAATTCCAGGTAGGCCTCCAGGTCGGCCGGTTTGGGTTTGAGATACCGCTCCAGTTCCTGTTGGCGTTGGAGGTCGACGACGGGCGGCGTCTCGACCGCCGGCTCGCGTGGTTCGCGGCGCAACAACTCTTCGGGACGAACCGGCCGCCATCGCCCGCCCTCCAGCGGCCCCAAGTTCGGGGGTGGTCGTTTGCCTCGAGGCTCAGCGGACATATCGCAAACACCGGAAAGCGAAAAGAAAACCACATCGCGACCGCGCCGAAATGCTGATCTATTGTGATTCAAACCCCTGCCCAGGGTCAAATCTTGCCTCCGTGTCCCGTTTATTGTAGACCGACCAGCTCGCACAGGTGGGCTTGTGCGACCGGCTGCGGACAGCTCCAAACCAAGAAGAACAAGGCTTCGCGGCACCAGCGTCCGACCGGGTGATCGGCCACAAAACCGGCTCCCTTGGCGGCGGTCAACGCGGCTTGCGTGGCCCGCAGGACCAGGCGATTGGCTTGGCCACGCAGTTCGCCGAGGTCACAATTTGGGTGACCTTCGGCGGCGTCCAGCAACCGCCGCTCGGCGGCCGAAACGTCGGCGTCCAAGCGGCCCGCGACATCGGCCAGTTCCGCTCGCCCTGCGGCTTGCTCCAGCAGATAATCCGCCGCGGCGCGGGCCAGACCGATGGCCAGAGTCGATGTTTGCAGCCCGCCGGTGTTGCCGCCCTGGCCGGTACGCATCACATCGGCGACCGGGCCGGCCAGAATGTTTTCAGCAGGCACCACCGCCCCGGAAAAGTCCACACGGCCGGTGCAGCTGGACGACAGAGCGACCAGCGGTATCGGCTCCGCAGGACGCACGGCATCCTGATCGCACGGGACCGCCGCCAGGATCTGCGTTCCATCGGCCGCGCTCGCTCCGACCACCAACAGGTCGGCGTGGGCCGCGCCGGTGACCCAGGGTGAGAATCCTTCCAGCCGATACCCATTGCCGCCCAAGCCGGGGACCTGCGGTTCGGGATGGGCCGCCAGTGCGGGGCGTCCCAGATGTTGCCGACTGGTCGTCAGGTGGCTGATCCCGACGGTTGCGAAACTTTCTCCGGCCAACAACGACGGCAACCACCGCTGGGCCACCGAACGGTTCTCGCTGGCGGCGATGCGGCGGCACGCACCCATCCGCTGGGTGATGACAAAAGTGGTCGTCAGGTCCGCCGCAGCCAGTCGAAGGTAGCCCCGTGTCTGGTCCGCCGGACTCCAGCCATACCCGCCGTCCTGCTCGGATAGGAACCAGCGAAACACACCGGCACGGCCACACGCCCGCAGGGCCTCTTCCGGAAAAACCGCCACGTCGTCGCTGACGGTCAAGTCGCGCAGCCGATCGCACAGGCGATCCATCTCGACGGAGTCGGGCGTTAGAATCGGAGCCATGGTCAGGAACCCATCAAAGACACCAAAGTAGCTCGGCTGTCCCCAGCCGAGAAAGAAAAAAAAGCAGCTCGGCTGTCCCCAGCCGAGAAAGATCACAAGACCACACCGACGCGGTTTGCCTTCTCTCGAGCTTTGCACATAAGGACGACCACAGCAATGACGACACGCCCCCCGGAACTGCCGACCGCACCGCGGCGGGACGACGACGCGCACAAGGGATCGTTCGGTCACTTGTTGTTGGTCGCCGGCAGCCGCAACATGAGCGGCGCGGCAAGGCTATCGGGTTTGGCAGCCCTGCGAGGCGGCGTGGGTTTGTTGACGATCGCCACGCCCCGCTCGGCCCAATCCATCGTGGCGATGCAAAATCCCGCCTGGATGACCCTCCCACTGGATGAAGCTGACGACGGACTGGCCGGCGGTGTGGCCGAGCAAATCGAAACCGCATGGCGAGGCAAGCACGCGTTGGCTTTGGGTCCGGGTTTAGGACAAGTCGCCACGACGCAGCAGGCCATTCGCCAGATCTATGCGACCTGCCCGCTGCCGATGGTCTTGGACGCCGATGGGCTGAACGCCTTTGCTCAGGATCCCAGCCAGCTGGCGACGCGTGCCGAGGACGCTCCCCGGATCCTGACCCCACATCCCGGCGAACTGGCCCGGTTGTTGGACTGCGATGTTCAACAGATCCAACAGGATCGCGCGGCCGTGGCGGAGCGTTTCGCCCGCGAGCACCGCGTGACGCTGTTGCTGAAAGGACCGGCGACAATCATCACCGATGGCCGCCGCCAGTGCGTCAACCGGACGGGCAACAGCGGGTTGGCTCGCGGCGGTACGGGAGACGTGTTGACCGGTTTGATCGGAGCCCTGTTGGCTCAGGGGATGAGCCCCTTGGACGCGGGCGTTCTCGGAGCCCACCTGCAGGGCGCCGCCGGCGACATCGCGGCACAGCGTTACACCAAAGAGGCGATGTTGGTAACCGAATTGCTCGACTGCCTCCCCGAGGCCTGGCGTTCCGTCCTGGAGTCACAAGCCGACCGTTCAAGTTAGCGTCGAAGGAGCAATTCACGTTCTCAAGCCGTTTCCACGGCGGCCCGTCGGCGGCGATGGCGCCATATGCCGACCACGGAGAGTACCGAGAGGACCGCGTAAGTCCCCGGCTCGGGGACGCCCGTCGCAGTGGAGCTGAACTCGAGTGATGCTGTTGGACTTGGCTGCAACGTGATGAGAACCGGTGGGTCTTCATCGCTAGCGTAGAATTCCGTTCGATTATCAAAATTGGGGGTGACCGAGAAGGAGCCAGTGGGACCGGTCACTTTGAAGGTTGCCAGAGTAGTTTTCCCATCTACCTCGAGGCCGCCGAAAATCGGTTTGGTAACATTTAAGATATAGGCGGAGTTAAAGTCTGCAGTATCCGAATGCGTCACTAATTCATCAGCCGAGTTATCATCATCGAAAACGATGTCGACGCCGTCCATGTTGCCATCGCCAATCCCGAATGCGAAAGTACCACCCTCGATAAGTTGGTTTCCGTTATCGCTTTCGATCTGGACAACCAGTGTCGCGGTTTCCCCACTCCCAACGCTTACAGAATCTTCGACAAAGCTCAGAATCAAAGCTGCCTCGGTAGCGGTGGGAGCCAAGCACAGGACACCGACGAGGACGAAAAAAAACACGCCGCTCTTGCATGGGCGAGAAATGTGGCTTTGTTTTCTATTTCCGGTAGCCGTTACGTTTTTCATACGATGTCCCTAGTCTCGTTCGGCGAGCAAATCGAAACCCCCTCTGCAGATAGTAGAGCTAGTCGCCACCTCCAACAAGACGGGTATTTCGGGATCCCAGTCGCTGCGATCAAGAGACAAGTTTGCCGCGGGACCGCCACCATATCTTTGGAGATTCGCGACCAGAGCGGCCTAGTCCTGAAGGACGGTTCGGGTATACTCGACAGGACTATCTCATTTGTTCACTTCCGCGCTCGCAAGGCTGACCACAACGGCTATGTCTTTTCTACGCTGGATTAATCCGCTGCCTTTGTTTGCGGATCTACGGATGTTTGTGCGCGAGTACGTATCGACACGCCGTGCCGCGGGCCTGCTGCAAGGGCTTCCGTTTGTGATTTCGATGTTACTGCTGGGCGTCTTGATAGGTGTCTCACATTTCGAACTGCGCGACACGACCACGGCTCTGCAGGAACGGTTGCAGACGGCTTTGGCGGACGAGGACACCGAAGCGGCCAAGCGATTGGTCCGGCAACTGCGGCGGGACCAACCCAACAACGAATTTCTGGCCTTCCAGGCCGGAAGGCTGGAATGGGGCGGACCGCAGCACGACGCGGCTTACCGGCAACTGTTTCAATTGGCAGTACGCGCCCAGTACGGCCCCGCGGCCGCCTTTCTAATCGAAAAGGACGCCGAGGCTCGCGAAGAAGAACTGCAACACCTGGAAACGATGCAGGATCGCCTGGCCGTGGTAGAGGTCGCCGTACGCCGCTACCCGAAGGATTATCGGTACGCGGCGCTGCAGGCCGATTTACTGTTGGCCGACGATCGATCCGAAGAAGCCATCGCGATTTTAGAACCGCTTGCCGACATCGACCCGGTGCGGTCTTTGCAATTGGCTTTGGTGCTGCGGAAACAGGGCGACCCGGCTGCAGCACGTCAGTATGCCCATGCCGGTATTGCTTTGTTGGACAAACGCGACAGCGACGATGTCTCCGTCTCGAATCAATTGTTGCGAGCCGCCCTGAATCAATTGTTGGAGAACTGGGAAGAGGTCTTCCGGACGCTCCAGCCCACGCAGGATCTCTCGGCAGAGGACCAGCAACAACTTCGGCGGGCGCACGCTCGGGCCCTCGTCTCCTACTCCCGCCATCAGCAGGACACACTGAAACCGGACGAAGCGGTCAAGCAAGGTTTTGTGCATCTCAGCCAAGCGGTGCGGTTGGCGCCGAACGATCCCCAGATCATCGGTGCCGTATCAAGTTGGTTGGCCGAGCACGCCGACGCCGATGAATCCCAGCTCGCCATGCTGCAGGACGCGGTCGCTCAAGGCATGTCGCCAGAGTTTTCGCATTTCATCTTGGGGACGACTCTAGTCCTCCGCGGGGAAGGCCAGAAGGCGGCCGTCCATCTGGAACTGGCTCAGGAACAGTTTCCGACCAGTCCAGCCATCTTGAACAATCTTGCATTTACCCTAGCCACCCAAGAGGAACCCGATTTGCCCCGCGCGCTGCAGATCGTTGAAGTGGCCCTGGAGCAATCGCCTGATCACGCCTTTATCCGCGACACTCGCGGCCAAATCCTGATCAAAATGGAAGACTACAAACGGGCGATTCCGGACCTCGAATTCGCCCTTCGCGAACCGCGTTTGCAGGTCGAAGCTCATCGCAGCCTGGCCGTCGCCTACGAAGCTCTGGGGCAGCAGGCGATCGCCGACCGCCACCGAAAACTCGCGAAAGAGAAAGAGTAAGAGTAAGAGTAAGAGTAAGACCGAAAAGTGGCTGTAGCACGACGGTCCGGCGAGCGACGCAAAGCCTGAGTTACAATGGTGCGTCGAAACCTTTGCTTTCCTCTCCCTTCGCGATGCCCTACCAATGCGATTCCTTCTACCGCTTTGTTGCTTCCTCCTTGCTGGATCGCTGTTTACCGCGACACAAAACGGCTCGGTGACCGCCGCGGAGCCCGACCCGATTCAGTACAGCGTGACGTTTGCCCAGGCCGACCGGCACGTTGTCGACGTGGAAGCGATTATTCCGGCCGCAGGAAAAGAGACGCTTGAACTGATGATGCCGGTCTGGACGCCGGGCAGCTATCTGGTTCGCGAGTACGCTCGAAACGTCGAGACGATCACGGCCTCGGCGGTCCCGTCGGCCGAACCCTTGCCGTTGACCAAGACGGCCAAAAACCGTTGGCAGATCAAACTCACCGGCAAACCGACCAGCGTGCGGCTGCGGTACCGTTTGTATTGCCGAGAGATGAGCGTCCGTACGAACTGGATCGAACGCGATTTCGGCATGCTCAACGGGGCGGCCACTTTTATTACGCTGCGTGACGATGTACGGCGTCCCCACCGCGTACGTTACGTCTTGCCGCCGACCTGGAGCCAGGCGGTGTGCGCGCTGCCCTATGCCGATCCGGATACGAACGATACGGACACGGAAAACACGTTTGACACGTTTGACACGTTCCAGACATTCGTGGCCGATTCGTTTGACGCCTTGGTGGACAGTCCCGTTATTCTGGGCAACCCCAAGATCGCGACCTTTCACGTCGATGGCATCGAACACCAATTGGTCACGATTAATGACGATGGCCTGTGGGACAACCAAGCCGCGGCCGAAGACGTGCGCCGGATCGTTGTTGCCCAGCGAGATTTCTGGGGCAGCCTGCCGTATTCGCGGTACTTGTTTTTAAATGTAATCGGAGAGTCGCGGGGTGGCCTCGAGCACGATCAGAGCACGCTGCTGATGACCAGTCGCTGGAGCTATCGCGATCCCCAGCGGTACCGGTCGTGGTTGGGATTGGTTTCGCACGAATTGTTTCATGTCTGGAACGTGCGGCGGCTGCGGCCGCGCACGCTGGTGACCTATGACTACGAACGCGAGAACCACTTCGACGAGTTGTGGATCGCCGAAGGCGTGACCAGTTACTACGATGACCTGCTGCAGCGCCGTGCGGGTCTGTTGACCGAAAAAGATTATCTCGATCGGATCAGCAAGACGCTGGCCAGCGTGATGGATGCCCCCGGCCATCGTGTGCAACCGCTTCGCGATGCCAGTTTCGATGCCTGGATCAAGTACTACCGCCCGGACGAGAACGCCGTCAACGCTCGCATCAGCTACTACACCAAGGGCGCTCTGGTTGCGTGGTTGTTGGATGCCAAAATCCGCGAGTCCACCGGCGGCAAACGATCGCTCGATGACGTCATGCGGCAGCTCTATTCCCAGCACGGTTCCCATGCCGGGAAGCGTCGTGGGTACAGTTCGGCCGAGTTCCGCAAGATCGTCGACCAGGTGGCCGGCCAACCGCTCAGCCCGTTCTTGGAGGAAGCGGTCGACCGAACGACACCGCTGGACTTCACGTCGGCACTCGACTGGTGGGGGCTGCAACTGGGGGAACCGGAGCAAGGCGAGGAACCCGATACGAAAGACGGCCAGAAGGACGGCGACGAACAAGCGAAAGATGGCGACGAACAAGACGAGTCCGCCGACGATGCGTTGGCCGCCTCGGCTACGGCCAACGCCCCGGAAACGCCTTACGTGGGAGCGACGGTTTCGGAACAAGCCGGCCGGATGATCGTGGCAACCGTACTGCGTGGCTCGCCCGCCGACCGCGCGGGCTGGAATGTCGATGATGAACTGGTGGCCCTGGGAGGCTTTCGCGTCACGGCCACACTGTGGAAGGAGCGCCTGGCCCAGTTCGCCACCGGTGAACCGATCGATTGCCTGCTGTCGCGACGCGGACGCCTGGTCGAACGTCAGATCGTGCTCGAGCCCTCGCGCGGCGAACCCTGGAAACTGCGGCAGATCAAGAAGCCGTCGGACCAACAGCAACAGCGAAGAGAACGTTGGCTGAGCGTCCTCGAATCGAGCACGCCCTGAGCAAGCAGCCGAAAGCAGGCAGGCAGCCGAAAGCAGGCAGGCAGGCTGCCGCTTTTCGCGTGCCTTGCCAGCGAGGATCGGTTAGCCTCTAGGAAATCACTGGCGGCGTGGATTGCACCCCAGGATGGCGTCTTGTCCGGAGCAGAGGCTTGCCGGGCTTGGATGTGTACGCCCCTTCACCCGTGCTCGCGATCTGTCCTCGCCGCCAAAGTCCCAGCCCTGTCTTTGGCGAGAGTATCTGTTGTTCGTATCGCCGTCGCTTCGTTTGCTCGTACCGCTGATGACGCTGGCCGTGTTCTGCTTGCCACGCAGCGCAGCGGAAGCCCCGCAGGGTGGCCCACGCACGCAGGACGATCTGGAACAGATTACCGACTTCCTCCAGATGAATTGTCTGGATTGCCACAACACGGCCGAAGCCGAGCGGGATCTGGATCTGGAAACCTTTGTCGCCACGGCGGAGTCGACCCTGCATACGGACCGGGCCCCTGTCGGCGGAGACATCAACGTTTGGGAAACCATTCTCAAACGCCTGAAAGGCCGGCAGATGCCACCGCCGGATGCCTATCGGCCCGACGAATCGGCGTATGCGGCGGTCGTCGCCGCGCTGCAGCGTCGGCTGGATCGGCATGCCGAAACCCATCCGCCGTCGTACAATCCCTCGGACCTGAGGCGGTTGACCCGCACCGAGTACGGTTATGCCATCGAGGACTTGCTGGACCTGCAGGTGGACGCGACGCGTTGGTTGCCCGCCGATTCCTCCAGCCATGGTTTTGACAACATCACTGTGGGTGATCTGTCGCCCACGCGGATGGAGCGTTACCTGACGGCCGCCCAGCAGATCAGCCGATTGGCGGTCGGCGGTCGGCGGTCGCTACGATGCTCCGGTGGGCGAAACCATTCGCGTCCCCGGTGATCGCACTCAGGAAGAGCATGTCGAAGGCCTGCCGCTGGGGACTCGCGGCGGAGTGTTGGTGCCGTACACATTTCCGCGTTCGGGCGAATACGAAATCCGTGTTCGCTTGGTCCGTGACCGAGACGAACTGGTCGAAGGGCTGCTGGAAACGCATCACCTGGACCTGTTGCTGGACGACGACCTGCTGCAGCGGTTGACCATTGAACGTCCCCGGGGCCGCGACCATACGCAGGTCGACGCCCACCTGCGATTGCGGTTTCATGCCACCGCGGGTCCGCATCGGTTGGGCGTCACCTTTCCCCAAAAGACGATGGCTTTGATCGAAACCAAGCGTCAACCATTCGATGCCCGCTTCAACCAACATCGCCATCCGCGTCAGGCACCCGCCGTTCAGGAAGTATCCATCGTGGGACCGCTGGACGACGCAGCTTTGGCCGGCACCGAGACGTTTGAAACGCCCAGTCGCCGGCGCATTTTTATCGCGCGTCCGCAGACCGCCGAACAACTCGACGACGCCGCTCGGCAGGTGATCGGTCGGTTGCTGCGACGCGCCTACCGGCGACCCGTCAGCGAAGCCGACTTTCGCGAACCGCTTAGGTTCTTTGCCGACGCGGCGGCCGATCGCGCCGGCACGCGTTCGCTGCAGCAGCGTTTCGAGGCGGGTATCGAAGCCGCGTTGACGGCCATCCTGGTGAACCCACATTTTCTGTTTCACTTGGAATGGAGCTCTCATGCAGACCTGAGCCCTGACTTTGCGCTGGCCTCGAGGCTGGCCTTCTTTCTATGGAGCGGCTTACCGGACGACACGCTGTGGGAACTGGCCCTGCAGGATCGCCTGAGCGATCCGGTGATATTACGAGCTCAAGTCCAGCGAATGCTGGAGGATCCTCGCAGCGAGCGGTTGGTCGAAAACTTTGCCGACCAATGGCTGTACCTTCGGAATTTGGAAACGATGACGCCGGACCTACGGGCGTTCCCCGATTTTGATGACAATCTTCGCGATGCGTTTCGCCGGGAAACCCAACATTACTTTGCCCACGTGATGCGAGCGGACCGCAGCGTCCTGGAACTGCTGCACAGCGATTACACGTTTCTGAATCAGCGGTTGGCAAAGCACTACGAGATCCCCCACGTCTACGGCAGTCACTTTCGCAAGGTGACGGTCGATCCAGATCAGCATCGCGGTGGCTTGCTGCGCCACGGCAGCCTGCTGATGGTCACGTCCTACGCGACGCGCACCTCGCCGACGATCCGCGGCAACTGGGTTTTGGAGAACATTCTGGGAACGCCGCCGCCACCTCCGCCGCCCGATGTGCCGGCAATCCAACCCGCCGGTGGCGCGGTCCCCGTCAGTTTTCGCGAGCAATTGGCGCAGCATCGCGCCAACGCGGCGTGCGCCAGTTGTCATGATCTGATCGACCCGGTCGGATTCAGTCTGGACCGTTTTGATGCTTTGGGTCGCTGGCGAACCCGGATCGATGGCGAGCGCGTGGACGCTCGAGGCCGGCTGCCCGACGGGACGGTCGTCGAAGGCGTGGCGGAATTGGAAGCGGGGCTGTTGCAGCGGCCCGAGATGTTTGTCCAAACGATGGCGGAGAAGTTACTAACCTTTGCACTCGGTCGACACGTCGAGCCGCGCGATATGCCGGCCGTGCGACAGATCGTGCGAAGTGCCCGCGAGCACGACTACCGATTTTCGGAACTGGTCGTAGCGCTCGCGGCCAGTCGCCCTTTTCAAGCTGGGAGCAGTGAAGAATGAAGATCCGCAAGCGAGCTCTTTCACGGCGAACGTTGTTGCGTGGTACCGGCGCGGCGATCGGCCTACCGCTGCTCGACGCCATGGTCCCCGCCCTCACGGCCACCGCCGCCACGGCGGCCGGCGACGCCGCCCTGCGACGGCTGGCCTACGTCTACATTCCGATGGGCTACCACGCTGAGGAATGGACCCCCAAGGGTTCGTCGCTGGAACTGGCGATGGACACGATGAATACGGTCGGCCAATGCGACAACGGTTACGCCTGCGTCTACCAAAATAATTTGTCTTGGTCTTCGCCCACGACCCCTCTGCCATCGGAAGCCCATCCGCGGTTGGTTTTTGAAATGCTGTTCGGCGATGGCGGTTCGCCGGAGCGACGCAGCGCCCAACGCCAGCGTCGCGCCAGCTTGTTGGATTCCGTCACGACCGAAATGCAACGGCTGAAAACCCAACTCGGCGGCTCGGACCGTCACCGAGTGGACTCGTATCTGGAAAGCATCCGCGAGGTCGAGCGACGGATCGAACAGGCCGAACGCAGTGCTCGCGACAATCCGTTGCCGGACCTGGACCGTCCGATCGGCGTTCCGGATTCCTATGCCGCCCACGCCGAGCTGATGTTCGACCTGCAAGCGTTGGCGTTTCAAGGCGATATCACCCGCGTGATCACGTTTCAGTTGGCGCGAGAAACCAGCAACCGCACCTATCCGGAAATCGGAGTTCCCGATCCGCATCATCCGGTCACGCACCATGGCAACCGTCCGGACAAGCTGGCCAAGGTCGCCAAAATCAATCAATTCCACGTCTCGCTGTTTGCCAAGTACTTGGAAAAACTGCGTTCGATCCCCGAAGGCAACGGTACGCTGCTGGACCATGCCCTGTTGATGTACGGCAGCGGGATGGGCAATCCGGATGCTCACGACCACAGCGACCTGCCGGTCCTGTTGGCCGGCGGTGCGGCCGGACGGATGCGCGGCGGACGTCACATGCGTTTCGATCAACCTACCCCGCTGTCCAACCTGCACCTGACCTTGCTGAACAAAGTGGGCGTGCCGCTGGAGACGTTTGCCGACAGTACGGGCACGATTGATCATCTCTTTGACCCGGTGAATCTGTAAACCATGCGGTTGCATACTCTGTCGCACGTCCTTGCGCTGCCGCCTGTTCGACACCTTCCTCCCGGTGGAAGCTCGGCGTTTTCCAGTCCAGAGCGGCCCTCGTGCGGACGGGAGCACGGCTTTCTTCGATTGGCGATCCTTGGGATCATCGTCGCAGCGATCGCATCGGTGCCCAGCATCGCTGCCGCCCAATCCCAACCCGCCCCTTCTCGCCCGGCGACCACAGCCGAGACGGCCACCGCAGTCAAACCCGACGCCGCCGGCAGAACTCCGCTGCACCATGCCGCGATCCAGGGAGATCTTGAGGAAGTTAAATCGCTGCTGGCCAGCGGTGCCGACGTGGATGCAGCCACGCGATATGGCGTTACGCCGCTGCGGATCGCCTGCACAGCCGGCGACGCGGCGATGGTTCGCGTCCTGTTGGCCGCCGAGGCGGATCCCCAGCGACTTCTGCCCGGCGAGGAGACGTTGTTGATGTTGGCCAGCCGTGTCGGCAACCGCGAAGTGGTCGAGGCGTTGCTCCATCACGGCGCGGATGTCAACGCGGTTCAGCGTCGCGGCCAGACCGCCTTGATGTGGGCTGCGGCGGCGGGACACGAAGCCGTCGTCGATCTGCTGCTCGAACATGGTGCCGATGTCGATGCGACGCTGGAGTCCGGCTTTACAGCGTTTCATTTCGCCGCGCGTGAGGGACGGCTGGCCGTGGTGCGTCGGTTGTTGAACGCCGGCGTGGACGTCAGCGCGGTCATGAAACCCAAACGCACCGGTGGGCGGTCACCACGGGCTCGCATGTCCGCCCTGATGCTGGCGGTCGAAAGCGGACACTTCGAAGTGGCTCTGGCGCTCGTCGACGCCGGCGCCGACCCCAACGACCAACGCAGCGGGTACGCGCCGCTGCACGCCCTCTCGTGGGTCCGTCGGCCTAGCCGCGGCGACAACCCGGCGGGCGATCCGCCGCCCCGCGGCAGCGGCAACGTCGACAGTTTGGCGTTCGTGCAGGAATTGGTCACTCGAGGGGCCGATGTGAATCTGCAACTGCAACGTGGCGGCGCCGGGAAAGCTCGCCTGAACCCTCGCGGTGCACCCCCCCTGCTGTTCGCCTCCTTCACCGCCGACTTGCCGCTGATGCGACAATTGATGCAGTGCGGTGCGGACGTGTCGTTGGCAAACAGCGATGGTTGCACGCCGATGCTGGCCGCGGCCGGTGTGGGAGTGTTTGTGGCCGACGAGTATCCGGGAACCGAGACCGAGGTCTTGGCCGCCGTCGAGCAATTGTTCGACTGGGGCGCCGACCTGCATGTCGTCGACGACAACGGCGAGACGGTCATGCACGGAGCGGCCTATCGCAGTTTCCCGCGCGTCGTCGAGTTATTCGCGGACTTGGGGGCGAGGCCGGAAGTCTGGAACCGCAAGAACGCGTTGGGCTCCACCCCGCTGGAAGTCGCTCAGGGAAAACGACCGGGCTCCTTCAAACCGAACCGCCCCACGCAGCAAGCCCTGATCAAAGCAGCCCAGCAGAAAACGTAGTAACGAAAACCTTAAACAATCGAGATCGTTTTCTGCCCTCACCCCCAACCTCTCGGCCCGCCGGCCTGGGCAAGCACCACTCGCCCAAGCCGGCGGGGAGAGGGGAGTAAACGTTCGTAGGGAGAGTCGTGCTCAGAACGGCACGCTCGTCACAGGCGGCCGGCCCAGTTGGCTTCGCACCCACTGCTTGGCATCGAAGGCCGCGTCCCAGGCGGCTTGCCGGAGGCGCGGCGTTCGCGACGGGGCAACGGCGTAAAGCGTAACGACGCGCCGCGGCTTGCCCTGTAAACGTTCCTTGTAGGGTTCGTCGCCCCGCATCATGTCGATGCCCGCCATCGCCTGCTCGTAGACGAACTGCATGGTCGAGGCGGTTATCAGATGACCGGGCTCGAGTTCTTGATGAGCGACATCCATGGCCGAGGAATAGCAGTAGACGACGCGGTTGTCACCGACCAGCTGCATCTCCAGTGCAATGGGTTGGTCACCGCGGAGCACGACCGGCATTCGCAGTTGGCCTCGCAGGTATAACCGCTGGGCCACTTCAACGGCAAATCGCCGCATCGACTCGCTGGCAAAGCTGCCGGGTTGGCCCAAGGCTTCCCAGCGCACTTGATGGATCGCGATCAACTGCTCGACCGCCTCGACCACGTCATGCTGGTCGGCGAGCGGCCGCCAGGACAGTTCGGGATGCTCGTCCACACGCTTGCAGCGTCGCCGCGTCTTCTTGCGGTTCGTCTTGCTCAGGCCGGCCAGATACTGCTGCCAGGTTTCCTCGCCTGTCGCTTTGAACCACAGATTCATTCTGGACAGCGTTTGCACGGTGACGCGTGCATCCTGTAGGGAGGAAACCAAACCTTTGATCGTCTGGTCGCCTTCGACGATGCCGTCGATGTCCAACAGGTCCCAGTAATCGGCGGACGATTTGGCCGCCGCGGCCAACCAGTGACCGACTTCGCGGCCGATCTGTTGGGGGTCCTGATCCTGGGCGATCAGGATGGAGACGTGATCGGTACAGGCGTCGCCTTGCCCGAGGGCGGAGAGCACGGCGCGACTGCGCCGCTGCCAACGGTACAGCGGCAGTACGGCGACCAGCCGTTCGCAGCGGTCCCGCACGGTCACCAGATACGGCTCGCTGGTCGCAGCCAAAGCGGGCCGAAAACACTGCCACCAGCACTGCAGCCAAGTCGCCTGACGCATTGGATTGCCGGCCGAAAGCTGGTTCCAGACCGGGGCGTCGGACAGCAGTTCAATGGTGTTTTCGCGACGAATTTGGTACACGGCTTCAGCACAGATGGGGATGGTCGGGAGATCGGAAAACTCTAGCTCATCCTTCGTCGCCGGTCGCTGCCGGGCTGCCGCAGCGGATAAAATCCCCGGCGTTTTCGGCCGACATAATCCCTACCACCGGTTCATCGCTCGATCGCACCGTATATTAGAATCACCACGCGTCGTCGTGGCGTTCGCCGTCCCAGAAGGCGATCTTTGTTCACCCTCGGCTTTTTTGCTCACCCTCGAAATTGAAGAGCACGCCCATGCAGTCCTTGTCGTTCGCTTTGATGGTGCTGGCCGCCACGGTCCCACAGTTGGTCGGCCCACAGATGGCCTTGGCCGGCGATTGGTCTCTGTTTCGTGGCGGCGACGCGGCCGGATACGTCCCCGAAGCTCAGTTGCCACTGCAGTGGACGGCGAACGATTACGCCTGGCAGTTCGACCTGGAGAACCGCGACGTGGGTTCGCCCGTCATCGCTGGGGGCAAAGCTTTTTTGCTGAGCAGCGATCCACAGTCCAGTCAACGGCGGATCATTGCGGTTGATTTGAAATCCGGCGAGCCGCTGTGGCAGCGTAAATACACTTCCACGCCGCATCGCTTGCACCAGCGCAATTCCTACGCCAGCAGCACCCCGGCAGCGACAGATCGCTTCGTATTCTTCGCTTATTCCGAACCGGACCACACCTATCTGAAGTGTCTCGATCACGACGGCCGAGAGATGTGGAGCCGTGACTTTGGGCGGTGGGTCAGCCAGCACGGCTTCGGCACCTCGCCGACCCTGATCGGAGATCTGTTGATCCTGTTCGTTTCCCAGCAGGCCGATCAGTTGCGTGAGGGAGTCGAACCGGGACAAAGCCGCATGATCGCCGTGCGTCCGGATACCGGAGAAACCGTCTGGGAAACGCCCCTGACTACCACGCGGGCCTGTTACGGCGTGCCGCGTTTGTACCAGAACGATCAGGGCGAGAAACAAATCGTGGCGGCCAATACCGGCGATGGCCTGTTCGGTTTGGATTACGCCACGGGCAAGAAACTGTGGAACAACAAGGTGTTTCGGGCCCGCTGTGTCAGCAGTCCCTTGGTGGTCGACGATCTGGTCATCGGCACCGCGGGCAGCGGCGGTGGCGGAAACCATTTGGTGGCCGTGCGGCCCGCCGGCGACGAAGCCGAGGAGGTGTTCCGTATCGAATCCGCCGCGCCGTATGTGCCCACGCCCGCGGTGGTCGGCCATCATCTGTACATGGTCGACGACAAAGGCATCGCCTCGTGCGTGGATGCTCGGGACGGTTCGGTGCTGTGGCGAAAACGCGTCGGCGGTAACTACGGTGCGTCGCCCGTGGTGTTGGGCAATAAAGTGTTGCTGATCAGTTTGTCGGGTGAAGCCACGGTGCTGGAGGCGGCCACCGAATTTAACCAGCTGAGCCAATTCGACCTGGGCGGTCCGGTCGGTGCGACGCCCGTCTACGGCGACGGCAAACTGCTGCTCCGCATCGGCGAACAGCTCTGCTGTCTCAGCGGCATCTGAGCCGCCGGCGCGTTAGCGTCCGGTTCCCATCAGCCGCTGGCGTGCTAGCGCCAGGTTCCATCAGCCGCTGACGCGCTAGCGTCAGGTTCCATCAGCCGCTGACGCGCTAGCGTCCGGTTCCATCAGCCGCTGACGCGCTAGCGTCCGGTTCTGCCGCCGCGCCGGTGCACGGCGACACGTCGCACGCGGCAACCGTGGGCTAGCGCCCCGCGGCTGATGATGATGCCACGCGTTAGCGTCCGGTTCCATCAGCCGCCACGCGCTAGCGTACGGTTCCATCAGCCGCCACGCGCTAGCGTCCGGTTCCATCAGCCGCCACGCGCTAGCGTCCGGTTCTGCCGCCGCGCCGGTGCACGGCGACACGTCGCACGCGGCAACCGTGGGCTAGCGCCCCGCGGCTGATGATGCCAAGCGCTAGCGCACGGTTCTGCGGCCGCGCCGGTGCACGGCGACACGTCGCACGCGGCAACCGTGGGCTAGCGCCCCGCGGCTGATGGTGATGCCACGCCCTAGCGTACGGTTCCCATCAGCCGCCACGCGCTAGCGTCCGGTTCTGCCGCCGCGCCGGTGCACGGCGACACGTCGCACGCGGCAACCGTGGGCTAGCGCCCCGCGGCTGATGGTGATGCCACGCGTTAGCGTCCGGTTCCATCAGCCGCCACGCGCTAGCGTCCGGTTCCGCGGCCGCGCCGATGCACCGCGACACGTCACACGCGGCAACCGTGGGCTAGCGCCCTGCGGCTGATGATGTTGCGGCTGATGACCGGACAGCCGACATCAATATTTTGGCAAATGCATTCGATCCTGTGCTTCGTTCACATACCGCACCACCAACTCCAAATCGTCTTCGGTATTAATGCATTCCCAATCGCCGAGCTTGGTCCATACCGGCCGACCGTGAAAAACTTCCCAGTGCTCACGCAGCCCGCGGGTGGCGTTCGCTTTCAGCTGATCCCGGACTGTTGCTCCCGAATAATTCGGGGCCGTCACGACCGCATGCACGTGATTGGTGCGGGCTGACCTGGCCCAGACTTTCCAGCCGCGGGTTTCGCCATGTCGATCGATTTCCTGTTCCACAACTACTTGCTGCTGAGCATTGAGAAGTTGGATCGTGTGTTTCAACCGTTCGCGTCGCCACTGTGCAAGTTTCGGTTGTGGAAGCTGTTGACCTTTGAAACGTTTTCGCCACCCCCGCTCGTCGCCTTGGAGAAATGTTCCGTAAACGGTCCACGTGATGAAGAAGGCAAGCGGTTCGTCGTGGTTCATGGGATATTCTCACCAAGCCCGCAGAATTGAACAATCGCCGAAGTCGTTTTGAAATGGAAGTATCGAGTGTAGCAAATCGCCGAAAACGGTGGGTATCAGCCGCCACGCGCTAGCGTCCGGTTCTGCCGCCGCGCCGGTGCACCGCGTCGCGTCGCACGCGGCAACCGTGGGCTAGCGCCTTGCGGCTGATGGTGATGCCGACGCGCTAGCGTCCGGTTCCATCAGCCGCCACGCGCTAGCGTACGGTTCCATCAGCCGCCACGCGTTAGCGTCCGGTTCCATCAGCCGCCACGCGCTAGCGTACGGTTCTGCCGCCGCGCCGGTGCACCGCGTCGCGTCGCACGCGGCAACCGTGGGCTAGCGCCCCGCGGCTGATGATGATGCCACGCGCTAGCGTACGGTTCCATCAGCCGCCACGCGCTAGCGTACGGTTCTGCCGCCGCGCCGGTGCACCGCGTCGCGTCGCACGCGGCAACCGTGGGCTAGCGCCCCGCGGCTGATGATGCCAAGCGCTAGCGTACGGTTCTGCCGCCGCGCCGATGCACCGCGTCGCGTCGCACGCGGCAACCGTGGGCTAGCGCCCCGCGGCTGATGACGATGCGGCTGGGCACCCGGTTCCCCAGAGGGCCCGGCAAATCCCTTATGCTATACGGGCAACGCGGACTGCAGAGACTTGATTTGCCCTATCCCAGCGGAGGACGTGTCATGAATTCGCCTGCCCTTTCGGATCTGCGGAACGTTGTCTTTTGCGGCCATGGTTCGGCGGGAAAGTCAACGCTTGTGGATCGCTTGCTGGCCACCGCCGGCGCCGCCTCCGTGGGCCAGAACGGCGACCGTATCTGTGACAGTGACGAACTGGAAAAGCGTCACGGGCATTCGATCGAATCGGCCGTAACCCGTTGCCAGTTCGCCGGCAAACGGTTCACGCTGATCGACACGCCGGGGTACCCGGAATTCATCGGACAGACGGTCGCCGCCCTGCGAGCGGTGGAGATGGCTTGTATCTGCGTCCACGCGGGCGATGGCATCCAGGTCAATACGCGGCGGACCTTTGCCGAAGCCACCGAGGCCGGCGTCGGACGCGGGATCGTCGTCACCCGGCTGGATGATCCCAAAGCCGACTTCGGCACGTTGCTGCATGACATGCAAGAGCTGTGGGGGCCGGCCGTGGTCGCCTTCAATGTGCCGTTGGGACAGGGCGATTCACTGCGCGGCGTCGCCTCGGCGCTGGACTTGCCGATCGAAGCGCGCGACGCGGCGATCAACCTTGCACACGCCCACGAACGCTTGGTCGAACGGATCGTGGAAACCGACGAAGCCTTGATGGAAAAATACTTCGAAGGCGAGATGCCCGACGCCGCGACGTTGGCAGCACTGCTGCACAAGGCGGTGGCCAAGGGATTATTCATCCCCGTGTTCTGCACCGCCGCCACCGGCTCGATCGGTCTGTCGGAATTGCTCGAAGGACTGGCCATCGCCGCGCCGGCCCCCTGCGACCTGCCGCGTTTTGCCAAACAAGAAGGCGAGGCTCTCGAAGTCGGCTGCGATGCCGACGGTCCGCTGGTCGCCCAGGTTTTTAAAACTCGCATCGATCCCTTCGTCCAAAAGCTCAGCTACCTGCGCATCTACAGCGGCCGATTGAGCAAGGACCAGGCGGTCCATGTCCAAGGCGTACGCAAGGACGTCAAAATGCACCCGCTGTACCGCTGTCAGGGCAACGAGATCGAAACGGTCGATTCGGCCGGGGCGGGCGAGATCGTGGCGACCGCCAAGATGGACGAATTACACATTGGCACCAGTCTCGGCGAGGCCGTCATGGCCCCCATCTCGTTCCCCCAGCCGATGGTCGGCCTGGCGGTGACCAGCAAGATGCGCGGCGACGAACAAAAACTGGCACTCTCGCTGCAGAAATTGGTCGAAGAGGACCCCACGTTTCGACTCAGCCGCGACTCGCAGACCAGCGAGTTGGTGATGAACGGGATGAGCGACCTGCACCTGCAGTTGCTGCGCGAGCGTCTGGCCACGCGCGACAAGTTGGAAGTCGACACGCACGATCCGAAGATTCCTTACCGCGAAACCATCGCCTCGGCCGCCGAGGGCAGCTACCGCCACAAGAAGCAAAGCGGCGGCCGCGGGCAGTTCGCCGAAGTCCATATCCGCGTCCTGCCGATGCCGCACGACGTGGACATCGAGCAGTTTGCGACCAAGAGCCAATTTCCGTCGATGCGGGACTATCACTACGATCCCAGCTGTCATTTTCTGTGGGTCGATTCGATCGTCGGCGCGACGATTCCCGGCAACTTCATGCCTGCCGTAGAGAAAGGTTTGAAAGACCGGCTCGGAAAGGGTGTACTGGCCGGCTACCACCTGCAGGACCTGGCGGTGGAAGTTCATTTTGGCAAACACCATCCGGTCGACAGCAGCGAAGCGGCGTTTAGAATCGCAGCCAGTTTGGCCCTGCGCGACGTTGCGCAGAAGGCCGGCCCGTCGCTGCTGGAACCGCTGGTGACGATGGAGATCACCGTTCCGGACGAGCACGTGGGCGACGTCTACAGCGATATGAGCAGCCGTGGCGGACGCGTGCTGGGCAGCGAATCGGCTGGCGGCGGCCAGCAGACGGTGTCCTGTCAAGTTCCGCTCCGCTGCGTCAGCCATTACGATCGCACGCTGTCCAGCATGACCGGTGGCCAGGGCAGCTACAGTATGGACTTCAGCCACTACGAAAGCGTACCGGCCAATATTCAACACGAAATCGTCGCGTCGGCAAAACTCGCCGAGGAAGAGGACTAAGAGCTGTGAGTGAAGTGCAATCCACTGCGTCTGATCAACAGGCGGCCTACGGGGGTGGCGGACCCAGTGTGTCGAAGTTTCTCGAGCAGCACTACCGACATTTCAACGCTCGGGAATTGTTGGCCGGCGCCAAGGCCTACCGCGATTTTGTCGATCCCGCCCGCGGCGGCCGAATGCTGGTGTCGTTGGCCGGAGCGATGAGTACCGGCGAGCTGGGAATCTCGCTGGCCGCCATGATCCGCGCCGGCAAAGTGCACGCGATCAGCTGTACCGCGGCGAACCTGGAAGAAGACCTGTTCAACCTGGTCGCACACGACGAGTACAAAATCGTCGAAGATTGGCGAGCCCTCTCGGCCGCGGATGAAGTGGCCCTGCGAGACCAGGGATTCAATCGCGTGACCGACACCTGCATCCCCGAAACCGTGATGCGGCACCTGGAACGACGACTGTTGAAACTGTGGACCGAAGCCGCCGACAGCGGACAGGCCTACACGCCTGCCGAGTACATGTTCCGGTTGTTGGACGATACCGACCTACACCAACATTTCCAAGCTCCCACCGCCAACAGTTGGATGCTGGCGGCCAAGGAGATGGGCATTCCCGTTTTCGTGCCGGGATATGAAGATTCGACGCTGGGAAATATTTTTGCCGCTCGCGTTTACGAAGGCAAAGTCTCGACGCACAACTGCGTGCTCAGCGGGACCGCTCAGATGGAACGGTTGATCCGTTGGTACGGCGAAGCCTCGGCGAAAGGTCCGATTGGGTTCTATCAAATCGGTGGCGGCATCGCCGGCGATTTTGCGATTTGCGTGGTCCCGCTGATGATCCAGGATTTGAAGATGGATATTCCACTGTGGAGTTACTTCTGTCAGATCAGTGATGCAACGACCAGTTACGGTGGTTACAGCGGCGCGGTGCCCAACGAAAAAATCACCTGGTACAAGTTGGAAGCCGATGCGCCGAAGTTCATGATCCAAAGCGACGCCTCCATCGTCGCCCCGCTGATGTTCGCTTACGTACTGGGGTGGTGATGGTCGCTATGACGAGTCTGCTGGCCGCATCCGCCGAAAAGATCGCCGCCCAGCCCGCCTGGGTGATGATCCTGTTCGCCCTGGTCATGCTGGCGACCTATGTCGGTGTCGCCTACGAACGGTTTCACAAGACCGTCGCAGCGTTGTGCGGTGCCGCCGTGATGGTGATCCTGGCGCTCGTCTTGGATGTGTTTCCCTACCCGGCCGTCTACGAGTTCGTCGCGGAAGAATTAAATATCTTCGGCGTCATCATCGGTACCGGAATCCTGGTCGACGTGGTGGGAAAAAGTGGCCTGTTTCATTTCCTCAGCATGTGGATCGTACGGCTGACCGGCGGCCTGGCCAGCCGCCTGTTTCTGGCCCTGTGCATGATCACCTTTCTCTTCGTCGCCGTACTGACCATCGTGCCGGCGATGTTGATCCTGACCTCGTTGGTGTTGGTGATCAGCCGTTCGCTGGACTACAAGCCCGCACCGTTGTTGCTCAGTGTTGCCATCTGCGCAAACAGCGGTGCGATCGCCACGTTTGCCAGCGGACTGCCAAACATCATGATCGGAACCGCCGCGGGAATTCCCTATGTGCAGTTCCTGCAGGTTGCCTTGCCGTTTGCGGTTGTCAGCCTGATCGTGGCCGTCGTGGTACTGCGAGTTTTTTTTCGCAAGGATCTGCCCTGGCGTCAGGACGCCGAAGAGAAAGCGGCGTTACAGGCAAAGATTGCCGAATTCGATCCCTGGGCCTTGGTCGAAGATCGCCGCGTCTTGGCGCGGAGTGCGATTATTCTGCTGGGCACCGTCGTCGGGTTCGCCCTGGCACAAACCCTGGGCGTGGGCATGGATTTTATCGCTTTGGTCGGTGCCACCGCCGCCCTGCTGTTTGCCGGCAAGGGAGTGGAGGACGCGATCCACAAAGTAAATTGGACGGTGATCCTGTTCTTCATGGGGTTGTTCGTCATCATCGGGACGGTCAAACAAACGGGGGCCCTGGGATGGGTGGCCGAACAGGTCGTCGAGCTGTCAGACAACGAGATGACGTTGCTGGTTCCGCTGATGGCCGTCTTCAGCAGCGTGGCCAGTTCGATCGTCGACAACATTCCCGTCGCGGCCACGCTGATCCCCATCGTTCGCGATGTTTCCGGACCCGATGTTCCGGCCGAGCCGCTATGGTGGACGCTGGTGATCTGCTGCAACCTCGGTGGCAACGGCACGCCGATCGGTTCGATCTCGTGCGTGATCGCGATCTATGCCCTCAAGCGCGAAGCCAACGAGCACATATCATGGGGCATGTTTATCAAACTGGGAGGCACGATCATGCTGGTTCAGATCGCCCTGGCAATCGGTTACATCCTGGTCCTCTACAATCAAGGTTTGATCCCCGAGCTGACCGAGGCGGGAACGACTCATGTTTGACCACGAAGAGAACGATTTGGAGCGAGATGTCGAGGCGTCGATGCGGTTGTTCAAGCGGGCCATGGTTGGTCCCGCCGCCGAATTGGAGGCGGCCGATCCCAAACGTGTCCTGCTGGTGCTGGACGGTTCCAGCCAGGACGAGAGCGTCGTAGCCGCTGCGGCTTACCTGCAGAGTCAGCTGGGGGTGCAGCTGCAGGTGCTGGACCTGCGCAGCGAGTTCATCATCGAGGATCCGGGCGCCAAGGATCGCGGCGACGCCGGCGAGGCTCCTCCCAAGGACGCCGCGGCCGCACCGTCGCCCCGAGCGATCGGCCTGAAACAACTGTTGCCCGACACCCAGACGCTGCCCGCCGGTGAGGGCCCGGCCTATGACCGGATCTGCGCGGCGATCACCGAACAGACGCCCGACCTGGTCATCGTGCCTTGCCCGTTTGCCCGCGATTTCGAATCGATCGGTTCGGACAGCGCCGGCACGGTGATCGATGTGCTGCTGAATCGATCCCCCGTTCCCCTACTGGTTATTCGTCGCAACGACCAACCGCTGGAGGAAGCCACCAAGGAGATCGCCGTGGTGGTGGGGGCGGAATGCGAAAGCGAAGCTCGAGCCGCCGGTTGGGCACTGTGTTTGGCGGCGCCCCGGGCCCAGTTGACTTTGTCCTTGGTGATCGACCGCGAACAGTATGAGAACATGCGGGCGTTGATGGATGTCATCAGCCCCGAAAATTCCCTGGACATCAGCCAGTTGAACGATGCCATGGCCGAGTCGCACGCCCGGCTGCACGCCAGCATCAACAAAGCGGCGGCAAGCCGCAATTTGAAGTACCGCTTGCAGCCGATGGCCTACGAAGACGCCCCGCCCAGTGTCCTCTCGGCCGCTCGACCAATGTTGGTCGTCCTGCCAACGGAAAAAGACGACCGCTATTGCCAGGGCTTTGTTCAGGATCGGATTCGTCGCTCGCCGCATCCCGTCTTGGTGGTGCCACGCAAGGAACCGGTGGTGTCGCAGGATGAATGAATTGCCGCCGGCCGTGTACGACTTGCATTACACGGTCGAGGACCAGGAGATCGACGCGCAACAACACGTGCACAACCTGCGCTACCTGCAGTGGACCCTCTGGGCGGCTCGCGATCATACGCGGGCCTGCGGATGGGATTCCCAGCGGGCGCTGGAACAGGACGGGATCGGCTGGGTCGTGCGGTCCCACGACATCACCTACCGCGCGGCGGCCTTCGCCGGCGACGAAATCGTGGTCCGCACCTGGATCAGCGACGTCACGCACGCGGCCAGTCGGCGCCGGTATCTGGTGTGTCGTCCGGCGGACCAGAAAGTGCTGTGCCGCGTGGAAACCCGGTGGGCGTTCGTGGATCTGAACGTTCGAAAGGCCATCAGCATTCCCGAAGCCTTGGCCGAGGCGATCCGCGTCGTCGATAAACCGCCCGGTCCGCCGTGGCAGGATGCGTAGCGTGGCTCGCATCCGCCGACAGAGTCCTTGTGACTCGACCGGCGACCGGGAGGACGACGGAGGGCCGTTACGCGGCAATCAACCCACGCAGTAGCGATCGATGCTGCCGTCCTGATAGATGACGGCCAGCGAAGCCGCGGAGATCGCCAACAGGGCCAGCACGTCGCTGCGCCGCAGGGTCACGGTGCCCACCGCGGTCACCCGCTGGGAATGGATCTGATAGACGCTCAACCGATCCCCGGCGATCGCCGCCAGTTGGGCTCCGTGCAGCAGAGCCACATGTTGGTGGCTGGTGCCACGGACGATCGACTGCAGAGCCGCATCGGTGGCGTCGAACCAGAACACATCCACTCCGTCGCGGTGAGCGATCGCTAAGCGTTGGCGTGTGTGAGGCAGCGAGGGGCACACCGCCTGCACCATTCCGGGCAACGACTGCACCGGTCGCAGCTCTCTGCCGGTGAACTTGCACAGGGCGTTGCCGACGATGGCCCAGGGGCGGCCCCCGACGCAAAACAACCGCAGCCGGGGCTCGCCCAACGCTTGCGGCCCCGTCGCTGCCAGCCGGTTTCTTCCCCGCAGCTCGTCGACCGCCGGGTCGACCAAATAGGTGCGTACCGCCTTGGATTCGGATGACCATTCACGCAGAACGATGCCATTCTGCTCGGGCACCAAAGCCCACACCGTGCCGCGTCCATCGGCGGCCACCGCGGTACCTTCGGGCATCTGAGAAAACGCCAAGGGTGTCGACAGCCACCACGCCGATTGTTGATAAGGGCTTGCCAGGTAATCGGCCCGAAAGTGAACCGGCGCCGGTCCGCAGAACACCACTTCGACCGCCAAGCGTTGCTCTGCGTTGTTGAGACGCACCGCGCAAGTGGTCGTCTCGGCAAGTGGCTGTCCCAGTTGCAGCAGCGTGCTGGAACGACGCGGATGGTCCGAGGCCAAGGCGGCCACGCGATGCGCGAGCAGCTTGTAGCGCTTCGCGGCCAACACCAACAACTCGCCCCGCAGCATCTCGGCATGTACGAATCGCTCCGCTTCCGGCAGGTCAAACCGCCCCAGGTAAGCCAGCGAGAGCCGAGCTGGCTCCAGCGGAACCGGCACCGCCGAGACGAGCGCTCGCGGTTGGTTGTCCAGAAACCGCCCCACATCCAAAGACAACTCGGGGTCGAGGACGTCCAGCTTGCGCAGGACCGACATCCGTTCGCGCTGTTCGATCGGTGGCGCCTGGTGAAGCCCTCTGGCGACGGCCACCCGGCAGCGGTCCTCCGCCTCGCGACGCAATCCGTTGTCCGGATACGTGGTGGCCAGAGTGGCCGTCACCGCAGCGGTGGCCAGCGGGTTTGTCTCTGCCGCGTCGTCGCAAAGCCGCTTGAGAGCACGCCAGGCCCCCGCGTGATCGCCGCTCTGTCCCAGCCAAGCGAACGCCTGATCGGCGGACCGTACGGGATCGATGCCACGCGGCCACTGCGACAGCAATAAATCGATCGCAGCCCCGCGCTGATCCAGTTTGTCGTCGAGCAATCGTGCGGCGCGCAGCGGTTGTCCGTTGGCCCGATGGTACTCGACCCCGCGGCGGTACAGTTCGGCGGCTCGATCGCCCTGTCCGGCCCGCTGCCAAAGGTCGCCCGCTTCGACAAACTCGTTCAGCTCCACGTACAACTCGGCGGCTTTGCTGATCTGTCCCGAGGCGGCCAAACAGCGTGCGGCATCGCGCGGCCGAGACAGACGCTGCTGATACAACGCGGCGGCTTCGCTCCAGTACTGTCCCTGCTCTAGCACCTGAGCCGCACCGCTCAGGTCGCCCAACAGATGGGCATAGATGTACGCCGCCCGTCGATGGCGTCCCAGGGCCACCTCTCGATTGGCTTGTTCGCGATAAACCTGATCCAGTTTCCAGCGGACGCGGGGATCGATTTCCCAGAAGTCTGCCGGACCGCCGCCGCCGAGTCCGGCCAGAGAAAAATCTGGCGTATGAGACGGTAATCGCGCCCTCGGATCGGCTAATCCCCGATGGGAAGCGTCGTCTCCGATCGGTAGGGCGTATTGCAACGCTTGATCGGGATCGGCGCGCAGCATCTCCAGCAATTGATTCAATTGTTGCTCGCGCTGGGACTGCATCATCGACGACATTTTTTTTGCCAGCCACGAGGGCGGCGAAGACGATTCCGCCCCCGATCGCTCTTCGGCTTTGCCATCGCCCTGCTTGCTCGGGTCGAATCCCCACTTGCGCATCATTTCCAAAAAGCCGGCCTGCAGTTGGCCGCGCAGCGAATCGTCCTTCCACTGTTGGACCAGATCGGACTGGTTGCCGATCGACCGATCGGCTTCGCCGAACACGGTTTCCATCCCCGGCGGTTCCGCCCATCCGAACTGGGTGATCCGTTGGGGCAACGCGGTGCCCTCGGGCGGGGCTTGCCACCGCTGGGCCGTCTGACTTTCGCTCGGCGGTGCCAACAGATCGCTCAGGCTCTGGCGGTCGCCCGGTTCGTATCCGATCAGTCCTGTCGAAGCCATCCAGACACACGTCAATCCCTGCGGCAGCATGGCCTCGACCAACGTTTGCGGCACGGCCGGCGTCCAGCCGCAGTCGACTGGCATCCACAGCGAACTCGATGCGTCCGCGTCGGTCACGACGCAGGCCAGCGGTACGGCGCCAGGCAGTCGACACCGCTGGGGCAATGCACACGACGAGGGCGGCAGGCAGACCAGGGCGTCAGCGCGGGCTGGCACCGTGGGCGAGGGCAAAACGTAGAAATCCCAGTCATCAAACTGCATCGTGTCCGCCGCGGCCGGCTGCGAATACAACGCGTCCAGCCAATCGGCTGGGCCGGCTCCGAAGACGACAAAACCTCGAGCCCGGCGGAGGCGATCCGGTGATTTCGGCACCAATCGCAATTCGAACGTCTTCATAGACACTCCCGATTGAACCGCTGCAGCCACTCCAGGACGCTGGCCGGAACGTCGATGGGCTGCGGCTGGGCGGTGAAGTACGGTCCGCCAAAAACGCCGCTGGTGCTGGACCAACCGGCGAGATGGTTATCGTGCAGGACCAGCGATAACTCGCTGCCATCGCTTCGGCGGCGAAGGTGCAGCAAGCCACGCGAGTCCAGCCAGGCGACCCCGCCCGCCAATTCGGCTCGCCGCAGCCACGGTCCCTTGTCGGAATCGTTTGTGTCGACCGCACGGCTCTCCTGAAAGGGTACCGGAGCGTCCTCGGTTTCGCACATCGACAAGACCAGGTGGCGACCGTTCTGGCCGGGAAGGATTTGCAAGGCATACCGCTGGGGCCCTCGATACAGCATCAACCCTTTGGCATGGGCGCGGATGCCGAACAGCCGTCGCCGCACCGAGGGATAACGGGGCGTGACTCCATGGCTTTCCACGTCCGTCATGACCGCGGCCACAGGGCGACGGCGGTACAACTTTGGCGGATCGCCGACAAGACTAATCGCCACGTGCTGTGGCCACGCATCGTGGTCCCGCGATGCCGGCAGGGCGAAGACCAATCGTCGCCCGTCCGAGCTTGCCGCCACAAACCGCCCTTCGACCGACTGGGCGGCAAGCCCGGTCGGCCGGATGCCCGGCGAACCTGCCTCCGCGGCCGAAACCGCTGTGGCGACGAACCAGCGATCCAGCCCCGCGGCGACCCCAACCAGACCTCGGCTCGGTGTGTCCACGACGTGACCGAGCTGGCTGCCTAGCGGGTTGGCCACCTCATGCGACTCGATGGTGTCGCCGGACCGCGATTTGATGATCAACCGACCATTCGAATCCAATAACGCGTTGGTGCCGAGCCATTGCCCGGCGGAGCGTTCGCGAGTGAGCAAGTGACCGGTATGGGGATCAAACAGCGATAGGTAGGGCGAATGAAAGCACCAAATCGTGTCGTGAACCACACCAAACCGAGCTTGCTGCGGGTCGATGCCCTTTAAATCGATCGCGTGGCGCTGGAGCAAACGACCTTTCTCGTCGACCAACAGGGTCTGGATCTCACCGCCCGCTGTTGCCCCCAGCAGACGGACGCCGGCGACCTCTCGCCAGTGAGCCAAAACGCCATCGTGTGTTAGGCCACGTGCAAGTTCGACAGCCCCGTGCTGCAGGGCGGGGTACCATAACAAGCGGCCGTCGCGACTGACCAACCACAGCGTGTTGTCCTGCGCCAGAGACCAGTCCAAGCCGAACTCGTAGGTGTATCGCAGGGGACTCGGCGCGACGTCCAGGTACAGCGGCCGATCCAACGAACTCCGTCCAGGGCCACCAGAGCGTTTGCGGTCGGGCAGGGCGATCCGCTGCAGCGTCGTGTCGCCACTGGCCGTACGCCGCAGCAGCCGCAGGACGCGGTCGGGTTCCAACCGGACGACCAGGTACGGCCGCGGCAGGTGCGCGATCGACTGCTGGAACGTAGCGTCACGATCCGTGTTGGCAGTCAGGATCAAGATCGGTTCAGCCACTGGGGTCTCCCGGGCGGATTCGCCGCGTTGCTCGAACCACTGGGCGATCGCCGATCCCGGGTGCGGATCGGTCGGCAAACGCTGCAGATGCTCGATCAATCCTTCTCGCGAGCAGAAGTCTTCCGGCCAAACCTGCGAACCGGCTACGGTAAACGCTTCAACCGACAATGCTTCCTGCCGATCCAGTGATACCGCGATCCCCAGTGCCGCGGAAGCCAAGTGCTCGCGACGGCTGCCCCAGGTGCGAATCCCCGCTTCGATCAACACGGCTTGCTCTTGGGGTCGCGGCGAAGGCGGCGACTCGCGCCGCAGGTACAACGCCTGACCGGTCGCGATCCGCGCAAGCAGAGCCATGGGTTCCTGGGCCAGTTCGGTCAGCAAAAGGTTTTCCGGACTGCCGCGGTTACTGATGTCCGACACGCCGCCGGCCGGTAGAGAATCGGGGTCCTGAGGTCGGCGAGGAATTGAAACCGTAGCGGCGATTCCAAGCGCCGCTCGCGCCAGCGTTCCCAATGTGTCATCTTCTCGCAACTCGCGCAGCAGATCGCCGACGGATTGCGTTGGGGGCGTTTCGACCGGAGCCGGTGCGGGCAGGCGCCGGCGACCGGTTCTTCGCAGCAGGTCGATCAAGTCCTCGTCGATGGGACGGGTTGTCATGAAGAACAGCGAAGCAAACGTGCGTCGATTGCGCGTCTTCAAAAAAACTTCCTCGTCGACGAACAACCGATCCGAGTCCAGCGGTCGATCCGAACGATGCATCCTCAACCATTCCAGCGCCGCAAACACGCTGCTGTCGCTGGCTTCGTACAACGAGTTATCGCATTCCGCCAGCAGATAGGTCAGCAGGGCCGCTTGTTGATCAACGCCCTCCCGCGTCTTGGCCGGCAGTGCGGCCAGCCGCTCCAGCATGTCCAGGATACCGGCGGAAGACTGTTGATCGGCGACACCGGCCAGTCGCTCAAGGCGTTGTCGCCAGACCGCCGTCTTCGCTTCGCGACCGGGCGTAGCGGCCGCTTCGATGACGAACAACAACGCGGTCAACGGCGGCATCCCGTCGATCGACCCCATCAGGCGTTCCATCAGGATCGCCAGCTGCGATGCGAACGCTGCGGTTTGACCGTCCTTCCAGACCGCTACGTCGCCGCCCTCGTGCCACTGCCAAACTTCGGGGCAGGGCGAGCGAAGGTATTCGGGCATGTCGTCACTGACCGAGTTCATCGTCCCTCCCCGGCCGCTCGAACGCCGCCGCGCGACAGTGCGGCCCAAGCCGAATCTTCGACCCGCGACCAGCGGTCGTCCGACTCCCAGATCAACCAGTCATCGTCGGCTTCGGCCGCTTCGACTTCGGCTTCGGCCGCTTCGACTTCGGCTTCGGCCGCTTCGACTTCGGCTTGCCTGGCCGCCCTGCCCGCGTTCTGAACGGCTGCACCGCGGCAGGCGGCAAGCACCGTCGCGGCCGAAACCGGTGGCTGCCAATGGAAACCGGCCGGGAACAACAGACGATCCTTCGCAACGAACGATCGCCCTGTCAGCGGCGGCAAAGGCTGCCCCAGCACCAACGCATGCTCGCCTCGCCGCAGCCACCGCAGCCCCTGCAAACGCACTCGGGGTGCCCCGCCTACCCAGGCGCATAACTGATCCAGCGTCACCTCCAAAGCCGCCGGTGGGCGTTGCGGCCCGCCGCGAATCAGACACAGTCGAAGTCGATCGCGCGACGGGCGAGCCGCGGCGACGGCGGCGGTGGGCAAGCGAACAGCGAACAGTTCGGCGACCGGCTGCCACGGCATGACCGCTTGCACGCTGGCCGTCGGTACGCTGCGACCGGGCGTGCGCAGCGCCAACCGCGGTCCGTCGTAATCCGGTGCCCGCCCAGCGGCGACGCCCGCCACAGCGCCAGAGGTGTTTGCCGCATCGCCTAAAACGCACGCCGCAGCGGCGGCTGCGTCCGAGTCAACGTCGGGAATCCAGCGGCGGCCTCCCAGCGCACCGAGCAGGGCGGGCGACGCCGCGTCGGGGCTCGGTAAACGAATCCACCACTGCCCTTGATGTCGGGCCGCTTCGGCTTCGACACCCAGCAGCAAACCGATCGCCGCTTCGCTGGGTTCCTGATCCAACTGGATCAACAACGCGGACGCTCCCGGACGAATTGGCGAACGCGACCGAACAGCGGTGCGAGATTCCATAACGACACGACCTCCCCTGGCGTGGTTGATGCCCGACTCTCCCCGAGGGAGCGTAATGCAAACACACTTCACGAGGTGCTTAGCTGGATTGCGACCGCTGGCGCAACCGCGCGACCTGCTCCCGCAGCGCCTGCCTGGCTTCGTCGGGCTGGACCCATTCGATGCGGGCGGCCAGCAATCCCAGTTTATCGAGTTCTGCAGTATGTTGGCCGGATTGGTCCAGCGCCGCGGCAAGCGTCCGCAGCTGCTGCTGCAAGTGCTCCGCATCCGGTGGGGCGTGCAGATCCGCCAGCGGATGGGGCTGCCCGCTGGTCGCCGTATCGCGGGTGGCTTGCTGAACCGCATCGACGTGCGAGGCCAACAACTCCTGCTGGGCGGGCGTGTCCCAGATATAGCGAGCGATCCAGAGGTCCGAAGGTTCGGCGGCCGTGCGCCCGCACACCACTGCGCTGGCGGCGATCACACGTTGCAATCGCACCGCCCGTCGGTCGCTGATTTCCATTCCCGATTGCCGAAGCCGCCGGATCAGGTTTTCATACTCTGGCAGCACGGCCGACAGGTCAACCGTCGCAACCGCCTGTCGCATCGCACGGATGTCGTCGATGTGGATGGTTGCCGTGGAGGCCGGTTGCTGGTCACGTGACCAACCGGCCGCCAACACCTCGCCCAAGCGGTCATCGGCAACGTTCTGACATTCCACCCTCAACAAAAACCGATCGAACAGCGCCGCCAAGGCGTCGTCTTCGGGCAGGCGGTTGCTCGCGCCCACCGCCAGCAACATCGGTAGCGTGCTCGTCTGACGCCCACGACGAAAAACTCGCTCGTTCAACGCCAACAGCAGACTGTTCAGGATCGCGCTGTTCGCATTGAGCAGCTCGTCCAGAAAGACAAAGTCCGCTTCGGGCAACATCCCCTCGGTGTTGGTCACCAGGTCGCCGTCTCGCAAGCGACGCAGATCGAAGGGCCCAAACAATTCGCTCGGCTCGGTGAATCGCGTCAGCAGGTAGTCAAACGTGCGTCCCTCCAACCGCTGGCCCAGTTCCTGGACCAACGCACTCTTGCCGGTTCCCGGCGGCCCCAGCAGGAACGCATTCTCACCGGCGACCAACGCGACCCCCAGCACTTCCACGATCTCGTCTTTGCCGATCAGACGTTCCTTGATCGGTTGCAACACCTCGGTGCGGAGGCGGTCAGCAAGCCTGGCAGACATCTCCGGCGAAGGATTCAAAACCATTATCTCCAGTGGGGGATCGAGGAACGCGACGTCACGGTGCCTTGTCGTCCGTGGTTGCTGGGTGATCCGCTTGGGCCGGTGGGTTTGTGGAGGCCGAGCTGGGTGAAGGCAACCAGGCTTTCAAGTTTAACTGGTCCGCGAACGCTCCGGCGTCACCAACCAACACTCGCTGGACGGCCGGATGCTGGGCGAGCCGATGATCCTGTCGAGCGATCACGCGGTCGACCATGTGACGGCGCAGGCCCGCATCGCCCAGCACGACCTGCAGACTCGCTTCGGTAAACGCTACGTCCATTCCGACCGCGGACAGGGGCCATCGTGCGGCGACGGCACGCAGCGTTTCCTGCAAAGCGTCTTGCGGGGCGGCGAGTTCGCTGCGGTGCGCCAGTTCCGGCAGAAACCGCAGTACCACGTCGACCGACCAATGGTTTGCTGGATCGGCCGGGTCCGGCGGGTCGCCCCGGAACGACGGCGGTTGGGTTTGGTCCAGAGACCGATCGAGGATGGTGACGGCCGCCCAACCGAAAAACTGCAAGGCCCAGAATGCAGCCTCAGGTTGCCACGGCGGCAAACCGTCCGGTCCCTCTCGGCGGAGCATGGCTTCCGCTCCGGCCAACCGCTCCAGCGTCTGCTGTTGGTCAGTTTCGGTGGGGTCCAAAACGACCGCCAGCGAAGGAACCAAGACTCCGCCGCTGTCGAGCAAACGCCGGGCAAAGGCGGCCAGCGGCGGTGCGGCGGAACCGGCAGGACGACGAAGCTGCGACACAAACACTCCCGCTCCACTGGACGTTTTGAACAAGCACGCGCGAACCGTTTCGGCGGTGCTCCGTAACGGCCGGCCTCAACCGGTGCGGTGCCTCAACCGGTGCGATGGTGGGTTTGCAAACCATCGTCGGCGTAGATCGCGCGGCCACCGTCGACGGCGACGGCCGCGCCGGTGACGAAATCGTTCTCAACCAAAAATTGTACCGCATGCGCCACGTGCTCGGGCGTTCCAACTCGCTTCAGCAACGTGCTGTCCTGCACCGCTCGGCGTTTCTCGTCCTCCAGGTCCTCGCTCAACAGCACCGGTCCGGGGTGGATGCAATTGACGCGGACCGCGCGGTTGCGTTCGGCCAATTCGACGGCCAACGACCGCGTCATGACTTCGATCGCTCCCTTGCTGGGAAAGTAGGCCGCGTGATCCAGATAGGGACGCACCAGTGCCCAGTCGCCGATGTTGATGATCGCGCCGCCGCGGGGCTGCTTGACCATTTGTAGACCGGCCGCCTTGGCCATCAGAAAACTGCCCAGCGTGTTGATCTCAAAGTTGCGGCGGACGTCCTCGGCCGTGACCTCCTCCAACCGTTTCGGGTTCCAGATCGCCGCGCTGTTGACCAACACGTCCACTCGGCCGAACGCGTCGATCACTTGGCCGATCAAATCCGACGCCACGTCTTGGGACGAGTCGGCCGGCGTGGGCGATGCGTCCGACGCGTCCAAGGCTCCCTTCACGATCAATGTTTCCGTACCGCGCTGGCGAAGCTGGGCGGCGGTTGCTTGTGCGTGTTCGGTACTGTGATTGGCGTGCAGAACGATGCGACACCCCAGGCCGGCGAGGTGTCGAGCGATACAGTTGCCCACGCGCGGGGCACCACTGCCGGTGACCAAGGCCACCGGATCAGCGCATTGAAACAGGTCGGCGAGGTTGGGCATGATCAACGAAGCTTTGACGGAAGATACAGAGCGATGACGGAAGATACAGAGCGATGCTTAGAGATACGGAGCCAGCGGTCCGCCACGGGCGGCCAGGGCATCGACGCGGCGGACCGTTTCCGGGTCTTCGACTAGCGGCGGTGCGTGATGAGGTTTGACGCGAGCGTCCAGGACCAGCGAACCGTGGCAGCCCCAGTGTTTGGCCACCGTTTCCGCTTCGATGCCGTACACGTCCTCGGCCGGACTGCTGCGAGTGAAACAGACCCACAGCCAGTTCTCCAGACGTCGGGCCGCAAACGCGGGATCATCGCACACGGTGATCCACGGAAAGGCGTTGACCGGATGCGATCGATCCCAGTGGCCGAGCAACTGTTGGATGGTCGCCGCCGCAGCGCCGGCATCGTTCGCGCTGGTGGTATCCGTTGCGGCACCGCTGCTCTGTTTTGCCAGGCGGGGGCCGCGGATCGCCAGGATGCCCGGCGCCACGACGTGCGGATCGCCAAAGCCATCAGGCCAGTCGAACCCGGTGGGCAACTCGGTGGGCAAGCTGCGCTGCGGCGAACCGGCGGCGGCCATGACCACTTTGGAACCGCGATTAAAGCCGCTGCCGCTGTAGTCCAGCGTGTCGATTGTCGTTTGCGTTTGAAAGTGCAGGTCGCGACGGAAATCGATTCGCTCGAGCAGATGCGTCAGGAACGCTTCGATGTTCTCGATATCAAGCTCCGGGGCGCCGTTGCCGTCGACGATCATCAGGTACTTCGCCAGCGACAACTGGCCATTACCGAGGATCGCATTGGCTTGCGTCAGAATCTCCTGCGGTTGTTCGGCTTTCAGGTACGGCATGTAGCGTTCGCTGCCGATGGCCAACAACAACGGATGGACGCCGGCCGCATCGACCGCGTTGACGGCTTTCACCCCCGGGATGACCGACGGAATGATGGGGCCGGTCAACTCGTGGATCAGGTCGCCGAACGTGGTGTCTTCCTGCGGTGGACGTCCGACCACCGTGAAGGGCCAGATCGCGTCCTGCCGGTGATAGACACGCTTGACTTGCATCACCGGAAAGGGATGCTCGAGGCTGTAGTATCCCAGGTGGTCGCCGAACGGACCTTCTGGTTTGGTGATCTCCGGGTGCACTTCGCCGACGATGGCAAAGTCTGCATCGGCGTAAACAGGAGCCGTTCCGGGTGTGCGCACCATGCCGATCCGGCGGCCCGCTAACGCGCCGGCGAAAGTTAATTCACTGAGGCCTTCGGGCAACGGCATCACGGCCGCCAAGGTCATCGCCGGAGCTCCGCCCACGGCGACGGTTACTGGCAGCGGCTGGCCACGATGTAGGGCCTCGCGGTGATGGACTCCGATGCCGCGATGAATCTGATAGTGCAGGCCTACTTCGCTGTGGGCGTCGTACTGGTTGCCCGACAACTGCACGCGGTACATCCCCAGATTGGCTCGCATCAACTGGTCCGGTGCCGCGGGGTCGGTCGACAGGACTTGTGGCAACGTCACGAACGCACCACCGTCGTCGGGCCAACACTTCAATTGCGGTAGGGCGTCCAGCGAACACTGTTCGGCCATCACCGGACCGCGTCTGCGGTAGCGGGGCAACATCTGCAGAGCGGTCAACGGCGTCGTCTTATACCGCCAGGGACGCCGCGGTAACGCCTGAGGGTCCAGCTTCAATTCGATCAATCGCCGGACCGACTCCAAGGTGTCGCGAAACAAGTACCGCGCCTGCTCCAAGGATCCGAACAGATTCGAAGCCATCGGGAAACGACAACCTCGCACGCGGGTGAACAACACGGCCGGACCACCGCTGGCGTACACACGCCGCTGGATTTCGGCCATTTCCAAATGCGGATCGACTTCATCGTCACACTGGATCAGAAAGCCGCCGCGGCGAAGGTCTTCGACGGCGTCACGGGTACTGCGGTGTTTCATCGCGTGGACAGAGCGGGACGGAATGGGGGGCAGTGGCGGTACGGGTCAGTGGCCGTACGGTCGTTATGCAGGATGCGGTGATACGTTACGATACGCCTCCAGGAAACCCGCTCCGCTGGCGGCGGCATTGTAGAACAAACGATCGACGACGGTCAGCCGCCGCAGAGTACGGAACACAACCAGAATTTTTGTTAGCGCTATGAAGATTACCCCCGCCGACGACAACACCACCTACGACTGCCTCGTTTTGACGATCGGTCCCGACGACGATTGGTCGCCCGCCCTAGAGCGGCTGGACAAGCAATGCGGCGGCGTTTTGTCGCGAGCGGCCGCGGCGGGCGGTATCAGCCGCAAGCCGGCCGATACCACGCTGGTTCCGCTGCCGGAGTCTGCCGGACACGGCTCGTTGCTGCTGATTGGCAGCGGCGAGCAGGATCCGGCGGAGATCGACGTGGCCACCGCGTTCCAATTGGGTTCGGTCGCCGGCCGAACGCTGTCCGGGCGCCCGCGAAAGCACGTCGCGATCGACCTCGGGGCAGGCTTGAGCGACGAGGCGGCCGAAGCCCTGGTCGCCGGTGCGATCACTGGAACCGGAGGGCAAGCTTTGTACCAGAGCGAACCCAAACGGTTCGCTCCCGAATCGATCGCGTTCGCCCACGTTTCCGCGGCTGCGCTACGATCCGGGCAGACGGTGGGTGAGTCGATCGAGGTGACGCGTCGATTGGTCAATGAACCCGGCAACGTAATCTATCCGGCCAGCTTTGCCGAGGCGGCTCGCAAGGTCGCCGAGGAGTGCGACTTGGAAATCGAGGTTTGGGGCGAAGACCGGCTGCAACAAGAACGATGCTTGGCGATGTTGGCGGTCGGGCAAGGGTCCGTGCATCCGCCACGGTTGGTCAAGCTGAGTTATCGCGGGGACGAGCGCAGCGACGCGCCGACGATCGCTCTGGTGGGCAAGGGGGTGACGTTCGACAGTGGCGGATTGTCGCTCAAGCCCAGTCCATCGATGTTGGATATGAAGATGGACATGGCCGGTGCGGCGACCGTGTTGGGCGTGGTTCGCTGTTTAGCACTGCTGAAGATTCCCTGCAATGTTGTCGGCTACATGGGGCTGGCCGAGAACATGATCGACGGTCGCAGTTATCGTCTGGGCGACGTGATCAAAACGCGTAGTGGCAAGACGATTGAAATTCACAACACCGACGCCGAGGGACGTGTGGTGTTGGCCGACGTATTGGACGTGGCGGTGGAGGCGAAGCCGCAGGCGGTCGTCGACTTGGCGACGCTGACCGGAGCGTGCTTGGTCGCGTTGGGGACACGGACGGCCGGTTTGATGGGCAACGACCAAGCACTGCAGCAGGCGATTCAGCAGGCGGCCGATCAGCAAGGCGAATACGTGTGGCCGCTGCCGATGCATTCGTTTTTCGACGAACAGGTGCGCAGTAAAGTCGCTGATTTGCGAAACGTGGGCGAGGGTCGGTGGGGCGGAGCGATCACGGCGGCGAAGTTTCTGGAAGCGTTTGTCGGCGACAGCAAATGGCTGCACATCGACATCGCCGGCCCCGCCTTCGCGGATTCCGCGACCGCCGAACGAGACGCCGGAGCGACCGGCGCGATGGTCCGGACGCTCGTCCACTGGCTCCGCAGTCGCGGCTAGCGGGCGGTCGGTCGCGTCGAAAACGCGTCGCTCCCTTGAGCCGTATGGGCGATAGCTCCGGTTCTGCGCCGGCGAAACCAAGGCGAGCGTCCAAACTATCCACACCGGGGACAGCCACACCGGGGACAGTGCCTGCAATCCAAACACCGGGGACAACACCGCGTCGGGGACAACACCGCGTCGGGGACAGCACCGCGTCGGGGACAGTGCACGCCGCTCCGCTGTACGTGACGATCACCGGCCTGGGGACAGTAAACACGAACACCGGGGACAGAGAGAACACCGGGGAGAATACCGGGGACAGTGCACGAAACGCGGACCAACACCGGGGACAGTGCTTAGAGCCTAGATCAAACAGCGGGGACAGTGCATGCACTCGGCGGACCAATAGCGGAGACAGAACCATAGCGGGATAGTGCACGCACTCCGCGGACCAATAGCGGGGACAGTGCACGACCTCACCTTGAGCGGTTACTTGGAGGAGCGGCTCAACCCCCGTTTGCCGCTGTCTATCTATTGTTCATCGCGTGGACGAAAGTGCTCGGCGTTGAGCAAGACGGTCCCCATGTCATTGTTGCCTGGTTGGATGTCGTAGCGGAAACGATTGCGCGTCCATTGCTGGGGCTGGCCGTTGACATTCACAGTGTCCAGCGAGCGTTTTGCCGCTTCTACGAAGACACGAAAGACCAGCTCTTCCTCAGGCAGATTCTTGATGACCAGTCTCCCCTGCTCATCACTCACACCCGCGTAGGGATGCTCCAGGACCACCACATAAGCTTTCATCCAGGGATGGATGTTGCACACAACGGGTAGAGGTGCCGGTTCCGCTTTGTCGAGCTTCATCCGGGGAGATTGGCTTGGAGGAATCAACAACCCGGATGGAGGATTCCGTAGCATGCTAACATTTGGGTTATGCCCGACTGGATCGGAATTGGTGATCTGTAGCGTATCCCCGGCCTGCAGAACAAGAATGTGAGGCTCGTATCGGCAGTCCTTCTGGTTCAGCGTGCGCGTCTGTCCGGGCGGAGGCACCGGATCGATATCGCTGCCGCCACGTCCTGTGTAGACATACACAATGACGTTTTTGATACCGCCCGTTTCAGGATGCACCAGTAGGCTTTCATCGACCAAATCGTGTTGTCCACAGAATGCAACATCACGCTTAACCTCAATGAGCTTCGGCTGCGGCGGTTCACCCTCGTACAGAAACCGCAGCGTCAGGTCTCCGGCATCAGAGCTCCCCACCCAAGCAACGATCGCCACCAGCATCATCCCGAAGCGCCAGAGCAAACAACGCATAGCCGAGCATAGCCTTTCCGTAACCAGCACGAATCCCAAGTCCACCGTCCCCACCATAGCAAATCCCCAACCCTGCCGTCCAAACACCGGGGACAGCAAACACCGGGGACAGTGCACGCACTCCGCTGAACGTGACGAATCCCGGCCTGGGGAAACCAGGCGGGGACAACCAGACGGGGACAGTGCATTCCCGTTCCAAAATTCTAAAATGGGGGACAGTGCCAATGCAGGCCGCTAACGTGCTTTAGACAGGGCACATTCGCCGGAAAAGCACTACTAAGTATGCAGCATCCCTCGTCACCGCGTCGTCGGCGGTGCGTTTGATGCCGCTCCGCAGCGATTCGGCGTCCCGAGCGTCGATCTTGGCAG
>NZ_WIAD01000019.1 GCF_009618275.1 Roseimaritima sediminicola
CTTGATCATCTCCGGTGGGGAACGTCGGGGCGCCGTTGGGTTCAGCGGCGTTGCTTTCACCATCGAAGGCGTTGCCGGCGGGATCGACAAGCGTGTCGCGGATGGTCAGGGTGTAGCGATCATCGGGCAGCGGTTCGGCAAACACCAACTCCACCGTCGCCGTAGCGATCTGGCCTTCGACCGGAGTGGCGTTGACCACGCGCACCGATTCAATAGCGACCAGTCCCGAATGGTCGCCACGGACTTCGAAGTGCCCCAGTCGCTGGGCCACCAGTTCATCCAGTGCCGGATACAGATCACCGGGAGCCCGACCGTTGGGGACAGCGCGGCCCAGTAGATCCGCCGGCAATCGATCTTCGCGATTCAGAATATCTCTCAGATTCAGCACCAGACTGTTAACCACCGGCGTGGGGCCTTGCGTCTGGCCATCGCTGCCTTTCAGACCGAACAGGTTGTACTGCGGATGGGTGGGGATCTGGATCGCTTGCAGCGGTCCGGCGCCGTCGGGATCGTAGACCTGCGGCCCGACCAGATCGACTTCGACCAGGTTGATCTCGTAGATATTGATTGCGTTGTCGGTCGCCCCGGTTACCCGCAGATGATAATCCGTCAACGTATCAGCACTGAAGGAGACCACGTCGCCATCGGCCACGTCGGTGCTGGCGGCGATCAAGGTTCCATCGGCGCGGTAGACGGCCGCATTCAATTCGCCGCCGCCCGGCAGACCGGCGATGCGATCGAACAGGACTTCGAAACTGAACGTGCCGATCTTTGGTGCTCGGAAGCGATACCAATCTTCATCGCCAGGCAGGTTCAGCCCGGTCGCAAAGGGATTGACCGCGGCGGCAAAACCGATGTTCGCTTTGACCGTGGACTGGAACAGATCGGGCACTTCGGTGGGATTGACCAGGCTGTCGTTCTGCTCAAACGGATCGGCGTGGAAAACCACCACACGTCCGGCACCGTCGGCACCGGTACCGCCGGTAATGGGATTCAGCGGCAGGATGTCGACGCGTTCGATCTGCTCATACACGATCGGTGGCAGCATACCCACCTGGACCGAACCGGCTCGCAGATCATGCGATTCACGGTGCAGGATCAGGTCGCCGGGACCAACGTCTTCGACAACCAGGCGGTCACTGGCCAGCGGTCCGCCGCCTTCGACCTGAACCTGCAACGTGGCTCCGGAATCGGCCACCACCAACACCTGGTCATCGCCGCTGGACGCATCGGCGACCGCGATCTCGGTGCTTGCCGCCAGCGTGACCGGCTTGCGAGCGGTCCCCAGCGAATCGACGACGCTGACCGTTCGAGCGGCCATGTCCACGATCATTTGGTCATCGGCGGCGGTGGCCACGGTCGAGAGGACATCGGCCGAGCCGCCCCCAGCGTCGACCGTGAAGGTCCCACCAAAATTGTCAAACGTCATCACGGGGACGGTCGCGTCGGAGTGTTCGACGCGGCCACCGGTGGGGGTCAGCGGCAGGTACATCAACCGCTCGTCGCTGACGCCGCCCAGCACATTCAGGTCGCTGGCTGCCGCTAGCGGATTGACCAGAACCAGATTTTCCAAGCTGGTATAAAGCACATCGCCCAGGCCCGGTTGACGGATCGTTTGCGCCGGGATGTCCCAGGTGACATTGCCACCGCCCACTTGATAGCTCAGGGTGTCGCTGCCAAACGCCGTGTTGACGGCAATCGTCACGCCCGCTCCCGGCGTCACGTTCACGTCATCGACGTCCGTACCGATTTCCATACTGATGGTGTCGGCATCGGTAGTGTCGTGCAGAAAGGTCGTTTGTTGATCGCCAAAGGTGATGGTGGACGAGCCCGTGCCGCCGACGACCGTGGCGCTGCTGTTCACGCCGGGCAGGTCGTCGGTCGAAGCGGCAAAGACGTCGACCCCGGTGCCGGTATTGAATGTCCGCATCTCGAGACTCTGATACTCGACCGGGGCGTACACGACCGCGGTGTCCGGTGTAGCGCCCTGCGTCACCCACTGAAACCCGCCGCCGTTACCGACCTGGGGGCTGAACAGCACGGTATCGTTGCCGCCCGCACTCGGCTCGTTCACCGTCAGGCTGTCCACCCCGCCATCGCCGATGAAGCTCAGGTCGTCCATCAGCGTGTAATTGACCGTCACCAAACCATCGATCCCGATCACCCCGTTTTTGGGATTGGCTGCGTCCTGCGTCAACACAAAGGCATCGGCATTTGCGGTGCCTTCGATCCGCAGCGAATCGGCACCATCGGGACCATCGCCATCGACGTTGAACTGCGAGAACTGGGTGTTGCCGCCGAGGAACAGCGAAACGGTGTCCTCGCCCTGCTCGCCGTTGATGTTGACGGTGCTGGGCGCCAGGAAGTTTTGCAGCGTGATGGTAACCTGGCCATCGTTGGCGAAGGTGGCTTCACCACCGCCGAGGCTGCGGAAGCGGATATCGTTGGACGCGTCGGTTCCCGAAACCAAAACCGTTCCGGCTTTGCCCTGGGCATCGAATTCGAGCCCGCCTTCGACGTCGGCAAACTGGATGGCTTGCCCATCGAACTGCAGCGTCGCGGCCACATCGTCTGGAAAAATCGGAGCTTGGAAGTTGGGCGTGGCATCGAGCGACTGCATCTCGATCACGTCCGTCCCGCCACCGCCATCGACGAAGATGCCCTGCTGGAAGATCGGATTGTTGTTGAAGAATTTGGGCACCCCTTGGAAGATCACGCGATCATCGCCGCCTTCCAGATCGATCTGCAGTTGCTCGATACTGCTCAGTTCGGTGATCGTCGTCGTCACCAACAACTGGTCGCCGGCCGAGGCTCCGAACTGGGTCTCGACAATGTTCAGGTTCGTCCCCATCAACGTCAGGTTCGCTCCGTTCCCACTGATGATCGGGGCTGGCGTGCCGGGATTGGGCGACAGGACTTCCACCGTGAAGGGGCCGCCGCTGCCGCCGGTAACGGTTACATTGTTCAGCGCCGGGGATGCTTCCAGCACAAGTTCAACCTGTGCGGCTGTGGCGTTGGCCGGCAGATTGGCTGGGATTGGCACCCCGCCGACGGCCAGGGAGAACGTGCCACCGACGGCATTGGCGGGCAGGGTGATGGTCTGCACGTCGTTGGTGGGCGTGCCACCGGGCTGGGTGGTCGTGACGCTCAGGTTCTGAGCCGTGGCGATCAGATCGTCATCGATCGAGATCAGCGGTTGATTATCGAGTCCCAGATCGTTGACGAAGGTTACCGTGTAGGGCCCGCCAGCCACGCCAGAGACGTCGATGTTCTGCGTCCCACCGATCGATGGCAAAGCCCCCAGGGCCGAGCGGACGGATGAGGGTGCAGCGTTGTAGGCGATCGGGCTGGTCGTTTCGCCGTTAAAAGTCAGGTTAAACGAACCGCCATTAGCCGCCGGAGTGACCGATATCGTTTGGACTTCGTCGACGCCGGCAACGGCGGGCGGGTTGTTGTTGGTCCGTACGGTTAAGGTCGTGTTCGAGCCGCTGGTATCAATTCCAATCAGTGGTTGATCCGTCCCTCCAAGCGCTCCGGTGTACTCGAGGACGTAATTCTTCGCAGCACCGGTGACGAGCAAATTCCCGGCACCGATCGAGGGCAGGTCCGTCAGGATGTTCTGAATCGCCAGCGGCGAAGCGTCCACGGGGATGGGCGGCGTTGTAAAGCCTCCGAACGTATGCGTGAACGTCCCCGTGGTGCCATCGAACGAGACACTCTGCTTCTCGTTCACTTGCAACACACCGTTGGTGGTCGTGGCGACCGAAGAACCGGCGGCGAAGCCGACCAGACTGGAATTGGCCGTGGTCAAGGTGGGCTGGTTGGTCCCGCTGAGAGCCCCTGTAAACTCGATGTCCCAGGGTCCGCCCAAAGCGTTGGGGCTGGTCACCGAAACGTTGTTCGTCCCGCCCACGGCCGGCAGCGCGGCCAGCGCTGCCCGCACGGCGCTGGGATCGGCGTTGTAGGGCAACAGCGCTGTGGTCTGTGCCCCCAATTGCAATGCGAACTGACCGCCGGTCGTCCCGGCGGGCAACGCCACCCGTTGAATCTCGTTGTCCAGTACCGAACCACCGACCACGGTCGGGTCGACCACGATGGTGCCGCCGGTGACCAGTAGGTTCGTTCCGTTGGCAGCCATGTTGGGTTGGTCCATGGCGGCCAGCCCAGCCCCATCAAATTCCACGGTCCATGCGCCGGCCACGCCGCCCACGGTAACCCCGGAAATCGACGTCAGGGCTGCCAGAGCCGTTTCGACATCGCCGGGGGTGGCATTGTGAGCGATCGGCCCGGTCGTCTGGCCATCGAAGGTCAGCGTGAAGGTGCCCGTCGCGCCAGCCGGCAACGCCACCGTTTGAATTTCGTTCTGAGCCGCTCCGCCGGTCGAGCTAGGCGCCAAGTACTCGATCCGCTGCAGGTTGCCACTAGCGTCGCTGACAATGCGAATGATGTCGTTAAAATCACTGCCGGGCACGACCAGCAAGTCGTTTCCTGAACCGCCGTGCACGCGGTAGTCCACCACATCGAACCGGTTATTCACCACCAGCTTGTCGCGGCCTTCACCGCCGAACAGTGCGATCCGCGGGTTGACCGGCGGCGCGATCTGGGTGACGCCCAAAACCTCGATCGGGTCGGTGCTACCACCGCCCATCAACACGTCGTTGCCGATCCCGCCGTACACTTCCTGGACGACGCCGGACAATTCCGAAAGGTCGGCCGTGTCGTTGCCATCCAAGAGATGCAGTTGGATGCCACCGCGACTGCCACCGCCCAGGATGTCAACGACTTTGATTAATAGATCATCCACCGGTCCGGGGATGACGCCACCGATTAAGTCACCAACGTTCAAAGAAGGAATGATCGTCGTGTCGAAGACTTCCAGTTCCGGAAAGATCGTCGTGTTCAGAACCTGATCGGCCGCCTCGAACAATTGTTGCACCTCCGACGGAAGGAACTGAGACAGGGCGTCGGGGTTGGGCACAATCGCTTCCACATCTGGAAAGTCCAAGCCCAGCAGATGCGCGGCCGGAATCTCCACGCCGGCAATGAATTCCACCGTAAACTTAAAATCCTCCAGCAGGTCGTCGTTAAACGCCGGCAGGTTCCGCTGCACGAAAATGTCGTCGTTCTGTTCGTTGATGTACAGGAATAGATTGAGCAGATCGCCGGAGACCTTGACGTCATTGGCTTCCTGGGGAAACGCGTGGTACATCACCGAGATGTCCTGCGGCGGTGTCGCGTTCAGCGAGGAAGAGGGAATCGACGACAGCAACGCTGAAAATCCCGCATTGACCAGTTGAGATTCGACCGTGCTGACGGTCAATTCCGGCAACACCACCGCCAACAACCGCCGGTCCTCTAACTGCTCCCCAGCGAGCGTCGTGTGGAGCTTTCTTCGAAGGGCACGTCGCGTGGGACGAACAGAACGCTTTCGGACGGTCATATCAAGCTCCGGAGCCGGGGGGGCGCACAACTAGAGGGGGTGACTACGTTGATCAACTAGGTGGGGGATTACAAGGATTTTCCGGATTTTTCTGACTGTTCCGATTTTCACGACTCCCGACCACCTCCGCTTCGAAGGTGGACGATTGCAGTTTGCCGGGTTGATTCAGCGTTCCGAGGCCAACAGCGTCAGCGTCGCGTCCAACTCGCGCTGCGCCGCTTCTTGGGTTTCGGAAGTGGCGACATCAAGCGTTTCGCCGGGCCAGTAAGGCGCAGCCGATTCGACGCGGCCGCCAGCGTCCAGCACGGCCAGTTCATCCGCGGCTGAGTACAGGTTTGCGGCGACCTCGGCGTCGATGTCGAGGGATTCGGCCGTCTTCGCCGCTTCGCCCTGTGGCGAGTAGGCCCGGCCAACACGCGCCAACCGGTTCACTTCGTTCACCACCCGCAGCATGTCGAACGGTTCGATTCGGCCGCTGCCGTCCACGTCGGGCATCATCCCGCCGCGCTGCACCCCGCCCGCTTCCATCGTCACTCCGGCCGCGAACGGGCCCATGCCGTAACGGTTCAGGTGGTTCAGCACCATCAGTATGTCTTGGGGATTCACCGCCCCGTCGCCGTTGACGTCGTAAGCGTTCTGGCCATTGGTCGCCCTCAGCCCCACAACCGATACCGTCTCGCCCGTCCCGGTGGCCGGCACCACAGGCGGGTCAAAGTTGCCCACGACCGGCAGCGCTTGCTCATCACCGAAACTCGCAAAGATGTCCGGACCGAACGGCTCGGGTGTGAAGTGCACGACGTTGCCAAGCAAGCCCTGCGGATCGGCGACGATCCGGTCGGTGACCGGCACCACCGGCTTGCCGCCGTTTTCAATCGACAGCACCAAACGGTCCAAGTCCGTGTAGGCCGCCGGATCGACCGTCTTGATCAGCGTTCCTTGAGCCACGCCGACCGTATTGTCCCAGTCATAGACTTCACCGCTGGGAAGAATGAAGAACCACTGGTTCGACGCATCCAAGAACCATTTTTCCTGCGCACCGTAGGCGTTGAAGAACGTGCTGGTGCTGTACTGGAAACCGTACTGTTGGTCCAGCGCCGCCAGCGGATCGCCCTGGCTGGTTAGGATCATCCAGTCGGATTGTTCGCCTGGTGCCACGCCCTCGGCGGCGGGGTTGTACAGACCGATATCGTCGATACCGTCGCCGTTGAAGTCGGCGGCCACGGGCAACTCACGCACGCCCGGAAATCCGAAGGTGAACTGGACGTCGGTAAAGCCGTCCAGGCCGTCGGCGGCCAGGTCCAGCGAGAACACGTCGTCGGCCCAGGCTCCGAGATCATCCTGGCCATCGCCATCGAAGTCGCCGGCGATGGGCAGCCCTTCCATATTGCCTGCCAGTGCCAGATCGACTTCGAAATCGTGATCGGTGTCCAGATACCAAACCACATCATCCTTCAGCCCCACCTCGTCACCGTTGACCGCATTGCCGTCGAAGTTACCGGCGAAGGGACGTCCGTTGACCTGAGTCGTTTCGAAGACCACCTGATCGGCCACGCCGTTGTTGTTGGTATCAATCATCCAGCGGAACTGTCCGGCAACCTGGCCGTAGGTGGCCAGTTTGTCGAAACCGTCGGCCACGTCGCCCGCACCGGCCACGAAGTTGCCGGCGAAGGTGTAGTCGGTTTGGAAGCCCAGCTTGTAGACGATGTCCTCGTTGGTATCGTCGCCGCCGAGGCCTTCGGGATCGAACTGGTTATTGCCGTTGGTATCGATGTACACGCTGCCCAGCGCGAACACCCCGATTTCCGCTCGCGTGTCGACGGTAAAACGCGCCACAAAATCACCACCGGCCTGACCGTCGCCGCTGGGGAAGGTGGGCAGACCGCTGGGTTCGGCCGCGTCGGCATCTCCGTCGAGCGCATTGCCCGCCGGATCCACGACCGCATCGGAGATCGTCAGCGTATAGCGATCGTCCGGCAGCGGGCGTTCGAAGTCGATACGTAGGCTGCCCGTGGCGGGACTGCCCGGCAGCAGCGGATCGGGCAGGAACGTCACACTGGTGATATCGATGCGACCGTTGTGATCACCGACCACCTGATAGTGGGCGGGATTCTCTGCCGGGTTGCCCGCTACGCCACTTTGCAGGGCGTCGTACAAGAAAGCCGCCACGCGATTGGGCAGATCCTGCACCGACACGGTCAGGGAATCGATCACCGGCGTCGGTCCATCGGTCGGTTTAACATCGAACAGGTCGAAAGCCGGCGCGTCGGTGATGAATACGTCGGTGACCTGCGGTCCTTGCGTGTCCACAAAGACGTCCAGGAACCCATACTCACCGCGGTTCCCCGCCAAGTCTTCGCCTTGCACCGCGATCTGTCGCAGTCCGTCGAAAGGAAAACCCGCCGAAGGATCATTCAAGTCGAAGGCGCCGCTGTGTCGCCACAGCCCGGCGGGAAAGGCTTCATCACCGTCCAAAGGCGCCGCGACGGTCAACCCTTGGTAGACATCCGAAGCGTTGACCACCAACGGCGATACCGGAGCGCCATCGGCCCACATCCGCACGATGGCATTCGCCTCGGCCAGGCCGACGAACCCCGGTGCCGTCTGGCTGGTGATCCGATCGACGATGGTCAGCGGATGTCCTTCCACGCCCGTATCGGTGGTCGCCGGATCCAAACGCACGGTCGGAGGGGCCGGAGGAAGCGTGTCGAGCGTCACCTGCAGTATGCCGCCCATCGCGCCGCGTCCGAGTTGGTCCGGCACAGCCCGGTCGCGCACCCACACCGCAGCTTCGATGAAGTTGTTGTGCCCTTCGATCAGGTCGCCCGCGGCCGCAGTGAACTGCCACGTGTTGCCCACGCCGGTGTAGAACGCAAAGCCGATCGAGACCTCGTTGTTAAAAACTTCCACGCCGTAGTCAAAAGCGGCATCGGGCGTATCGTTATCGGTCGTATCGGGCAACAGGTTCAGATTCAGGAACGTATCTAGACGGTCGTCGTCCAGGATGATGTCGAAGGTGGAGGTGGCAATCCGGGTCACATCGTCGCTGTCGTGACGCCCGGAATCCGAAGCCGCCTGCAGGTCGACGATCGCCGGCACCGGAGCGGCTTCGTTTTCAACCGTCACGTTGTAGACATTGATCGCATCGTCGACGCCCTCGACGCGCAGGTAATACGTCTGGTCTTCCACGGCCCCGTGGGTCAGTCGCAGGCCGACAAGGTTGCCGGCGGCGTCGAATAGGTCGGTGGCCGTGCCCAACGCGTTCCCATCGGAATCGTAAACCGTGGCGGCCAGCGTTCCCCCGCCCGGCAATCCGCTGCGTCCATTGGCCAGGGTTCCCAGCGTCTCGAAATACAAGCGGTAATCCAGCGTGCCGGTCGTGGCCGCGGTGACCTGATAGAAATCGCGATCATCGCCGCTGGCGCCATCGATGGTGGGGTCCAAATTAATTGTGGTGTTGGCTCCCAGGAATGTGGCACTGGGCAGCGTATCGTTGGGTTCGAAGGGATCTGGTTTAAAAACGATCCAGCGTCCGCTCGCATCGACGCCGGTCGCGCCGGTCAGCGGATCAGCCCCGTCGACGATGGCCACTTCGACATTCTCATAAACCACCTGCGGGACGAGACGTTCGCCAACGGCTTGTGGGTGATCCGGAGCGATCGTAAACGTCCCCGCATCGGGCGTGCGAGATAAGCGTTGCAGCACGGTGTCGCCCAAACCATTGTCGACGACCACCAAGCGGTCGCCGACGCGCGAATCGCCACCGCGAATGTGGTATCGGGGCACGACGGTCGCAACATTACTCGCGTTGGAAAACAGGTTGTCAGCGATCTCCAGACGTACCGTATCATCGCCGGCGAACAGATCGACTTGAACATTCTCGATGCCCGTCAACGACTCGAATGCGGACAGTCCATTTAGGACTCGGGTCAGGTTGGACGCATTGAGTTGCAAGAGTTCCAATTGGTCGTCAGTGGGCAGTTCGTGGTCGGTCGCAAAGATTGCCAACGTGTCGACGCCTTGGTCGCCAAGGTAGATATTGTTGCCAATGCGAGGGTTCGCTCCATCGCCACGTGGGTCACCCCCGGCCAAGGAATCGTCGCCCTCACCGCCGCTCAGCACATCGTTGCCGAAACCACCGACCAGGGTGTCGCGTCCTTCCTCACCAAACATCGAGAACGGTGTATCCACGGATACATTGCGAGCATCCAATACGTCATCGCCGCTGCCGCCACGCAGCTGCACGGATTGAAACGTCGTGGCTGAGGCATCGGCCACCGCATCAAAACGCATCGTGTCGTTGCCGGCCGCACCGAGCACTTCGATTGTCTCCAAGCCCGTGGGCAACGCGGCATGATCGCCGACAAAAACGTCATCCCCTTCGCCCAGGTTTACCAACAGATTGGTCTTATTGACGAATTCGATCGGTTCGAACTGGTCGATCGTGATCCGTGCTGCCGGTGCACCCAGAATCGTTGCTTCGGCGTAAGTCACCTGGTTGTCGTCCTGCAGCAAACTGGCCAGGGTGGGAACCGTACTAACGGAGAAATCGACAGCCGCAACGTTGCTGACCACCGGTTCCAGTTCCTCAAACCAGACCGTCTGCTGGCCGCCGGCGTCGAGGATTTGATGTCGTCCCGAACCCGGCAATTGGCCCACGCCCACGGCTTCACTATCGTAGGTTACGGTCAGATCATCGGTGTGCATGGTCAGCACGTCGAAACCGCGATCGTAGCCGACCTGGGTGATCACATCGTCGATCGGTGGCAGGAACGAACCGACAGGAAAGTTCGGCTCGGTAGAGCAAGTTCCATCGCCGTTGTAGCGAATGCCTTCGGGCACATCGATCAGGCCGTTGGTCGAATCGACAATCAACTCGTCGTTGCCGCCAACGCCGAAGACATTGATCTGCATGATGGCCGCCAACGGGACCGTAGCCACGGGCAGGGCGGAGTTCAGGAACACATCCAACAGCAGGGGATTGGCAGCACTGCGGACCAATCGGAAGACATCGTCCTGATTGATATGGTTCTCGTCGCCGCAAATTGTCAGCACCGGGGCTTCCTCGAGCACCTGTCGAACGTTGTCCACAACGAACGCTCCGCGTCCCAGCGTTCCGACGACCAGCAGGTTGTCGCCCTCGTCAAAGTCCATGTCCCAAACCGGTGCGTTCGGCAGATTGCTGCCCAGTTCCGTCCAGACGTTCGGGATTGTGCTGAGCATCCGATGCACGCCATAACGTCCACCGGCCAGCACCGCTTGGCTGCCATCGTCCAGCGTCACCAGTTCGATGGTCTGCAGGCGGGGATCCGAGAGGTTGCCGCTGATATTGGTCCACGTGGCTCCGGCATCGAAGGTTTCAAACACCTGCGTGTCGGTGGCGACCACTGCGTGCATGAAGTCGTCCGGGTCCATGTCGATGTCGCGGACAAACCCACCGCCCAACGCAGCCGTCGCGTTCAGCGGACCGGCGGCGACCGTTCTCACCAACACATTGCCTCCGACGCCCACGTACAACGCTTCGGGGTTGCCCACCGTACCGTAGGCGATCGCGTTGTTGGAGCTGATAACGCTGGTGCTGATTCTGGCAACGTTATCGCCTCGGTCGGTGGATTCGTAGATCCCGTTTCCGGCTCCGATGATCAGTCGATTCGGAGCCCCTTCATTGACGGCAATCGGCGTGACGAACTGGCCGGTCGGTACGGGGTCGCCGCCCGAGGCCAAGCCGACGGCCACATTGGTGACCACCCCGTTGGCCGCGTTTAATTCACGGCGGCGAAACCCGCCCAGGTTCTGGAAACTGCTATAGCGCAGCGACAGCCCACCACCGATCAAATTGTCCACCGCCACGTCGCCACCATCGGCGGTCGACACGCTGCGGTAGCTAAGGCTGCCGGTGGAGATCTCTTCGGTCGTCCCTGTGTCTTGGTTACCACTGATGATGATGTTGGAGTGATTGTCGTAGGCAACGTCGTGCATCTCGGTGACTTGCAAACCACCAGTCGCGTCGCTCATCAGCGAAAACCAATCGCCGTTATTGTTCTGTGGTGTGGTGCGAAAGTAGATGCCGCCGTCGTCCACTTCCACAAGGACCCCGTCGGCGCGGAAGCGCATCTCACGCGAGTCCGCGTGCGGCGAACTGCTCGATGCCGTGCCACCGCCGACAAAACCGGCGTTCTGCTGGTGGGTCAGATGTTCCCACTGAGGCGAGAATTCATTGTTGGTGGCCCCGGGATCCACCGCAGCAACACTGGCGTCGCCACGGAACAGATTGCCCGAGAAATCGGTCGCGCCCACGGGATTCGGGAAGGGCGAATCCTGCCGGTCGCCGCCGATATAGACGATGTCGTCGTTGGTGGGATCGACGCGGATCGAGAAATGAATCGCTCCCTGGCCGCCGGGTTTTTGCGAGGGGTTCAACCGCGCCAGCTCGCGAGCAAAATCGCCTGCGCTGGCGACGTAAGCACCGTTGCCGGCGCTGCCGTTCAGGGTGAACTGGTTGTTGGTATTAGGCACCGGCGTGACGGTCCATTCGCCATTGGCCGCCGTATTGCCCATCACGTCGTTGATGCGCAACAGGTCTCCATTGCGATAGGGTGCCGCGATCGCCGTGGTGATCACAATAGGCGTGGTATTGGTAGCGTTGGTAATGTCGATTGCCCCCTGGAGATACACCGGCAGATCCATCTCCGTCCAAGTCGCTCCCAGATCGTCGCTGAAGCCGATGTAATTAGACCGGCCCGCTTGCAGGACGCTGGCAAAAATTCGACCGCTGGTCGGCGACACCGCCATCTCGGCGTTGTTGTTGCTGCCAGCGGTGAATGCCGCCGTCAAAGCAGCGTCGGTCGACGCGTTGACCCAGGTGTTGCCCAGGTCGTCGGTGCGGAAGATGCCCACCCCGGCAATGGATACATACAAGCGGTTGTTATTGGTCGGGTCGCTGACCAGGTCGAAAGCGTTGCCGAAGGGCAGGCCATTGGTACCGGACAACAGCTGAAAACTCGCCCCGCCATCGGTCGTTCGATACACGCCCGCGTTGTTGCCGCTGACCAGGATCGTGTTGCCGCGTGGCGCCACGCCCGACACGTTCACGCCCTGCAGTCCGGCGACCGGCGTGTTGCCCAGTTCCGTCCAGGTATCGCCACCGTCGGTCGTCCGCAAAATCCCCGTGCGATCGCCGCCGGCTTGTCCGAAACTGCTGAACCGACCGATGCCCACAACCAGCGTGTTGTTCGTGGCGTCGGTCGGATCAAACTCCAATGCTCCGGTCGACAGCGTGCGGAACTGGTCGATCAACGGCTCGTAGGTGGGATTGGCCGCGGTGAAATCCGTCGACCGCCACACGCCGCCATTGGTTCCTCCCAAATAAGCGATGTCGGCGTCGGTGGGATGCAGGGCCAACGTATGGATCGCTCCGGCCACCGGATCGGCTCCCGGACCGGTGCTGGGAATATTCTCGACCTGACCATTATTGCTGGGCGAAGGCCCGCGGGCGATCCAGTCCGGCGCTCCGGAAAAGCTGACCGCGAGCAAGCGTCGCGACTCGAGCGACTCGACCAGAAGCCGGCGCTGCGAGCGAACGCGAGCCCGACGGGCTGTACTCCGCCGAGAGGCGAAGCGTGATAGGAACTGACGACGGCGGTCCGTAGGTGAAACATTCATTCGGGTGATCTCCGCGAGGGTGGTTCTGGACGTACGGAAAGCGGTTGAGAAGCGGGAGGCGAATCCACCGAAGGTGCGGCTGCCGGATGTTTCCCATCGATGGTCTTGCTCGGATCCAACCACCACAGTTGAGGCGGTTTACATAAATAGCCAGCTGCACCTACCCCTCGAGCCTGCCGTTCCTCCGCAGCAACGTAGCGATCGGCTACCAGAAAGAACCGCGCCCCGACAAAGCGCGGCCGCAAGGAACCGAGCACGTCCACGCCAGTCGCATCGGGCAGATGCATATTGACCAGCCACAACTGCACGGGCTGGCACAAAGCGAACTGCAATGCCGCCCGGCCGCTGTCTAAAAAGTGCAGCTGAACATTCGCCGGACGGGTCTCGTCAACGGTGCGGTAATCGTCCGGTCGTCCATCCACAATCACGGCTTGGACTGACGGCAATGTCACAGAGTGGTTTCCTTGCAGGCTGATACAACGCACGCGACGCGTATACAGCACAAAAGCAAGTGTCGGTCCACCACGCTGCGGCAAACCAGAAAGCGGTGTTTAACCACTGGTGGAATAAGGAGATAAAACATCGAACCGTCGTCCGGGGGCCCGTTCGCTGCGCCCGCCGGGGGACACAACAGGCCACAACTGGGGTATTGTGTGCCAGAGACCGCTGGCTTCTTTCGCACCAACGCCCCGCCGACTCGGTACGCCCGGCGCGAGCCGAGAAGGGCTCGCTAAGACGTCCCGGGTTTTCGCAAACCGTACTTCTTCATCTTGCGAGCCAACACGTGCCGGTCGATCGCCAGCATCCGGGCCGCGGCGCTTTGGTTGTATCCCACGGCCTGTAATGTCCGCTTGATATGCTCCGCTTCCACCTCCGGCAGCGTCCGCCAGCGCGCAGATGCTTGTCGATCACTCGCGCTCGCATCGCCGCCGGCCGTCACGGGATCGCTGGCCATCGCTTTCGTGGGCACAACCGGGTGCGACTGGGCTTGGCCGGCCGGCAAGCAGTGCGGTGCGGGCGGTCCCCGCAGCGGCGACCGATGAATGCGCAGCGCCTGCGGCTGGATGACGTCCTCGTCGGAGAGGATCGCGGCCGATTCGAGCACGTTCTGTAACTCGCGGACGTTGCCGGGCCAGTCGTGGTCCAGCAAGCGGTCCAGGCTGGCCGCGCACAGCGATTTCGCCGGCCACCCGTTCTCGCTGGCCAAGTCCTCGAGGAACTGCTCGGCCAACAGCGGAATGTCCTCCGGGCGATCCCTCAGCGGCATCGTGCCCAGGGTGACGACGCGGAGCCGATACAGCAGGTCCAAGCGAAAATTTCCGTCGTGCACCTCGCGGCCCAGATCACGGTTGGTCGCCGCGATCACGCGTACATTCACCGGGATCGGGTCGTGGTTGCCCACGGGCACGACGCAGCGTTCCTGCAGGCAGCGCAGCAACATCGCTTGAATGGTCGGTTCCAGCTCGCCCACTTCATCCAGAAAGATCGTGCCGCCCTCAGCCGCTCGGAAACACCCCAGCGAAGCGTAATCGGCACCGGTGAACGCACCTTTGACATGCCCGAACAGTTGGCTGGAGCAAAGCGGACCGCTGATCGAGGCGCAATCGACCGGCACGAATGCCGAATTGCAGCGAGGACTGACCTGGTGCAGGCAGCGCGCAATCAACTCCTTGCCCGTTCCCGTGGTGCCTTGAATCAAAACCGTGCTGGCCGAGGGGGCGACCCGCGTGATCTGCTCGCGCATCCGCCGGGCCCATGCGGAGCAGCCCAGAAAGCCAGCCGTAGGATCCTGCGGACCTCCGTGCTCCGAAAACGCTGCGGGCTGACTCGACAAGCGTGGTCCGGACATGGCGTTTGGCCTGACACAGGGGAACTTCGGGAGGGCTCCTTCCCCGAGCCACAGCCGCGGCTGCGGCGTGGCCGGTATCCACGGCACAACCTACCCAACCTACCAGTCCGGCCAACCATGTCAACCATTATGGGGCTCGGGACCCACCAGCGGTGCGGGACAGGAGGACCTTCGCACTCACGCCGATTGTGCCGATTGTTCCAGTGGTCCCGAGCGACCCCCTTGTTCGTGGTGTTCCGCCGGTAACGAACCGATTCAAGGAAACAGGCCCACCGACCTGGTGCGATGGGGAGCATGGAAGGACCACCAAACTTAACAGGATGAACACAATGAGAATGAATTCACGACTCTGGGTGTTGCTGGGAGTACTGGCCGTATTCTGCGGTTCGGCTCGAGCCGAGGAAGCCACCTCCGTGCAGGACTCGGCGATCCAGCTGGCCGCCTGCACCGAGAGCTACGACACCTGTGCTCCGGCTTGCTGCACGCCGCCCTGGGCACACCAGTCGGGCGTGTTTGGCGAACTGCTGCTGCTGCGTGCTCGCGACGCGGAAATCGCTTACGGCATGTCCGTCAACGGCGCGGTTCCCGAAGGACGCGTGGGCGTGCTGGATCCGGAATACGACCTGGGCTTCCGCGTGGGCTTGACCAAGGCGCTCGATCACTGCAGCAGCTTCAGCCTGTCCTACACCAATTTCAACAGCAGCCAGGACGATCGTCTGGACCAGGCAGCTCCGAACTCGATCCAGAAACTGCTGGTCCACCCGGCAGAGCCCAACGCGGCGGCCAACGTGCTGACCGCCTTCGGCGCTTATGACATCGATTTCCAGTTCGCCGATCTGGACTACCGCTTCGTCGTGCTCTCGAACGATTGCACCGCGGCGAACTTCACGATCGGAGCCCGTTACGGAAACCTCGACCAGGAAATGGCCGTGGTCTACACCGGTGCCGGCCTGACCGAGTCGATCACCACCGACATCGACTTCGACGGAGCCGGTCTGCGTCTGGGTGCCGACATCGAACATCACGGCAACCGCGGCCTGTTCGTCTACGGAAAGACCGCAGCCAGCTTCTTGGCCGGTGAGTTCCACGCCAACTACCTGCACGCCAGCACCGCCGATCCGGTCCGCGTCGCTTCGGAGTGGGAAGCCGGTCGCCTGGTCTCGATCCTGGACCTGGAAGTCGGTGCGGGCTGGCAACACTGCTCGGGCCTGCGAGCTTCGGTCGGCTACACGTTCAGCTCCTGGCTCGGCACCGTCAAAACCGACGACTGGATCGACGCCGTCCGCAACAACGGCCAAAGCTTCCGCGACCTGAGCGACGACTTCACCTTCGACGGATTCGTCGGCCGCGTCGAATACCGCTTCTAAGCCGCCGCAGCGCAGCCTTCTCCCCCATCGCAGCTCTTGTAGCCTTTGCCCGGCGATCTTTCGCTCGCGGGGCAAAGGTTTTTTTGTACGCAATCGATACCGGCGCGGCGGAGCACGCCGAGCGTCACCGGCCGAGGCAACGCTGCAGCCGGATCGTGATCGCGGCCCCCGGATCGTGATCGCGGATGGGGCCGCGGGTTGTGAGGTGGGGTGTTTAAATGCGCGTACGATCGAGTACGAGTACCGCTTCGCTGAGCACGAGCACGAGCACGAGCACATGTACAAGTACAAGTACGAGCACGAGCACGAGTACGAGCACGAGTACGAGTACGAGTACGAGCACGAGCACGAGTACGAGCACGAGCCGGAACCATCGCGGGCACTCGAGTTCGCGAGTCAGCGTGGTTGAAGCGTCCTATCCTCGGTCGCTGTCGGCACAGAAGACTTTGCGCAGTTCCACGTCAACTTGTCGCAATCGCTGATGCACCTGAGGCAGGGCCGGCCCCGCGACATAGCTCACTTCGACCAAGAGCAAACGAACGGTACCGTCGGCCTGCACCGTCACCGGCCTGCACCGTCACCGGCCTGCACCGTCACCGGCTGCCCGTCACCGGCCTGCACCGTCACCAGCTGCACCGTCACCGGCTGCCCGTCACCGGCCTGCCCTGGGGCGGGCTCGCGAAGCAGGTTCCCGGCAGCACCACTGGCGGGAACCGATTTTTCAGCGGAACGCGTTCGGGGTTTCGGCGCTGTCGATCCGAGGTAATCGTTTGGGCCGGGCGGCGCCGGCCGCCGGCGGTGCCTTCCATGACTCGTTCGCAGACGAGTTCGCAGTCGGCTGGGTCGCGAGACGAGCCTCCGCAGTGGAGACCTGAACAGGCTCCGGCGGCGGAGGGGACGTGCCGCCAGCGCGGGCCGCCAACCGCATCGCTCGACGCGCGGCCTCCAGGCGGGCCATGGCTTGCCGGAGCCGCAGCGGGGAAGCGTGTCGATCGAACCTTGAGGAATCACCCGGACCGGGCTGGGTCGATTCCTGCGGTGCCGCTGGTTGCCCCGCTGGGGGCAGGTCGCCCGGCGGCGACGGCCTGGATCTCGGCTGCGCGTCGGCGGTGCAGAATCCGTCGACCGGATGGTTCACCGGTTGGCCCGCATGGCCAGCGGCACCGCGCCCGGGCACTTCGGCCGGGAGCGTGGCGTAACCGGCATGTCGCAGGGCCGGTTCCCACGCCTCACGACGCGTACTGCACTCCCGGTGAGTGCAACCACCCACCAAGAACAACAGCGTGCCGCCGAGCAGCCAACAGGAAATCAAGCGGGATCGGGTCACGGCCAGAAAGCCTCCTCGGAGCGGAATCAGCAGCAGGAAATCGACCGATCTCCGGCTACTTTGCGAATCGACCGTCCGCTTATGACGCGTTGATCGATTATCCGGAGCCTTCCGCCCAGATCGTCGGAGCGTCCGGACCATGCGGCAAAACTGAAAGACCCGCCCCAGCCGCCAGAACCGGCTCAGCCGCTAGACAGCGTTCAGCCAAGAGAATCGGCTCAAGCCCGAGACACCGCTCAGCCGCCAGAACCTGCGGGAGCGTCACAGCTTATCAAGGCCGCGGTGAACTGCCAGCGAACGGTCTGGGGCAGGGGAGTCTCCAGCGACCGCGCGGCGGAGAGCCAAAGCCACTGGGCCGCCGGATCGGTCTGCCAGGCCAGTTCATCATCGGCCGCAGCGGGCAGGGTGCCGCCGCGACCGGGAGTTGCCGGACGCGTTGCAGTCAGTTGCAAACGGTGACCGCGGAGCGGACCGGCGAGTGCTAGCAGTGCGCGGTTCTGCTCGATCTCCAAGACCGCTCCCTCGGCAGCGATCCGGTACAGGCTGCCCAGATAGCCGGCCGGCCGGGCAAAGCGGCACGCGATATCAAACTTGACGCTCGCCAGCTCTCCGGCATTCCCTGTGGAGGCTCCCGGCGTGCCTTCGACACTGCTGCTCCAGTGTCCACAGCCGGCTTGCCCCACGGCCAGGATCGCGTCGCCGGGGCCGATGGGCTCGACCGAGACCTGCTGCAGCGGCGGATCGGCAGGCCACTGCTCGCTCGCCGGCAGCGGCAGCCCCGCCACCACGGCCGGCCCGGATGCCAGCAGAACCTGCTGGCCCGTACCGGCAGGCTCGCCGGCCAAGACGCCGAGGATGCGATGCGAGAAACGATCCTCGGCCCAGTGGCACTCCACGGCCAACCCGGCCGAACCGCCGTCGCGGACTTCGATGCGCCGCACTTCACGGTCCTCCACCGGCTGTGAATCAACCATGTTCGACCGCCGTGGGCAGCCGAGCAAAGCGTTCCAGCAGTCGCAGGCCGTTGGCTTGACTTTTCTCGGGGTGAAACTGGGTGGCGTACAGGTTGCCGCGCCGCACCATCGAGCAGAATTCGCCGCCGTAGTCGGTGCTCAGGGCGATCACCGAGGGATCGGAGGGCACGACATAATAGGAATGCACAAAGTAAAAATAGGCTCCGTCGCTGTCGTCGCCCAGAACGGGGGCGGGCTGCCGCACGCGAACCGTGTTCCAGCCCATGTGCGGGACCTTCATCGGGGCGGCGCGTTCGAACCGCACCACCTCGCCGCCCAGCACGCCCAGGCCGTCGAAGCAGCCGCCTTCATAGCCCTTTTCGAACAACAACTGCAGCCCCAAGCAGATCCCCAGAAAGGGTCGATCGGTAGCGATAAAGTCCCGGATCGGCTCGACCAAGTCGCGGCGTCCGAGCTCGGCCATGGCGTCGCCAAACCCGCCCACTCCCGGCAAGATCAGCTTCTCCGCCGTCGCGATCTCCTGCCCGTCGCTGCTGATGCGGGCTTCCAAGCCAACGCGTTCGATGGCCTTTTGGACACTCCGCAGGTTGCCCATCTGGTAATCGACAATGGTGATCATCCGGCAAGCTCGTCAGCACAGAACAAAAAGACAGGAAACGGCAAAGGCAATTGCAGAAAAGCAAAGGCAACCGCACCGAAACCGTTGATCCTAACGCGCTTCGGAGAACCGACAAGCGGGACCGCGGCCGCTCAGGCTTTGGCCCGCACCGCCTCGTTGGACTCCAGGATCGTTTCGACGACGTCGATCAATTGATCCAGGCGGAAGGGTTTGAACAGCACGCCCTTGGGATGCAGCCCGGCTTGGCGAGCCTTGACGATCGAGTGGCCGGGGTCGTAACCGAATCCGGTCATCAGCACCATCGGAACATGGCTCATGATATCGCTCAGTCGCCGCATCACCTGGTAACCGCTGAAGTCCGACAGGCGGATGTCGCTGATGATCACGTCGTAATCGACTTGGCCGATACTGCTGCGGACCATGGCCACGGCTTCTTTGCCCTCGTGAGCCGTTTCGACGATACAGCCGTAGCGTTCCAGCAGGTTGTGGGCGTCGTTGCGAACCGAATCGTCGGCGTCGACGACCAGGATGTGCTTGCCCCGCAGCATCGGATGCTGGGGCCCTTGGGCGCCGGCCGGCACGGCTTCCAGGGGCGTCATCCGCTGGCCGATCTGCTGGATCGTCTGTTTGATATCGCGGGCGTTCTGCAGGACGCGGCGAATCCGCTCGATCATCTCCGGCGAGTGACCGATGTAGGATTCCATCACGTTGACCGCGTCGTTGAGGATTTCGTCGACCGGCAGGGCCACGGCGCTGTGGATCGCATCACAGCTCTGCTGCGCCGTGTTGGCTTTCTGGGCAACCAACAATTCCAGCGTGTTCAGGGCGAAGGCGACATCGCGGGCAAAGATTTCCAAGAACTGCAGATCGTCCTCGCTGAACGCCGCCGGCTCGGGGCTTTCGACGTTGATCGTCCCGAGCACCTGGTCGTGCAGGATCAGCGGCACGGTCAACGAGCTCTTGGCTTCGGCCACGCCCGGGATGAACAGGGGATCGTTGGCGACATCGTGGCAGATATAGCTGATCCCGCGGGAGGCGACAAAGCCGGTGACGCCGTTGCCCTGGGGATGGGCGAACAATTGCCGATCGGCGGCCGCTTGATCGATCCCGACGCTTAACAGCGGCATCAGCACGCCGGTGGCCTGTTCCAGCAGGCGGATCTCAATGACTTCGAAGTTCAGCAGATCGCTCAGGTAGACGCGGATGTTCTCTTTGAGCAATTCAATCCGCTCATCGACCTCCATCAGAAAGATCTCATCGGGCCGCAGGTCGGCCAATTCGCGACCCGCCTTGTGAATCGCCGCCAGTTTCTGTTGCTGGAGGATCTCGTCGGTGACCTCACTGACGGTGACGATCAACTGGTGGGCGGCCCGGGCGTCCTCGAGGGCCCGGGAGTCCTCGAGGGCCCGAGCGTCCTCGAGAGACTGGGCGTCCTTCAGCGGCGCGGCATGCACGTGGAAGTAACGGTTGTCCTGCGTCAACAGCGTGCTGCTGCTTTCCTGATCGGTCGCCAACGCGGTGTGGAAGGGACAGAAGTCGGGTCCCATGATCTCGGGCTGGCCCAGCAGGGCATAGAAGTTGGTGCCTTTGGCGACGCCGCCCGAAGCGTCCAGCGTCTGGGGGTCGGCCCAGCGAATGATCCGGGCGTTGGCCCACAGGACCTGGAAGTCTTGATCCAGCAGGGCCACGCCTTGGGGAATGTCGCGGAGCATCCCGGCGCTGTGCTGCAGATGCACCAGCTCGCTGCCGACGGGCAAGCGGTCGCGGTCGATCCAGATCGCATCGAACGCTTCGCTGGCCAGCCGATCCATCGCTTCGGTGGCACTCTGCACCTGCACAATCTCAGCCTCGGCCGGCGGCGGACCATCGGTCGGGCGGTTGCCAATGCAGAGAATTCGTGGTGCGTTCATTCCCAAACTCACCCACCCCCAAGGTGCCTTCGTGCTACTTTCGCTCGCGACAGCAGCCCCACAGGGGATAATACGCGACTTTACGCCGGTCGCTATCCCTCTTTCCAGTGGATTCTATGACTTCTTCAACCGCCCGCCCGGGCCCGCGCGCGATCCTAAGCTGCCGCGGCCCGGCGGACAAGATCAATCATCGTCGTTTTGGGCCCCGCGAGCCCACTGAAAAATGCCGCGGCCGCTGCTCGAAAATCGCCCAGAATGACTGGAAAACGCGCGGTTTTTGAGAAGGTTGTACGGTAACCGACCAGGCCTCTCGCGTGCACTTACAGTTTTTCTATTTTCCCTGTTCGCGCGCTCCAAAATATGCTTGACACCACTACCCACAGGTCTACATTCAAGGCCGGGTGGTTAGCCCAGACTACGCAGCCGTTAAACTTCCTCGTTACTCAGTCCTGCGTCGGCGGGACCTTTTGAAAGGGTTTACTTCATGAGATCACGGTTTATGAGCGTGGTATTTGGCTTGATGGCGACGGCATTGGTTGCCTCGCAAGCCTTTGCCCAGTGTGGAGACTGCAGCGGATGCGCTGCCGGCTCCGGATGTGGTGCCGTCGGTGGCGGTGCCTATGCAAGCGGCCCGGTCGCAGCAGGTGCTGCGTGTGGCCCCGAGGTCACCTATCAAGAACGCACGGTTTACACCAACCAATTGGTTAACCGCACGCGGCTGGTGCCCGTAACCACCTATCAGCGCGAAACGCGCACCCGTACCCGCACCGTGACGCGCTGCGTCGCTTCGGTCCAGACCCGCACCCAGACCTACACGGTCAACGTGCCCCAGACCAAAACGCGGGAAGAAACCTACACGGTCAACGTGGCGGTTCCTTACACCGAAGAGGAAACCTACACCGTGCAGGTTCCCGTGACCACGCAGCAGGAACAGTCCTACCAGGTCTGCGTCCCCTACACCGAGAACGTCGAGCAGACGTATCAGGTGCAGGTGCCTTACACCGAAGAGGTGCCGTACACCGTGACGGTCTGCTACACCGAGCCGGTTGAACAGGCCTACACGGTGCAGGTTCCCGTCCAGAAGACGCGCACCGAAACCTATCAGGTGGCCGTGCCGTACACCGAAACCGAAACCCGGGAATACCAGGTTCAGGTTCCGGTCCAGGAAACCCAGGAATACCAGGTCACCGTGCCGTACACCGAAATGGTCGAACAGACCTACACGGTCCAGGTCCCGGTCACCGAACAGGTCGCCCAGGACTACACCGTCCAGGTGCCTTACACCGAAACCGTCACCCAGGAATACCAGGTTTGCGTGCCGCGTCAGGAAACCCGTACCGCCATGCGAACGGTCACCAAGTGCGTGCCCGTGACGACCATGCGGACGGTCACCGTCAACGAAGGTCACTGGGTCACTGAAGAAGTGCCTGTGGCTGCGGGCTACTCGGCCGGCTACGGCGGCGGATGTGGCGTGGCCTACGGTGGCTGCGGCGGCGGATGCGGATCCTGTGGCGATTGCGGCGGATGCGTGAGTGCCTGTGGTTGTGGCGCTGCGGCCCCGGCCCCGGCCCCCTGCACCGTCACGCGTCGTCGTTACGTCTGCACCCCGGTGACCAAAGAAGTCCCCCAGACGACCTACCAGCGTCAGACCCAGCAGGTGCCCTACACCTACACCGTCACGGTCAACAGCTACGAAACCCGCACCCGCGAAGTTCCGGTCACGCGTTACCGCACCGAAACCCGCCAGCGGATGGTCAACGTCTGCCGCTATCAGAGCGAAGAGCGGACCCGCCAGGTACCGGTGCGCCGCACCCGTACCGAAACCCGCACCCGTCAGGTCACGCGGATGACCACCGAAACCCGCACCCGCGAAGTTCCGGTCACCCGCACTCGGATGGAAGAGCGCACCCGCGAAGTTCCCTACACCGAGATGACCACCGAGCAGCGGACCCGGACCGTGCACGTGCAGCGTACCCGTCAGGAAGAGCGCACCCGCACCGTCACCCGTTGCCGCCTGGAAACCCGCACCCGCACGGTGCCGGTGACCCGCCAACGCATGGAAACCCGCACCCGCATGGTGCCGGTCACCACGATGCAAACCGAAGAGCGGACCCGTACGGTCCAGCGCACCCGCATGGAACCGCAAGAGCGCACCCGCACGGTGACCTACACCGAGTACGTGCCCGAAGAGCGGACCCGCGAGTACAACGTGACCGTGTACAACCAGGTCCAGGAAGAAGTGCCCGAGACTTACACCGTGTGTGTCCCCGTGACCACGCAGCGTGAAGTCCAGTACACTGAGTGCGTCCGCGTTCCGCAGACCGTTACCGTGCCGGTTTACAGCAGCGGTGCCGGCTACGGCGGATGCACCAATTGCGGTGGCGGAGCCAGCTACTCTGGCCCCGTCCAAGCGGCTCCGGTCGCAAGCAGCGGTTGCGCTGCCTGTGGTGGCTGAACCGACCCAGTTCAGTAGCTTTTGATTCGCCGTCGACCGCTCGCTGAAGCGGTCGACGCGCCACAGAACGCACCGTCGCGGCGACGACCCCGTCGGCTCGACAAATCCCTCGCCCCAGCAGGCCCTTCGCGGCTTGCTGGGGTTTTTTACTTGACCAAACGCTGCCCTTTAGTACACTACGCCAATTAGGCATACGATCTTTTCTATTCGGGGGAATCCGTGATGGGCAGTGAATCAGCGATGACTGGGTCGACACATTCGGCCTCGGCGACAGAAACGCGCGAGCTGGAATCGCAGCGGGCCTCGAAAGTCCTTCAGCAGCGGTTCGGGCTGGATTCCTTCAAGCCCGGCCAGCAGCGGGTGATCGGATCGCTGTTGGCCGGCCGCAACGCGGCGGCCGTATTTCCCACCGGCGGCGGCAAGTCGCTGTGTTATCAGCTGCCCAGCCAGGTCCTCGAGGGCACGACCCTGGTCGTCTCGCCGCTGATCGCCCTGATGAAAGACCAATGCGATGCGTTGGCCCAGCGCGGCATCCCGGCGGCCCGTCTGGACTCGTCCCTGACCGGGGCGGAGCTGCAGCAGGCCATGCGCGACATTCGCAGTGGCAAAACCAAACTGCTGTACGTCGCCCCGGAACGGTTCTTTAACGAGCGGTTTCGGGCCTCGATCGCTTCGTTGTCGATCTCGCTGTTTGCGATCGACGAGGCGCACTGCATCAGCCAGTGGGGACACAACTTTCGTCCCGACTATTTGAAGCTGGCCGAATTGACCAAACGGCTGGAGGTGCCGCGCGTGTTGGCCCTGACGGCCACCGCCACGCCCGAGGTTTTAGAGGACATCTGCGGGGCGTTCAACATCGCGCCCGAAGACGCGGTCCGCACGCCGTTCTTCCGGCCCAACCTGCAACTGCGCAGCCGCGTCCTGACCTCCGAAGAACACCTCCCGACGCTCACCGACCGTCTGCGTTCGCGCCCCGCCGGCCCGACGGTCGTGTACGTGACGCTGCAGCAGACGGCGGTCGACGTCGCGGAGCATCTGGCGGCCGCGGGCGTGAATGCCCGCGCCTACCACGCGGGCATGGAGCCCGAGGTGCGCAGCCGGATCCAACGCTGGTTCCTGGAAAGCTCCGACGGGGTGGTCGTGGCCACGATCGCTTTCGGAATGGGCATCGACAAATCCGACATCCGTTACGTGTATCACTACAACCCGCCCAAGTCGCTGGAGTCCTATGCGCAGGAGATCGGCCGGGCGGGTCGAGACGGACAGGATTCGATCTGCGAGATGTTGCTGGTTCCCGAAGACCGCGTGGTCCTGCAAAACTTCAGCTACGGCGATACGCCTCCGCGGGCGTCGGTACAGCAATTGATCGAACTGGTCGCCGGCCAGGGCGATCGCTTTCATCTGAGCTACTACAAGCTGTCGTCGGAAACCGATATTCGCGTGCTGGTCCTCCGCACCCTGCTGACCTACCTGGAACTGGATGGATACATCGAAGGCACCTCGCCGCGCTACGACCATTATCAATTCAAACCGCGAGTGGGTTCGAAAACGATTCTGGATCATTTTGAAGGCGACCGGCGCAAGCTGGTCGCCGGCATCCTGGCCTCGAGCGTCAAAGCCAAGATCTGGTTCACGATCCCGATTCCCGTAACCGTGCGCCGCTTGCAACAGCCTCGCGAACGGATCGTCCGAGCCATCGATTACATGGCCGAACAGGGGTGGATCGAAGTGCGCACCTCGGAACTGGTCCACGGCTATGAGAAACGTCAGCCCATCGTCGATCCCGCGGCGTTGGCCGACGAATACTTCGAGCGTTTGCACTGCCGCGAACAGAGCGACATCGAACGCTTGGATGCGGTGCTGGAGCTGGCCACGGCGAGCAGCTGTCAAGCGGCCAAACTGTCGGCCCACTTTGGCGAACAACTGGACCAGACCTGCGGCCGCTGTTCCGCTTGCCTGCACGAAGGCCCGTTCCAGTTTCCGGCGGCCAAGTTCAACGGCATCGGCCGCAGCGCCCGCGATGCCGCAGTGCAGATGCAGCGAAAGCATCCCGACCTGCTCGACACGCCGCGGGCTCAAGCGAGGTTCTTGTGCGGGTTATCGTCGCCCCGGTTTGTCGCCAAGCGGTTGACCCGCGAGCCGCATTTCGGCGTCTGCGACCACATCCCCCTCGCCGACGTCGAACAGGCGCTCAGCTAGACGGCGCGAGCGCCCGCGAACCAAGCCGAAGCTCGCGCGTACGGTTCGCGGGTTTCGTGGCTACGGATCGTTTGTGGCGGCGCCCCTCCTAGCCGACGGCGCGAGCCGTGGGTCTCACGCCCATAGACATCGCCCGCCGCGGACGGTCAATTCGCAACGGTGCCGGCAGCGAAAACACAGGATGTTAGAACCACCGCGCTAACGCAACTCGCCGCGGGATGCGGGCCCGACGCTCGCGCGTACGGCTAACGGGTGTTACGGAACCCCAAAATACTTTTCCAAGAACGCTTTGCGGTCGTCGCTTTGGCGGTACTCGACCAAGGCATACAGCCGTTGTTGGTCCGCGCGGCGTTTCTCTTCCAACACTTGATTGTCATCAAAGGGCGCTGGGACGCCATCGATATCGCCGCACAGCCGCAGCGATTCGGGCGGCCGGGGGCCTTCAACCAGACCGTGGCGATCCAGCAGCGCCAGAGCGGTGGCCAGTCGGTGATCATGCCGGCTGACCGCCTGCAACTGCTCGTTCAACCAATCGACACCGTACGCCTGCACCTCCTCGGCACGATCGCGCAGGTAGTGAAACAGGCGGCCGTAAAAATCGGCATCGGGGTTCCGCCAACCGATGAACTGCATCTGCGTCATCAGGTCCGCCTGGTCGTACAGCAACCGACACACCGCCGGCTCGCCATCGCGGCCCGCCCGGCCGATCTCCTGGTAGTAGGCCTCCAGCGATCCCGGCACCTCGGCGTGCAGCACGAAGCGGATGTCCGGCTTGTCGATCCCCATCCCGAACGCATTGGTCGCCAGCACCAACGGGCAATCGTCGCTCATGAACCGTTCCTGAATGCGACGTCGCTGCCGCCGATCCAGGTCGCCGTGGTAACACAGGTGATCCACGCCCCGCACCCGCAGTAGCTCACTGATCCGCTCCAGCGACTTGATCAGCGAAAAGTAAACGATGCCGCTGCCGGTGGAACCATACCGGGGGTCGTCGAGCACCGTTTCGATCTGCGCGACCTTATCCGCGTCGTCCCAGACATCGACGGCATCCAGTTCCAGATTCTCACGCTCGATCCCGCTGTTAAAGATCCGCACCGACTCGGGCTCCAAGCCCAATTGCCGCACGATGTCGGTTTGACAAGCGGGCGTGGCGGTGGCCGTCAGCGCCGCGGTCGTCGGATTACCCAACAACTGCCGGATCTCGGCCAAACGGGTGTAGTCGGGTCGAAAGTCGTGTCCCCATTGGCTGACGCAGTGGGCCTCGTCGACCGCCAGCAGTCGGATCCGCCGTCGCTGGACAACGTCGCGAAACGACGTTTTCCGAAACCGTTCGGGTGTCACATAGACCAGCCGATACTTTCCCTCCGCTATTTGCTCGTAGCGCTCACGGCGTGTCGCAGCATCGAGCGACGAATTGATGAACGTCGCGTCCACGCCCTTGCGGCGGAGAGCGTCGACCTGATCCTTCATCAGCGCGATCAAGGGACTGAGCACCAGGACCAGGTCGGGTGAGTCCTCGTCGGCCAGCAGAGCCGGGATCTGATAACACAGCGACTTGCCGCCGCCGGTGGGCATCAACACCATCGCGTGGCGACCGTCGAGCAAGCGAGCGATCACGTCGGCTTGGAAACCGCGAAAGTCGTCATGCCCAAACACCTCCCGCAACACGCGGCGAGCGGACTGCATCAGATTGTTAGGAGAAGAAGGTGGCATCACGGACAACTCCAGTGGCATAGGCTTCCAGCCTGTGAAAACCAGTGGCATAGGCTTCCAGCCTGTGAAAACCAGTGGCATAGGCTTCCAGCCTGTGAAAACCAGTGGCATAGGCTTCCAGCCTGTGAGGTGGATACTGCCTTCACAGGCTGGAAGCCTATGCCACACCCAGCCCATGCCACACTCACACGCGTCGCGGCTTGGCTTTGCGGTACTTGTTGGGGTTCTCGGCCTTGCCGGTGATCTCGTACAGGAACCGGCTGGGGGTGGTCGGCCGCGGCTTGCCCCAGCGTCGCCGGGTCAGGGCCATCGACAAGGTCAGCGTCTCCTGGGCTCGCGTCACCCCGACGTAGCACAGCCGCCGCTCTTCGGCGATATCGTTCTCCTCGCCACTCTTCACACTCCGGCTGTGCGGCAACACGCCTTCTTCCATGCCCACCATATAGACGATCGGAAACTCCAGGCCCTTGGCGGCATGCATGGTCAATAACCAGACGGCGTTGCGCTGCGCCAATTTATCTTTCTCGTTGCCCATCTCGCGGCCGGCCAGAGCGGTTTCGCTGAGGAAGCCGGCCAGATCGGTTTCACGGTCGCGATCCTCGTAGGCCGCCACAGCATTGATCAATTCCTGAATCGAATTGGTCCGCGCCTCGACCTCCTCGGGTTCGTTGTACAACCGCCGCACCTCGTCGAAGTACTGCGTGCGTTCGATCAGGGTTCGCACGGCGCCGGCCAGCGAATCGACGGTGGCTTCGCGCACATCGTCCAGCAGCCGGCGAAGCGATTCGATGCCTCGCTGGGCCGCAGCGGGCAGGTCGCTGGTCGCCGACGGATCGCTCATCACCTGCCAGGCCGGGCGGCCGGATTTGACCGCTCGCGAGACGATCTCTTGGACCGATTTATTGCCCAGTCCACGCGGCGGCGTATTGATCACTCGCAACAGCGAGATTTCGTCGTCGGGTTGGTCGACCCATTTCAGGTAAGACAACAAGTCGCGGATTTCGCGGCGGTCGAAGAACGACTGGCTGCCCAACATCACGTAAGGCACATTCATCTTTCGCAGCTCGGTTTCGAACAACCGCGGCTGTTCGTTGGTGCGAAACAAGATCGCCACGTCGCGGGGTTCATAACGACCGCGGTCCAGCAGGCGAGCGATCTCGCCGACGACCAATTTCGACTCTTCGGTCTCGTCCTTCAACTGCAGGATCCGGGGGCGTTGGCCCACGGCCCGCACCGGCCGCAACATCTTGTCGTGCCGCGTGGTATTAAAGCGGATCAGGCGGTTGGCCATTTCCAAGATCTGGCCGCTGCTGCGATAGTTCTCTTCCAACCGCACGACCGTGGCGTCGGGCCAGTCGTTGCGGAAATTCAAAATGTGCGTCACGTCCGCGCCGCGCCAGCCGTAGATGGATTGATCGTCGTCGCCCACGACGCACAGGTTGCGATGCGACTGGGCCAGCGATTTGATGATCCGGTACTGGCTGCCGTTGGTGTCCTGGTACTCGTCGACCAAGACGTGGTCGTAGCGACCGGCTTCGATCTCACGCACCTCGGCGTCCTGCTCGAGCAGCAGTTCCGTATTGACCAACAGATCGTCAAAGTCCATCGCGCCGCAGGACCGCAGCCCATCCTGGTAACGGCGGTAGGCGCTGGCCGCCAGGTGTTCCTTGTCGGTGCGAGCGACGGCTCCGGCATCGGCCGGCAGGACGGACTGGTTCTTCCATCCGCCGATGATCGCTAGCAGGTCGCCGGGTTTGAGCGCCGTGCCGGGCAAGCGGAGGTCGCGAAGCACGTTGCGAGCCAGCGATTCCTGGTCGCTGCGGTCGTAGATCGCGAACTTGGTCGGGTACCCAATGCGTTTGGCATGTCGCCGCAAGATCCGTACGCATTGGGAGTGAAACGTCCCGATCACGGGTTTGGGCGGTTGCGCTTCGCCCTTGCGGCGCCGCTTGGGTTTGGCCGGACCGATCAGGGCCCCGATCCGCTCCTGCATCTCGCCGGCGGCTTTGTTGGTGAACGTGACGGCCAGAATCCGGTCCGGAGCCGTTCCGTGGCGGATCAGGTTGGCGATCCGAAACGTGACCACCCGCGTTTTTCCGGTCCCCGCGCCCGCCAGCACAAGCATCGGTCCGGACAGCGTCTCGACGGCCTGCTTCTGGGCCGGGTTTAATCCATTACTCATAGCTGCGAAATCCTACCCAGCGAAGCGGTGGGCGAAAAGCCAGGATGGATTGCTACACCGCCTCGGCAGCCGCCCGCATCATCTGGGCACAGAACCAGGCCGCGTAGGTTCCCAAGGCATACCCCACCACGGCCAACAGGACTCCGACCGGAGCCAGGGCAGGATGGAACGCACCGGCGACGACCGGTGCACTGGCCGCTCCGCCGATATTCGCTTTGCTGCCCACGGCCAGAAAGAAGTAGGGGGCCCGGATCCACCAGCCCACCAGAACGAGCAAAACCACATGGATCAACATCCACACGCCGCCGACCAAAAACATTTCCGGTTTTCGCAGCAGCGCGCTAAGGTCCATCTTCAATCCGATCGTGGCCACCAGGATGTAGATGAACACCGTGCCCACGCTGGACGCGCCGACCGCTTCCAGCCGACGCAGGCGAGTGAAGGAGTAGATCACGCCGGCGGTGGTCGCCAGAATGATCAGCCAGAAGAACGACGAGTCCAAACTCAGCCGCGATAGGTTCGGGCGTGTTGCGGCGATCCACGGTGCCAGCTGGTCAGCCACCGCATGACAAATCCCCACCGTCCCGAAGGCGACCGCCCCGATGACCATCAGATCGGTGGTGTTGGGGATGCGTTGTTCGGCCTGCTGGCGGGCCTGCAGTTTGGCTTTCAGCGTTTCGATACTGGAGGCGTCGGCTTTGGTAAAGCGGTCGATCGCCTGGCTCTGGCCGACCCCCAGCAGCAAAAAGAACATCCAGATTTCGGCGACGATCACGTCGACCGAAACCATCACGCTGTACAGTTCGGCCGACGGTTCGAAGATGCCTTCCATGGCCGCTTGATTGGCGCCGCCGCCGATCCAGCTGCCCGCCACCGTTGCCAGTCCTCGCCAGACCGCCTCGGGACCTTCGCCGCCGATCAGGTCCGGGCGCACCGAACCGACCAACAGCACCGCCAGCGGACCGCCCAGCACCACGCCGGCCGTGCCGGTCAGAAACATGATCAACGCCTTGGGCCCCAGACGCACGATCTCGCGCAGGTCGATGCTCAGGGTCAGCAGCACCAGGCAAGCGGGCAGCAGATAACGCGACGCCACGTAATACAGCTGCGACGCCTCGGGGTCGACGATGCCGAACAACGTCAACAGCGAGGGCAGAAAGTAGCACAGCAGCAGCGAAGGAACGAATTTGTAGAATCGCTGAAAAACGGCTAGCGAACTGTGCGCGGTCCAGAAGATCGCCCCCAGAATGGCCATCAGCAGGCCGAGTACGACGGCGTCGTTGGTCACCACCGCTGTCTAACGCTCTCGATACACGATCCGACCCTTGCTCAGGTCGTACGGCGACAACTCCACGCGAACCTTATCGCCGGGAACGATTCGAATAAAGTGCTTACGCATCCGGCCAGCAACGTGGGCCAGCACCTCATTGCCCGTGTCCAGTTGGACGCGGAACCGAGTATTGGCCAGCGCCTGAGTGACGGTCCCGTCGACCTCGAACGCCTCTTCTTTCTTTCCCAAAATGACAACCTTTCAATAAGAACATTACTTCGCCCATTCCGCCGGGATTGGCAGCGGCGCAACCCTAGCATGGTAAGGAGTATGCAGGTTTTATACCAACCCCCCGGGGTGGGTCTAGCGAAGTTGGGCGGATCGAGCGTTTTTTCCCGCCCAGGGAAGGCTCCGGTAGCCGAAGTCGCCAGACGATTTATTCGAAAACGCATTGCTTATGTGAGCCGTTTGGGCGAACGCCCCGGTTTTGCGGTGACGAAACCGAGGCTAAGCACGTCGCAACCTTTGATTCGGCTTTACTCTCCCACTGGGAGAGTCGGGCTCTTAGGCCCGGAGAGGGTTTTCGTAGGGCCCTCCCCGGGCCTAAGAGCCCGACCCTCCCGCTGCGCGAGAGGGTGTTGTCGCGGGGTTTCACCGAAAGATTCATGCCGACGTGCTTATCGCCAAAACGGCTCACTATATCGACAAGCCGTCAATCCGCCTGACTTTGGGAGATGGGCGAAGGGCCGCAGAGGAGCCACAGACACCGCGGAATACGCAGCCGTAAACTTTGTAAACCCCCAGTCCCTGTGAGCTCCACTGCGACCCTTGACCCGTCGGTCACCAACCGTAGCCGAAGTCGCCAGACTTTGGGCCCGCGATGCTTATCCTCTCGGGCCCGCCAACCCGTCCAAACTCGGGCGAGTTCAGCTACGGCGAGCCGCTCCGTCCAAACTCGGGCGAGTTCAGCTACGGCGAGTTCGATTCTCGAAGGTGACTACGTCTTAGCCTAATCGCTGGGCGACCACATCCAAGGTCTTGCGGAGATTTGCGCCGCTGTTGCGGATCCCTTGAATCTCTTTGGGCCACAGGTCCACTTCCAAGCGATCGATCACGCCGGTGCGGCCCACGACCGTCGGCACCGAGAGGGCCACGTCGCGGATGCCGTAACAGCCGTTCTGCACCGTGCTGACCGGCAGCACGCAGCGGCGGTCCAGCGCGATCGCGTCGATGCAGTCGCGGATGGCGATCCCGACGGCAAAGCCGGCGCCGCCTTTGCGCTTGATCACTTCGGCGCCGCTGCCACGCGTTCGCGTGAACAACTGATTGGCCAGCGACGGATTCCAGCCCGGGTACTTGTCCAGCGGCAATCCGGCGATCGTCGCGCTGCTCCAGATCGGCACCATCGACTCGCCGTGCTCGCCCAGGATCAATGCCTTGGTCTGCGTCGGCGGAGCCTTCAGCTGCTGGGCGATCAAGCTGCAGAAACGGATCGTGTCCAGCTGGGTGCCCAGGCCGATCACCTGGCTGGGCGGCAGGTTCAACCGCTCCGCGGCGACGTAGGTCAGGATGTCGACCGGATTGGAAACGACCAACACGATGGCCGAACTCTTGGGACCGGCCGCCGCGACTTCGTTCAGAATCGAAACGAACAGGTCGGTGTTGCGATTGATCAGGTCCAGCCGCGATTCATCGGGCTTGCGGCGCAGGCCGGCCGTGATGCAGATCACGTCCGAATCGGGAATGTGCTCGTAACCGCCGCCGGTGATGACTTGGTCGGCCACGCTGGGGCCGCCGTGCATCAGGTCCAGGGCTTGGCCCACGGCCAGTTCCTCGTTGACGTCCAGCATGGCGATCTCGCGGGCGATCCCACCGCACTGCAGGGCGTAGCCCGCGCAGGATCCGACCAGTCCGCCGCCGCCGATAATCGATACTTTCATGGATGTGTTCTCGTTGGTTGCTGGGGAGTGTGCTTTCGACATCACTCTCCCTCTGGGAGAGTCGGGCTCTCAGGCCCGGAGAGGGTTTTCCTGGGGGGCCCTCCCCGGGCCTGAGAGCCCGACCCTCCCGCTGCGCGGGAGGGTGTTGTTGTGAGGCTTCTAGCCTTTCATCTGACGCATGACTTCGGCCGTGATCAGCTTGACCAGCTGGTCTTCGCTGGGCGCGCCGCCGCCGCCAGAGTTCTGGCCACTGGAACTCGAGCCGCCGGAGGCCGTTTGGGGTTTGATCGCCGGGGGAGCTTCAAAAGCGCGTCGCTGCACACCGGCGGTCTCCCAGCTGTCGCGGAAGATGTCGTTGGCGCAGATGTCGCAGTCCTTGTACTCCTCGGTGTTCCGCGGGTCGGCAAAACCCCACTTGTCCTTCAACTCCAGCAGCTCGCGGGATTTCTGTTCGTTCAAGTAGGACACGTTGCCCAGCTGACGCGCGAGCAGCAGCATCCGGCAGTAGGAATCGAGGATCTCGGTCCACCAGTAGGCCCGCTCCACGTTCTCGCCATAGCTGACCGTTCCGTGATTGGCCAGGATCATCACGTTGGTCTTGTGGACGTGGGGGATAATCGTGTCGGCGAAGGCTTGTCCGCCGGGCGTTTCGTACTGGGTGATCGGCACGTCGCCCAAGAACACCTCCACCTCGGGCAGGACGCACTGTGGGATCGGTTCGCGAGCGATCGCAAAGGCGGTCGCGTGCGGCGGATGGCAGTGGACGACGCTGCGGATGTCTTCGCGTTGACGGTAGATCTCCAGGTGCAGCAGCGCCTCGCTGGAGCGTTTCTTGCGGCCGGAGATCTGCTTGCCCGTGCCGTCGATCAACGCGATGTCGTCGGGCTTGAGGTAGCCCTTGCAGTGCATCGTCGGCGTGCACAGAAACTCGTTCTCGCTGACGCGGACGGTGATGTTGCCGTCGTTGGCGGCGGCGAACTGGCGGTTGTAAATCCGTTTCCCGATATCGCAAATTTCCTGTTTCAGTTTATGCAGGCTCTGCATGGCGTTTCTCCGGCGGATAGTGGTGGTTTGGGGGGAGGCGTGTTCGAGTGGGTGTCGGTTGGGATCGTTTATTTATGTGGGGTGCGGTCCGGGGCCGGGCCGTGGCAGCGCGAGCATCGCTCAGACATCCACGTCGTCCAGGACCGCCACCAGGGAAGCATCCAACGGTACGGTTCGCGGATTCAGGGGCTGGGCCGCCTCGGGGCCTTCGGCCATCGCCACGCGGTCGCCAATCCCGGCGCCACACAGATCCCAGGCAACGATCGTCTCGCCGCCGTAGACCGGGGAATCCAGGTCGTCGATCGAATCCAGCTGCTCGACGCAGCGAAGCCGTGCGCCCTCGAGGGAAGGGTGCATCCGGGCCAGGGTGACGGTGCCGATGACGCGGGCGATCTTCATCTTTAACGAGCTCCTTCGGCGGCGGTCGCCTCGGCGGCCGAGCGCGCGCAGCGATCGGCCAACGCCGCGGCCTGGGGAATCGAGATCCGCTGCATGTCCAGGACCCAGACGTTGGGCCGCAGGGCGATCGAGACGCGCTCGAGCTGTTGATGCGAGTCGATGGCCGCGGCGCGAACTCGCTCACTGCGGCACGCCCGGCAGACGATCGCGGCCGGTTCGTTCGACAAGATCACCGCCACCTGATTCGGCGATCCGGCGACTTCGGCAAGCGCTTCATCGACCGTGCCGCTGCGAACCGCGCGGCCGCGCGACAACAGCTGGGCGGCCAGTCCCTGACCACGCGCCGCATCGTCGGCATCGGCGATCCGGACTCGCGACGAGGACTGGCCGGCTGAGCCGCTGGTCCGTTCGGCCGTCGGGTCCTGTCGCTCACGATCGACGCACTGAATCTGTACGCCCCGCTGCTTGGCTTCGTCTTTGGCCGCCGGAGTGATCACCGCTCGGGCGGGCACCACGACGCCGCGGCACCCGCTGGGCAAAACGTTCAACGTCTCCACGGTAATCAGCCGCTGGTCGATTCGCAGCGGCCCGTCGGCATCGGGTTTTGCTGGAGACGTGTCCGAGTGTGCTTGTGGCGCACCGCCGGTACCGGACGGCTGCTGCCGCAGCCGCAAAACCACTTCGCGCACCACTCGCTGGATCAAGCGAGGATCGATCGTGGTGGAAGCGGGTTGGGGCATGGTAAGTAGCTTAGGCGATGTAGTGTGGTGTGGTCGGTTGTGGTGTGGTCCGCAGGAGCCTAACGCAGCAGCCCACGTTCGCAGCAGCCACGGAGTGGCGACATGTGGTAGCCCCAGGCGCGAGCCTGGGGTGCCGCCCCCACACCCGCGCGCCAGTCCCGGAGGGACGGCATGAGTTCGGTGCGATCCTTCATGTCGCCCTTCCAGGGCTTTCGCTTGTATGTATTCCGTTTCCCCAGGCTCGCGCCCGGGGCTACCACAATCAATCGCTCCGCGATTCGAGGACGTTCGTCTCTGTACATTGATTCCGCCGGAGTCAGCAAATCTCAAATCTCAAATCAATCGATCAATCCCAGCACGGTCCAGCGGGCCGGGGTGTTGTCGTCCCCGAGGAGCTCGCGAGTAAAGGCGCCGTCGCTGGTCAACATCACGCGGTCGCCCTTGCGGGAGCCCAAGTGATCGATGCCCAACAGCGGCGGGCCGTCGGGCACGTCGTCCACCCCCAAAGGCTGCAGCACCAACAGCCGCTCGCCGTTCAAGCTGGCGTGCTTGACCGTCGCGCGAGCCGATCCGAGAACGAGTGCAGGTTGCATGGAGGTTGGTTGTTAGTTGTTGGTTGTTAGTGGCATAGGCTTCTAGCCTGTGAAGGCCAATCCACAGGCTCCGAAGCCTTGTGCCACTGTTTTTTCACAGGCTGGAAGCCTATGCCACTGGTTAGACGACGTCGGGGCTGCCGACGACGTTCAGGGCGTCGATCATGCTGCAGCGACGTTCGCGGGTGAACGTGACCGGGCTGGTCACGCCTTCGCCGGTCGGGCCGGCGATCGAGAACGACAGGTAGCCTTCGCCGCCGAGTCCCAAACTGGCCATGCAGGGTCCGTTCTTGACGAACAGCGTGGTGTCGAGGGCGCGGCCCATCTTGGTCATGTTGCGGACGTTGCGCGAGTGGATGATGGCGGTGTGGCGGAAGCCGTGCTCGGCGTGCTTGGCCATCTCGATCGCGTGGTCGACGTCGCGAGCCCGAACGAAGGGCAGAAACGGCATCATCTGTTCGACGCTGACGAACGGGTGATCCTCGTCGGTTTCGCCAAACACCAGCTCCACCGACTCGGGAATGTTCACGCCGGCCGCCGCGGCCAACACCGCAGCGTCGCGGCCGATGAAATCCTTGCAGGCCGCGTCGTGGTTGTCCTCGCCGACCTGAACGATGGCTTTCTCAGTTAGACGCGCGATCTGAGCGGCGTCCAGCTTGACCGCGCCGGCTCGCTGCATCGCTTCCATCATTTGATCGAAGACGCTGTCGACGACGAAGACTTCCTTTTCGGCGATGCACAGCAGGTTGTTGTCGTAGGCCCCGCCCTGGATGATCGACTGGGCCGCCAGATCCAAATCCGCGGTCTCGTCCACGACGACCGGCGGGTTACCGGGACCGGCCACGATGGCCCGTTTGCCGCTGCGCAGTGCCGCCCGGCCCACGGCCGGGCCACCGGTGACGCAGATCAGGGCGATGTCGCGATGGGCGAACAGTTCGTTGGCCGATTCCAGCGTGGGTTCGCTGATCACGCAGATCAGGTTGTCGATGCCCAGCTCGCGATGGATCGCTTCGTTGTAGCGGCGCACGCCTTCGGTCGCCACGCGTTTGCCCGAGGGGTGCGGATTGACGACCACGGCGTTGCCACCGGCCAACATGCTGACGGCGTTGCCGGTGATCGTCGGCAGGCTGTGCGTGACCGGGGTGATCGCGCCGATCACGCCAAAGGGAGCACGCTGGATCAAGGCCAAACCCTTGTCGCCGGCGAAGGCCTGGGTGCTGAAGAACTCCGTTCCCGGGCTCAGCTCGCCCAGGGTTTTCAGTTTTTCGATCTTGTGAACCGGGCGGCCGATGCCGGTTTCTTCCATCTCCATCAGACCCAGCTCTTCGCACTGCTCGATGGCGATCCGGCGGATGATCGCGATCACCTCGTTGCGCTGGCTCATCGAGAACCGCGAAAACTCCTCGAAGGCGTGCCGCGCCGCGGTGACGGCTTCGCCCACGTCGGTGAACACGCCGTTGCGTCCCACGGCGGCCGAACCGCTGGGCGGTGCGGTGTTTGCAGAAACCGCCGAAGCGTCGCCGGAGAGGGGCGGCATCGGGCCGACCTCGGCCATCACCTGGGCGACGACATTGCGAATCAGGTTTTCGTCGAATTGCATGTTTTTACTCAAGTGAGAGGTCACTGACGGTCGTAGACCTGTTGTTTGTCGATGTGAACGCGGTCGACGATGCCGATGATCACGGCATCGATGGGCAGTTTGCTGGTTTCGGGCGTCAGCCGTGCGCTGCTGCCCTGAACGATCAACACATAGTCATCCTCGCCGGCTCCCAAGGTGTCGACCGCGATAAAGGTCCGACCCGTAGTGACCAATTGGTCGCGCGTCTCGCCGTCCAAGCGATACGGCTCGACGACCAACAGCTTGTGACCGGTCATCGACGCAACTTTCTGCGTGCTGACAACCGATCCGGTCACGCGGGCAATGAACATAGGAACTCGACGCAGTCGTACAAAAGGATGGTTGGATTCGGGTAAATGTCGGAGGCAGCGAAACCGCGCGTGGCGCCGGCCATGCCGCTCACGCCGGGTCTTGCTCGAGCACCTGACAGCACTGCCGAGCGACGATCAATTCTTCGTTGGTCGGGACGATCCAGACCTCGGTGCGGCTGTCGGCGGTGTGAATCGTCGCCTCGCCACGCTCGTTGGTTTGCGGCGACGCGTTCTTGTCCGCGTCGACTTCGATCCCCAACGACTCTAGATTACGACACACTTCGCGGCGGATTTCCGCACCGTTCTCACCGATCCCGGCGGTGAAACAAATCGCGTCCGCGCCGCCCAAGGCGACCAACATCCCGCCCAGGTGCCGGCGGATTTCGGCGACGTACACGTCCAGAGCCCGCTGGCAGCGGGCGTTGCCCTCGGCCGCGGCGGCTTCCACGTCGCGGATGTCCGCGCTCAATCCGCTCAGCCCCAGCAGGCCGCACTCGTTGGCCAACCGTCCCAGCACCTCTTCCAGCGATTCGCCGGTGTGCTGCATGATCAGCGGCAGCGCGAAGGGATCGAAATCGCCCACGCGGTTGTTCTGCGGCAATCCGGTTTGCGGCGTCATGCCCATCGTCGTAGCCACGCTCTGACCGCCGCGAATCGCACACAGGCTGCTGCTGCCGCCCAGGTGACAGGAGATCACTCGCGCGTCATCCCGCTCGAGCAGTTCGGCCATCCGCGTGGCGATGTAGCGGTGACTGGCACCGTGAAAGCCCCACTTGCGAATGTTCAGCGTCTCGGTCCACTCCTGGGGGATCGCGTAGCTTTGCCAAGCTTCGGGGATCGTGCGGTGGAAGCCGGTTTCAAACGCGGCGACCAGGGGGATCCCGGCGACGCGGCGGGCCAGAGCTCGCATGGCGGCGATGTAGGGCGGGTTGTGCGCCGGCGCCGCGGCGTTCATTTCCGCCATCGCCTCCAGCACGCTTTCATCGACCACATGCACGCCGGAAATCCGTCCGCCGTGCACCGCCTTGAAACCGATCGCCGACACCTCCGAAGCACTCTTCAGGCAGCCTCGCTCGGGATCGGTCAACTGCTGCAAACACGCCTCCACGGCCACGCCATGATCGGGCACCGATTGCTGCCGGGAATCCGACCAATCGCCGATCGAAACCGTGCACCGGCTGCTCGGCTCGCCGATCCGATCGACCGCGCCGCGCGCCAGCGACGTCTCGTCGCTCATGTCCAACAACTGGTACTTGAAACTGGTCGAACCCAGATTGGCAACCAATACCTTCATGGCCGCGATACTCCTTTAAAGAAACGGTCTTAGCTGAGGAAGGCTTCGCCCAGTCCTTCGGCCGGTCGCGGAATGATGTGGCTGCCGACCAATTCGCCGATCTGGGCGGCGGCTGCCGAACCGGCTTCGACCGCCGCGCGGACGCTGCCGACGTCGCCGCTGACGACCGTCGTGACCAGGCCGCCGCCGATGTCGACGCGTTTGACGATCGCCACGTTGGCCGCTTTGGCCATCGCATCGGTGGCTTCGACCAATGCCAACAAACCTTTGGTTTCAATCAGACCGATTGCTTGATTCATCTGTACGACTCTTTGTTCTCGGGGGGATAGGGTGGTTTGCTTCTTAACCTTTTTGCCAGCTTCCGCCTTCACGGAAGCGTCCGCCTTGGCGGAGGCCGCTTTCTTTGCCATCGAAGGTTTTGCCTTTGCCTTTGCCTTTGCCACCGCACTAGGCGGACGGCATCTTGGTCTTCAGGACTTTGTTGATGTCGTCGTGCGGTCGAGCGATCACTTGCACGCTGACCACTTCGCCGACCCGCCCGGCCGCGGCGGCACCGGCGTCGGTGGCGGCCTTGACCGCCGCGACGTCGCCGGACACAAACGCGCTGACCAAGCCGCTGCCGACTTTGTCCCAGCCCAAGAACTGGACATTCGCCGCTTTCATCATCGCGTCGGCCGCTTCGACCAAAGAGACAAAGCCCTTGGTTTCAATCATGCCCAGCGCTTCGTTGTTATTAGCCATGCAAACTAACCTTTCGAGTAAAGGAGGGAGTTTTGAAGTGTGAAGTTGGTTGTTGGTTGTTGGTTGTTGGTTGTTGGTTGTTGGTTGTTGGTTGTTGGTTGTTGGAAATCTGAAATCTGCTGACTCCGGCGGAATCTATGTATGGCGTGCGAAAATTCGAGCGCAGCAGCCACGGCAGTGGCGACATGCGGTAGCCCCAGGCGCGAGCCTGGGGTGCCGCACCCACACCCGCGCGCCAGTCCCAGAGGGACGACACGAATGCCGGTGCCAGACTTCCTGTCGCCCTTCCAGGGCTTTTGTCCGTAATGTTTACGTTTCCCCAGGCTCGCGTCTGGGGCTACCACATGCCATCGCTCCGCGATTTAGGAATGTTCGTTCCAGTACATAGATTCCGCTAGAGTCAGTAAATCTCCAAATCTCAAATCTGCCGCCTGACCTACCCGTGGCACTTGCAGTCGGCGTCTTGCTTCTTCAGCACGACCGCTTCGGCCTTGTCCAGGTTGCAGGCGTTGCCTTCGTCGGTGTCGATGTGGACCTCCAACTTGGCCGCCTCGTCGGCGCGAACCAACAAGTCGTCAAAGGTGACGCTGCATCCGGGATTCTTGACGGTCAACTGCATCAGGTCGCCGTTTTCGACGCCGTAGTAGCGGCAGTCGTGATGGTTCATGTGGACGTGGCGGGCGGCGCGGATCACGCCGCGGTCGAGTTGGACCGTGCCGGCCGGCCCCACCAACACGCATCCGGGCGTGCCCTCGATATCGCCGCTGTGCCGCGTCGGGGCGTCGATGCCCAAGGAGATCGAATCGGTCAGCGCCAACTCGACCTGGCTGTGCGAACGCGTCGGCCCCAGGACCCGCACGTTGGGCAACATCCGCCGCCGCGGACCGACGACCATCACGGTCTGGGCCGCGGCGTAGAAGCCGTCCTGATACAGCGGCTTTTCGGGTTCCAGCACCGCGCCCTTGCCGAACAGCATCTCCACGTGCTCGTCGGTCAGGTGACAGTGTCGGGCCGAGATACTGACCCGCAGATTCGGCTTGCCATCGACCCAGCCGGGCGGCTGCGAACCACCTCCGGCGGCGCCGGAAGCGTCTCCGGACATCGCACTGCGCAAGGCCTGGCGGACAAGGGATTCAATTACAGCTTGATTGGTCATCGGAGCGGTCCGCTTCGGTAGGAACTTCGTTATCGCTCAATACTAATTTCGGCCCAGCGTCCAGCAGGCGCTTGCGCCATGGACCGGGCAATTTGTGGTCGGTTATCACCGTGTGCACCTCGCCTAACCGGCACAACCGCGACAGGCTGGCCCGGCCAAACTTGCTGCTGTCGGCAATCACCACGGTTCTGTCCGCCGCGGCGATCATCGTTCGCTCGGTTTCCACCAACAGCAGGTTGCTGTTGTAAAACCCCCGCTCGTCGATGCCCGCCACCGACAGGAAGGCCTGACTGACGTTCAACGTCGCCAGCACGTGATTGGCCAGCGAACCGATCGTCACGCCCGTGCGACCGTGCACGTATCCGCCCACCAGGATCAAATCCGCCGTGTCGCTGGCCGCAAACAAATTGGCCACCGGCAGGCTGTTGGTCACCACCTGCAGCGGCCGACCGACCAATTGCCGAGCCAGCTCGTACGTCGTGCTGCCGCCGTCGAGCAGGATCGTTTCGTTGTCGGAAACCAACCGAGCGGCCGCGACCGCGATCGCTCGCTTCTGCTGCCACAGCGAATCCTCACGGCCCTCGAACAACCGCATGCTGGTCGCCGACCCGGTCCAAAACACTCCGCCGTGCGTCCGCCGCGCCTCGCCCTCCTGCTCCAGAAAATCCAAGTCCCGGCGCACCGTCGATTCGCTCACGTCCAACCGCTGAGCCAGGTCGCCCAGAGCGACGAAACCGTGCGTCTGCAGCGTTCGCCGCAGCTCCTGGCGCCGGGCCTCCAAACGCTTCTGCTCGTTGCCGTTGCTCATTGCCATCGGTTCGGGGCCCTCACAGAACTCGGTCGTCGCCGGAAACGGGGAAAGCCGCCGACGGACCGCCCAAAGCTGCCCGCTTTACGCAAGCACCCCAAACCACCCGTCGATGACAGCAAACTACCGCAACGAGATAGATTGTTACAGCTTGCTGAAAGATTTCAATCACATTCTGACGATTTTCTTTCACCTGGTGACAGAATGGTTCCGGCCGGCCAGCCGGGAGAGGGGCCCCAGTTCGCTCTTGTCGCCGCAGGCGGGCAGTTCGTATCCTTGCCGCGGAAAGTCGTTCGGCTGGAACAGCCGAGCTGCTTTGTGGCATAGGCTTCCAGCCTGTGAGCCGGTCCGCTCTCGGCTGGGACAGCCGAGCTACTTTCGGACAGCCGAGTTATTTGGTGACGAGTCCACGGATGAACATGGCCAAGAGAGGACCCACGCGATGGATTGCGATGGCGGTGCTGGGAGGAACCCTGGCCGCGACGGGGATCGCTGCGCCGCCGCAATCGCGGTCCAAGGCCGCGGACGCCGCTTCGCAGCCTCCCGGCGGCGCTTCGGTCACGGCCACCCTCCGCGCCGGCCTGGACCAGTTGGCCGCCGGCGATGCGGCGGCCGCTCACCAAACGCTCGAGGCCCTGATCGATAGCGATACGCTCTCGGTAACCTCCGAGCGGCTCTCCGCGCACATCGCCAACGGCCAGGCGCTGCACAAGCTGCGGCGGTACGAGTCGGCGATGATTCAGTTCGAGCAGGCCCTGGCTGCCGCACCGCCGCATACGGACCAGACCACCCTGCGACTGGCCGTGGCCGATGCGGCTTACCGCTGTGGGCGAACCGACAAAGCGCTCCAGCACAGCTCGGCCGTTCTGGACGGCGACCCGCCAGCGGCCGTGGGGCGTGTGGCGCGGCGGCTGGAGGTCGCTGGCCAGCTGGCGGCCCGGCGTCCGGAGGAGGCATGGCAGGCGTTCGAGATGGCCACACCGGCTGATCAAGCGGACCTGAGGGACCTGGCAGGCCAAATCGGGGCGGCCGCATTGACCGCCCGCCAAGCCCACGTGGCGAGCCGCGCGTACCGGTGGCTGAGCGAACACGACGAAGAACCTGCGGCGCAGCGGCAGGCCGAACTGGGATTGGCCTGGGCGGCGGCCCTGGGTGCGGAACCGCCCGGTGATGCGGCACGGAAACTGCGCGAGTTCGCAAGCCGCTATCCCGGCGACCTGGACGCGCTGCGAGCCCTGCGCGCCGAAGCCGCCCTGTGGCGTCAGTTGGACGATCCGGCCATGGTCGACGCGGCCCTGCAGCGGTTGGTCGAACTGGCCACCGAACAAACCGAACCGGCAGCCCAGGCGATGGCCGTGGCGGCCGTCGATGAGCTGTCCTTGGCGGCGGACCGCGAAACCACGCCAGCGGTGTACGCGGCGCGGCGGCGATTGGTTGTCCAACGAGCGATCGCGGCCACCGCTGGCGAGGACGCCGCCGCCCCAGCCGAATCGATGCGGGGGCGGTATCTCTTGGCCGCCGCCCTGGTCGATGCCGCGGCGGCCAATGACGAAACGTACTGGCAGAGCTGCCGCGAACAGATCCTCGCCCACGCTTCGGCTGCCCAAGTCCTGTCGGCGGCGCTAGTGCGTTTGAACGCCGCCGAACAAGACGCGGCCGCGGAGCGATTGGCGGCCCATGTGTTGGCCAGCCTGGACCCCAGCTTTGCCGATGGCCTACCCGACGCCCAGCTCGCCGCGTGCTGTGATGCCGTCTGCCGCTGGGCCAGCAACGCGGGCCGCTGGACCATGTTGGCCCTGGCCGCCGAAACGGCCGACCCTTCGGCGACCGCGCCTCGCTTGACGCCCCGCAGCACGCGGCTGCTGGCCGAAGCGCTGATGCAAACCCGCCGCACGCATAGCGCCCAGAGTTGGTTCGACGCAGCCGTCGAGGCGGGCGAACGCGACTTTGCCGTCCTGGTCCGCCGGGCGGAGTTGGCCGTGGCGCTGGACGACCTGGAAACGGCGACCACGAAACTGGACGATGCCGCGCAAGCGGTCGCCGATGACGCCTCCAGCCAACGCACCTTGATCGACATCCTGAGGGCCGAACTGGCCATCCGCCGGGCTCACCTGGAACAAGCTCGGGACATCCTCCAGCGGATCGTCCGTGTCGAGCACACCGACCCCCAGGTGCGCTGCCGAGCGCAGTGGTTGATCGGCGAGACCTACCTGCTTCAACAGCGATACCGCGAAGCCATCGAGGCGTATCGGCTGGTCGAATCCTTCGACACGGCCGCCGGCAACTGGACGGCCGTGGCCCTGGTGCAGGCCGGCGGCGCCTACGAGCAGATGGGTCGGCCGCGAGAGGCTGCGACCTGTTACGGCGCGTTGCTACAGCGCTTTGCCGACAGCCAACACGCCGACGCCGCCCGCAAACGACTGGCCGCCCTGGGAGGTGCCATGCGAAGGTAGACCCGGGTTCAAATCCAAAATCTCAAATCTCCATCATCCAATCACCGTCCTCCGCCATGCTTCCGATCTTCTTCTCTGCCGCGCGTTTGCTTCGCCGCTGGCCTCAGGCCGTGTGTCTGGTCGTCGTGGCACTGCACGCGTTGCCCGCTGCCGCACAGTTTCCTCCGCCGCCTGACAACGCCGGCTATGGCGCGGCTCCGATGATCCCGCCGCCGCCGGGCGCCGCACCGGCTGGGCAAACACCGGCGGCCGCGGCGCCGCCGCAAGGCGAGGCAACCGAGGCCGAGGCCGAGGCCGAAGCGTCGGCCTCGCCCAGCATCGTCAGCCGGCTGATCGAGGGCGGGCCGTTGATGATTCCGCTGGGCGTCTGCTCGTTGGTCGTACTGGCGTTGTCGCTGGAACGTTTCGTGGCCCTGCGGCGCAGCCGAGTGATCCCGCGGCCGTTCGTTCGCCGCTTTACCGAGTGCGTCGAGGACGGCCAGTTGAGCTACGACGAGGCGGCCGAGATCTGCGATGAATTCGAATGCCCCGTGGCCGATGTGTTTCATGCGGCGGTCAAGCGGTGGGGCCGTCCGGTGATCGAGATCGAACAGGCGGTCATGGACGCCGGCGACCGCGTCACGGACAGCTTGAGGAAATTCCTGCGAGTGTTCCATGCGATCAGTAACATCGCCCCGCTGCTGGGCCTGTTGGGCACGGTCCTGGGAATGATCGAAGCCTTCGAAACGATGTCGTCGTCGGAAGCGTTGGGGCATCCCGAACTGCTGGCTTCGGGGATCAGCATGGCGTTGGTGACGACCGCCAGCGGTCTGTCGGTCGCGATCCCGGCCTACTTGGCCTACATGTACTTCACCAGTAAAGCCGATAAGTACTTGGGAGAGATCGATGCCTTGTGCCAAAAGGTCATCGATTCGATCAGTGCCGAAGGATTGGAAACCAGCTCTGCTCGCGGACGCAAGAGCCGCCGAGCCGCATAGTAGCGGACGTAGCCGAAGTCGCCAGACTTTGGACCTTCTCGCCGCTTCCATCCAATCTCTGGCGAGATCAGCTACTCGTTTTACTCACCAACACGAGAGTCAGTCATGCGTAGACGCCCGGCCGAAGACGCCACGATGAATCTGACGCCGATGATCGATGTGGTGTTTCTGCTGGTCATTTTCTTCATGGTCGGAGCTCGATTCACCGATCATGAAGAGCGCATCGAAGTGAACGTCCCCGGCGTGGGACCGATGAACCCGATGGTTCGCGGACCGGACCAGCGGATCGTTCAACTCGCGCCCGACGGCACGTTGACTTTGGATGGTCGCAGTGTCAACGCCGAGCAACTGCGCAGCGAACTGCAGTCGGCTCACGCGTCTTATCCGGCCCTGCGCGTAACGGTACGAGCCGACGCCGAGGAATCGCTCAGCCGGTTCACGGAAATCCTGCACGTGTGCCGCAGCAGCGGCGTGGAGAACCTGGGGATCGCGGTCCAGCCCCTCAGGCGCTAGCTCGACGCGTTCCGGCATAGGCTTCCAGCCTGTGAACGCACACGCAAAAGCAAAAGCAAAAGCAAAAGCAAAAGCAAAAGCAAAAGCAAAAGCCCTCGGGCGCGGCGGTAGAGCACCTTTTCGATTGATGGGGTATGTGGAACGATCCGCGGATGATCTGGTCGGTCGCCACGGTCGGTATCTTGCTGATGCTGGCCACGGTGTGGTTGCTGCGCCGAGGTCGACGGCGACGGCCGCGAGCCGCCGCGCTATGTGTCATCCTCTCGGTGGGCCTGCACGTTTTGCTGCTGTGGGTCGTGCCCCTGGTCACCCGTCCGGCCGGCGGGCGGCCTCGGGCCAGCGGTACCGAGCCGACGCCGCTGGCCGAGATCTCGCTATCGGATATCCGCACCGAACCGCTGGCCGACCAGTCGACCGCCGCGGCGGAGGCTGCCGCGGAGCCGCAGACGCCGGCGGCACCGCCCCTGCCCCTGCTGGCCGCCGCCGACCCGGCCTCGGCACCGACGCCGGCCCCCGAAGCCGCGACGGCGATCATGGACCTGACTCCCGAAACGATCGAAGCGGCTCCGGCCGACGCCGCCGAGGTGCCCATCGACGCCGGACTGGACGCTTTGCTGGACCAGTTGTTAGTTGCCCAGGCCGCCGCGGAATTCACTCCGGCATCGGATGAACCGGGGACAATCGAACAAACTTCAGCGGCCCAGCCGGCAGCGGCAAACGAATCGGCCGAAGAGGACCAAGCGACCACGGCGGTCGTTGCGGCCTCCGCTTCGCCCATGGTTCCCGCCCGCGTCGCCTCGGCGCGTGTCGCCGGCCAGCAGCCGGACGCGTTCTCGCAGCGCAGCGGCGACGCGCGGCACGCGGCCCTGCGCCGACACGGCGGCGACCAGCAGACCGAAGCGGCGGTGGAAGCGGCCCTGCGGTGGTTGGCCTACACCCAGCGCGAGGATGGTTCCTGGGACCCGCTGGCCAGCGGCGGTGGGCGCGAACGAGCGCCGCTGGGCGAGCGACGCGCCGGGGCTGGCAGCCGCGCGACGACGGCGATCACCGGCCTGGCCCTGCTGTCGATGCTCGGGCGTGGCAACACCCACCTGGAAGGCCCCTACGCGACGAACGTGCACGCCGGCCTCAGTTACCTGATCCGCAACCAGGCGCCCAACGGATCTTTGGAAGGCAACGCCACGCCGCTGGCACGAACCTACTGTCACGGCATGGCGACCTTGGCTCTGTGCGAAGCCGCCGCGATGACCCAGGACCCCCAAGCGATCGCCGCGGCACGAGCTGCGATCGCGTACACCGAGCGGCAACAGCATCCGACGACCGGCGGCTGGCGCTACCGCCGCGGCGAGACCGGCGACACCAGCCAACTGGGCTGGCAAGCCCTGGCGCTGCACACCGCCGGCAGAGCTTCGATCCCGCTGCAGCCGCGGACGCTGCCGCTGGTCCAGGACTTCCTGCGCAGCGTTCGCGCCGGCGACCACGGCGGACTGGCTCGCTATCGTCCCGGCCAACCGGCATCGCGGACGATGACCGCCGAAGCCATGGCGATCCGGTTGCTGCTCAGCGAAGCGGTCCCGGCCGCGCAGCTGGAGGAAGCCGAACGTTCGATGCTGGAGCAGTTGCCCGGTGACGGCCCCGCCAACTATTACTACTGGTACTACGCCTCGCTGGCCCTACGGCAACGCGGCGGCCCGGGCTGGGAAACCTGGAACTCGCACTTGAAGCAGGAATTGCTGCGGACCCAACAGCCCGACGGCAGCTGGTCGACCGACAGCGTCTGGGGCGGCTACGGAGGCCGGGTCTACACCACCGCGCTGGCCGCCTTGTCGCTGGAAGTCTACTACCGCCACCGCTAGGGGGCGTTCTTATCGTACGGCCCGAAATCGCGGACCCGCCACTCGCCCACCCCCGCTTCGCTGTCCCACATCCGCTGCAGCTCCAACCGTACGCCATCGCTGCTGTTCTGATTGCGATCCACGTAGCGAACCTGCACGCACAGAGCGCCCATGTCGTCATAGATCTGGGGCGACTCGGCCAGCTGCCAATCGGCGTCACGCCCGGCATCCTGGATGCGCATGATGGCGGTTCGGTCCAGGAACTCATCGAGTTGCTCGGAGCAGGTTTCGGAGTTCTGGTAGTAGGCCTTCAGCGGCATCTGGGGGCTCTGCCGTCCGGCCGGCGACTTCGTCAATTCCATCGCCATCTCCCATTCGCCCAAGCTGGTCAACTGCATCCATTCGTGGCCGAATCGTTCGGCGTTGTCGCTCAGCTGCTGCGTGCGCACGCGACTGGCCACGACACTCCAGCAAGCGAAAAAAACGGCCAATAGAATCCCCAACACCGCCGCTCGGCGGCCCACCGGGGGCCCTTCGCTGGAGGGCCGCAGGGCGAACAGCCCCACCACCAGCGTGACCAGCGGGATCAGGATCAACGTGGTCGAAAGCAGCACGACGCTGCTGAGCAACCCGAGCAGCAGCGCCACAAACCCCGACGGCCGAACCGGCGCGGTCGGAATCTCCTGGGGAGCAAGCGAAAACACAGCGGATTCGGATTTCGATTCCATGGCTTGACGAGTTGCGCTGAAGCGAACAGAACAGGGTGATTAGACCACCACAAATGGTGGCACGCCAGTGTCTACGCAATCCGGCCGGATTGGGTTCGGGTGCGATTGGATTGGCGAGCCCCGAAGACGACCACAGGCCCGAGACTAAGCACGTCGGCATGAATCTTTCGGTAAAACCCCGCGACAACACCCTCCCGCGCAGCGGGAGGGTAAAGCCGAATGAAATGTTGCGACGTGCTTACCATAGGTCTGTGGGGCACCGAATCCTCGATCACCACCGCTGGCCATGAAGACTCTGCTGGTAACCTGGTTCACACACCTGCGTGAAAGCTACTGGTTCATCCCGTCGTTGATGGCCACCGGCGCGATCCTCTTGTCGTTCGCCGCCACGGCGGTGGACAACGCCGTAGGCTCGGAGTGGCTCGAGGACATCACCTGGCTGTACGCCAACAAACCGGCCGGCGCTCGAGCCGTGCTGAGCACCGTGGCCGGGTCGATGATCACGGTCGCTGGCGTGACGTTTTCGATGACCATCCTGTCGATCTCCTCGACCACCTCGCAGGTCGGCCCGCGGCTGCTGCGGAATTTCATGCGGGACCGGGGCAACCAAATCACGCTGGGCGTATTCATCGCCACGTTTCTGTACTGCCTGATGGTCTTGCGGACGGTTCGCAACGCCGACACACCGCCGGTCGACGGCTCGGCCGCGGTGGACCTGGCCGAAGCGTTCGTCCCGCATATCGCGATCATGTTGGGGCTGGTCCTGGCCGTCGCCAGCGTGGGCGTCTTGATCTACTTTATCCACCACATCCCCGAGAGCATCCACGTTTCCAATGTGGTGGCCGGCGTCGGGCATGACTTAAACGCCCGCATCGAGGAGCAGTTCCCGACTCGCATCGGCCGCCCGCACCCGGACCCGGAGCAGCGCAGTGGGCAGTCCGATTTGCCGCCCTCGTTCTTTGCTACGGCCCTGAAAATCCACTCCGACGGCCCGGGCTACCTTCAGTTCGTCGACGCCGACGGCCTGTTGGAATTGGCCAAACAACACGACCTGGTCCTGCGACTGAAGGTTCGTCCCGGCGACTTCATCACCGGCCACGACGAGCTGCTGTTGGCTTCGCCGGCCGAGCGAGTCGGCGAGCAGGAGATCAAGCAGATGAAGAGCATGTTCTACTGCGGTTCGCAGCGGACGGCGAACCAAAATCTGCGGTTCGTGCTGAATCAGTTGGTGGAGGTGGCGATGCGGGCGCTCTCCCCCGGGGTGAACGATCCGTTTACGGCCATGACCTGCCTGGACTGGCTGCAGTCGGGACTGATTAATCTGTCCGAACGCAAGATGCCCGACGCGCATCGCTTGGACGAGGAGCATCAGCTGCGCGTGGTCGCCGAACCCGAGACTTTTGCGTCCTTTGCCCAGCTGGTGTTCGACCAACTGCGGCCCTACGTCGCCAGCGACGCCAACGCCACGCTGCACATGATGCGGATGGTCCAGCGGATGTTGCCGCATATCTCCGCTGCCGCCGACCGCCGCATGCTGGTGCGGTTGGCCGGAGCCCTGCGGCGCCGTGCTCGCCAGAACCTGGACGACATTCGCGTCCGGCATCAACTGGACGACGTCTACCGCGAAATCGTACAAGAGCTGAAGGCGGGAGCGACGATCTGAGTTTTGAAATCTCCTGACTCGGGCGGAATCAATTGATAAACAAAATCATTTTCTCCCCTCTCCCCCGGATCCTGGCGAGCCTAAGCGAGTCAGGATTCGGGGGAGAGGGGTCGGGGGTGAGGGGGATTGCAGCCAGGGTTCGTAAGTGATGCGTGCCAATGTGATACGCGGCAAGTACATCGCGTGCAATGAGTCAGCCAGTTGCACCTGAGCCCCCTCACCCCCAGCCCCTCTCCCACCACTGCTTCACTCGCTGACGCTCGCGGCGCCGCGGGGGAGAGGGGAGAAAGCGATTCTTCTCATACATAGATTCCGCCGGAGTCAGCAAATCTGAAATGTCAAATCTGAGACCGATCTTCCATCCTCGCCCTACTCGCCGTAGGCGCTCGTGAACAGGGCGGCTTGGTCCTTGATCCGCTGGCCGGCTTCGTCGTCGCCGGCGGCTTCGGCTGCCTTGGCCAGCTCGCTGCCGCGGCTCTGAAAGCGTTGCAGCTTCGCTTCCAGCTGCTGGACTTTGGCGACCGCAGCTTCGTGGGCGGTCTTGGCGGCGGCGACCGCGGCCTCCGCTTCGCTCAACTTGGCTTTGGTCTCGGCGATGCGTTTATCGGCCGCATCGACGGCCGCCTGCATCTTGTCGGCTTCGCCTCGCAGGGCGGTTTCGGCGGCGGCCAACCCGGCCGCAGCGGCGCGGCCGCTGACGAGCTGTTCACGCGTCTCGGCGACTTTCACCACCAGGGCGGCCCAGGCTTTCTCTTCGGCGGCCAGCGGTGCTTCGCTTGCGGGCTTCTCCGCGACCTGCTTGCGCAAAGCTTCGACGGCCTGCTGTTTCTTGGCCGCTTCGCCCTGCGCCTGATCGCGTTGTTTCACGAGCTCCGCGACGTGCTTATCGGCGGCCACCTTTTCGGCTTTCTTCTGCTCGGCCTGCTGCCGTTTTTCCTGCTGAGCTTTTACGGCGGCGGATTTCTGATTGTTGGCCGCGGCCAGTTGGGTGTTCAGGTCGGCCAGCGTCTTCTCGGCGGCCGTCACCGGCGCCTGCAAGTCCGCGGCGGCTTGCGTGGCGGCGGCGATCCGCTGCTGGAGGGACGGTGGGTTGCCCAGCAGGGGACGAGCCGGCGCCTTGGGATCCTCGGTGCTGTAGGCCAAGAACTGGCCGGTCCAGTCGCCGGCGATCAAGTACTTGCTCTCGTGCGTGATCGTCACCTCCAGGACCTGTTCGGCCATGGGCGCAAAGTCGGCTTTTTTGTTGCCGCTGGAGTCCCACATGCGAACGCGATTGTCCTTGCCGCAGGTAACCAATTGTCCCTTGTGATCGAAGGCCACATCCCACACGCCGCCGCTATGGGCATTGATGCTCTTGATGACTTTGCCTTGGTTCATGTCGAACAGTTTGACCGTGCCGTCGTTGCTGGCCGAGGCCAGGACGTTGCTGTCGTCGCGCCAAGCCAGCGCGTTGATGGCGTCTTTGTGGTCGGTCAGGTTCAGGTAATTGCGGCCCGTTTCGGCTTCCCACACAAACAGGCCGGCCGCGCGGTCGGCGGAGGCCACCAGGACGCCGTCGGGGCTGTAGGCCACGTCCAAAATCCAATCGGTGTGTTTCTTGATATCAAACAGCAACTCGCCATCGGCCAGGTCGTAGATCCGCAGCATTTTCTGCGGTCCGCCCAGAGCGATGCGCGTCATGCGGTCGTTGACATCAGCCCCCAGGACCGTATCCAGTTCATCGCCGACCACGCTCAACCGGTCGCCGGTTTTGACGTCATACACGACGACGATCCCACGCGCCGCATCGGCGCCCCCGCCGGCGATCAGGAAGGACCCGTCACGGCTGAAACGCAGCGATTGGATCAAGCCTTCGGGGAAGGGCAGGATGCCGGCCAGTTCGGCGGTATCGGTGTTGTAGAGGATGATCTGCTGCTGACCGCCGATCGCCACCAGCGGCGCCCAGGGGCTGGCCGCCAGAGAAGTCGCCGCCGCGGCGCGATCGGTGACCACGACCGGTTGCTCGATCACGTCCTCGGGCATCGCTCCGCCGCCTTCGGGTTTGCCGGTCGACGCACCGGCAAAGGCCAACGCGTTGGTTTTCTTCTTTTTGACCTTCGACCCCGAGTTCTCCAGCAGTCCGCCGTTGATCCAGGCTTTGATCAGATTGATCTGTTCCTCGGGCAACTTTTCCTGGTCCGGCGGCATGACCGGCGTGTCCTCGTGGGCGACCAGCATCCACAGCCGGCTGCTTTCGGCATCGCCTTCGTAAACGATCTCGCCGCTGCCGCCGCCGGTCATGGTGCCGCCAAACGTATCCAGGGCCAGACCACCCTTGGCTTCACTCTGGTTGTGACAGGTCAAGCACTTCTCGCGGAAGATCGGTTTGATGTGATCTTCGAAGGTGATCTTTTCCGGTTTCTTGTCCTCCGAAGCCGCTTCGTCGGCCGCCCAAGACACAGAGGTCAGGGATTCCGAGACCAGCGACACAGAGACCAGGCAGGCACAGGCGAGGATGGCAAAGCCCGGACGGCCCGCCGAAGGGTGCGGCAACAGGATGCGAAACATATCGTTTTCAGCTCGTGGGAACCAGTGTTTTCCGTTCGGAGGAACTTGCATTCCGTTCGGAGGAATTAGTGATTGAAGACGAATTCGCGGCTGTTCAGCACGGCCCAGAAGACGTCTTCCAAACCTTGCTGCTCATTGGCGGCTTCGCCAACGGAAACCAGCAATTTCTTCTTCTCTTCCTCGGTCGGGTAACGACTCAGGCAACGGACGTACAGCGCGTCGATCACGCCGGCCGCATCCAACCCTTCGTCTTTCAGCATTCGCTCGACGACCTTGCCCTTGCCGATCTTGCCGGAGATCGCGTTGCCGTTCAGCAGGTGCAGGGCCTGGGAGAGCGAGGGATCGGTGGAGGCTTCGCATTCGCACACGGTATTGCGAGGCGAGCGACCGAAGGCGGTCAGGAAGTAGGTCGAGGTGCGGCCGTCGGCAATCTGCACGGCCCGAGCGCCCAGCGGCAGGCCGCGGAACTTGTCCTTGTCCTCGGTCACCTGACAGATCACGTCCAGCATGCTCTCGGCCGGAATCCGGCGGGGCAGGGCGTGGGCGTAGTTGCGGGTGTCGTCCTCGTTGCTTTCGTTGGTGACGACGCTTCGCTGGTAAGCTTCGCTGGCACAGATGTCGCGCACCAATTGGCGGAAGTCGAAATCGTACTCGACCAGTTTCTGGCCCATGGTTTCGAACAGTTCCGGATTGCTGGCCGGGTTGCTGATCCGGATATCGTCCACCGGATCGACGATCCCCACGCCGAAGAAGTGCGCCCACACGCGGTTGGCCATGGACTTGGCAAAGTACGGGTTGTCGGGATCGGTCAACCACTCGGCGACCACCGCTCGGCGGTCCTTGCCTCGGGTTTCGGCGGGGCCACCACCCAGGTAGGTCGGCGTCATCGTGCGGCCGTCGACCGGATGTTTGACGTCGCCACCGCGGCGGTCGTAGATGATTCGTTCGCGGTAGTCCTCGGCGGTCTTGCGGCCGATCTGGCTGAAGAAACTGGCAAAGCCGTAGTAGTCGTCCATCGTCCAGCGGTCGAACGGATGGTTGTGGCACTGGGCGCACTGAGTGCGAATGCCCATGAAGACCTGGGCCACATTCTCAGCCGTTTTCAGCGTATCGCGTTCGATCTCGTAGAAGTTCGTCGCGGGGCTGCTGAACGTGCCGCCTTCGGCCGTCAACAATTCCCGCACCATCTCGTCGATCGGGACGTTGCGAGCGAATTTGTCGGTCAGCCAGTTGGCGTACAGGAAGGCCGACTTGTAACTGACCTGGTTGCTGCTCTTGATCATCAGCAACTGGGCGAACTTCATCGCCCAGATCTCGCTGAACTCTTTGCGTCCGAGCAACCGTTCGACCAGAGCCGCCCGTTTGTCCGGAGCCGGATCGTTGACGAACTGGTGGTACTCTTCGGCCGTGGGCACCAGGCCGGTGATGTCGATCGTCACGCGCCGCAGGTACTCTTCGTCGCTGCAGATCTCGCTGGGCAAGATCCGCAACTGCTGCAGTTTCTTGCCGACCAGTTGGTCGATGTAGTTACCGGTGATTTCCGGCGCGGTGTACTCCAAACCCTCGGGCAGGACCAATACCTGGGAACCCACCGTGTGGGTATCGAAGCGAGCCATGATGAAGGCTTCGCCGCGAACGCCCGCGGTCACGCCGCCGAAGTCGTCGACTTCGGTGGAAGTCGGATTGTTGGTGGAGAAGGCCGCCAGACGCGAGACGTCCCGCGTGGTGCCGTCGGCATAGTTGGCCACGGCAACGAAACGCTGCGAGGCACCGGTGCCCTCGAGCACGGCTTGGGGCGGATAGAAGTCCACCGAAACGACCGCCGGCGGCTGGTTGTCGGCCGCGTCCTTGGGGGCACCGTTCTCGAGCCATTCCAGCATGGTCGCGTAGTAATCGCTGTCCTCGTCAAACAGTTTACCGCCACTGTGCGGGGCCCCGCCGCTGGCCTTCTTCAACAGCAGGCTGTCCGAAGGCACGGCCAGGTTGATGCGTCGGGCGCCCATCTCGCGGGTGATCCGGTGGTAGTCGCCATCGGGATCAAAGCCGAACAGGCTCAGCCCAAAGCCGTCTTTGCCGCGAGCCGCCCCGTGACAGGATCCGGTGTTACAACCCGAACGGGTCAGCACCGGCATGATGTCTTTCTTGAAACTGATCGGCGGCCGCTGGTCGGCACCGCTGACCTTGACCGGGATCCGCACTTCGGTGCCGTTATAGGAGGCGACCAACTCGGTTTCGCCATCGGCCACCGGCAGCAATTGATTGCCCTCACGCTTGACCAGCCCTTCCTTGGCCAGTTGCCAGTGCACCTGCTCGGTCACGTCCAGCGTGACGCCGTCATCGCGCGTCATCACGGCGACGAAGGCCTGGAAGTCGCGCGCGGAGTTCAGCTGAATCTCCGGCGGATAAACCGCCACGGCGGGCACCGAAGGAGGCTCCGTCGCGGGCACCGAAGCTTCGGGTTCAATGCCCATCGCGGTGACGGCTAAGACCCCGGATAAAACCAGGCTGAACGAAAGTCGGATCAGGTGGGACATGGTCGTTCGTCTAAAAAGCGTTAAGGAATGGGCGGGACAGAGGAAGAAAAAACGGCCGGCGAAAGAGGCCGGCCAAACCGCGGGGCCGATCGGGCCGACACGGCGACGCCGACGGGTCTACTGCTCGGCTCTACTGCTCGGCGCGAGCCTTCCGCAACTGCTCCAGTCGGCTCAGCGGACGTTCTTTGGGCGGCTCCGGTTTGGCTTCCGGCTTTTTCTCTTCTTTGGGTTTCTCTTCGGGTTCGTCCTTCTTGGGCGGCAGCGGTTCGTCGACTCGCAACTCGCCGGTGCCCTGCGTCTGGGTGATCACGCCCTTGTCGCTCTTGATGCGGGCGCGAACATTCAACGTCTTGTGGGTTCCCGGACGAGCGTCTTCAGCAATTTTAATTGGAAAGCTGACCTGCTCGGTTTCCGCGGTGATTTTCTGAATCGGTTCCGGCGAGCTGACTCCCGGCGGCATCCCCACCAGTTCCACTTCGGCTTCGCCCTCGAACTCGCGGGTGACTTCCACGCCCACGGCCACCACGTTCTCGGTGCCCTGTTCGGCAGCCGACTTGGGGAACTCGAAACGGAAGAAGACGTCCTGAACATCCAGCGAGATCGGCGTGGAAGTGATGCGGGCCGAACCGTTACCGACGTCGGCCGTGGCGATCAGGAACATCGGCCACGTGCCGGTGGCGGCCGAACCGTTGGCGGTCAGCGGCACTTCGATCTCGTTGACGTCTTTGGCCAGTTTGCGACTGTTGTTCACACTGACGCCCGGCGGATTGTACAGCGTCTGCAGCGAGATCACCCCTTCGTAGCCCTCGTCGCGTTCGACCTTGACCTTGAAGGACATCGAACCGCTGCGAACCACCGGGACCTGGGGTTGTTCGACCGTCAAGCGGAAGGGCATCGGCTCGGCCACCGACACGGCCACTCCCTTGGTCTCCCAGTTCCACACATGCCGCCGGTTCTGACCCAGCACCAGTTTGTGTTCCTGGATCAAATGGCCCCGGACGTGAGCCAGTTTCTCATCCGTTGGCTGGGCCACCAGGTTCGCCAGCGTGGCATCGCCGGGAGCCTCGGCCGCGGCGGACAGCAGCAGGGGAACGGTCGAGCGGTCGGAGCGCATCGGAAACACGGTTGCCGTAATCCCCTCGGGCAGGTTCAACGCCTCGATGTTCAACTCGCCACCGAAATGCTTGCGCGCGGCGTTGACCATCACGGCCATCTGCCCGCCTCGCGGAACCGGCCACACCACCGCCTGGTCACGATCCAGTTCGGCCAACGACAGCGTCACCTCCGGCTTGGCCTCGGTCACTTCCAGACGGTAGCCGAACTCGGGGCCGCCGTTGCCCAGTTGGTCGTTGATTCGGATCCGATAAAGACCATCGGCCGCGGCGGTAAATTCGCAGTAACTGTCGGGCATCCCTCCGGTGTCGTCGTTTCCGGTCACGCGTTTGGAGTCGGGACCGTAGATGTTGACGACGCTGTCCAGGGGCGAACGCAGGATGTTACGAGCGTACATCTGGACGATGTACTTGCGTCCCTTGACCGCTTCGAACGCAAAATAATCCACGTCGCCCGGCGTCCCGATCACGCCGCACAAGGCACCGGGGACGGAGACCACGGGCGCTTTCTGCAGCGACTCGTTGGGTTCCTCTTCCATAGCCACGGGCAGGTCGTTGACGCGGATGTAGTTGGGCGAAGGCGACACCCCGTTTTCGTCTTCGCTGACCGCCGGAAAGCGATCGTTGGGTTCGCTGGGAAGCTGGATTTGAGCGGAGCGTTTGCTGCCGTCCAGATTCACCAAGTCCGCCGTCAACACCTCGCCGGGACGTCCCCCACCGGGCACCACAGCGACCGGCCGCGGATAAGATCCGATGTGCACGCGATACCGGGCGTCGTTGCTGCCGCCAAAGGAGGCGTCGCGCACCAGCACCGTGTAGGTGCCGTCGGTTTCGGCCGTGTAGGAGCACAGCCCGTCCTGCTGCAGCAAGGGAATATCGTCGCGGGTCGCTTTCTCGAAACGCCCCTCGTCCAGGATCGCGATGTAAGGATCCAGGAACCGGTTGCGTTGATCGCTGGCCAACCGCACCCCTTCGATCTCGGCGACCAACGTCTGACCGGCCTTCAGTTCGACGGCGAACAGATCCTGGTCTTCGGTCGTGATCACGCCTTCGACCGTCGTGTTCAACTCGATCTTCTGGGGCGTGTCGAAATCGCTGTTGGGTTCGACTTCCTGGACGACCGGCATCGCCCCGACGCCCAGCAGGCGCAAGTTCGTGATCCCGGTTTCGGTCACCAGTCGCAGTGGGTACAGCCCCGGCGCCAGCGACGCGTCGGCCGTCACGGTCATCTCGACCTTGGCGTTGTCCAGCGGCTTGACGCCTTCGATCGTCAATCCGGGCAGATCCGCCAATACCTGCCGAGCGTCCTTCAAACGCGCTCCGTGCACGATCACTTTCGTGGCCTCACCACGGCGAACCCCCAGGGGCTCCAGCCGAGAGATCACCGGTTGGGCGGCACTGGCAAAGCTCGCTGCACACAGCAGGGCGGCAACAGCGGGGATCAATCGTTTCATCACAGACTCCGAAAACCAGTGGATGCGTAACGCGGAGCGAAACAGCGAGGCGGGGCGGGGCGGGGCGGGCGGCAGCGCCGCGCGGCGGAACAGGACAGGCGGTGGGAAAACGTCAGGGATTTCAGGCGGGAGACGCAAAGACCCGCTCGCGGAGCGGGCACAAACAAACCAGCATGCGGGCACCCTGACCCCGGCCGCACGCAGGCATGCGGCCGGCACCCACAGCAAACATCCCGGGCAAAAAAGCGTTAGGCCAGGATGCCCTTGATCAAATTACCCCCATCGACGATCTCGATCGGGCGATCGCCGGGCGACATCAACTCCTTGTCGGCCACGATCCCCAACTGGTGATAGATGGTGGTCGCCAAGTCTTCCGGCGAAACCGGGTTTTCTTCGGGCTCCGACGCGATCGCGTTGCTCGCACCGTAGACCGTGCCGCCCTTGATTCCGCCGCCGGCCAACAGCACGCTGAAGACCTTGGCCCAGTGGTCGCGACCGGCATCGGGGTTGATCTTGGGCGTGCGACCGAATTCGGTGCTGACCATCACCAGCGTCTCGTCCAACAACCCGCGCTCCGACAGGTCGTCCAACAACACGCTGAGCGCGCGATCCAGCGGCGGCACGCTTCGCTTGATACCCGAGGTGATATTGGCGTGCATGTCCCAACCGCCGTAGGTCAACGTCACCAACCGCACGCCGGATTCGACCAGACGGCGAGCCATCAACATCCGCTGGCCCGCTTCGTCGCGGCCGTAACGATCCCGCAACTTGGCGTCCTCGGCATTGATATCGAACGCTTTGCGAGCCTCCGGCGAACCCAACAGGCTGTACGCCCGCTCGTAGAAGGTGCTCATCGCCCCCACGTTGTCGGCACCGGTCATCGAGGTGAACCGTCCGTTGACCGTTTCCAGAGCCGCCTTACGCCGCGCAAAACGCTCCATGTCGACGCCGCCGGCCAGGTCCAAGTCTCGAACCTTGAAGTTCGGGTTCTTGGGATCGTCACCCAGAGAGAACGGCCCATAGGAACTGCTCAAGTACCCGCTGCCGGCGAACTCATTGGGCATGTTGGGAATGCAGACGTACGGCGGCAAATTATTGCGAGGACCGTACTCGTGGCTGACCACACTGCCGAAACTGGGATACTTCAGCGCCGGCGACGGCTTGTATCCGGTGAACATATTGTGCGTGCCACGCTCGTGAGCCGCTTCGCCGTGGGTCATCGAGCGGATCACGGCGAACTTATCGGCCCGCTTGGCCAGCTGCGGCAACGATTCGCAAAACACCTCGCCGGTATTGGTCTTGATCGTGCCCATTTCGCCGCGGTATTCCAGCGGGCTGTAGGGCTTGGGGTCAAACGACTCCTGCTGGGCCAACCCTCCCGGCAGGAAGATGTGGATCACACTCTTGGCCTTCGCCTCGATAAAGTCATACGACTTCTGCGCTGCCCTCGCATCTTGAATCATCAGCAGATCGGCCAGGGAAAGGCCCACGCCGCCGAGCGCTCCAGCGGCCAAAAAGCCACGTCGACTAAATTGATTTCCAGGGCATCGAAACATCGCGTGCGGACTCCCAAACAGTGGTGAGGGTCATCGGCCCCAGCGGAGCAGCCGACAACGGTAAGTAGACAGCGGAGTACAAATCGAAGGAAACAACAGATTCGCGGGCGAACCGACGTGTTCTATTGATATCTGGCTGCCAACTTCACAAAGCTGGCCCCCAGTCGGTGAGGCGGGAAGGGATGCCGGTCCCATCTGTCAACCGGCAAGGCGGGTGAATTGGGCTTATTCTAGCGATCGCAAGGCCCCGTGTCAAAGAAATCTAAGCGCTGTTCGGTTAGTTTTTGCAAGTAAAAAAACTGCCCCTTTCAGCACTTTTTGGCAGCTTTTTTTGGGTACCAATTGACACCCCCGCACCGCTTATTAGGCTAGGGCCGAAACTACGGAAACCGCACAAATACCCTGGATTCCCTAGTTTCAAAGCCCCTTTGGGAAACCTGCTTCCAGTATCCAACGGAGAATGAACACGATGAGTCGAAAAGTATTTGCAGCAGTGACGATGTGTGCGACGGTTGCACTCCTGATGGCCGCACCGGCCGAAGCCGGCCTGTTTGGCGGCAAACTGTTCAAGCGCGGTGGCGGTCACCACGGCCACCACAACTCGTGCTGCCAGCCCGCCCCGGTTTGCTGCCAGCCCGAACCGGTGTGCTGCCAGCCCGCCCCGGTTTGCTGCCAGCCCGAACCGGTATGCTGCCAGCCCGCTCCTCAGCCGGCCTGCTGTGGCGGAGCCGCCGCCCCGGTCGTTGAAGGTTCGGTCGTCGATCACGGCGCCGTTTACAGCGAAGGCGAAGTCCTGGAAGCCGCTCCCACGCCTCCCGCTCCGGCCGTAGAAAGCCCCAGCGATGCCGCTCCTCCGGCGCCCGCCGCTGAACAAGCCGCTCCGGCCGCTCCCGCAGCCGAAGCCGCTGAAGAAGCTCCTCCGGCACCGGCCGCCGAAGCGGCTGCCGACGAAGCTGCTCCGGCCGCCGAAGAAGCAGCCGAAGCGACCGAAGAAGCCGCCGAAGCCGCTGCTGACGAAGCCTAAGCCGCCGAAGCTCCTGCTTCTGCAAACAGCATCACGCTGCTTTACCGACGGGCTGGTCCGCGCCAAGTGCGCGGCTCAGCCCGTTCTTTTTTTAGGCCCTCCGGCGGCTCACCGGCCTGTGGCTCTAATCGAAAACGCATTTCGTAAATGAGCCGTTTGGGCGATCGCCCCGGTTATTCACCGAGCCGTTTGGGCGATCGCCAACCGGCGGGCATGGCGCTGGAGCCGTTCGCGGAGCCGCAGGGCTTCCCGCTCCAGCCGCTCCAGTTGCTCGCGCTGCTGGCCCGCCCACAAGCGGAAACTGCGCTCGCGGGTCTCCTGGCGAGCGATTCCGGCATTCAGTTCCGACTCTCGCTGGTCCAGCTGCGCAGCCCACCCGTGCAGCCGGGCGATCAGATCCTCGGCATGAGCCGTCAAGAGATCGGACGGGTCCTGCGTCGGAGCAGCCTCGCGGTGGTTCGTCGCGTTGGCCGCCCCGGGGCGACGGCGCTGCGCGGGGGACGCCCCGCTGGACGGCGACCCGGCCGACGAAGCTTCCGAAGGATGAGCCGGGTCGAGTCGCTGAAGGCCGCAGTCGTCCGGCTGCATCGTCGCATCGGCCGCGGCCGTGTCGGTCGGCCCCGGTGCGACAGGCCTCAAAAGAAACGACTTCGCCATGACCGGCCAAGGGGAATGCGGATTGCGAGCAAGGTACCGTAGGGCGTTATCGGCTCGGGCCACGGCACCTCTTCGCTCGCTTTGCCGGCGCTCCAGCCGTAGCGGTCGTATCGATCACGACCGCCGCCAGGCAGGATGGCTCAGTTGCCTTCGGCGGCGCGGGCCAGCAGGTCGGCCATCCGCGGCAGCACGGCCGAGAGCGAGTACTGCGTCCGCACCGCTTCGGTGGCCGCCCGCCTCTGTTGCTCCACCACCCGGCCGCCGCGATGTTCGATCCAGCGGAGCAAGGCCTCGGCAAGCGCCGCCGCGTCGCCTGGCGGGACGAGTTGTCCCAGTCGTCCGCCATCGAGCAACTCTCCGGTGCCGCCGCCGCTGGTGGCGATCACGGGCGTGGCCAGACACATCGCTTCGAGCACCACGTTGGGCAGCCCCTCGAACAACGAGGGCAGGACCAACGCGTCGGCCGCCTTCAGCAGCGGCAGCGGGTTTTCCAGGTGTCCGGTAAAACGAACACGCTCCGACCACCCCTGCGACCGGCAGCGTTCCGCCAGCCGCTGGCGGTCCGGCCCGTCGCCCACCAGCGTCAACCGCCACGCCAACTCCGGCCGTTGCGAGTGGACCTGCCGCAAAGCGTCCAGCAAGACGGCTTGGCCCTTTTCCTGCGACATCCGGCCAATACAGACGAAGTGCACCGCCGCGTCGCCGTGGGTCAGCGGCCCGTCGACGTGGGTCAGCGGCCCAGCGCCGCGGGACAGCGGCTCGGCGGCTCGCCGGAGTGTCTCCGCGACATCGATGGGATTGCGGATGGTAACGATCTTTTCGGTTGACAACCGATAGAAACGGGCGGCGGCGGCGGCCACCGCATCGCTGACGGCGACCACCTGGCGGGACGCCGCGTAGGCGCGAGCAAGGCGACGACGTTTGAGCCGCTGAAAGCGGGGTTCCAGCCGCGGCAGCATCCGGTCCGGCGGGCTGACCACCGTCGATACGCGGGGAATTCGGAGCGCGGCCGCGGCCGGAGCCACCGCCATTGTCATCTGAAACGTGCGGTCGTAGACGACGTCGATCGCGTGCTGGCCCAATAACCCGTGCAGGTAACGCGTGTGATGGGCGCCGATGCGGCCCGGCCAGTGCGGCCGCGGCGCCGGGGCCGCGTCGTCGAAACTCAGGATCGGCACATCCGCCGGCACGTCGGCCAACAGCACGCCCTGACGATGCCGCAGGTACAGCACCGGACGAAATCGCCGCCGGTCCAGATGTTTTGCCAACAGTAACGTCTGTCGCTCGCTGCCACCGCCGTCCAGCGACCCCGACATCAACAGCACATTCAGCGGCGCGGCTTCCTTGGCCATGGGATCCTGCTTGCGTTGCACCACCGCGGCTCCACACCGCAGCGGCGGCTGGTGAGAGAGAAGATAAGGAATACGAGCAAGGTTCGGGTCGAAACGATTGCGCCTTCAAACACTAAAAACACCGGCTCGATCGGGGGAGGAAGGGTGCAAAAGCCTTAGATCCCATGGACTGAGCCCGCGCCGCATCCCGATTTCGCTTGTAATACGTCCCCATCATACTGCCGGAGGCAGATGGTTGGCGACGCTGGCGACGGAGCCGGGTCGAAACACCTGCGTCGCCCTCTCTTGTCGATCTTTGATAGTGCGAATGCCATGGAGGGGCATCTGGGATGCATCGTCGAAAACGCAGCTTTGCGATTTTCCTGTTCCCGATCGTTGCCGTTGCCACCATCACGGCATTGTTGCTGCTGCGACCGGCAACGGTTCGAGACGCAGCGGGCGCGCACGCGGCAGTCACATTCAATCCGGTTGTGTCGACGGCGGCGTTGCCCTTGCCGCAAACCCTGCCGGTGGACGCCCCGCGCAGCGGAGCGATCGAGACGCTGGCGCGCACTCGCGTGGCCCCCGAGCGGCCCCGCCAACTGCCCGAGCGGTCCCGCCGACTGCCGGTGCAGCAGAGTGCCCACGGAAACGACCGCCCGCCGGGCGCCCTGCCTCCGGCCGCGGTCTCGTTGCACGCCCCGCTGCTGCCCGCTCGCGATGAGATGGCGGGCCTGGACGCGACAACACTGGACGCGGCGACGGGGAGCGGCCCATTCCGCGCGGCCAGCGGGCGCACGACGACCGCGCCGACCGCTGCTGCAAGCGCTGGCACCGCCGGCACGCACACCGCTCGGTTTCGCACCCCTCAGGACGCCGCCCCGCGCGCCTGGCCGCTCACACCGGCCCTGGAGCGGATGTTGGACGCCGGCATCCCGACGGCCGACGGTGGCCAGTTATCCCAAGGGCAAGCCTGGATCGCGGAAGTACGCGCCGTCCTGGACCAACTGCGTCAGTACAACGCCCTGGGCGACCGCGAAGCCGGTGGGACGCTAGGGCGTCTGCAGCGTTTGACCGCCGAAGGTTTGGCCGACGCCGAAGCGCTCGGCGACCGCACCGCGCAGGTCGCTTGGCTGCGCGTCGGCCACGCGCTCGAGCGCCGCTTGGCGGTCTGGATGGCCGTCTGGCAAACGACGCGGCGCCCCGACACGCCCTACGTCGCGGCGACCGGACGGTTTGCGGTCGATACCAGCGAAGTCCGCCGCCGGGCGGCGGTGGTGGAACAATTCTGCGAACAGACCGGTGACGCCGAAGCCTGGCGTTACTACCTGTTGTTGGATCGGTTGGCCGATCCCGCGATGCCTTCCGACGCGCCGCGTCGTCGTCTGACCGCCCAGCGTTTTCTGTCGCGGATTCAGTGGAGCGGGTTGACGGCGGAACAACGCCGATGGCTGCGGGAACCGGAAGTCGAAGACTTGGCTGCGGCCCTCAGACCCTGGGCGGCCGGTCCGGTCGATTACACGCGTCTGCTGGAGCAACTGGAGCGTCAGGAGAGCGATGCCCTGGACCTGGCCAGCATCGACGTGGCCGCGACTTCGCAAACCCTGCGGTTCGCCGCCGGTTCGCACCCGCAGCAGGTGGCCGAGGCCATCAACACGTACTACCGCAACGCCAACCTGCGGCTGGCCGTTTCGCAGGATTTGCTGAATCGTTTGCTGCCCGATCCGCCGCCGCGAACCGTGCCCGTGTCCCAAAGTATCCTGGGCACGCAGATCCACGGCACCAGCGAAGTGGCCAGCGAAGTGCAGATCCGGCTCGTCCCGGCCGCCGACCGCTGGAACCTGCAGGTGTTGACCGATGGCCAGATCCAAGCCGAAACGACCGGGCTGAACGGGCCGGTAACGGTCCGCAACCACAGCGAAGCGGCGTTTCGCGCCTCGACCGAATTGCACGTGACCGACCGCGGCGTCCGCCTGCTGCCCTCGCAGACCGATGTCTCCCAGCAGACGTTCTTGCGCGGCCTGCACACCCGTTACGACGATTTTCCACTGATCGGCTCCTTGGTCCGTGGCATCGCGATGTCCAAGTACCACGAAGCCCGCAGCCGCTCCAAACACATCTCCGAGGCCCGCATGCGGCGGCAGATCGCCGCCAACGTGGACGAAGAACTGGAAACGCAGATCGGCGAGAAGAGCCAGCGACTGGCCGAACAACTGCTGGGACCGCTGGCCCGACTTCGCTTGGCGCCGACGGTCGTCGATCTGCAAACCGACACCCAACGCCTGACCGCACGGTACCGCTTAGCCGGCGACTGGCAACTGGCCGCCTTCACGCCGCGTCCGCGAGCGATGAGCGATAGTTTGTTGAGCGTCCAGGTTCACCAGTCGGCCCTGAACAATACGCTCGAACGCCTGGTTCCCTCGGCCGAACCCCAATCGATTCGCACCGTCGCCGAGGACTTGGTCGACATGTTCGGCGGCGACGTCTCGCGGTTGCCTGCCGATCTGCCCGAAGACGTGTATCTGCAGTTCTCGAGAACGCGTCCGGTGACAACCGAGATCGAAGACGACCGCCTGTGGTTGACCTTTCGCGTCCTGCGGCTGGAGCGCGAAGGCGGGTTGAACCTTCGCCACTTCATCGTCCGAGCCTGCTACCGCGGCGAGCGGCAAGGGCTGGAGGCACGCTTTGTTCGCGAAGGTCACTTGAGCATCAAAGGACCGCGGATGTCGATGGGCGCGCGCGTCGCGGTCCGGGCGATCTTCAACAAGATCCTGAACGAGGACCGTCCGCTGCCGCTGACCACGCCGAAATTGAGCGAACATCCCGGCCTGGCCGGCACCGAGATCAGCCAGCTCGAACTCCGCGACGGCTGGCTAGGCCTAGCCCTCGCCCCGGCACAGTAGCGAAGCGAGAGGCGAGTGGCCGAACTCGCCCGAGTTTGGAGAAGCGAAATCTGAAATCTCCTCGCTCCGGCGGAATCTATGTACGATAAGAAAACATTTCTCCCCTCTCCCCCGAAGCCTGGCGAGCCTAAGCGAGTCAGGCTTCGGGGGAGAGGGGTCGGGGGTGAGGGGGAATGCAGAGCAGCAGCACTATGGCCGTATCTCGATGCGGCACACGGCCCTGGGGATCGTACGTCATGAGTCATTCCGTTGCACCTGAGCCCCCTCACCCCCGGCCCCTCTCCCACCACTGCTTCACTCGCTGACGCTCGCGGCGCCGCGGGGGAGAGGGGAGAAAACACTGCATTTGCCCGCCCCGCGTTGTACATAGATTCCGCCGGAGTCAGCAAATCTCAAATCGAGCACGAGCACGATTCAAACTCGCCACTCGCCACTCGCCACTCGCCACTCACCACTCACCACTCACCACTAAAAACCATCCACTTCCGCTAGGCCTCGGCCGGTGTCTCCGCCGGGCCGCGGCGCCAGATGTAGATTGCCAAACCGGTTGCCGCCAGGAACGTCACCACGCTGACCCACTGCGAGATCGTCAGCGAGGTGCCGAATTGTCCGGGTTCGTCGCTACGGATCGTCTCGAGCGAAAAGCGGATGATCGCGTACCCGATAAAACCGATCACGACCAGCGCGCCGTCGCGCCGGCGCAACCACGGCGAAACGGCTAACAGGATCAGACACAGCAACAGCGCCATCAGACTGCTGAGCACCTGCGAGGGCCACACCGGCCAGGACTCCTGCGGCAACTCCTGCCGCGTCCACCGATAGCTCTTGCCGTCGACCACTACGCGGAGGCCGCCCCAGAGGGTTTCTTCGGCCGGCCGCGTGACGTCCACGTCCTCGGCCGCCGGCGCTAGCGGCGTGATCCGCTCGACCGTCTGTCCGGGCCGGATCCCCGCCTCTTCGGCCAGCGAACCGGGCAAGACGGCGTCGATCTCGGCCGGCAACATCAAACGGTCCGCCTTCTTCAGATCAAACTGAATCCCCGCCAGCTCGGCCGATTCAAACTGCTCCATGTACAACGGGCTGCCCGGGGGAAAGCGCAGCGCCCAGCCGTTGTCTTCACAGCGACCGCCGTAGCAGCAACCGTTCAGCAAGCACCCCAGACGTCCGAAGAACATGCCCAGGAACAGGCAGGGAATGATCACGTCACCCAGCCGCAGCAGGGGCACGCGGGTCCGCAGGCTGTACAGCACCGTGCCCAAGAATCCGCCCATGATCGAACCATAGACCACCAACCCACCGCGAGTGAAATTGGCCACATTGGCCAGGGTGGCTCCCCACGTGGGCGCGGCGAACTGGCCCCAGTACTCGACCACGTAGAACAGGCGAGCTCCGGCGATCCCCAGCACCAGCAGCCAAGGGGCGAGGCCGTAAATGACGTCGGTCGACAAGCCGCGCCGCGGAGCTCGATAGATCGCCAGCGCGATGGCCGAGACTACCCCGACCAGCATCAGCGCACCGTAGCCGCGGATCGCCATCCCGACCGGCCGGCCGGGTTCGCCAGTGGTCAACGACGGGCCGCGCAGCTCTACCTGCGGCAGCACAAACACGATGGCCAGCGCCAACAAGGCCCAAAACCACCCGCTGTGCTTCAGCTCCTCACCGATCGATCCGCCGCGGCGGCGGATGGCAATCAGATACAGCCCCGTGGCGACCAGCAACAGCAACAGCGCCCAGCCAAACCCAAAGACGGGAATCCCAGCGATTTCGTGGGGGATGAAAAAAAGTGTGCGCCGCAAGCGAGGGGCTCTTCGATAAAGGGTGGAGGACCAACGCCTCACAGCCTACCGATTTCGCCCACACCGGAGCAACCGCCAAAGTCGCTTCGGCTGCGTTCGCGAACCACCATGAGCCGGTTGGGCGAACGCCCCGGTTTCCCATGAGCCATCCGGCCAGCAAGGCCAGAAGAAGATGAAAGAGGCGACGCCGGGATTCGAACCCGGGATGTCGGATTTGCAATCCGATGCCTTAGCCGCTTGGCCACGTCGCCAGGAGCCTCCTACCGCCGAACCCGCAGCGGCTTGGACACAGATCCAATCCTGCCGGTTCGGTGATTTGAGCAACGTAGGGGATTCAATCGATCTGGTCAATATCTGACGATTCGTTCGATTCCCGTGGTTGTGTGTGTAAAGGTATCGGACGGGGGCCGAGCCGACTTGAGCGCGTTTTTCGCTGAAATGCTCCGGGCACCCGCAAACAGTTGACCGCTGGACGAAACGCCTCTTCGGTCTCAGGCTATGAGGCTGGAAAAAAACCGTTCGCCCAGCCACCGCAAAAAACCGACATCGTCTCCACCGCGGGGCCGGCCAGCGGCGGGCAATCAACTTCACAGCTAGCAATACCGAGACATCCAAATGGCCCTGGGAACCGCTTTTCGAGCCTTTTTCGGTTCGCTGTTCAACTCGGAAACTTCCGCGCGCGTCCAGGCCGCCCTGGACGGCGAAGACGCCACCGAGCAGGCGACGCCGCGGATCGAAGCCCCCCAACCGGCTGGCGAACCCGCCGCCGCCAAACCGCCGGCCCGCAGCGAGGCCCTGACCCTGTTGGCCGCCCTGCAGCGCGAAGCCCGTCTGGTGGATTTGATGCAGGAAAAATTGGAACAGTTTTCCGACGCCCAGGTCGGGGCGGCCGCCCGTCCCTGCCTGCAGCAGTCCGCCGCCGTGCTCGAGCGGGTCTTTGCTCTGGCTCCGGTTGTGGAGCAGGCCGAGGGCGAACGGGTCGCCGTGCCCGAGGACGCTTCGCCGGCGGCTTACCAGTGGATCGGCGAAGGCCAGGATCCGACCGGTCAAGTCGTGCACCCGGGCTGGCGAGCCACCCGCGTGGACCTGCCGCAGTGGACCGGCCGCGACAGCGACGCCCGCATCATCGCCCCGGCCCAAGTCAAACGCTAACCCCCCAAACACAAGAAGGTGTCGGGACTCTTTTTCGCAGAAAATGCCTGACACATTTTGCTTCAGGAGAATCCCTGGTGTCGAACGCCCCTTCATCCGCAGCCCAGTTCGCCGTCGGTATCGACCTGGGTACGACCAACAGCACGGTCGCCTTCGCGCCGCTGTCGAGCGAGCCGTGCGAGCCGGAGCTGCTGCCGATCCCGCAGATCGTCCAGCCCGGTCAGGTGGAATCGCGACTGGCGCTGCCCTCGTTTCTGTACCTGCCCCGCGAGGGCGAGCGCGAGTCGCTCGAGACCTCGCTGGGCCTGGAGCCGGCTCGCGGCGTCGCCGGCAACTACGCTCGTGACCAGGCGGCCGACAATCCTCAGCGCGTGGTCGTGGCCGCCAAGAGCTGGTTGTGCTACAGCCGCCAGGGGCGCAGCGAAGCGGTCCTGCCCTGGCAGGCGCCGGACGAAGTGCCGCGAGTCTCGGCCCTGGACTGCACGACGCGCTTTTTGGAACACCTGGTCGCCGCCTGGCAAGCGGCCCACCCCGAGGCACCGCTGAACGGGCAACAGGTCGTCCTGACGGTGCCGGCATCGTTCGACCCGGCGGCTCGGGAGCTGACTCGACAAGCCGCTCTGGCGGCCGGATTGCCCGAGGATTTTGTCCTGCTGGAAGAACCGCAGGCGGCCGTCTACTGCTGGCTCTCGCGGCAAGGGGATGCCTGGCGGCGGCAGGTCGGCGCGGGCGATTCGATGTTGGTCGTCGACGTCGGCGGCGGAACCACCGACCTGACGCTGGTGACCGTGGCCGAGGACGATGGCCAACTGGTCCTGGAGCGAACCGCGGTGGGCAACCACCTTCTGGTCGGCGGCGACAACATGGACCTGGCGCTGGCCCACCTGGTCTCCCAGCAACTTCAGGCCGAAGGACATTCGTTGGATCCGTGGCAGAGCGTATCGCTGTGGCACGCCTGCCGGGCGGCCAAAGAACGCTTGCTGGCCGAAGACGGCCCCGACGAACACACGATCTCGGTCCTGGGACGTGGCAGTTCGTTGATCGGCGGCACGATCTCCACGACGCTCGCCGGCCAACAGGCGGCCGCCGTGCTGGTCGACGGGTTCTTTCCCCGCTGTTCGCTGGACGATCGCCCACAGCCTCATGCCAGCAGCGGGTTCCAGGACATCGGTCTGCCTTACGAATCCGATCCGGCGATCACCAGACAGGTCGCCGCCTTCCTGGCCGACCACACCACCGCCGACGCGTTGCCCTCGCACCTGTTGGTCAACGGCGGGGTGTTCCGCAGCCCGGCCATCCGCGATCGATTGTGCGAGACGGTGGCCGCGTGGTGCGGCGGCCGCCTGACTCAGTACACCGACCCGGCGGACCTGGACCACGCCGTGGCTCTCGGGGCGGCCTACTATGGGTGGACCAAACATCGCGGCGGCGTGCGGATCCGCGGCGGCACGGCTCGCGCTTACTACATCGGCATCGAAACCGCCGGCCTGGCGATCCCCGGCATGCCGCGTCCTTTACGGGCCCTGTGTGTGGCACCGCAGGGCATGGAAGAGGGCACCCAGGCCGATGTCCCCAGCGAACCGGTGGGCGTGGTCGTCGGGGCGCCGGCGCGATTTCGATTCTTTTCCAGCACGATGCGCGGCGACGACCAGGTCGGCCAGAAACTGGACCGTTGGCAGGACGACGAGCTGGTCGAAAGCGATCCCATCGAGCTGCAGTTGACCAGCCAGAACGCCGGCGACGAGCCCTTCGTTCCGGTGCGTTTCCAAAGCCGCGTTACCGAACTGGGCATGTTCGAACTTTGGTGCCACGCCATCGAGGGTGAGGACCGCTGGAAGATGGAATTCAACGTTCGCGAACAAGACGAGGCGCCGCAGTGAACGACGTCGAGGGGCAACCGGAACTGCCGCGATACGTCGTCGGCATCGACCTCGGGACGACCAACTGCGCCCTGGCCGCGGTCGACACCCACCAGGACGACTGGCAGGCGACCTGCATGCCGATCCCGCAGTGGATCGATCACGGCCAGTGGGAACGTCGCGACACGCTGCCCTCGTTCCATTACGAATGGACCGCCGCCGAAGCATCCGGCCCGGACCAGCGGCTGCCGTGGCAGAGCCAGCCGCAATCCACCTGCGTCGGCGTGTATGCCCGCGACGCCGGCACTCGGCATCCGGGCCGCCGAGCCGCTTCGGCCAAGAGCTGGCTCTCGCACGACGGCGTCGACCGCACGGCCGACCTGCTGCCCTGGCACGGCGATGCCGACGTCCAGCGGCTCTCGCCCGTCGACGCCTCGGCCGCCTACCTGCAACACCTCCGCCAGGCCTGGGATCACCAGCACCCCGAGCACCCGCTGGCCGAGCAGGACGTGATCATCACCCTGCCGGCTTCCTTCGACGAGGTGGCCCGGGAGTTGACCGTGCGGGCGGCCAAGCAGGCCGGGTTGCCGCGCGTGTATCTGATCGAAGAACCGCAGGCCGCCTTCTACGCCTGGATCGACCATCAAGGCGACGCCTGGCAGCAATCGGTCACTCCAGGACAATTAATTTTGGTCTGCGACATCGGCGGCGGCACCACCGACCTGACCCTGATTCGCGTTCGCAGCGCGGCCGGCGGCCAAGTGCAGTTCCATCGCGTCGCGGTGGGCAAACACCTGATCCTCGGCGGCGACAACCTGGACCTGGCGATCGCCAAACTGGCCGAACGCAAGCACCTGGCCGAACACCCGAGCGAGACGCTGTCTCCGGCCCAGTGGGAACGGCTGGTGCAGGCCTCGCGGATGGTCAAGGAAACGATGCTGGGCGATCAGCGGCCGCCGGCTTACACCATCAACCTGCCGGCCGAAGGAGCGAGTTTGATCGGCGGAGCGATCCAGATTTCGCTGTCGGCCGAAGAGATCGACGCGGCCGTGCTCGACGGCTTCTTTCCCCGCGTGCCGCTGGACTCTCGTCCCACGACGGGCAGCAGCGGGTTCCAGGAATTCGGTCTGCCCTATGCCGCCGACCCGGCGGTCACGCGTCACCTGGCCGCCTTCCTCAGCGAACATCGTCACAGCGGCATGGGCGACGATGCCGCCGCGGCCGACCGCCCGGATCTGATCCTCTTCAACGGCGGCGTGCTGGGCAGCGCCGCGATCGGCCAGCGGATCGTCGACGCGGTCGCCGACTGGTTCGGCGACCCGCAGCACACCTGGCGGCCACGCGTGCTGGAAAACCAACGACTGGACCTGGCCGTGGCCCGCGGCGCCGCCTACTACGGCATGGTCCGTCGCGGCCAAGGCGTGCGAATCGCCGCGAACCTCGGCCGATCCTACTACATGCAGGTCGGCGACACCCCGCCCACCGGATTGTGTTTGATTCCCGGCAGCGCCGAAGCCGGCCAGCGGTTCACGGCCAGCGACCATCCGCTGCAGCTGCAGATCGGCACGCCGGTTCAGTTCCCGCTGTGGGTCAGCAGCACGCGGCTGGCCGACGACGTGGGTCAACTGGTCCCCATGCAGGACGGCGAAGCCACGCCGCTGCCGCCGATCTGCACGGCCCTGGTGCGAGGCCGCCAGCGCCAGCAGGCCAGCGTCCGCGTGGTGATCGAGTCGGAGCTGAGTGAGATCGGGACCGTGGGCTTGTACTGCGTCGACACCGATTCTGGAAAACGGTGGAAACTGGAGTTCGACATCCGCAGCACCCTGGAAACCGACCGCGAGGCGCATCAGGGCAGCGGCGAAGCGGCGGGGATCGTCGACAGCGATACGCTGCAAACCTGCGAGCAAACGCTGCGAGCCGTGTTCGAGGCGAGCGGTACCGGAGAAACGGCGGACGGCGGCGAGCAAGCGGCGGGCGCGGATCGGCAACGGCCGCTGAAGCCCGGGCGGCTGGTGCGCACCCTGGAACAGGCGGTCGACGCTCCCAAGAGTCAGTGGCCGCCGTCGCTGCTGCGAGCGATGTGGCAGATGCTGGTGGACCTGGAACCGGGCCGCCGCCAATCGCCCCAGCACGAATCGCGATGGCTGAACCTGCTGGGCTACTGCCTGCGGCCCGGCTACGGCGTCGCCGTGGACGACTGGCGAGTCGCCCAGTCGTGGCGGCTGGTGCATCGCAAATTAACTTTCGCCAACGCCGGCTCGCGGATTCAGGCCGCCATCCTGTGGCGGCGGATCGCCGGCGGGATGACGCACACCCAGCAGAACCAATTGGCCCTGCCGCTGGTGGCCGGTTTGAAAGGCAAATCCGGGCGGATCGAAGCCAACGAAGCGATCGAGAATTGGCGGTTGTTGGGGTCGCTGGAGCGACTGGATACGCCGACCAAGATCCAGCTGGGCCAGATCGCCCTGAAGCAGCTGGGGCAAAAGAAACACGAAAAACTGCACGAGGCGCTCGCCTGGGCGGTGGGCCGCATCGGCACCCGCCAGCCCACCTACGGACCGCTGAACACGACCGTCCCGCGCGAGGAGGTCGCGCGGTGGATCCAGCAGCTCTCCTCCAGGCCGGCCGGCCTGGCCGCCTTGCCGCTGGCGCTCGTCCAGTTGGCTCGGCAAACCGGCGACCGGTTCCGCGACGTGGACGCAGACGCCCGCCACGCCGCCGCCGCCTGGCTCGAAGCCGCCGAGGCCGGGGAGCATTACGTGCGATTGGTGCGCGAAGGCGGCCGCTTGGACAGCGACGAGGAATCCGCCGTCTTCGGCGAATCCTTGCCCTTGGGCATCCGCCTGGTACGCTGACGCCCGCTCCACGCACCGCAAATCTCAGATCGCCTGACTCCGGCGGAATCTGCGCATTAAAAGAATCGTTTTCTCCCCTCTCCCCCGAAGCCTGGCGAGCCTAAGCGAGTCAGGCTTCGGGGGAGAGGGGTTGGGGGTGAGGGGGACCAGCAGCGCAGCACCACCAGTACGGTGTCTCGATGCGGTGCGGGAATCGGAAAGGCGTACGCAAACATTCATTCCGTTGCACCCGAGCCCCCTCACTCCCGGCCCCTCTCCCACCACTGCTTTGCTCGCTGACGCTCGCGGCGCAGCGGAGGAGAGGAAAGAAATATACCTTGCCTTCTATCCCTCCAATCTCCGGCCAGTTCCACGACGCCCCTAGCGCGCAGAAAAAGACAGCGAGCCCTCGGGGGAGGACTCGCTGCCTTGGCGTTGCTTCGACGTTACCGCTAGGCCACTTTTAATTGCCGCGGAACAATTCTTGGATGCCGTAGGTAAAGAAGGTGCCGAGACCGAAGTTCAGCAGTTCTTCTTCGCAGCGGTACTGCAGGATCAGCACGTCACCGGCTTGGACCAGCGGTCGGCTGCGCGGATCGTTGATGGCATCGTTCAGGTCGACTTCGATAATGATCTGACCGTTGCAGTCGGTCTGCCGCAGGATGTACAGAGCTCCGGGCGGCACTCCGCCGACGCTGCCGACGCCACCGAATCCGCCGGTTCCTCCCGGTGCTCCGATCGCCGATCCTGCGATCGCCATCGCACCGAGCACATCCAGGTCGTAGTCGCGAGGCAGCAGGTACTCGCCCCCGGGCAGCAGTCCGCCGGTGTAGAACACTTCGGTTTCACGCGATTCAATGTACACGATGTCGCCTTCCTGCAGCCGAATCTGGTCGTCGGAGAGGCTGGGCACGACGCCTGGCGGCAGCCGCAGCGGAATTCGCAGCACCGAAGGATCTTCGGGCAACTCCGGCGGACAGGCACAAGGATCGCAAGCGGCGACCGCTTGATGAGCGTAGAACTGCTGGACGAACTGAGCTCGCTTGCGTTTATCCGCTTTGCTGGCCCGCAGCACCTTGACTTCATTCTTGGCATTGATACCGGGCAATCCGCCAGTGGCGACCAGAGCGTGCAAAATGTCGTTCTGGTAGGCGGGCAATTTAATCAGCTTGCCCGTCGCGCTCTCGTCGCTGTCGCCGCGAATGGCTGAACCGGATCGGAGTCCCGATCGCTGGTTGTTTCGAAGGATGTTGTCCTGCCGCACGACGATCACGTTGTAGGTGCGCTCTTTGATCAGCGTGACGACCGGCCGAGCCTGCTCCTCTCGCAGGATGCGGTTATCGATGTAGGCCCGACGAATCTGCTCGCGAACCTGTTCCAAAGTCAACCCGCGAACCTCCAGCGGCGCGATCAACGGCAGGGCCAGCGTTCCGTCTTCGGCCACCGCGATCGGAAAACCCATCGATGGGGGCAAGGTGCTGTCGGCATCGGGGAAGTGAACCGGCGGCGGCTCGGGCGTGGTGTCCGGTTGATTGAACGGCAACACGCCTTCGACATAGATCCCCAGCACATCACCAGCGTCCAACTGGTAGTTCCGCGGCGGCTCCAAAGACAACAGCGAGATGTCGATGGGTTCGAGATTATTCTTCGGCGGCGGGAACAGTTCAGGCGGAAGTCGCTTGGCCGGAATCCCGTTGATTGGATTGGTAATGCTGGTGCAACCGGTGGCAAACAAAAGCAGGACCCCTACCGCCGCCTGCCACGACGCGCGGCCACCGTGCAATGGCGACCCCGTCGATCGGGAAGCGCCCGGATGGGTTGTGGGACGGAGAATCTTCATCGCTAGTTTCTCGCAGTTTACAGACAATCAATGTGCGAACGGATGTCCAGCAGCATCCGACGACACCGCTGTGCAGGGGCGACCGCGTGGTGCGTCGCCGAGTCGATTCACGCCTAACGAGTCGGGGCGAACAGCATGTTCGGCGCTGCGGCCGAAACGCCTTCCGGCTCCGGAGCGGCCGGAGGCTGGCTGTTTTGGCCGTCGATCACCGGGCCATCGAGCATGCCTTGCGGCTGCAAGGCCGAGTGCGGAGGCAGGACCGGAGTCGGTGCCAATCCGTCGCCCATCGGTGCCACACGGACGGGCACACCTTCGGGCGGCGGTGTCAGCTCGACCGGAGGCGTCGTCGCCGGCGGCAAGGTGCCTTCGGCCATCTCGAGCGGTACCGGGAGCGGAGCCTGATACATCGTGGGCAACTGAGACCAGTGCCCCAGACCATCCTCCTCGGCCGCTTTGGCACCCATTGGATAACCGGCAAACCAGGCCGCCACCTTGGCCTGACCCTCAGGCGATTGATATCGCCACCCCCAGTAATCCCGTGGTGCGATCGCCGGTGTACAGCCGTCGCCGCCATCGGCCACGTCGATGTAGCCTTGGATAAAGCCGGCCGAGAAATGATCTTGGTGACCGTGGTGGTTGTAGCAGTGCTTGCGAGCATGCCAGGCCTGAGCGGCCAACGCACGGTTTCGATACCCGATCATGAACTCATCGACGCAGTCGCAGCTCGACAAGGACTGATTCAGCCCCTGAAAAACGCTGCATCCGGTCGACGAGCCGACGGTCATCGCTCCGACTAGCAGGCCTCCTAGTAGTCGAGCACGCAGTCGACGTCGCCGCGATGGTATGTGCGCTGCAGACGCAACAATTCTCTTGTGATCCGCCATTTGGCCCCCCTTGGCTGCACGGCAGTCGCCCTGTTTCCAGCAACGCTGAAAACAGGACCTGGTTCGAAAACAATCGGATGCGTCAGCGGCGCATCTTTACAGTGTTAGTCATCGCCAAACGGTGGGGTGAGATTGAGGGAAAATGCCAAAACTGGGGGATGAATCGCCTTTGTCGGTCACACGGATTTCTCCACCAGCTCCGAAACTAAGACCCGAAACTAAGTCCCGAAGGCTAGATCGCGCGACGCTTTCTTTTCGCGTGGCCAAGATGCCAGAAAATCCACCAAAGAGGGGTTCCACAACCACTCCAGAGACATTAAGATCAGGACGAGCCGCAAAACCCGCACACCAGGAAGAAACGTTGCGACCTTGCGGACTGGGACGCTTCGCCGAAATGCGGCAAGACTTAACGACTACGGGGTCAAGTAAAACGCTTTTCAATTTTCCGGAAGTAGCTACGCTAGGACCCCAGCTGATTAGAACGACCTTCAACTGACGACTGCTTCTATGGATTTTTCTTCTTGGTCGACCTGGGCTGCTTGGAGTGGCACGACGAGCCAGTCTTCGCTGAACACTCAACTGATGCAGCTGGCGTTGGTGGCTTTTGTCGCAGCGATCATCGTTTCCCTGTCAACGGTGCCCCTGGTCCGCCACCTGGCTCGGCGCATCGGGATGGTCGATGCCCCGGACCCGACTCGCAAGCTGCACTCCGGACAGATCGCTCTGGGTGGCGGCGTGGCGATCCTGTTCGCCACCCTGACGGCTCTCGGCCTGTGCGTCGCCCTGGGTCGCTTCTGGGGCCTCGACCAGTTGCCTTGGGGACCCCACTGGACGGCCCTGACAGTGGGCTGCATCGCCATCGTTGCGCTGGGTATCATCGACGACCGCTTCGTCCTCCGCGGCCGCCAGAAATTACTTTGCCAGGTCGCCATCGCCGTGGGCATCGTCCTGACCTCCGACGTCTTTGAAAGCGTCGACGTCCTGGGAATCCACGTCAACTTTGGCATCTTCGGCTTTCTGATCACGGTCGCTTGGCTGCTGGGGGCGATCAACGCGATCAACCTGCTCGACGGCGCCGACGGCATGGCCAGCACGATCGGAGCCATCCTGGCCGCGGGATTCGCCGCCATCACGGCCCTAAAAGGTGCGTCCTTGGAATGCGCGATCTCCTTGGCGCTGGCCGGCGCGTTGATCGGGTTTCTGGTCTACAACCGGCCCCCGGCATCGATCTTTATGGGCGATGCGGGCAGCATGATGATCGGCCTGCTATTGGGCACGCTGGCGTTGTGGAGCTCGCAGAAGGAAACGGCCATCATGGCGGTGGCTCCCTTGGTCGTCTTTGCCATCCCGCTGTTCGATTCGGTGGTCGCCATCCTTCGCCGAGTGCTGACCGGACGCAGCTTGTACGATGCCGACCGGGCCCATATGCATCACATGCTGCTGCAGCGATTCTCGCACCGCCGCACCCTGGCGATCGTCGCGATGCTGTGCACGATTTCTACCACCGCAGCGGTCATGAGCGTGGCGTTTAACCGCCAATGGATCGCCCCGCTCGGCGCCGCGATCGCCTTGGGATGGTTGATCCTCAGCCGCTCGTTCGGCTACGCCGAAGTCGCCTTGCTGTGCACCCGAACCTGGTACTTCGTGGAATCCTTCTTCACGGCCAGCAAGAAATGCGATTCCCACGTCCGGCACCGGACCTGGCAGATGCAGGGCTCGCGGTCCTGGGACAGCATCTGGGACAGCCTGGTCGAGTTTGCCGACAAACATCAACTGGCCAAGGTCAAGATGGACCTGAACATCGCCTGGATGCACGAGGGTTATCACGGCGCGTACCAGCGAGCTCGGCTGCCCGAGAAGTCGCAACAGGTCAGCCTGCGGACGCCGATCTGGGCGAATGACCGAATCGTCGGACGGCTGGAAGTGATCGGCGGTGGCGAAGCGACCTCCAGCCACATCGTCCTGGAACAATTGATCCAGCGACTGCAGGACCTCCAGCCCGAGGTCGAACGGCTGCTGGCCGAGATGAGCGCCGCCCACGGGCTGCCCACCGCCGCGACAACCTCGTCCGAACAGTCACAGTCCACGCCCGCCCTGGTCGAAGCCAGCGGCTAGGCTCGGCCTGAAAACCTCAGCCGACGGCGCGAGCCGCGGGTCCTACCACCGAACCGAACCATTTCCGCCAGGTTTTCGGCTGCGGCTCTTCATCCATCCATTTCATCCGACGGGGCTTTCGGACAGAGCCTAGTGGTTGGCTGAGGGTTGCGAGGAGAAATCTCGCGTCCTGGAATGCTGACCCGACCAACAACCAACAACCAACAACCAACAACCAACAACCAACAACCAACAACCAACAACCAACAACCAACAACCAACAACCAACAACCAACAACCAACAACCACACCCCCCTCCCAAATTGGGCGAGTTCCGTTACGCTTCGAGAGCCCCCCTCGCCCCTCCCGCCCTGAGCTGCCCGCCGTGCTACAGCTTGCCGACCTAATCGTCCTGACGGTTTACATGGGGGCCGTCGTGGCCTTTGGATGTTGGTTTGTTCGCCGCAACCAGTCCTCCGCCGCCTTCATGGTCGCGCAAGGTGCTCTGCCGGCCTGGGCCGTGGGGCTATCGATCTTCGGCACGTTCCTCAGCAGCAACACCTTCCTGGGCGTTCCCGGCAGAGCCTACGCCGGCAATTACAACGCCTTCGTGTTCAGCCTATCGCTGCCGGTCGCCGCGTACTTGGCCACGCGGTTCTTCGTGCCCTTTTACCGCAACACCGGCAGCGTTTCGGCTTACCAGCACCTCGAACAACGCTTCGGCGTCTGGGCCCGGATGTATGCCGTGGTCTGCTACCTGCTGACCCAGATCGCGCGGATGGGCACGATCATGGTCGGGGTCAGCCTGGTCCTGCACGCGCTGACCGGCTGGGACCCCAAAACCATTATCCTGGTCGCCGGGATCCTGATCACCGTCTACACGTTACTGGGCGGGATGGAAGCGGTGATCTGGACCGACGTCGTGCAGTCGATCGTGTTGATGGTCGGAGCGGTAGCCCTGCTGGTTATGCTGCTGTGGGACATGTCCGGCGGCCCCGCCCAGACGATCGAAATGGCCGCTGCGGAGAACAAGTTCAGCCTCGGCAGCTGGCAGCCCGACCTGACCAGCAAGACCGTGTGGGTGGTCTTTCTGTTCGGGGTCTTCATCAACTTGGGCAACTTTGGAATCGACCAGAGTTTCGTCCAGCGATACCACACCGCTGACAGCGACGCTGCGGCGGGTCGAGCGGTGTGGCTGGGGGCGATCCTTTACGTGCCGATCTCGCTGCTGTTTTTCTTCATCGGCACCGCTGCGTATACCTACTACCAGACCCATCCGGAACTGTTGGAACAGGTCCGTTCGGCCGCGGTTGCTACCGGCGAACTGGACGCGTCGGCCACGATCCAACATCCGAAACTGGCCGACAAGATCCTCCCGCACTTCATCGCCACCAAACTGCCCTTTGGAATGGCGGGCCTGTTGATCGCCGCCATCGCCGCGGCGGCGATGAGCAGCATTGATACGTCGCTGAACTCGTCGGCGACCATCCTGCTGGAAGACATCTACAAACGTTGGCGGGGCGGCGCGGCGGGGGTCGGCGAATCGGAGTCGATGTGGGTGCTCCGCGTGGCCACCGTCGCTGTGGGGATCATCGGCACCGTGATCGCGGTGCAGATGGTTGGCGTCCACAGCATCCTGGATGCCTGGTGGCAACTGCAGGGCGTCTTCGCCGGCGGCATCCTGGGCCTGTTTCTGCTGGGCATGCTGTCCCGCAGCGCGTCCGGCGGTGTAGCCGCGGTGGCGGTCGCCGCAGGCATCCTGGTGATTGGTTGGATCAGCATGCCGGCCGACAGCCAGTGGTTCCCGGACCAGTACCGCAGTGCCCTGGAACCGACCCTGGCGATCGTCGCCGGCACGACGACCATCTTTGGCGTGGGCCTGCTGCTCTCGGCCGCCAAACGGCAATTTTCTTAAACCAACCACCCTCCCTTCCGCTGCTACCACGAGACCGATTTTTCTAGCCATGTCCAGCACTGCTGCCTCCGCCGTCAAACCTCGCTTTCAAGGCATCATTCCTCCGATGGTGACCCCGCTTTCGGGTCCCGATTCCATCGATTTGGACGGCACCGACCGATTGGTCGAACGTTTGATCGACGGCGGCGTGGCGGGTTTGTTCATCCTGGGAACCACCGGCGAAGCGCCCAGCCTGAGCTACCGCCTGCGGGGCGAGTTCATCCGCCATGTGTGCCGCGTGGTGGACAAGCGCATCCCGGTCTTGGTGGGCATTACCGACACCTCGATCGTCGAATCGATCTCGGTGGCCCGCACGGCCGCAGGCGCCGGCGCGGACGCAGTCGTCCTATCGATGCCCTATTACTTTCCCGCCGGCCAAACCGAACTGGTCCGCTACATTCGCCAGATCGTGCCGCAGCTGCCGCTGCCGGTCATGCTGTACAACATGCCCAGCCTGACCAAGGTCCAGTTCGACATCGACTCCCTGGCCCAGCTGTGCGACCTGCCGGCGATCGTCGGCGTCAAGGACAGCGGCGGCGACCTCGCCTACTTCGAACGGCTGACGGGACTCAAACAGCAGCGGCCCGATTGGTCCGTCCTGATCGGCCCGGAACATCTGATGTCCGCCTCGCTGGGACTGGGCGGCGACGGCGGCGTCAACGGCGGCGCGAACATCTATCCGAAATTGTTCGTCCGCTGCTACCAGGTAACCCGCCAGGGCGACCAGGACGCCGAAATGGCCCTGCAGCGGCAGATCGAAAAGCTGCAGGAGATCTACCTGGTCGGCAAGTACGCCTCGCGGCACATCAAGGGCACCAAGAGCGCGTTGTCCATCCTGGGCGTCTGCGACGACAAACTGGCCGAACCCTTCAACCACTTCGCCGCTCCCGAACGAGAACGCGTCGCCCAAGTTTTGGAACAATTGAACACAGACCTGGTCCTTTGAGTTACCCTGGTTCACTCGTGTCCCGTTTTCGGCCCGCGAACAGGTGAACCTCCAAATGACCATCACCAGTGGCATAGGCTTCCAGCCTGTGAACAGTAGCATAGGCTTCCAGCCTGTGAACAGTGGCTCCGGCTCCCCACCCCACCTCCTCCTCCTCGCGCCAGCGATCCTACTCGCGGCGCTGGCATTTTCCTTCACCCCGGCCGGCCGTGCCGCGGCCGCGGAGCTCGCCTCAGAGCCGCCCGTTCCCGAGCGGCCCAACGTGCTGCTGATCCTTTCGGACGACTTGAACACTTCGCTCGGCTGCTACGGGCATCCTCGGTGCCGAACGCCCCATCTGGATCGCTTGGCCGCCCGCGGCGTCCGCTTTGAACGCATGTATTGCCAGTTCCCGATCTGCGGCGCGTCGCGTTCGTCGCTGATGACGGGACTGTATCCCTATTCCACCGGCGACCTCAGCAACACCACAACGTTCCGCCAGCGGCACCCGCAACTGGTCACCCTGTCTCAGTTGTTCATGCAGAACGATTACCACGCCGCGCGGGTCAGCAAGATCTACCACATGGGCATTCCGCGCGACATCCTGGCGGGCACTGCCGGGGCGGACGACCCGGCATCCTGGCAGGCGGCCTACAACATCCAAGGCGACGAACAGAACACGGCCGGCCGCAGCGTGGACCATTCGCCGGGCTGGAACAGCAGCCAGACATTCCTGCGTGTCGAAGCGGCGGAGGACGATTTGGCGATGGCCGATGGCAAAGCGGCCACCAAGGCGATCGAACTGCTGAAACAACATCGCGACCGCCCCTTCTTTTTGGCTGTGGGCTTTGTACGTCCGCACGTGCCATTGGTTGCGCCGAAAGCCTACTTCGATTCCTACCCCGACGATGCGATGGTCCCGGCCGACGTGCTCGCCGACGACCTGGACGACGTCGGCCGTCCGACTCGCAATTACAAGACGACCGGCAAACTGAAAATCCGCTCGCAGGACATCCCGGCCATCCACGCCGCCTACTACAGCGCGGTCAGCCACATGGACGCCCAGGTCGGCCGCCTGCTGGACGCCCTGGCGCAGCTCGATCTGCAGGACAACACGATCGTCGTCTTCAGCAGCGACCACGGCTACCACCTGGGCGAACATCACAAATGGCAGAAGCAACACCTGTTCGAACAAACCACGCGCGTGCCCTTTATTCTCAGCGTCCCCTGGCTGCCCAAGACACACGGCCGAGCCGCCGAGCGGATCTGCGAACTGGTCGACCTGTATCCGACGCTGGCCGATCTGTGCCGCCTGCCGCCGCCCGGCCACCTGCAGGGCCAGAGCCTGCGGCCCCTGCTCGAGGACGTCGACACGCCCCAGTGGACCAAACGCACGGCGCTGACCGTTTCGACTCGCGGTGGCGTCAGCTTGCGGACGCCTGATTGGCGGTACACCCAGTGGAACGACGGCGAGGACGAGGAGCTGTACGACCTACGAAACGATCCCGACGAATTCCACAACGTCGCCGACCAACCAAAGTACCAAGCGGTCCGCAAGCGGTTAGCCGAACAATTGCAAGCGAAGAAACAAGCCGCCGGCGCGTAGCCAAACCTGAAACCTGAAACCTGAAATCTCCTGACTCCGGCGGAATCTATGTATGAGAAGAATCGTTTTCTCCCCTCTCCCCCGAAGCCTGGCGAGCCTAAGCGAGTCAGGCTTCGGGGGAGAGGGGTCGGGGGTGAGGGGGACCAGCAGAGCAGCACCACCAGTACGGTATTTCGCTGCAGTGCGGGAAGCGGAAAGGCGTATGCAAACAGTCATTGCGTTGCACCCGAGCCCCCTCACCCCCGGCCCCTCTCCCACCACTGCTTCACTCGCTGACGCTCGCGGCGCCGCGGGGGAGAGGGGAGAAAACATTGCCTTCTACCGCTCCGAGCCCTACATAGAATCCGCCGGAGTCAGCAAACCTCAAACCTCAAACCTCAAACCTCAAACCTCAAATCTCAAATCTCAAATCACTCACCACTCACCACTCACCTCTCACCTCTCACCTCTCACCTCTCACCACTCACCACTCACCACTCACCACTCACCACTCACCACTCACAAGGCCCCTCCTCATGAAACCGTTGTCCGTCGCCGTTTGTTTGATCGGCCTATTAACCCTCGCTCCGGCCGCGGCTCGCGCGGACCAGCCACCGCGTCCCAACATCATCCTCTGCATGGCGGACGATCTGGGCTGGGGCGATACCGGATACAACGGACACCCGGTGGTCCAAACCCCGCACCTCGACTCCATGGCGGCCACGGGCCTGCGCTTCGATCGCTTCTACGCTGCCGCGCCGGTTTGCACACCGACCCGAGCCAGCGTGTTGACGGGTCGGCATCCGAACCGCAGCACGGCGTTCTCCTGGGGATGGGCGATGCGGCCTCAGGAGGTAACGCTGGCCCAGCGGCTGCGCGACGCGGGCTACGCGACCGGGCACTTTGGCAAGTGGCACCTGGGTTCGGTGATCGAGGGCAGCCCCGTCAATCCCGGCGCCGCCGGTTTCCAGCACTGGCTGTCGGCCTACAACTTCTTCGACAACGACCCGCTGCTCAGCCGCGAAGGCCGGGCCGAGCAACTGAAAGGGGAAAGCTCCATCGTGACGATGGACGCCGCGATCGATTTCATCCGCGCCCAGCACGCTGCGGACAAACCCTTCCTGGCCGTCGTCTGGTTCGGATCGCCCCACGTGCCGCATCGCGCGGCTGACCAGGACAAGCGGCTGTACGAGGGCGAGAAGCACGCCGACTGGCTTGGCGAAATCACCGGTATCGACCGCGCGATGGGCAAGCTGCAGGACGTCCTGAAGGAAGCACAACTGACCGACAACACCCTGTTGTGGTTCACCTCCGACAACGGCGGGCTGTACCGAGAAAGCAGCGGCGGACGCATGCGCAAGGGCTCGATCTACGAAGGCGGTCTGCGAGTGCCCGCGATCCTCCAGTGGCCCGACCGTCTTGCCGCGGCCCGCACGACCGACTTCCCGGCCAACACCTCGGACATCTATCCGACGCTGATGGACCTGTTGGATATCTCGCTGACGGATCAACCGCCGCTGGACGGAATCAGCCTGCGGCCGGTGATCGACGGCGGCGATGAACCGAGCTCGCGGACGATGGGGTTTTGGACCTATCCGGTGCGAGGCAAATCCACGCCCAGCGACGCTTGGATGCAGGACCTGCTGGCCGCGCAGAAGGCCGGCAAGCCCTACCTGAACGCGGACCGCGTGATGGCCGATGCCGGAGAGATCGTCGAGCAGTACGATCCGCAGAACCTGAAGGGACACGCCGCCTGGAACGATTGGCCTTGGAAACTGCACCGCATCGAGGGCCCGGTCAAACCGCAGCCGCAGAAGCAGCAGAAAGAGCAGGGCAAGAAGGCGGTCGAGTGGGAGCTGTACAATCTGGAGAGCGACCCGATGGAGACGACCGACGTGGCCGAGGAGCACCCGGAGCGCGTCCGAGCGATGCGGCGAGCACTGGAGGCCTGGCAGACGTCCGTCGTGCACAGCATGAACGGCCAAGACTACGACCGCTGACTTCAGATTTCAAATTTGCTGACTCCGGCGAAATCCATGTACGAAAAAAACGTTTTCTCCCCTCTCCCCCGCTGCGCCGCGAGCGCCAGCGAGTGAAGCAGGGGTGGGAGAGGGGCCGGGGGTGAGGGGGCTCGGGTGCAAATGGTTGACTCGTTGCGTCGGATCCTCCTAACGCGTACCGCATCGAGGCGAGGCACTGACGTGTCGTACGCTGCAATTCCCGCTCACCCGCAAACCTTTCATCGCTGACCTCAAAACTCAAAACTCGCCACTCGCCACTCGCCACTCGCCACTCGCCACTCGCCACTCGCCACTCGCCACTCGCCACTCGCACCCCGCCCATGAATCACCTCACTCCTAGCATCCGCAGCACGATTCGTCGTTGCCTGTTCTTCACCGCAATCGCGCTGGCCAGCCTTTCCAGCAGCGTACGGGCCGCGGACCGTCGCCCCAACGTCTTGCTGATCATGGCCGACGACATGGGCTTCGAGTGCCTGGGGGCCAACGGCGGGGAAACCTACCAAACCCCGCGGCTGGATCGCTTGGCTGCCAACGGCGCGCGCTATCGCCACTGCCATTCCCAACCCATCTGCACGCCGTCGCGGGTGCAGATCATGACGGGCCGCTACAACAGCGTGAACTACTTGCGGTTCGGCGTCCTGGATCCGGCCGCCCACACCTTCGGCCACCTGTTCCGCGACGCCGGTTACCAGACGGTGATCGCCGGCAAGTGGCAACTGGAAGGCGGACTCGACGGGCCCCGGCATTTTGGCTTCGATCGCTACTGTCTGTGGCAACTGACCCGCATCGTGGGCCGCTATCCCAATCCCGGCCTCGAGATCGATGGCCGCGTCGTGGATTACCGCGAGGGCCAGTACGGCCCGGACGTGGTCACGGATTACCTGTGCGATTACTTCGCCCAGCACCGGGACGAACCATTCTTCGCGTACTACCCGATGATCCTGCCGCATTTCCCTTTCCAGCCCACGCCCGACAGCGAAGCCTGGGATCCGTCGGACGGCGTCTATCCGAAGAAGCGGTGGCGGGATGAATGGTTCGTCGACATGGTGGCCTACACCGACAAGATGGTCGGCAAATTGGTCGATTCCCTGGAGGAACTGGGCCTGCGGGAAAACACCCTGATCATCTTCACCGGCGACAACGGCACCTATCGCGGCATCCCTTCGATCCTCGATGGCAAACCCTACGTGGGCGGCAAGGGCAGCACTCGAGACAACGGCACCCACGTGCCGTTGATCGTCAACTGGCCCGGCCGCGTCGCGCCGGGGCAGGAGAGCGACCGCTTGGTGGATTTCACCGACATGCTGCCCACGATCGCCGAAGTCGCCGGGCTGGAAGTGCCCGCCGAGTGGCAGTGCCAGGGCGTGTCCTTTGCCGGCGACTTTCTGGGAAGCCCCGCCCAGCCGCGGCATTCGATCTACTGCTGGTACCACCGCGACGGCCTCCGCGACCAGGCGTCCCAACACGTCCGCACCGCACGATTTAAACTGTATGGCGACGGCCGCTTCTTCGACACCGGGAAAGACCCGGCCGAAGAGCAGCCGCTGGACCCCGACCGGTTGGACGCTTCGACGAGGCAGCTCCACGGGCGTCTGTCGGCCGAACTGCAAACCCACATGCGCCAGGCCGCAGCGGCCGACCCGATCCTGCAAGCTCGCCGCCGCGAGTTCGTCCGCACCGTAACGCGACAACCCTAACCAGTGGCATAGGCTTCCAGCCTGTGAACAGTGGCATAGGCTTCCAGCCTGTAAACAGTGGCATAGGCTTCCAGCCTGTGAACAGTGGCATAGGCTTCCAGCCTGTGAACAGTCGCATAGGCTTCCAGCCTGTGAACAGTGGCACAGGCTTCCAGCCTGTGAACAGTGGCATAGGCTTCCAGCCTGTGAACAGTGGCATAGGCTTCCAGCCTGTGAATACCAGCACCAACCCAATGGCATAGGCTTCCAGCCTGTGATTCCCCATCACAGGCTGGAAGCCTATGCCACACTCACTCGAACCCCTGCCGAAACCGATGCCCATGATTTGTCTCCGCCGTTTCCTTCCCTGCCACGTACCCGCGCTGGTCGCGGCTTTGGCCTTACTGGCCTCATCCTCCGCTCTGGCCGCGGACCGGCCCAACATCGTCTTCATCCTGGCCGACGACCTGGGCTACGGCGAAGTGGGTTGCTATGGCCAGGAGAAAATCAAAACGCCCCACCTGGATCGGCTGGCCGAACAGGGCATGCGATTCCTTCAGCACTACACCGGCGCCCCGGTGTGCGCCCCGGCCCGCTGCAGTCTGATGACCGGCCAACACCTGGGCCACGCCGAAATCCGCGGCAACCGGGATTCGGGTAACGGGCGAGTCTTTCCCGGCCAGTTGCCGATCAGCGACGAGATCGTGACGATCGCCGAAGCGCTCAAGCCGGCGGGCTACGCGACCGGAGCCTTCGGCAAATGGGGACTCGGTCCCTCCAACACCACCGGTTCGCCCATCAAGCAGGGCTTCGATCGCTTCTTCGGTTACAACGGCCAACGCAACGCGCACAGCTATTACCCGTTCTTCCTCGATTCGGACGAACGCGAACAGCGGATCAATGCCGGCCTGATCTACGGCCATCAACGCAAACCCAGCGGACCGGTCGACGCGGACGATTATCGGTTACAAAACTATGCACCGGATTTGATCCTGGACGAGGCCCTGAAGTTCATCGACAAGAATAAAGATCAACCCTTCTTCCTGTACCTGCCCTTTGTCGAACCGCACGTAGCGATGCAGCCGCCGCAGGAGTGGATCGACCGGTATCCCGAAGCCTGGGATGCCGAAAAGGGGGTGTACCGCGGCCAAAACGGCTACCTGCCGCACCCGCGTCCGCGAGCGGCGTACGCGGCGATGATCTCGGACCTGGACGAACACGTCGGCACGGTGCTAGAGCGTTTGGAGTCCCACGGCTTGGCCGACAACACGCTGGTCGTCTTCACTTCCGACAACGGCACCACGCACGGCAGTCGCGACCCGCAGTTCCACGTCGGCGGCGTGGACGCGGAGTTCTTCGCATCGACCGCGGGCCTCCGCGGTTACAAGGGCAGCGTCTACGAAGGCGGGATTCGCGTGCCCTGTATCGTTCGCTGGCCCGGCCGCGTCCCGGCCGGCAGCACGACCGACACGCCGTCCTACTTCCCCGATTGGTTTCCCACCCTGTGCGGCGTGGCCGACGCGCCGCTGCCCCAGGACCAACAACTCGACGGCGTCGACCTGCGCGCGGTCCTGACCGGGGAGACTCTGCCCGAGCGAACCGAACCGATGATCTGGGACTTCCATAACTACGGCGGCCAGGTCGCCGTCCGCGAAGGACGCTGGAAAGCCGTGCGCCGGAACCTGCTGAAGAAACCTTCGGCCTGGGAACTGTACGACCTGCGGACGGATCCCGAGGAACAGCATGATGTGGCGGACCAACACGCCGACCGAGTCGCACAGATGGAAGCGGCCTATTTGCAGAACCGCAGCGTCGAACCGGATTTCCCCGTCCCGTTCTACGATAAACAGACACCGGAGTCGAAGTAGATGAAGGCTCGTTCCGCGATTTCCCGCTCCCGACGACGACCCGGCCACCGAAGTCTTCCCGGCCACCGAAGTCTTCTCGGCTCGACCGTCTTCGGACATGTGCTCCGGCAGACGGTCGCGATCGTCGGCCTCGTGTCGCTGGCGATCGCGGAACCGCCTGCCGTCGACTTCGCCGCGCAAGTCAAACCGATCTTGGCCGGCAAATGCTGGAACTGCCACGGCCCCGACCCGGCGACCCGCGAAGCCGATCTGCGGCTGGACCGGCGCGACGCCGCCGCCTACGTGCTGGAAGGCGACTCTGCGGCCGACAGCGAACTGGTGGCCCGGATCATGGCCACCGACCCGAGTGTGCAAATGCCTCCGGCCGACAGCAAGAAACCGCTCAGCACTCGAGAGCGGGAATTGCTCGTGCGCTGGATCGCCGCAGGTGCACCGTACGACCGACACTGGGCGTTCCAGCCGCCCGAGCGATCCGTCGTTCCACAACCTCGCTCCGCCGACTCCCTGCGCGGCCCCATCGATCACTTCGTCGCGGCGCGGCTGGAATCCGCGGGGCTGCAACTGGCTCCGGCGGCACAGCGAACAACCCTGCTGCGGCGTTTGAGCCTGGATCTGACGGGGCTGCCGCCGGACCTCGACTCTCTCGAAGCCTTCCTGGACGACACCTCGCCGGACGCTTATGAAAAGCAAGTCGATCGCTTGCTCAGCTCGCCGCAGTACGGTGAACACATGGCCGTCTCCTGGCTGGACGCCGCGCGGTACGCCGACACCGACGGCTACCAAAACGATCGCTACCGCTACATGCACGTCTGGCGAGACTGGGTCGTGCAAGCGCTGAACCAGAACCTGCCTTACGACCGGTTCCTGATCGAACAACTGGCCGGCGACCTGTTGCCCGATGCCACACTGTCCCAGCAGATCGCCACCGGATTTTGTCGCAACCACCGCATCAACTCCGAAGACGGTTCGATCCCCCAGGAATGGCATGTCGAAAACGTCGCCGACCGCGTCGACACGCTGGGAACGGCCGTCCTGGGACTGACGATTGCCTGCGCCCGCTGTCACGATCACAAGTACGATCCGGTCACGATCAAGGAATACTATCGCCTGTATGCCTTCTTCAACAATGTTCCCGAATGGGGCGTCGGTCCCAACAACGGCAACAGCCCGCCCTTCGTCTCGGTACCGCCGAATTGGCAGGACCTGCCCCCGGAGCAGAACGTGGCGCAAGAACCCGAACCGGTCCAGCTGCGTCGGGCCAGGGAACAACAGGGCAACGGCCTGAAACGTCCGCAAGCCGGCGGCCCGAACACGGTCATGGTGATGCACGAATTGCCCGAACCTCGTCCGACCTACCTGCTGCAGCGAGGCCAATTCGACCAGCCCGACACCGGCAGCGTGCTGACCGCCGACGTGCCGGCGCTGCTGGGACTGCCGCTGGCGCCGAACTCGTCTCCTGACACAACGTCCGCCACCGACGCAACCTCCGCCACCGACGTCCCGAACCCCGCTCCGGCCAACCGGCTGGACCTGGCTCGTTGGTTGGTCGACCCGCGGCACCCGCTGACCGCTCGCGTCGCGGTCAATCGTTACTGGCAACACTTCTTCGGTCGGGGCCTGGTGGCGACGACCGAAAACTTCGGCATTCAAGGCGAACTGCCCAGCCACCCAGAACTGCTGGACTGGTTGGCCGTGGAATTCGTCCACAGCGGCTGGGACGTGAAAGCGATCCACAAGCGGATCGTGATGAGTGCCACGTATCGGCAGAGTTCCCGAGTGACGCAGCGGGACGGGCAACCCGACGTGCGGCTGCGGAAGGATCCCGAGAACCGTCTGTTGTCGCGCGGTCCGCGATTCCGCCACCATCCCTTCGTGCTCCGCGATTCAGCCCTGGCAGCCAGCGGATTGTTGGTCCGAGACGTCGGCGGTGTGCCGGCCAAGCCCTACATGCCGCCGAAGATCTGGAGCTCGATCTCCAACAATACCTACAAACAGGATCAAGGCGGTCAACTGTACCGGCGCAGCGTCTACACGTTCTGGCGGCGCACGATTCCGCCGCCGACCATGGTCACGTTCAACGCCGCGCCGCGGGAGGTCTGTGTGGTTCGCACCGACCAAACCAATACGCCCCTGCAGGCTTTGGCCTTGATGAACAACCGGACGTTCGTCGAAGCCTCGCGAGCTCTGGCCGCTCGCATGTTGCACGCCGCCGCCGCCCCCGAGCAAGCCATCCGCTTCGGATTTCGCAGCACATTGTCGCGCGATCCGGAACCGGAAGAATTAATTTTGCTGGTCGACGCCCATCGGCGGTTCCTGAACGATTTTCAAAAGACGCCCGAAGGCGCCGAGCAACTGCTGGGCGTCGGTGCCAAGCCGCGCGACACCGCGTTCGACGCCGTGCCGCACGCCGCGATGACGATGACCGCGTCGTTGTTGTTTAACCTAGATGAAGCCGTAACCAAGGAGTAACCCCAGCCAACACCCCATCAGCCGCCGGGCGCTAGCCCACGGTTCCCCCCAACACAACTTTCCCAACAACTTTCTCCCCCTCTCCCCCGCAGCCTGGCGAGCCCCAGCGAGTCAGGCTGCGGGGGAGAGGGGGCCGGGGGGTGAGGGGGAACAGCAACCCTGAGCCGTCAGGCCGAAAGCCCCGGTTCCCACAAACGACAACTCTCCCAACACCACTTTCTCCCCCTCTCCCCCGCAGCCTGGCGAGCCCAAGCGAGTCAGGATTCGGGGGAGAGGGGGTCGGGGGGTGAGGGGGAACAGCAACCCTGAGCCGTTTGGGCGATAGCCCCGGTTCCCCCAAACGACAACTCCCCCACCACCACTTTCTCCCCCTCTCCTCCGCAGCCTGGCGAGCCCCAGCGAGTCAGGCTGCGGGGGAGAGGGGGCCGGGGGGTGAGGGGGAACAGCAGCCCTGAGCCGTCAGGCCGATAGCCCCGGTTCCACAAACGAAGCCCCAAAACCCAAACACGAGCACGAACCAACTCGCAACTCGCAACCCCACGCTCGACCCACCAAAGTCTGGCGACTTCAGCTACCCAATCCACAACCCGCAACCAACATGTCTCCTCTCACCCAGCACTACGCGGCGCTGTCCCGGCGTCATTTCTTCCGCCGTGGCGGGATCGCGGCCGCCGCCCTGTCGTCGCTGCTGGGCGGGCCGGCACGCGGCCACGAGAACGAGCCCTCTGCCGATCTATCGCGTTCCGCCCTCAGTGGTGGCGAGGGGGCGAAGGAGTACCTGCACGTGCCGCCGCGGGCCTCGCGGGTAATCTACCTGTTTCAGTCCGGCGGCCCGTCCCAGCTGGATCTGCTGGACCCGAAACCGAACCTTGCCCAGCGAGCCGGCGAGGAGGTGCCCGAGTCGATTTATCCCAGCGAACGCAAGACGACGATGAGCAGTGCGCAGGCGTCGTTCCCGACCGCGCCCAGCATGTTCCGCTTTCCCCGCTGCGGCCAGTCCGGGCTGCCGATCAGCGAACTGTTGCCGGAAACGGGCCGCTTGGCGGATCGCCTGTGCGTCATCAATTCGATGCATACCACAGCCATCAACCACGACCCGGCGATCACGATGTTGTTGACCGGTTCCCAGATTCCAGGTCGGCCCAGTGCCGGCTCGTGGATCCATTACGCCCTGGGGGCGGAAACGGAGCAGTTGCCCGCCTTTGTCGCGCTCAGCTCTCGCGGCAGCGGCCGCGCGGGCCAACCGTTGTACGACCGGCTGTGGGGCAGCGGATTTTTGCCGTCGGTATACCAGGGCGTCAAGTTTCGCAACCAGGGCGCCCCGGTGCTAGACATCTACGATCCGCCCGGTGTGCCGCCCGCCGCGCGACAGACGATGCTCCGCACGCTGGCCCAATTGAACGAGCGAAAGTACGAGCAGTGGGGCGACGAGGAAATCAACACCCGCATCGCGCAGTACGAACTGGCCGGGCGGATGCAGGCTTCGGTCCCGGAGCTGCTGGATTTCACCCAGGAAACCGCGGCCACGCTGCAAGCCTATGGCCCGGACGTCCAGCGTCAGGGCAGCTACGCCTACAACTGCTTGCTGGCCCGGCGGCTGGCCGAACGCGGCGTCCGCTTCATCCAGCTGTTCCACCAGGGCTGGGATCAACACAATGCGCTGCCCAAACAGATTCGCCAGCAAGCCAAAGACACCGACGGCCCAACCGCCGCCTTGCTCCGCGACCTGCAGTCGCGCGGCATGCTGGACGACACGCTGGTGGTCTGGGGCGGCGAATTCGGGCGAACGGTGTACTGTCAGGGTAAACTAACGCCTGAGAACTACGGCCGCGATCACCACGGACATTGTTTCTCGGTCTGGATGGCCGGCGGCGGCGTTCGCGGCGGCATGCGTTACGGCCGGACCGACGAATACAGCGTCAACGTGGTCGAAGACGGCATGGAACCGCACGACTTGAACGCCACCATCCTGCACATCCTGGGCATCGATCACCAGCGACTGACCTATCCCTTCCAAGGCCGCGACTTCCGCCTGACCGACGTCCACGGCCGCATCATCCACGACATCCTCAGCTAGAAGCGAATTACCAGCCCCGTAGCTGAAGTCGCCAGACTTTGGTTGATAGTTGATGGTTGATGGTTGTCAGGTCTCAGGTCTTCTGACTCTTAGCAATTCTATGTACGAAAAGAAAAG